>JAQGJK010000007.1 GCA_028290665.1 Devosia sp. | reverse complement strand
GTGATCTGATTACCCCAAAAGCGGGCAGCAACATCTCCATAGCCGGGCGAGGCGACGGTCTCACCACAACAGCCATGCGGGTCTACCCCGCGACGAGTCCAACACCTCGCCCGGCCGCTTCTCTACCATCACCCCGAGACCGGAAGGTCGGCGGTCGCTTCAGGATGCCCCGGCTCAGCCCCCAACATTCCTTGCGTGCTTTCGACTTTCGCATTACCCAACGGCATCAATAATCAGGGGGGATTTCCATGACTGCTTTTGCATCCTATCCGTCGTTGTCCGGCCTGCCGGTAATCGTCTCGGGCGGCGCCTCTGGCATCGGCGAGGCCATGGTCCGGAATTTCGCGGCGCAGGGCGCTAAAATCGGCTTCGTCGATATCGTCGCTGACCGCGGCCAGCAGTTAGCCGCCGAGCTCAACGCGGGCGGCGCGACGGCAAATTTCATCGCCTGCGACGTCACCGACATCCCCGCCTATCAGGCAGCGATCGCCGAGTTCGAACTAGCGCATGGCCCCTGCATGGCCCTCGTCAACAATGCGGCGCACGACCAGCGGCACGACTGGGCCGAAGTCACCGAGGCCTATTGGGACGACCGCATGGCGGTCAATCTCAAGCACGCATTCTTTGCGGCGCAGGCAGTGGCGCCCGGCATGATCGCCGCGGGCCGCGGCTCGATCGTCAATCTCGGCTCGGTCAGCTGGATGATTCTCAACCCCCGTATTCCGGTTTATGAAACGGCGAAGGCCGCCGCCCACGGCCTGTCCCGGGCGCTCGCCCGCGATCTCGGCAAGAGCGGCGTTCGCGTCAACACGCTGGTGCCGGGCTGGGTGATGACCGAGCGGCAGCTGACGCTCTGGGTCGATGCGGCCGGTGAAAAATTGATCGACGAAAGCCAGGCGCTGGCGGGACGCGTTTACCCCGATGACATCGCGCGCATGGCATTGTTCCTCACCAGCGACGACAGCAAGATGATCTCGGGACAGGATTTCATCGTCGATGGCGGCTGGGCACACGGCTAACGCATTGCGCCTAATGTGGCAGTAGCGACACAGAAAAGCCCGTCCGGAACACGCTGGCGCCGCATTGTCACGGCTTAAAACAGGCACAGAACTCAGGGGTATCCAAATGAAATCGACAGCAATTGCGGCGAGCCTCGTCGCGGCACTGACGCTCAGTGCTTGCACCACCAGCAACCCGTACACCGGGCAAACTCAACTCTCCAACGCCACTGGCGGGACACTGATCGGCGCTGGCGCCGGTGCCGTCGCCGGCGGCATTATCGGGGCGGCGACCGGCACTGATCCGCGCATCGCGGCACTCATCGGGGCAGGCATTGGCGGTATCGCCGGCGCCGGCGTCGGCTCCTACATGGACCAGCAGGAAGCCGAATTGCGGGCGCAACTGCGGGGCACCGGCGTTTCGGTAACGCGCGTCGGGCAGCAGATCATCCTCAACATGCCGTCCAACATCACCTTCTCAAGCGACAGCGCCACCGTGCAGCAGCAGTTCAGCCAGACACTGGTGTCGGTCGCGCTGGTGCTGAAGAAATTCCCCAAGACCATCGTCGATGTCTATGGCCACACCGACAGTTCGGGCGACGATGCCTATAATCTGCAGCTGTCGCAGCGCCGTGCCGTCGCCGTCGCGACTTTGCTGTCATCGCAGGGCGTCGACCAGCGTCGCTTCTTTATCGAGGGCCGCGGTGAAATCGATCCGATTTCGACCAACGCCACGGAAGTCGGTCGCGCCACCAATCGTCGCGTCGAGATCAAGCTGTCGCCCGTTCAGGGCTGAGTTCAGCCATAAGCAAACGGCCCGGGGAATAATCCCGGGCCGGGTTCTTTGACATTGAAAAGTAATTACTGAGCCGGCGGCGTCGCCAGTTGCTCGGTCACCGGTTCCGCGACCGGCGTGCCGCTTTGCACCTCGGTGCTCGGCGCACCCTGGAACAATTGCAACGCCAGCAGCACGGCAATCGCGATGGCAAAGCCGATCAGCAGATAACGCGACCACGCGCCTGGCCCGGTCGCACCGACGGCTCTCTCGGTATCCCGCGTCGCGGTGATCCCGCTATCCGCCGGCAATGGCATTTTCCTGCCATTCTCGTCGACGAGAAAATCGACCTTGGCCACCTCGGGACTTTCATTCGCCATCGCATCCTCCACGCGTTCAGCACGCCACGAATTACCGAATGTGCGAAAGCGGCGACGAGTTCCGGATGCCGTCAGGCGACGATGATGCGGGCGCCCTTGGGCACGCGACCATAAAGGTCGATCACGTCCTGGTTGACCATCCGGACGCAGCCGCTCGAAACCGCGCTACCGATGGTCCAGTATTCCGGTGTGCCGTGGATGCGATACAGCGTGTCGCGGCCATTGCGGAAAATATACAAGGCCCGGGCGCCGAGCGGATTACCGAGACCCGGCGGCATGCCGTTCTTAAATTGCACCAGCGTCGGATCGCGTTTCACCATCTCGGATGGCGGCGTCCAGGTCGGCCATTCGCGCTTCATGGCGATCTCACCAGCGCCCGACCAGGCAAACCCCTCACGGCCGATGCCGATGCCATAGCGCATGGCACGACCGCCCTCGCCGACGAGGTACAGATACCGCTCGGAAGTCGAAACCACCAGCGTGCCGGGACGCTCGCCCGTCGGGTCGGCGACTTCGGTGCGGAAAAATTCAGGCTTCAGCTGACGCAGATCAACTGCCGGCAGCGGAAACTGCTCGTCGGGCCGGGCGCCGTACATTTGCACATATTCTGGGGCGAAGGTCGGCTCGACCGACACTCGGCTCGAACCCGAGGGCGAGCAACCCGCCAGTGCCAGCGCGCCGAGGCTGGCAGTGCCAACGAGAAAGCTGCGGCGCGAAACTGTGTCGATCGTACGCATCGAATACCCCTGAGACAATTATCGCAGAACTCTATTCACGGGGACCTCCGCCATGAAAAGCCCCAAATTCCGCCACTCCATCAGACGCAGTTTAAGCGTTGCTGGAAAATCACATTCGGTTCAACGGTCGTTCAGGCAAGCAGGAACAGCGGTAATACCAATAACGGCGCCAGCGGAATTCCGGCGCCATTGAGCCCCATCACCGTATTGGGCAGCCCCCAGGCCAGTACCACCAGTAGGCCGATGATCCATTGCCGGGCCAACGGCACCTCCGGCCCAAGCCAGCGCCGTGCAACCAGCAGTGCCCCCGCCGTCAGGATGGCGAGGTCGTAATTGTGCAGATACGGCGTCATCAGCACCGTCGCCAGCAGCACCAGCGCCCCTTGCCGCAGCGGCGTCGGCACCTGCAGCAGGCGAGCGATCAGGATCACGCCGACAAGCCCGGCGACGGCCCAGTGCAGCCAACCGGCCAGCACAGCATCGCCGAGCAGGATGCGAAACGACATGAACGTCGAAGGAATCATCAGCATGAACGGCCCGCTGCCTTCCCGCTCAAGCAGATTGAGCGTCGCCAACGTGTCGCCGAGATAATCCCGCCACGGCCCGGGCCCGAACAGCAGCAGCGTCACGCCGAGGACGGCAAGCGTCAGCAGCGATGTGCCGAGCAACAATCGCCAGCGCCGCTGCACCAGCCACAGCACCGGCAGCAGGAACCCAGCCTGCGGCTTGATTGTCAGCAGTGCGGTGACGCCGATGGCAATTGGATCGCCGTCACGCCGTGCCGACAGCGCCAACAGCAGCAGGCCGGCGGCGGCATTGCCGGTCTGGCCATAATAGAGGCAGTTGAGCGCCGCCGGACACAACGCCACGATTGCCGTCTCGAGCCAGTCGAAACCAAGCCGCCGCGCCCCAGCGACCAGCAGGCCAAGCCCCAGCGCCGACCAGGCGATCAGTCCCGGCACAAAGCCGAGGAAACCGAGCGGCCAGGCCAGCAGCAGCGACTGCGGCGGATAAGCCCACAGCCTGAGACCGATATCGGCATCGACCAGCGTCCGCTCAAAGCCCATGAAGGCCTCGGCGCGATAAATTTCTCCCGCCCGGCCGCTGAGCGTCATCAGCGCTGCCGACCACAGATTGATGAAATCGCCCGCCACCGGCGTGCCGTTAGCATTGAGCAAACCCGTGGCGCCGAACAGTTCGCGGCTCCAGTTTAAGCCAAACCAGAGCGCGTGCACCAGCGTCAGCCCGAGCAGCACCAGTCTGAAATTCCGCGCCATGCCGCTCGTATCCGGGGTGAAGCCAGCACCATAACGGCTGCGTCTTACCGAGCGCTTGCGGCCGGCACAATTCAGCCGCTGTTCAGCTTCGGACGGCTAGTGAATCGCCATCGACACCAAAGCTTTGAGGGCTTGCACGATGACCAAAATTCGCCTCCTCGCCGCCGCCCTGCTGGCACTCGTGCCGACTGCTCCGGTGCTCGCCGCCGAACAGTATTTCCCGGCCAATGAATGGGGCCAGGTCGAATTCATCATGCCGTCCGGCAATGTTGGCTGCCACTACACGCCCGCTGGCGGCACTGATTTTTACGAGACGCTGGACGGCGAAGCGGAACTCTACTGCGACCGGATCGAGCCGAGCTATGTTCGCGCCGTGCTGACCGGCTCAGGCAAGGGCAAAGCCTACAAGAATCCCGGCGAACAGGGCTGCTGCTCGACGTCGCCGAAGTTCAAATACGGCAACACGCTCGATCTCGGCGAGTTCTACTGCTGGTCCCGGCAGACCGGCCTGATCTGCGAACGCATCGGAGAAGACCACGGCTTCAGCCTGGCCAAGGCCGGCGTCAAGACTTGGTAACGATACCACCGCGTTGGGATGGCGGCGAACCCGCCAATCCGATGTGCAGTCAACTCCCGTCGATCACAGCGTTCCGGCGCACTTGCACAGCGCGAGGCGCAGCGTCGGAATTGGCGTGAAGTCGCTCGATGAGGGCGCCAACCTCACGTGCCGGCACCGATCGACTGAACAGGAAGCCCTGTACCTGGTCGCAACCCTTGTCTCGCATCCGCTCGAGTTGCTCGCCGGTCTCGATACCTTCGGCAGTGACCCGCATTCCGAGGGAATGACCCAGTTGCACAACTGCCTCGACGATCTTGGTCGCCTTGTTGGCGCCCCCGGTTCCATTGATGAAACTCCGGTCGATTTTTAATTTATCGAAGGGAAAGCGCTGCAGATAGCTCAGAGATGAAAAGCCCGTGCCGAAATCATCCAAGGCAATTTTGACGCCGAGTGCTTTTAGCTGATGCAGAATGACCAGGCTATCCGCGTTTCCCTGCATCAACACTGATTCAGTAATTTCGATCTCGAGCCGTGAAGGATTGAGGCCCGAATACGAGAGCGCCGTTGCCACCTTGAGAGGCAAGGTTTGCTCGAACTGCCGGACCGACACGTTGACGGCCACACCGATGTCGATGGGCCATTGGGCGGCTTGCGAGCAGGCCTCCTCCAGTACCCAGGCCCCAATCGGAATGATGCTCCCGGTTTCCTCTGCAATGGGAATAAATTCCGCTGGCGATGTACGCCCGTTCGCCGGATGATTCCACCGCAGCAAAGCTTCGAAGCTGATTACCCGTCCCGTCGCAATATCGATCACCGGCTGATATTCGACCTCAAATTCCGAACGCGCCAGCGCCTCGGCAAGCTCCGTCTTCAACTGCCCACGGCGGACGATGGTCGCTTCCATTTTAGCTTCGAACAGCCGGGCATTGCCTTTGCCGCCGGCCTTTGCGGCATAGAGGGCAATATCGGCCTTTTTGAAAAGTTCGGAAGTTTCCGTCCCATCACGAGGTGACAGCGCGATGCCCACGCTGGCGCGGATCGATAGCGGCTGCCCCTCGATATAGACCGGCTTCTTCAGGAGTGTAAGGATGTGTTCGGCGAGCCCGACAGCCTCATCGGCAGTCGTATCGGTCTTGGTCACCGCGAACTCGTCACCGCCGATGCGAGCAACATTTGTCAACGCCGGCGCCGATCTCAGACGATCGGCGATCTCGACCAGCACCTGATCGCCGATCTGGTGGCCGAGGGTGTCGTTGACCCCCTTGAAGTCGTCGAGATCGAGAACGAATACCGCGATCTGCCCCGTTCCGCCCACCGCCAGCGCTGCGTCCAACTCCTTGCCGAACTGGAACCGGTTCGTCAGTCCGGTCAGGTGATCGTGCTCGGCCAGGTAAGCAATTTGTTCGCTGGCACGCCGTCGTTCGGTAATGTCTTGGACCATCGCAAACCCGAACTTCGGTTCACCATTTTCACGGATCAGCGTTAGCGTTCGCTGGCCCCAACGGATCGAGCCGTCCTTGCGGCGGTAACGGCGCTCGTTCTGAAAGGACTTATGTTGTCCGAGCGACAGTTCGGTCACGGTTTGAAGATCGGCTTCCCGGTCCTCCGGTACCGAAACCCGATCAAAGGTCATCTGCTCCAGTTCCTCCGAGCCATAGCCGGTGAAGCGCTCATACTCCTGATTGACGCGGACGAACTTCGTCGTCTTCAGATCAGTCCACGCCATTGGAATGCATGACAGGTCGAACACGTCACGGAACCGCCGCTCGTTGAGTGACAACTCGGCATTCGTCGCGCGTAACCCGGCTTCGGCGTCGAGGCGCAACATCTCGGCCCGGACGAGGTTAGCGACCAGTGCAATCGTAACCGGGTAAAGCAGGATAGCGGAGCCGAAAATCGTTTCCGCAACTGCGACGACTGCACCAAACGGTGCAAGGCCGAGCAGCCAGAATACTACCGGTACAGCAGCGTTCAATAGGGCGAGCGTGAGACCGAACAACAAATAGCTGATCGTAGTCTTTCTGATTGAGGACAGGTGAAACGCCACCGACAGCCCCATGCAACAGACGATAGTGGCGATGGCGCCGCCATACTGACCGCCCAGCGCAAACCGATACGCAATCGCAAACGCCGCACAGATAACCGCTACGACGGGCCCTCCACAGATGGCTGCGATCGCAACAATGGCGTTGCGCATGTCACCATAGATGCCCTCGGAAATCGGAAATGCCGTGAGCATCGATGCGATCGCGGCGACACCGAACATCGTGCCGAGCACCAATGCGCGAACCGGCGACGGGCGTCCAGCAAGAATAGGCAGCGCTCTCGTCACCAGAAATATGAAGCCCAACGTGACGAACACGTTGATGAACATACCGAGGGAAATTTGGATGATTTCGGTCATGGTAGCACCGTTGTTCATCGAGACACTAAACCGGAATCACCTTCGATAAGGTAAAACGCCAAGCACAATCGGAAAGTCCGGACGGCCGAGCGGCGCAGCAATCGAACCTGTCAGCACTGAGGCAAGCTTCTTTGGTTCAAACAGCCACGGTCGAAAACCCCTGAATTTCCTTGGACTGCGGCGCTAAGGCCGTTGCGATATTAAGGTGTCAGTAACAGGTTACCGCGCTTTTATTCCCCTCAGCGTACTACCCAATTCATGGAGCAGAGACGTCAACCGACGGTTGACCTGCAAAGTTTTCACGAGGTCGAATTGCGAGCCAATCAGGTTTTTGAGCGCGTCATTGGGCTTTTTACCGGCAGTCAGAAAGACCGCAATCCGTTAGCCTTCGAGGCTCCGGATACCCGGGCCAACGCTGGAGACACCGGAAGCACGCCCGGAATCCGGCGGCTGCTGCAGCGCTTGATCGAACGTGACGATTCGACCGTGATGGCAGGCTGTGTCGAGATCCTCGGGCTTTCCGGTCTACGCGATCGTTACGGGGACCGCTGGGAAGCTGTAGCCGGCCAGGCATCGTTGATCGTCCACGGGGTCCTTGAGCAATATCTGGACGCTGGTGACGTCTACCGACAGGTGGGTGAAGCGGAGTTTCAGATTTGCTTTGAAACCAGCGACCAGACTGCCGCGGATGCCATTGCACTACAACTCGTCCGGGTTATCGCGGAGCGGGTCGCGGTTGAACTGCTGGACGTTCAACCCTCGCTAGGCGTGCAAAGCTTCGTGGCTCCCGTCCCGTTTGCGAAAGCTAACGGGTCTGATGACCCCATGGCCTCGCTCCATTCGAGTCTGCTCGATATCCGCAATGCAGTCGATGCACGAGCCATCAGGCGGCATAGCATTCCGGCTCTCCGCAACGCCGGTGCGCTGTTCCAGCCGCTGTGGTGCAGTCGAGAGTCGGGTGGAACCAAGAACCGATGCATGCTCGACACCTTCGCAGGAGTTGCTGCTGCCAAGCACCTCGAAGAAATCGAACGGCTCGATGACCTGATCGAGGCCGTTGCGAACCTCGACTGCGTGGTTTTCACCAAGTCGGTGGAAGGCCTCCACAACGCGCTCGGAAACGTCAGCCGGGCAACAATCGTCATCCCACTGCATTTTCAGACCCTGGCGACCCAGCACCAGGATTTTCTCGATCTTGCCGCCACGTTGCCTCTGCAATACCGCCGGTTCGTAATACTTGATTTGATTGGTGTTCCGACAGCGGCTACCCCCGCCGAAATCGATGATGTAGTACAGACGGCACGCGGCATCACCGACTGTATCGTGCTGCAGCTTCCACCTTCTGACAACCGCTTCAACGATCGCATCCGGTCCCAGGTCTGGGGCGTGTCAATCTCGCTGAATGAAATGGAGAGCGACAGCACCGGCGTCGCCCATGAACTCACCCGATTTGCTGCATCGGCATCGGAAGTCGGCCTTTTCAGCCTGGTCTACGGCGTAAATACCATCGGCAAAGCCGCCATGGTCGTCGGGGCAGGTTTCGATTGTGTCGGAGGCTCCGCAGTGCACAGCACCGTTCCGATGCCGCGACCTCCCTCCCGATTTGCGCCACTGTTCGGCGATCCGGCTGCCCGAGTTGACGGCCTTGAAAGCAAGGCGGGCCTCCGTGCTCACCCGCGGTTCGCTCCGCTTAATCCCAACGCCATCCTGACCCGGCCCGATGGTCAGAAATATGCCTGCCGCCTCCCGAACGTCTCAGTTTCAGGCGCGGTAGTTCTTTGCACAGCAGACGTCGCAGTCGGAGATTATCTCGCGTTAGGCTCGATAGCCGCTCAGGTGGTGCGCATGGCCGAGCGAGGCTTCGCAGTGCGGTTTCTCGAAGTCCAAAGGGCCTCGGTCCTCGAAATGGCGCTGCAGTCTCGGAAGGTCGAAGTCCAGTTGTTGAATAATCTAAAGAAACTCAACGCCTAGATCCGTAGTCTACGACGGCGGTTCATATCGCTCGCGTTCGATAACGGCGTGCCGCCGGTTCGGCCGACACTTCATTATGGCTTGAAATTTTCGCATCTGGCGTCGCGCTGATCGCGAAAATAACTGGTGCTGCCGGACAGGATTGAACTGTCGGCCTCCCCCTTACCAAGGGGGTGCTCTACCACTGAGCTACGGCAGCTGGTCGACCGGGGAAACCCTTGGCCGGACGCGGCGTGCAATGCCATAGGGACAACGTCGACGCAAGATCAAAAACCCTTTATGCCCGAGCTTGCTGGTTGAACGAGGATGTCGAGCCATTTCCAAATCCGACGAAGCGCAATTGCGCGAGCAAAGATCGGCCGCAAAGCTTCGCGAAAACCTGAAGCGTCGGAAGCAGCAGGCCCGGGCCCGGGACAGCGAGGATGCCGCTGGCATCGAAGCCGCGTCCGCCTTGAAGCCTGACGATGACTCGTCTACCAGCCGCTGAGCCTTCGCCCCTAACGTCTTGCTGATCCGCTAACACCGGATATTAAGCGCCGGCGGTGTAAAGGCGCGTTAACCGTAAGATTTCCCCAAGGAAAGAATTCCATGGATCGCATTCGACTGGTCGGCGGCAATGAGTTGCGGGGCGAAATCCCGATCTCGGGTGCCAAGAACGCCGCCCTGCCCCTGATGATCGCGTCACTTTTGACCGATGAGCCGCTGGTGCTGCAGAACGTGCCCCGCCTCGCCGACGTCAAGCAACTCGAGCGCATCCTTGAGAACCACGGCGTCGATATCGCCGTGCACGGCCGCCGCCGGGGCGAGGATGACGCCGTCGGCCAGCGCATGACTTTTCACGCGGCCGATATCGTCGACACCACGGCGCCCTATGAACTGGTGTCGAAAATGCGCGCCAGCTTTTGGGTCATCGGCCCGCTGCTCGCGCGCTGCCACGAGGCGCGGGTATCGCTGCCCGGCGGTTGCGCCATCGGCACCCGCCCGGTCGACCTGTTCCTGTTCGGGTTAAAAGAACTCGGCGCCGAGATCGACATCGACGGCGGCTATGTCGTCGCCAAGGCACCGAAGGGCGGGCTGATCGGCGCCCGCATCGTGTTCCCGAAAGTGTCGGTCGGCGCGACCCACACGCTGCTGATGGCGGCGACCCTCGCCCGGGGCACCACGATCATCGAGAACGCCGCGCAGGAACCCGAGATCACCAATGTCGCCGAATGCCTTGTCGACATGGGCGCTAAGATCACCGGTATCGGCACACGGACGCTGACCATCGAAGGCGTCGACCGCCTGCACGGCGCCGTCGTCGACGTGATCCCCGATCGGATCGAAACCGGGACGTTCGCCATCGCTGCGGCAATGACCGGCGGTGACGTGCTGCTGAAAGGCGCGCGTCCTGAGCATCTGCGCAATGCCCTTGGCATCCTCGCCCGGACCGGTGCGGTGCTGACCGAGGAGCCGGCCGGCCTGCGAGTCTACCGCAACGGCAACGGCATTCAGCCGGTGAACGTGGAGACCGACCCGTTCCCCGGCTTCCCGACCGATTTGCAAGCGCAGTTCATGGCGCTGATGACCATGTCGTCGGGCGTCTCGCAAATCCGCGAAACCATCTTTGAAAATCGCTACATGCACGTTGCCGAACTGGTGCGGTTCGGCGCCGACATCACCATCGACGGCCAGGTCGCGACAATTACCGGCAAACCACAGCTCAAAGGCGCTCAGGTGATGGCCACCGATCTCCGCGCCTCGGTATCGCTGGTGATCGCCGGCCTTGCAGCCAAGGGCGAAACTATCGTCAACCGGATTTACCACCTCGATCGCGGCTTCGAGCGGCTGGAGGAAAAACTCTCCCGCTGCGGCGCTGAGATCGAACGGCTGGCCGGCTGAGGCCGGCGGCGCGGTCGCGGCACTGACGAAGCGTCGGCGATCCGGCGTCGCGCTTGACCCCGGGGCCGGCGATGTGCTTGCACAGACTGCAAGACGTCCCATCTAAGCGGCAACTCCAACCGCCGAGGATTTCCGCCGATGCCCGACCTCAAACTGCTGGCACTCGACACCGAGGACCTCGCTGTCGTTTCGGCGCATGTCCAGGATGCCATCGTCCGCGTTGGCGACATGGGCTATGCGCGTGCTGACCGCCGTTTCGCGCTGCTGATGAACCGGTTCGCCTGGGAAGCCGGAACCGGCCGCGGTAAGGGCGAGCGGCATCGGACCGCGCTCCATTTCGATGGTGTGCAATCAGTGGCGACAGCCGGCATCGATACCAATTCCCGCGATGGATCGCTGGAACTGCTGGCCATTACCTTCACCGAAACCGATGGTCCCTCCGGCATTGTGGAACTGAATTTCGCCGGTGGCGGCACAGTGAGGCTGACAGTCGAGTGCCTCGAGGCCCGGCTGCAGGATCTTGGCGCCGCCTGGGCTGCTACAGCCCGTCCCGTCCACCAGCTCGATGGAACCCCCTGACCTCATGCCGATCCGCCTCGACAGCCGCGACGACGATTTTGAAACCCGCTTTGCTGCGCTGCTGCTGATGAAGCGCGAGAGTTCCGAGGATGTCGGCAAGACCGTCGCCGAGATCATCGCCGACGTTCGTATTCGCGGCGATGTGGCCCTGCTCGAACACACCAACCGGCTTGATCGCACCAAGTTCGGCCCGGACGATTTGAAGTTCACTACAGAGGAGATCGATGCGGCGGACGCGATGGTCACCCCAGAGGTGCGCACCGCCCTGCAGTTCGCACATGACCGGATTCGCGCGCACCACGAAAAACAGAAGCCGGTCGATCAGCTCTATACCGATGCCGAGGGCGTGACGCTCGGCACGCGCTGGACACCGGTCGAGGCGGTGGGCATCTATGTCCCCGGCGGGCTCGCCGCGTACCCCTCCTCGGTGTTGATGAATGCCGTGCCGGCCCGCGTTGCCGGCGTGTCGCGTATCGCCATGACCGTGCCCACTCCAGATGGCCTCATCACCGCGCCGATCCTCGCCGCGGCGAAGCTGGCTGGCGTCACCGAGATTTATCGCGTCGGGGGCGCGCAGGCCGTTGCCGCGCTGGCATTCGGCACTGGAATGATCGCCCCGGTTGATAAAATCATCGGGCCCGGCAATGCCTATGTCGCGGCAGCCAAGCGCGCCGTGTTTGGCACGGTCGGCATCGATCTCATCGCCGGTCCGTCCGAAGTCCTGATCATCGCCGACAGCACGGCGAACCCAGCATGGGTCGCTGCCGATCTGCTCGCGCAGGCCGAGCATGGCGCCGGCGCGCAGTCCATCCTCGTGACCATTTCAGGCGCCCTCGCCGATCAGGTGGCCATCGAAGTCGAGCGGCAGTTGAACCTGTTGCCGCGCGAAGCACTGACCCGCGAGGGCTGGGACACTTATGGCGCGATCATCACCGTCAAGAGCCTCGCCGAAGCCGCACAACTCGCCAACCGCATCGCCTCCGAACACGTCGAGCTGATGGTCGACGATCCGCAGAACCTGCTCCCGGAAATCCGCCACGCCGGCGCGATTTTCCTTGGCCATCACACCCCCGAAGCCATCGGCGACTATGTCGGCGGCACCAACCACGTCCTGCCAACCGCCCGCTCGGCCCGCTTCAGTTCCGGTCTCGGCGTCTTCGATTTCATGAAGCGGACTTCGATTCTCGGCTGCGATCCGTCGGCGCTCGCGGCTCTTTCCGAAGCTGCGGTGATTCTCGCGGAAATTGAGGGCCTCGAAGCGCACGGCCGTTCGATTTCCATCCGGCTCAATCATTGAGTGAGCCTGCCGGCCCCCGGCAGTTTGACGAGACGCATGACCGGCTGACCACGGTCACGCTTGACCCCAACACCATCACCTCGATCAATCCCGACGAGGTGCATGAGTGGCGTATCGCCATCTATGATCTGGTCGAGACCAACAAGTTCGCTCCGGCACGGGTCAAGGCCGTCGGTCCCTTTGCCCTGCACGTTTCGATCGTCGGCAATTCGATCGTGCTCGATGTCCGCCACCCCGATACGTTTCAGCCGATCGCCGCGCATTATCTGTCACTGACCCCGTTTCGCCGCCTGATCCGCGACTATTTCCGCATCCGGGAGAGCTACTACTCCGCGATCAAGAGCGGCTCGACCTACCAGATCGAAACCGTCGACATGGCCCGGCGCGGGCTGCACAACGAGGCGGCAGAGCTGCTGCGGACCCGGCTCGACAACAAGCTCGAGATGGATCTCAACACCGCGCGGCGGCTGTTCACGCTGATCTGCGCGGTGCAGCCCTATGCCAAGCGCATCGATGAACGCCTGAGTGAATTGCCCAGCGTGCTATTCGTCTGCTCGATGAATTCCGTTCGCTCTCCAATCGCGGCGGCATTGGCGCGGCAATTGTTCCCGGGCCGGGTGATTACCCGGTCGGTCGGCGTGCGCGGTGGCAAGGCCGATGGATTTGTCCACGAAGTGATGGGCGAAGTGGGGGTGGATATGAGCGTCCACACACCCCATATCCTCGATGAACTGGTGGCAACGCGGTTCGATCTGGTCATCACCCTGTCGGAAGATGCCCCAGCAGCAGTCGAGCGGCGGGGCCTCGAATATGGTTCGATCGAGCATTGGCCGACGGCCGATCCGGCGACCATTGAAGGCAGTCGCGAGGCCGTGCTCAGCGCCTATCGGACGCTGCGGGACAGCCTCAGAATCCGCATTCGCGAGCGTCTCGAACCCCTGGTTTCCGGTGGTTCACAAAGCCGCTGAGTTCCTATAGGTTGCGCCGAAATTTGGCCCCGCCCGGCGCAGATCGTTTGCGCGCGGGGTCGTCTCAGGAGAGAGTATGGCAAAAGAAGAAGTGCTCGAATTTCCGGGCGTGATCGTCGAGCTGCTGCCCAACGCGACATTCCGCGTCAAGTTGGAGAATGAACACGAGATCATCGCCCACACGGCTGGCCGGCTGCGCAAGAACCGCATCCGCGTGCTGGCCGGAGACAAGGTCCTGTGCGAAATGACGCCCTATGACCTGACCAAGGGCCGTATCACCTATCGCTTCCGATAAGCGGCGGAGCAGCGCCTGATGGCCAGCCGCCCCGACCTTATCCTCGCCTCCGCATCGCCGCGGCGCCTCGCCCTCCTCAACCAGATCGGCATCGAACCCGAGCATCTGGTGCCGGCGCATGTCGATGAAACCCCCGAAAAGGGTGAGTTACCGCGCAAGCTGGCAATCCGGCTCGCCGACCTCAAGGCGATCACCGCCCAGCAGAAGGCCCGGCAGGCCGGGATCAGCGCCAACGCACTGGTGCTGGCGGCCGACACCGTGGTCGCCGTCGGCCGTCGTGTCCTGCCCAAGGCGGAGATGATGGAGGAGGCGAGCGAGTGCCTCAAGCTGCTCTCGGGCCGCGCCCATCGCGTCTACACCGCCATCACCATGCTGACGGTATCGGGCGCCAAGCGCCAGCGGCTCGTCGAAACCCGGATTCGCTTCAAGCGCCTGTCGAGCAAGGAAATGGAAGCCTACCTCGCCAGCGCCGAGTGGCGCGACAAGGCCGGCGGCTACGCCATTCAGGGCATCGCCGGAGCATTCGTCGTCAAGCTCAACGGCTCCTACTCTGCGGTCGTCGGTTTACCGCTGCACGAAACCGCGGCGCTGCTGGCCGGTGAAGGCTACCCCGTCCATTTCAACTGGCTCAATCAGTCTAGCCTCTCGGCAGTCTGACATGGCCGAAATCGTCCGCCTGCGCCCGGTGCGCCCCTGCCCGATCTGCCGGAAACCCTCAACGCAGCAGTTTCACCCATTCTGCTCGGCACGCTGCGCCAATGTCGATCTCAACCGCTGGCTGACCGGGTCCTACGTCATCCCGGCCAGCACCGACTCGGATCCCGACGAAGGCGAGGCGCCGCTCGACCTCGAAACGGATGACGACATCTAGAGCGTTTTCAAGCGAAGTGGATACCGGTTCGCGTAAAGAAAACGCGGCTAAACGAAGTGTTAGAGCTTCGTTTCTGAAGCTCTAGCTCATCAGTTGCCCGCCGTTGACGTCGATGATCTGGCCGGTGATGTAACCGCTCATCGCCGCCGACGCGAGAAACACATAGGCACCGACGCAATCCTCGGCACTGCCCAGCCGCTTCATCGGAATCTGTGCCGCAGCAGTCTGCTTGACCGATTCCGGCGTCTTGTCGTGAAACGGCGTGATGATAAATCCCGGCGCCACCACATTGACCCGAATGCCATCATCGGCAAATTCGCGCGCCGCGTTGCGGGTGATCGAATGCACCGCGGCTTTTGCCGACGCATAGACCGCCGAGCCGCCGAAACCGCCGAAACGCCCAGCCACCGAGCCGGTGTTGATGATCGAACCCCCGCCGGCTGCCTTGAGGAACGGGTACGCGGCTTTGGTGGTCGAGAGAATCGACCGGACATTGAGGTCATAGACCTGCTGGTACATGTCATCGTCAAAGGCTGCGTTGGTGACGCGATCGAGGATGCCGCCGGCATTATTGACGAGGATGTCGAGCCCACCCAAGGCCGCCGCGGCCTCAGCGACGATCCGCGCGGTCTCCGCGGACTGGCTGACGTCACCCAGTACGACGACCGCCGTGCCGCCCGCTGCCTTGATGGCCTCCGCCACGGCGTTTGCCGCTTCGGCATTGCGATGACCGTGGACAGCGACCGCAATCCCAAGTTCGGCAAATTGCTTGGCCACCGCCGCACCGATGCCGGTCGACGAGCCAGTGATCAGCGCCCGCTTACCCTTGAGATCGTTCAGCATGGTCATTTCCCCCTCGAATTCATGAGCGCCGAACCTGCAGTGTCGGCGGCCTCGACGCAAGCCCGCGCATCGGACCAACCGATGGCCCTCGATTGCCAAATCCTCCAAGGCCGGGCTTGCACGGCCAAACCCCTTCCCCTATAAACCGCGGCGTCCGCATTGCTGCTTTGGCAAGCCGACACGTGCCCGAGTAGCTCAGTTGGTAGAGCAGCGGATTGAAAATCCGCGTGTCACTGGTTCAATTCCGGTCTCGGGCACCATTTTTCCTCAACGAAAACAGTTACTTATTCGCCCTGAACTCGTGGTTTGATCTCAAGCGATTCTTCGCTAGGTAGCATATAGGTAGCAGGACTTGCCGACTTGGCCTTAGAAGGGAGCTTACGCGACCGGAGGTAAAATCCGTCATGGTGGACCTGTCTGCGCTGTCCGCAACAAGCTGAGAGGGTCAAAACTTAGGCGTTCCGGACGAGTCATTGCTTTGGAGGCCGGCAACACGGGTGAGGTATGGCGTGAGCTTACCTGCTTCCAAATAGCGCTACGTAGGGATTAATATATAAGAGTGTAAGAGAGCGGTCGGTAAGCGCGATTGGCAGACTAATGTGCCTGCCTAAGTCGGGCTGGTTGTGCGAGAGACCGCCATCCACCGTCTCCACGCCGGAGGATAGGCAAAGGTAAGTCTACTCGTGGTCTCCATGTCTCCGGCCTGCTTTGCTTGTTGTGCCGGAAACCAGGCGAGCATTGTTGGTTCTTCATACCTGCGCAAAAGCCCATTTCTCGCAGCCATGGTAGGGGTCTGCCGCATTAGCACCGCCTAGAGCCACCGTGATGGCGCAGGTGGCCACAAGGCGCGCCTCAGAGGAGGGGCCTGCATGAAATGCTTACTATTGTGTTAACGCTTCGGAGATGTTAGGCGATATTTAACAACGCTGCTTTGGATTTTTTGCGTGGGTCGTATTTTGACTGAGTTGCCCTCCGACCACCTTCTCGACTTCAAAGCCATTTTGCTCACGTCTAAGCGCGACTTCGCCCGGACCTCGGCTTATCTCGTAGGCACCCGAATCGAAACGCAGGGCGAATTGCCGCTGACTTTTACCGGCTCCGGACCGGTTTTGCCGACGGTCTCACGACGCCGCCGCTTAGCGCTCGGCGTCAAGCGTCTGGCCGATATATTCATGTCACTGCTAGCGCTCATATTTCTTGGACCACTTCTGATGTTCGTGGCTGTTGCTATCAAGCTGACCAGCCGGGGTCCGGTGTTGTTCCGCCAGCAACGCCTCGGCCTCAACGGCGTGCTGTTCCCGCTGCTGAAGTTCCGCACCATGCATTGCGAGCTGGCGGATGCCTCCGGCGTCGCCCAGACCAAGGCCGGCGATCAGCGGGTTACGCGCCTTGGCCGATTGCTCCGCAGGACCAGTATCGATGAACTGCCGCAACTGGTAAACATCCTTTGGGGCCACATGTCGGTGATCGGGCCGCGTCCGCACGTCCCCAACATGCAGGCCGCCGGCACGCTGTATCGCGAACTCGTGCCCTATCACGACCTCCGCCTCGGCATGCGCCCCGGTCTCTCCGGCTGGGCCCAGGCCAATGGCCACCGCGGCCCCACCGACGATGCCTTCAGCGCCAAGGCCCGCATCGACCACGACATCGCCTACATCCAGAACTTCACCCTCTGGCTTGACATCCGCATCATCCTGCGGACCATTCGTCGTGAATTCTTCACCGGCACCGGGGTTTGACGGATTAATGGCAATGTTCTGCAGTGGTGTTTAGGCGCTGCCGCCGTATAAGTCCGTTATTGCGACCCTTTCAACTAAAGTGGCGATATGAAGTGATATATTTATAGCGCGAGAACGATTGACTATGAGTTCGCTTTATGCATTTAGTCAAAATCTGCCATCTGGCGGAACACTTGATGCCCTTATACATGGGTTGGCGGTGATTAGTTTTTTGCCGGTCTTGCAGCCAAGTAGAAGTACTGTTTCTTAAGTCGTCTGTTCCTGCGCGGGCGTGCTTTTTCGATCTGAACTTGGCAGAAAAAACGCCCAACTGCTTTTTCGGGAATTTTTTTTGTTTGCAATCTAGACACGCCGCTTGACCGAATTTTTAACGACCGCCGGCCAACGCCGTAGCTGGTGAGGCCGTGGCGGCTGACGATCGCCGGGTCGTAGATATTGCGGCCATCAAAGATCACCGGATGTTTGAGGGTGCGCCTGAGCAGGTCGAAATCCGGCGACTGGAACACCTTCCACTCGGTCGCGACGATCAGCGCATCGGCGCCGGCCAGCGCATCCTGTGCCCCGGTGCACAAAGTCAGGTCGTCACGCACGCCATAGATACGGGCGCACTCCTCCATCGCTTCAGGATCGTAGGCCTGCACTTTGGCGCCGGCTTCCCACAGGGTTTCCATCAGCACGCGGGCCGGCGCCTCGCGCATGTCATCGGTGTTAGGCTTGAAGGCGAGGCCCCACAGCGCGAAGGTCATGCCGGCGATCTCGCCATCGAAATGGCCGAGAATGCGCTCGATGAGGAAGCTCTTCTGGCGGTTATTGCGGTCCTCGACCGCCCGCATCACCACCGGATCGAACCCCAGCCCCTCGGCCATGCGGATTAGCGCCTGCACGTCTTTGGGGAAACACGAACCGCCATAGCCGATGCCGGGGTAAATGAAGTGATAGCCGATGCGTGGGTCCGAGCCGATGCCGCGCCTGACCTGCTCGATATCGGCCCCGAGCTTG
>JAQGJK010000024.1 GCA_028290665.1 Devosia sp. | reverse complement strand
TTACTGAGAACCCCGCGGCGCCTCCTGCCACGGTCATCCCGGCGCAGGCCGGGATCCATCCCGAGGTGGAAAACCCAGCCGCAGCGGTCTTTGCTCAGTCATCAGGATGGATCCCGGCCTGCGCCGGGATGACGTGTGCGGTGAGGCCGGATTTCAGTCCATACTTCTGCATGTGTAGCTACCCCCCACCCTCGAACCCTCCCCTCAATGGGGAGGGAGGCGATGGGGTTGGCACCTGAGTTTACCTACACCGTCAGATCAGCGTGCGAGGTGAGGGTTGCGGGTGCAACAAACCCTCCCCTCCCCCTTGAGGGGAGGGCCAGGGCGGGGGTGGCTCCAGGTGCAGGAGGGTTGGTTGGAGGCTCGGTGTTGCCACGGGTGGAGCTGGCGGCGAAGTTAATATTTCACCGCTGCACTGGTGCCGAGATACCCGAATGAGTCTGGCTATAGACAAGACCGTCCGTGGATCAGCCACGTTTCACCGACCCGTCATGCATTTGTGGCGCTACCCCCGCCCTGGCCCCTGCCATTCGGGCATAGCCCTCATGGCCTTCTCCGTCTCAGGTCGCTCCACTGGAGCGCCCTGCCGGCTGCGCCGTCGCCTGCGAAGCCCGCTCAAGGGGGAGGGGAGCGTTTGTGACACTGGGTCCCCTCATTTGCTTGGCCGGCTGCGCCGTCGTTTGGTAAGCCCCTCGGGAGAGGTTTTGGCAGCGGTACTGGAACCGGGCACTCTTACACGTCCAAATTGGCGACGCTGAGGGCGTTGTCCTGGATGAATTCGCGGCGGGGTTCGACGAGGTCGCCCATCAGGGCGGTGAAGACCGAGTCGGCGTCGTCGCTTTCGCGGTTTTCGACCTTGAGCAGGGTGCGCACATTGGGGTCGAGGGTGGTTTCCCAGAGTTGACCGGGGTTCATTTCGCCGAGGCCCTTGTAGCGCTGCAGCGAGGTGCCCTTGCGACCGGCGGCGGTGATGGTTTCGAACAGCGAACGCGGGCCGTAGATCGGGGTGGATTCGCCTTTGCGCACCAGCGTCGCCACGCCGCCATAGAGTTCGTCGAGCCGGGCAGCCAGCTGGCGGAGTTTTCTAGCATCGGCGCTGTTGAGCAGCGCCGGGTCGATGCCGTGGGTTTCCGAGACGCCGCGGATCATCCGCGTGAAGGCGATGCCGCCATCCTCGGTGACGGCGCCGGTCCAGCCGCGTTCGAGCTCGTCCGAGATGCGATCGAGCCGGCCGGCGATGCGGGTGATCAGTTCCCCGGAACGTTCGGGCGTATGGAGGCCCTCGGGATCGAGACCGCCGACGATCGCCGCCTGTTCGACCAGCGAGCGGTTGTAACGCGTGTTGAGGCTGTCGATGGCGTGCATCAGGTCGCGCGACTGGTTGGCGATGGCCAACAAATCGGCGCCGGCATGGGTCGAGCCGGCCTTGGTCGTCAGTTGCGCATCCTCGGTGCCGACGCCGAGGAGATAGTCCTCCAGCGCCCGTTCGTCCTTGATGTACTGCTCGGACGAGCCGCGCTTGATTTTATACAGCGGCGGCTGGGCGATGTAGATGTGGCCGTTTTCGATGAGTTCGGGTGTCTGCCGGTAAAAGAACGTCAGCAGCAATGTACGGATGTGCGCGCCATCGACATCGGCGTCGGTCATGATGATGATCTTGTGGTAGCGCAGTTTGGCGATATTGAAATCCGAGGTGTTGCCGCCCCGCCCGATGCCGGTGCCGAGCGCCATGATCAGCGTGCCGATCTGTTCGGAGCCCAGCATGCGGTCAAAGCGCACCCGCTCGACATTGAGGATCTTGCCGCGCAGCGGCAGCACCGCCTGGTTGGAGCGATCGCGGCCCTGCTTGGCCGACCCACCGGCGCTATCCCCCTCGACGATGAAGATTTCCGATTTCGCCGGGTCTTTTTCCTGGCAATCGGCCAGCTTGCCAGGGAGCGAGGAGATTTCGAGCGCGCCCTTGCGCTGGATCAAATCGCGCGCCTTGCGGGCAGCTTCACGTGCCGCCGCCGCCTGCGCCACCTTGGCGAGGACGATTTTCGCCTCGATAGGGTGCTCCTCGAGCCATTGCCCGAGCTTGTCGTTGACGACGCTCTCGACCACCGGACGGACCTCGGACGACACCAGCTTGTCTTTGGTCTGCGATGAAAATTTGGGGTCCGGCACCTTGACCGACAGCACGCAGGTCAGCCCTTCGCGGGCATCGTCACCGGTGACGGTGACTTTCTCGCGCTTGGTGACGCCGCTCTTTTCGGCATAGCCGGTGATCTGCCGGGTCAACGCCCCACGGAGGCCGGCCAGATGCGTGCCGCCATCGCGCTGCGGGATGTTGTTGGTGAAGCACAGCACGTTCTCGTGGTAGCTGTCGTTCCACTGCATGGCGATTTCGACGGTGATCCCATCCTTTTCGAAGGTGAACACGATCGGATCGGGGACCAGCGGAGTTTTAGCCTTGTCGAGATATTTGACATAGGCCTGCAGTCCGCCCTCGTAGTGCAGTTCGACATCGACCGGCTCGGGATGCCGGCGATCGTGAAGGAAAATCCGTACGCCGGAATTAAGGAATGCCAGTTCCCGCAACCGGTGTTCAAGCGTTTTGAAATCGAATTCGACCTGGGTAAACGTCTCGGTCGAGGGCAGGAAGGTGATCTGGCTGCCGCTGCGGCCCTCAAAGGTGCCGGGGGTCTTTTTGGCGACATAAGTCCCGGTCTGCGCCAGCGGCCCATCGGAATTGCCGTGCGAAAAGCTCATCTCGAAGATCTTGCCGTCACGCCTGATGTTCAGCCACAGCTTGGCCGACAGCGCATTGACCACCGAAACGCCAACGCCGTGGAGGCCGCCCGACACCTTGTAGGAATTCTGGTCGAACTTACCCCCGGCGTGGAGCTGGGTCATGATCACTTCGGCGGCCGAGATCCCCTCTTCCTTGTGGATATCGGTTGGGATGCCACGGCCATTGTCGTTGACCGTCACCGAGCCATCGGCATTGAGCATCACCATGACGAGGTCCGCATGCCCGGCCAGCGCCTCGTCGATGGCGTTGTCGACCACTTCATAGACCATGTGATGCAGGCCCGAGCCGTCATCGGTGTCGCCGATATACATGCCGGGGCGTTTGCGCACCGCGTCGAGACCCTTCAGCACCTTGATGGAATCGGCGCCGTATTCGGCTTCTTGGGTGTTGATGGGATCGCTCATGGGACTCCGAATCGTCAGGTAGACAGCACAAAATTTCGTTGCATCAACTTCTAGCCGACAGGGGGGCAAAACCCAAGCAAAATGGCCGTTTCCGCCCGAATCAGCTGGCCGGAGACAGCCGCCCGTCGGTGACCGTGACACATTGGGCCCGGGGTCCAAGCGCCTCGAACAGCATCGCATCGGTCCCGGTCATCAGGCATTGCGTGCCGAGCCGGTCGATGGCCGAAAACAATGCCGCCCGGCGGTCGGGATCGAGATGCGCCGCGATCTCGTCGAGCAGCAGGAACGGCGGGATCCCGGTCATCGTTGTCACCAGCCGCGCCTGCGCGAGGATCAGCCCAACGAGCAGAGCTTTCTGTTCGCCGGTCGAACCCAGCGCCGCCGCCATCCGCTTTTGCGCATAGGCGATGTCGAGGTCGACGCGGTGTGGTCCTAATGTGGTGCGTCCGGCGGCGCGATCAAGCTTTCGCCCGGCTTTCCAGTGGGTTTTGAGTTCATTTTCGAGGGCAGCAGCCGATGGCGCGAGGTGCCCGTCCTCGAACAGCGGGGTGAGCGCCAGTTCGGCAGTCGGGAAGCCGAGATCGACGACGCTGGCATCGATCAGGGCCTGCAACTGCGCGAGGCTATCGGCGCGGGCGAAGTGCACCGCGGAGGCGAGTTCCGCAAGTTGCGCCTCGACGGCATCGAGCCACAGCGGATCGGCATGCTCCTCGAGCAGGCGGTTGCGCTGGCGCAGCGCCTTGTCGAAATCGCTGACCGTGCCGGAATGACCGGGGATCAGCGTCGTCACCAGCCGGTCGAGGAAGCGCCGTCGCTCGGCGGCGGGGCCGGTGAACAGCCCGTCCATCGCCGGCGTCAGCCAGAGGACGCGCAGATAGGCGCTCATCTCCTCGACGGTGCGGGCATTGGCGCCGTTGATGCGGACCCGCCGCGTCCCTTCCCCGAGCGCCGCGCCGGTGCCGATATCGGCTGGGCCATCGGGCGTCTCGATGGTCGCCGCCACCGCCCACTGCCCGTCGGCGCCCTGCGCCCCGAGGGTTTCAAAGGTCGCTCGACGCAGGCCGCGACCGGGTGCGAGCAGCGACACGGCTTCGAGGAGGTTGGTCTTTCCGGCGCCGTTCGGCCCGGTCAGCACCAGATGCCGGCCATCGAGATCGAGCGCGGCCGAGACGTAGTTGCGGAAGGCATTGAGCCGCAGCCGGGAGATATAGCGGGGTGCGGGCATCGCCAGCGGCTCAGCGCGCCGCTTCGGCCTTAAAGGCGCGGCTGAGCGAAAGGATCTTTTCACCCGGCAGCATGCTGTTGAAGCGCCCGCGCGTCGCCCGGTCGAACGACGCTTCGGTGCCATAGCGCATCCGCTCATGCAGTTCGGTGACCAGCACGTCGCAGTGGTCGATCCAGGTGGCGCTTGCATCCAGCACTTCGATTTCGGCGCCTTCGATGTCGAGCTTCATCAGGAACAGCCGCTCGGCCCCAGCATCGCGCATGATCTGGTCGATCGTCGTCGTCTCGACGCTGCCGAGCGACTTCGCGCGGTCCTTATCGCGGATTTCAGTAGTGATGGTGTGGCCCCAGGTGCTGCGCCCGGCGTCCGAGAGCATCGCCCCGGCGTCCGAGGCCGCCAGCGCCGCCTGCACCAGGGTGATGTTGGGGTAGCCCGAGATATTGCGCTTCAGGAGCTCGAGATTGGCCGGCGAGGGCTCGATGCAAATCACCTGGCACTTGGGATAGTTCGAGGCAAATTTGATCGCCGCGGTGCCGATATAGCCGCCAGCATCGATGATGACACCAGCTTCGGCGCGCGGGAACGCCTTGATCACCGAGTCGAACTCATGGCCGAGGCTGTCGATGGCGACCATCAAATCCGGCGTGCCGGTCCGCAGGGCAACCTCATAGCCGAACAGATTGAGCGTCAGCACCCGCCTGATGGCGAAGATGTTGCAGGCCATGAACCGCAGCGCTTTGCCGGGCGGATTGAACCGTAACGGCAGGAAGCCACATTGCAGGATGATCCACGCCCAGTGCGCCAGCTGTCCGAAATAGCGCCCGGTGCGTGCCAGCGAGGAGCGATTGGCGACTGTGAACCCGACCGGCTCGGCGCGCATTATGGCTTCGGTCTTCTGCACCAATCGGCTACCGATCCCTAAACGCGCATCGGCATCAGCACGTAGAGCGCGCTGGTTTCACCGTCTTCCTTGACGAGGGTCGGCGAGCCCGCATCGTTGAACATGAACACGGCAGTTTCCGAACGGATCTGGCCGACGATATCGAGCAAGTATTTGGCGTTGAAGCCGATCTCGAAGCCCTCGGTCTCAAAACTGACGGGGAGTTCCTCGCTCGCCGTGCCGTGGTCGGGATTGGTGACGCTGAGTTCGAGCTGGCTGTCCTTGACCGACAGCTTGACTGCCTTGCCGCCGCGATCCGAGGCGATGGTCGAGACGCGGTCGACGGCGGTGGCAAAGGCGGCGCGATCGACGCTCATCGCCTTGTCGTTGTTTTTTGGGGTGACGCGCTCGTAATCGGGGAAGGTACCCTCGATCAGCTTGCTCAGCAGCACGACGCCGCCGACGGCGATACGGATCTTGGTGTCCGAGATTTCGAGCGCCACGTCGCCATCCACCCCGTCGAGCAGTTTCTGGATTTCACCGACGGTCTTTTTAGGAACGATGATCCCGGGCATGCCTTCGGCGCCTTCTGGCGCTGCGGCCTCGGCGCGGGCCATGCGATGGCCGTCGGTGGCGACCGCGCGGAGCACCAATTGCTTGCCGCTCTCGATGGTGTGGAAATAGATGCCGTTGAGGTAGTAGCGCGTTTCCTCGTTCGAAATGGCGAACTGGGTGCGCTCGATCAATTCGCGCAGCGTCGCCGCCGGCAGCGAGAATTTGTGCCCGAAGGTGCCGGATTTGAGATCGGGGAAGCTGTCGGGCGACAGGCAAGCGAGGTGGAAACGCGACCGCCCGGAGGTCAGCTCCATCTGGTCGGCGCCATCAGTTTCGAGCCGCACTTCGGCCCCATCGGCCAGTTTCCGGACGATCTCGTACAGCGTGTGCGCCGGTACCGTGGTGGTACCCGGGGCCCCGACCATCGCCGGCACGGCCTCGGTGACTTCGATATCGAGGTCGGTAGCGCGCAGTTCGACTGTCCCGTCCACGGCTTTCATCAGCACGTTGGCAAGGATCGGATAGGTGTTTCGCCGCTCGACGACGCGATGCACGTGGCTCAGCGATTTGAGCAGGTGATTGCGCTCCAAGGTGATTTTCATAAGGCTTCCCTGACGATGCCGCTCTTGTCTGGCAGCTCACGAACTCCGCAGAATCCGGGGCTTGGACATTACAGGTCAGAGGCAGTTACGCAAGGGTGGGGAGGGTTGGTTCACAGGTTGCGATGATGGGAGGTGGGACTGATCTTGCCTTTGGCATGGCGGTGGAGGCTGGCAGCTGTCCCGGGGCGGACAGACGTGCCGCAGCGACGATTGGGATGCATCAGGATTTATTGCGGCCTTCGCCGCAATGAGAGGCGGGGTGGGGTGTTGGGCATAGAATTATGTGGAGGGGTAGAGCTTCCTATCGGCGCTCCGACATGTGGAGCTACCCCCACCCTAGCCCTCCCCTCAAGGGGGAGGGGAGGGGTTTTGCACCCGGTTCAGTTACTTAACTGTCTGATACGGCTGTGGTTATTTGATGTAGGCAACAACCCCATCGCCTCCCTCCCCCTTGAGGGGATGGATTGAGGGAGGGGGTAGCTCCACATGCAGGCGTGCTGGTGTTTGAACCCGGTGTCGCCACGAGCGCTCTTTGACGAAATTCAGAACTTATCCAGATGGTTCTGGAGTGGTGTTGCAGAGTTCTTTAACTCGGCCCAAGTGCAGCATGCACTGGCAATGCCGAGACCAAAGCGAACTCTCCCGCACCTGGAGCAACCCCCTCCCTGGCCCTCCCCTCAAGGGGGAGGGGAGGGTTTGTGGCGCGCGTTCCCTCTTGCAGCAACATTCTGAGGAGGCCTTTCCGCACCCCCGGCGGCAAAAATCACTCTTCCAGCATGCGCTTCAGCAGTTCGATTTCCTGGGCGAGGTCGCCATCGTCCTTGATCATCTGTTCGATCTTGCGCACGGAATGCAGCACGGTGGTGTGGTCGCGGCCGCCGAAGCGCCGGCCGATTTCGGGGAGCGAGCGGGAGGTCAGCGCTTTAGCGAGAAACATGGCGATCTGGCGCGGGCGGACCACATCGCGCGAGCGGCGGGCCGACAGGAGGTCGTTGCGCATCACCTTGTAGTGGCGCGAGACGATGCGGAGGATGTCCTCGATACGGACGCGCTTGGCTTCCTTGGCATGCACGAGATCCGCCAGCGTCCGCTCGGCGAGCGGGATGGTGATGGCTTCGCGGGTCAACTGGTTGGCGGCGACCAGCCGGTTGACGGCGCCGTCGAGATCGCGGCCATGACTGATCACCACCTGGGCGATGTAATCGAGCACCGAGGGCGGGAAATGCGTGCCGAAACGCTGGGTCGAGTGCTGCGCCCGGCGCTCGACGATGGAGCGACGAAGGTCGAGGTCGAACGGCAGGATCGGCACGACAAGGCCGCCCGACAGCCGCGAACGGACGCGTTCGTCGAGCATATCGAGATCGCGCGGCGCCGAGTCGCCGGCGACGACGACTTGTTTTGCGCCGGTCAGCAGCGTGCTGATGGTATGGCCGAACTCGGTGGCGGATTTCCCCTGCAGGAATTGCATGTCGTCGATCAGCAGCAGGTCGATGCGCCGCAGCCAATCCTTGAAGCCGATCGCCGACTGCCGCTGCACGGCGGTGATGAAATGATACATGAAATGATCGGCGGTGAGATAAACGATGTTCCGCCCCGGCTCGGCAGCGCCGGCGGCCCAGGCGATGGCATTGAGGAGATGAGTCTTGCCGAGCCCGACGGTCGAATGGATGTAGACCGGGTTGAACGACACTGTGTTGTTGGCGGCTGCATGCGCCACTTGCTTTGCCACCCCGAGCGCGATTTCGTTGGCACCACCGGGGGCAAAATTATCGAAGGTCATGCGCTGATCGAGAGCACTGCCGGCCAGGGCATCGCCACGCGGCGGCAGCGGGTCCTTCGCGACTTTCTGGATGGCCGGGGAGGCTACGGCACTGTGCTGGGGCCGGGCCGCTTCCGGCTTGTCGCTATCGGGCGTCATCAGCCGCGGCCGGGCCTGACCATTGACCCGGACGACGAGGCGCAGATGCTCGACCGCAGGGATTTCCTCGCGCAGCGTCGAGAGAATCCGATCAGCGTAGTTGGACTGGATCCAGGAGCAGAGGAAGCGTGTCGGCACCGACAGGTGGGCGAGGTCGCCGACGACCTCTTCGAGTTCAAGCCGGGCGAACCAGCTGGTGAAGACTTCTTCGCCGACGGCAGCCCTGATCCGTGTCCGCACGCGGGACCATTCGGGGGCGAAATCCTGCATGTCGTCGCTCCCGGTTTGACCCGAACCAGCGCCGGTAGTTGCCGGAACCTGCGCACGCAGGTCATCCTTCCCACTCCATTCGGAGCGAGCTGCTGCTGAGATTATCTTCATGCCAGAATTGCCTCGTTTTGCCGCCGCCGGACCAGCTGTTGCCGACCCGTCCAGTCATTTAGCTCTTGCCGTCCAACCGGACGTAAAAGCCGTTCCTGCGCCTGCATTGCTGCAGCCGTGACCCGCATTCAGTCTCTTGTAAACTTACCGATCGTCAATCGGCCTCAATATCCGCTACGCCACATCAGAACAAAGATTTGTGCCCCCCGAGGCAGCAAACCGAACTGTCTGTCATCAGACGGCACTTCTACAGATTTGCTGCAGATGGCCTCCGCCCTAGACTGCCCTCAACTCGCAACCGTGTCAGCCAAGCCCCGACTTTTCGCCGCGTTTCTTGTTCTGACCAGACCATCTTAGAGGGCTGGATTTAGCCTTTCAACCGCCCTTTTTTCGAATCACCCCCTTGACTCGGGCACTCGCAAAACCTTTTCCAGCGGGGTTTTGAGCGACCCCCGGTCAAGGCTCTGTGACTCCTCAGCGAATCGAGAGTCAAGGCGACTCGGGCACAAAGAAAATGAATCTCGTTGCACCCGAAATGCGCTTTCGGGACTTAGAAGGCGGCCCGGAAAAATCCATATAGAAATTGCTTAAGCTATTGAGTAGATTAATTAAACGGGCCGAGCGTGGCACTGATGACACAACCCGCCAAAAACAAAAGGCCCCCAAGCGGGGGCCTTCAAAATTCAACGATGAGGTGCGATCAGGCGAGAGCTTTGATCCGGCTGTTGAGGCGCGAGACCTTCCGGTCGGCAAGATTCTTGTGGACGATGCCGTGGCCGGCGGCGCGCGCCAGTTCCGGCTGTGCCTCCTTGAGGGCGGCGTTGGCGACGACCTTGTCACCGGCGGTGATGGCTTCCTCGACGCGACGGATGAACGTCCGCATGCGCGACCGACGCGACTTGTTGTCTTCGGTCCGGGCAGCGATCTTGCGGGCGGCCTTTTTAGCCGAGCTCGTATTGGCCATTCTCAGTCCTCGTGTGGCGGGGCGCGCGCTGGCGCAGAGGCTCCCGGCCTAAATAATAGCGGCGGCATAAGGGGGCCGCCAGTCGCGGCGGTGTATAGAGCCAACCCCCCTCCCCGTCAAGACCGATCGCGGTCGGGAGCCGGCGGTTCAGGCGCGCGGCGCTTTCTGGCAGACGGGGCAGAAGAAACTCGAGCGTCCTGATTGCACGATGCGCTCGACGATACCAGTGCACAGCGGCGTCGGGCACGGCTTGCCCTCCCGGTCATAAACCGAGAAGCGGTGCTGGAAGCCGCCTTGCTGACCATCGGCGGCACGAAAATCCCGGAGCGTCGAGCCACCGACCTCGATCGCCTCGGTCAAGACTGTGCGGACGCCGAGGACGAGGTCTTCGAGCACCGGCTTGGGCGCGCCGCGTTTTGTAACCAGCGTGCCGGCCAACGCCGTCGGCATCAGATGCGCGCGGTGCAGCGCCTCGGACACATAGATGTTGCCGAGCCCGGCGACAACGCGCTGGTCGAGCAGCGCCGCCTTGATCGGCGCCTTCTTGCCGGTAAAGGCCAGCGCGAGCGTTGCGGCATTGAAGGCATTGCCAAGGGGCTCGGGACCGAGCCCCTGGAGATAAGGTGACGCGGCCTCGTCGGCGAACAGATCGACGAAGCCGAACCGCCTTGCGTCATTATAGATCAGCGTCAGGGCGCCATGCTCGGGATGGATCAGCGCGATGATCAGGTGATCGTGCTTGCCGTCCTCGCCCGGCTCATAATAGCGGCTCGGTTCCTTGTGCTTGAACCCCTCGAACCGGTAACTGCCGGTCATCCCGAGATGGCTGAGCCAGATCGCCCCCGTCGACAGCCGGAACAGCAGATATTTGGCGCGGCGGTCGACCTGCTCGATCGTCGCCCCCGTCAGCGCCGTGGCAAAGCCCTCGGGAAACGCGAACCGCAAATTGGGGCGCCTGAGGGTTACTGCATCGATCCGGGCGCCCTCGACATAGGGGCGCAGGCCCTGCCGTACGGTTTCGACTTCGGGCAGCTCCGGCATGGCGTCAAACTCTGGTTTCGGCGCTTGAGGCTGCAACGCCGCATGGCTGGCCGTGGCCCGCAGTGGCATGGCATTGCCCGATGGCTTGCTCTATGGTCACGGCGAAATCAAAACAGCGGCAGGTAGGCTCGCCATGAGCGAAGCGATGGGTGGTGAGACAGGCGAAGCGACGGGTGGTCAGACGACCCATTTCGGCGAGGCCGAGATAGCGCTAGACGACAAGCAGGACCTCGTCAACGACGTGTTCCACCGGGTCGCCTCGCGCTACGATCTGATGAACGATTTGATGAGCTTCGGAGTCCACCGGCTGTGGAAGGACGCCATGGTCGCGGCCCTTGCCCCGCCAAAGACCGGCGCCCGTCCCTATCGCGTGCTCGACATGGCCGGCGGCACCGGCGACATCGCCGAGCGCATCATCGCCGCCTCGATGGGCTATGCCGAGGTGACGGTTTCCGACATCAATACCGAGATGCTCGCTGTTGGCGCCGAACGGGCCAAGGCCTGGCGGTTCGGCGGGCAAGCAAGTTTCGTCGCCGCCAATGCCGAGGCGCTGCCGTTTCCCGACGCCAGCTTTGACGCCTACACCATCGCCTTCGGCATCCGGAACGTGCCGCGCATCGATCTGGCGCTGAGCGAGGCGTTCCGGGTGTTGAAGCGCGGCGGGCGGTTCCTGTGCCTCGAATTTTCGAGCGTCGACGTGCCCGGGCTCGACACCGTCTATAACGCGTTCTCCAAGGACGTCATTCCGCGCATCGGCGAGGCGGTGGCGGGGGACCGGGCCTCTTACCAGTACCTCATCGAATCGATCCGCAAATTTCCCCAGCCGGCGACGTTCTCGGCGATGATCGCTGCGGCGGGTTTCAAGCGCGTCACCCACACCGCCTATTCGGGCAATATCGCCGCGCTGCACGGCGCCTGGAAGCTCTGAGGTCGATTTCGTGGGGCTCGGTGCTTACTTTCGCCTCGTCCGGGCCGGCTGGGTGCTCGCCCGCGAGGGGGCGTTCTCGCTCGTCGATCCGGTGCCCCTGCCGGCGATGTTGCGCTTCGGCCTTGGCGCCGCACGGCTGGTCGAACGCCGGTCCGTCCGGCGCGATGGTCCCGCCGACCGGCTGACCCGCGCCCTCAACACCCTCGGGCCGACTTATGTCAAATTCGGCCAGACGCTCGCCACCCGACCCGATATCGTCGGCCCGGTGATGGCGGCGCATCTGGCCTCGCTGCACGATGCCATGCCGCCATTCGACGGGGCGCTGGTGCCGGCAATGCTGCGCGAGGCCTTGGGCGAGCGGGCGGCGACACTCACCGAACTGTCGGCGCCGATCGCCGCGGCCTCGATCGCCCAGGTGCATCGCGCAATCGTCGTGACGCCACAGGGCAAAAAGCACGTCGCGGTCAAGCTGCTGCGGCCGGGCGTGGCCGAGCGCTTTCGGGCCGACCTCGCGTCGTATCGCTCGGCGGCCGAACTCGGGGAAACGCTGTTCCCAAAGCTTCGGCGGTTGCGGCCGGTTGGCATGGTGGCGGCGCTCGAACAATCGGCGCGGCTCGAACTCGATCTCCGGCTCGAGGCGGCGTCGATCTCCGAACTAACGCAGAATATCGCCAAGGACACCGGGTTTCGCGCCCCGACGGTCGACTGGGATCACACGGCGCACTCGGTGCTGACCACCGAATGGATCGACGGTATCCCGCTCTACGATCACGCCGCGCTCGATGCGGCGGGGCTCGATCGCAAGGCGCTCGCGGTGACGCTGCTGCGCTCGTTCCTCAGGCATTCGATCCGCGACGGGTTTTTCCACGCCGACATGCACCCGGGCAATCTGTTCGCCGACCCGAAGACCGGCGACATTGTTGCTGTCGATTTCGGCATCATGGGGCGCATCAACCGGCAGGAGCGGCGGGTGTTCGCCGATATCCTTTACGGCTTCATCACCCGCGACTACCGGCTGATCGCCGAGCGGCATTTCGAGATCGGCTACGTGCCGGCGCATCATTCGGTCGATGATTTCGCGCTGGCGCTGCGCTCGATCGGCGAGCCACTGCACGGCAGGCGGGCTTCGGACATTTCGATGGCCAAGGTGCTGGGACAGTTGTTTGCCATCACCGAGATGTTCGACATGGCGGCGCGGCCCGAACTGCTACTGCTGCAAAAGAACATGGTGCTGGTCGAAGGCGTCGCCCGGGCGCTCGATCCCGATCTCGACATGTGGACGGCGGCCGAACCCGTGGTCGGCGACTGGGTCCGCCGCGAGGCGGGGCCGCTCGGGCGCTTGACCGATGTGGCCGAGAATCTAAAGACCGTCTCGGCGACGCTGCAGCGCCTGCCGGGCATTGTCAGCATGGCTGAAAGCGCGTTGCGCGACTATCACGCGGAACGGACGCGCCGCACCGGACAGGGGCTGCGCTGGCTGATCGGCATCGCCTTTACGCTGTTCGCGATGGTCAGCCTCGTGCTGATCTGGCGGCTGCTGTTCCCGCTGTGAGCCTGCATGCATTGCCGCTTGTGGCGGCAAAAATCTCCCAATAGATTGCGCCGCCAAGGGCGTGCGCTACTCGGGCCGGGGGGCCATTGGCGCATTGGGGAGACGATCATGACACTACCGGGCATCGGCAGGCTTGCCGTCATTCTCACACTGACGGCCGGGCTGGCCGGTTGCCTCGACATGAATGTCGACGTGGCGATCACCAGCGAAACCGACGGCAAGGTGACCGTGACGCAGGTCATGGATAAATCGATGTACGACATGATCATGTCGGGCGACGCTGCCGAGACGAATTTCTGCGACGGCGGCGAGACCACCATCGTCGGCGAAACCGCCACCTGCGTCATTGTCTCGGAAGGCAAGTTCGACGACCTCGATTTTGGCGACGACAGCGACGATAGCGCGGTGATCACCAGCGCCGGTCCCGGCCTCGTACGCGTGTCGTTTCCGACTGATAACATCACCTCGGAGATGGGCGCCGACACCGGCGCCGCTGCCGGCGAGGAACTGGACGCGGAAACCAAGGCGATGATGGCCGCCTTCTTTGAAGGTCACACCATCACCTTCAGGATCGGCGGCGTCGAAGTCACCGACACCAACATGACCCTGGCCGATGACGGACGCTCGGCCGAGACGGTCATTCCGTTCCTCGACCTGATCAATGGCACCACCGACCTGCCCGACGAATTGTTCGCCATCATCCGGGTCGAGTGACCGTGACCGACGGGGGCGGCGTGTCGATCGGGTTTCGCTGGCTCGCGCATGGCGAAGGTCTCGAACTGCCCGCCCGGCAGACGGCGGGGGCAGCCGGTGTCGATCTCGCGGCGGCGTTGCCGCTCGATGACGAAATCACCATTGCTCCGGGCGAGAGGGCGCTGCTGCCGTGCGGCTTCGCCATCGCCCTGCCCCAAGGGTACGAGGCGCAGATCCGGCCGCGCTCGGGGCTGGCGGCCAAGTTCGGGGTGACGGTGCTCAACAGTCCGGGCACTATCGATTGCGATTATCGCGGCGAAATCAAAGTGGTGCTGATCAATCACGGGCACGATCCGTTCCCCGTCCGGCGCGGCGATCGGATTGCCCAGCTGGTGGTGGCGCCGGTGTCGCTGCCCCAGTTCCGGCTGGAGGCCGAACTCGATGAAACTGAACGCGGTATTGGCGGCTACGGCTCGACTGGGCATCGCACTCGCGGCTAGTGGCGCGGCGCTGCTGGCACTTCCGGCATTGGCCGGCGACAGGGCGCTGATCGATTTCATCGGCTTTTCGGAAGATGGCCGCTATTTCGCCTTCGAGGAATTCGGTGTCAGCGACGGCGCGGGGTTTCCCTATTCCAGCATCTATGTCGTCGACCTGCCCAATGACCGTTGGCTGCCGGGTTCGCCCTATCGCGCCGAAGTCGAGGAAGAAACGCCATTTCAGGACTACAGCGCCGATCCGGCCCGTGAACTGGCGCTGGCCGCCGCAGCGCCCGCACTGGCACGGCTCGCCATCCATCAGCCGGCGCAGGTTCTGGCAATGATCGGTGACGGCGTGCCCGACGATGACGGCCAACACCTCGAATTCGCCCTCGTTGGCTATTTCCCCGGCGAAACCACCGATGCTTACACCCTGACCATGGACATGTTTCCGCTCGACAGCAGCGAACCCTGCGAAGAGTACCTGACCGAAAAAGCCAAGGGCTTTGCGCTGACACTGTCCGGCACCGAAACGCGCGAGGTCTATCGCGACGCCAGTGTGCCCGCCTCGCGGGTGTGCCCTTTGGACTACCGGATTTACGCCGTCGTCGCTCCGCAATTCGCCAGCGATCTCAGCAGCGCCGTGGCCATTGTCTCGGTGTTTCCCATGGGGTTCGAAGGTCCGAATCGCCGCTTCATCGCCGTGCCGCTCGGCAATTGAGCATGGTCGGCTTTTCGCCCGACGAAACCCGTCGCTATGCGAGGCACCTGGTGCTTAAGGGGCTTGGCGGCCCGGGCCAGCAGCAGCTGAAGGCAGCTCGCGTGCTGGTCATCGGCGCCGGCGGCCTCAGCAGTCCGGCAATTTTATACCTTGCCGCGGCGGGGATCGGGACAATCGGCATCGTCGATGACGACACCGTCTCGCTGTCCAATCTGCAGCGGCAGGTGCTGCACACGACTGACCGCATCGGCACGCTCAAGACTGCCAGCGCCGCTGCGTCGGTGCAGGCGCTCAATCCGCACGTCATCATCGTATCGCATACAGTGCGGCTCGATGCAGCAAATGCCGACGCCCTGCTCGGCGACTACGATCTGGTGCTCGACGGCTCGGACAGCTTCGACACCCGCCTCATCGTCGCCGCAGCAGCGGAACGGGCCGGCATTCCGCTGGTCGCCGGCGCGGTGGCGATGTTCGACGGTCAGATCACGGTGTTCGCCCCGCACCGCGGCACGCCGCGTTTCGCCGACCTCTACTCCGAGACCCCGGACGCCGACGACCTCCCCAACTGCGAAGCCGTCGGCGTCCTTGGCGCGCTGACCGGGGTCATCGGCACGCTGATGGCCATGGAAGCCATCAAACTCGTCACCGGCATCGGCGAGCCACTCTATGGCCGGTTGCTGCTGTATGACGGCCGTGGCGCGCGGTTTACTGAGCTGACGTATTAGGGCTCGGCAAGCACGCTGCTTTTGGCAGGGCATTTGATCGAGAGTCATCAAACCCCTCATCCGTCAGCTTCGCTGCCACCTTCTCCCTCAAGGGGAGAAGGGAGACCGGGAGTGGGCTAAACAAACAGTTCCACCCGCTCAAACGTCCGCACGTCGACCAGCCCCAGATCAGAAATCCGGAGTTCGGGGATGACCACCAGCGCCAGTAGCGAGTGCTGCATGTAGGCGTTGTTGAGGGTGCAGCCGCAGGCCTGCATGGCCGCGACGACGCGTTCGGCTTTGACGGCGACGATCTCGGCGCGCTCGTCGCTCATCAGGCCGGCGATCGGCAGTTCGACCAGCGCCAGTTCGACACCCTTCGAGATGACGACGACGCCGCCGCCGACTTCGGCGAGGCGGTTGGCGGCCTGGGCCATGTCGTCGCGATTGGTGCCGACGACGATCATGTGGTGGCTGTCATGCGCCACGGTGGAGGCGACGGCGCAATCGACGTTGTAACCGAACCCCGACACCAGCGCGTTGGTGACGGTGCCAAGGTTGCGGTGCCGTTCGACGATGGAAATCTGGCAGACATCCTGGCCGCGGTCGCCGCTGACGAGACCATCCTCGACCGGCAGGTTCAGTTCCAGTGCCCGCGTTGGCGCTTGGTTCTCGATGACGCCGATGACCCGTGCCGTGACCCGGTTGCGCCCGGCCGGCGCGGTGATCGCAAAATCGGCCGCGGCGACTTGCCGTCCGACCTTGACGGTGTTCCGCGCCATCTCGGGATACTCGTAGGGCGGAATGTCGATCAGCAGCTCGCCATGTTCCGCAACGACCTGCCCCCGCGCGATGACCAGTTCGATGGGCAGAGTGACGAGGTCGGAGGTCAGGAACAGATCGGCGCGGCGGCCGGGGGTGATGGAACCGAGATCGCGTTCGAGCCCGAAATGCGTCGCGGTGTTGAGGCTCGCCATCTGGATCGCCGCCATCGGTTTCAGCCCCTGCGCGATCGCATGGCGGACGACGCGGTTCATGTGCCCGTCATTGACCAGGGTGCCCGAATGACTATCGTCGGTGCAGAGGATGAAATTGCGGGTATCGAGGCCGCTTTCGGTGACGGCGCGGATTTGACTCGCGACATCGAACCAGGCCGAGCCGAGCCGCAGCATGGCGCGCATGCCCTGCCGGACGCGGGCGATGGCGTCCTCGGGCCTGGTACCCTCGTGATCGTCGGCGGGGCCACCCGCGACATAGCCGGCAAACGGCCGACCGAGGTCCGGCGAGGCATAGTGCCCGCCGACGGTCTTGCCGGCGCGCTGGGTCGCGGCGATCTCGGCAAGCATCTTGGGGTCACCCGCAGCAACGCCGGGGAAGTTCATCATTTCGCCGAGCCCGATGATGTTGGGCCAAGTCATCGCCTCGGCGACGTCGAACTCGTCGATCGAAGCCCCGGGAGTTTCGAGCCCCGGAGCCGAGGGAACGCAACTCGGCATCTGGACGAAGACGTTGATCGGCATCGCCATCGCCTCGTCGTGCATCAGCCGGACGCCGGGCAGCCCCAGCACGTTGGCGATCTCGTGCGGGTCGATGAACATCGAGGTGGTGCCGTGCGGGATGACGGCTCGGGCAAATTCGGTGACAGTGACCATGCCGCTTTCGACATGCATGTGCCCATCGATCAACCCCGGGACCATGAAGCGGCCGGCGGCCTCGACAATTTCCGTGTCGGGGCCGGCGGTGTAGGCGAGGTCGGCGCCAACGGCCGCGATGCGGCCGCCAACGATGGCGATATCGGTCGAGGCGATGATCTCGCCGGAGTGGACGTTCACCCAGCGACCGTTGCGCACCAGCATGTCGGCGGGTTCGCGGCCCATCGCGACGGCAACGAGGCGAGGGGCAAGTTCGGACCAGGGGGCAAGCGGCACGGGACAATCCTTTGCAACGACGGATTGCCGATGGTGTAAGCCGCCCGCCCCCGGGTCAAGCTGAATGGCAGGCGATCAGGGTTGAGCCTTGCTCCGCGGATCAGATTTGCGCAATGCAGATCGGCGTGTGGCCGCGGTTCTTGAAGCCGAGTTCGGTCGCGGCGGCGCGGGAGAGATCGATGACGCGGCCCTTAACGTAGGGGCCGCGGTCGTTGATGGTGACCACAACGGACTTGCCAGTGCGCTGGTCGGTGACCTTCACCTTGGTGCCAAACGGCAGCGTCTTGTGCGCTGCGGTCATCGCATTGGGATTCATCATGGCACCGGAGGCGGTGCGGTTGCCGGCGAGCGCGTACCAGGAAGCGCCCCCACATTGATCGGCGGCGAGAGTTACGCCAGTTGAAACACACAGTGCACTCATGGTCAGTGCGGCGGAAACGCAGAGAGACTTGAACAAACTCGACAGTCCTGAAGCAGTTAACGATGGTTGCCCGCTAGGCAGAACTCGTGGCTGGAATGTGAGACTACTGCCCCAATTGCCGGATTCTGTGCCACAATTGGTTCGTACCTATGGAACTGTTGCAGAGAGTCCACAAAACGGGTCAACTAAGCTGACCTTTTCTTAAGAAGCCGTTAAGGGCTGTCGGCGGGTCGAATAGCTGCCTGGTCTGCCAGTATTTGACCAATTGATAAAAAAATTTGGCTGCGTTAGCGTTCTCGCGGGGACTACGGCAGCAAGGGACGTTTGAGGATGGCCGAGGCACGTTTGCAGGAAGGGATCGCGCCGGCTCGGCTGGATCCCGCCGACTACGCAAAGAACTTCTCGGACCTGCATCCGCCGTTCGACCGGCACGAAGCACTGGTCGAGTCCGACCGCTGTTATTTCTGCTACGATGCCCCCTGCATGAATGCCTGCCCGACTTCGATCGATATCCCGCTGTTCATTCGCGAAATCAGCACCGGCAATCCCGAGGGCGCGGCGGCGACGATCTTTTCCCAGAACATCCTCGGGGGCATGTGCGCCCGCGTCTGCCCGACCGAACAGCTTTGCGAGGAAGCCTGCGTGCGCGAGGAAGCCGAGGGCAAGCCAGTCAAGATCGGCCTGCTGCAGCGCTACGCCACCGACATCGCGATGGACCGCAACCTGCAGTTCTTCACGCGACGGGAGTCGAGCGGCAAACATATCGCCGTAGTCGGGGCCGGCCCGGCGGGCCTTGCCTGCGCGCACCGACTGGCACTGCACGGCCACCGGGTCACTATTTATGACGGGCGAAGCAAGCCGGGTGGGCTCAACGAATACGGCATCGCCAGCTACAAAAGCGTCGATGGTTTTGCGCAAGCGGAAGTCGACTACGTTACGGCGATCGGCGGCATCAACATCGAACAGGGCAAGCTGCTCGGCCAGGATTTCTCGCTTGCCGCACTCGCCGACAGCTATGACGCGGTATTCCTTGGCATCGGGCTCGGCGGGGTCAATGCGCTGAGGGCCGAGGGCGAAGATGCGCCCGGCGTCGACAACGCCGTCGATTTCATCGCCGAACTGCGACAGGCGACCGACCTGTCGAAACTGCCGGTCGGGCGCCGCGTCGTCGTCATCGGCGGCGGCATGACGGCGGTCGATGCGGCGGTGCAGAGCAAATTGCTCGGCGCCGAGGAAGTGACGCTGGTCTATCGCCGTGGCAAGGCCCAGATGAACGCCTCCGAGTTCGAGCAGGATCTCGCGGCGGCGAAAGGCGTCACCATCCGGCACTGGCTGGCGCCCAAGCGCGTCATCGTGCAGTTCGGCACGGTGACCGGCATCGAGCTCAGCTACATGCAATTGCGCGACGGCACGCTGACAGCGACCGACGCAACCACGGTCATCGCTTGCGACCAGGTGTTCAAAGCCATCGGTCAGACCTTGGCTTCGGATGGCGAGGGCGTCGAACTTGCGGGCGGCAAGATCGCCGTCGATCGCGAGGGCCGCACGTCGAACCCCAAAGTCTGGGCCGGCGGGGATTGCGCTACGGGCGGCGACGATCTGACCGTCACTGCAGTGGCCGAAGGTCGCGATGCCGCCGAAAGCATCAACCGGATGCTGATCGGGCTGTAGGAATCTGGCTCCCGGAATACCGGGCCAAAGCGACAATGCAGGACACTCCTGCGCAAGGCGAAAAAGGGAAATTAGGCCATGGCCGATATCCGCAACACTTTCGTCGGCATCAAATCGCCGAACCCGTTCTGGCTCGCCTCGGCGCCGCCGACCGACAAAGCCTACAATGTCGAGCGCGCCTTCAAGGCCGGCTGGGGCGGCGTGGTGTGGAAGACGCTGGGCGAGGAAGGTCCGCCGGTAGTCAACGTCAACGGGCCGCGCTATGGCGCGATTTGGGGCGCCGACCGTAGGCTGCTCGGGCTCAACAACATCGAGCTGATCACCGACCGCGACCTTTATAAAAATCTCACCGAAATCAAGCAGGTCAAGAAGAACTGGCCCGACCGGGCAATGATCGTCTCGATCATGGTGCCGTGCGAGGAGGAGAGCTGGAAGGCCATCCTGCCGCTGGTCGAAGCCACCGAGGCCGATGGCATCGAGCTCAATTTCGGCTGCCCGCACGGCATGAGCGAACGCGGCATGGGCGCTGCCGTCGGCCAGGTGCCGGAATACATCGAAATGGTGGTGCGTTGGTGCAAGCAGTATTCGCGCATGCCGGTGATCACCAAGCTGACGCCGAACATCGCCGATATCCGCAAGCCCGCCCGCGCCGCCAAGCACGGCGGCACCGACGCGGTATCGCTGATCAACACCATCAACTCGATCACCTCGGTCAATCTCGACACCTTTTCGCCCGAGCCCTCGATCGACGGGCGCGGCAGCCATGGCGGCTATTGCGGACCGGCGGTAAAGCCGATCGCCCTATCGATGGTCAGTGAAATCGCCCGCGATCCGGACACTTACGGGCTGCCGATCTCCGGCATCGGCGGGGTTACCACCTGGCGCGACGCGGCCGAGTTCCTAGCGCTCGGTGCCGGCAATGTGCAGGTGTGCACTGCGGCGATGACCTACGGTTTCAAGATCGTCGAGGAGATGATTTCGGGGCTGTCCAACTGGATGGACAGCAAGGGCCACCGCACGCTCGACGATTTCGCCGGCCGTGCCGTGCGCAATGTTACAGACTGGCAGTACCTCAACCTCAACTACATCAGCAAAGCCCGGATCGACCAGGACCTCTGCATCAAATGCGGGCGTTGCCACATCGCCTGCGAGGACACCTCGCACCAGGCGATCATGAAGGAAAAAGACGGACGGCGGCATTTCGAGGTGATGGACGACGAATGCGTCGGCTGTAATTTGTGCGTCAACGTCTGCCCCGTCGACGATTGCATCACCATGGAAACTCTACCCGTCGGCGCCATCGACGAACGCACCGGCCGTATCGTCAACGGCCAATACGCCAACTGGACCACCCACCCCAACAACCCAGCCCGCAAGGAAGTCATCGAACCCGCCGAGTGATTTTTGCCACCGGAGTCCGACGAACGATGGGTTGGGTGTTCGGGAGAGCGAGCCGCCTCAGGCGCGGCCGAACTCGTCCTCAATGCGGATGATGTCGTCCTCGCCGAGATAGGAGCCGGTCTGCACTTCGATCAGTTCCAGCAGGATCTTGCCGGGGTTGGCGAGCCGGTGGATGCAGCCGAGCGGCAGGTAGATGGACTCGTTTTCGGCGAGCGTCGTCACGTTGCCGTCGAGCGTCACTTCCGCAGTGCCGCGGACGACCACCCAGTGTTCGGAGCGATGGTGGTGCTTTTGCAGGCTCAGGCGCTTGCCGGGTTTGACGAACAGCCGTTTGACCTGGAACCTGTCGCCGCTGAGGATCGAGGCGTAGCCGCCCCACGGCCGATAAGCGGTCTTGTGGATTTCGGTGATCCCCACCGTGGCCCGGTCGGCCCGCAGCGTCTTGACGATAGCGCCGACGCGCTGCGCCTCGGATAGTCGGCCAACGAAAATGGCATCCTCCGAGACGATCACCGCGACGTCGTCGAGCCCGTCGAGTGCCACATGCGCGGTTTCCGACACCACCAGCGAATTATGCGTGTTGGTCAGCGTCGCATTGGTTGGAGCAACGTTGGCAGAGGCGTCCTTGGCGGAGATTTTCCACACCGCATCCCAGCTGCCAAGATCGGACCAGGCGTAGGTGACCGGCACCAGCGACACCAGAGCGGTCTTTTCGAACACCGCGTAATCGACCGAAATATTCGGCGAAGTGGCGAAAGCCGTCTCGTCAAGGCGGACGAAATCGAGATCGGACCGGGCTTTGCCGACCGCATCCCGGGCGGCGGCGTGGATCTCGGGTTCGAGCGCCTTGAGCTCGGCGAGGAAACTCGCAACGCCAAGCATGAACATGCCGCTGTTCCAGAAATACCCGCCGGCAGCGAGCATGGCCTCGGCAGCTTCGAGGTTCGGTTTTTCGACGAAGCGCTTGACTGCATGGACGCCGTGGGCGGTTGCGTCGCCGGCCTCGATATAGCCATAACCGGTTTCGGGACCCGTCGGGGTGATGCCAAAGGTGACGAGGCGGCCGGCGCTAGCGGCAGCAGCTGCGGTATCGACCGACCACCAGTAATTTTCGTCGGCAGTGATGGCGTGATCCGAACTCAGCACATGGATGATCGCATCCTCGCCAACGCTGTCGCGCACAAAAAACGCTGCGGCGGCAATGGCAGCGGCGGTGTTGCGGGCCACGGGCTCGAGTAGCACGCCGGACAGTGCAACGCCGGCTTCCTGCGCCTGTTCGGCGACGAGGAACCGGTAATCGGCATTGGTGACGATGACCGGCGCGGCATAGCGGGTGGCGTCGGCGACACGCAGCAGCGTCTGCTGGAACAGGCTGTCGCTGCCGATCAGCGGCAGGAATTGCTTGGGCCGAGCGGCGCGCGACATCGGCCAGAGACGGGTCCCCTGCCCGCCCGCGAGAATGACGGGTACGATCATGATTGTCCTTTTACACGCGACAGCCGGGTTCCGCGCGACAGCCGGGCGCGAACCCGCTCAAGCACCGACGCCAGCATTTGTTCCGCACCGACCCTGGTGTCGGCCTCGCAATAACAGCGCAGTTCGGGGGCATTGCCCGACGCGCGGAGGGTAACGATCTCGCCGCCCGCCAGCGTCAACCGTGCGCCATCGGTAGCATCGACTGCGACTACGGTGCCAAGACCGTCGAGCAACTCCGCCACCGCTTCGGGACCGGCGATGAGCGCAGTAACCAGCGGTCCACTGAGCGTGGCGGGAATAGCGGTCAGCCGGTCGCTGGCGGTGAAGCGCGGCGGCAGCGCCGCGACGAGTTCGGCGACGGTTCTGCCGCCGCGCCGGGCGAGGGCCAGCGTCGCGATCAGCGGCAAAACCGCATCGCGCGTCGGCAGTGGCGCCAGCGTCAACCCATCGCAATCGATCGGCGTGCCGAGCAGGAACCCGCCATTGGCCTCGAATCCGGCGACGACCCCCGCTCCGCTTGCGGCTGCAGTCATGCCGGCGATGACATAGGGCGACCCGACGCGCGTGCGGATGACCTGCTTGAAACGGCCCGAGAGTTCGATAGCGGAACTTGAGGTGATCGGGGTGACAACGATATCGGCGCCGAGCGCCGCGGCGGTAAGGAGCCCAAGGAGATCGCCGCGGACGACTGTGCCGGAAGCATCGGTCAGCAACGGCCGATCGCCATCGCCATCAGCGGAGACGATGGCGTCCACCGGGTTGTCGCGAGCCCAATCGGCAAGCAGCGTCGCCATTGCTAGTGAGACCGCCTCGGTATCGACCGGCAGGAAGGTGTCGGCGCGGGCGAACGGCACGCAGGTTGCGCCGAGTGCCGTGAGGATGCGGACAAGCAGATCGCGGGCAACGCTCGAGTGCTGGTAGACCCCAAGACGGAGACCCGCGAGGGACATGGATTGGCCCAGCGCCTCATAACGGCGACAATAGGCTTCGAGGGCAGCGGCGGTCTCGGCGGGCGGAAGACGGCTGGCTGCCGGTGTCGCTGCATCGACCGGTAAACGCTCGAAAATGGCAAGCTCGTCCGCCTTGTCGATCTCACCGTCCGGCCGATAAAATTTCAGCCCGTTGCGATCATCCGGAATGTGGCTGCCCGTGACCATGATGGCGGGCGCGCCCTCATGCAGCGCAAACAGCGCCAGCGCCGGGGTCGGCAATTCCCCACAATCTACCGGCATCATGCCGGCAGCCGCCACGGCATCCATCACCGCAGCGGTAATGCGCGGGCTGCTGGACCGCAAATCACGTCCGATGAGCACTCTCGCCATGCGAGTGGCCGTTAATTGTTTCTGCATGTGCGCCACGAATGCGGCCGTGTAGCGCGACACCGCGACGTCAGTCAGGTCGACCACCAGACCGCGCAAACCGCTGGTGCCAAAAGCCAAGCTTGTCATGAACTAACGGCGTGACCCGTCAAACCCCGGTGCCGGTGAAGAATTCCCGACGAATGGTCCGCAGGATGATGCGGATGTCAAGCCAGAGGGTGAAGTTCTGGATGTAGGCGATGTCGTGGTCGATGCGGGCCTTGGCGCTGAAGGCGTCGTCGGTGGGGCCGCGGTGGCCGTTGGCCTGGGCCCAGCCGGAGAGACCGGGGCGCATGCCGAGGCGGAGGTCGTGATAGGGCACGAGTTCACGATACAGCGTGCCGGCGGCCTGCATGTTGGGGACGTGTGGACGCGGCCCGATCACCGACATGTGGCCCCAAAGGATGTTTACCAGTTGCGGTAATTCATCGATGCTGGTTTTGCGCAGCAACCGACCAAGGCGCGTAACCCGCTGATCGCCGGCCTTGGTCTGGGCGACGCCGGAGGCATCCGCCAGCTCGCAATGCATGGTGCGGAACTTCAGCAGCGGGAACAGCACGCCGTCGAGGCCGAGGCGCTGCTGGCGGAACAACACCGGACCCCGGCTGGTCAGCTTGATAGCAACAGCCACGCACACTAGCGCCGGTCCGAGAAACACCAGTGCCAAAAGTGACATGACGATATCGGCCAGCCGTTTGAGCCCTAGCTCGACGCGATGGCGGGGTGTGCTCGTTACCATGAGCGGGCCGGTGATACCGAAGGTCAGCGGCAACTGGTTCTGCATTTCGATTTGCGTGCCGAGCACTTCCCCGGACATTCGCGCGATACTTCCTCGGGAAGCAGACCATTCGGGCCGCGTCAGCAGCATGCCGTCGACGGGCAACTCACTCAAAATTCAACCTCGCCCATAAAGTGCTTTTCAACTGCGTTGTCCGCTTTATCTCCAGGCACTTTAACACGTTGGTAATCGATTTCTACAAAATTTACTTGGGATATACGCTATTGGTAAATTCGCTACTGGTTGATGGTGTGGTACGTATTTATACTAGTCAGACGTTTGCATTTGGCCTGGCTTTTAAAGTTGTCGCATCTGG
>JAQGJK010000027.1 GCA_028290665.1 Devosia sp. | reverse complement strand
GAGCTTGTCGGCAAGATTGGCGACTTCGTTCATGAAGCTGATCTTGGTCGCCAGCATGCAGTTGGCGGCGTATTTGGTCAGTTCGGCGCTGCGCACATCCATGGTGATGATCTTTTCATGGTTGCGGTTGAACGGCGCGTACAACTCGCGCATGTCCAGTTCCGCCCGCTCGCTCGCCACCCCGAGAATGATCCGGTCGGGCTTCGAACAGTCATTGACCGCCGAGCCTTCCTTTAGGAATTCCGGGTTGGATACCACGTCGAACGAGCGTTCGCCGCCGTCGCGCTCGCTCAGCCGCTGGCCGAGCCGCTCGGCGACACGGTCGCAGGTGCCGACCGGGACGGTCGATTTGACCACGACGGTCTTGTGGCCCTCCATCTCGCGGGCAATCGTGTCAGCAACGGCGAGCACGTATTTGAGGTCCGCCGAACCATCTTCATCGGGCGGCGTGCCGACAGCGATGAAGATGATCGAGCCATGGGCGACCCCGCTTGCCGCGTCGGTGGTGAACGACAGATTGCCCGATGCCGTCCCGGAAGCGACCAGTTGCTCGAGCCCCGGCTCGAAAATCGGGACGTCACCGGCCCGCAGCCGCTCGACCTTGGCCGCATCGATATCGACGCAGACCACCTTGTCGCCGGCATCGGCAAGCACCGCTGCCTGTACCAGCCCGACATACCCCGTCCCGAATATCGTAACCTGCACCGCAAAACCTCAAATGAGAGCGTGCCATCGGCCATCAGCCGCCTAGCGTCGCTGCTCCTAAACCGGATGACCGGGACGAGCAACTCAGTTGCTCGGGACCGACCTATGCACCGGCGACCCGAATGACCGTCCGGCCCCGCACCCGTCCCCGGAGGATCTCGGCGGCAATCGCCGGCACATCCGGGAGCCCCGCTTCTCTGACAAACCCAGAATACGCCGACGAGTCGAAGTGTCGCGCCAGCCGGGCCCAGGCCGCCACGCGCACGTCATAGGGCTGGCTGACACTGTCGATGCCGAACAATGACACCGCCCGCAGGATGAACGGCAACACCGTGGTGCTGACTTCGACGCCTGCGGCATTGCCGATAGCAGCGACAGCGCCGCTCGGTTTCACTTGCTTCAGCAGTTTTCCGAGTACCGGGCCGCCGACGGCATCGATCGCCGCTGCCCAGCGCGCGCTTTCGAGCACTTTGTCGGGTTGCCCGAGAAATTCGTCGCGCGAAATGATCGTGGCCGCACCAAGGGACTGGAGCTCGGCCGTCAACTCCGGGCGCCCCGACATCGCCGCAACGCTATAGCCAAGCCGGCTCAGCAGCAGCGTCGCTATGGTGCCGACGCCGCCCGCCGCCCCCGTGACCAGCACCTCGCCGGCCCCAGGCACCAGACCGTTGGCTTCGAGCCGGTCGATGGCGAGCATTGCCGTCAGCCCCGCCGTGCCGAGCACCATGGCATCGCGGGCCGTCAGGCCTGCGGGCAGCGGCACCAGCCAGTCGGCCTTGACCCGCGCCCGCTCGGCAAAACCGCCCCACCGGATTTCGCCGACGCGCCAGCCGGTGCTGATCACCTGATCGCCCGGGGCATATCGGGCGTCACGGCTGTCGATTACGGTGCCGGAGAAATCGATGCCCCCCACATGCGGGTAGGATCGTACCAGCGCGCCGCCGCCGGTCAGGCACAGCCCGTCCTTGTAGTTGACGCCACTCCACGCGACCGCGACCGTGACTTCGCCGTCCGGCAGCTGGCTGTCGTCGAGGGTTTCGATCGCCGAGGTGATGGCGCCGGACTCGGTCTTGCGGGTAACCAGCGCAGAAAAGCTCATTTTTTCACCTTTTGGGGCGCCACGTTGCCGACGGATGTCGGAGCTTATTCGGCCGCTTCGAGTGCGGCGATCAGCTCGATGTCGCTCTCGTAATTGCCGAGCTCGACGACCGCAGTTTCCAGCATCAGCACCCGGCGCTTGAGCGTCGCGTGCGCCTCGGTGCGATCACTGATTTGGGTATCGAGGCGGTCGGCGAAGATATTGGGCGCTTCGCCGTTGCGGCGAATGCGGCCGCGCAACCGCGTCAGGTCGGCAATCTCGCCCTCCGCCCGCCGCGCCTGGACTTTGGCCTCGACGAGGCTCGAATCGACGGCTTTCCGCATCTGGGCGACGAAATCGACGCTGTCGAGCCGTAGGCCCGTAGCCACGGCAGCGCCGACCGCCGCATCGAACATGTCGGCCAGGATGACTGAAACGTCCTTCCTGTAGGACTTTACCCCGGCGTCATCGACGATGCCGGTCTCGTCGTAGAGCCGTCGCGCCTCGGGATCGGACAACACGCCAAACGCCCGGACAACGGCGATGAAGGCCTCGGATTTGCCGCCGCGATCGGGATGGGCGACGCGGACTTTCTGGCGATAGGCGGTCTTGATCGCCGCCGCATTGGCGGCGCGCGACAGACCCAGCAGCTGGTAGGGGTCGAAATCGGCCATCGAGGGCTCATAGCACCAGCGTGACTGGTTTTGAAGTGTCGCCGGTTGAGCGATGCAAGGCGGCGATGCGCGGGACAAGGTGGCGCCTCACCATAAATGTCCCTATATCGGCAGCATGCTTCCCGATCCCGACAGCTTTGCGCTCAAACCCTTTTCCGCCGTGATCTTCGACATGGACGGTACGCTGCTCGACACCGAAGCGGTGTTCAAGACCATCGTCTTCGAAGTGGCCGGTGAACTCGGCTTCGAAATGCACGAGCATGTCCACCTCTCGATGGTCGGTTCGAGTCACGAGCACACCCGCGCGCTTCTGGTCGACACCTATGGCGTCAGCTTTCCTTACACACAGTTCGACGACCGCTGTCGGGTGGTGATGCGCGAGCGCATGCACCTCGAAGTGCCGGTCAAGACCGGGGCGCGCGAAATACTTGAGGAACTGCGCGATCGCGGTATTCCAACGGCGATCGCCACCTCATCGCGCGCGCCGCATGCGACCCTCCATCTCGGCACCGCCGGGCTGCTCGACATGTTTCAAACCATTGTCACCCGAGACGATGTCATCAACCCCAAACCGCATCCTGAGCCGTACCTGATGGCGGCCGGACGCCTCGGGATTGCACCGGAACATTGCCTCGCGCTCGAGGATTCGTTCGCTGGCGTCCGCGCCGCGCATGCAGCGGGCATGCAGACGGTGATGATTCCCGATCTGGTGCATCCGAGCGATGAAATCCGGTCACTCGGCATCGCCATTCTCGACAGCCTCGATCACGTGCGCACGGCATTCCCGAAGCCAACCGAGCGCTGATCGAATGTGCCGAAATGGCACAAACTGCCGATAATACCTTCACGCTGTCGCCAATATGCCACAGCGGCGCCCGTGAGATAACCCGCTGATTCACCGCATGGTTTCTGCCGCTCGAAAGCATTTTAACAATTGGTTTAAGCCCCGTTTGGGCAAATCCGGATTGTGGCAGGAAATATGACGTAGTTTGCCTTTCCATTGCCACGATTGACCCGTTAACGTCCCTTTAACACACGGAAGCTTATGGTTAATTGGCCGTAAATTCGGTGTTTCTTGCCGCGGGGGCAGGGTGAAGCAAAGCTGGTGCGAGCGATCCGGTCTGGATCAAGGCGCCAGGGGAAGTCGGGGCGTATTGACGCTAACAAACATCAAACATTCGCTGCGGGCGAAGCTGGTCGTGTGTGGTGCTGCAGCCGTGATGCTGCTCTCTGCCGGCAGTGCCTCCGCCTTCGATGTCGCCTCCTTGGTGTTTCCCGCCAAGCTCAGTCCCGGTCTCGTCGCCAAACGGATCGCCACGCCGCCACAGGCGCCGCGACTCGAAACCCCTGAAGTCGCCGTCGAGCTCGCTCCGGCCTTCACACCCGAACTCACCAATCAATTGCTTGAAGCCTATGTTGCCCGCCAGCAGGCCGTGCAGAGCACCGACATCTTCATCCTCGGCGCCACCGGCGAACTGACCGATCAGGTGCTGTCGAGCTATGTCGCCAAAAAGCGCAATCCGGCGCTTGAGGCCATCGAAATGGCCGAGGGCGGCACGCTCGGCCTGCGCCCGTCAATTGGTCCCGATGCGCTCGCTGCCTACGTCAAGGCCAATTTCCTGCCGACCGAAGCCAAGCTCGGTCTCGCCAACGACGAAAAGCTTTGCCTGACCCAGGCAATCTATCACGAAGCCCGCGGCGAAAGCACCGATGGCCAATGGGCCGTGGCGAGCGTCATCGTCAATCGCGCCCTGTCCAAAAAATTCCCGTCGACGATCTGCGGAGTGGTGTTCGAAAACGCCAACAAGGGCCGTTATCGCTGCCAGTTCACCTTTGCCTGTGACGGCCGTTCCGATTTCGGCACCGAAAAGCGTGCCTGGGCCAAGGCCGCGGACATTGCGACCCAAGTCTATGCCGAGTTCGTCTCCGGCGAGACCCCGGGCGTTATCCCGACCACGGCGCTGTACTACCACACCCGCGCCGTCTCCCCTTCCTGGTCGCACAAGTTCCGCCAGGTCGCCAGCATCGGCTCGCATCTGTTTTATTCGGTGAACTGACAGGTTTCGCGGGCCGGGAATTCAGGCTGTTAGGTGCCGGTCTTGCGCAAGTCCTGTTGCTCACCCCGGCTGCCGGTTGCCCTGAAAGGCAACGCCTGAGCAAACGAATAGCGCCGCCGTTTCGAGCCTATCAGAACGGCTCGTGCTTCAGGTCCGGGTGGAAATCCCAGCAGCGCGGTAGCGCCGGATCGCCGTGTAAATTCCGAATGCTCCGGCACCAAACATCACCAGGCCGACAACCGCCCACATGGTAGAGGGCCCTTCCAGCGGTGCGCAATCGGCAACGCAGAGCATTGGCGGGATGACAACCAGCCCCAGCCCCTGCAGCAGCCACAGGCCGCCCAACAGTGCGGCGACGACCCCGACGATCAGAATTACCATGGTCATGGTCGCAACTTCCCCGGACTTTGGGCCAAACCTATAAACGCCCGGCAGGCCTTGCACAGCGCGCTTGGGCCCCTGCATTTACCTTGGCACTCGGCAAATCATTTGCGCCCCAAAGGTCCGGGCAAGTGGTTCCCGGCAGTAATAATTACTCCGCCGCGACTTGCAGGCGCGGGCCGGCTTCGGCGGCTTCGCCCATGTCGCCGAACTTCTCGAAATTGCTGGTGAACAGCCCGACGAGTTTTTCCGCGGCGCGGTCATAGGCGGTGGGATCGGCCCAGGTGCGGCGGGGTTCAAGCAGGGCCGAGTCGATGCCCTCGACGGCGACCGGTACCGAGAGTCCGAACAGCGGGTCGGTGCGCATCGGCACGTCGTCGAGCGCACCCGATAGCGCTGCAGTCAACAGTTTGCGGGTGGCGCTGAGCGAAATGCGCTTGCCGACACCATAGCCGCCGCCAGTCCAGCCGGTGTTGATCAGCCACGTTGCGGCGCCGCTCTTTTCCAGCCTGTCGGCCAGCAACTCGCCATAGACCGAGGGGTGGAGCGACATGAACGGCGCGCCAAAGCACGCTGAAAAGGTCGCTGTCGGCTCGACCACGCCCTTTTCGGTGCCGGCCACCTTGGCCGTGTAGCCCGAGAGGAAATGGTAGAAGGCCTGGTCCGGCGTCAGCCGCGCGATCGGGGGCAAGACGCCGAAGGCATCAGCAGTTAAGAACACTACGGTCGATGGGGTGCCGCCGATGCCGCCAGGGGCGACGTTGGGAAGTGCCGTCAACGGGTAAGCGGCGCGGCCGTTTTCGGTGAGGCTCAGATCGGCGAAATCGGGCACCGCACCGGCGTCGAGCACGACATTTTCGAGCACGGTATTGGCCTGCTCGGTGGCTGCGAAAATCTCCGGCTCGGCCGCGGCGGTCAAGCCGGCGGTCTTGGCGTAGCAACCGCCTTCGAGGTTGAACACGCCACGATCCGACCAGCCATGCTCGTCATCACCGATCAGCGGCCGCTGGGGATCGGCCGACAATGTCGTCTTACCGGTGCCCGACAGCCCAAAGAACAGCGCAACATCGCCTTTAGCGCCAATATTGGCGCTGCAATGCATCGGCAGCACGTGGCGCGCCGGCGCATGGAAGTTGAACAGCGAGAACACTGACTTCTTGATCTCGCCGGCATAGGCGGTGCCGGCGATGACCACGAGATTGCGCGTCAAATCGAGCGCGATCACCGTGCCCGAGCGCGTGCCATGGCGTTTCGGGTCGGCGATGAGATGCGGCAGGTGCAGCACCGTTACCGGGTCGCCACCCGGAATGCCGGTGACTTCATCGGGCCGGATCAACAGATTGCGGATAAACAGCGCATGCCAGGGGCTCGGAGTCACGACGTTCACGTCGAACCGGTGCGCCGCATCGGCGCCGGCGAACAGGGTCTCGACGTAGATATCGCGCCCGGCAAGCGCCGCAAGGCCATCGACCAGCAGGCGGTCGAAATGCTCGACGCTCATCGCCGCGGTATTGTCCCACCACACGCTGTCGGCCGTCAGCGCATCGCGGACGATGTATTTGTCCCTGGGGCTGCGCCCGGTGTGCACGCCGGTGGTGACGCTGAGGGCACCCGAGGCGGTACGCCGCGCCAACCCGTTCGCTACCGCCGCCTCCGCCAGTACATCGGCGGCAAGGCCGCGATACACCGTACCGGCAGTATCGGTAATAGCCTGCCGGAACCCGGAATGATCGAAGGTCGCCATGACACTGAACCCGCTGCGGACCCCATGTCCTGAGCCTGATAAAGCGGTGAGGCTGGGCCGAAATCCATCCGGCAAAGTGTCGTAATACGGAAGTTGCAACGTGTTAGCGCAGTCTATGCACATAATGTATGCATTGGCGATGCTGCGGCTGTTAATAATTGAACATTAATGCCTTGACGCCGTTGGCAATACCGATGGCGGTAGTAATCGGGGCACGACGCCTTACTTTATGCCAATTGTGGCAGCAGAGCCGTGCTCGACCCTCGCGGTCGCGCTTTTCGGAAAGGGAAGTTGATGCCAAAGATCGCCCTCGTGGACGATGATCGCAACATCCTGACCTCGGTGTCGCTAACGCTCGAAGCGGAAGGCTACATCGTTTCGACCTATACCGACGGGGCCTCCGGACTCGAAGGCCTCACTGCCGATCGTCCGGATCTGGCCATTCTCGACATCAAGATGCCACGCATGGACGGCATGGAACTGCTCCGTCGGTTGCGCCAGAAATCCGACGTGCCGGTGATTTTTCTGACCTCGAAGGACGAGGAGATCGATGAATTGTTCGGCCTCAAGATGGGCGCTGACGATTTCATCACCAAGCCGTTCAGCCAGCGCCTGCTGGTCGAGCGGGTCAAGGCCATCCTCCGCCGCTCCGCCCCGCGCGACCCGACAGGTGCCACCGTCGGCGGTGACGCCACTCCGAGCAAGGCGCTGATCGAACGCGGCGCGCTGGTGATGGACGAAGAGCGCCACACCTGTACGTGGCGCGCCCAGCGCGTCACCCTGACTGTCACCGAGTTCCTGATCCTGCAGGCGTTGGCGTTGCGGCCCGGTGTGGTCAAATCGCGCAATGCGTTGATGGACGCAGCTTACGACGATCAGGTTTATGTGGATGACCGCACCATCGATAGCCACATCAAGCGGCTGCGGAAGAAGTTCAAAGCCGTTGACGACGATTTCGAAATGATCGAAACGCTGTACGGTGTCGGCTACCGCTTCAAGGAACAATAAGAGGCAGCCGTGGCCGTCGCCGATGACGAGCTTCAACCGCCGGTGCAGTCCGATCCAGTGACGACGCCGCGCCTGCGGTCAGCACTGATCGCGATGCGTCGCCGCATCCAGCGGGCGATCGCGGCGGTCCAGCGGCTGCTCGCCTTCACGGTCTTTTCCAATCTCACCCGCCGCATTGTGTTTCTCAATCTCACGGCACTGGCGGTGCTGGTGGTCGGCATTCTCTATCTCAACCAGTGGCGTGTCGGGCTGATCGATGCCCGCGTCCAGTCGCTGCGGGTGCAGGGCGAAATCATGGCGGCCGCCATTGCCGCTTCGGCGACGGTCGATTCCGATGTGATCTCGGTTAATCCCGATCGCCTGCTCGAACTGCAATCGGGCGGCGCGGTTTCGCCGCTGAGCTTTTTCGATCCGACGCTCGAGTTCCCGATCAATCCCGAGCGGGTGGCGCCGCTGCTGCGCAATCTCGTGACCCCGTCACGGACAAGGGCCCGCATCTTTGATCAGGGCGGCCTGCTGATCCTCGACAGCGCCTCGATCTACCTCAAGGGCGAAGTGCTACGTGCTGCGCCGAGTGATGCGCCGCCGGGAAATTTCTTTCTCGTCGACTGGTTCAACCGCCTGATGGCCTGGGTGCCCGGCGATGATTTTCCGGTCTATCAGGATTTCGGCGGTGATGAGGGCAAGCGCTACCCGGAGGTCACGGCAGCGCTCAACGGCAGCGCCGCCGACATCGTCCGCGTCGATGTCCACAACCAGCTGGTGGTCTCCGTCGCCGTGCCGGTGCAGCGCCAGCGCGCCATCGTCGGCGTGCTGCTGCTCTCGACCCAGCCCGGCGATATCGACCAGATCGTCATCCAGGAGCGCTGGGGCATCCTCAAGATCGCGCTGGTCGCAGCCGCGGTGGTGATAGTATTGTCGCTACTGCTTGCCGGCACCATAGCCGGCCCGATGCGGCGGCTGTCGGCCGCAGCCGAGCGCGTGCAGACCGCCGGCAATGCGCGTACTGAAATTCCTGACTATACCGACCGCCCCGATGAAATTGGCCATCTTTCGCGCGCCTTGCGGGCGATGACCGACGCGCTCTATGCCCGGATCGAAGCCATCGAGCGGTTTGCCGCCGATGTGGCGCACGAACTGAAAAATCCGCTGACCTCGCTGCGCTCCGCCGTCGAAACCCTGCCGCTGGCCAAGCGCGCCGAGGATCGCGAGCGCCTCAATGCCATCATTCAGCACGACGTTCGCCGCCTCGACCGGTTGATCTCGGACATTTCCAACGCCTCGCGACTCGATGCCGAACTGGCGCGCGAAAGCAGCGAGCGCGTCGATCTCGATCAGCTCACCGATGCGATGGTTTCGATCCAAAAGGACGTCGCCGCCCAGCGTGACGTGACCGTGGTGCTTGAAAAGCGGCAGGGGCGCTTCCTCGCAATGGTCTATGGCCATGACAGCCGGCTGGCTCAGGTCATCAATAATCTGGTCGACAATGCCGTCAGCTTCTCGCCTCCCGGCGGCACCGTCACCGTGGCGCTAGCGACGACGCTTGAAACCATCACCATCACCGTCACCGATGAAGGCCCCGGCATCCGCGGCGACATTTCGCGCATCTTCCAGCGGTTTTACACCGACCGCCCCGATGGCGAGCATTTCGGCGATCACTCCGGCCTCGGCCTGTCGATCTCCCGGCAAATCGTCCTCGCGCATAACGGCACCATCACCGCCGCCAACCGCGATGACCGAAGCGGTGCCCGGTTCACCGTGCTGTTGCCACGGGCGCGAAAGTGAGCGAGCGGCGGAACATCCACGGTACCGGCCTGCTGCTCGGTCGCGTCGGCGTGCTGCTGCGCGGCCCGTCCGGTGCCGGAAAATCGCTGCTGGCGCTGCTGCTGCTCGACCAATGCGCGCTGCAGGGCGAACCGGCCTGGATCGTTGCCGACGACCGGATCGAACTCGCCAATGAACCGGGGGGCCTGGTCATGTACGCTCCGGCGTCGATTGCCGGCCTCGTCGAACTGCGCGGCCGGGGCATCGTTCGCCGGCCGTTTGTGCCCAAGGCCAGCCTCCATCTCGTCGTCGATCTGGTCGAGGAAATGGAGCGCATGGTCGAGGAAGATGCATTGGTGATCGAGCTTTCGGGGGTACGCCTCGCGCGGTGCCCGGTGCCGCGCCATGGCCTCGTCGAAACCAGCCATCAGCTGCTCCTTGTCCGAGAAGCAATGCGGGAGATCGCGCCACAGCGCGCGGCGCGGCAAAAAAGCACTTGAATCCCGTTCGCCGACGTTCAAAATCGCCCCCGGCCCGCCGGCCATAAGGAAAGTGCATGATCGGTCTCGTCCTCGTGACGCATGGCGCGCTTGCCGATGAGTTCAAATCGGCCCTCGAACATGTCGTTGGTCCCCAGGAGCAGGTCGAAACCGTAGCCATCGGGCCCGATGACGACATGGAGGCGCGGCGCTCCGATATCCTCGCCGCCATTGCCCGCGTCGAGACTGGCTATGGCGTGATTATCCTCACTGACATGTTTGGCGGTACCCCCTCCAACCTCGCTATATCTGCCATGCAGAAGCGCGATGTGGAGGTGATTTGCGGGGTGAACCTACCTATGTTGGTGAAGCTCGCGCGCATCCGCGGTGAGCGCGACCTCAAGGAAGCGGTGAAAATTGCTGCCGAAGCCGGTCGCAAATATATCCAGGTAGCCAGCGAGATGCTGGGGAGCTGATCGATACTGGAGAATTGAGTATGGACGCGGTCACCGGGAGCCGGGCACTGGCCCAGCAACTGACCATCTGTAATCGCAAGGGACTGCACGCCCGGGCGTCGGCACGCTTCGTGCGCACCGCCGAATGTTTCGATGCCGAGGTCAAGGTCACCAAGGACGGCACCACGGTGAACGGTAATTCCATCATGGGGCTGATGATGCTCGGCGCCGGGCCGGGCAGCCACGTCCTGGTGCAGGCCGCCGGCAAGCAGGCCCGCGAAGCGCTCGAGGCGCTGGTCGAACTCGTCAACAATGGCTTCGACGAGGACAATGAGGGCGTGGCTTAACCGCCATTGAACCTCCCTCGCGCTAGAACCGTTGCACGGCGGAAACCCATTCCCATCTGATCACGCGCCCGGAGGAACTGGCATGCGACGGACCCTCGGCGCCATCGGCGGTATCGCGCTTGGCCTGGTGCTGAGCCAGTTTCCCGAATATGCCCAGCAATATACCCAGCGCCTCGGCGGCGCCGTGGATGAACTCAAGATCATCACCGAGGATTTCGACCGTGCTGCCAACGCCGGCGGTCTGTCGCGCGAGGAAGCGCTGGCGCGCTACGATCTCAGCCTCGACGAGTTCCTCGCCAACCGCGGCGCCAGCATGCAGGCGACCTTCGTGCGCTACAGCATGCTGACCGATACGCTGACCGAAATCCAAAATGCCAGCGCCGTCGAGCGGCTGCAGCATTTGCCCGATTATCTCGACAGCGACATCGGCCGTCGCACCCTCGAGAATTTTCAGCCGGCCGTGCCAGTGACCATCGAGGGGTTTGCTTATGCCGGCGCCGGCCTGTTGATTGGCTATGCCGTCAGCATGGGCATCATCAATTTCCTGATGCTGCCGTTCCGGCGCCGCCGCGTGGTTTATCGGCCGTAAGGGCGCAGTTGGCCTCTGCCGTCAGACCTCATGGTGAGGTGGGAGCGCAGCGACCCTCGAACTACAAGGTCAGCGCACCGATTTATTCATTGTCACTCCGGGGACCGCCTCGTGGTTCGAGGCTTTGCTGGCGCAAAGCACCTCACCATGAGGTCGTGAGAGATCTCTCTCGAGGCTAAGTCGGGCAAAACCGATCCCAGTTCCGGAGCCAGAGATATAAACATTTCTTTATATCCCTGTTGCCCCTGCCGGTCTCCCTGCGTATAAGCCGCCCAACATCATTCAGAACCGACGCGGGAGAGCCCTATGGCTGCCGACTACATCGTCCAGGACATCAACCTTGCCAATTTCGGCCGCATCGAAATCGGCATGGCCGAATATGAAATGCCCGGCCTGATGTCGATCCGCGAGGAATTCGCCGAACGCCAGCCGCTCAAGGGCGCCCGCATCGCGGGGTCGCTGCACATGACCATCCAGACCGCCGTGCTGATTGAGACGCTGGTCGCGCTCGGGGCCGAAGTCCGCTGGGTGTCGTGCAACATCTTCTCGACCCAGGATCATGCCGCTGCGGCCATCGCCGCTTCGGGTGTTGCCGTTTACGCCAAGAAGGGCGAAACGCTCGACGAATACTGGGAATATACCGATCGCATGATGGACTGGCCGGGCGGCCAGACGCCCAACATGATCCTCGACGATGGCGGCGATGCCACCATGCTGGTGCTGACCGGCGCCAAGGCGGAAACCGATCCGTCGATCCTCGACAAGCCCGGCAACGAGGAAGAAGAAATCTTCTTTGCCACCATCAAGAAGCGCCTCGCGCAGTCGCCGGGGTTTTATTCGCGCATCCGCAGTGCCATCAAGGGTGTCTCCGAGGAGACCACCACGGGCGTCATGCGGCTCTACCAGCTACACGAAAAGGGCGAACTGCCGTTCCCCGCCATCAACGTCAACGACTCGGTCACCAAGTCGAAGTTCGACAATAAGTACGGCACCCGTGAATCGCTGGTCGACGCCATCCGTCGCGGTACCGACGTGATGCTGGCCGGCAAGATCGCCGTGGTCTGCGGCTATGGCGATGTCGGCAAGGGTTCGGCCCAGTCGCTGTCCGGCGCCGGGGCCCGGGTGCTGGTCACCGAAGTTGATCCGATCTGCGCCCTGCAGGCGGCGATGGACGGCTATGAAGTCGTCACCCTCGAAGAGGCCGCACCGCGCGCCGATGTCGTCGTCACCGCGACCGGCAACAAGGACATCGTCACCATCGATCACGTCCGCCAGTTCAAAGACATGGCGATCGTCTGCAACATCGGCCACTTCGACAACGAGATCCAAGTCGCCGCGCTGCGCAACTTCAAGTGGACCAACGTCAAGCCGCAGGTCGATCTGATCGAAATGCCGTCGGGCAAGCGCATCGTGCTGCTGAGCGAAGGCCGTCTCGTCAATCTCGGCAACGCCACTGGCCACCCGAGCTTCGTGATGAGTGCCTCGTTCTCCAACCAGACGCTGGCGCAGATCGAACTCTGGACCAATGGGCAGAACCTTGAAAAAGGCGTGCACGTGCTCCCGAAGCACCTCGATGAGAAGGTCGCCGAGTTGCATCTGGCCAAACTCGGCGCCAAACTGACCAAGCTCACCAAATCGCAGGCCGATTATATCGGCGTCTCGGACAGCGGTCCGTTCAAGTCCGAGCATTACCGCTACTGAGAATTTATCGACCTTGGATGGACCCGGCGACACGTGTTGCCGGGTTTCCTCTGTCAGGTGGCGTAATGATCGACTGTACCCTGTTCGTTCGCGGTCAAGGGTCTATTCTGCTGATCCTTGCTGTCCGCAGGCAGGTGGGGCGCTTCTTGCGCCGTCCGCCACTCGTTATGTTGACATGATTCGAAGAGCGGCCGCGTTGCTTGGCCGGTTGCAGGAAGTTCGGCTAGCGCCGTCGACGTCCGCGACATAGGTTCCTTGAAGTCAGTTATGCGTAGGTATCGCGGTGATCCGGCGGCGGAGATCCTTGGACCAGTCGAAGTGTCAAATCGTCCGCGAGGTCAGTGTATGGAGCCGGAGCACATCCGGAAACGGTGGGGATTCGCAGGGCAGGGCGCCAGTGCATTCAGCGTTTTCTCGACTTCGGCCGTCTTCGTAACTCCCGCTTTCGCACAAGCTACAACCGTCAGCCCGATGCTGAACTCCGCCCCGCTTGCCATCGCGCTCGGCGCCGGTGGCTTTGCGCTGATCGCCCTTGTCGTCATGCGCCGCGTCCTGCGGGAGGGCAAGGCGGCACGGCTTTTGTCGGCGGCGCAGATCGCCGATCTCCGGGCTCGCGTCGACGAGTACGAAGGCCTGCTAGCCGGCACCCGCGAAGTCACTATAGTCTGGCGCGCTGGCGGCGATATCCCGAAATTCCTGGGCCACCCCACTGCTGTGCTGCCGATCGGCCGCCGCGCCGAATCGCTGCTCAACTTCCCGACCTGGCTCGGCGAACCACATGCCGCGAGCCTCGCCCGCGCCGTCGAGGCCCTGCGCGCCAACGGCCAGGCCTTTGATCTATCGCTGAAGGCGCTCGATGGCAGGCTGATCCGAACCTCCGGCTGGGCGATGGGCGATGGGGCCGTGGTGCGCTTCCGCCCGGCCTTTCTCCAGCCCGAAGCCGAGCCGCTGATCGATGGCAAGGGTATGATCGCCGACCTCGCCAGCGCCCGCGCCATCCTGGCGTTGCTGTCGAAGCCTGCCTTCGCCCGTGACGGCAACAACCGGTTGATCTTCGCCAACCAGCACTACCTCGACCTGGCCCGCCAGCTCGGCAAACCCTGTACTGAAACCAAACCCGCGGAACTGATCCCAGCCGACCAACTGCGCACGCACTTCGCCGCACTCGCCGATACCAACAAGCCGATCTCCATGCAGGTGGCACTGGGCAGCGCCGGGGCTTTCGACCTCGTTGAATTCCCAATCAGCGGCGGCAAGGCCGGGTATCTACGCTCCAAGCAACGTCCCGACCAAGCCGTGCCGCAGCCGTCGCTGTCCCATATCACCGGCATCATCGATGCGCTGGCGACGCCCATCGCCATCTTTGCCGCCGACCGCTCGCTGGTGCAGTTCAACCGGGCCTATCGCGATCTGTGGAACCTCGACGAGCGGTTCCTCAAGCTCGGGCTCGACGAACGCGCCATTCTCGACCGACTGCGCACCGACAACATGCTACCCGCCGAATCCGATTATCAGGCGTGGCGCGCCCGCCATCTCGCCTCCTATGGGCTGAAGACCCCCAAGGAACACGAGCCCTGGCACCTGCCCGATGGCCGCTCGATCAAGGTGATCTCGGCTCCCGCTGGTCCCGAAGGTGGCGTCATCTATGTGTTCGAGGATATTTCCGAGCGCCTAAAGCTCGAAAGCCAGAACAAGGCGATGACCAATGTGCAGCGCGAAACGCTGAACGCGCTGTCCGAAGGCGTCGCGGTGTTCGGCACCAATGGCAGGCTGACGCTTTCCAATCCACGTCTTTCGGCATTCTGGCGGCTGCCCACCAACGAACTCGGTCAGCATCCGCATATCGACCAGATCGCCGAATCCGTCGCTCGCAGCATGCCGGCCGATGGCGGCGCCATCTGGCGCGACCTGAAGCGCGGGATCATCGATCTCAACCCGACCCGGTCCGATACCACCGGCCGCATCAACCGCGCCGATGGCCGGCTGTTCGATTATGCTATCACCCGGCTGCCCGACGGGCAGACCATGATGACCTTCGTCGATGTCACAGAAAGTGCCAATTATTCGCGGCTGCTGCGCGAACGCAACGATGCGCTGGTGATGGCCGACCGGCTGAAGGACGCCTTCGTCCAGAACGTCTCCTATGAATTGCGCTCGCCCTTGACCAACATCATCGGCTTTGCCGATCTGCTCGCCACTTCCGAGGTTGGTCCGCTCAACGAGCGCCAGCGCAGCTATACCGACTACATCCGCGCCTCGAGCGTCACCCTCGGCGTCCTGATCGACAACATCCTCGATCTCGCCAATGTCGATGCCGGCATCGCCCATCTGCACACCGAGCCGGTCGACATCGCGACGCTCGTCGAAAAGGCCAAGGCCGGGCTCGCGGCAACCTTCCCCGAGGTCAATGGCGAGCGCCAGCTCAACCTCGCCGTCGATATCGATCCCGACCTGCCGGCCTTCGTCGCGGACGGCACACGCATCGTCCAGGTGCTGTACAATCTCCTGTCCAACGCCGCGCGTTTCTCCGAGCCGGGCGCCGAAATTCGCCTGTCGGTAGAGGGTCGCGCCCATAACCGAATCCTGTTCGTCGTCGACGATTTCGGACCGGGCGTCACCGAGGAAATGCGCACGGCGATCACCGAGCGTGGCGATACAGCGATGGCCGGCCGTCAGCGCGGCGCCGGGCTCGGCCTCGCCATTGTCCGCACATTCGTGCACATGCATGGCGGCACCATCAGCCTCGAACCTCGCGAGCCGCGCGGCACCCGCGTCATTGTCAACCTGCCGGCCGACGCTTCGATGGCCAGCGCGGTCGAGTGATTTTTGCCAGTTCAGAGGCGCGCATGGAGGCCACGCGGTTTCTCGCTGACGATGCTGCGACGGCGACCTACGGCGCCGAACTTGCCGCCCAGCTGACCCCCGGTGCGCTGGTGACGCTGTCGGGCGATCTCGGTGCCGGCAAGACAGCGCTGGCTCGCGCCATCATCCGTACCCTGCTCGCCGATCCGGAGCTCGATGTTCCGTCGCCGAGCTTTGCCCTTGTGCAACCCTATGACGGCAATGGCCGGATGGTGCTGCATGCCGATCTCTATCGCCTTGGCGACACCGCCGAAATCGCCGAGCTCGGGCTGTTCGATGATCCCGACGCCATCGTCATCATCGAATGGGCCGAACGCGACCCGCGCCTCGTCGCCATGGCGACCTACGTCATCACGCTAACGCTCCCGGCAGGCGGTGGCCGTCTCGCGACGCTTTCAGCGGCCAATGGAATCCGCTAGAGAAGCACTCCAACTTCTCCGGCAGTGTCATGTCCCGCACCGACGCCATTCTCACGCGGCTGCTGTCGCTGCACCCCAAGCTCATCGACCTCAACCTCAGTCGCATCGAGCGGCTGCTCGAAACGCTCGGCCGGCCGCAGGACAAATTGCCGCCGGTGATCCATGTGGCGGGCACCAATGGCAAGGGCTCGACGGTCGCCTATCTTCGGGCGTTCCTCGAAGCCGCCGGTAAATCGGTGCACGTCTATACCTCGCCGCATCTGGTCAATTTCCGGGAACGCATCCGGCTGGCGGGCCGGCTGGTGACCAATCGCGCCCTCAATGCCGCGCTCGAGCGCTGCGAGACTGCGAACGCCGGCGCGCCGATTACCTATTTCGAAATCACCACCGCCGCGGCGTTCCTGCTGTATTCCGAAGTCGAGGCCGATTTCCTGCTGCTCGAAGTCGGGCTCGGCGGGCGGTTCGATGCCACCAACGTCGTCGACCACCCGCTCGGCGCGGTGATCACCCCGGTGTCGATCGACCACGTCGAATATCTCGGCACTACCATCACCGAAATTGCCGGCGAAAAGGCCGGCATCCTGAAGCGCGGCAGCAAGGCGGTCATCGGCATCCAGACCGAAGCCGGGCGCGACCGGCTGCTCGCCGAAGCGAAAATCCTGCGCATCAAGCCGTTCGTCGCCGGAGAGGATTTCGACGGTTTCGCCCAGGACGGTCGCCTCGTCTACCAGGACGATGAGGGCCTGCTCGACCTGCCGCCGCCACGCCTTGCCGGGCCGCATCAGTACGACAACGCCGTGCTCGCCATCGCCGCCAGCCGGCATTTTGGCCTGCCGGTCAGCGACGCCCACATCGCCATCGGCCTCCGCAGCGTCGATTGGCCGGCCCGGCTGATGCCGCTGCGCGGCCGGCTCAACGCGCTCCTTGCCCCAGGCCAGGAGCTGTGGCTCGATGGTGGCCATAACGAAGCCGGCGGTGGCGTGCTGGCGGCGTCGCTGCGGCAGATGTCGCAAGTCGATCGGCGGCCGCTGGTGCTGATCATCGGCACCTTCGCCAACAAGGACGCGGCGGGCTATTTCAACCATTTCCGCGATCTCGAACCGACGATCTACACCGTGCCGATCCCCGGCGACCGTGCCGCCTGGACCGCGCGCGCCCTGGCCGATGTCGCGCTGCAGCTGGGCTTTGTCGCCAGGCCCTTGCGCTCGGTCAGTGCCGGCCTCCGTCGCGCCGCCGAGACACCCAACGCCCGCGTCGTCATCTGTGGCTCGTTGCATCTCGCGGGGCAGGTGCTGGCGCTCAACGGCACGGCGCTGGATTAGAGCGTTTTCAAGCGAAATGGGTACCGGTTCGCGTAAAGAAAACGCGGCTCAGGGAAGCTATTTCAGCAGGCCCACGGCCTTAGCGGCGGGCAAGTAGCCGCGGCTGACCGGCAGCCTCGTGCCATTGACCAGCTCGATCTCGGCCTTGCCGGCGCTCCGGACTCCGCGCTTGACGGCGTCCCGCGCCACCCAGTGCGAACGGTGGATCTGCAGGCCCTTCACTGGCGCGGTCTCCCGGATCGCATCGCCGAGCCGCATCAGCACCAGCGTCTTGCCGCGGTCCGTGATTACCTCGACATAGTGGTCGGCGACACTGAGAGCCAACAATTGGCCGCGCTGGGGCAGGGGGATACGGAGCAAAACGGCCGGCAGCGCCGCTTCCGACTCGGCTTCATCCCCCGAACGTGCCACCGACCCGGCGATCTCGGCGATGGTGTTCACTCCAATGGCGATCACCGTGCAGTTGAGCAGCAGCGTCAGCGCGTCGATCATCCGCCAGCCGAACGTCCCGAAGGCCCCGACGTTGATCGCCAGCACCGCGACGGTAATCGGCAGGCCGCTGCATAGCCCGAGCACGATAACCCGCACCGCGGTGTTGCCCAGAAGCGGCCGCAACAGGGAAAGCACCACTTCGGATACCGCATAGCCGACGCCATAAGTCGCCAGCACGATTCCCGCCCAATACAGCAGCCGCGTTGTCAACGGCAGCATATCGAAAGTTCCGAACGGGCCGGCAAAACCGAGGATCACCGCCACCGCTGCCATGCTGCCGAGCACCCGGCGGTCGGTGAAATGCCGATGCATCTGGCGAAGCGCGGATTGCAGTGCGGTGCGGTCCACGAAGTTTTCCCGTCATTCCCGCAGGCGCGGTTGCAGCTTCCTGACTAGTCCGGCAACGCCACTTCGACAAGCCGCCGCGTCGTTAGCGGCCCTCCACGAAAGGCCAGATCATCATGACGCTGACGCCGCTGCTGCAATCTTCGTTCGTCATTCAGTTGCACGTCGCAGCGGCCATTGCCGCGATGCTGCTCGGCGCCATCGTGTTGTTTCGTCCCAAAGGCACGCGCCGCCACAAACTCATGGGCCGCATCTGGATCGTGTTGATGCTGGTGGTTGCCACGACCTCCCTGTTCATCAGCGAAATCCGGCTCATTGGCCCGTTCAGTCCGATCCACCTGTTTTCCATTTTGACCTACGCCAGCGTGGCGCAAGGCATCTGGTTCATCCGCCGGGGCAATGTGGTGGCGCATCGGGCGACGATGACCAGCCTCTATTTCGGCGCCCTGATTCTTACGGGTGCGTTCACCCTGTTGCCTGGCCGCCGCATGCACGAGGTGCTGTTCGGCGCCGAGACGGGGTGGGTCCCCTCGCTCATTGCCATCGGTATCGCCATCGTCCTGACTTTTGCCCTCTGGCTCCGCCTGCTGTCGCGCGGCGCGGTGCGACCCTGACCAACCGGTGTGTTCCCTTTGTGTTCTAATGCGGAACCTGCAACAGGTGGGTTCATCAGGAGAAATCACATGTTTCAGAAACTCGAATGCGTCTGCATCTACACTGCCGATATCGCGGCTTCGCTGACGTTCTATAGTGCGCTCGGTCTCACCCAGGCTTGGCGGATTGAACGGGTTTCCGGGACAGGGGTGGCGTCGAGCCTGATCGGGCTGAAGTTTCCGCGCGCCGATAGCTCCGAACTGGTGCTGAGCGACAATGCCGACGTAACCTTCACCGAGGTGGAAATCCACGTCGACGATGTTCGCGAGACCTACGACATGTTGAGTGGCAACGAAGTTGTCGAGTGGATCCGGGCACCGTTTGCCACCGAGTCCGGCCATGTGGCCGTGATGGAAGCGCCCGATAAAAATGTGTTTGTGCTGGTGGGAAAGTAAGTGACGGCACAGGACACCTTCCTGACCGGGGCTAAGTCCTTCCCCAGAATTTGAGCAACTCGCCGCGAAACGCTGCCGTGGCGTCGAGATTGGCGCAGTGGCCGCCGCCGGGCAGGTCGACAAGGGTAAAATTGGGGCGCCCTTGCATTGCCGCGAGGGTCGACTTCAGCGCCAGGTTCACCGGTCCGTCGCGGCTGCCGCGCAGCAGCAGCACCGGTCCGGGATAGGTCTGCCCATGGCCGATATAGTTATAATTTGCGCACCCGACGGCGGTGGCTGCGACCGTCCCCGGATCGCTGTGCGCCAGAATGTCGCCAATCAGCGCCCGTGCCGCGGGATCGGCACTGGTCGAGCGCGCCGTCAGCCGTGCCACGCGCTCGCGTCCGGCCAGTCGCCACAGCGGCGCCAGCATCGGCGCGGCCCATGCGGGGAGGTCGAGCCGGTAGGCGGTCCCGAAGGTGGCGAAGGAGCGAAACCGTTCCGGCGACTGGTGCAGCATCGGCAGTGCCACGATGCCGCCGAGCGAATTGCCGACCCAGTCGACGGTGGTGACGGCCTCGCGATCGAGCAGGTCGAACATGTCCTCGGCCAGCCGGGCGATGGAAAAATCTTTCGCCAGCAGTTTCCCTGGCGGTTTGCCCGATTGCCCGTGGCCGCGCAGATCGGGCACCAGCACACGATACCCAGCCTCGGCGAAGGCTGCGGCATCGCCCGCCAATTGCCGTCCCGCTGCGGCGATACCGTGGCACAGCACCACGGTGCGCCCGCCGACAGGTCCAGCGGTGCCATAGGCGATCTCGACACCGTCGCTGGCGCGAAACCGGTGCGCTGCAAGCGTCACGGTTTCCGCTTCCGGGCCAGTTGCGGGACATACCCATCAGCGGAGTCGCTAACTTCGCTGATCAGCCAGTCGCGGAACACCCGGACTTTCCTTGTTTCGCGACGGCCTTTCGCGGTCGCGAACCAATAGCCCATGTCGCTGTCGACGACGGCGTCGAACGGCCGCACCAGACGGCCGTCGCTGACTGCATCGGCGCTCATCAAATCGACTGCCAGCAGCACGCCTTGTCCCGAAATCGCCGCGTCGAAAGCGATGGTCGCGTCGGTGTAGGTCGGCCCGGTCAGTGGCACTGGCACCATGCCGGCCGCAGCAAACCAGTCGTCCCAGCGCAACATCGCGGTTTCGTCGCGAATCTGCGGCACCCTGACAAGGTCGGCTGGCCGTTTCAGTTGCCGAGCGATCGACGGCGTACAGACTGGGCGGTAACGCTTGCCGCCAAGCAAGGACGTCACCGTCGTCGGCCAGTCGCCGGTGCCAAACCGGATGGCGCAGTCGATGTCGGACCGCGCGAGATCGATCAATCGCCCGGTCACCACCATCCGCACTTCGATTTCCGGATGCAGCGCCGAAAACTTGCCGATCCGCCAGATCAGCAGCCGCGAGGCAAAGACGCTGGCGACGGTCACCACCAGCGTCCGCTCGTCCGGCCCCCTCAGCGTCGTCAGCCCATCGGCCAGCGCGGTAAACCCCGCCGAGAGTTGGGGCAGTGCCTCTGACAGGGCGGCCGTCGGCACTAGGCCATGCGAGGTTCGCTCGAACAATTCGACGCCCAACCGCTCCTCGGCCCGTCGAATGTGCTGGCTGACCGCTCCGGCAGTAACCCCAAGCTCCTCGGCCGCCGGAGCCAGCGCCCCGCGTCGCGCAACGATCTCGATGGCGCGGATGGCGTGAGTGGCACTGGAAACACGGAGGTCATATAGTTTTTCTATATCATCGCCGAATTCTTGTCGATTGAGGCGAGGCAGAGATGTCCTGATAAAGTCGAGTTCCGCTCAGAAATCACCTGCGGAAAGGACACCCAAAATGCGCAAAATCTATAACGCCTGGCACAAGCTAATCGCTGCCCTGACGCTACCCGCCGCCCCGACCGATCCAATCGAATGTCTGTCGCCGCGAGAACGTGCCGATCTGCCAGTCTATCATCCACGGCGCGATGACTGCGCCGCGTGACCAGTGCTAACCGACGAAAAGCGCGTAGCGACGAGATAAAGTGCCATCTCTGTCATCTTGGACGGAACACAATGGCTTGATGCTCCATTTGATAAGCAACGCCGCAACCGGCGGGCGATGCCTCTAGCGTCATCCATCGTCAGTACGGCTTAAGCAGAGTCATTGGAGCACGCCATGAACACCGATAAACCGCCGTATTCCGGGACGGGGCTGAACACGTTCGATACCCCCACCGATACCGCTGTCGGCACCTCCGTCGCCGACACCGCTGCCAAGCTCGCCGAAACGGCCCAGACCGAAGCTACGAAGCTAGCCGAGCGCGCCAGCGCCGCTGTCGAAGATGTCCGCACGGAAGTCATGGGTCAGGCTGGCAATATTGTTAGCCAGGTCCAGCAGACTGCGACGCATCAGCTCGAAAGCGCGACCGAGAAGGCCAAGGAAATCGCCACCGACCAAAAGTCGATGATCGCCGGCCACATGGACAACGTGGTGGGAGTGCTGAACAAAGTTGTCGGCGAGCTCGACGAAAGCAACCCGGTCACCAGCTACGCCCGCACCATTGCGACCAGCGTCGAGGGTTATGCGGCGACGGTTCGCGATAGCAGCGTCGATGAGCTGATCGCCATGTCGCAGGATTTCGGGCGCCGTCAGCCGGCGGTGTTCCTTGGTGCAGCAGCGCTGCTTGGTTTCGTCGCCAGCCGCTTTCTCGTCGCGTCGTCGCACCGTTCGAGCAGCAGCGATGTCACCAGTAACTATGGCTCGTCGTATGGCAGTGCGACTGATACCTACTCTGACAACTCCTCCTATACCCCGGCTGGCGGTGCCAGCGTCGGCAGTTCCGACTCCCTTGGATCGACCACGTCGAACCAGTCGGGCAGCTATGACAACGGCAACGACAGCGCTGGGGGTGGCCTGTGAGCGACTTTCAAACTGATCGGCCGATCTCCCAACTGCTGAGCGGTCTCGTCTCTGACGTATCGGGCCTGTTCCGCAAGGAAATCGAACTGGCGAAAGCCGAAGTCGGCGAGAAAATCTCCGAGGTTTCATCCGCTGGCCAACAGCTTGCCATTGGTGGGGTGCTGGCCATTGGCGCGATCGGCGTGATGCTGGCGGCGATCGTCGCCATCATCTCCGCCATTCTCGTGGCGATGGGGGTCAATCCGACCGTCGCCCACGCCATCTCGGCGGTGATCGTTACCATCGCGGTCGGTGCGGTCGCCTACACCTTCATCAACCGCGGTGTCGCGGCGATAAAGGGCGAAAACATGTCACTCGATCGCACGGTCGGCTCGCTTCAGCGCGATGTCGAGACCGTCAAGGAGAAGTTCTGATGGATAGCACCACGCATAAGGATTCCGCTCAGCTGGCCCGTGAAGCCGAAGAGCAGCGCCAGAAACTCGACCAGCGCCTCGATGAAATCCAGCAGCGCCTGTCGCCCGGTCAGTTGATCGACGAGGCTTTGAGCTACACCAAGCACGGTGGCGGCGAATTTGCCGGTAATCTGGCGCATGCGGTTACTGCCAATCCGCTCCCGGTGGCCTTAGTGGGCGTCGGCCTGTTCTGGCTCATCGCTGGTGGTGGCGTGCAGGCCGCAGCGGCCCAGTTGCAAGGTCATTCTAGCCAGCCGCAGCCAGCAGCGCCACGCTATCCCGCCTACCCGTACGCCCGCGTCGGTGGCTCCGAAATGCAGCGCACGCGCCATGAGCAGGACGAGACCGGTGAATGGTACAGCCATTTTGCCGACGATCTGGGCAAGACCTACAAGGCCAAGTCCAATGAATCTGGTAATCGCATCGGTCATTTCATGGATGACACCGGCAAGAAATTCAGCGGTTTCATTGACGAATCCGGTAATCGTGTCGAACAGTTCCGTGATGAGGCCGGCAGTATCTTAGCTAACGCTTCGGAATGGGCTTCCCACACTTGGCACGACGTCACCGATGCCGTCTCGTCAACGCTCCAATCGGGGCTCAATTCCGCCGCTAACCTTGGCGGCCAGTTGACCCGGCAGGCCGGCAATCTTGGCGGTCAAATGCAGAACCATGCCGGCAATCTTGGTGGCAGCCTGCAGCATCAAGCCAGCAATCTGACTGGCCAGCTGCAGAGTGGCGCCAATCAGGCCAGCCGCATGATGTCGAGCACACTTTACCAGCAGCCATTGATCGCCGGGGCCCTGGCTTTTGCAGCCGGTGCTGCTCTCGGCGCGACCTTGCCGCACACGAGCCAGGAAGACGAAATCCTCGGTGCGGCTTCGGATAAAGCCAAGCGCGAAGCCGGTAAGCTTGCGGCTTCAGCTTATGAAAAGGGCAAGGAACAGGTTGCCGAAGTCTATGAGGACGTGTCGGGCAAAGTTGGCGCCATCTATGAAGATGCCAAATCGACACTGACCGACGCGGCCTCACGCCCGAACTGAAATACCTTTGACTCTTAAGACAACGGGCGGCTCATCGAGCCGCCCGTTTTGTATTATGCAGTCCCTCTGACGCGTCTCAGTGGCGATGCACCCACTCCACGGCAGACCACGGTGCCAGCCGCAACACCTCGCCATTTTGGTCGAACTCCCCGGTCGACACGGGATGATTGGTGTTGAAACAGGTTAGGTCCGCTAACTGGTTAGTTGAGTTGAGGGGCATGTCGAAGGGTGCTGGCTGCAGGCTTTCTTAGCGCTCCGGCTGCTCCAGGTCCTCTCAAGACAGCGCGACCCGGCGAGCAGTCTGCATTTAGCATACAAGGAACGCATCGCCTGCCAAGACAAGCAAGCCGCCCACCCGTTGACTATAAATGCTTGGTCTTCGCCGCCATCTCGTCAGCGCGTTCCCGACTTGGGCCAGCCTTTTCGATGATCGCTCGTGCCTCGGCCGCGGTCAGGCCATGACGGCTGGCAAAATACGCTACTTCATATTGCTCATTGGCTGCCACTTTCGAACGGTCGGCAGCGCCAGTCTTGGTTTTATCGTCAGCCATCATGTCCTCCTGAAGTCGACGGTGAACATCAAACTCGCGGCGACTCCGATGGTTTCAGGCTATGCAGGCTCCCAATCGCCACGGCATTTCCCGAGCATTGTTCCAGCATCGCGCGTGCTGCTCTGACGCCTTCGGAGATGGAATTCAGCGCCTTGAGCGTGTCCTGGAACCGGCCATGGCGGGCAAATTCGGGAGGAAGGGCATTGAGTTCCGTGATTAGCCTGCGCCGTTGCGCCTCGACGTGTTCTGCCAGTTGTTCAGCTTCAGCCATCAATCGAGGTTCGTTGCGCCCAGTTCGATTTAGCCGTGTTCCGTGCGCCAGCAGACGGGCCGCCTTGATCTGCCATGGCCCGAGTTGCCGGTTGATCGGCAGCACCACCTTAAGCGCCTCACGCGTCAATGCGGCATCGACCCGTTCGGCCCGGATTCGAATGTGCGGCTCGTTCATCGCATGACTCCAATAGGTTGGCTGGAGTTTGGCGCGGGGAACGGGCCGCAACACTTAACAATGTTAACCTTCAGGCGATTAAGTCCGAGGGTCGATCACGCTGTCTTGAGCACGACCTTGGTCCACTCGTTCTGGTTGTCGCGGAAGTTCTTGTAGGCCATCGGCGCGTCTTCGAGTGGCAGCCGATGGCTGATCAGGAATGTCGTGTCGATTTCGCCTTCGCCGATCCGCCGCAACAAATCCTGACTGTATTTCTGCACATGGGTCTGGCCGGTCTTGATCTGCAGGCCTTTCTCCATCATCGCGCCGAGCGGCCATTTATCGAGCATGCCGCCATAAACGCCAGGCACCGAAACCCGGCCACCCTTGCGGCATGCCAGCAGCGCCTGCCGCAGCGCATGGCCACGATCGGCGCCGGGTCCGATTTTCTGCTTGATGACGTCGAGCACGTTGTCGGCGACGAAACCGTGTGCCTCCATCCCGACGGCATCGATCACCGCATCCGGCCCGATACCGCCAGTCATTTCCATCAAGGCTTCGCGGACATGGGTTTCCTCGAAATTGATGGTTTTGGCGCCGAACTGTTGCGCGAGTTCAAGCCGATGCGGATGATGGTCGATGCAGATGATCTGCTCGGCCCCCATCAGCATGGCACTCTGCACGGCAAACAGTCCAACCGGCCCCGCACCCCACACCGCGACAGTGTCGCCGCGCTCGATCTGCGCATTTTCCGCCGCCATCCAGCCGGTGGGCAGAATGTCCGACAGGAACAGCACCTTGTCGTCCTCGAGCCCATCCGGAATGATGATCGGCCCGACATCGGAAAACGGCACGCGAACGTACTCGGCTTGCCCGCCGGCATACCCGCCCGTCAGGTGCGAATAGCCAAAGGCAGCGCCCATCGCGTGCCCATAGAGCATCTCCGAGGCGTCCTGTTTCTCGACGGGATTGCCGTTGTCGCAGGCCGAGAACTGCTGGTTCTCGCAAAAGAAGCAGTGGCCGCAGGAAATGGTGAAAGGCACTACAACACGCTGGCCCTTCTTGAGCGTACTCCTTGAACCGGTCTCGACCACTTCGCCCATGAATTCATGACCAAGGATGTCACCCGATTTCATCCCGGGTATTACCCCGTCGAACAGATGCAGATCCGAGCCGCAAATCGCCGTCGAGGTCACCTTGAGGATCACATCGCGCGGATTGACGATCTCCGGATCTGGATGTGTATCGACGCGCACGTCGTTATTGCCATGCCAGGTCAGCGCACGCATCACTCGTCTCCATCGGTCGGTTTGCGGTTGTCGCCAGTGGCGATTTCCCCGGCTTCCATCAGCATCTTGAAGCGCTTGAGTTCGTGCCGCGCCTGGATGTTGGGTTCGGCCATGAACAGTTTGGCGACCAGCCGGCCCAGATTTCCGGCCGGCGGCGTGTAGGCGATCTCGGCGGTGACGATGGTGCCGCGGTCGGCAGGTGCGTCGGCAAACGTCACTCGACCCTTGGTTTCGATCTGCGAGTTTTCCGTCGAATCCCAGCCGATCACCTCGCCTTCGACGTCTTCCGTCACTGCAGTTTCGATCTCGACGGTCTGCCCGGCCGGCGCCTTGATGGTCCAGACTGTCCGGTCACTACCTTCCATGCGAATGCTCTTCACCGCGTGCATGAAACTCGGCAGGTTGGAAAAGTCCCGCCAGTACGCATAAAGCTCGGCTCGCGGCCGGTTGATGGTGATGCTCCTGCCGACGATGGCGAGGTTGCCCTCCGTATCGTCGCGTCGTGCCCGCTTGGGCGCGTCGTCATGTGCTGGTTCGCTCATCGATAAGCTCCTAGTGCGCTGATTTTTCGGACAGCGGTTGCGCCATGTCCTTGTGCATTTCCGCCTTGCGATTATCGGACAGGAAGCGGCTCATCATCGCCTGCAGCTTGTTGGCAAAGCCCGAGACTTCATGACCCTCGCCACGCAGCATGGCGTCGTAGCCCGCCTGCGCCACCATCGCCGGATCGTCTTTCTTCGCCTGCCCGACCTTAGTGTCGAGCATATCGGCGGTCTCAAAGAAGTCGGTCTCGGTTGCTCCGGGCATCAGAACGGTGACAGTGATGCCGGTGTCAGCCAGTTCATGGCGGAGCGCGTAGGAGAAGGAGTCGATATAGGCCTTGGTGGCGTTGTAGACGGCTTGATAGGTGCCCGGCATCAGCCCGGCGATGGAACCAGTGATCAGCACTCGGCCCCAGCCTTGCCTGCGCATGTCGCCGACCAGTTGATGCAGCAGATAGGTCGTGCCGGTGACGTTGGTGTCGATTACCTTCTGGATTTCGACGAAATCCTGATCGAGGAACCCCTTGCCGAGGCCGCGCCCGGCATTGGCGAACAGCGCATCGACCGGCCGGCCGGTTTTTCGCACCGTCGCGACGAGGCTGTCGACGCCCTCGGGGGTCGACAGATCGGCTTGCACGGCTTCGACGCTGACGCCGAGGGCGCGCAACTCGTCGGCCGCTGTCTCGATCTCGGGGCCGGTCGAGACGATTATCAGGTCCGAACCTTGTTCCGCGGCGATCCGCGCCAGTTCGCGCCCGATCCCCGACGATGCGCCCGTAACGACTGAAAACGCGATCAAATTCTCTGCGGCCATACCGGCCTCCTGCTGCCTGTCAAACCCTCGCCCCGCCAACCAACCGAGAGTCTGTTGGTTCCGGCGGCGGTGCCCCGGGTGAGTGTCATCAGTCAGGGTGTCGTCCGGCATCAGGAGCGCCAACGCCTGCCGCGGTGAATTCACTATCTTGGGCGATGTAAGTAGTTTGCCTCATTATTTGCTGCAGCTACGACAGTCATAGTGCTCTCGAAATCAGCGGCGTCGAATACGGTGCGCGCGTTATTGCCCATTGACCAAACAGGACAGCGCATTGACCAGACGTTCGGCCCTTATCACTGGTATCACGGGCCAGGACGGCGCCTATCTTGCCCGGTTGCTGCTGGAAAAGGGTTACGAAGTCCATGGCCTCAAGCGCCGTTCGTCTTCGTTCAACACCTCGCGCATCGAGGACATTTACCAGGACCCGCATGAGCCCGATCCGCGCCTGATCCTCC
>JAQGJK010000001.1 GCA_028290665.1 Devosia sp. | reverse complement strand
CCGCCGCATCCGAAGCCAGAAATACCACTGGCCCCATCAGATCTTCCACCCTACCGAGCCGTCCCAGCTTGATCTTGCTCAGCACCCAGGACCGAAACTCCGGGTCACTCAGGCTTTTGGCCGTCAGCTCGGTTTCGATAAAGGTCGGGCACACCGTGTTGACACGAATATTGTGCGCGCCGAGTTCGATAGCCATGGCTTTGGAGAGGCCTTCAACAGCAAACTTGCTCGCCGAATAGACCGCACGACCGGGCCCACCCACATGGCCCATCTGCGACGACACATGAATGATAGATCCGGGCAGCCCGGCCGCGATCAGACGCGCAACCACCGCCTGCGACACGAACAGCGTCGCGGCAAGGTTAAGGTCCATCACCGCCTGATAGTTGGCCGGTGTGATCTCGGCAAAGCTGGAATGGCGTGCACCCCCGGCCGAGTTGACCAGGATATGAAACGGCTCGACCTCGTCGACAAAAGCGGCAACCGCCGCAGAGTCGGTGACATCGAGCGCCACGCCCTCTGCCACCAAGCCGGCATCGGTCATCTCGTTGACCACGCGCTCGACGTCGCCTGCCGTGCGCGAGGCCACCGTCACCGCCGCCCCCGCCTCCGCCAGCGCCACGGCCGCACCCAACCCGATGCCGCGCGTGCCCCCGGTGACGAGAGCCCGCTTGTTATCGAGCCGGAAACTGGGCGTGCGCGGCAGCGTCATGCTATTCGGCCGCCGCGACGCGCGGCGTCGCCCCTGTGCCGTAAGGCACGTTGCGCCCGCCATAGCGCCGTACGCGGATATTGGCCTGCTCGGCATGGCCGACAAAGCCTTCAAGCATCGACAGGCGCGAACCATATTCGCCGATCATCGCCGAAGCTGCATCGGTGGTAACGGTCTGCCACGTACAGGTTTTCATGAACTTGCCCACCCACAGGCCACCGGTATAGCGCGCCGCCTTCATGGTGGGGAGAGTGTGATTGGTGCCGATCACCTTGTCGCCATAGGCCACATTGGTGCGCGGCCCAAGAAACAGCGCGCCGAAATTGGTGATGTTGTCGCGGAACCACATATCGCGATCGGTCATCACCTGCACATGCTCGGAAGCAATGCGATCAGCCTCGGACAGCATTTCCTCGTAGCTGTCGCAAACGATCACTTCGCCATAATCGGACCAGGATTTGCGGGCGATTTCGCCGGTCGGCAGGATATCGAGAATGCGCTCGATCTCGGCCATCGTCTCGCGCGCCAGCTTTTCCGAATTGGTCAACAGGATTGCCGGCGTCGTCGGGCCATGTTCGGCCTGACCCAGCAGGTCGGTGGCGCACATTTCGCCGTCCACGGTTTCATCGGCGATGACCAAGGTTTCGGTCGGGCCGGCGAACAGATCGATGCCGACGCGGCCGAACAACTGCCGCTTGGCCTCTGCCACGAAGGCATTGCCCGGACCCACCAGCATGTCGACCGGCGCGATGGATTCGGTACCGATCGCCATGGCGCCGATCGCCTGGATACCACCCAGCACGTAGATTTCATCGGCACCGGCCATCGCCTGTGCGGCGACAACAGCCGGTGCCGGCTTGGCCCCGAACGGCGGAGCGCAAGTGATGACCCGCTCGCAGCCGGCCACCTTGGCGGTAATCACCGACATATGGGCACTGGCGAGCAGTGGATATTTGCCGCCAGGCACGTAGCAGCCTACGGCGTTGATCGGCACATGCTTGTGTCCAAGCACGACGCCGGGCAGCGTCTCGATCTCGAGATCCTGCATGGTAGCGCGCTGCGCCTGGGCAAAGTTGCGCACTTGGGTCTGCGCAAATTCTATGTCGGTCAGGTCCTGATCGGTCAACTGCGCCATGCAGTCGTCGATCTCGCGCTGGCTCAGCCGAAAATCGGTGCGATCCCACTTGTCGAACTTCTGAGACAGCTCGCGCACGGCCTGATCACCGCGCTTCTCGATATCGCCGAGAATGCCTTCGACAGTCGCCCGAACCTGGCGATCCGCCTCGGCCCGTTCTTCGACATCCTTACCGCGCTTGAGCCAGATGGGCATCAAAGCCTCCCGTTTTATGCGTTTCGTTGATCTTGCATACGTATGCAAATATGTAAACCGAGACCTCTGTCCAGTGCACGAATAGGCGCATCAGGCTGGGCTAGGCGGATGTTGCAGGGCATGGTCGGTGGCGCGTTCGAAAGCGTCGCCGATCTGGATGATAGACGCCTCGCCATGATGACATCCCACGACCTGCATGCCGATCGGCAGCCCTTGGTGAAATCCGATCGGCATGGCCAGCACCGGATGGCCGCTGAGATTGAAGCCGATAGTGCGCATCGGCGTCCAGACAGCTTCCTTCTCGAACGGCGCAGCAAACAGTGCAGTGGTCAGCGCGCCAACCGTGACGATGGCGTCATGCCGGTCTAGGAACGCGTCGACAGCGGCGCGAAAGGCGCGCCCCGCCTGCTGCGCAGTATCACGTTCGGCATCGGTTACCGCAACGCCGGCCGCCAGGCTCAGAAAGGCGCGGCGCCCGTAATGCTCGGGATGATCCCGCAGCGCCTCGGCGTGATAGTCAAAACTTTCGCGGTGCAGTACTGCCGCCGCCGCGACCTCGATCGCAAAATAGTCCGGCAGTTCGATTTCTTCGATGATCGCGCCAAGTTCGGACAGCGTCGATACCGCAGCATCCATTGCGGCGAGCACAGCCGGCATGGTCTGGCTGTCGTTGGCAAACCAGTTGCGCGCATAGCCGATCCGCATGCCGGCAATCGATTTGCCCACATGGCGCGCGGCAGATGTCTCCCCGCTATGGCCAGCGATGATATCAAGCGTCACGGCTGCTTCTGCTGCGGTCGCGCTCATCGGCCCGATATGATCCATGCTCGCCGACATCCCCAGAACGCCGCGGGCACTGACCGTTCCAATCGTCGGCTTGAGACCCACGACGCCGCAATAAAATGCCGGTCCGCGCAGCGATCCGCCGGTGTCGCTGCCCAGCGTGGTGCGCAACAGCCCCCCGGCCACCGCAACTGCGCTGCCCGAGGATGATCCACCAGTAATGTGATCGAGGCTCCAGGGATTGCGGGCCGGTGGAAACAGTCCGCCTTTGTCCGGACCGACCGTGCCCCATTCATAGGTTGCCAGCTTGCCGATCAGCACCGCGCCGGCATCGACCAGGCGCTGCACAACGTCGGCATCGGCATCGGCGACGGCCTGAGCCCGACCGGGCGCATCCGCCGTCGTCGGCAATCCGGCCATGTCGATCAGGTCCTTGATGCCGACCGGTATGCCATGCAGCGGACCGCGATCATGCCCTGCCGCCAGGTCCGCGTCGGCGCGCGCTGCTTCCGCCAGCGCCCGCTCTTTCGCCACGACATAGAAAGCCCGGTAGGCCCCGTCCCGCGCTGCGATACGATCAAGATGCGCCTGCACCAACGCCACCGAGGTCAGCCGGCCGTCGCGCAGCATTTTGCCCTGTTCGAACAGCGTCAGGTCCAGCGCCCGTTCAGCCTCGCTCGCCTGACCAATGGGACCAAGCGCTGCCACCCCGTCGCTTAGCCAGGACGAAAGCGAAAAAACGCTTTCGGTTTCGCTGGCATTGAGCACGATCCCGGCGTGAGACAGTGCGCGCGCAAAGGCCGTACGGTTTGCCGCATCCTGTTCGTCGACAGCCAAGGCAGGCTCCTGCGCAGACATATCAGTTGCCCGTCACCATGCGCTGACCCGTGGCGTGGTCGAACAGATGGCACGCTGATGGAGCGATATTGACCTTCACCGCATCGCCGATCTCGGCCCGGTAGTCCTTGCCGACCTTGATCGACACCAGTTCGCCCGCCACGCGCATCGAGATCATCGTTGCCTCGCCCAGCAGTTCCACCGAATAGATCGGCGCTTCGATCTGCCCACGTTCGCCTGCCAAGACAGCGTCTTCGGCGCGGAAGCCTAGCGTCACTGGCCCCTTGACCGAAGTAGACAGGCCGTCTACCCGGATATGGTCGCCACTGAACACGCCGTCGGCAATAGTGCCAGGCACCAGGTTCATTGCCGGCGAGCCGATAAAGCTGGCGACGAATGTATTGGCCGGCCGATCGTAAATCTCCATCGGCGTGCCGACCTGTTGCACCAGGCCCTTGCTCATCACCACCACGCGGTCGGCCAGGGTCATGGCCTCGATCTGGTCGTGGGTAACATAGATCGTGGTGCGCTTGAGCGTGTGATGCAGATTCTTGATCTGCGCCCGCGTCGAAACACGCAGCTTGGCGTCGAGGTTGGACAATGGCTCGTCCATCAGGAAGGCATTTGGCTCACGCACGATCGCCCGGGCCAGGGCGACACGCTGGCGCTGACCACCTGACAGGGCCGCCGGACGGCGCTGCAAGAAGTCGTCGAGTTCCACCATCTTGGACGCCGCCATGACCTTTTCATGGTGCTGTTCCTGCGGAATCTTGCGCACCTTGAGCGGGAAACGGATGTTTTCGTAGACCGTCATGTTCGGATAGAGCCCATAGCTCTGGAACACCATCGAGATATCGCGGTCCTTGGGCTCGAGCTTGTTGACCAGCCGGTCGCCGATCCAGATTTCGCCCTCGGTGATATCTTCCAGACCGGCGATCATGCGCATCGTCGTGGTCTTGCCGCAACCCGACGGGCCGAGCAGGACCAGGAATTCCTGGTCCGCGATATCGAGATTGAAATTATCGACGCCGACGAAGTTGTGCCAACGCTTGGAGACATTCTTGAGACGGATCTGAGCCATGGGATCAGCCTTTCACTGCGCCGGCGGTCAAGCCGCTGACGATCTGGCGTTGGAAGAAGAGCACGAGGATAAACAGCGGCACGGTGGCCGAAACCACGGCGGCTACGGCATACATGACATTGCCCGCTTCCTGCACCGAGCCGAGGAAGCTCGAAATCTTGGGCACCATGGTCTGGTTGTCCGCGCTGAGCAGCATCGAGGTGGTGGCAAAGTCGTTATAGGCAAGCAGGAAGCTGAACAGCCCGGTCGTCACCACGCCCGGCCACATCACCGGAATGATCACACGGCGGAATGCCTCGAAGCGCGAGCAACCGTCCACCATCGCGCTTTCGTCGAGATCCTTGGGGATCGACAGGAAGAACGAGTGCAGCATCCACAGCGTGAATGGCTGGTTGATAGCCACCAGCACGATGATCGAAGTCGGCAGCACGCCCCAGATGTTGAGCTGGAAAAATGGCAGCAGATACCCCGAAACCAGCGTGATGTGCGGCATGGCGCGGAACACCAGGGCGATGATCAGGATCCAGAAGGCGTAGCGCTGTCCGGAGCGTGCCAGCGCATAACCGCCGAGCGTGCCGAGGGTCAGCGAGATCACCGTAACCGACACGGTGACGATGGCGGTATTGCCGACGGCGCGCCAGAAATCGCGGGTCACCCAAGCGCCGTAATAGCCATCGCCGGTGAACGGCGCGCCGGTCTGCTGCACGGTGTAGGGCCCGAAAATGGCGTTCCACCAGCTCTGGCGCGAGAAGAAATCGGCTTGGACCTTGAACGACCCCCACACCGTCCAGATGAACGGGAAGGCCGCAAGGATCAGCCAGAGGACGATGAACCCACCGATGATGAGGTTCAGCGACAGCGGGCGCTTGGCGGCGACTGAAGACGACATGGTCACACCACCTTCTGGTTGAATTCGCGCCAGGTGCGCAGCAGCACCGGGGTCAGCAAGATGATGATGCCGATGATGGTCAGCACCGAAGTCGCGCCGGCCGAGCCGAACAGCTGCGAGTCACCCGACAGATCGTTGTAAACCAGCCAGCTCAGCGAGGTGGCGTTGGCCTCGGCCGAGAAGCCGACGATGGGTTCGAACACCCGGAAATTGTCCATCACCTGCACCAGCGCAACGAAGGTCGCGAGTGGCGCGAGGTGTGGAATGATGACGTAGCGGATGCGCTCCCAGCGCGAGGCGCCGTCGATCATCGCGGATTCGAGGGTATCCCCCGGCACCGTCTGCAGCCCGGCATAGAACACCACGAAGGAGAACGGCGCATTGCTCCACACGCCATAAAACAGCAGCGTCAGCCAGGTCAGCGCCGGCGAGCCGCGCAGCGACAGGTTCGGGTCGTGGAAAATCTGCTGCAGTGTCGCGCCGAGAATGCCTTGCGGGTTGATCATCCAGTAGAGGATGAGCGAGCCGATCAGCGGCGTGATGATCATCGGCAGCAGCGAGAAGAAGATCACCGGTCCCTTGGTCAATCTCGGCAGTGCATCGACGGCAAGCGCGATGGCAAAGCCGAGCAGCATGGCGAGCGGGGTGACGATGGCGCAGAAGGCCAGCGTGAAGGCCAAGGCCTTGTAGAATGGCAAATTGTAGATGCGGGCGACAATGTCACCGAGGCCGGTGTTGCTGGCAAAGATCACGCCGATTTCGTCGACGGCGAGATGGCTGCGGTTGAGGTAAGTGCCGAGCCCATTGAACCGCCCGAGCGGATCAGATGCCTTGATTTCGGCAGTCGCCGCCGCGTCGACACGGACGGTCTTGGTGCAGCCGCCGAACGGCTGGCAGTTCTCGACTTCGACCAGCACCTGCTGATGCTCGATATAAAACGATTGGACGATGACGGAAACGATCGGCAGCGCGATGAACAGCAGCATCGCCACGATCGACGGCAGGATGAATGCAAAGAACGTTCTATGCGGCACTGCCCGCCCCCTCGTCGTCAGCGCAAAGTAAAAAGGGAGAGGCCGCATGGCCCCTCCCCGCAGCGATGGAGCCTAGAGGAAGCCGCCTTCCTTGGCGGCAGTCTCATAGGCGGCCTTGACGTCAGCCAGCGCCTGCTCCGCCGATTCCGAACCGGCCATGAATTCGGCGAGTTCGGAGGACAGCGCCGTGTGCAGCAGGCCCATATAGGGCTGCATCGGATAGGCACGGGCACCGGCGTTGGCGGTGGCGATCACGCCCACAGCCGCCGGACCGGGCTCGAAGCCCTTGACCAGCCAGGTCGCGACATCGGGGTTGGCGGCGACGGTCGCCGGGCTGATGGCGTGAACCATGGCCTGGAACGACGCGGCGGCGTCTTCGTCCGAGATGTTTTTCGCGATGGCAAAGCCATCCCACCACAGCGCGACAGCCGGGATGGTGCCGCCATTGACGGTCGGTGCCGCGGCAAGCACGGTGTTGGCAACGACGCCGTCGGCGGCGCCTTCGTCATCGAGGATGGCGCCGGCGATCGAGCCCCACTCGTTCATGATGGCGACATTGCCGGCTTCGTATTCGGCCTGGATGCCACTGGCGTCGAAGGTCAGGTAGTCGGGGTCCATGTAGGCGGTCATCGCCTTCATGATTTCGAGGGTCTTCATGCCATCGGGATTGTCGATGGCCAGCGCCGCCGAGCCGGGCGTGAAGAATTCGCCGCCGGTACCGAGGTACATGTTGACGAATTCGGCGGCCAGATCCCAACCCGGCTTGTCCGAAGCGGCGAGCGGGTATTCCATCAGGCCGGCATCCTTGATCGCCTTGGCGGCGACGAGAATGTCCTCATAGGATTTGGGCTCGGCAATGCCGGCCTTGTCGAGGATATCCTTGCGATAGAACAGGTGCTGGGAATTGCCCATGAAGGCGATGGCCATGACCTTGCCGTCGATCTTGATCAGCTGGTTGGGCATCAGATCCTGGCCGTACTGCGCGACCAGATCGTCGAGCGGACGGATCAGGTCGTCGTTAAGCAGCGGCACGATCGAGTTGTTGGCGACGACGGCCACGGTGTATTCGGCCGGGCTGATCGACAGCGCCGGAACCTGCAGGTTCTTGTGTTCGGCGGTCGGGTTCGAGGTCACGGTGACGGTACCGCTGGCGCACTCTTCGGCAGTCTTGTTGACGAGACGCAGCGCGTCGAAATCGTTCGACAGGATCCGCACCGAGCCGGCGGCGATCCCGCAATCGGCAAACGCCGTGCCGGCGGTCAGCAGCAACACTCCTGCCGAGGCAGAAAGTCTCAACATGTTCTTCATTTCGCTCTCCTGATGCCGACCACTCGGTTCGGCGCGTTGACGGCCCTGCGACGACCTCCCCATGGACGCGTCGCGACGTTGCGCGACCAGGGCTGTCCTCCGAATTCAATATTTCCGCTTTCGGATGCAACTTTTTGCATTCGTATGCAAAGCAAACTAACCACACAAATTTTAGGCGCGCAACTCCCCCTGCCCGCAATTTGCTCGCTATTGATATGTGGTTGTAAAGGCTCAGCTTTACGGCAAAAGCACGAGTTCAGGTGTGCCGCTAGCGCGAAATCAGCTGGCGGGCCCGGGCAAGGACAGGGGCGTCAATCATTCGACCGTCGAGGCTGAAGGCGCCGCCTGCCGTCGCGGCGGCGGCGATGACTCGTGCCGCCCAGGCTAACTCATCCTCACTTGATGCAAAGGCACGGTTGAGAACTGGCACGATGGCGGGGTGCACGCAGGTTGCCCCGTCAAAGCCGTGCTCGCGCGCCTCCTGCGCCGCTGCCGCGATGGCCGGCAGATCGGTGAAGTCGGCGCTGGAACGCAACAACCCGAACGACAGCTTTCCCGCCGCCTTGGCGGCATAGTGCACCATGAGCTTCGGGAACCTAAGCACCTCGGCATTTGGCGTCGCGCTCAGCACCGTCGCCAGATCTTCGCTACCGAGTGCCAGTCCGATAACATGTCGATGGAGGGCGATGCTGCGTGCGTCGAGCACGGCAGCGGGATCCTCGATCAGGCCGATGAGTGGCAGGTCGGGCAGCACATCGAGCGCCGCCGCCGACTGCACTTTCGGAACCATCAAGCCGTAGGCGCCGGCGTCAACCGCCGCAGCCGCATCCCCTGCGGCCCGATCACCGGCATTGATCCGCACGAACACCAGCGCCCCGTTGCGACCAGTTCCGGGCACAGCCTCGCGCAGCGCCGCCCGGGCCCGATCCTTGTCGGCTTCCGGAACGCTATCCTCAAGGTCGAGAATAATCGCATCGGCCCCGCGCTCATGCGCCTTGGCGGCGAAACGCTCATTGTGCGCTGGGACATAGAGCAGCGAGCGCATCACCGGACGATCCCGAGTTCAGCGAGGATTTCCGCCGTATGCTGCCCCAGCGCCGGCGCCGGCAACCGGAAGGCACCCGGCGTTGCCGACAGGCGCGGCACGATATTGTGCACCGGCAACGGCCCGAGATCGGCATCCTCGACCTCGACGATGATGCCGCGCTCGACAAAATGCGGGTCAACAACGGCGTCCGCGGCGGAGTAGATCGGCCCGACCGTCGCGCCCGAATCGCGCATGATCTGCAGCGCTTCGGCCTGCTCGTAGCGGGCGAACCACTCCCCCACCGCCGCGTCGACCAGCGCCCGGTTCTGCACCCGGTCGGAATTGGTGGCAAAGCGCGGATCGGCGTTCATCTCGGGCCGGCCGATGATCTCGAACACCCGCCGCGCGACCTGCGGCGTCGAGCCCGACAATGCGACGTATTTGCCGTCGCGGCAGCGATACACATTGCGCGGCGACGAGGTATTGGAGCCACTGCCGGTGCGCTCCTTGATCCGCCCGGTCACCTGATAGATCGCCGCCTCCGGCCCCAGCACGGAAACCATCGGTTCGAGCAGCGACAAATCGATGACCTGCCCTCGCGCCCGCCCAGTCTCCCGCGCGAACAACGCCGTGCCGACAGCCGAGGCGCCGTAGATACCGGCGATCATATCGGCCAGCGCCAGCGGGGGCAGCAACGGTTCGCGGTCTGGGAAGCCGGTGCGATAGGCAAAGCCGCTCATCCCCTCGACGATGGTCCCGAACCCCGGAAACTGCGCATACGGCCCGGTCTGTCCGAACCCCGAGACCCGGACGATGATCAGGTCGGGGTTGGCTTCGAGCAGGCCAGCTGGCGCAAGACCCATTTCCTCGAGCGTACCGGGCCGGAAATTCTCGATGAACACATCGGCGGTCGCCAGCAATTGTTTCAGCACCGCCATGTCGGGGGCGTCGCGCAGGTTGAGCACCAGCGAGCGTTTGTTGCGGCCATAGGCCTTCCAGAACAGCGAGTGGCCGTCCTCCTGCCACTCGCGCAGCGGATCGCCCTGCGGCGGCTCGACTTTGATGACATCGGCACCAAAATCGCCGAGTTGCAGGCTCAGCATATTGCCGGCAACGAGGCGGGAGAGGTCGATGACGCGAATGCCGGCGAGTGGGCCGGTGGCGATGGGGGTGAAAGGGATGGGTTGAGTCATACTAGACGGCCCCACCCGGCTTCGCCTCCCTCCCCACAAGGGGGAGGGATGGTGCATCGAAGCCAACAACTATGCACACCCTCCCTCCCCCTTGTGGGGAGGGAAAGCTCGGCGCAGCCGAGCCGGGTGGGGCCGTCCACCATCAAAAATCCTCCACCACCAGCCGCGCCACCGTCATCCGCCCGGCCGAAGCCATGTGCAACCCGGCCTGCCCATACCGGAACGTCGAATCCGTCGCCGTGACGATCTCCACCCCATCGATGCTGAGCGACAATGTTTCACCCCGCGCCGTCAGCGCCACGACATATTGCCGGCCCGGCTCGGCCACGAACGGAGCCCGCGCCAGTACGGTCGCGCCGTGGTCCTCGCGCACGATCACCGCTTCACCACCCTCGAACCCGCCGGCATAGAACCGCTCCGTGCCCTGCACCCGCGCCACCACCAGATGCGACACGCCGGCGAGCGGGGTCAAATCGGCGGTGACCGTCACATCGCGTAGGTACGCATTGCCGGTCCACGCATCGGCGTCGCCGGCGGTGTGGGCATGGATGACGCCCTCGGCCAGTGTCCAATGCCCACGGTTCCAAGCGAACCGGGTGATGCCGCCCCATTCCGGATTTTCCAATTTCGGATCGATGATCACCCGACCCGGGCCGGAAACCGAAAACTCCGACAAAAACAACCGCCCAAGGAATTTGAGCCGGCCGAAATATTCCACCTGCACACCGATCTCGTCGATCGCCTCGGCGCCCTCGGGAATGACAAATTCATAGTCCTGCCAGCCCTCGGACGATGGCACCAGCCAGGCGCCGGTTTCCTCGATGGCGCCCGACATGGTGCGACGGACATAGGGTGCGACCCGCAAATTGCCGTCGCCGTTCCATGGGTCGAGCCACAGCTTGAACTTCACCACCTGCCCGGCATCGGCCAAGGGCGTGAACATCGGGCGATAGCGTTCGTCGTCGAAGTCGGCGCGCCGATAGAACGGCTTCCAGAAAATCCGGCCACCCTGCCCGCGCTCCAGCCGGTCGAGTTGGATTTCAAGGCTGCCCCGCGCATTCGGACCCGGCCGCGCCGTCGAGCCCTTGAGCGTGATCTGGTTGAATGGCTCGCTGCGGAAGCCATGCGTCGCGCCCGGTGCGTCGAAATCGAACCGCACACCGCGACGTTCCCAATCCTCGTCCCATAGCGCCGGCACGTCTTCATTGCGGAGGCGCAAGGCCAGCACCGTCAGTTCCCGGGCAAAGCTCGGAATGTCGACGGTGTTGACCGTGCCCACCACGCCGGAGGCGACGAGGAAATCGTTGATCGGCTTGCGATACTTGTCCCAGCCCGGCTGCAGCCCCTGGAACGTTCCGACGATCGCCGCAGCATTGCCGGCGTTGCAGTCGGTGTCCCAGCCGGCCATCGTCGCGATCTCGGCGGTGCGGCACAGTTCGCCCTCGCCGTACAGGATCGCCATGATGGTGACGCCGGCGTTGGGGATGATGTGGCAGACGCCCGGGTAGCGGTCATAGCCCCAGTCGGCGGCCAGCATGTCGCGGCAGGCGCGCCAGTCAGCGGGGTTGGCGCGATGGAAATCGATCACCGCGCGGGCCACGCGGGCGTAGGTCGTATTGGCGTCGATGGTCGCGAGACCGGTCTCGACGATCTCCGCGATCGAGGTGGCAAGGAATGCCTGGGCGATGGCGGCGGCACAAAACCGGGCGCCGTTGAGCCCGTCGCCGTCATGGGCAACGCTGGCGGCCATCGCCGACATGTCGGCGGCGCGCTGCGGATTGCCCGGGTTCACCCAGCCCCAGCTGTCGATGAAAATCTGCCCGCCGATCTGTTCGGCGACGGTAGTGCCATTGGTCGCGATCGAACCCGATTCCGGCGCCTCCATCCCGGCCCGCAAATTGCGCCAGGCGGTGTGTTCGGTCGAAACGCCGAAGCCGCCCCACCAGTACATGCCGTGTTCCTCGGCGGCATAGTTGAGCCAGGTTCGGCCGACATCGGCGGCGCTCGCATCGAGCCCGTAATCGCGCAGCGCCCGGATGAAATACACCGGCCCGTTGGTGTCGTCGTCAGCGGCGAAGTTCTTGAAATCGCGAAGATACTGCGTCACCTCGCCATAGGTGTCGCGAATCCGCTCATAGCTCCAGATAGTCGGCTCCACCGGCGCCCCCAGCCGCACGCCAATGGCCTTGGCGATGAACCCGGCATAGATGCGATCGTAGATGTCTTGTGTCTGCACGGTCAGTCCTTGACGCTAAGAAAAGTTCAGGCGACGCGGATAGCGGCCTCTGTCGGTGCGAGCAGCGTGTCGCGCTGGTGCTGCAGCGCCACAAACCGGCTGCGGTCAGTAGTGAGAATGCTGGTCACCGCCGCGGCAAATTTATCCGCCTCGGCGGTCAGGTCGAAATGGTTGACGCGGTCGAGTTGCAGCCGGTCAGTCTCGCGGATGACGCTCTCGCCGTGCAGCGCGCCGAGGATCGCGCCGGCCATCACCCCGATGGAATCGGTGTCGCGGCCCGAATTGATCCCGTCCTCGATCGCCTGTCGGAACTCGCCGCCGGCATAGATGCAGAAGCCCAGCGCCAGCGGCAGCTCCTCGATGGCGAGGCGGCGTGACGGCTGGTAGGCATCGGTCGGCACGCCGGCTTTGGCGCGCGAATGGTTGACGTCATCGCCCATCGGCGAAAACGCGGCGATGATCCGGTGAAATTCGTCGGTGATTTCGGCATGGCTCGCCCCGGCCTGGCGCTGCAGCGCGGCGGCTTCGACAATCTCGGCGATGGCGTTCCGCGTGCCGTCCTTGGCAACGGCGAGCGCCGCATGAACGATGCTGTCGATGCTAGTGCCGGGAACGAAGGCCGCGGCGACTGCCGCAGCCATGACGCCGGCGGCTTCGAGCCCATAACTCTGCTGGTGGCCGGAGGCGAAGGCGATCGCCTCGTCATAGGCCGCCTGCGGGTCGCACGGATTGGCTGCGCCGATGGGCGCGATGTACATGGCCGCGCCGCAGTTGACCATGTTGCCGATGCCGCCCTGCCGCGGGTCGACGCCGGACAGTTGGTGGCGCTGGAAAATCCATTTCTCGGGGTAAAACAGCCGCTCGACCAGCATGGCCTCGCGCTGCAGTTCGGGCACATAGCGCGGGATCCAGGCGATCTGCTCGACCATGCCCTTGGCCATGTCCCAGGCATCGAGGTGCCGCCGTTCGGCGTCATAGATGGCCGTGACGCACAGCGTCATCAGCGTGTCGTCGGTGACGATGCCGCTGCCACGGATGCGGCCGTTGCGGGCGGTTTCGGACAGTTCCATCTTGTGCCACGGCGTGTCGAGCGATTGCACCCGGCCGTAGCGCGTCCGGATTTCCCCGGCCGAGAGCTTCTCGACCGGGGCACCGAGGGCGTCGCCAATGGCGACGCCGTGAAGCAGCGCACGGATCCGTCCCCGCAGGGACAGTCCTTGGTCGCTTGAGGTCATTGCAGCACGGTCCTCGCATAGTCGGTCAGGCGCTGGCCGCCGGCGGCATTCCATTCGGCGACATACTGGTCGAACTGGTCGATGGTCGCTTCACCCGAGATGAACCGGGCGACCCACGACCGATAGACATTCTCGGTCGCGTCGAGGTCGGCAGCATAGTCGGCGGGCCAGACGAAGGCGTTGTCGGGCTTGAACCACTTCGACACATTGGCCAGCGATTCATCGGCGGCAGCCGAGCGGAGACCCGCCGGAGCGGTCCAGTTGGCGGCGGCAAAGAAGCGGGCGTACCAGGTCGAGATGGCGTCGGTGAACGTATAGGTGTCGCCGGACTTGGTATATTCGCGATCGGCAAATCCCAGCCGGTCGAGTTCCTGGCCTTCGGGGCTCGCCATGAAGTCGAGCAGCTTCATGACTTCGTCCTTGTGCTCGGACGTCGAGGCCATGGCATAGCCGCGCGACTCCTTGCTGACATCGACAGCCGCAAGGCCCTGGCCACCGGGGCCCGACGGGATCGGCAGCAGCGTCAGGCTCAGTTCCTCACCCGGATGGGCCTGGCGCATCTTGCCGCCATAGATGTCGATGACTTCAGGCGAGGACGCGAAGATCACGCCGGCGCGGCCGGAGTAAAACTTGTCTTCCTTGACGTCGAACGTGTTGGTGACGAATTCCTTGTCGAACAGGCCTTCGGCGCCGAGCTTGGCATAGAATTCGAGCTTGGCCTTTTCCTGCGGTGTAGTGCGGGCGCTGACCCATTCGCCGGCCTCGTTTTTCATCCAGGAACCGGTGACGCCGAACGCCTGGTTGAAGATGGAATCGAGCTCATTGGTGTTGAGGTAACCGGTCACGCCCAGCGTATCGGCGTGCCCGTTGCCGTCGAGGTCCATGTCGCGGATGGCTTCGAACAGCTTGACGTATTCATCGACGGTGGTCGGCGCGGCAAGGCCGGTCTTTTCGAGCCAATCGGTACGGATCACCGCCTGCGGCGCGCGCGGCGGATAGACGTACAGCAAGTACGGATAGTGCGCGAGGCGCTCGACATTGTGCGGCCACAGCGCCGCCTTGAGGTTCGGCGATTTTTCGATCCAGGGGTTGAGGTCTTCGAGGATGCCCTGCTCGGCCATCTTCTGGTCGCCGCCCTGGAAATAGATCAGGTCGGGGATATCGCCCGATAGCAGCATGACGCCAAGCGCATCGGCATAACCCGAGGACGGCAGGTCGACGATCTGGATATCGAGATCGGTACCCTTGGCGCGCAGTGCGGCCTCGATCCGCTCGACATGCGCGACGTCGTCGGGGTTAGTGGTCAGCAAATCCTTGCTGACGATGCGGATCGGCACCGCCTGGGCGAAAGCCGGGAACGCCAGCGCCGCGCCGAACACCAGCGCAGTCGAGGCCAGAAGCAGTTTCTTGAGCATGTAGTCTCCTCCTTTAGGTCGTGTTTCCAGCCCGCTATCGGACTGTGTTTGAGTTATCCCTTGAGAGCACCGGTCATGGTGCCCTTGGTAAAGAACTTCAGGATCAGCGGGTACAGCGCCAGGATCGGCACGATGGTGATGAGGATCATCCCGGCCTTCAGCGCCCGCAGATTGATCAGCGCCGCCGCGGTGTTGTTGGCGGCGTTGTTGGCGCCGACGATGGCGAGTTTGTCGCCTTCCACCACGAACTGCCGCAGCACCACCTGCAGCGGCCATTTGGTCTGGTCGTTGAGGTAGATCATGGCGTGGAAAAACTCGTTCCAGTGGAACACGAAGTAGAACAGCGCGATGGTCGCGAGAGCCGGCCGGGCCAGTGGCAACACGATGGTCCAGAACACCTGGAACGGGTTGGCACCATCCAACTCGGCGGCCTCGAGCAATTCGCCCGGGATTTCCTCGAAGAACCGGATCAGGATGATCAGGTACCAGGCGTTGACCAGCTTGTAGAAAATCACCGACCAGTAGGTGTTAAGCAGCCCCAGCTGCTTCATCAGGAAATAGTCGGGAATGATCCCCGGCTCGAACACGATGGTGACGAGTACGAGGATAAAAATCAGGCGCCTCCCCGGCAGCCCGGGGCGGGACATGCCCCACGCCATCAGTGCCGTCGCCAGCAGCCCGATCGTCGTCGACGCCAGCGTCACCAGCATCGAATTGAAGATGCCGCGCTGCACCAGCGGGTGCTGCAGCAGCAGCGCCCACACATCGAGCGACAGCCCGCTCGGAATAATGGTCAGCCCGCTCATCCCGGCGACGCGCGAGGATTCCGATAGCGAAATGGCCAGCAGGTTCAGCAGCGGCTGCACCGTCGCGATCACCAGCAGCAACAGCGTCGAAATGATGATGGCGTACTCGATCCGCTCGAACGCCGTCCGCCTGATCTGGATGTCGGCCATCACCACACCCCCTTGCCGGTCAGGCGCTTCGAGACGAAATGCGCCACCATGATCATCGCCATGCCGACCACAGCCTTGAACAGGCCGGCAGCGGTGGCGAGCGAGTATTCGCCGGTCTTGAGGCCGATGCGGTAGACGTAGGTGTCGATGATATCGATGGTCGACCGGTTGACGTCATTCTGCATGTTGATGACCTGGTTGAGGTCGGCGCTTAAAAACAGCCCCATGTTGAGAATGAACAGCGTGGCGATCGTCGGCACGATGCCGGGGATGGTGATGTCGCGGATCTTTTGCCAGCGTCCGGCCCCGTCCATCTCGGCGGCATCATACAACGACGTGTCGATGGCAAAGATCGCGGCGAGATACAGCAGGCTGTCCCACCCCGCTGAGCGCCAGATTTCGGAAATCACCAGCACCCAGCGGATCGAGCCGGTGTCGGTCATGAAGCTCACCGGCCGGAACCCGAAGGCGCCGGTGATCTGGTTCACCGCGCCATCGGTCGGCGACAGCAGCGCAATGAACACGCCGGCGATCACCACCCAGGACAGGAAATGCGGCAGGTAGATCGCCGACTGAATCCACTGCCGCAGCGGGCCGGAGCGTATTTCGTTGAGCAGCAGCGCCACGATGATCGGCACCGGAAACACGAACAGGATCTTCATGCCGGAGATGATCAGCGTGTTGGTCAGCACCTGATAAAACACCGGCGAAGCGAACAGCGTCTGGAACTGCTTCAGCCCTACCCAGATGTTGGGCGGGATGATCCGCACCTGTTCGAAGGCCATCCGGGCGCCATAGATCGGCACGTAATGGAAGATGATGAAGAACACCAATCCCGGCATCAGCAGTAGATAATACGGCCACCACTGGCGCAGCGCGGCGGCGAAGTGTCGGGACTTACCGGGAACGTTCCCGGATCGAATCTTTGTCCTCCCGCCAAAATCGATCTGCGCCATGGCTACGCGACCTCCCGCCGGCGTTGCACCGGGGCGCGATCGGCGAGCGAGCCGCGTTCGAGCAGGCGGCACGGCAGGTAGATGCGGCTGTGATCGGCCCGACCAGCAATTTCCTCGGACAGGCTGTCGAAAGCCCGACGACCGATGGCGCGCGCCGGTTTCTCGATGGTTGTCAGGCCCGGCCAGGAAAACTCGCCGGCCGGCACGCCATCGAAGCCCAGGATCGAGACGTCGTCAGGACAGTTGAGGCCCTGCTCGCGCGCCGTCAGCATAGCCCCGAGCGCCATCAGATCGTTGGCGGCGAAAATCGAAATGTGCCCGCCCGGATGCCGCGCGAGGATGCGGCTCATCGCCGCCCGGCCGCCCTCGACGGTATAATCGCCATCCTCGGTCGGCAGCACCGCCGGATCGACATCGCGGGCGATGCAGTGATCGTATACCGCCCGCAGGAACCGCGCCCGGGCGATGCGCGCCTTGGTCCCGAGCAGCAGGTATGGCATGTCGTGGCCCCGTGAGACCAGATTATCAAGCCCGAGGCGCACCGCCTGCGCAATATCGGAGCCGACGCTCGAGGTTTCGGGAAACCGCTCGGCGCTCGACCCGATCAGCACGAACGGCAACCCGAAGCGGTCGAGATCGTCAAAACTGTCGGCCACCGGATTGATGATGGCGCCATCGACCCGCGCCTGCCGCAGCGCCGCCAGGTGCCGGGCTTCCCGGTCATGATCCCAATTCGAGGAGAACACCAGCAGCGAAATACCGTGTTCCTCGGCGCGATCCTGCGCCCCGCGCGCGACTTCCGCCCAGAATGGATTGGCGATATCCGGAATGACCAGCCCGATCATGCCCGAGCGCCCGGACCGCATGCCCACGGCCAGATGATTGCGCTCATACCCCGCGGTACGCGCCGCGGCGAGCACAGCCTCGCGGGTCTTGGGATTGATCTCAGCGCCATCGGACAGCGCCCGCGCTACGGTGCTTTTCGACACCCCAGCAAGCCGCGCCACATCGATAATCGTAGGCCGACGCTCCAGCCGCCGCATCATTTCCTCCCGCCGGGCAATTCTACGCTCGCCTCAACGCCGGGAACGTTACCGGAAGTCTTGGGGCTTTGCAAACAGGAAGGGTGCGATAGGAAAACCCAGCCGTGGCTATACTTCTACCCGCAATCCGAACTCGGCCGCCGAGCTGGTCAGCCAGTGCGCAAAGCTCCCGGCGAACGAGCGGGCAATGGCAAGTTCGTAGGTTGGCGCGTCATCGATTTGCCAAAGCGTCACCCCGATATGGGCGACCAGCGTGACGGCGACCGATCGGGGTTTAAACACGCTCGGGTGCAGGTCGACCGGGAAGCCCTTTTCAAAGGTTGCCCGGACTTTTTCGCCCGACACCCGCAATACGCCGAACCCATCCGATTGGTCGATCACCGACCCGGTGACGCCAAGCGCCGTCGCCAATTCGTCCCGCCAGCCCGCCGCACCGTTGCGGCTGAGGGCCAGCCATTTACCGGGTCCGGTGCCGATGAAAGCGACGGCACCATTGGACACGACCTGCGATGTTTCCGGCGGGATGATCCCATACGCCGATTGAACCAGTCGCGGAAAATACGGCGCCCGGGCAAAGACTGTCGCCAATCCGAGGCCGGTTTCCTCCCGCACCAGCACCCCCGGCGCAGCGCTCGGACCAGCCGAATGCAGCAGCCCGGCAAAGGCCGAACGCGGTGCGAGCTTACCCACGGAGCCGCACTCCCTCGGGATCGACATGCACCGGCGGCACCACTTCGACGGCGATATCCTCGCCGCGCAGCGCATCGTAGGCGCGAATGATTTCGCCATGCCGCTGCGGCCCGTTGGCGAGCAGCCCCAGCCCGATCCAGTGGCCGAGTTCGGGCGAAAACACCACCGAGGTCATATAACCCGCATCGTTCGCCGCTTCGGCCTTCGCATCGCGGGCGAGGAAATGCGCCCCGGCCCGCAGCCGTTGCGCCCGATCGACCGGTCGGAGGCCCACCAGCGCTGGCCGCGCCGGATCGACCAGCCCGGGCCGCGCCGCCATGGTGCGGCCAATGAAATCCTTCTTGCTCGACAGCATCCGCCCGAGGCCGAGGTCGCCAGCCGTGGAGGTGCCATTGAGCTCGTTGCCAGCGACATGACCCTTTTCCACGCGCATCACCCCGAGCGCTTCGGTGCCATAGGGCACCACGCCCAGCCCGGCCCCGGCGGTCACCAGTGCCCCGGCCAATGCCGCGCCAAACCGTGCGGGCACGGCGATTTCGTAGGCCAGCTCACCCGAGAACGACAACCGGAACAGCCGCGCCGGAATGCTGTCGAGCTGCAGTTCCCGCGCCGCCATGTACGGCACCGCGGCGTCGGATAAATCGACCCCCGGCCCAAACAGCGTCTGCAGCAGCTGCCTCGAACTTGGCCCGGCCACGGCAAACTGTGCCCATTGCTCGGTCACCGAAACCATGTCGAGGTCGAGTTCGGGCCACAGCACCTGATGGCAGAATTCGAGGTGCTGCATCACTTTGCCGGCGTTGATCGTCGTCGTCGACATGACGAAGCGCTCATCGGCCAGCCGCGCCGTGGTGCCGTCATCCATGACGATGCCGTCCTCGCGCAACATCAGCCCATAACGCGCCCGCCCCACCGGCAGCGTCGAAAACATATTCGCATAGACGCGGTCGAGGAACGCCCCGACATCGGGACCTTCGAGCGCGATCTTGCCGAGCGTCGACACATCGCAGATGCCAGCCCCGCCCCGCACGGCTTTCACCTCGCGGGTGACGCTGGTGAGCCAGTCGGTCTCGCCCGGCTGCGGGTACCATTGCGCCCGCAGCCATTGCCCGGTCTCGACGAATACCGCGCCGCGCGCCACAGCCCAGCCATGGCTCGCCGGCAACCGCGTCGGCTTGAAATCGAGCCCCTTATGCAGCCCGGCAAACGCCCCGATCGCCACCGGCACATGCGGTGGCCGCGAGCGGGTCGACCCGGTCTCGGGAATGCTGCGCCCAGTCAGTTCCGCCATGATGGCGAGGCCGTTGACGTTGGAGGTCTTGCCCTGATCGGTCGCCATGCCGAGTGTCGTATAGCGCTTGAGATGCTCGACCGAGCGGAACCCCTCGCGCTCGGCCAGCGCGATATCCTTGACCGTCACATCGTTCTGCAGATCGACGAAGGCCTTCGTCCGGGCCGCCGCGACGTGAAACAGCGGCGCCACGGCGAAGCTTTCGTCGCTGGTACGGATCGCCGCGATTGAAGTCGCCGTGAAGCCCAATGCGACTGCCGCCTCGTTGCCAAGCCGCACCCCATCCGCAAGCGCCTCGGCCGTGGTGAAATTCCCGGCGGCCGCCCCCGCCACCGCAAGCCCCGGCGGGGTCTTCCCCGGCAGGAAAGCGAGCTTGGTGTCCGACCATTCGGTGCGCGCACCATGATGCGTCGCCAGCGACGCCGTGGGGTTCCAGCCACCCGACACCGCCAGCACATCGGCGGCGATGCTGACGCTGCTGCCGTCGGCGCGCACCACATCGATCCGCCGCAGCCCATGCGCGCCATGGGCATCGCGCACCATCGCCCCGAGGTATACCTCCGCGCCGCCCGCCAAAGCCCGAACCGCAGGAGCGACCTCAGTGCGCGGGTCAATGACTGCCGCCACCGTCACCCCCTGCGCCAGCAGATCGCCCGCCGTGCGCCAGCCATCGTCGCCGGTGGTAAACACCGCTATCCGCTCACCAGCCGCGACGCCGAAACGGTTGGCATAGCTCCGCACTGCCGAAGCGAGCATCACGCCCGGCCGGTCGTTGCCCCCAAACACCACCGGCCGTTCGATGGCGCCGGCCGCCAGCACCGTGCGCTTTGCCACCAGCTTCCACAGCCGTTGCCGCGGCTGATGCGGCGGCGGCACGGCGAGGTGATCGCTGACCCGCTCGAGCGCCCCATAGGTACCGCCATCATAGACCCCGAACACCACCGTCCGCCGCATGATCCGCACATTCGGCAGCGCCCGCAATTCAGCCTCGACGCCTGCCGTCCACGCGGCTCCGGGCATGCCGTCGATCTCGTAAGTCTCGGCCAGCAGCCGCCCGCCGAGGGGAAAATCCTCCTCGGCTACAATCACCCGCGCCCCGGCCCGGCCCGCCGTTAAAGCCGCCATCAGCCCCGCCGGGCCGCTGCCGATGACCAGCACATCGCAGAACGCCGTCGCCTTCTCGTAGCTGTCGGGGTCGGTCTCGACCGAGGCTTTGCCGAGCCCCGCCGCACGCCGGATCAGCGGCTCATAGAGCTTTTCCCACAGCACCGCCGGCCACATGAAAGTCTTGTAGTAAAACCCGGCGACGAAGATCGGCGACGCCAGCTGGTTGATGGCGAGGACATCGAACGCCAGCGACGGCCAGCGATTCTGGCTCCGCGCCACCAGCCCCGCGAACAATTCCGCCGTCGTCGCCTTGGTGTTGGGTTCCCGTCGCGTGCCGTTGCGCAGTTCGACCAGCGCATTGGGCTCCTCCGGCCCCGCCGAAAATACCCCACGCGGCCGGTGATATTTGAACGACCGCCCGACCAGCCCGACCCCGTTGGCGAGCAGCGCTGAGGCCACGGTATCGCCGGCAAAACCAGCGAAATCCCGCCCATCGAACGCAAATCGCACCGGCGCCGCACGATTGATCAATCCGCCGCTCGCCAGCCGCCGACCGCTCACCGCACGGTCTCCCGATGCGCATAGTCGACCGAGAAAATCTCATGGCTGCGGGTGTCGCGCTCGACCACCAGCCAGCTGTGGCAGCCGCTACCATGGTACCAATACTCGCGATGCCGCCCCGCCACGTTGTCGCGGAGGTACACATAATCGGTGAACACCGAGCCCGCGTCCGGCGCCGGCCGCTGCACCCCTGCATCGCCGAGATAGCTGAATTCGACGATTTCGCGCGACCCGCAGAACGGGCAATCGATTCGCATCGGCTCGTCCTAGTGGAGGTTGGGTTGGGCGCCCTGGCCCTTTTCGTCGAGCATGTGCCCGGTGGCGAAGCGGTCGAGCCGGTAGGCCTTCGCCGTCTCGTGCGCCGTGTCGGTCGCCAGCAGATGGGCAAAGCTCAGCCCCGACGCCGGCGTCGCCTTGAAGCCGCCATAGCACCATCCCGCATTAAGGTAGAGTCCCGAGATCGGCGTGCGGTCGATGATCGGCGAGCCATCCATCGACATGTCCATGAGGCCGCCCCACGAGCGCAGCAGCCGCAGCCGGCCGATCATCGGCATCAGCGCCATGCCGCCCTCGCACACATCCTCGACCACCGGCAGATTGCCGCGCTGGGCATAGGAATTATAGCCATCGATATCGCCGCCGAACACCAGCCCGCCCTTGTCGGACTGGCTGATATAAAAATGCCCGGCTCCAAAGGTGATGACCCCGGGGATCAGCGGTTTCAGCCCCTCGGACACGAACGCCTGCAGCACATGGCTCTCGATCGGCAGCTTCAGCCCAGCCATCGCCGCCACCTGCGACGAAGCCCCTGCCACCGCCATCCCAACCTTGCCCGCCCGAATGCTGCCGCGCGAGGTTTCCACCCCGACCACTTGCCCGTCCTCGACGATGAACCCCCGGACTTCGCAATTCTGCACGATGTCGACGCCGCGTGCGCTGGCGGTCTTGGCATACCCCCACGCCACCGCGTCATGGCGCACCGTGCCACCGCGCTTTTGCAGCAATCCGCCCTGGATCGGGAACCGCGCGTGGTCGAAATCGAGGAACGGATACAGCTTGCGCACTGCCGCCTGGTCGAGCAACTCGGCATCGACGCCGTGCAGCCGCATCGCATTGCCGCGCCGCACATAGCCATCGCGCTGGCCGTCCGAATGGAACAGGTTCAGCACGCCGCGCTGGCTGACCATGGCGTTGTAGTTGAGGTCCTGCTCCAGGCCCTCCCACAACTTCATCGACAGCTCATAGAACGGAATATTACCTGGCAGCAGGTAGTTGGAGCGCACGATAGTGGTGTTGCGCCCGACATTGCCCGAGCCGATCCAGCTCTTTTCCAGCACCGCGACGTTGGTGATGCCATAGATTTTGGCCAGATAATGCGCCGTCGCGAGGCCATGGCCGCCGCCGCCGATGATGATCACATCATAGGCCGCGCGCGGCTCGGCATCCCGCCACGTCGGCTGCCAATGCTTGTGCCCCGACAGCGCGTTGAGCGCCAGGCTGAAGATCGAATTGCGCATCAGCAGTCGAGGGTGTTGTCCCGCTCCCACTGCGTCAGGTGGCGAGCGTAGCTGTTCCACTCCTCGGATTTGAGCTTCAAATACGCCGGCACGAACCCGCCGAGCCGCTGTTGCAGCACTTCGCTCGCTTCGAACACCCGCAGCGCGTCGAGCAGGTTCAGCGGCAATTTCTTGCCACCCGTCACCGTGTGCCCCTCGGTATACATGTTGATGTCGAGCCGCTTGCCCGGATCGCGGCCATTGGCAATGCCGTCCATGCCGCCAGCAATGATACCGCACTGCAGCAGATACGGGTTCGCCGCCCCGTCGGCGATCCGCAACTCGAAGCGCCCACCCTCGGGAATGCGGATCATATGGGTGCGGTTGTTGCCGGTGTAGGTGACCGAATTCGGCGCCCAGGTCGCGCCGGACGTCGTGCGCGGCGCATTGATGCGCTTGTAGGAATTGACCGTCGGGTTGAACAGCGCGCACAGCGCGTCGGCCGAATGCATCAACCCGCCGATGAAACTGTAGGCCAGCGGCGACAACCCCAGTTCGCCCGCCGCATCATCGAACAAATTCGTGTCGCCATCCCACACCGAGACATGGGCATGACAGCCGCTGCCAGTCAGGTCGAGGAACGGCTTGGGCATAAACGTCGCCCGCAGCCCATTTTTCTCGGCGATCGATTTGACCATGTATTTAAAGAATGAGTGCCGGTCGGCCGTGGTCAGCGCATCGGCAAAGCCCCAGTTCATCTCGAACTGGCCGTTGGCATCCTCGTGGTCGGATTGATACGCTTCCCAGCCGAGGCTCAGCATGCAGTCGGAGATTTCCGAGATCACATCGTACTGGCGCATCAGCGCGCTCTGGTCGTAGCACGGCTTGATCTGCCGGTCGGCGGTGTCGCACACCGTCAACCCGTCGGGTTCGACGAGGAAGAACTCGCACTCGACCCCGGTCTTGACTTCGTAGCCCAGCCCCCGCGCCTCGGCGGCGAGCTTTTTCAGCAGGTTGCGAGGCGCCTGCTCGACCAACTTCCCGCCCATGTAAAGGTCCGCCGCCACCCAGCCGACTTCCGGCTTCCACGGCAATTGGATCAGGCTGTCGGTATCGGGAATAGCAAACACATCCGGGTCGGCCGGGGTCATGTCGAACCAGGTCGCGAACCCGGCAAAACCCGCCCCGTCACGGCTCATCTTGCCGATCGCCGGCGCCGGCACCAGCTTGGCCCGTTGCACGCCGAACAGATCGGTATAGGAAATCAGGAACGACTTGATGCCCCGTTCCTTGGCCGCCGCTACCAGATCAATCACCAAAGCCCATTCTCCGATTTTAGGTTCCGCCGCTTTGCCCGCAACAGGCACGACACTCGCGCCGTCAGAACCCGCTCTTGCCCGGAATCCAGTTCGTCCCCGCCAGCGGCACGCCCGCCATGGCGGCAGCCTCGATGGTCAGCGCCACCAGATCCTCGGGCTCGAGATTGTGCACGTGGCTCTTGCCGCAAGCACGGGCGATGGTCTGGCATTCGAGTGTCAGCACGCCGAGGTAATTGGCCAGCCGCCGCCCCGCCAGCACCGGGTCGAGCCGGCTCGCGAGTTCGGGGTCCTGCGTGGTGATCCCCGCCGGATCGCGCCCGTCCTGCCAGTCGTCATAAGCTCCGGCCGTCGAGCCGAGCGCGTTGTACTCGGCCTCGAACCTCGGATCATTGTCGCCGAGCGCGATCAGCGCCGCGGTGCCAATCGACACCGCGTCGGCGCCCAGCGCCAGCGCCTTGGCCACATCGGCGCCGTTGCGGATACCGCCCGAGACGATCAACTGCACTTTCCGGTGCATGCCGAGATCCTGCAGCGCCTGCACGGCGGGGCGGATCGAGGACAATATCGGCAGCCCGACATGTTCGATGAACACGTCCTGCGTCGCCGCCGTACCGCCCTGCATGCCGTCGAGCACCACCACGTCGGCGCCCGATTTCACCGCCAGCGCGGTGTCGTAATACGGCCGCGAGGCGCCGATTTTCACGTAGATCGGCTTTTCCCAATCGGTGATTTCCCGCAGTTCCTCGATCTTGATTTCGAGATCGTCAGGCCCGGTCCAGTCCGGGTGCCGGCTGGCCGAGCGCTGGTCGATGCCCTCCGGCAGCGTCCGCATCTTGGCGACCCGCGGCGAGATCTTCTGCCCCAGCAGCATGCCGCCGCCGCCGGGCTTGGCGCCCTGCCCGATCACCACTTCGATGGCGTCGGCCTTGCGCAGGTCGTCGGGATTCATCCCGTAGCGCGACGGCAAATACTGATAAACGAGGATAGTGGAATGTCCGCGCTCCTCCGGCGTCATGCCGCCATCCCCTGTCGTCGTCGAGGTGCCGACAAGCGAAGCACCACGACCAAGGGCTTCCTTGGCCGGCCCCGACAGTGCACCGAAGCTCATCCCGGCAATGGTGACCGGGATTTTCAGCGTGATCGGCTTTTTCGCGAACCGCGTGCCGAGCGTCACATCGGTGCCGCAGCGCTCTCGATAGCCTTCGAGCGGGTAGCGTGAAATCGAGGCGCCGAGGAACAGCAGATCGTCGAAATGCGGCAGCTTGCGCTTGGCCCCACCGCCCCGAATGTCATAAATTCCGGTCGCAGCAGCGCGCTGGATTTCGGAAATGGTGTGGCGGTCAAAGGTCGCCGAGTATTTCGGCAGCGTCCGGTGCGGCGTCGTCGACATCAATAGGCGTCCGCGTTGTCGAGATGGAAATGGTAGAGCTTGCGAGCCGAGCCGTAGAGCCTGAACTCATCGACTGAGGCGTCGCTTTCGGCTTCGGCGAGCAGGCCGGCGAGGATGGCGCGCTCATCGGCCCCGAGGGTTTTTTCCTCGCAGTCCGCGCCGAGGCTTTTGACCGTGCCGCGCACGAACAGTCTGGCCTCGTAGATTGAATCGCCCAGCGCTTCCCCGGCATCGCCGAGCACCACGAGATTGCCGGCCTGCGCCATGAAGGCGCTCATCGGCCCGATCGAGCCCTTGACGACAATATCGATCCCCTTCATCGAGATGCCGCAGCGCCCCGAGGCATTGCCTTCGACAATCAGCAGGCCGCCATTGCCGGTGGCGCCGGCCGATTGGCTGACATCGCCACGGATATGCACGCGCCCGCTCATCATGTTTTCCGCGACGCCGACACCGGCATTGCCGTGCACCACCACGGTCGCCACCTGGTTCATCCCGGCGCAGTAATAGCCGGCATTGCCCTTGATCTCGACCGTCACCGGCGCATCGAGCCCGGCGGCGATGGCATGCTTGCCGTCCGGGTTGATGATTTCCCAGTGCGTTTCGTTGGTATTCAGCGGCAGCGCGTGCAGCGCCGCGTTGAGCTCGCGCAATGGTCGCGCGGCGAGATCGAACTGCACCATCAGTGGCGTTCCCAGGCGTAGACCGTCGCCGGTTCGGGCTCGAACACCCGCGCCGTCTCGATTCCCGGTAACACCGCCAGCGCCCGGTACTCCGAGCCGAAGGCAACGTAATCGTCGGTTTCCGCCATCACCGCCGGCTTGCAGGCGATCGGATCGCGCAGCACGGCGAAGCCCTTCTCGGTGCCGACGACGAAGGTGTAAAACCCGTCGAGGTCGGCGAGGCTTTCCTGCAGCGCCTCGCGGAGGCCAACGCCCTCGCGCAGCTTCTGCGTCAGGTAACCCGCAGCGACTTCGCTGTCATTGTCGGTCTCGAAGCGGATGCCCTGCCGGATCAGTTCGCGGCGCACCCCATTGTGGTTGGATAGCGAGCCATTGTGCACGAGACACTGATCGCCGCCGGTCGAAAACGGATGCGCGCCCTTGGTGGTCACCGCCGATTCCGTCGCCATCCGGGTGTGGCCGATGGCATGCGTGCCGCTCATCTGGGCCAGCCCGAAGCGCTCCGACACCGATTGCGGCAGCCCGACTTCCTTATAAATCTCCATCCGCTCGCCGGTGCCGACAACCTGCACCCCGGCAGTCGCCGCCAGCGCGCGCAGCTTTGCCTCATCACCCACGGGAATGCTCACCACGGCGTGGCTGTCGCGGAATTCCGTGACCATGCCCGGCAGTTCCGTGCCGATGCCTTCGACCGCCGCGATCACCGCCGCAGCACTGTCGCCGCGCAGCGTCACCTTCCGCCGATCCGCATCGCCCCGACCGTAGATCGCAAAGCCGGCACTGTCAGGGCCCCGATCTGACAGCACTGCCATCATGTCGCTCAACATGGCGCCAAGCCTCGGCTCCAGCGCCGGGTTCTTCAAAAAAATCCCGGCAATGCCGCACATTTCGGGTCGCTCCAGATGGGAACCGCCAACGTATTGCCGACGGCGTGCAGCGTCAATGACGATAAACTAAGTTTCTTGTGAGGAAACCGCTCATGCGGCCCCGCGCGCATAGACGATCACCGACAGGAAAGTCATCGGCAACGCCGTCAGCGTTTCTGGCCCGTGTAGCGCGCCCGAATCGAACAGCAGCGAATCGCCCGGCCGCAGCACGAAAGTCTGGTCGGCGTGCCGGTAGATCACCTCACCCGACAGCATGTAGATGAACTCCAGCCCCTCATGCTGGAAGCTCGGATACGGCACCGCATCGGCACTGAGGGTGATGAGATACGGCTCGATCACCACGTCGCCGCGCAGCGAGGCGCCGAGCAATTGATACACATGCCCGACCTTGGTGCCGCGCCGCTCGATCACCACGCCCTGCCCGGCCTTCACATACGAGGCGTCGCGCCGTTCCTCGAAGCCGGCGAACAGCGTGGTCATCGGCACGGCGAGAGCAGCGGCGATCGCCTGCAGCGAGCCAAGCGAGGCCGAGATTTGCCCGGTCTCGATCTTGGACAGCATGCCCGTTGATATTCCCGCCGCCGCGGCGAGGTCGCCGATCGAGAGATCGGCATGCCGCCGCATTTCCCGCACCTGCGCCCCGATAGCGCGTTCAAGTGTCCGGTCGGCGCGGCGCGGCGCATTGGAGCCGGTAAACAGAGTGGCGTCGTCGCTCATCGCAAATCCGCGTTCGACAGGGGCACGACGTCGCTCCTTGCAGGTCATCGAGGAGTATTCGAGGATAGCGCGGCGAGTCAAACATCCGGGGCCACATGAAAATCGCCATCGTCACCGACATCCACCACGGCCCCGCCTCGCACACCAAGCTCGCAGGCTGGGATGCACTGGCGGTGCTTGACGACTTCGTCGCCTTCGCCACCGAACAGGGCGCCGACCTGATCCTCGACCTTGGCGACCACATCTCGGACACCGATTTGGAACAGGACAGGCGCGTCGCCGCCGAAGTCGCGGCTTGCCTCGCCAAGTTCCCCGGCCCGCGCGTCCACTTGCTTGGCAACCACGACGTGGAGCAACTCAGCATCGCCGATAACGAGGCGATCTTTGGCCAGTCGATGGCGAGCCGCGTTGTCGATCTCGGCGGTATCCGCCTGATCGCCTGGCAGCCGGATGTGACCATGACGCGCGGCACCGGGTTCGCCCCGACCGGCAGTCATCTCGACTGGCTGGTGGCAGCGCTCGAAGCCGACGAGCGGCCGGCGATCATCGCCACCCACCTGCCATTCTCCGGAAACGCCCAAATCGGCAACCACTATTTCGAGCACAACGCCGAGTTCTCCCGCCACCCCGACCACGCCGAAGTCCGCGCCGCCGTCGAACGCACCGGCCGGGCGGCGCTCTGGCTGTCGGGGCACGTCCACTGGACCACCATCGCCACCGTGCAGGGCATCGTCCACGTCAGCCTGCATTCGCTGAGCGAACGGTTCACTACCTTTCCGCTGCCAGCCTGCGCCTTCGCCCTGCTCGACATCGCCGATGGCACGCTGACGCTCGATGTGCGCGGCAACGAACCGCTGTTCGTGCGCCTGCCGTTCCGCGCCTCGAGCGAGCGCCGGTGGCTGCTGCCGATGGGACCGTTCTGGCCAACGGAACCGACGCAGCCGAGTGCCTGAGGTCGCAAATGCAAGGCGCTCAAAAACGAGCATATTGATGTAGATATTTGCTCGTTTGCCTGCTAGCGTTTCAAAATCAACAGGACGAGAGCGACCGTTTCCCGGGGAAAAATGGGCAGCTGGCGCGCGTTCAACAGAGAGGAACCCCGCATGTCGCTGAACTCAAAAGTCCTGCTTCACAGCATTTCCGCGGTGGCGCTCAGTGCGGCATTGGCCGTGCCCGCCATCGCGCAGGACACCAAGACCATTACCATCGCGACGCATTATAACCAGGAAAACATCGAGCCAATCCTGGCCTGCTACACCGAGTACGAAGCCAGCCATCCAGGCATCAAGATCGAAAGCCAGCAAGTATCGTACGCCGATTTCCTGCAGACGATCGTGACTTCGCGCGTCGGCGGCACCTCGCCCGATATTTATAACATCTACTCGATCTGGGCGCCGCAGCTGGTCAAGGCGCAGGCGCTTGCAGTGCCGCCGGCCGATATCACCGACTGGATCAAGGCCAACTACGCTGAGGGTACCGTCGGCGCCGCCACCATCGGCGGCCAGGTCTATGGCATCCCGACCGAACTCAGTGTCTATCAGCTGGTCTACAACAAGAAGATCCTCGCCGAAGCGGGCTTTGATCATCCGCCGGCGACCTGGGCCGAGCTTGAGGAAATGGGTGCCGCCGTCGTCAAAAAGAACGATCAGGGCGTCATCACCACCGCCGGTTTCGCCTTCGGCCCGACCGTCGCCAATGCCGTGCATCCGTTCTACGCGCTGATGTATGCCAACGGTACGCCGCCGTTCAACGCCGACTATACTGCGACCAATCTGACTTCGCCGACAGCGATCAAGGTGCTGACCGACATGGTCGAGCTGTACCAGAAGGGCATCACTTCGGTCGGCAACGAAGTCGGGCAGTTCGTCGCCGGCGGCAGCGCCATGGCGATCATGGCCAATTGGCAGGAGGGCGGTCTCAAGGCTGCCATCACCGACGATTTTGATAACACCGTCGGGGTCGCGCCGATCCCGCATGACGCCGGCACTCCCGGCGGCACCATGCTGTATTCCTTCCTCTGGGCCGTCGACTCGACCAGCGACGTCCAGCCTGAGGCCTGGGAACTGCTGAAGTGGCTCAACACTCCGGCCGCTGACGGCACCCTGTCCTGCACCGGCGCAATGCTGAACGGCATGGGAGCTCTCACCGGCTCCACCGCCGATACCGCGGCGATGGGCGACTCGCTGACCGATGCGTTCAGCACGCCCTACGTCGAAGCGGTGGCATCGGGCCTGGCGCTGACCCAGCCCAACAATTTGCAGGAAGCGCAGATCGAGCGCATCCTCCGCACCTATATCGAGCAGGCCTGGGCCGGCACGCTGACCCCGACCGATGCGCTGACTGCGGCCGATGCCGAAATCCAGGCGGTCCTCGAAGAGTAGTCTACCATTGCGATCAAGCGGGGCGGCCCGGCCGCCCCGTTCGACCACCGGCCATGAGGGGGCACACGTACCGATGCGATGGCTGAACACGCGCACCATCACGCCGCTGCTGTTCATGGCGCCGGTGCTGGTCTTCGCCATCGTCTTCTTTTTCCTGCCCGTCGGTTTCTCGCTCTACATCAGCTTCCATAAGTGGGATTCGCTGAGCCCGCCCGAGTTCTACGGGTTCACCAACTACGTTTACCTGCTCAGCAAAGACCCGCAGTTCTACCGGACGCTGGTCAATACCTTCGTGTTCGCCGGCGGCACCATTGCCATCGGCATCCCGCTGGCGCTGGTCGTCGCCTATTCCTTCTCGCAAAGCCGGTTTCAGACGGTGTGGCGGTCGATCTACTGGCTGCCGATGATCACCAACATCGTCGCAGTCGCCTTCATCTGGAAATTTGTGCTCAACGATGCCTATGGCATGCTCAACCGGGGACTGGCGCTGGTTGGGCTGCCCGGCCCCGGCTGGCTGACCAACCCGTCGCTGTCGATGTTTTCGGTCATCATGGTGTTCGTCTGGATGCAGCTCGGGCACAACATGCTGCTGGTCTCCGCTGGCCTGCAATCGATCGACGACACCTATTACGAGGCCGCGCGGATCGATGGCGCCCATAGTGGCAACATCTTCTGGGACATCACGCTGCCGTTGCTGAAGCCGACGATCCTGTTCCTTCTGATCACCAATTTCATCACCGGCATCAGTTATTTCGCGCTGATGATGGTACTGACTGAAGGCGGACCGGCCGGGTCGACCAACGTTACCTCGCTTTACATGTACAACATGGCGTTTTCCGATCTGCGGCTCGGACGCGCCTCGGCGGCGGCCTACATCCTCTTTGCCCTGATCTTCATCGTCACCCTGATCCAGCTGCGCCTGTTCCGGCGCGGCGGGGTCGAAGCGCACAATTAGGGGCACGCCGATGGCCGATGCAGGCGGGATCGTACGGTCCAGGACCCTTGGCTCGCGAGCCCTTACGGTCCTCAAATATACGCTGCTGACCATCGGCGCGATCGTCATGGTCGCCCCGTTCCTCGACATGTTCTTTGGCGCACTCCGCACCGTTCCCGAACGCCTCGCCCGGCCGCCGGTGTATTTTCCGCAGACCCCGCAATGGGACAATTTCGCCCAGGTGTTCCGGGAAATGCCGATGCTGCAATGGGGCATCAACAGCCTTATCACCACGCTTTCGGTGACGGTCCTGCAAGTCACCAGCAGCGCCATGGCGGGCTATGCGCTCGCCAAGTTCGAGTTCTTCGGTCGGATGACGGCGTTCCGTTTCGTGCTCGGCGCGCAGATGTTCCCGTTTTTCCTGTTCATCATCCCGATGTTCTTCATCCTCCGCTATTTCCCGCTGGTCGGGGGCAACGACATCTTCGGCAAGGGCGGCATGGGGCTGCTGAATTCCTACCTTGCCATCATACTCCCCTTCGCCGTCAGCTGGCATGGTGTGTTTCTGATGCGGCAGTTCATGATGGCGGTGCCGAGCGAATTGCTCGATGCGGCGCGCATGGACGGGGCCGGCGAGTTCCGCATCTTTTTCACCATCGTGCTGCCGCTGGTCACCCCGGGCCTCGCGACCCTGGCCATCTTCGTCTTCGTTTATCAGTGGAACGAAGTGATCTGGACCATGACCGTCACCCGCACCGCCCCCAACCTGCAAACCGTGCCGGTCGGCATCTACCTGCTGCGCGGCGCCTACGTCGAAGAGGCAAAAATGAGCGTGCAGCAGGCGGCGATTTTCCTGTCGATCCTGCCGGTGATGATCGCATTCCTCTTCCTCCAGCGCTTTTACGTCCGCGGCCTCACCGCCGGCGGCGTCAAGGGCTGAGCCCCGTCCTCCGGAGTCCAGAACCCACATGCTGTCCGATGCTTTCATCGATGAAGTATTCGCCGATATCGAACGGCTGACTTCGCGCGACTATGCCGAGATCGGCGTGCCGATGTTCCTCATCGCCGAGGATCTGTCGCCCGGCGCCGCAGCGTCGGTGCCGCCAGTCAGTCCGCACCGTTCGGCGCTGCTTGGCGCAGCGTTCGACCAGGTTTGGGCGGCCATCGTCGCGCGGAAGCCCGAACTCGATGCCGTCGATATCTCGCGCGCCATCGAGGTGGTTGCCGATCGCTACATTCTCGCCCTCGCCGCATCGGAGTTCAGCCGCTTGACCGACGAGCCGACCTATGTCTGACGAAAACCCGAAACTGCTGCCGGAATCGGTCAAGGAAACCGTCGAGTTCTGGCGCGGTGGCCTCGCCGGTGGCCGGCACGTCCAGGTGATCAATTTCCACGCCACGCCCAGCTATCGGCGCGATGAATACCGCCGCCAGCTCGAAGCCTGCGCCCGCTATTACGAACCGATGTCGCTGACCGACCTCGACGATTTCTTTGCCGGCAACTGGACCAAGCCCAAGCCGGGCCTGATCCCCGTCGTGTTCGAAGGCTTCCGCGACGGCATCGACGTGATGCTGCCCATCCTCGAGGAATTCGGCTTCATCGGCTGGTATTTCATCCCCTCGATCTTCCCCGGCCTGCCAGTCGCCGAGCAGCGCCCGTTCGCCGCGTCGCACCATCTGTGGCCCGCGAAAACCGAGGAATACTCGGGCGAGCGCATGACGCTGAGCTGGGACGAAGCCCGCGCCATCGCCGACAAGCACGTCTTCGCCTGCCACTCGCGCACCCACAATTTCATCACCCCCGACAGCACCGAAGCATTGCTGCAGGACGAAATCGTCACCTCGACCGCCGAGTTCGTCGCCGGCATCGGTCGCAGGCCCGAAGTGTTTGCCTGGCTCTATGGCACGCAGACCGGCGTCAATCCCCGGTCCGACGAGCTGCTGCGCCAGCAGGGCTACAAATACCTCTACTCCAACACCAAGATCCAGAAGCTGCAGTGATGCCGGCCGCCATCGATTTTGCCGCCGGCATCGCCGGGCTGCTCAGCAGCGCGCCGACGGTCACGGCGCTTAATTTCCACAACACGCCGGCCTACAAAGCAGCCGAATACGATCGGCAATTCGCGATCATCGCCGAGCACTTCGCCCCGACCACCGAGGATGACCTCGCGATATTCCTCGCCACCGGGCGCTGGCCGCAAGCCAAACCCGGCATCGTCCTCGCCTTCTACAATGGCTACCGCAACAATTTCGACGTCATCCGTCCGCTGCTCGAACGGCACGGCCTCGTCGGCTGGTTCCTCGTCGCCTCGGGTTACGTCGCCTGCCCGCCCGCCGAACAACTGGCTTTCGGCGCTACTCGGACACTCCGCACCATTCCCGGCGAATACACCGATGGCCGCTATGCCCTCAGCTGGGACGAATGCCGCGAACTCGATCGGCATCACGTGGTGGGCAGCCACACCCGCAATCACACCCGCGTTTCGCTCGACAACCCCGCGGCGCTCGACGCCGAGATAGTCGGGTCACAAACCGATTTCATCCGCGAACTTGGTCACCCCGTGCGCAGCTTCGCCTGGTTGTTCGGCGGCGCCTATGGTGAAAACCCACTGGCCGACCGCCACGTCGACCGTGCCGGCTACGAGTTCCTGTTCTCCAACTATCGGCTCCAGCGCCTGCGCGGCGAACGGCCCTAGCGCGTCGCGACGATCAGGACCAGCGAGTCGTCGCCGGCAATGATCTCCGCCGCCTCGCCCCGCTCAAGCGCCGCACTGCCCCACCGGCCAAGTGTGCCCTTTATCCGTCCGGCGGCAATTACTGCCATGGCCGAGGACTGCACATGCACCAGCCGCTCACCCGCATCGCCCGCCGCCGTCGCGACGCGCACTTGCTCCTCGGGGCCGGCATGGCGAAGCGAAAATTCCAGCTTCTCGAAATATCCCGCGTCCTCGAGCAGCTCCCCCGTGCCCTCGACGGCATCGAAAGCTCGCGGCAACCGGGCGTCCCGCCCACGCGCCCGGCAATAGGCGACATCGACCGGTGTCAACGGCGTCAGCCGGTAATGGTGCTCGGGCGGCAGGTAGATGGCACGCGGCCCGGCGCCATCGCCGAGCGTAAAAGTCGCCGCGCTCGCTCCGGTAACTGCGATCATGCAACTCCCGGTCAGCACGATGATCGCCACCTCGTCGCCCTCGGCCTCGCCATCGATCGGCGCCCCCACGGCAAACGAATAGATGCGCAGCGACACCAGATCCACAAACCCGGTGACCGATTGATCGATGTCGACCGGCCGTGGCGCCGGGCCGACACCCGGCAGGTCGATCCGGCGCGAAAAGTTCGCCTCAAGCAGTCGCATGGCTCGGCTCCGATTCAGGCGAATTGCGGCAGGTGTTCGCGGTGCGCTGCGATCAGATCTTCCATCAGCGCCCGCGCCTGGTCGGGGTCGCTGACCGACCCATCGGCCAGCAGCGCCTCGATGAACAGCTCGCGGTCCCCGCTCAGCGCCGCATCGACCGTTATCTCGATGGCAGCGAGTTTTGCCCCGAGTTTCGCCACCAGTGCGGGAGGCAATTCGTCAGCCACCAGCGCCTGGAACCCGCCGGCCACGGCCGCGCCATTGACTTCGAGCACGGCATCCCGTGGCAGCCACGGGGCGGCGCCGCGGTTGGGCAGGTTCACCGAAAACACCTTGCGCTCGTCGTTCAACAGCGAATGCATGATTTCCAGCAGTTGCTCGCTCTCCCCCGGCACGTTCTCGTAATAGGCCTTGGGCAGCGGATCGGGCGAAGTGGCGATCGCCACCATCTCGTCGTACCAGGTATCGCCGAGGGCAATCCGGCCATCGATCGAAAAGGCATCTTTTCCCAGCACCTTGCCGCAATAAGCACCCCCCGGAAACCGCTCCGGAAAAAATTCCACCACGTGCCGGTCCATCGCCACCGGGAACACCGAATAGCGCTCGAACAGTCCCCACGACAGCGGATCGTCCGAGTAACGCGGCGCCCGCCCGGTGACGATGTTGGGGTACTCCTCGTGGTCTTTCAGCTCGGCCTCCAGCGTCCCCCGCTGCTCCTTTAGCTTCGCCTGCAGCATCGGCACGGCATCCGCCCCGCGATACCGAATGCGGGTCAGGAAGGTCAGGTGGTTCAGCCCGACGCCATAGGACGAAATCGACCCCGCCTCGACGCCGAGGAACTTTTCGATCTGCCCCTCGACATGATGGACGCCGTGACAAAGCCCTACCACGGGCACTGCTGTCTCCTTACGGATGGCGCGACAAATCGCCGTCATCGGGTTGGAATAATTGAAGAAATGCGCGTCCGGGCACAGCTCGGTGATGTCACGCGCGATAGCGATCATCGGCGGAATCATCCGCATCGCGCGGGAAATACCACCTGGCATCGCGGTATCGCCGACCGGCTGGAAAATCCCGTGCCGGCGCGGCACTTCGATATCGAGTTGCCACCCCTTCCGTCCGCCAACGGCAATCGTGGTGATGACGAAATCGGCCCCCTTCAGCACGTCGCGCCGTTCGGTCGTCGCCGTCACGGGGATGTCGGCGCCCTTGGCCACCAGCATCTTGCCGACCAGTTTACTGACTGCATCCAAGGTCTTGGCATCGATATCGACCAGCGCCAGTTCCCATTTGTCAGCCTCGCCCGCGAGAATGATATCGGCGACCAGCCGCTGGGTGAACACCGTGCTCCCGGCCCCGATGAGAACGACTTTGCGACGCGACATGACTGGCCTTCCGGATCGATGCGACAGGCAGCGCGACAACGCTTTGCCTCGGCAACCAGCCTAGTCAAATGCGAAAAAAACTACAACCGGATGATTGATTTTGCTCGTTTCGACGTCAAACTCGTGCACTTCCTTGCGCATCGGCTGCTGATTTGGCTACACAGCGGCGAACCCCGGGGGCGTCACGGTGATCAAGGCAGTTCGGCACGATCGCATCCTGGCGGAAATCGCCAAGCGCGGCGCCATCAGCGTGCAGGAACTCGCCGATCTGCTCGACGCCTCGACCGCCACCATCCGTCGCGACATCTCGGAACTCGACGACTCCGGCACGGTGTTGCGAACGCATGGCGGCGCGACGCTGCGCAGCGGCAACGAGGAATTGCCGTACGATGCCAAGGTGATGGCGTTCCTGCCCGAAAAGCGCCGCATCGGCGCGACCGCGGCGGCAATGCTGAAACCCAACCTCTCCATCGGACTCGGTGGCGGCACCACGGTGATGCAGTTGGTCGGTGCCATCAAGCGCCAAAAGCTGCATGTAACCACCACCGCGATCAACGTGGCGCTGGAACTTCGCGATGCGCCGGATATCGATGTGCTGCTCACCGGCGGCGTTCTGCGCTCGCGGACGGCCGAAACTGTCGGGCATGTCGCCGAGCGGACCCTCAACGATATCAACCTCGACATCGCCATCATCGGCATCGACGGCCTGCATCCCGTCGGCGGCCTCACCACCTATGACAGCGCCGAGGCCTATGTGAACCGGGTGATGCTCGCCCGGGCCCGGGAAATCTGGGTTCTGGCCGACCACAGCAAGATCGGCCAGATCCGGCCTGCTATCGTCAGCGGCATTACCGCGGGGCAAACTCTGATCACCGACGGCGCACTGTCCAAAGAGTGGGCAGCTACCCTCGAAACCGCCGGAATGACGATTATCCGCGCCTGATCACCGCATCCGCTTCGGCGCGATCGACGAGCCCGCCGGTGCCGCCGATGGCCGTGGCGATGATGGCGCCACAGGCATTGCCGAGTCGCAGGCGCTCGGGAACGGGCAAGCCCTCGAATCGACCAGTCAGATAGCCGGCATTGAAAGCATCCCCTGCCCCCGTGGTGTCGACCGGAACGATGGGAAAACCCGGCTGCTCGAAGCGGCCCTCCGGCCCGAGATAGACCGAGCCCGCGGCACCGCGCTTCAACAGCACCTCGCCGACGCCCAGCGCCATCGCCGCGGCGAGCCCGGCCTCGACATCGTCCGTGCCGGTGATGTGCGCAAGCTCGGTTTCATTGGGCAAGAACACCGTCGTTTCGGCCAGCACGGCGCGCAGATCGTTCGACAACCAGCGCTCGTCCGGGTCCCAGCCGGTGTCGAGCGAGGTGGTCAGCCCAAGTGCCCGCGCCCGGCGGAAAACCGCGTGCAGCTCGCCACGCAGGCCGCGCTGGATGAAAAACGAGCCGAGATGCAGGTGACGTGCCGCAGCAATCAAATCCCAGTCGAGGTCGGCAGCCGTCACGGCAGCCATGGCGCCGTAGTGGGTCAGCAGCAGCCGGTCGCTCGGATATGCCAGTGAAATTGTCACCCCGGTCGCAACCTCCGGATCGACGATCACCCCGCCGATATCGACATTCTCGCGGGTCAGCGTCTGGCGGCAGAAACGCCCGTAATCGTCATCACCGACCCGGGCAATCATCGCGGTCCGCAGCCCGAGCCGCTGCATCAGCACGGTGGCGATGGCAGTCGAACTGCCGAGCGTCAGCCGATAGCCGGTGATTTCCTGCTCGGTCCCCAGCACCGGTCCTGCAGCCCGGATCCCGCTGAGGATCAGGTCCGGGTTCAGTTCACCGATCGAGACAATTTCGAAGCGCTTCACCGCGGGAAGATTACCACCTTGCTGAGGTTTACCGGCGCGTCAGGATTATTCCCCCGCCGCATCGCCGTCTCGAAAGCCAGTACCTGGATCGGCAGCAGCGCCAGCACCGCCGCCTGAGCCTCGGTCAGGCCCGCTGGCGCCGGCACGGTCAGATCGGCGATCTGGCTATAAGCCTCGGCGCCCTTGCCGACGACCAGCAGTGTCACGCCCAGCGCCTTGCAGTCGCGCGCCAGCGACAAGCCGTGCGCTTCGTCGCTGACGGCAAACAAGGTGATCAGCGTATTGGCATCCGCAGTGGCCTTGGGGCCATGGCGATACTCCAACGACTGGTACGATTCGCTGGTCGCGATCGACATCTCCTGGATTTTCAGCCCGGCTTCGACGGCGATAGGATAGCTCGGTCCCGAAGCGAGGAACACGAACCGATCGAAGGCCCGCCGCCGCGCCAGCGATTTCAGCGCTGCTTCCTGCCCCGACAAAATCGAGCGTCCAGCTTCCGGCAGGCGCCGCAGCGCGGCATTGTCCGCATCGGTGCCGAACAGCGATTGCGCCGTCAGCAGCATCGAGGTGAACGAGCGCAGCATGATCAGCCCGTCTTCGTGGCCCTCATCGAGATATATCTTGTGATCGCCCAGCCGGAGCAGGGACGAATCCTCCGTGCAGCTGACCGAAAGTACTTCAAATCCCGCCGCCTTCAGCAGCTCGATGGCGATGACCAGTTCGCTCGATTCCCCCGAGCGCGAAAAGCCGATTGCCAGCCGCCTGCTGCCGGGCCGCTCCCGGGTTTCAAAGTCATCGAGCATGACTTCGCAAGAGGGCACGGCGCGAACCTGGGTCGCGTGACGGCGCTTGATCCAGTCACCCGCCGCCATCGCGAGATAATACGACGTGCCGGACCCGACCAGCACAATCTCATCGAAACTCGCCAGATCGAGCAGCGGGAACGCCGACCGGTCTTCGAGGCGCGTAAGGAGAGCATGCCAGGCATCGGGCTGCGAAATGAGTTCGCGCCAGGTGACCTCGCCGCTCACAGCCGCGCCGCCGGTAACCGCGTGTTCGTTCATGTGGCGCTCCTTTGAGCGAAAGCCTGCGGATTGATCGCATCGCTCGGCAGCCGGCCCTCGAGCACGTCGATGCAATTGCGCGCCGCCCGAATGGCGGCACCGGATTTGCCGGAATGCGTCAGCCCTGCCTGATGCGGCGTCAGCACCACATTATCGAGCGCAAAGAACGGGCTTTCGGTCAGCGGCTCGGTCTCGAACACATCGAGCCCGGCCCCAGCGATCCGCCGGTTGACCAGCGCGTCGAACAACGCCGCCTCGTCCACCAGTTCGCCGCGCGCAATGTTGATCAAGTACGCCGACGGCCGCATCAACCCAAGTTCCCGCGCCCCGATCATGTGCCGCGTGTCAGGCGTCAGCGACGCGTAGAGGCTGACGACATCGGCCTGCGCCAGCGCCGCATCGAGGCTCACATACTCGATGCCGTATTGTTCGCCGAACGCCAGGTCCGGGGTACGCGTGTAACAGACGATGCGCATACCGAAGGCGACGGCGCGCCTGACCGCGGCCTTGCCAATCAGCCCGAGCCCGATGACGCCAAGCGTCGCGCCGATCAAATCCATGCTCGATTGCGTGCGCCCGGCCCACTCACCCTTGCGGATGGCGATATCGCCGGTGCGAATCTGTCGTGTCACCGCCAGCATCAGGCCGATGGAAAACTCGGCGCACTGCTCGGCGTTGACGCCCTTGACGTTGGTCACCACGATGCCGCGCGCGCTGGCTGCCGCCAGGTCGACATTGTCGGACCCCGAAGTGTGCAGCGCGATCACCCGGGCGTTGGTGGCGAGCGCCAGCGCAGTGGCGTCGATCCCCATCACCCGGCCCATGACGATGCCGTCGGCGGTCCCGAGCGTCGCCACATCGATGGCGGCGAACGGGGTCAGGGCGCGGATGTAGGTCACCTCGTGGCCGCAGCCGGTCAGCAGCGCCACAGCGTCGTCGAGTTCATGCAGACTGTCGGAAACGACGAGAATCCGTTGGCGGGGCGCTGGTGCGATCATCACTTGCTGATAGCATTTAAACGATCAAAAACAAGCGTACCGATGCGCGAAAATGCTCGTATTGCAGGGCACCCCGTCAGCTTTCCCCGCAGGCGTCGCTATAAGGCCCCTGAGCCAGCTTTACCTTCGCCACCGCCAAAGCTAGCGGCGAAGCTTCAAGCCGACCCGCTGCGACGGCCTCATGCAACTCCGGCAAATGCTGGCTGATCAATGGCATCGGGAGCCTGCGCTTTTGCAGATTATCCACGAGCCGCGCCACCGCAGCCGCCACCGTCGGCGACGCCCAGTAATACCGCAGCCGGTCGGAATAGCTGAAATGCCGCAGCATCGCCTGCTCGGCCGCGGTGCCCGCGTAATGCCCCGCCCAATCGTCGGGGCGCTCCAGCATGGCTACTTCGAGTGTCGCCCGCAGGTTCGAGCGCCGCTCGGCAACAAGTTCGACCTCGATCGCCTCCAGCGCATAAAACGCCTCGCGCAGTGCGAACGTCGCCGCCGGGCCGACTTTCAAAATGGCAAAGTGCGCATCGACGAGTTCGGCGTAAGCCGCCGGCAACTGATAGTCGGTCGAGTGCGCCTCATACACCAGCGGGCCCAGCGCCCCGAGCTTGGCCGTCAAATTCCGCGCCGGTGCCGGATCAAAATGCACCACATCGAGATTGCCGAAATCGAGCCCCGGCTGCACCACGATGCCGACAACCCGCTTGAACGCCGCCTCGAGTCCCCGCGCCGCAAACGCAAGCCGGTGGGTCTCGAAAGTCTCGGCCACCGCATCCGGATCGGTCGGCACGATGGCATGCCCACTGCCCATCCCACCCGGCGGCGGCACTTCGGTGCCGATGATATAGACGAGGTCGGCACCCACCCTCGCCGCGGCGATTTCCGCAATTTCGGCCATCCGCGCCGCCCGCTCCGCGATCCCCGTTTCGGACAAAACCTCGGGATCGTCGGCGCAGCGCATCGAACAGTCGAGGTGAATTTTGGTGAACCCGGCGAGCACATACGCCTCGACCAGCACCAGCGCCTTCGCCATGGCGCTTGCTGCCGGCTCCTTGCGCCACGGGTTCGGGCCCAGATGATCGCCTCCGAGAACCAGGCGCTCCGCCGGCAACCCCGCCGCCACCGCGGCAGCGCGCACCAGCTCCGCATAATCGGCGGGGACCATGCCGGTATAGCCGCCGAACTGGTTGACCTGGTTGCAGGTTGCCTCGATCACCGCCAACTGTCCGCGATCCCGCGCCAGTTCCACCGCCGCGCGGATGACCAACGGATGGGCGCTGCACACGGAATAGACCCCAACCCGTTCCCCATCGCGGTTGCGGGCAAAAATCCCGCGCAGCGCGGTTGAACTGGTCGTCGCGGTCATTAGGCACTCCCGCCTGAGCCGTACCCCGGCGAAGCGTCAAAATCAATCAACCGGGTGCGCGAACTTGCGCGCTTTGCCGGAGTGATAAGTCATGACTATCGTTCGTAATCATAGACGGACGAGTGATAGTCGCGAGCCACTGGAACTTGCTAAGTCGGGCTATGAGGGAGCAATCAATGCAGCGCGGAACCGTCTTACCGAGGATCGGCGTCATGGCCGTGGGCTTTGCCGGCTACTGGCCGCAATTCCCCGACATGCGTGGCCAATTGCTCGCCACACATGCCCGCCTCAACGCCCTGTTCGCCGGCAAGGGGGAAATATTCGAAGCCGGCATGGTCGATAATGCCACCTCGGCACGGCACGCCGGCGCGATGTTCGCCGCTGCCGGCATCGACATCCTGTTCGTCCACCTCACCACCTATGCCAATTCGGAAACGCTGCTGCCGGCGGTCCGCAGCCTCGGCGTGCCGATCATCCTGCTCAACGTCCAGCCGGTGCGGACGCTGGATCTCCCCCAGGTCAGAGGCATCGACGACTGGCTAGGTGTTGCCGTGACGCCCGCCTCGGTTCCCGAGATGACCAATGTGCTGATCCGCCTCGGCAAGCGCTTCGATACCATCACCGGCCACCTCGATGGCGATGCCGAACTCGAACCGGCGCTCGACCTCTGGTGCCGCCTCGCCGGGTTGACGCGACGGCTGTCGAGCCAGTCGCTGGCGCTGCTCGGCCGCCCGTTTGCCGGCATGATGGACCTCAACCTCGACGAAACCCGGATTTTCCGCAGCTTCGGCACCTATGTGCATCACCTCGATTGGGACGACATCGTCGCCGAATTCGATGCCGTGACCCCAGCCGAGCGCGAGTCCGGCGTCGCCGCGCTACGCACCGCATTCCCCGCCTCGGAGACCCTGTCGACCGCCGAGTTCGAAGCCGCCGGCACGGTCACCGCCGCACTGCAGCGCTTCGTCGAGAAATACCATCTCCTCGGCATCGCCAGTCATTTCGAGGGCAAGGCCGAGGGTCGACGCGCCGAGGTGCTGGCGGCGCTCAACCCGGCCCTGTCGGTGCTCAACGGCCAGGGCATCGCCTCCCCGGTTGAAGCCGACATCAAGGCGGCCTTCGCCATGCTGATCCTCCGGACCATCGGCGGCAGCGCCACGCTCGCCGAACTCTACTCGATGGATTTCGACGCAGATGTGGTGATCATCGGCCACAGCGGCGCCGGCGATCCGGCGATCTCGGCGACACCGCCGCGCCTCGCCATGTCGGAGGTGTTCCACGGCAAGTCCGGCCGCGGCTACCTGACGCAATTCTACCCCGGACCCGGCCCCGTGACACTGCTATCGCTGACGCAGGACGCCACCGGCGATTTCCGCATGGTGGCGGCCGAGGGCGAGATTGTCGCCGGCCCGGCGATCGAACTCGGCGATACCAACAGCCGCGTCCGCTTCCCTGGGGGACTTCGCCGGTTCATCCGCGCCTGGAGCGCCCTCGGGCCAACGGATCACGGCGTACTCGGCTACGGGCACCACACCGAAGCGCTGCAACGGGCCTCGATCGCCCTGAACCTTCCCCTCGATATCGTCCGCGCCTGATCCCGGCGGCGCTACAACAGCCGCTTGCCCCATTTGCTGTAGGTGGATTGGGGGTCCGGCCCCAGCGGCACGTTGGGCTCGCTGTTGATCGGCCGGTCCTGCAATTGGCTCGGCGTTTGCCCGTAGGTCCGGCTGAACAACCGGGAGAAATGCGCATGGCTCTTGAAGCCGACAAAGAAGGCGATCTCGGCAACGGAGCGCACCTCATCAGGGCGACTGAGCAGCGCATAGGCACGCGCCAGTCGTCGCTCCTGTACATAGGCTGAAATCCCGCCAAGCTCGGCGAAGGCCCGGAACAGCGTCGAGCGCGAACTGCCCAGTTGCGTTGCCAACGCCGCCGGCGACAAGTCGGCATCGAGGTTGATCGCGATGTAGCGCTTGGCGCGCGCCAGCACCGCCGAATGCGACTTGGGCGCCAGGCGGCGGCGAATGGTGGTCAGCGTCGCCGCCAGGTGATCGCGGGTCGCCAGCGCCACAACTGTCGCGTCAACCGTATCGATTTCCGGCATGCGGGCGACGAGGGCCTTCATGTAATCCGAGAACAGCAGCGCCGACCCGCCGTCGAGCACCAGCCCATGCACGTCGAACGGCGCCACCGCGTCGTCGAGGAATTGGCGGGGGATCAGCAGCGTTATCGCGGTGCAGCCATGGCCACGGCAATCGGATGGACGGGTCAGGTCGAGCATGCAGATATCATCGATGCCCATTTCGATAGATTTGCCGTCAACGTCGCCGCTCCAGCCACCCTCCAACAGCATCACCATCACATAGTGATCGGCGTTGTCAGCACGGATTTTGGCAGGCGAACGCCACATCGTCATCGGCCCAAGCGTACTGATGTTGAGAACCATCTGTCCCAGCATCCACGCCGTCGATACTGAAACGAACCCCTTCCCTACGGTGTGGTTGGTAACCTCGTATGGGGCCGCGAACTCGGCCCAGGCGCTGAATTGCTGGCTGGTCGGCAAGCCTGCAGCATCAAAGCCGATGCTTGGGATCTTTTCAGTCATCTAGCTCATGTGTTTGGAAACGACATCCTGGAGACGAGGCGCGATAAGCGCGCTTGTCCCGGCGAACCAAGATTTGCCTGCGCGTACCAAAGTTAATCGATTGCGTGCAAACGCGCGGACGCGCATCTATCGCGTAGCTAAACGCACGCGTCTTCAATTGGTTGCGGCGCGTCTGCTGAATTTCAATTGGGGAGGTGAACACATGAATTATCTTGGCGTCTGGGATCCCACGAAAATTTACTGGGGCGAGGTAATAGACAAAGAGGGAACGCCGCATCCTGGTGGCGCCGATGTCGTCACTTTTCAGGGGGCCCGCTGGATCGCCAACTTCTACAATTCCGACTGGAATCCGATCACCGACCTCCCGGGTGATTCCGGCGCGTGGAAACTGGATCCCACCGGCCCGACTCCGGTCTACGAGCCAAAGGCGGCGCTGGCTCCGACGGGTCTCAGCACCGGTTATGTGAATGACACCAGCATCACGCTGTTCTGGAATCCCGCAGAAGTCCCGGGGATCGGCAATGTTTCGAGCTACAATGTCTATGTGAATGGTATCAAAGTTGGCACCAGTACCTCGACGAGCTTTAACGTCAAAGGCCTCCTCGCCTCTGAAGACTACACCTTCTCGGTCGATGCCGCAAATTCCTCGGGGCTGTCGCCCAAGTCCGATCTGGTTGCAGAAACCGAGTCTCAACAGTTGACCAATGGCAAGTATTATTCGCCGTTCATCGACATGACTCTGCCAACAACCAATATCATTGAGCTCGCCGAAAAATCGAACCTGCGCGATCTTACCCTGGCCTTCATGCAGACCAACAATGAGTATCTCGACGAAAACGGCAATCTGTTGGACAACGTTGTGCCAACGGTGGCGTGGGGCGGTATCACCAATACTTCGCTGCCGACCGGCATGATGATCAGCCAGATCAACCAGTTGCAAGCAGCCGGCGGCACCATTACCATTTCGCTCGGCGGTTATACTGGTCGTGACGCGGCGGTTGTCGCTGCGCAATACTCGCTGCGCCTGCAGGAAGCTGGCCCGGGAATGCTGACCAAGGTCGCCGCAGATGCCAAGGCGGTCGACAATCTCGTTGCCCAGTATCAGTCGGTAATTGACACCTATGGCGTCAACCATCTCGATTTCGACATCGAGAACGACGTGTTCAAGGGCATCGAGTCCACCAAGTACGCGGTTGTCGACGACGCGGCGGCTAATCACTTGCGCAACCTCGCCATCAACAAGCTCAAGGCAGCAAACCCCGACCTGCATGTCTCGATCACCGTCGCGACGCTGCCGAACGGCGTCAGCACGCAGCCGAGCACGATAGTAGGCGGCGTCCTGTCGGGCAGTGGCGACGTCGAAGCGCTGTTGCAGCTGCTCAAGGCCGATGGCGTCGATGTCGATGTCATCAACATCATGGCGATGGATTATTTCGATGGCCAGGCGGCGAATCCCGATATGGGCGATAACGCCATCTCGGCTGCCAAGGCCATGCACAACTTGCTGCTCAGCCTCGGCATCGATGCCCAGGTCGGCATTACGCCGATGATCGGTCAGAATGACGCCCATGACGCGGCAACTGTCGGCAACGAAGTGTTCACGCTCTCCGACGCGCAGGATCTCGCGGATTTCTTCGCCTCGACGCCATGGGTTGCCGGCATCGGCGCCTGGCAATTGCCGCGCGACCGCGCGTCGACCACTGATACGACCGGCAATGAGCCAGTCGCGGACGGCACCGGTCTCATCCAGACTGACTTTCAGTTCTCCTCGATCTTCGAGCAGTTCACGCATTGGCGCGAAGTCGGTGGCCGCGGCGACGACGTCATCGTCGGGACCAGTGGCGTCAACAATCTGGTCGGCAATGGCGGAAACGATACGCTGACCGGCGGCCTCGGCAACGACACCCTGAACGGCGGCATCGGCAACGACACCTACGTGCTCGAAAACGGCAACGACTCGATCACGGACTCCGCAGGCATCGACACCGTCACGTCCACCGTCACCCGCTCGATCGCTTCGTTGGCGATGATCGAGAACCTCACCCTGCTCGGTTCGGCAAACATCAGCGGCACTGGCAATGCACTCGCCAACACACTGACCGGCAACACGGGAAACAACACGCTGAATGGCGGGCTGGGTGCCGACATGCTGCTGGGCGGGGCGGGTAATGACATCTACATCGTCGACAACAGCGGCGACCGGGCGTTCGAAACCACCACGATGGCTAGTACCATTGACGCTGGCGGCACCGACACCGTGCGGAGTGCGGTCAACTATAATCTCGACTTCACGGCCGGCCTGCGCTTCGTCGAGAACCTGACGTTGATCGGGACCGGCAACATTAACGGCACCGGCAATGCCCTCGGCAACATCCTGACCGGCAACACTGGCAACAATATCCTGACCGGCGGGCTGGGCGTCGACCAACTTTATGGCGGAGCAGGCAACGACACTTTCGTGTTCCGGGCCAAGGAGGACAGCGCGGCGGGTGCTAACCGTGATGTCATTTACGACTTCGAGGACTTTGCCGGCAACGATACCATTAACCTGTCGGGCTTTGCCGGGACGTTGACCTATGTCGGTCAAAGCGGCTTCAGTGCAGCCAATCAGGTCCGCGCCATCCAGTCGGGTGCTGACGTGCTGATCCAGATCAACACTGTCGGCACGGGCGGCGCCGAATCCGAAATCCTGCTCAAGGCCACCACCATCGGCACCATCGATGCAGGCGACTTCATCGGGTAACGCGTCCCGTGATTGTTATCGTGAATCGCTAAGCCCCGACTCATCGACGCGTCGAGATTCTGGCTGAGACAAGCTTGACCCCGGAGAGGTAATTTTCCGGGGTCTTTTCGTACCGTGTCGCGACGCCCCGGCCCGCTCCTACACCCCACGCACCAATGGCTAGGCCGAACGGTTCATCCAGACCTCGCAGCGCGAAAGGGACGATGCGAGACGCGGCTTCTCTTCGATTGAACGTATCCGCCGCCATGCCACCATGGCCGACGCCTACACTCAGCCCCACGCCGGTATGGACGGCATCAGTCCGCTCCGAAGACTTAATAGTCTCCGCGGAATAATCTCTTGGGAGGGGCGCAGCAATCAGCCCAGATCGTGCTTCCAACCCAGCAGGCGTTCGGCCTTGGCCGAGGTGAAGAAACCACGGTGGCCGCTGAGGTCGCCGGTCACCGGTACGCCTGGGAAAAAGCGGGCGGCGATTTCGAGGGTCGGCACATCGGACGTCGTGTCGGGGCCGGTGATGTAGAACACCTCATGGCCCTTGAACGGCGCGTCGAGGCTGAGCAGGCAGGCGCGTGCTGCAGCATCGAACCGCGTATAAGCGAACAGATGCCGCCCCGGATTTGGGGAATCGACGGTGAAACTGCGGGCCGCGAGTTCGCGCTCCGGCACCACCCAGTGGAACCGCATGCTGGCGATCCGGATGTCCTCGTAGCGGCGGGCGAAGCTATCGGCCTGTTGCTCGCAAATCCATTTCGACAGGCTGTAGGGCTCCTCCGAATAGTTCGGATGCTCTTCGTCGATCGGGAAATAGTCGTACCGAGGATCGCGGCTGTAGGAATGGCCGATGGCGTTGACGCTCGAGGCCTGGCAGATGCGCATGATGCCGTGTTCGACCGCGGCGCGCAGGGCATTGTAGCTGCCGACCACATTATTGTTGTGGACGACATGATCCGGATGCCGCCCCGGGGACGGGATGGCTGCCATATGGATGACTGCATCGCAGCCCTCGAACGCCGCAACCAGCTTGTCGTACTCATCCATATCGGCCTGGATGAAGTGGAAATTGTCCCGCTCCTCGGCTTCGGGGGCCGCGACGCGGTCGATGCCGACGAGGGTGTGGCCTTGCGCCAGCGCTTCGGTCGCGATGGCGCGGCCGACGCCGCCGCTGCTGCCGGTGAGAGCGATTTTCATGTGTTGGGAATCCTAGAGCGTTTTCAAGCGAAGTGGCTACCGGTTCGCGTGAAGAAAACGCGGCTAAAAGAAGGTCAGGCGTAAACGGCTTGCTGCAAACCGCGAATGTAACCGATGGCATAGAGCCGGCCAAAGGCGGAGTAACCAGCGTGGGCATTGCTGTCGCCCTCGACGGTCGGCACGTGATCGGGGCGGAGCACGCCGTCGAACTCGATCTCTTTATAGGCCCTCATGCAGGCAAGCATGTCGGTTTTGCCGGCATCGTGCCAGGTTTCCTCGAACTTTGTAGGCACGCCGCGAACATCGCGGAAGTGGATGAACGAAATCTTCTTGGCGAATTTGCGGATCGCTGCCGGCAAATCATCGGTCATCAGGGTAAAATTACCCTGGCACATGGTAATAGTATTGCTTGTACTTGGCACCAGGTCGAGCAGGCGCTGGTAATTGTCGACCGTCCGCATGATGCGCGACACGCCGCGGATCGGGGTGATCGGCGGATCGTCAGGGTGCATGGACATTTTGACGCCGGCCTGTTCAGCGACCGGGAGGGTCTTTTTCAGGAAGTATTCGAGGTTGGTCCACAGTTCCGCTTCGCTGATCGGCGGCTCGGTGGTCAGGTTCTCGGGGACGTCGTCGATGTTGAAACTGGTGACTACCGACCCGCCGCGCGACGGCGTGCTCATATTGGTGCGGACCCAATTGAAATCGGTCATCCACTCGTAGCACCACACCGGGATGCCGAGTTTCCCCATGTTTTCCAGTAGCTTGCAGACGGTTTCGATTTCTTCGTCGCGGCCCGGAAGATTGCGCTTGGCCTTATTCAGCGGCGGGCGGGCCTCGATAACGCGGAGCGTGAAACCGGCGGCTTCATAGGTTTCCTGCATACGTTTGAGCGGCGCGTAGTCGCACAGCCCCTCCCCCGCCTGCAGCGAATTGAACGGTAGGCCGCCCACTGCCAGCGAGACGCCGGCCTGCAGCGCGAGCTTCCATACCGGGGTCGGTTCGGGGCTGATGAATTCGGCAATTTCGAGCATTAAGTCGCTTCCGTTAGTCGATTATCGCGAATGATCACTGCTTGATGGCGCTATGCCGGGAGCAGCTCCGACAGCCGCTCGGGAGCGATCTGCGGGCTCTCCTCGTAGAGGTAGCAGGCAGCCGTGTGCTTCTCAGCGATCTGGAACAGCGGCGGCTGGGTCTTGCAGATTTCCATGGCATGCGGGCAGCGCGACCGGAAACGACAGCCGCCCCGCTCATTGCCGTCGCGCGCCTTGATCGGCTCGGTGCCCCAGCGCTTATTAAGGTCGGGCCATGGAATCGAGTCGACCAGCAGCTTGGTATAGGGGTGCTGCGGAGTCTTGATTACTCGATCGACATCACCCGCCTCCATCACCCCGCCGCGGTACAGCACGACGATGGACTTGGCGATGTGATAGGCCGTAGTCAGATCGTGGGTGATGTAAAGGATCGAGACGCCGTGATCGCGCTGCAGATTGCGCAGCGTTTCGAGGATGCTGGCGCGGAGCGAGGCATCGACCATCGACACCGGCTCATCGGCGATCAGCAGGCGCGGCTTTAGCAGCAGGGCGCGCGCGACATTGATGCGCTGGCGCTGCCCGCCCGACAATTGATGCGGGAAACGGCCGAGCACGTCCTCGGGTCGCAGTCCCACGGCGGTCAGCGCCTCGTTCATGCGGTCGCGCGCCTCGGTCCGGTTTTTCGCGAGCTTGAAGCGGCGGATCGGCACGGTTAGCAGGTGATCGACGGTATAAAACGGGTTGAACACCGCGAACGGGTCCTGAAACACCGCCTGCACTTCGCGGCGATATGCGATGCGCTCGGCGCCATGCAGCGTGGCGATGTTCTTGCCGCGATAGATGATCTGCCCGGTGGTCGGGGTGATGAAGCCGAGCAGCAGCATGGCCAGCGTGGTCTTGCCGCTGCCGCTCTCGCCGGCGACGGTCATGATCGTTGGCTCGTCCTCTTTGAGGGTCAGCGAGAAATCCTGCAGCGCAACCGTGGCGTTGGCGCTGACGAGGCCGCGCTGGTAGACCTTCGAGACGTTGTGCAGTTCAAGCAGGTTGGCCATTCCGCGCCTCCTCGTTAAACAGGTGACAGGCGACGATTCGGCCGCTCGGCAGGGTCTGCGCCTCGGGGCGGATGGTGCGGCTGTCGTCGGAGGCATAGGGGCAGCGCGGGTGGAAGGCGCAACCGCTCGGCAACCGCAGCAGCGACGGGGCGAGCCCCGGAATGCCCTGAAACACCCCCTTGTTTTCAAGGCTCGGCAGGCTTGAAATCAGCGCGCGGGCATAGGGGTGCTTTGGATCGGTGAACATGTCGCGCACCGTGCTGACTTCGACCAGCCGCCCGGCATACATCACCGCCACCTTGTCGACGAACTGCGCCATCAGGCCCATGTCGTGGCCGATCAGGATGACCGCGGCGTTGATCTCGTCCTGCACCTTGTCGATGGTTTCCATGACCTGGCGCTGGGTGACGACGTCGAGCGCGCTGGTCGGCTCGTCGGCGATGATCACCTGCGGCCGCAGCAAAATCCCGATGGCAATGCAGACGCGCTGCTTCATGCCTCCCGACAATTCGTGGGCATACATGCGGAACACACCCGGATCGAGATCGACCGAGCGCAGCGCCTGCGCGCAGCGGTCCTCGATCGCCCGCCGGGATTCGCCGGGGATGTGCGACTTGATGGCATCGACCATCTGCGCGCCGATCCGGGTCACCGGATTGAGCGAGTTCATCGCCCCCTGCGGGATATAGGCGATGCGGCTGAGGCGGGCCTTGCGCATGCCGTCATCGTCGAGCGCCATCAAATCGGTGCCGCCGACGATGACCTTGCCGCCTTCGATCCGCCCCGGCGGCTTGATCATCCGCATCATGGCCAGCGCCATGGTGCTTTTGCCGGAGCCGGACTCGCCGACCATGCCGAGCTTTTCGCCCGCCCCGAGATCGAAGCTGACATCGTCCAATGCCTTGGCGCGCCCGGCATCGGTGTAATAGGTTACCTCGAGGCCGCGGACCTGCAGCACCGATTTTTGACCAGCGGCGCTATAGGCCGCCGTGGCGTTACGGGAGCCGGACTGGTTACTGGCAAGTGTTTCAGTGATCATGCCTATTCCGTCCTGCGCACGCGCGGATTGGCCAGTTCGTCGAGGCCCATGTTGATCAGGGCCAGCGAGCCGAGAATGAGGATCATCGCGACGGATGGCTCGATTGGCCACCACCACCAGCCGTTAAAGAAAGCGCCCTGCCCCTGTGCGGCCCAGATGATATTGCCGAGCAGCGGCTCGCGTAGCGGCCCAAGGCCCAGCACGGCGAGATAGAACGAGGCGAACACCGCGGCAAACACCTGCCCGACGAACGCCGCGCCGATGAACGGCAGCAGATTGGGCAGGATTTCCTTGAAGATGATGCCCATGTCCGACACGCCCGAAAGCTTGGCGACCGATACGAACTGCCGTTCCTTCATGGTGAGCACTTGAGCACGAATGACGAGGGTCGGGCCCATCCAGGCGAGCACCGCGACGATGATCGCCATGGTGAAAATCGTCACGTCGCGCTTGTCGAGTGAGCCGGCCACGACGACCTGGATCAGCAGCACTGGAATTGGCGTCAGGATCTGGCAGACGGTGCGGACGACCGTGTCGACCCAGCCACCGAAATAGGCGGAGGTGAAGCCCAGCACCACGCCGACGAAGGTGCCGATGCCACCGGCCAACAGCCCGATGAACGCCGTCTGCCACATGCCGACAACCATTGCGGCGAGCAAGTTGCGACCAAAGAAATCGGTGCCGAACGGGTATTTGAGACTCGGCGGCAGCTTCAGCCCCGCCGAAAGCGGATAGGCGTGCTTCGGGTTGATCACCAGCAGCCCGATCACCGTGAACAGCGTCAGGCCGATCAGGATCGCGATCCCGAAAGCCAGGCCCTTGTTGCGCCGCAGATACCGCAGCATCAGCATGAAGGCGCCGGGCTGGCGGACTTCCCCGGGCTCGGAGGATATCGACACAGTCGTCATGATGGGCTCCTAGCTTTCCCGGATCCGGGGATCGAGCAGCGGATAGATGAATTCGAGCAATGTCATCAGTGCCGCGATGGCAATTGTGATGAAAATGACGATGCCGTAGATCACCGGAAAATCATTGGCCCGAATGGCGCCGTTCAACGCCGTGCCGATGCCCGGCAGTCCGAACAAGCCCTCGACGATCACTGCCGAAGTGATGACGGTTCCGAGCGCTAATGCCAGGCCCGTCACCTGCGGCAGCAGGGCGTTGCGCAGATAATAATCGCGGAAGATACGCCCGCCGGTTACTCCCTTGTGCTCGGCGAAATTGACGTAATCCTCGCCCTGAATGGTGATGCCCATGCCACGCATCGACAGTACCCAGCCGCCGACCGAGCCGAGGACCAGCGCCAGCGCCGGCAATACCTGGTGTTCGAGCAGATCAAAGAAGAACGGCCACGACCAGTTCGGCACCACGCCCACCGAATAGGCGCCACCGAGCGGCAGCCATTTGAGGCGGAAACCGATGAAAAACAGAAGCAGGATACCCATGATGACGGGCGGCACGCCGGTCAGCAGGATAAAGGGTGTCGCCGCGGCGCGCAGCCAGCGCGGCGCGCGGGGCCAGGCGGCAACGGCTCCAAGCAGGGTGCCGATGACGAAACTCAAAACCGTGGTGATCAGCAGCAGGCCGATGGTCCAGGGCAGCGACTGGGCGATCACTTCGGTGACCGTCGTCGGGTATTTGCTCAACGAGTAACCAAAGTCCAGCCGCACGATATTGCCAAGGTAGGTCCAGTATTGCTCGAGCAGCGGCTTATCGAGCCCGAATTGCTGCTGCATCGACGCGATCAGCTTTTCAATGTCGCCGGGCGAGAACCCACCCATGCGGGCCAGTTCGCCAAAGCGTTCGCGGATGGCATTGCGCGGCGACAGGCGCGGCACAAAGAACACGATGGTCGAAGCAGCCCAGACCACCATGACGAAAAACAGCAGGCGCTTGACGACGATTTTAAGGGTCAATGGACGAGTTCCCGGTGGGTCTTGGCCGAAATGAGAAGTGGCCTGACAGGCAGGGTGCGCGTCGGAACGCGCACCCCGGGAGTGTAAGCTTACTCGGCGCCGGAGGCCTTGAGGCCAGCCATCACGAGCATGCCCGTGTGGGCCCAGAAGGCGCCGTTGGTCCCAAGACCAACATTGGTCGAGCTCGGCCAGTTGGTCCAGTAGTGGTTGTTATAGGGAATGCGATGCAGCCACTGGATGACCGGCACGTCGATGGTGTCGCGCCAGTAGATGCCGAGAGCCTGTGCCGCACCGGCGATGAACGCCGGGTCGTCGGAGGCCAGCGGCGCGATCTTGTCGAGGATCGCATCGTATTCGGGGTTCGAATAGCGCGAGAAGCGATTGTTGCCGGCACCGGTACCGATGGCCTGCGAATACTTGCCATGGAACAGGTTGAGCGCTTCATAGGGGTCGAACAGGCTGGCGCCGTGGCCGAACATGTAGAAGCCGGCCTTGCCGTCGACCATGTTCTGGTAGGCGTCGGTGCCGAAGTTCACGTTCGAGTCAAAACCGGCCTGACGCAGCATTTCGGCCAGCACCGGGGCGATATCGCCGTGAATGCTTTCGAACGCCTGGATGGTCGCGTCAAAGGTATTGCCGTCTTTTTCCCACAGGCCGGCACCGTTCAGGGCCCAGCCGGCTTCCGTCATCAGGCGAGCGCTTTCCTCGACGTCGAAGGTGCCGGGATTGTACTTTGCCTGCTCGGCCTTGACTTCAGGCGAGTCGGCGAATGCCTGCAGGTTCGGGTAGAGCGGGAACGGATAGATCGTGGCGATCGAAGCGCCTTCATAGAGCACTTCATTGATCAGGTCGCGATTGATGGCGAGGCTGATCGCTTTGCGGATATTGGGGTCGCTATAGGGCTCGAGCTGGGTGTTCATCCAAAGCGAGTTCGGCCACCAGTCGAGATAGCCATAGGGCGACTCGTTGCCGGTCCACGACTGAACTTCCGGGTTCTGCTCGAGGATGGTGGCGATGATCTGGGCTCGCATGTCGACCGACGAGTCGAACTCGTTATTGACGATGCGCTGCGCAACCGTGTCGATCGGGGTGGTCAGGATGTTTACCACGACGACGCGCTTCACGTCCGGCAGGGCCATGCGGCCAGCCGCAATTGCCCACCAGTCTTCGCGCAGGTTGAAGATCTTCTGATTGGCGTTCCAGGCTACGATATCGTAGGGGCCGGAATGCGGAATTTCGTCGCGGCCCGGCGCCTTGGTCGGGTCTTCCTGAGCTTCGAGGTAGGCGGCCGGCACGATCGGAATACCCGTATCGAACTTTTCGGTCAGCACTTCGAACTTGAAGCGCGGCGCCGGACCCTTAAACGTCATCTGGACGGTCAAATCATCGACTGCCGTCACCGTGTCGACGATATCGGCGAACTGGGTGTGGTAGGGCAGCGTTTCGTACTTGATCTGGCCTTCGAAAGTGTAGACCACGTCTTTCGAAGTAACGGGCGTACCGTCGCTCCACTTGGCGTCTTTGTTCAGCTTGATTTCGAGCGAGGTGAAATCATCGCTGGTATATTCCATGCTATCGGCCAGCCATGGGATATAGGAGTTGTTATAGATGCCGAAATACATCAGCGGCTCCCACATCAGGTTGTTGCCTTCCTGATGGGTATAACCGGGCAGCACCCACGGATTGGTGGTGCCGACCGACGAGCCACCGGCGACGCCCCAACCCAGAACCAGCGTCTGGTTGCGCGGCAGTTCCGGTAGTGGGGTCGCCGGCACGATCTCGCTCGCCGCCTGCGAATACGCAAGCGACGGCGCCAATGCCGTGGCCGCAGCAAACATTGCCGCAGCTAGTAGTTTGAATTTCACCATGTGACACATCCTCCCTGACTGTCGATGGATAGTAACTTCGCAACAGCTGCGACGCTTAGTGCCAGGAAATTCGGCTATAGCCGGTTGCCTTCCTGGGTAGATTTGCGGTTCAGTGCTGCACGCGGCCTCTGGCGGGCACGCTATGGCAGACCGGACTCAGTGTGTTTCGGCTCCGGTTTGGGCGGGGCGCCAGTCGGCGCAGCTGCCTTCAGGGCGAGCGTCGGCGACAAGCCGATCAGCTGAAGCCTGCACTTCACACCGAAAGGCGGCACCATATCCTGATGCCAATGCGATGCGCCGCGCCCTGGTCACGCCGGGGATGCCAACATCATCGAAACTGGAATTACGGCTACGCTGCCCACTGGCACTCAACACCGCGACTACCCCCGAAAGGCCAGTCCCGTCTCCCTCAACCCGGTATGCCCCCTCCAGGGCAATCCGGCTTTTTCTTGTGAGGCGACCGTAGGGCGACGAATGCGACGGTGTCAACTGCTGGAATCTCAACTTAGGACGATGATCTCAAAAACCGTCGAAATTGAAGGGGCGCAGCATGCAGAGGCCTGTCCGAAAACCGTCGGGACTGCCTGTAAAATGTGCATTTGAGGCCTGCTGAGACGGCTGTCTCAAATGGGGGACTCACCTCCCGGTTTGAGTCGATCACTCGTCGCGGGACATCAGCGGGATGACGCCGATAATCAAAGCGCTTCCCGTCCGATGATCATGGTGTCGAGCACCGTCGTGTCCGCCGGCAGTTCTGTCGCGCCCGCCGTCAACCCGTTGACCTCTAGGATGTAGGCGACGATGTCCGCATATTGCTGGTCCGGCAGCGCGCCCGGACGCGACGGCGGCATGCGTTCGTGGGCGTAGGCATAGAGCGCGCCGACGCTCTGGCCGAACCATTTGCCCTCGAAATACGGCCCGGCGAGCGGCGGACCATAGCCGGCGTTGATCAGGTTCTGACCGTGGCAGGACACGCAATTGGCGGCATAGGCAATTTCGCCGCGCTCCGCCTGCGCAGTCGTGAAGGCGGGAGGCTCACCAGCGGCGGCAGTTGCCGTTTCGGCGGGCGCTTCGATTATCGGGACAGTTTCAGGTGCCGCGGCTGCCACGGCCTCAGTCCCGGTATAGGTGAACACCAGTATCGACCCCGGGTGCTGCATCGTCGTCGTCGTACCGCCGGCCAGCGCCTCGGCAAGCCCGCCATTATCCGTCGCCACATAGATGGATTGGCTGTCGGGGCTCAGTGCCACGTCGCGAAAACGGTCTTCCGACTGGAAGTAGCGCTCGATCGGGCCGCGCAGCGATCGTCCATCATCTCCAAGCGGCAGCAGATACAGCGACCCGCGTTTGAGCGTGGTGACGAGCAGCGAATGCTCCCACCCGGGAATGCCGCCCGTTTCGGGCTGATACACCTCGATGCTCGACGCCGCGACCGTCGGCCAGCAGATGAAATCGATGCCCTTGCACACCGGGTCGGTGAAATCCCAGTCGCTCGGCACGGTGAACAGCGTCGCCAGCGGTTCGTGCAGCGGCTCGGTCCACGCGGTTTCGTTCTCCAACGGGACGGACGGATCGATGGTGATGTCGCTGAATTGCAGGTCGGCGCATGGCGTCGTGGCGTCGGCCCAGCGGGCATATTGATACGCCTTGTCGTCGCGGAAGCCGGCGACGTGCGGCCAGCCGTAATTGTCGCCGCCGACGAGGATGTTCACCTCGTCATCGGTCTTGGGCCCCTGCTCCGACGCATACAGCGTCCCGTCCGGAGCGAAGGCGATGCCCTGCATGTTGCGATGGCCGTAGGTGAACACATGGCTGCGGACGCCATCGATCTCGGGATTGTCGGCCGGGATGCTGCCGTCGAGTTCGAGCCGCAGTGACTTGCCCTGGTAGGCGATGAAATTGCCGGCGCTGAGCTCCTCGGCCGTCGGGATCCGCTGCGCCTCGATGGGGATGCACCAATTGCCGAGCTGGTTCTTGCCGCCATCTCCGATGGTGTAGAACAGCTTGCCGTCCGGTCCGATTTTCAACCGGCCGGAATTGTGGTCGCTACTCGCCGGCAGCCCGGCGATCAGGTCGACGGGATCTCTCAGCAACCCGGTGGCCGCGTCATAGCTCAGCCGCACGATCTTGGCGTAGAGGAACCGGTACGGGTTGTACGGATCGGCCACGGTCTCATCCGGGCCGCGAGCTTTGTCGACGTAAGTGTAGGCGGCATAGACGTAATCATTGCCGGTGCCGGTGAGCAGTTCCGGGTGCAGCGCGAGGCCCAACAGTCCGTCCTGCCCGCCCGGTGCCGAGACTTCGGCGATGTCGATGGCGGTAGTCTTGGTGCCGTCGACCGGATTGATCCGGGTGATGCGCCCGCCGACGCGCTCGGTCACCCAGAGGGAATCATCGGGCCCCCAGGTGACTTCCCACGGCCCTTCGAGGCCCGTCGCCACGACCCGCATCTCGAA
>JAQGJK010000012.1 GCA_028290665.1 Devosia sp. | reverse complement strand
TTACTGAGAACCCCGCGGCGCCTCCTGCCACGGTCATCCCGGCGCAGGCCGGGATCCATCCCGAGGTGGAAAACCCAGCCGCAGCGGTCTTTGCTCAGTCATCAGGATGGATCCCGGCCTGCGCCGGAATGACGGCGTGGTGAGGCTGGGTTTCAGCCCGTCGTCATGCATGCGTGGCTACCCCCACCCTCGATCCCTCCCCTCAAGGGGGAGGGAGGCGATGGGGTGAACGTATGCGTTCAAACCCCAATCAAACCTGTGTCCAACCTGAAGAGAGCGGGTGCGGCATACCCTCCCCTCCCCCTTGAGGGGAGGGCTAGGGTGGGGGTGGTTCCAGGTGCAGGAGGGGTGGTTGGATATTCAGACTTGCCAGCGCGTATCGTGCTGCCCCGGGGGTGATACTCACTCGCAGCAGGCGGGGCAAAGTCATCGGGATGGATCCCGGCTGGCGGCGGGATGACGGGGCGGCGGGGCCGGGTTCACAAACCTTCGTCATGCAGGCTGCTTCAACCAGGTGCTGGGTTCTGCACCCACCGCGCTGCAGTGCACTTGTAGTTCAAAAGTCGCAGGTGCTGTCGTCTCACCTTGAGTGCCGGCGGGATGGGGTTTGCTCCCGTCTCGCTGATGGGTGAGCTTGCTCTACCCTGCCAATTCAGGCGGCGCTCGGAGGGCGCCGGGCTCGCAACAAGTTTGCTCTATAGTTGCCATTGTTGGCACGAGCACACGCCGGCGTGTTCGACAACAGCAAGAATATGCTCAAACAAATGAAACTAAGCGAATCGTCCCAGATTGTTAAGATGCGTACGCGCGGTGCGTACGATTTGATCTTGGAGGAATTCCGATGAATATGCGGATTTTGCGCGTCACGACTGCGATACTTGCAGTCACTTTCACTGGCGGTATGGCCATGGCGCAACAGCAGGGGGCAACTTGCGCGACGCTCAATGCCATGGATGCAGCGGGCCAGCAGAGCTACCTGATGGGTTATATGGCTGGCAAGAACGACGCCATGATGAGCGGCGGCATGAACAGCACGGCTGCCGGTGGCGCGATGACTACGAGTACACCTGCGGCCGACGCAACGGCCACGGGCGGCGCGACGGCTCCCGCTGCTGACGCCACGACCACTGCCGGCGCGAACGCAACGACGACGGGCGATGCGACGGCCACCGGCGGTGCAGCCACCACGGGTGATGCGTCAGGCGGTGCGATGGCCGCGGGCGACATGATGGCGATGGATCCCCAGGCGATGATCGATGCCTGCAAGGCGACGCCCAACGGGACGCTGTCCGACGCCATGGGCTCGACGGGAGCGATGTAAGCAGTCGCTCGGCGCCTGCACGCTCAAGGGTCCGTGGCAACCGCTGCGGGCCCATCGACCTGCCCCTTGGTCCTTGCCAAAGCCGTCTCGATCCCCGATATAGCGACCCGGGAGGTTGGCGCGGACGTGTTCCTCGCCAACCGGGTCAGGTCCGGAAGGAAGCAGCCCCAACGAGACCTTCACGGGTCGTTGCCAGCCTCCTACTTCCGCCTATGATGCCCCGGGGGCAGCGGCGGATTCCCCAAGGCTTTGAGGTGATGGAGGGCAGATGATCAGCGCTGACGCTCCTGCCAAGCCGTATGTGGTGCTGGCGCGCAAATATCGGCCGCGCAGCTTTACCGGGCTGATCGGGCAGGAGGCGATGGTGCAGACCCTCGCCAATGCCTTCAAGCAGAACCGCATCCATCATGCGTTTATCCTGACCGGCGTGCGCGGTGTCGGCAAGACCACGACGGCGCGGATCCTGGCGCGGGCGTTCAACTACGAGGACGCGACCGGCCGCCACCCGACGCTCGATCTCGATCGCGAAGGCATTCATTGCCGCGAGATCATCGAGGGCAATCATGTCGATGTGCTCGAGATGGACGCGGCCAGCAACACCGGCATCGATTCCATTCGCGAAATCAATGCGATGACCCGCACACCGCCGATGAGCGCACCCTACAAGGTGTTCATCATCGACGAAGTGCACATGCTGTCGAACTCGGCGTTCAACGGGCTGCTGAAGACTCTTGAAGAGCCGCCGCCCTATGTGAAGTTCATCTTTGCGACGACCGAAATCCGCAAGGTGCCGGTGACGATCCTATCGCGCTGCATGCGCTTCGACCTGCGCCGGGTGCCGCCCGAAACCATGCTGACGCATCTGGAGGATATTCTTGGGCGCGAGCAGGTGCCGTTCGAGCCCGAAGCGTTGCCGATGATCGTGCGCGCCGGCGAAGGCTCAGTGCGCGATAATCAGAGCCTGCTTGACCAGGCGATTTCGCACGGCGACGGCACGGTCACTGCCGCGGCGGTCAAGGCCATGCTGGGCCTTGGCGACCGGGCGCGGACCATCGACCTGTTCGAGGCGCTGATGCGCGGCGAGATCGCCGAGGCGCTCGGCCTGCTGCGGGCGCTGTACGATGGCGGCGCCGACCCGCAGACGGTGATCGCCGACCTCGCTGAATTTACCTACCTCGTTAGCCGGATCAAGGTGGTGCCGGCGGCGGCCGAGGATGTGGCATTGACCCCCGACGAGCGTACGCGGGGCGCGGAGCTGGCGGCAAAGCTTGGCATGCGTGTGCTGACGCGGGCGTGGCAGGTGCTATTTGCGGGCCACGCCGAAGTGGCAAAAGCCGGCGATGCCATGCAGGCCGCCGAGATGGTGCTGATCCGGCTGGCTTATGCCGCCGATCTGCCGACGCCCGACGAGTTGATTGGCCGCCTGCGCAGCCAGCCGATGGTTTCGGGGGGCGCTCCGACGTCTTTGCCGCCGCGTTCGAGTGGCGGTGGCAACAGTGGTGGCGGGCAGGCATTGCGGGCCGAAGCGCCGCGCGTGGCGGCAGCGCCCGAAGCGGTTGCCATGCCCAACCCGCGCAGTTTCAACGAACTCGTGGCGCTGGCTGGGGAAAAGCGTGATTTGCTGGTCAAGCATGCGCTCGAGTCGGAAATCCGGCCGATCGCTTTCGAGCCCGGACGAATGGAAGTGTCGCTGACCGAAGCCGCCGATCCGGCGATCATCGCGACGTTGATTGCCCGGTTGAAGGTCTGGACCGGCCGCAGCTGGCTCGTGACGGTTTCGTCGCATCCCGGCGACATGCCGACGCTGCGCGAACAGCGCGAAGTCAAGGCGGCCGAGGACAAGCAGGTGGCGCATGCCGATCCGCTGGTGCAGGCCATTCTCGAGCAGTGGCCCGGCGCCACGGTGCAGGTGCGCGTGCGTGAGGAATTACCCCCGGTCGAGGCCTATGCCGACGCCGCGAACGATGAAGAGGACGATCAATGAAAGACATCATGGGGATGATGAAAAAGGCCCAGGAACTGCAATCCAAGATGCAGGAGATGCAGCAGGAACTGGGCAATGCCACCATCGAAGGTCGTTCGGGCGGCGGGCTGGTGACGGTGACGCTGTCGGGCAAGGGCGAAATGAAGGGCCTCAAGATCGACCCGTCGCTGTTCAAGGAAGACGATGTCGAAGTGCTCGAGGATTTGATCCTCGCGGCGCACAACGATGCCAAGACCCGGGTCGAGGCGGAGATGAGCGCGAAAATGCAGGAAGCTACTGCCGGCCTGCCGCTGCCTCCCGGCATGAAGTTCCCGTTCTAACGCACAAGCTCGCCCCAGCGAGGGCGAGCCAGAGACCAAAGCATGGCGTCCGGCGCTCCCGAGATCGAACAATTGATCCAGCTGCTGGCGCGCCTGCCGGGGCTCGGGCCGCGTTCGGCGCGGCGTGCGGTACTGCAGCTGATCAAGAAAAAAGACGCGCTGATGGTGCCGCTGGCCGCGGCGCTTGACCGGGCTGTTGTGGCTGTCAAGATTTGCGAGATTTGCGGTAATATCGATACGCGTTCGCCGTGTTCGATCTGTGCCGATCCGCGCCGCCGCGATGCCGGGTTGCTGATCGTGGTCGAGGACGTCGCCGATCTGTGGGCGCTCGAGCGCGCTGGGGCGGGGCAGGTCAGTTACCATGTGCTCGGCGGCGTGCTGTCGCCGCTCGACGGCGTCGGGCCCGACGATCTGTCGATCGACGCGCTGGTGGCGCGGGCTCCGGAATTTGCCGAAGTGGTGCTGGCGGTCAACGCCACGGTCGAGGGCCAGACCACGGCGCACTACATCACCGATCGGCTGGACGGCTCGAACGCCAAGATTACCCGGCTGGCGCATGGCGTGCCGGTCGGCGGCGAACTCGACTACCTCGACGAGGGGACGCTGACCCAGGCGCTAAAGGCCCGCACCGCAATTTAACACACCACTCGTTTCCGAGAGGCGTTCCCTTCCCAAGCGGCCCTTTCAGCCACGACGGGGCCACCCGGTTCATACATCGTTAACGGTTACGCCGCACTAGCGCCGTTTTGAACGGTCAAATTGTAGCCATCATCAGCGTCGCGGTCGCCGGTAGCGGCTGCCTATCGCAACATCTGAAACACCGAGGATTATTTATGGCTAACATGACGCCGCAGGAACAGCTTATGCTGGAACTGATCAATCGTGCACGCATGGACCCTGCCGCTGAAGCGGCGCGACTGGGCACTGCATTAGGCACTGTAACTGCAACACCCAAGCAGATTTTGGCGGGCAATGAATCGTTGGCGCAAAGCTCCGAAAATCATAGTGAGTATATGCACCTTAATGACGAATACTCTTACAATGAGAGCAACCCCGACGGCCTTGGGTTCACTGGTTTCAGTGTTGGTGTTCGTGCCAGCGCAGCTGGGTATCCGACCCCTTCTGGTACAACAATCGACGAGAGCGTATCACGGGTCGTCACCGGAAGCAGCTCCAGTGAGCTGACAGCGGCCATTGTGGCACAGTACAATGCATTCTTTGCCAACGCAGCTGACCGTGGCCGGTTATTGAACAACACTTTTCGGGAACTTGGTGTCGGACAAGAATATGGTCAGTATCAGGGATTCGGAAACGCGTTTGTAACGAATGACTATGCGAACTCGGGCAATTCAAACGTTTTCATCACCGGCATCATCTACAATGACTCGATCCCCAACGATTTTTTTAATGTTGGCGAAGAACTGATCGGGCGGGACGTGGCTGGCAGCGGCGGCGTGTCCGACAGCACCGGTGGCGGCGGCGGCTATGAACTCGGCTTTGCCACCACCAACCAGCTAAAACAGATCAATCTTGAAGCGGGCGCCGGTACGGTGTCGGTTTCCGTCGCCCTCGGCACCCAAAACGTCAAGCTCGACCTTATCGATCGTGGTACGTCGCGGGAAATCTGGACCAATGGCAGCGTCACGCTGCTGACGACCAATGTGGTCGAACTGCATGCCCTTGGCATCAGCAGTCTGACACTGACCGGCAGCAGCATCGCCAATTCCATTTTTGGCAATTCCGGCAGCAATACGCTCAACGGCGCAGCCGGCAATGACACGCTGGTCGGCGGACTTGGCGCCGATGCACTGAACGGTGGCGCCGATTTCGACTACGCGAGTTACATCACCGCGACGACTGGGATTACCGCGCGGCTCGACACGCCGGGAAGCAATACCGGAGCGGCAGCCGGCGATACCTACAACAGCGTCGAAGGCCTGCAGGGTTCGAATTTTGCTGATTTGCTGGTTGGCGACGACGCGGTCAACGGACTATTCGGCGCCGCCGGCGGCGACCGGCTGTTCGGACTTGCGGGTGGCGACACTATAAACGGCGAGGCCGGCGACGATACGCTGAATGGTGGGGCTGGAGGGGACGCACTCAATGGCGGTGCCGATTTCGACTATGCGAGCTATTCGCTGGCAACCGCTGCAGTGCGGGCCCAGCTCAGTGCCCCCGCTGGCAATACCGGTGAGGCCGCGGGCGACACCTATGTTTCCATCGAAGGCTTGCAGGGCTCGAACTACAGTGACGCCCTGGTTGGGAATGATGCCGTCAACGGTCTGTTCGGCGGCGCCGGCAATGATTCACTCAGCGCGCTGGGCGGCGCCGACACGCTGCGCGGCGAAGCCGGAAACGATACGCTGATCGGCGGCAGCGGTGCGGACATCATCGATGGTGGCGCGAACTTCGACTACGCCAGTTATATAAACGCTACGTCAGCCGTCCGTGCGAGCCTGACCAGTCCGGCCAGCAACACCGGCGACGCCGCCGGCGATACCTACATTGCCATCGAGGGTCTTGAGGGCTCGAATTACGCCGACCTGCTCACCGGCAACAGTGGCAATAATTCGATATACGCCGGCGCTGGGTCCGATCGCATCATCGGTCTTGGCGGCCAGGATTCGCTCTATGGCCGGGCTGGCAACGATGTGTTCCAGTTCAACTCCGCGGCCGACAGTGCGGTCGGCGGGACGCGGGACGTCATTTACGATTTCGATGACTTCGACAATGACACCATCGACCTCAGCGTCTTCGCCGGCACCCTGAACTACATTGGCAGCAGCAATTTCGGTGAAGCAAATCAGATCCGCGCGGTGCAGTCGGGGGCCGATGTGCTGATCCAGATCAACACCGATGCCTCGCTGTCGGCCAATTCGGAAATTCTTTTGGCCAACACGACGCTCAACCAGATCGATGCCGGCGACTTCATAGTCTAGCCGATCCAGCTGTCTGTCACTTGATCCGCCCGCCCCCGGTAAATCTCGGGGCGGGCGTTTTTGCGCGTTAGCGATGCCTTTACCGTGCAATACGGCAGTGCAGTCCCAGCAAGTTTGCTTTTGACTTGCGAGAGCGGTGCCGCCAATGCTGCGGCGACCGGGCCATGCCGGTTCTCGAGGGGCAAGTCATGAAACAGGTCTTTTCACTGCAGCAGATCATTGCGCAGCTCAATTCGGGGACCACCTGGTCGACCAGTTCACTGACCTACAGTTTCCCGACTGCACTGTCCCTCGACAACGCCCAGTTCAATGGCTCCGGGTTTTCGGCTTTCAACGCCGGCCAGCAGGCGGCAGCGGTAGCGGCGCTGCGGGAATTTTCCGATGTGACGCTGCTCAATCCGTTTACGCTGGCGAGTGAAAATTCCGGCGACCTTCGCTTTCACAATCTCAGCAATGACGGCCGTTATGCCTTCGCTTATTATCCAGGCAGCGGCCAGGGCGGCGACGTCTTCACCAACTCCAACTATAATTCCGGCAACAACGATCTGGTGCATCCGGTGCGCGGCACGCACGGTTATGCTACCTATCTCCACGAGATTGGTCACGCCATGGGTCTCGATCACCCGGGCAACTATGGCGCAAATCCTACCTACGGCGCGGACGCGGTGTATTTTCAGGACTCCGCCCAATACACAGTGATGAGCTATTTCGCGGCGGCAAATACTGGCGCCGACCACATTTACGACCCCGTCGATGCCTTCAATCCGATCGAAGCCGAGACGCTGTTGATCCACGATATCGCTGCGCTCGGCGCGATGTATGGGGCCGATACCGCCACCCGCAACGGCACCACCGTCTACGGTTTCAATTCGACGCTGGGCACCTCGGTGTTCAACTTCGCGCTCAATCTCGATCCCATCGTCTGCATCTGGGACGGTGGCGGTAACGACACGCTCGATTTCTCGGGCTTCGTGCGCAATGCCGTGCTCGATCTCAATGCGGGCGCCTTTTCCAATACCGATTTCCTGACCAAGAACGTGTCGATCGCCTATGGCACGGTCATCGAGAACGGCACCGGCGGGCACGGCTCCGACATCATTCGCGGTAACAGCGTCGCCAATGTGCTAAAAGGCGGCGATGGATCGGACTTCATTGGCGGCGGCAAGGGCAACGACACGCTGTTTGGCGGCAACAATGTCGCGAACGGCATAAGATACGGCTCTGGCGCTGCGAGCGACAGCACCGCCGCCAACGGCAGCCGCGCCACAGCGCTCAATCTTTCGGCGTCTTTCAGTGCGGCAGCCAACGCTGATATTACCAATGCCACGACGGTGCCGCATGTGACTGTGTCCGCGACCGTCATCGCCGGGACGCGCGATTATTATCGGGTACAGGTCAACAACGTCGGCGCGGTCATCACGCTCGACATCGATCATGGGGTCAAAGGCCCGAGCCCGATTTCACAGATCAACTTCATCGACACCAAAATCAGCCTGCTCGATGCGGCGGGCACGGTGCTGAAGTTCGCCGAGAGCGCAGAATACGCAGTGACGGGAGATGACATTGGCTCGGATTTCAATAACGACCCGAGCCTTGCCTACAGCGTAGTCACTGGTGGAACTTTCTATGTATTGGTCGAGTACTTCGGCGGCACTGCATATCCGCAGAGCCAGGCGGGCGGTACCTATCAGCTGCATGTCTCGGTCGCCGGCGAGATCAATCCCGAAGAGATACTCGACGGGGGTGCCGGCAACGATGTCCTGAAGGGTGAGGCGGGCAACGATATTCTCAGGGGCGGTACGGGAGTCGACGACCTCGATGGCGGCGCGGGCGACGATCTCCTCGATGGCGGAGCGGATATGGATACGCTGCGCGGCGGCGACGGCAACGACAGTTACATATTGAGCGATGGCAACGACAGTATTTTCGACAGTTCCGGTGTCGATACCATCAGCTCGACGATTTCCCGCTCGGTGAGCCAGTATACGTCCATCGAACACCTGACACTCATTGGCACCGCTGCAATCAACGGCAGCGGCAACGACTTCGCCAATCGCCTGACCGGCAACGCGTCGGCTAACACCCTTTCAGCGGGCGCCGGCGATGACGTTCTCGTCGGCGGCGGCGGCCGCGATGACATGTATGGCGGTGCCGGCAATGACTGGTTTCGCTTTGTCGCCGCCTCCGACAGCGTAGTTGGCGCCAATCGCGACGTCATCCGAGATTTTGACGATGCCGGCAATGATGCCATCGATGTCCGGTCAATGGGCCATTTCGAATTTATCGGTACCAACAACTTTTCTGCCGATCACCAGATCAGAGCCGTCGTCGCGGGAGGCAGCATCATCATCGAATTGAACACGGTCGGGACCAGCGGTGCCGAAATGGAAATCCTCCTTCTCAAGACCTCCCTCGCCTCGGTCACCGCCTCCGACTTCATCATGTGAACAGCCTCAGATGACGCCCTTGTCGGTGTCGAAATCGTCGTCCTCGGTCCATTCCTCGGGGTCGATGACGGTGTCGTCATGGTCGAGCACGTCGTCCTCCTCGTCCTCATCGTCGAGCTTTTCGTCATCGTCGGCGGCCAGCAGTTCGCCATGGCCATCAAGGTCTTCAGGCGAGGTGACGCCATTGACGTCATCGTCGAGGCCCATGCGGATATCGCTGAGGGCACCTTCGATTTCGGCCAGCAACGAGGCCGCATCGCCGCCGAGATCGCTTCCCTCGAAAGAGCGCACCTCGTCGCGCAGGGCCTCAAGCCGCATCAGGCGTTCATCGACGCTGAGGTCGGTGCCGTACATCAGTTCGGCAATTTCGTCTTCGCCGATCGACAGGGCAAAGATCGGCCGGCCTTCGTCGGCATCGGCGGGCTGCGGCATGGCGTCGTCGCCATAAACAATTCCGGTCATTCCAGTCTCCCTTTGGCGGACACGCGTCTTTGTCGCGTCAACCAAACGCCGTCCGCACGATTCAGTTTCAGCCCCTGGGTGACCGTGCGGCGCCACTTGCCCATGTCACTTGCCGTTGACCCCGTGTGGTTAAATACCATATTGAGCCGACTTGCTTTCGCCCGAGGTTCCTGATGGCCGTCCGCCCTGTTCTTGTCCTGCCCGATCAGCGCCTGCGCGCCGTTGCCGATCCGATCGAGAAAATCGATGCCGAGATCAAGACGCTGGCGAAAGACATGCTCGACACCATGTACGACGCGCCTGGCATCGGCCTCGCCGCGCCCCAGGTCGGGGTGCTGAAGCGCATCGTGGTGATGGACCTCGCTGCCGAAGGCGAGCCGCCGCAACCGCTGGTGCTGATCAACCCCGAAATCACCCGGATTTCCGATGACACCGTCATTACCGAGGAGGGGTGCCTGTCGATCCCCGAGCTGTATTACGATGTCGAACGCCCGGCAGCGGTGACCGTCGAATATACCGATCTCGATGGCAAGCACGTCACCGAGGAGGCTGAGGGGCGGTTTGCCATCGTCATCCAGCATGAGCTCGATCACCTCGATGGCGTGCTCTACATCGATTACCTGTCCCGCCTGAAGCGCGACCGCGTGCTGAAGAAATTCCAGAAGGCCGAGCGGTTTTCGGGCCGCAAGGCCGGCTGAGTTTCCCGTTGCCGGCGGCTTCCGGTCGCTGCGCCAGTACGGGGAACAAGCCCTCGGAGGAAAGGGCAAAAAAGTGCGTATCGTCTTCATGGGCACGCCGGAATTTTCCGTCCCGACGCTGGTCGAACTGGTCTCCCGCGGCCATGAGGTCGTCGCGGTTTATACGCGGGCGCCCAAGCCTGCCGGGCGCGGCCAGGCCGAGCGTAAATCGCCGGTGCATGTTGCCGCCGAGAGTTTCGGCATTCCGGTGTTCACGCCGCGCTCGCTGAAGGGCGACGCCGAGCAGATCATTTTCGCGACGCACGCTGCGGAAATCGTCGTCGTGGTGGCCTATGGCCTGCTGCTGCCCGAGCCGATTCTCGCGGCGCCGGCGCTCGGGTGCCTCAACCTGCATGGCTCGCTGCTGCCGCGCTGGCGTGGGGCGGCCCCGATCCAGCGCGCCGTGATGGCCGGGGATGCGCGGACCGGGGTGATGGTCATGCAGATGGAAGCCGGCCTCGACACCGGCCCGGTGGGGCTTGGCGAGGATATCGCCATCGGGCCCGACATGACGGCCGGCGAGGTGCATGACCAGATGATGCGACTCGGCGCCGATCTGATGGGACGGGCGCTGGCCGCCATCGAGCGCGGGAGTCTCGACTTCACGCCGCAGCCCGAGGCGGGCGTCACCTATGCGCACAAAATCGAAAAATCCGAGACCCGCATCGACTGGTCGCAGCCGGCGGAGGCGGTGCATAACCACATCCGTGGGTTGTCGCCGTTTCCGGGCGCCTGGTTCGAGCTTGAGGTTAAGGGCCAAACGGTGCGGATCAAGGTGTTGCGCTCGACGCTGGCTGCAGGCTCGGGCGTGCCCGGAACGCTGCTCGAGGGGTTGACCATCGCCTGCGGCACCCGGGCCGTACGACTGGTCACCGTGCAGCGCGAGGGGCGCGGCGCCATGGATGCCGAGACCTTCCTCCGCGGCGCCGGCGCTATTGCCCCGCTGGCCGGCTGATGCCGCGCTATCGCCTGACGCTCGAATATGACGGGACCGGGTTTTACGGCTGGCAGCGTCAGGTTGACCGGCCGAGCATCCAGCAAGCGGTAGAGGAGGCTTTTGCGCGGTTCTGCACGGGCAACCCGAGCGTGCAGGCGGCCGGGCGTACCGATGCCGGCGTGCATGCACTAGGCCAGGTGATCCATGTCGACCTCAACCGCGACTGGGAGCCGTTCCGGATTTTCGAGGCGTTCAATTTCCACCTGCGGCCCCTGGCGATCGCCGCGACTTCGTGCGAGCGCGTCGATGACAGGTTCGAGGCGCGATTTTCCGCCAAGGGGCGCCATTATCTGTACCGCATCTTGAGTCGCCGCGGCCGGCCTGCGCTCGACGCGCATCGCGTCTGGCATGTGCCGCTGCCGCTCGATGCCGAGGCGATGCACGACGCAGCGCAACTGGCGCTCGGCACGCATGATTTCACCACGTTCCGCGATGCCAACTGCCAGGCTAAATCGCCGCTAAAGACCCTCGACCGGCTCGACGTGTCACGGGTCGGCGACGAGATTTATCTCAGGGCCGAAGCGCGGAGTTTTCTCCACCATCAGGTGCGCTCGCTCGTCGGGTCGCTGAAGCTGGTCGGCGAGGGCAAATGGCAGCCTGCCGATTTTGGCGCTGCGCTCGCAGCCCGCGACCGTACCCGTTGCGGCGCAATGGCCCCGCCCGATGGATTGTATCTGGAGCGGGTAATTTATTAGCGGTGGGGGGAAAGCTCTAAACGCCGGTAAGCGTTTCGGGCGGCGCGCCGACCAGCATCGCCACTAGCAGGATGGCAAGCAGGCCGCCGATCAGCCGGGCGATAAGGAAAATGACGATCTGCATAGCGGTGAGCTTGACCACCAGCCTGGCGTTGTTGACCATGTTGACGATGGCAATCAGGCCAACGCCGAGGGCGGCGTTCTGGAGGCCGATGCCAGTGAACGCCAGCGCCACGGCGACCACCGTGACGACGACGTTCATCCAGTTGTCGGCGACGAGGAACGGCACCAGCCCGTCGAGGCGCTTGAACTGCCGCAGCGCCACAGCCGAAAGCGCCACCTGCAGCACGAGGAAGATGACCAGCGACAGCATTTCGAGCGTCAGCGCGCCGGGGCGGCCGCCGGTGCCGAGCAGCATGGGAACGACCGAGGTAACGAGCGCAATCGCCAGCAGGGCGATGAAACTGCCGTAGAGACCATGGCGGGTCAGGTCGAACAGGGCGGGGGCCTGCCGGTTGCCGATGGTCAGCCCGAACACGCCGCGCACAGCGCTGGTGGTTTCGGCCACGAGGGATTGCGAAGTGGACACGGCTGACTTTCGGGTGCCTGAAACGGTGCCCTGCATGTAGAGCCTCGGGGCAGCACTCACAAGCCGAAGCCGGACAAAACCGGAGCTCGGGCGGTCGGCGTTCAGTCGGTCGTGGAAAAATACCGGCCGATGAAGCCGGCATAGAGGGCCGTCAGGTCCGCGACATCGCTGATGGCCACATGCTCGTCGGCCTGGTGCATGGTCTGGCCGGGCAGGCCGCATTCGACCACGGGGCCGTATTGAGCGATGAACCGGGCGTCGGAAGTACCGCCGGCCGTCGAGAGTTCGGCGGGTGTGCCGGTGATGTCGGCGATCACGGCGTTGAGCATTTCGACCGCGCCGCCGAGTGGCGACAGGAAGGCGCGCGACGCCTTGCCGGCGGGAGTGAAGGCGATGCTGGCGCCGTTGTCATCGACATTGGCGATGACGTCACGGATCGCTGCGGTCAGCCTTTCCGGGGTCCAGCCATCATTGTAGCGCACGTTGAAGCGCAGCGTTGCCGCGGCGGGGATGACGTTGCCCGTCGGGTTGCCGACATCGATCGAGGTGAATTCGAGGTTGGAGGGCGGGAAGTGCTCGGTACCGTCATCGAGCTGGCCGGCAAGCGCGGTGACCAGCGCCGCCGCCACCGGGATCGGATTGATGGCCCGGTGCGGATAGGCGACATGGCCCTGCCGACCGGCGACGGTGATCGTGCCGCTGAGCGACCCGCGCCGGCCGATCTTGATGCTGTCGCCGACCCGCGCCGTGGCGCTCGGTTCTCCGACGATGGCGAAATCGAAGGCATGGCCATTGGCCTCGGCCCAGGCCATCAGCTTTTCAGTGCCATTGACCCCATCGGCTTCCTCGTCATTGGTGATGGCAAACTGGATGGTGCCACCATCCGCCGTGCCGTTCGCCACGGCCCGTGACACCGCGGCGATAAAGCAGGCGACGCCGCTTTTCATATCCGCCGTGCCCCGCCCGAACAGCTTGCCGTCGCGCTCGGTGGGCACAAAGGGGTCGCTGGTCCACAGCGCGCGGTCGCCCGACGGCACCACATCCGTATGCCCGGCGAACAGCAGCCGCCTGCCGCCGGTGCCGCGTGTCGCGAACAGATTATCGACCGGATACGACCCATCCCCCTCGAACCGCAGCCGCGTCACGGTGAACCCGAGCGGCACCAGCGCCGCTGCGACGATTTCGAGCACGCCTGCCGTCTCGGGCGTTATCGATGGGCAGGCGACGAGCGCCTTGAGCAGGGCGACGGGATCGAGGAGCGACGATAAGATGTTCACGATGCCATCACAGTATCATCAAATAAGAGGAAATCGATGATAGTAGGTTAGTTATACCTTTCATCAAAGGTCTCGTCGCTCATAGTTAGATATAAAATAAACTCAATAAGTGCTATAGCGGCAGGAATAAACGTCCAGAAAAACAGCAGGTATAGTATACCTTGACCAGCTTTGCCTAAATAAAATTTGTGGGCTCCAAGCCCGCCTAGAAAGCCCGCGAAAAGTGCAGCTGAGATTCGACTTTTAGAGCCCTTTCTACTGCCTTGCCGTGCGCCACAGTTAGGGCACGAACTCGCAGTTTTATGAACTTGTTTACCGCACCCGCTGCAGTAACGCATGTCCGAACTAACTATTCGCTGCGTATCGTAACGATCCGAACTTATATTGCTCATATTTCCCCCACAAAACGCACTATATTCTGTGGCATAAATAAATCAAATGGATTTGTGCAATAATAAGTAAGTTACAGAAAATACCTTAAAAGCGAGGCAGTCCCGAGTGAACTCAATCCCGCAACAACTCGTTAATGGCGGTCTTTGACCGCGTCTGAGCATCCACCGTCTTGACGATCACGGCGCAGTAGAGCGAGGGGCCGGGGGTGCCGTTGGGGAGGGGTTTGCCGGGGAGGGAGCCGGAGACGACGACGGAGTAGGGGGGAACGCGGCCGATGTGGATTTCGCCGGTGGCGCGATCGATGATTTTGGTCGAGGCGCCGATGAAGACGCCCATCGAAATCACCGAACCGTGGCCGACGACGACGCCTTCGACCACTTCGGAGCGCGCGCCGACGAAACAATCATCCTCGATAATGGTCGGGCCAGCCTGCAGCGGTTCGAGCACGCCGCCGATGCCGACGCCGCCCGAGAGGTGGACATTTTTTCCGATTTGCGCGCAGGAGCCGACGGTCGCCCAAGTGTCCACCATGGTGTTTTCCCCGACATGGGCGCCGAGATTGACGAAGCTCGGCATCAGGATCGCGCCGCGCCCGATAAAGGCCGAGCGGCGGACGACGGCGCCAGGCACGACGCGAAAGCCAGCGGCGCGGAATTTTTGCTCGTCCCAGCCGGCAAACTTCATGGGAACCTTGTCCCAGTAGACGGCGCCGGCGACGCCTGGCATCACGGCGAGGTCATTGAGCCGGAAGCTCAGCAGCACGGCTTTCTTCAGCCATTGATTGACTGTCCAATTGCCATCGGCGCCACGTTCGGCGACACGCGCTTCGCCGCTGTCGAGGAGCGTCAGGCTGGCCTCGACGGCATCGCGGATTTCACCGGTGGTCGCGGGGGTGATGGTGTCGCGCGCCTCGAAGGCGGCAGTGATCGTCGTCTCGAGCGCGGCGTGCGACATGGCGGTTCCGGAACAAGGGGTCAGGCAGTTGGTGCGGGCGCGACCATAGCTTTGCTCCCCCCGCTGTCAACGGCGGCCTCATAAGGCTTTGGGGGGTGTATCCAGTTCACCAGCACCACCGAGATGATCATCAGCAAGTACCATGAGCCGAGCTTGTCGATCGACACCAGGGTCCAGCCAGCCTCCTGCCCGGGATAGAGCCAGGCGCGCGAGAAGGTACCGATGTTTTCGGCGAGCCAGATGAAGATGGCGACGAGGAAAAATGCCAACAGCAGTGGCATGCGGTGCCGGAAGCGGAACACCCGGTAGTGCATCACGCTCGGCAACCACAGGATCACCACGGCGGCGAGCAGCACCCAGCGGAAATCGTAAATGTAGTGGTGGGTGAAAAAGTTGAGGTAGATCAGCCCCGCCACCGGCGCCGTCGCCCATAGCGGCGGATAGCGGACGAAGCGGATATCGAAGATGCGCTGGATACGGGCCAAGTAACTGCCGACGCAGGCATACATGAAACCCGAGAATAGCGGCACATTGCCGAGCTTGAGCAGGCTCGGCTCGGGATAAATCCACGAGCCCGCTGCGGTCTTGAACAACTCCATCCCGGTGCCGACGAGGTGGAAGAGGAAAATGACCTTGGCTTCGTTGAGGGTTTCGAGCCGGAAGGCGATCATGCCGATTTGAATCAGCAGCCCGGCGACGACGAGGAAATCATAGCGCGCGAACGGCGCCGCTTCGGGCCAGGCATAGCGGGTGACGATGATCAGCCCGAGCATCATGCCGCCGAACAGGCAGGCCCAGCCCTGCTTTAACCCGAACACCAGGAATTCGACTGCGGCGCCCGACAGGCCGTGACGCGGCAGGCGCCTCAGCACCCCATGCGCCACGGCATCGATCCGCGCTTCCACCGAAGTGAACTCGCGCGCGGTTGCAATGCTGTGGGGTGACGCCGACATGGCAGCGACAGGACGCAATGATGCGGTGCCGAATTGTGGCGGCGCATGCATCCTTAACCGAGTGCTAATAGTCTCGGCAGCAAACAGGTTCGGGAATACCAGCATGGCCAAACGCCGGCAGACGCCGCTGCGCACCTCGCTCGAAGACGTCAAGGCGATCAAGGCGGCGCCGCACACGCCGCAAACCGCCTCCTCGACCTTCAAGCTGGCGTTCTCGGACGAGGAGTTCATGACCTCGGAAGATATCCGTGGCGTGCGCTTCCAGCTCGAATACCTGAAGCCGGAGTTTCGGCTGCGCGAGGCGGGGATCAACTCGACCGTGGTGCTGTTCGGCGGCGCCCGCATCCCGGAGCCCGGCAAGGATGCCTGGGCGGCGCGCAACGAGACGCAGAAGCGCAACCTAGAGATCGCCAGCCGCTACTACACCGAGGCGCGGCTGTTCGCGCAATACGCCTCGCTGACCGCCAAGGCGCTGGCGTTCAAGGAATATGTCGTCGTCACCGGCGGCGGACCGGGGGTGATGGAAGCCGGCAATCGCGGTGCTTCGGAAGTCGGCGCGCCCTCGATCGGGCTCAACATCGTGTTGCCGCACGAGCAGGCACCCAACGCCTATGTGACGCCGGAGCTGTGCTTCAATTTCCACTATTTCGCGACGCGGAAGATTCATTTCCTGCTGCGCGCCAAGGCCGTGGCGATCTTTCCGGGCGGTTTCGGCACGCTCGACGAGTTTTTCGAGACCATCACGCTGATCCAGACCGGCCGCATGAAGCGCATCCCGGTGCTGCTGTTCGGCACGGAGTTCTGGCGAAAGATCATCAACTTCGACGCGCTGGCGGAAGCGGGGACCATCGGGCCGGATGATACCAAGCTGTTCAGCGTGGTGGACGATGCGGCGGATGGATGGGAAGTGGTGCGGGAGTTTTATGGGCTGCCGGTGGTGGAGTTGGGTTAGGGGGCATAGCGGGGGCAGCACGGGGTCACCGCCGTGGCTCACCCTCGTGGTTCGAGGCTCGGCTTTGCCTCGCACCTCACCATGAGGGTGAGAGTGAGCGTCGTTGAAGGAGACGATCTACAGCTTCTTAACGACGGCCACCCCCTCAGCCCTCATGGTGAGGTGGAAGCGGCAGCGACTCTCGAACCACGAGGGCATGGCGCCAACCCGCAGCCCTCAATACGTCAGGCGGATGACCTTGGTGGTGCTGCCGTTGCAGGTGTAGCAGCAGGTTTTACAGGCGGTGTCGGCGCGGTAGCCGCGGCCCCAGCGGAGGGTGCCGTCGGTTTGCCAGGCGCCGTAGCAGACCTGCTCGCCGCGGTTGCAGCTCAGTTTGTAGCTGTGGGCGTCATAGTCGTCGAGCACCCAGCTTTTGTTGCCGGCGGGCCAGAAGACCTGGCGCGAGGTCGAGGAGAATTCGAGGCGCAAGACATCGTCGACCTGGCTTTCGATGACGAAGGTCAGCGTTTCGGCACGGGCGCTCGGTGCGGCGAAGGCATACGCCGAGAGCAGGATGGCAAGCGCGGTGAACAGTTGCAGGACGTTGCGCAAGATGGCTCCTCGGGTGCCGGTGGTTAACCCGGCACTAACCATTTACGCAGGCGGGCTGTCGAGGCGATCCGGTGGAAATGGTTACGGCAGCGCGCGGAGGAAGCCGGCGAGGTCGGCGGTGGTGTGGTGCACATGCGCCGCGCCGCTGCGTTCGAGTTCCCAGCTCTCGACCTGCGCGTGCGCGAAATCGTCGGCGGCGATCACCTGGACCGTCACCATGCCGGTGTCGTGCGGGACTTTGAGGTTCTTTTCGAGGTCGTCGAACATCGCCGAGCGGTTCGCATCGATGCCGTGCTTGGCGAGGAACACCGAATAGGCCTCGGGCAGGGGTTTTGGCCTGTAGGCCATGGCGCGGATGTCGAACACGTCGGTGAACACCTCGCCGAGCGAACCCAGCCGGCCGAGCACGGCATGGGCATGGCCGACATCGCCATTGGTCAGGATGAACTTGCGGCCCGGCAGCGCCGAGATGGCCGCGGCGAGTTCGGGGTGCGGATCGACGGGTGAATAATCGATCCGGTGCACGGTGTTGAGGAAATGGTCGGGATCGACCTCGTGAAGCTGCATCAGCCCGTTCAGCGTGGTGCCGAAATTGCGGTAATAGGATTTCTGCAACAGCCGCGCGGCGTCGAATTCGAGCTGGGTGACGTCCATCACATAGGCGGTGATCAGGCTGTCGATCTGCGCGAACAGATTGCAGGTGCGCGGATAGAGCGTGTTGTCGAGATCGAACACCCAGTCGGTGACATGGGCGAGCGAGCGGACGGGCAGGGGTGCGGGGATGTCCATAGGGTCGAGTTTAGCATGACCGCGGCGCAAGAGCATCAGCACGGTTCGCCGGGGCGGCATCACGCCCCGGCGAGGTGCTGTTGATCAGTTCAACGAACGATCGGCGATCAGTTGCCGACCTTGTCCTTGCTGCGATCGGTCGATTCTTCGTCGGCAGCAGCCGCGTCGTCGACGGGTGCCTCGTCAGCACTCATCGCATCCGGGGCATCGACGCCCATGTCGGTATCGTTGGCGCTGATGGTGACGTTGAGCATGTCGATCAGCATCTGCGGCTGACCGGCGGACATCATCAGCACGGCGAAGTTGACCGGCGTTGCGGGTGCAATCGCCACGTAGAGGCTCTGGGGATCGGCGAGGAACGTCGCGACGGCGTCCTTGATCTCGCCATTGAACTCGTCGCCCAGCGCCGGCGGCAGTACTGCGGCGAGCATGCCTTCGAGACCGGCCGTGAAGTCGTCGACCTTGGCTCCCTGCATGTCGCTGATCAGGGTCAGCACCTTGTTGGTCAGCGAGGCATCGTCGAGGCGCAGCGAAATGCCGCCGAGCCCAAGTTGGGCCAGCAGCGCCATGCCGGCGGTGGCCTGCTGCTGCTGCATCTGCTCGGGGGTCATGCCGGCCGATTCTTCCTGCATTTTCGACATGGTTTCGAGCACGGCCAGCGTATAGCCGGTGATCGACAGATCGCCCGACAGCGTCGCGAGATTGTCGGCGGTGATATCAAAATTGCTGATGGCGAGATCGCCGGTGGTTAAGTCCCAGCTGGATTGCTGATGGATCGAGCCGGTGACGACGTCGCCGAACGCCTCGATGACCGCGGGTTCGGTGTCGGGAGCGTCAGCGAGGTTGAGGGTGATGCCCTCGACCGCCACTGTCGAGGTAATGCTCGAGATTTCAGCATCGTCGTCGGCGAAGCCGAATTCGGAATCGGCGGTAATCGAATCGATGGTGATCAGGTCGGTGCCCTTGTTCGAAAAGGCGAACGGGCCCGCCTCGGCGCCGCCGACCATCTCGATGCCGTCGAGCATCGTCGCTTCGCCGCCCGGGAAATACAGGTCCGACAGCGCAATGCCGGCGAGGCTGTACGCGAAATCGTCATCGCCACCCTCGATGGTCGGGACGGTCAGCGCCTCGGCGGAATAGCCGCCATCCTCGGTCTCGGCGACGCCCTCGAAGGTCAGTTCGACATCGGTGGTGAACGGGTCGGCATCGGGCATGGCGGCCAGCGAGGCGGAAAAACCTTTGACGGTGATGGTGTCGCCAGCCATCGTCGCATCGCCGAAATCGATAGTGTAGCCGAGGACCTCGAAGGTCGCGGCGACGCGATCGAGGAACGCGTCGGCATCCCCAGCATCTTGGGCAATAGCGGGCAGTGGCAACAGCGCCACCGAAGTCAGCAGCGAGACGGTAAGCAGTCGGGCGGGCGTCATCTTGATCCTTTGAGGTAACGGGGTGACTTCTAAGTGCCTGAGCGACACGAACGAGGCGCTAAGCTCAAGCCGGAAATTGCTGCAGTATTGTGACTGTTTTCAGTTCAGTTGCGTCTTGTCGGCCCGGCGCTGCTCGGTAAAGCCATAAAGCGCCGAACTGATCACTTCCACATAGCGCACGGCGTCGGTTTGCCCCGCTGCTTCGGCGCGCTTGAACCAGCTGAGCGCCATTTCAAGATCGGGCTCGTAATCGTCGAGCTCATCGGTGCCGAAATAATAATCGTAAGCGATGTGCAGCATGGCCTCCCCGCCGCCAAGCACCGCCGCCTGTTCGTAGAGACCCGCGGCCTTCGCTGGCTGGGCATCGACGGCGAGACCGAAATGATAGGACAGTGCCAGCCGGAGGATAGCTCCGACATCGCCGGCGCCGGCGCCCCGTTCATACCAGCGCAAGGCCTCGTCACGCAGCCCGACGGTTTCGTAAAAGGTGCCGACTTGGTAGGCGTAGCTCAAATCGCCGAACTGGAACGCCCGTTCGAAATACCCCTCGGAGGCGAACGGGTCCGGGTCGAGTTGCGGGTAGTCGTACAGCATCCGGCCGAGTTGGTAATAGCCCTCGCCACCGCCGAGCGCCGCGGCGCGGCGATAGAGTTCTGCCGCGGCATATTCGTCGCGCGGGTAGCCGGCATTGGCATATTCAAAGCGGTTGCCGCTTTCGATGATCTGGTAGGCGTCGCGGCCCTCGACGGCGCGGTCGAACCAGAAGGCGGCGAGGTCGGCGTCGGGTTCGAGCCCCCTGCTCGGCAGGTACATCGCTCCGAGGACTTCCATGGCGTCGGTGCTGCCCTGGTCGACGGCACGCTGCAGCAACGAACGGGCAAGGTCGCTGTCGACGGCAAGTCCACTGGTGCCGCTGTAGTGCATGAGGCCGAGCGCCAGCAGTGCTTCGGCATCCTCGAGGTCCGCCGCCGCCTCGTAATAGGCAACGCCTTTGGCATCGTCGCGGCCGACGCCAATGCCGCCGGTGTACATATAGCCGAGATAGGTCAGTGCCGAGTCGATGCCGGCCGCCGCGGCGCGTTCGAAGTAGTCGAGCGCAACCGCATCGTCGACCTCGACCCCCTCGCCATTGGCGTAAGCATAACCGAGATCTGACAAAGCCACGACCGAGCCGGCGGCAGCGGCGCGCTGGAACCAGTCGAACGCCGCGGCATCGGCCTCCGCGACACCAGTGCCCTCGGCGAGCAGGACGCCGAGCGCCCGCATCGCCATCGGGTAGCCCCCGTCCGCCGCAATGCGGTAGGCATTGTAGGCGCCGACGAAATCGCCCGCCGCATCGAGCGCCCGGCCCCAGCCGTACTGTGTCCGCAACGGCGCCTCACCGGTCGCCGCCGCGGCGGCGCAGGCGAGGTTTGCTGCGTCAGCATCGATGAAGGCGAACGGCACCGGCGAAAAGTCTTCGGGCAGCAATTCGTCATAGGGGGAACCGGTCAGCACATCGCATTGCGCGATCAGCTCCGCCGCATTGCCCGCTGCCAGCGCCGATCCATGGGCCAGTGGCAATGCCACGCACAACGCCACCAGCCCGCTCAGATATTGCCGCATCGGAATGCCCCGTGATTACCCCCGCCCTATCCCAGTTGGTCGGTGAACGCGGGGTGAATGGTGGGCTGAGCGGGGTGCAGCACTACTAGCCAGCGGCCTTGGCTGGTAGATCGCCAGTCGGCGTGGTTGACGACACGATCGTCGGCAGTACTGTGGCCACGCTAACCAACGAATGCACGACTTCACCGGTTTCACTCCGGATGTCGATGATCAGCGATAGCGAATCCGCACTTTTGAGGGCATCTGCCGTAGCCTCGCCAATGGCCTGCTTGGCTTCTCGTACTGCCTGTCCGACAGTTTCGAATTCGAGCCCGACATCATCACGATAGAAAGCGTCGCCCGCTCGATAATCAAAGAAGAAGCGTGGCATCGCCGGCACCGGAACCGTTCGTCGAATTACAATGCTCGACAGTGGAACCAGTTGCGCGTCCACAAACGCCATTCGCAACCTGCATTCAGCCTTGGCGTTATGCGTGCCGGACGGGGTTTCCATGCAGCGCAACGATCGACACTGGCCTCTGCTCGACGCGTTTTTTCTGCGGCTGGAGCAACACGACAGGATCATGCCAGAGGAGCGCGCTGCCTTGGAGGCCGCCTTGCTGCCGAGTGAAATACTGCCGGAAGGCAGCGATCTCGTCAACGAAGGCGATCGCCCGGGTGTCAGTACCCTGCTGCTCGACGGCTTGGCGTTTCGGTATCGGCTGCTGCAAAACGGCGCGCGCCAGATCGTAGCACTGCACATTGCCGGAGATTTTGTCGATCTGCACAGCTTTCCGCTGAAAGAAATGGACCATTCGGTCGGGGCCCTGACCCGGGTGGTCATCGCCAAGATGCCGCACGCTGCGTTGATCGCGATTACCGAGCAATTCCCGCATCTGACGCGAATGCTGTGGCTGCTGACTTTGATCGACGCCGCGATTACCCGGGAATGGGCCGTGGGGCTCGGCCGCCGCTCGGCAATTGTGCGGATGGCGCATCTGTTCTGCGAAATTCACGTGCGCCTGGAGGCAATTGGCCGCGACGGTAACGACACCATCGACCTGCCGATTACCCAGCAGGATCTCGGCGACATGCTTGGCTTGTCGCCGGTCCACACCAATCGCGTCCTGCAGGAGCTGCGGTCCCGCGCGCTGTTGTCCTGGCAGGGCAGTACGGTCAAATTGCTCGATCGCGAGGCGTTGCGGAAACTGGCGGAGTTCGACGATATCTACCTGCACCGGGTCCGCGAACCGCGCTGATTGACGTTGCCTTGCGCGCTTCGTGCGTCAACCATTCCGCATGGCAGACTTTCTCAATCAAGTGATTGATTGATTCTCGGGCAAGGCGTATCCCCCGCCGATGCATGCTTGCCCGCCCAACCTCCCAAGACGAGAGTCCACTGCCGAGCGGCGTGTCGCCATCGGTCTGGCGGCGCGCGCCCTGATCATTGAAAAAGGCGTCGAGGGCCTTCGCACCCGCGACATCGCCGAGCGCGTCGGCATCAATATCGCGACGCTGCATTATCATGTGCCGACCAAGGAAGCGCTGATCGCGCTGGTCGCCGAAACCATTCGCCATGATTTCAGGGCGCAGGCAATGCGCCGGCCGCGCGACGGCAAGACCGGTCTCGAAGTCCTGCGCCTCGAATTTGAGGAATTCCGCGAGATCGTCACCGAGACCCCCGAACTGATCATCATCCTGACCGAACTGGTCGAACGCGGTCGCCGCGATCCGGTGATCGGCGAAATCATGCTGCCGCTCTATGATTTCTGGCGCAACCAGTTCGTCGACATCTTCCGCCTCGGCATTCGCGACGGCTCGTTCCGCCCCGATGTCGATCCGCATGCGGCGGCGCTGATCGTGACTGGCACGCTGTCCGATTTCTGGCGCGCCTGGACAGATTTCAGCGCCAGCATCGACGCCGTTTTTACTCAACTCGAACACGCTTTTACACCGCCAATCGCACTCCAAGGATAGCCTAAACCATGTCATCGCCACCCTTTGCGGCCGTCACCGCCGAAACCGCCGATCCGCGCCGCTGGCTGGCGCTGTTCGTGCTGCTCATCGCCAATTTCATGAATCTCATCGACGTGACCATCGTCAACGTCGCGCTGCCCAGCATGCAGACCGGGCTCAAGGCCTCCGCGACCCAGATCGAATGGGTAATTGCCGCCTACATCCTGGCCTTTGCGCTTGGACTGCTGCCGTTCGGCCGGCTGGGTGACATTCTCGGCCGCACCAAACTGTTTCTCTGGGGCGTCGGGGCTTTTACCGCCGCTTCGGCGCTATGCGGGCTGTCGCCCAACATCGAATTTTTGATCTTTGCCCGCGTCATTCAGGGGCTTGCCGGCGCGATGATGACGCCGCAGGTGCTGGCCATCGCCACCGTCACCTTCCCGCCCGAAGAACGCGGCCAGGCGTTTTCGCTGTTCGGCCTGTCGGCGGGCCTTGCCTCGGTCTGCGGCCCGATCCTCGGCGGCGTGCTGGTTTCGGCCAATCTGTTCGGCCTCGACTGGCAGCCGATTTTCCTCGTGAATATCCCGATCGGCATCGCCGCCGTCATCGCCGGCTATTTCCTGATCCCGCGCCTACCGGGCCATCCAGGCCTCAAGAATGATTATGTCGGCATCGGCCTGTTCGGTCTCGGCATCTTCGCCGTGGTGTTCCCCATCGTAGAAGGGCGGACTTATGGCTGGCCGCTGTGGGCCTTCGGCATGATCGCCGCCGGCGTCGTGATCCTCGGGCTGTTCGTCATGTGGACGCGTGGCCGTGCCGCTCGTGGCGAGCCGCAATTGCTGAACTATGACCTCATCACCAACAAGCAGTTCATGTTCGGCGCCTTCGTCACCACCATTTTCGCCTCGGGCATTCCGGGCATGTTCATGGTGATCTCGCTGCTGCTGCAGGGCGGTTTCGCGTTCACTCCGCTCAACTCTGGCCTGACCAACACGCCATTCTCCGTTGGCGTGCTGCTTGCCTCGGGCATCGCCGCACGCTTCGGCTCCAACTACCTGCGCACCCGGCTGGCGACATCGGGCGCGTTGCTGGTTCTCGGCATTGGCTGGCTGCATTTCTATATCGCCGGTGTGACCGACACGATCGACCATTGGGCTTTCCTGCCGCCGCTGCTGATCGCCGGCATCGGTCTCGGCCTCGGTTTCTCGTCGCTGTTCCAACTGGTGCTTTCGAACGTACCGCCCCGCGACGCGGGTGCCGGTTCAGGGGCGTTGCAGGCCTTCCAGCAGGTGGGCGGCGCACTCGGCGTGGCGCTGATCGGGCAGATCTTCTTCACCAATCTCGGCAACACCTTCGCCACTGGCAGCACGCCGCAGGCGGCCTTCGCCTCGGCCTCGGCCCTGGCGCTCTGGTACGTCATCGGCTCGTTCGCCCTGGTCCTGCTGCTCGCCGGCTTCTTCAAGCGCGGCGGCAGTCAGCCGGGACAGCGGGCGGCTGCTGAGCCGGTGTTGGTCGAGGCGTGAATTCTCGCCATTGAACAGTGAGAAGGGGCGCCGCGAGGTGCCCCCTTTTTGTGCGCCCGGTATCCGCAGTTTCAGCATTCCCGACAGCCAGTCGCCTTTCGCGACGGGACGGCCTAGGCTTTGGCCGGAGGGAGATTGCCATGCCGGACACCGGACCAGACGCCGACCACGCCATCGTTGCGCACTATTCCAGTTCGGCCATCACCGCGCGCATTCTCGGGGCGCTGGCAGAGCGGGGTGATATCGCGGCTGGCGTTACGGCGGAACAGCTTTATCCCTACGATCAACTGCATGGTCGCGAACTGGCGGCGACGCGCGATCATGTCGCCCGCCTCGCGCCGGGGCCGGTCAGCCATGTGCTTGATATTGGCAGTGGCGTCGGTGGGCCGGCCCGGTATATCGCTGCGACGACCGGCGCCAGGGTCACCGGCATCGATCTGACGCCGCACTTCGTTGTCGCCGCGACTGAGTTGACGGCACTTGTCGGTCTTGCCGACACCGTCGATTTCGTGCTCGGCAACGCGGCAACACTGCCCTTCGAGGACGCGAAATTCGATGCGGCGATCTGTTTTTACGTCGGCATGAACCTTGCCGACAAACCGGCGGTGCTGCGGGAAATTCGTCGGGTGTTGAGGCCTGGTGGGCGCCTGCTGTGGACCGAAGTTGTCGCCGGCACCGGCGCGCCGAAGTTTCCGTTGCCCTGGGCTGTCGATCCGGAACGGAGCCACGTCGGTTCCGAGGAAGACCTCCGCGACGGCTTTATGGCCGCTGGTTTCAATTGTCTCGACGTCGTCGACGAGACCGCCGCGCACCTCGAAGTCGCGGCGCGCGCGCAAGCCGCCGGTGCCGCGCCGCCGCCCGCCCTGGTGGCGGTCAACGAAGTTGTCCTCGGGGCCGATTTCAGTGAGAGGCGCCGCAATTACATCGCCAGCCTGATCAGCGGATCGCTCCGCAGCGTGGCGATTCTTGCCGAGGCACGCTAGCAGGGGCAGGGCGCGACCGCCCTGCCAACTACCTGACGATCAGCGTGCCGGCGCCGTGTTCGGTGAACAACTCCACCAACACCACATGCGGGGTCTTGCCGTTGAGGATGACGACGCCTTCGACCCCATTTTCGAGGGCCTCGAGACAGGTCTCGACCTTGGGAATCATGCCACCCGAAATGGTACCGTCGGCGATCAGCGCCTTGGCTTCGCGCACCGTCAGTTCGGGCATCAGCTGCTTGTTGGCATCGAGCACGCCATCGACATCGGTGAGGAACAGCAGCCGCTTGGCGCCGAGCGAACCGGCAATGGCGCCGGCGAAGGTGTCGGCGTTGATATTGTAGGTCTTGCCGTCGCGCCCGGGGGCGACCGGGGCGATTACCGGAATCATCTCGGAGCGCGCCAATAGATCAAGCAGCGTGCGATCAATTTCCACCGGTTCGCCGACGAAACCAAGATCGAGCACCCGCTCGATATTCGATCCCGGATCCTTCCACAGCTTGTTGGCCTTTTTGGCGAACACCATGTTGCCGTCCTTGCCGCACAACCCGATGGCCCACTCGCCTTCGGCATTGATCAGCGCCACGATCTCTTTGTTGATCGAGCCGGCGAGCACCATTTCGACCACGTCCATGGTGCGCTGATCGGTAACGCGCAGGCCGCCTTCGAACTTTGATTCGATGCCGAGACTTTTCAGCATCGCCGCGATCTGCGGCCCGCCGCCATGCACGACGATCGGATTGACCTTGGATTGCTTGAGCAAGGCGATGTCGCGGGCAAAGCCCTGGCCGAGCGCTGCGTCGCCCATGGCGTGTCCGCCGTACTTCACCACGACGGTCTTGCCCTCGTAGCGCTGCATGAACGGCAGCGCCTGCGACAGGATCGCGGCGTCGCGCGAGAAGCTCTCGGTATCGGGCATGGCTCTTTTTGTCTCGATCATGAAAACGCTCTAACGCGATTGGCGGAGCTTGTCATTGCCCGGTGACACCATTGTGCCGATTTAGCTGTTTCCATCGGCGCCGTGGGGATAGGCAGTCACCGCGCCAGCGGTTAAAAGGAACTCATGACGCCCGCGACCGCCGATATTTCCGAGCTGATTTCCCGCTGCGTATTGCGTGACCGCGCCGCCTTCCGGACGCTGTATGAACGCACCAGCGCGAAACTATTTGGCGTAACCCTTCGTATTCTTAAAGACCGGACCGAAGCGGAAGAAGCGCTGCAGGAAGTCTACGTCAAGATCTGGCAGCGCGCCGATCGTTATGTTCCGGGGGGCTATTCGCCGATCAGCTGGCTCGTCGCCGTGGCCCGAAACCACGCGCTCGATGTCCTGCGGGCGCGCAAGCCTCAAGCCGACGACATCGACGTCGCTCTCGACATTGCCGACAGCGGGCTCAACCCCGAACAGGCGGCTGTCGCCAGCGGCGAGAAATCCCGCATCGACCGCTGCCTCGGGGAACTCGAGACGCAGAAGGCCGAAGCGGTACGGGGCGCCTACCTCGATGGGTATTCCTACGAGGAACTGGCGGCACGCTACGATGTGCCGCTCAACACGATGCGAACCTGGCTGCGCCGCAGCCTGATCCGCCTCCGGGAGTGTCTGAGCGCATGAGCGTTGACGAGGAGATCGGCGGAATGGACGGGGACCGGGCGCTTGCCGCCGAATACGTCCTCGGCCTGTTATCGCCTGCCGATCGGGCGGCTACCGGCCGCCGCCTCGACAGCGAACCTGCGCTCGCCGCCGAAGCCCGGCTTTGGCAGTCGCGGTTCTCCGGCCTCGATGCGGAATTCGACGTCGTGGCACCGCCGTCGCGGTTGCTGGCTGCAATCGAAGCGCGGGCGTTTGGTGACGCGCCCAAGGCCACTGGCCTGGCCAACTGGTGGAATAATCTGGCGCTGTGGCGCGCGCTGACCGCTGGCGCCGCCGCGGTTGCGGTGATCGCGCTCGGCTTTGGCCTCACTCGCCCGGCACCGCTCGATCCGTCGGCCGTTGCCGTGCAGCTGGTCGCCGCGCTCGAACAGGAGGGTAGCGCCACCAAATTCCTCGCCCTCTATGATGGCGCCACTGGATCGGTGCGCCTGACTGCGGTTTCGGGTGAAGCCGTCGCCGATCGCGATCTTGAACTCTGGTACATCGACGACACCGATGCGCCGGTGTCGATGGGCGTCATTCCAGTGTCAGGGCGTACGGAAGTGCCGTTGCCGCGCGAGGCCCAGATCAAGTTCGAGGACGGTACCGTGCTCGCCATCACCCTCGAGCCCAAGGGCGGCTCGCCCACCGGTGCCCCCACCGGCATGATCGTCGCCGCTGGTCAGGCCGTGGCAATCTAGACGTCGGCGTCACCGCGTTGGCCCGGATGATCCCGAGGCCATACGCGAAATGTGGTCTGATGGATCACTGAAGATTTCAGTAATATTCGTCATACTGAAATGAAACTTCCCCCTTTCTCGCCCGTATCTGCAGTGTCCCGAACGGAACAGCGGACACCCAAAGGAAGGAAATTCGTCAAATGAATATCACTCTGCGCGCTTTCGCCCTCTCTGCCATGCTCGGTGTTGCTTCGCTTTCGGGCGCTGCTTTTGCCCAGGAAAACCCGATGGTTGGCGGCGCGGCAATGTTTGCCGACAAGAACATCATCGAAAATGCCGTCAATTCTGCCGATCACACGACGCTGGTTGCCGCTGTCAAAGCTGCCGGCCTCGTCGAGACGCTGTCGGGCCCCGGCCCGTTCACCGTCCTCGCCCCGACCAATGCCGCGTTTGACGCTCTGCCGGCCGGCACTGTCGACACCCTGCTGAAGCCGGAAAACAAAGAAATGCTGGCCAAGATCCTGGCCTGTCACGTGATCCCGGCCGCAGCGATGTCCACCGACATCATGTCGATGGTCGAGGCCGATGGCGGTGAACATGTCGTCGACACCGTTGGCGGCTGCAAGCTGACCCTCAAGACCGCCGATGGCAAGGTCACTGTTACCGATGAGAATGGCACCGTTGCCAATGTTACCATCGCCGACGTGAAGCAGTCGAACGGCGTCATCCACGTCATCGACGCAGTGCTGACCCCGAAGTCCTAATTATGTGGAGAGGCAAAAGCCTCACCATATAGTGACGTGCGGTCGCTGATCGCACGGATATAGACTACACTTAACTCGCCCCGTTTCTCCCGCCTGTCCCTCCGGTGGCGGTGAGAAACGGGGCGCATCTCTGGAGGATGAGCCATGACCACCGATCGTCGTACCTTTCTCGTTGGCGGCACCGCCGTGCTCGCCCTCGGCGCCGCAGCGTTCGCTCTTCGCCCGATGGGCACGACCCGTGCTGCTGAAGGCACTTTCGAAGTCACGATGACCGATGCCGAATGGCAAGCGAAACTAACGCCCGAGCAATTCGCAGTCCTCCGCCAGGAAGGCACCGAACGACCGTTTACCTCGCCACTGCTCGACGAGCACCGTGAAGGGACTTTCGTGTGTGCGGGCTGTGACCTGCCGCTGTTTGCCAGCGAAACCAAATATGACAGTGGCACCGGCTGGCCGAGCTTTTACACCTTCATCGATGGGGGCATTGGCGACAGCGCCGACACTACCCTCGGGATGAGCCGCACCGAAGTGCATTGCTCGCGCTGCGGCGGCCATCAGGGCCACGTGTTCGATGACGGCCCGCAGCCGACCGGCCTGCGCTATTGCATCAATGGCGTGTCGCTGAAGTTCGAGCCGAAGTCCGCCTAAGGGTTCCCGGCTCAGCCGAGACTTGCTGGCCCGTCGTAGTCATGCGATGGGCCGTTTGCTATCCGGGGCCCGACGCTGCATGAAACTGACTATCCTCCTGACCGGCAATGTTCCCGTGCCTTTGCGTGCGGAGTTCGGTCCCTATCCGCTGATGTTCGAGCGCATGTTCGCCCGCGTCGGCGAGACCTTCAGCTATGATGTGGTGGCCATCAATGAGGGCGCGCCATTCCCCGATCCTGCTACCTTGGACGCGGTGCTGGTCCCAGGTTCGGCGGCCGGTGTCTATGACGATCTGCCATGGCTCGAGCCGCTGCGGCACTTCATCCGCACGGCCTATGCCGGCAACACCCCGATGCTCGGCATCTGTTTTGGCCACCAGATCATGGCCGACGCACTCGGCGGCGACGTGCGCAAATCTGAAAAGGGCTGGGGTCTTGGCCGCCACACCTATGGAGTCATCGCGCGTCCCAACTACATGACAGCCGCACCGGCGAGCCTCTCGGTCGCCTGCTCGCACCAGGATCAGGTGATCGTCGCGCCGCCGGAAGCCGAGACTTTTCTCGCCTCGGCATTCACTCCGAATGCCGGGCTGAACTATCGCAATGGCGCCGCCATCTCGCTGCAGTCGCATCCCGAATTCGATGATGATTACACGCTGGCGCTTGCCCGGTTGCGGACCGGCAAGGCGCCGCAGGAGGTTATCGATCTGGCGTTGGAATCGGTTCAGATCGCCTCGGACAGCACGATGGTGGCCGGCTATCTCGGCGCTTTCCTGCGTGGCGTCAGGTAACCAGCAGGGCCGCGATCTCGGCGCGGAGTTCGGCCATGCCGTCACCTTTTTCCGATGATGTCACCAACACCTGCGGGTGCGCCGCCGGGCGCTTGCGGATGAACGCCTCGGTCGCCTCAATCACCGCCTGCAGCCCGTCGCCGCGCGGCTTGTCCGCCTTCGTCAGCACCACCTGATAGCTCACCGCCGACTTGTCGAGCTGATCCATGATGTTGATGTCATTGGCTTTTGGCCCGTGCCGGCCATCGATCAGTACATATACCCGCCGCAGCGTCGAGCGCCCGGTGAGGTATGACCGGATCAGCCGCGTCCACTTTTTGACTTTGTCCTCGGGCGCCTCGGCGAAGCCGTAGCCGGGCATATCGACGATGCGCAGCTGCTGGTAAGCGGATTCGAAGATGTTCAATTCCTGCGTCCGCCCCGGCGTGTTGGAGGTCCGGGCCAGATTATGGGTATTGGTCAAAGCATTGATCAGCGATGATTTTCCGACATTTGACCGGCCAGCGAAGGCGATCTCGATCCGGTCGGGCTCGGGCAGGTCGGCGATCGACACGCAGCCCTTGATGAACAGGAACGGCCGGGCAAACAACAGCCGCCCGGCCTCGATCAGTTCATCGGAATAGGCGATGGTGCTCACGCCTTGTCGGCGACTGCAGGCTTGGGCTTGCGCTTGAACGTCGACAGGATGTTGCCGAGCAAATTCACCTCGACGCCATGGCGCCGCATGATGAACCATTGCTGCGTCACCGACAGGGTGTTGTTCCAGGCCCAGTAGATCACCAGACCAGCGGGGAAGGTGCCGAGCATGAAGGTGAAAATCACCGGCATCCAGGCAAAGATCATCGCCTGCGTCGCATCGGTGGGCGGCGGGTTGAGCTTCATCTGCACCCACATGGTAATGCCCATGATCACCGGCCAGACGCCGAGATGCAGGAAGTTTCCGATCAGCGGCAGCGCCGTCGGCGTCCACGGGATCAGCCCGAACAGCGTGAAAATGTTGGTCGGATCAGGCGCTGCGAGATCCTGGATCCATCCGAAGAACGGCGCGTGCCGCATCTCGAGCGAGATGAAGATGATGGTGTAGAGCGAAAAGAACACCGGAATCTGGATCAGCAGCGGCCAGCAGCCGCTGAGCGGATTGATCTTTTCCTTCTTGTACAGCTCCATCATCGCGGTCTGTTGGGCCGGACGATCTTCCTTGTGGCGCTCCTGGATGGCCTTCATTTCGGGCTGTACGCGGCGCATTGCGGCCATCGAGGCGTAGGACCGGCTAGCGAGCGGGAAGAACACCGCCTTGACCAGAATAGTCACCGTCAGGATGGCGAGCCCGAAATTACCGAGGATGCCGTAAAGCGCGCGGAGCAGCAGGAACAGCGGCCAAGTCAGGAAGTGGAACCAACCCCAGTCGATCAGCAGATCGAGCCGATCGAACCCGTAGACCTGCCCATAATTGGCGATGACGGCCTCGACCTTGGCACCGGCGAACACATAGCTCTTGTTGTTGGCCGTAGTGCCCGGCGCGACGACGACGGTCTGCGTGCCGACATAGCTGGTTTCGTAGATGTCGAGCCCGGCCGGCTTGCGCCAGCTCATCCGCGTGCTGATCGGCGTTTGCGGCTCGGGCAGCACGGCCGTCGCCCAGTATTTGTCGGTAAAGCCAAGCCAGCCGCCGTTCGACGTCAGGTCGATGCGCTGCTCCTTGGCGAGATCGGCATATTTACGGCCGACAAGATTGTTGGCGCCAAGAACGCCCAGCGGGCCTTCATGCATAATGAAAAAATTCGCCACATGCGGAGTGCCAACGCGCACGACGCGCGAAAATGGCATCAGCGTCACGGCGGCGGTGCCGGTATTCTCGACGGCCTGTGTGACGGTGAACAGATAATGCTCGTCCACCTCGAAGGTGCGGCGGAAAATCAGGCCGGCGCCATTGTCCCAGGCGAGGGTAACGGGGTTGCCCTCCCGCAGCATCTGGTTGACGCCTTCGATGGTCCACACAGCGTCTGTCGGGACTGCGGTTTCGCCATTCTCGGTGACCCAGCCCTGCTCGATATAGTAGCCACCCGCCGTGGTGACCGGCGACAGCAGGGTGATGATCGGACTGTCGTCCTCGACGGTCTCGCGATAATTCTTCAGGTGCAGATCGTCCAGCCGGGCACCGGTCAGGTTGATTGATCCCATCAACTCAGCGGTATCGACCGTGACACGGGCAGTCGCGGCAATGGCCGCATCCCGGGTTTCAAACACCGTCGGCGCGGCATCCGCCGGGATGCTGCCATCGGTAGCGACGATCGGCGTCGACAGACCGGTGTTGGCGCCCGCCTGCTGCTCGGCGGCGATGATGGCGGCCTGGCGCGACCGCTCCATCTGCGGCCCGGCGACGAGAAATTGCCAACCGACCAGCACGAGCATGCTGAGCACGATCGCGATGATGATGTTGCGGTTATTCTCGGTCATGGTTTGGCGTTCCGCTGGCGCACGGGAGGGACCCCGGTTGCCGTATTGGCATGGACTTTGGTCAGAAGCGTGCCGAGATCGGCGATCATCGCACTGAACGGCGCCGCAAGTGCCTCGCGACGACCAACCAGCACATACTCGAAATGGGTATGAAAGTCCGCGGCGCAAGCTGTGGCAACGGCGCGCAGCCGCCGCTTGATCCGGCTGCGTTCAGGCGAGTTGCCGACTTTTTTCGTTACGGTGAAGCCGATGCCGGCATCGTCGAGGTCGGTCCCGACCGCCTGCAGTCCGAAAGCCGGACGCCCGGCGCGACTGCCCCGGGCGGCTCTAAGGAACTGCGAGCGCTTGACGAGGCGGCGCAGCGGCCGCGGGGCAGGGGCCGTCATCCGGCCGTAGCCTTAAGCCGAAAGCTTGCTGCGCCCGGCCGCGCGGCGGAGATTGAGAATCTTGCGGCCATTTTTGGTCGCCATGCGAGCCCGGAAACCATGACGGTGCTTACGCACCAGCACACTCGGCTGATAAGTACGTTTCATAGGGTTCGACCACGCCGGGCGCGGTTCCTCTTGCTGGACATGCGCGAAAAAGCCAACCCGTCCCGCAAATTCCGGGCAGTTGGCAGGTTGCGCGGGCTATTACCCAATTGCTGGTTTGAAGTCAACGCGAGGGGGTGACGCCAAGGCCGATAACATTGGTAGTTGCCACGGCCGACATGGCGCCCGATAACGTCGCGCAGTCCCGGTAGTATGGCACCATGGCGGAAATTCTGACACCCGACATCTGCATCATCGGCGCTGGCGCCGGTGGGCTCGCCGCCGCCCGTCGCGCCCGGCGCCTTGGGGCAGAGGTCGTGCTGATCGAGCGCGACCGCATGGGTGGGGCCCGGCTGAACACCGGCTCCCTCCCGGCTGGTGCACTGATTGCCGCCGCCGATCATGCCCATGCGATGCGCACCGCCGGCCGTTTCGGCATCGCCAGCGAAGAGCCACGACCCGTCGCACGGCAGGTACACGATCACGTGCGCGACGTGATGGACGGCTTTGCCGCCGGCGATTCGATCGAGAACATCGTCGCGCTCGGGGTCAATCTGGTGCCCGGCGACGCCAAATTCATCGCTCCCAATGTGGTCAAGGCGGGCGATGTCACGATCAAGGCCAGGAACTTCATCGTCGCGACCGGCTCACGCCCGGCCATTCCCGTCATTCCCGGCCTTGATACGGTGCCGTTCTTTACCACCGACACAATCGCCGAAAATATCCGGAAACTGACGCATCTGCTGATCGTCGGCGCCGGGGCAGCCGGGCTCGAATACGCCCAGGCTTATCGCCGGCTCGGGTCCGAAGTCACTGTCATCGATACGGCCACGCCGCTGTCCGGCAGTGACCCTGAGCTGGTCGATATCGCGCTCCGCCAGCTGATCTCAGAAGGCGTGCGGGTCCGTCCCAATGTCGCGATCACCGCTATCCAGCTGCGCAGCATGGGTATTGGCGTCACGCTCGGCGAGGTCGAGGCGGCCGAAGCGCTCGATGTGTCGCACATTTTCGTCGCTACTGGCCGGATCCCGAACCTCGATGGCCTCGATCTCGACAAGGCCCGGCTCCGCCAGGACAAGGACGGCAAAGTGACCCTGCCCGACAGCGTCCGAACCACCAATCCGCGCGTACTGGTGATCGGCGATGCGCTGGGCGGAGTTTCGAACAATTCCTCGGCACTCCACGAAGCCAATGCGGCCGTCGATCGCGCGCTGTCGCGGCGCTCCGGAAAGCTCGACCACAGCCTGCTTCCGCAAGTGGTTTATCTCGACCCCGAACTTGCCGAAATCGGTCTGTCGGAGCCGATGGCCCGCATCAGGCTCAAGGACAATTTCCGCGTCGTCCGCGCCAGCTATGCCGAAACCGCCCGTGCCCGCGCCCGTCGCGAAACCCAAGGGGTAGCGAAGCTGATCCTCGATCCGGCTGGGAAAATCCTCGGCGCCGGGATTGTCGGCCGGGGCGCAGGCGAACTCATCGGCATTATCTCGGCGGCGATGGCCGGTGGCCTCAAGGCTGGGGATCTAGCGACACTGCCGCTGGCGTATCCGACGTTTTCCGAGGTCATTGCGCGGCTCGGCGACGCCTATCTGCGGGATACGACGCCACAATCGACGCCGCGCCCGCGTTTTGGCTTAAGCCGCATGTTGCGGTAATCGGCGCACAAGGCTAATTCTTGGGGCAATGACCGCTCCGAAAAGTGCCATGCCGGGCCCGTTCACCGGGCTATCGGTAAAACTGATCGCCACCATCGTCGTGGTGATCCTGACGGTCGAGATCGCCATTTACCTCCCCTCGGTGGCCAATTATCGCGCCAGCTGGCTCGACGACCGGCTGCGCGTCGGCATCGTTGCGGCGCGCGTGCTCGACGCGGTGCCCGATGTGATGGCGCTGCCGCGCAGCCTCACCGACCGGCTCCTGAACTCCGCCGGGGCCACCGCCATCGTCTATCGCCGCGCCGGCCAGAGCCAGCTGATTGAGGTGCAGGACAATCCCATGCCGCTGGTCGCGGTGACCGCCGACATGCGCCAGCGTGACCCGCTGACGCTGATTGCCGGCGCCATGGAGACCATGGCGATGGGTGGCGGTGGGCGGACGCTGCGCATCATCGGCAATGCCGACGCCGCCGAGGATAGCCTCGTCGAAGTGCTGATGCCCGAAACCCCGCTGCGCGAAGACTTGTTCGAATACTCGCGCAACATCTTTTTCGTGTCGCTGGTGATCGCGCTGGCGACCTCGCTGGTGCTGTATATCTTCGTGGCGCTGACCTTCATCCGCCCGATCCGGCGGCTGACCGCCAACATGGTCGCCTTCCGCGGCGCGCCGGAAAACGCCTCGCTGATCATTTCCCCAGCTAATCGCAATGACGAGATCGGCGTCGCCCAGCGCGAGCTTTCGGCGATGGAGACCGATCTGTTCTCGATGCTCCGGCAGCGCCGGCACCTCGCCGATCTCGGGCTCGCCGTCGCCAAGATCAACCACGATCTGCGCAACACGCTGACCAACGCGCAATTGCTCTCTGACCAGGTGGCGACCCTCGACGACCCCAAGGTGCAGCGCCTCGCCCCGCGCCTCGTCACGACGCTCGACAAGGCCATCGGTTTTGCCCAGTCGGTGCTGGACTACGGTCGCCAGTCGGTAACGCCGCCGCGGCTCGCTCCGGTGGGCCTGCGCGCACTGGTCGACGAGGCGAGCTTTGATGCCGGGCTCGCCGGCTATCCCGAGATCAGCTTTCGCAACGCCGTGCCGGCTGACATCGTCCTCAGGCTCGACGCCATCCAGTTCGCCCGCGTACTCGCCAATCTCATCAAGAATGCCCGCGAGGCCCTGGAATCGGTAGCCGGGGGAAATGAGGCGCCGGAGATCGCCGTGTCGGTCACCGAGTCCACGACCGGCCTCGTGCTGTCGGTCGCCGACAACGGTCCCGGCCTGCCGCCGCGGGCCAAAAAGAATCTGTTCGTCGCCTTCGAAGGCTCCGCCCGAGCCGGCGGCACCGGCCTCGGCCTCGCCATCGCCCGCGAACTGACCGAGGCACACGGCGGCACGCTGAGCTACGTCGATCCGGGACAGGGCACCCGCTTCGACATCGCGCTCCCGCGCTCGCTGCGGGTCAGCTAGTTTGCCGTCGACCGCTGCTTGCCAAGCCGGAACGCCTCCTATAATGGGAGGGCGCTTCCCGCCGCCGCAACGCCGCCGGAAGCCCGCGCGCCCTTAGCTCAGCTGGATAGAGCACCAGACTACGAATCTGGGGGTCAGGAGTTCGAATCTCTTAGGGCGCGCCAATCTTTCCGTGAGCTTTCGCCGTGACCAGAAACCGGTCGTGGCAGATGGATCCGGGTTCTCGGTGCGTTTAAATTGACCGACGCAAGATGTAGACCGACGTTCCTTCAACTGCTCGATGCGTGACTTTGGCAACCGACAGGCCGGCCTGGTGGATCCTCAGTTCGAATGCCCGGCGATCGAGGCGCACCCGGTGCAGCGGCCCGACGACGGGGCAAGATACTCGGGCGGGTTTTCGGTTTCGTCGGGCACGCCGTTTTCCACGAAGGCGCTCAGGAACACGGATCCGTCTGCATGCAAGGCGTCGACCAATAAGCCGGCGCAGTATTCGGGCCTGACCGCACCCGGCTGGAGCAAACGGCAGGCTCGGCGCATTATCCAATAGCAACTGTGGAGGACTTTCGATGTTTGCCAATCGCACTGCAACTGCCATGCTACCGGCCAAGGATCCTGCGCGCGCCCGGCGCTGGTATGCGGAAAAGCTCGGGCTCGAGCCATCGAGTGACATGGGCGAGATGGGCGCCGGCTATACGCTTGGCGGCGGGCTCAAGGTATTCCTCTATCCGACGCCGCTGGCGGGGACGGCGGAGCATACCATTCTGTCCTTTGACTGCACTGATCTCGTCGCCGACATGGCCGCGCTGCGGGCCAGGGGCGTGGTGTTTCTCGACTACGACATGCCGGGTTTGAAGACCGAGAACGGGCTCGCGAGTTTCGGGCCCGTCAAAAACGCCTGGGCCAAGGATAGCGAAGGCAACATTCTCGGTTTCGTCGAAGGCATGTAGCCGTCGGCCCGGTTTCGGCATAGCGTCGCGACCATGAACACCGAAGCGTCCTTTTGTCCGCCCGACCGACGGATTTATGTGCTGGTCGCCGCGATCCTCGCCTCCTCGATGGGGTTCATCGATGGCTCGGTGATTTCAATCGCGACGCCGGCGATCCGCGACAATCTCGGCGCCAGTCTTGCCGAAGCGCAGTGGGTGTCGAATGCCTATCTGCTGATGCTCGCCTCGGTCCTGCTGCTCGGCGGCGCGGTGGGTGACCGCTTTGGCATCCGCAACGTCTTCGCCGGCGGCATCGTGCTGTTCGTCGTCGCCTCGATGGCTTCGGCCATTGCCCCGAGCGCCGGTTGGTTGATCGCGGCGCGCGCCGTGCAGGGGCTGGGGGCCGCGTTCATGGTCCCGTCGAGCCTCGCCATCATCGCTCGCGCCTATCCAAAGGCCGAGCGCGGCGCGGCGATCGGCATCTGGTCGTCAGCGTCATCGTTTTTTACCATCGCCGGACCGGTGATCGGTGGCCTGCTGCTGACTGGCCTTGGCGACTGGAGCTGGCGGCTGATATTCGCCATCAATCTGCCGCTCGGCGGCGTGGCGCTGGCCTTGCTGTTCCTCAAGGTTCCCGCCGATCAGCCCGATCCCGATCGTCGGCTCGACTGGGGCGGGGCGGTGTTCGGCACGGCGTCGCTGCTGCTGCTGGCACTGGCGCTGACCGGCGAGGATACCGCGCCGACGACGCGGCTGCTGCTCGGTGCGGGCGGGATCGTGCTGGCCGGCGTGTTTCTCTGGTGGGAAAGCCGGACCAAAATGCCAATGCTGCCGCTCGGCCTGTTCCGTGACCGTGCCTTTTCCGGCGCCCAAGGGCTGACCTTCGCGCTGTATTTCTCGCTCGCGGCGATCACCTTCTATCTGCCGATGACGCTGATCTCCGGCTGGGGCGTCACTCCGGCGGAGGTTTCCGTCGTGCTGCTGCCGCTCGGTATCCTGCTGACGGTGCTGTCCCCGTTCAGCGGCCGGTTTGCCGATCGGTTGGGACCGGGGCCGATGATTGCCGCCGGCGCGACGCTGGTGGCGCTGGCGTTCCTGCTGCTGGGGTTGCTGATCGGCACGCATAATCTCTGGTTTGTCGTACTGCCGCTGATGATCGTGTTCGGCATTGGCATGAGCCTTGTCGTTTCGCCGCTGTCGACGGCGGTGATGACTTCGGTAGCCGATCGCGATACCGGCACGGCGTCCGGCGTCAACAACGCCGTTGCCCGTGTCGCCGGCCTGTTTGCCGTAGCGACCATGGGCGGGCTCGGTGCGCTGGTGTTCGCGGCCTCGCTCGGTGGTCAACCGGGCGACCTGTCTTTCGGCATGCCGCCGACCGGAGCACCCGACGCAGCCCTCGAAACCGCGCGCATCGCCGCGACCGATCACGCCTTTGCTGCCATCGCCTATGTTACCGCAGCGCTGTCGCTGCTTTCGGGAATTATCGCCTGGACCACGCTCGAGCGCCGCTCGCCTCGCCCGGCCGGAACGTAATCTCCGCCGGCTGGGTTCTCCTCGATCAACTGGAGAGATCGATGAGTGCTGTGCTGGCCGAGGCCACCGAACCGCGTAAGGAAATGCCCCCGGTCAAGCTCGACGAGGCCGAGTTCAAGAAGCGGTTCCTCAGCCAGTACATCGATCCGGCGTTCGAACAGCTCAAATCCGAACTCGACCGCGTCGCTGATACCGCGTGGGATGCCTACATCGAATCCCGTAAGTCTCCGATCACCCAGAAGGCCGGCCCCGGCTATGCCGATCCGGACTATGATCTCTCCATCGACTGGATTTCGGCGCGCGCCGCCATCGTCGCTGCCGAGCAACGCTACAAAGACCCGTATCGGCAGGCCCGGGTGCTGATGATCAACGCGGCATCGCGCAGCGAGCATACTTGCCCGGGCGAAACCTCGAAAAGCTTTCGTATGGCCAAGATGGCCGAGGAGGTGCTGGAAGGCGCCGGCATCGCCGTCGAGTTTCTCGACCTGTCCCGCACCTCATCGGAGTACGGACGGAACATCCTGCCATGCAAGACCTGCTTTTCCACCGCCGCGCCGCTCTGCCACTATCCGTGCTCCTGTTATCCGAACTATTCGCTCGGGCAAACCCAGGACTGGATGAACGACATCTACCCGATGTTCGCTGCCGCCGACGGGGTGATGATCGTTTCGCCGGTGAACTGGTACCAGGTGACCTCGCCGCTCAAGGCCCTGATGGATCGCCTCGTTTGTGCCGATGGCGGCAATGTCGATCCGACCTCGACCGAGGGCAAAAAGGATGTGCAAGGCGCCAAGGAGATGGAGCTTGGCGGTTGGCAATATCCCCAGCATCTTGCCGGACGACAGTTCTCCGTCGTCGTTCACGGCGATGTCGAGGGCACCGAAAACGTCCGGCGCTCGATTGCCGACTGGCTGCGGTTCATGGGCCTCGAGGCAGCTGGAAACAAGGCTGAAGTCGATCGCTACATCGGTTATTGGGAGCCGTATGCGACCAGTCACGATGCCTTCGACAAGGATATTCCAATGCATGGCGAAGTGCGCAATGCTGCGGCGACGCTCGCCGAGGCGGTCAAGGCCAAGCGCGCCGGCAACTGGGTATCCCCCGGGGCGACGCTAAGCCGACCGCGACAGAAGTAACGCAGCTAGTCGATTTCTCCGGCCCGTTAGGGCAGATTGGCCGCATGCGTCACATCCTGCGGTCAAGCTCATGATTTCCATCGATCCCGTGGTCCTCGATGGGACTGCGCTGAGCTTTGCCACCCTCACCCGGGTGGCGCGTAAGGCCACGCCGATTTTCGCCGATGCCGCAGCGCTGGTACGGGTGCAGGCGGCGCGCGAAGTGGTCGAGGAGGCGATCGCGTCGGGCCAGCCGGTCTATGGCTCGAACACCGGTGTCGGCGCGATGAAAGACGTGTCGTGGACGCCTGAGGAACTCGAGACTTTCAATATGGGTCTGGTCCGTGCCCACCATTTCGGCACCGGCGAGCCGTTCCCCAACGAAGTCATTCGCTCGGCCATCGCCATCCGCACCAACATGGCACTGACTGGGCGGGTCGGGTGCACCGTGGCGCTGGTCGAGGCGTTTTTGGCACTGCTCGCGAAGGACGTGGTTCCCGTCGTGCGGCGCACCGGTTCGATCGGCTGCGCCGATATCGGGCTGATGGGCCAGATCGGCGCCGTCCTGACCGGCGTTGGTGAGGCTATGCACAATGGCCGCCGCCTGTCGGCCAGCGAAGCGCTTGCCGAAGCCGGGCTGCATCCAGTCCGGCTGGCGGCGCGGGACAGTCTGGCGGCGGTGTCGACCAACTCGGTCGCCTTCGCCGCTGCGGCCAATGCGGTCCGCGAGGCGGCTCATGCCATTCGGGTGCTGCTCGCCACCGGGCTCACCACCGCTGGCGCGCTCGGCGCCTCGCGCGATCCGTGGAAAGCCGTCGCCCATGTCGGCACCAAGCGCGAGGCGGCGATCGGCGCCTGGCTGTACTTCAACGCCAAGGGCTGGGACTGGCCCGATGCGACCAACGTGCAGGATCCATTGTCGCTGCGCATGATGAGCCAGGTCTTTGCGACGGCCATCGAGAGCCTGACCATCGCCGCGAGTACCATTCTCGCCGCCACCGGGCGGACCGACGATAATCCGGTAGTGGCGGGCGGGCAGGTGCTGACCTCCGGCGGTTCGCTGCCGCTCGATGTCACGGTGTTCCTGCAGGCGGCGCAACTGGGCCTCGCCCATGTGGCGCGCAATTCGTTTAATCGCTGCGTGCTGCTCGGCAATGGCGGGCGGCGTGGCCTGCCGGTCAATCTCGTGGCTCCCGGTGCCATCGCCACCGGGTTCGGGCCGCTGATCAAGCTGTCCGGCGACCTGTTCGTGCGGGTGCTGTCGCTCACCAACCCGATCTCGCCGCAGGCACTGGTCGTCGCCGATGGGCTCGAAGACGAAGCGGCGTTCCTGCCGCTGGTGGTCGAGCGGTTCGAGCGGCAAGTGCAGGCATTGCGCCGCATGGCCGCGATCGAGGCGCTGCTAGCCGCACAGGCGATGGATATCTCGGGCGACAAGCCGGACAACGTGCCCGGCTTGATCTACCAGCTCGTTCGCCGGGTATCGCCGTTCTACCGGATCGACCGCCCGCTCTCGATGGATATCGAGGCGATCGAGGCCGCGCTGGAGTCCCAGGAGCTGCTTGCCGAACTGCTTGGCCTGTCGACGCTCGACGAAGTCGACGCCTTCTTTGCGCTCGGGCCGACGCGCTGATCGACTGCTGGCGCACGACGTCCATGCAGGGGCCAGCCAAGCGAGAGACATGTTGAACTTCAAGCGCTTGCCGCCCTAAGATACGTCGAAACCAGCCTCTGCGCTCGATTATTGTCGCGGCGCCCGAAGTCTTGGATCAATTTTCGCTGCCCGGACGGTTCCTTCGCGGTCCTGCCGGGTTAGGGTGACGATCATAACACGCCGCGGCGACCAAGCCGGGGCTCAACAGGAGTGCATCATGCAACTAGTCAAAAAGCTGCTCGGCGCGGTAGCCGGCCTCGCTTTGATGGCGACGGCAGCGCAGGCGCAGGTCGTCGTCTCGTCCAAGATCGACACCGAAGGCGGGCTGCTCGGCAACATCATCCTGCAGGTGCTGCAGGCCAACGACATCCCGGTCACCGACAAGATCCAGCTTGGCGCTACCCCGATCGTCCGCGCCGCCATCGCTGCCGGCGAAATCGACATCTACCCGGAGTACACCTCCAACGCCGGCTTCTTCTACAATCTCGCCGACGATCCGGCGTGGAAGACCGCCGCGACGGCTTATGAAATGGCGAAGAAACTCGACTACGATAATGCCAAGATCGTCTGGCTGACCCCGGCGCCCGCCAATAACACTTGGGCCGTGGCGCTGCGCTCCGATATCGCGACGTCGAACAACATCGTTACCTTCTCCGATTTTGGCAAATACGTAGCCGGCGGCGGCGACATCAAGCTCGTCGCCTCCTCCGAATTCGTCAGCTCGGCCAGCGCCCTGCCGGCGTTCCAGGAAACCTATGGCTTCACCCTGTCGCCCGATCAGCTGATCGTGCTGTCGGGTGGTGACACCGCCGCGACCATCGCCGCCGCGGCCCAGCAGACCAGCGGCGCCAACGCCGCCATGGTCTATGGCACCGATGGCGGTATTGCCCCCGCCGGTCTCGTCGTGCTCGAAGACGACAAGGGCGTGCAGCCCGTCTACGAGCCCGCGCCGATCATCCGTGAGGCCGTGCTGAATGAATACCCGCAGATCGCCGATCTGCTGAAGCCGGTGTTCGAGAAGCTCGACCTCGTCACCCTGCAGACGCTCAATGGCCGCATCCAGGTCGGCGGCGAAACGGCCTCAGCCGTCGCAACCGACTGGCTGACCACCAACGGCTTCCTCAACTAAGCCGAACCGGGGCGGCCGCTCAGCGAGCCGCCCCATTTCTCCATGTCGACCGACGCCATCAGCCCCAACCGACGTGCCGCCTTTGCAGTCCCCAAAGCGGACAAGCTCGGCGTAATTATCCTGCTGCTGGCCATCGTCGGCATCGTCCTGCCGTTCGTCATCGTCCGTCCCAATCGCATCGTCGTGGGCGAGGGGCTGATGATCGGGCAGTCACTGCCGCTGCTTGAAGCGGCACTATTGTATCTGCTGATCGGTGCGGGCACCGTTGTGGCGTTGCTGCGCTCCAAGAGCCTGTTGCGCCTGCTTGTGAGCCTCGTCGTCGTTGCGGCACTCGCCATTTTCGTCGGGCGTTCGGCGACGTTCCTGACCCCCGTCGGCGATACTTTCGCGCGCGTCTCGCCCGGGGCCGGGATGTGGGTGCTGCTATTCGCCTTTGCCCTCGTCGCCGCGGATGCGCTGATCCGGCTGCGCCTCGGGCCACTCCCGCGCGTCGGGGTGCTGCTGGCCGTGATCGCGGCAGTCGCGCTGATCCTCTGGAGCGGTGTCTGGGACGATTTGTCGATCCTCAAGGAATACTCCAACCGCGCCGAGGCGTTCTGGCGCGAGGCCCGGACCCATGTCTCGCTGGCTTTCGGCTCGCTCATCGCCGCGACCATTATCGGCGTGCCGCTCGGCGTGCTGTGCTACCAGCGCGTCGGGGTCCGGGCGACCATTCTCAATGTCCTCAACATCGTCCAGACCATCCCCTCGATTGCCCTGTTCGGGCTGCTGATCGCGCCGCTGGCGTGGATCGCCGCGACCATTCCAGGCGCCTCCGAAATCGGGATTTCCGGTATCGGCTTTGCCCCGGCCATCGTCGCCCTGTTTGGCTATTCGCTGCTGCCCATCGTCGCCAACACGGTAATCGGGCTGGTCGGCGTGCAATTTGCCGTCAAGGATGCGGCCAAGGGCATGGGGATGACCGAGCGGCAGGTGCTGTATGCCGTCGAACTGCCGCTGGCGTTTCCGGTGATCCTCACCGGCATCCGGATCGTGCTGGTGCAAAACATCGGCCTCGCCACTATTGCCGCGCTGATCGGTGGCGGTGGTTTCGGGGTGTTTGTGTTCCAGGGGATCGGGCAGACGGCGATGGATCTGGTGCTGCTCGGCGCCGTGCCGACGGTGGCGCTGTCGTTCGTCGCCGCCGTCGTGCTTGATGCCGCGGTCGAACTGGTCTCGGCCCGCAGGGGAAGCCGCGCATGATCGAAATCGACGGCCTGACTAAGACCTACAATGACCTGACGGTCGTCGATGATGTGTCGATGACGATCGATGAGGGTGACATATGCGTCATCGTCGGCACCTCCGGTTCGGGCAAGACGACGCTGCTGCGGATGATCAATCGCCTTGTCGAGCCGACCTCGGGCTCCGTGCGGATCGACGGCAAGGACACGCGCGAATTCGTCGCCCACGAACTGCGCCGCCAGATCGGCTACGCCATCCAGGGCCACGGGCTTTTCCCCCACCGCACCGTCGGTCAAAACATCGCCACGGTGCCAAAACTGCTCGGCTGGGACGGGCCGCGTGTCGCGGCCCGCGTCGATGAACTGCTGAGCCTGTTCCAGCTCGATCCGGCCCAGTATCGCGACCGGCTGCCGTCGGAGCTATCGGGTGGCCAGCAGCAGCGCGTCGGCGTTGCCCGGGCGCTTGCCGCCGAGCCGCAGATCCTGCTGATGGATGAGCCGTTCGGGGCGCTCGATCCGATCATCCGCGCCAAGGCGCAGGACGACCTCATCGCCATTCAGAAACGGTTCGGCACCACCATCGTGCTGGTGACCCACGACATGGAGGAGGCCATCCACCTCGGGAGCAAGATCGCGGTTATGGATCAGGGGCAATTGCTCCAATACGCCGCCCCCGCCCAGATCATCGCGCGTCCGGCGACCGATTTCGTCGATCAGTTGATCGGCACCGGCGACCGGCCGTTTCGGTTGCTGTCGCTCGATATCGTGCTGACCGCCGTCGAACCGGGCGAAGCCCCCGGCGCGCCGGTCGATTGCCACATCTCGCTCCGCGATGCCTATGCCGAATGCCTGTGGTCGGGCCGCGACGCCCTGCCGGTGGTGCAGGACGGCAAGCCGATCGGCCGGGTGACGCTTGCTGCCCTGTCGCGCCTCGCCGCCCGCCCGGTGGATGCAGTGGCATGACCACTGGCACCATCGTCCGCCTTGTCGTGCTGCTGGTGCTGCTGGCGTTCCTCATCACCCCCGAGAGCTTCGCTTTCCTGTTCGAGCCGTTGACCCGCTTCGACGCGCCGCCGATCTACCTGCAGACCAGCCTGCTGGAACTGACGCTCAACCATCTGATGATCACCGCCTTGGCGACCATCGCCTCGACCATCGTCGCGGTAGGCCTCGCCATCATCGTCACCCGGCCGTTCGGCGCCGAGTTCCTGTCGCTGTCGCGCAGCCTCGCAAATGTCGGGCAGACCTTCCCGCCCGTCGCCGTTCTGGCGTTGGCCGTGCCGGTGCTCGGTTTTGGCACGGCGCCGACGCTGGTCGCGCTGTTCCTTTACGGCCTGCTGCCGATTTTTGAGAACTCGCTGACCGGCCTGACCAACCTGCCGCCGAGCGTCACCGATGCGGCGCGCGGCATGGGGATGACCGGCTGGCAGCGGCTGGTGCAGGTGGAATTGCCGCTGGCGTTCCCGATCATCCTCGCCGGGATCCGGGTCGCGACGGTGATCTCGCTTTCGACCGCCACCATCGGCTCGACGGTCGCGGCGCGGACGCTCGGGGAAATCATCATCGCCGGCCTCACTACCAACAACACCGCCTTCGTGCTGCAGGGCGGCCTGATCGTCGGGGTGCTGGCGGTGCTGGTGCATGACGGCATTGCCGGTATCGAGAAATTTCTGGTCGCCCGCAGCGGCCTCGCCCAGCGTGCAACGGCATGAAAAGTTGGAAACATGGCTGATTTCGATCTCGTCCTCGCCGGCACCGTCGTCCTGCCCGACCGCGTCATCGAGAACGGCTATGTGGCAGTAAGCGGCGGCAAGATTGCGCTTGTGGGTGCAGGCGTCGCCCCGGCCGGTGCCGAGCGCCATGATCTGGGGCCGGCGCTGATCCTGCCCGGCGCCATCGACGCGCAGGTGCATTCGCTGAGCCAGAAGAATCAGGAAGGCTTTGCCTGGTCGACGAAATCTGCCGCCGCCGGGGGCGTCACCACCATCGTCGACATGCCCTATGACGAGGGCAACGTCGTCAATTCCGCCGAGGCCGTGCGGATCAAAATCCGTGATGCCGGAGCCGAAACCCGCGTCGATTTCGCGCTGTATGGCACGGTAAACCCGGAGGAGGGCGCCAGCCGCATTCCCGAGATGGTCGAAGCCGGCGTCGCCGCCTTCAAGTTTTCGACCTTCGGCACCGACCCGATCCGCTTCCCGCGCATCCCGCCGGCACTGCTCGAAGCGTGCTTTGCCGCCATCGCGCCGACCGGCCTGACCGCCGGGGTCCACAACGAGGACGATGAATATGTCCGCGCCGCGATCGAGGCGGTCAAGGCCGCTGGCATCACCGACTGGCGCGCCCATGCGATGAGCCGGCCGCCGCTGACCGAACTCCTCGCGACCTTGCAGATCTATGAAACCGGCGTTGCCACTGGCTGCCCGGCACATGTGGTGCATTGCTCGCTCGGCCGCGGCTACGACATCGCGCGGAGCTATCGCGACCAGGGCTTTGCCGCGACCATCGAGTGCTGCATCCACTATCTGGTCCTCGACGAGGAAACCGACGTCCGCCGCCTCGGTGGCAAGGCCAAGATCAACCCGCCGATCCGCCCGCGCGCCGAAGTCGAAAAGCTCTGGGAGCAAGTCGCCGCCGGCAATGTCACGCTGGTGTCGACCGACCATGTCAGCTGGTCCGAAAACCGCAAGACCGATCCCGAGATGCTGAAAAATGCCTCAGGTGTGCCGGGCCTCGAAGTCATGGTGCCGCTGTTCGTCAAAGGCGCGCTGGAGCGCGGCGTCCCGCTGACCTGGGCCGCAAGGCTGATGAGCCAAAACCCCGCGAAACATTTCCGCCTCGACCATCGCAAGGGTGCGCTCGAAGTTGGCAAGGATGCCGATATCGTCGTCCTCGAACCGCGCGCGAAGATTTATGACGCGGCGGCAAGCGGCAACAACGTCGTCGGCTGGTCGCCCTATAACGGCATCGAACTGCCGTGGACCGTCAGCGGCACCTGGCTGCGGGGCCGGCAGGTGTTCGACGGCACGACGGTGCTGGCCGAACCCGGCTCCGGCAATTTCGTTCGCCCGGAGCCGCGCCGTTGATTTCCAACCTGCAGGTCGACGCCGATCGGATCGCCGAGGATATCGACGCCCTCGCCGCGATCACCGAGCCCGACCGGCCATGGACCCGGCGGGCGTTTTCGCCGATGTTCCTCAAGGGCCGTGAGTGGCTGACCAATCGCTTTGCCGCCGCGGGACTGACGACGCGCGTCGACGTTTCTGGCAATTTGATCGGTTTGCGGTCGGGGACCGGGGCAGGGCGTGGCACCATCATGCTCGGCTCCCATTCCGATACCGTACCGGATGGCGGACGCTTTGACGGCATCGCCGGTATCTCCGCCGCCCTTGAAGTCGCCCGGGCGCTGAAGGACCAGAACATCGAACTCGCCCACGATCTCGAAATCGTCGATTTCCTCGCGGAGGAAGTTTCGATCTTCTGCGTCTCCTGCATCGGCAGCCGCGGCCTGATCGGCCAGCGCCCGGACGAGTGGCTGACGCGCGAAGCCAATGGGATGACGCTCTACGAGGGGATCACCGAGGCCGGCGGCCATCCGGATGTCGCCAGCATCCGGACCGATATCAAGGCATTCCTCGAACTTCACATCGAGCAGGGACCGGTGCTCGAAACCGGGGACTTCGACATCGGCGTGGTCACCGCCATCGCCGGGATCACCCGGATCGAGATCATCGTCGAAGGCCGCGCCGATCATGCCGGCACCACCCCGATGGCGACGCGCATCGATGCACTGACCGCTGCCGCGCGGCTGGTGCTCGACATCGAGCATCTCGGTCGGGAATTTGCGCAAGGGGCGGCGCACTTCGCCGCCACCGTCGGCGAGTTCACTATGGAGCCGAATGCCGCGAACGTCGTGCCGAGCCGGGTGCGGCTGCTGATCGATGCCCGCGCCGAAAATCGCGCCGACATGGAACGCTTCATCGAACTCATCGGCGAAAGCGTCAACTGGGTGGCTGCCGAAACCGACGCCACGATCAGTCCGCCGAAACTGATCTCGGACAATCCACCGACGCCCTGCGATGTCGATGTCCAATCCTGCCTCGACGCCGCCTGCGACAGCGTCGGCGCGAAATATCGCCGCATGGCTTCGGGCGCCGGGCACGATACCGCCTGGATGGCGCGGATCACCAAGGCAGGCATGATCTTCATACCCTGCCGCGGTGGTCGCAGCCATGCGCCCGAGGAATTCGCCGAAACCGAGGACATTGCGCTCGGTGCAGCGGTTCTGCTGCAAGCCGTGCTACGGCTCGACCAGACACTTTAGGATTATACAAATGGGACGCATCCTCACCGACAAGGACGTCGAACCGGCGGTCAAGGGCGGCTCCGTCTATGCCTCCGGCGGCGGCGGCTGGGCCGATCATGGGCGCATGCTCGGCTATGCTGCGGTCGGGGTCGGCAAGCCTGAATTGGTCTCGGTCGATGAACTCGACCCCAACGATTGGGTCGCGACCGCTGCCGCCATCGGCGCCCCAGCTTCGACCACGCCGTGGGAAATGCAGGGCATCGACTACATCAAGGCGGTGCAATTGCTGCTGGAGGCGCTGGGCGAAACGGTCGCGGCGCTGATGGTCGGCCAGAACGGCAAATCCTCGACGCTCAATGGCTGGCTCCCCGCCGCCATGCTCGGCATGAAGGTGCTCGATGCCGTCGGCGACGTCCGCGCCCACCCGACCGGCGACATGGGCTCGATCGGCATGGCCGGCTCGCCAGAACCGATGATTCAGACGGCGGTCGGCGGCAATCGGGCCGACAATCGTTACATCGAACTGGTGGTCCGCGGCGCCACGGCCAAGGTGTCGCCGATCCTGCGCACTGCCGCCGACCAGTCCGGAGGTTTTATCGCCTCCTGCCGCAATCCGCTGCGCGCGTCCTATGTGAAAAAGAACGCTGCACTGGGTGGCATCACGCTGGCGCTGACTCTTGGCGAAGCCATTATCGCGGCGGAGAAGCAGGGCGGCGCGGCGGTAATCGACGCCATCGCCAAAGCCACCGGCGGCAGCATCCTCGCCAGTGGCAAGGTGACGGCCAAGGCCGTGGTCTATACCAAGGAAGCCTTCGACATCGGCACCATCACCATTGGCACGGGCGACCGGGCGATGACCCTCCACGTCATGAACGAATTCATGGCCGTCGACGATGCCGGCGGCACTCGCCTCGCCACCTTCCCGGACGTCATCACCACGCTCGACCCCGAAGGCCTGCCGCTCAGCGTCGGCCAGATCGAAATCGGCATGACGCTCCACGTCCTCCACGTCAGCAAGACCGTCATCCCCCTGGCGTCGAGCGTGCTCGATCCGTCAGTGTATCCCTCGGTCGAGAAGGCCATGGGCATCGAAATCGCCCGCTACGCCCTCGACGGCGGGACGTGAAAAGAAAGCCACGGAGATTCCCGCGTTCGCGGGAATGACTGAGCCCGAGGTCAAACCCGGTGACTCTCGCATACACTGTCATTCCCGCGAACGCGGGAATCTCCCTTACCGCCAAGTACACCAGCCCCGTTTGCGCCGCGCCTAGGACCCCAACATCATGCCAACCCCCAACCCGCGCCATCCCAACTTCCCGATCCCCGGTGGGCCCGAACTCAGGGCCAAGGGCTGGCGGCAGGAGGCGTTGCTGCGGCTGCTGGAGAACGTCCTTGCCGTCGGTGAAAACCCGGATCAGCTGATCGTCTATGCGGCGCTCGGGAAGGCGGCTCGCAACTGGCAGGCGCATGCGGCGATCGTCAACGCACTCAAGACCATGGACGAGGACCAGACGCTCATCATCCAGTCGGGCAAGCCGATCGGGCTGCTGAAGACGCATGACAAGGCGCCGCTGGTCATCATGGCTAATTGCAACATCGTCGGCCAATGGGCCAAGGCCAAGATTTTCTACGAACTCGAGAAAAAGGGCCTGATCTGCTGGGGCGGGCTGACGGCGGGGGCCTGGCAATATATCGGCAGCCAGGGCGTCATCCAGGGCACCTACGAGATTTTCATGCGCATCGCCGAGCGGCGCTTTGGTGGCTCGCTCGCCGGCCGCTTCATCCTGACTGCCGGGCTCGGCGGCATGGGTGGCGCGCAGCCGCTGGCCGGTCGCATGGCGGGCGCGGCGATCCTCTGCATCGATGTCGATGCCGAGCGGGCGCGGAAACGGCAGGAAATCGGCTACCTCGAAGCCATCGCCCCCGACCTCGACGCCGCTCTCGCCATGATCGATGCTGCGGTGCGCGAAAAACGCGCCACCTCTATCGGCCTCGTCGGCAACGCTGCCGAGATTTACCCCGAAATCGTCCGGCGCGGCATCGTGCCCGATATCGTCACCGACCAGACCAGCGCGCACGACCTCGTCCATGGCTATATCCCCAAGGGCATGAGCCTCGCCGAGGTCAAACGCCTGCGCGTCGACGGGCAGGGGCAGTTGATGGCCGCGAGCCGCGCCTCGATCGTCGACCACGTCCGCGCCATGCTGGCCTTCCAGGCGGCCGGCGCCGAAGTGTTCGACAATGGCAACCTTATCCGCACGCAGGCGCGGGATGGCGGCGTCGACACGGCGTTCGATATTCCAATTTTTACCGCCGCCTATCTCCGCCCGCTGTTCGCGCGGGCCATCGGCCCGTTCCGCTGGATGGCGCTCTCGGGCGAGCCCGCCGATATCGGCCGGATCGACGACGCTGTGCTGGAGATGTTCCCCGACAACGCCATCGTCACCAACTGGATCAAACTCGCCAAGCAATACGTCCCGTTCGAGGGCCTGCCGGCGCGGATCGCCTGGCTCGGTCACGGCGAACGCACCGCGCTGGCGCTCAAGGTCAACGATATGGTGCGCAACGGCGAACTCGCCGGCCCCGTGGCGTTCAGCCGCGACCACCTCGACGCCGGCGCCATGGCGCATCCCAACATCATGACCGAGAACATGGCCGACGGTTCGGATGCGATCGCCGACTGGCCGTTGCTCGACGCCATGCTGCTGTGTTCATCGCAGGCCGATCTCGTCGTCATCCATTCGGGCGGCGGCGGCTATGCCGGCTACATGACCTCGGCCGGCGTCACCCTCGTTGCCGATGGCACGGCGGCCGCTGATGAGCGGCTGAACCTTTCGCTGACCAACGACACCTCGCTCGGCGTCATGCGCTATGCCGATGCCGGCTACGCAGACTCGCTCGACGAGATCGAGAAGAAAGCCATCCCGCATATCCGGCTGGGCTGATGCGGGGGACCGTCACGCTCGACCCGGTGTTCATCCCGCTCGCCAACGGCATGCGGCTGGCGGCGACCACTTCACCATCCCGCGCGGCTTGCTCTGGCCGCCCTAGCCCTCAGCCGCCCTGTTCGTGCACCAGCAGGCGCGAAATCTCCGCCGCTGCGTCGCGCACCCGATTGCCGGCTTGCTGCGCCATCTCTTTGGTGATGCGCTGCAGCGGTGCCGAGAGGCTGATCGCGGCGATCGGATACTGCCGCGCGTCGAGAATCGGCGCTCCGACGCAGAAGGCGCCGTCCTCGTTCTCCTCGGTTTCCGTCGCATAGCCGAGTTTCGTCACCTGGCGGAGCTGGCGCTCGATGGTCTGGCGCTCGAGCAGCGTTCGGCTGGCCATCTCGGCCAGCGGTCGTTCGAGCCGAGCCTTGCGCTCGGCCTCCGGCAGCGCTGCGAGGATCGCCTTGCCGAGCGCGGTGGAGTGCATCGGATTGCGATCACCGATCCGCGCCTGGAACCGCAGCGCCCGCCGCGCCTCGACGATGTCGATATAGACCACCGAACCATCGTCCTCGATCGCGAGGTTGATGGTTTCGTTGAACTCGTGCTGCAGGTCGATCATCGGCGCGCGCGCCAGCTGCCGCAGCGTGTGAAGGCTGGTATCCGCCTTGGCGATCATCCGGAACCGCGTGCCGATGGCATAGCGGTCGTTCACTACATCATGGCTGAGGAAGCCGACTTCGGCGAGCGTCTGCAGATAACGAAAGGTCGTGGTCTTGGGGATTTTCAGCGCCGTCGACACCGCCGTCAGCGATACGTCATGCCCTCGCTCGGCGACGAATTCGAGCACCTTGAGGGCTTTCATCACTGGCAGCACGAGGTAGGGATTCCGGCTTGGTACCGCCATGGTTCAGCCCGCCTGTTTCATAATCCGCGCTCCTAATCCCGCCTCGCGAAACGCAATGGACTTTACCTTCGCCACTTGCTTGGTCTCCTCAGTGCATATCTATTCGATGTCGATGGCAACAGGCTGATCGATTACTATTGCGGCATGGGCGCTATGCTGCTCGGCCACACGCCGCGCGGCGTGCAGGATGCCGTCAAGACCGAACGCGGCGCCTGGTTCGTCTCGTCCGAGCATGATGCCGGCGTCATCGAAGAACGCTGGTGGCAGTTCGCGCTGCCGCGCTCGAAATCGCTCCACAACTGGGCTGCATACCGCGTCGATATGCCGAACCATTCGCCACTGATTTCCGTGCGACAGTTCCACGAAAGCGTCATGAATTCCGCCACACGAAACTTGGAGCTGTAGACTCATGCCCGGCCCTGCGATGAACTTTGCCTATCAATCGCAAGTCGCGCGAGCGGTGATCTGAATGATACTGTCGCTAAATGGCGATAGTCTGACGACGTAACGCATTCTGACACTATTCTTCCAGACAGAAATGGGGATCAAGTTGGTTTACATGCACTCGCAGATCAGGCGGCCGCTGCGCACCGCGCTTCTTGCTGCTCTTGTTGGCTCCACCGCGCTCGCCCCGTTGGCAAGCTTTGGCCAGGATGCCATTGCCACCGGCGACGCAGCGGTGACCGCCGCCGGCGATTTCACCCTGACGATCTATATCAACGAGCCGGATACGCGGCTCGCGGCGCTTGACGCCCTCGATGCGGCGTTCACCGAGAAATATCCGAACATCACCATCGAGCGGATCGAGAAATCCTATGAGGAGTTGATCGCCAGCGTCCGCCTCGTGCTCTCCGAGCCCGATGCGCCGTGTATCGTCATGGCCGATCAGGGTCGCGACACCGATGGCGTCCTGATCAGCGCCGGTCTGGTCCGCCCGCTCGGCGATTATGCCGAGGCATATGGCTGGGCCATCGACCCGACCTCGCAATGGTCCGAAGGCGGCGCCATCTGGGGCGCGGGCGAAACCTACAGCGTCTCGCCGTGGTACCAGATGATCGGCCTGTATTATAACCGCGAAAAGCTGGCCGCCCTCGGGCTCGAAGTCCCGACCACCTGGGAAGAACTGCTCGCCGTGTTCGAAGCCGCGAAGGCCGCTGGCGAAGTCGGCCTTGGCTTTGGCAACGCCAACCAGTATCCCGGCTCGTTCATCTACGAGATGGTGCAAAACCAGATCGTCAGTGCCCAGGCCGTCCGCGATTTCGTGTTCGGTGCGGAAGGCGCTACCTTCGTTACGCCCGAGAATATCCAGGCGGCAAAGGAATTGCAGGATCTGGTAAATGCCGGCTACATCACCCCCGGCTATGACGGCATCAGCAATGACGACGCGGCGGCGCAGTTCGTCAATGGAGATGGAGTGTTCCTGATCGACGGCAATTGGAGCGCCAGCTTCGTTGCCGAAGCGATGGGCGACAATGTTGGCTTCATGGCCATTCCGCCCAAGGCCGGCAATACCCACGTCGCCACCGGCGGCGTATCGAAGCCCCTCCATATCAGCGCCAGCTGCCCGCAGCCCGATGTCGCGGCGGCTTATCTCAACCACCTCGTCTCACCGGAATCGGCGACGGTGCTCGCCCAGTTCGACGATTTGCCCGCCGGCTCGGCCAAGCTGCCCGACACCGCTTCGCCAGTGGTCAAGGACATTCTGGCCGCGAAAGACATCCTGCTCGCCGAGGACGGCACCGTGCCGTTCGAGGACGTGGCGGTGTCGGGCTTTGGCGATAAGTTCTTCGCCGCGATCCAGGAACTGATGGCCGGTCGGGTCACTCCCGAGCAGTTCGCTGACACGGTCGAAGCGGCCTACAAGCAGTAAGCGGCGGCGGCGCCATCGGGGAACACCACAATCATGCGCGCCGCCACCCGCCTTGCCCCGCTCGGTCTCCCCCGTGCCCGGGCCGATGTAGCGACCGGGTCCGGAGCGGGAGGCAACGAGACGCTCGTTTCCTCCCTGTTCCTCGCGCCGGCATTGTTCGCATATGGCCTGTTCGTGCTGCTGCCGCTGCTCCACACCATCTGGCTGTCGCTGTTCGAATGGGATGGCGTCAGCGAACAGAAGTTCATCGGTCTCGATAATTACCTCGAGATCGTCACCAATGCTCAATTGGCCGGCGCATTCCTCCACAGCGCGGTCCTGATCCTGCTCTACGCCGGCGTCGCCATCGGGTTGGCCCTCCTCGTGGTTGCCGCGATCTCGCGCAGCGCGCTTGGCGCCTCGGGGCTTTATCGCACCCTGCTGTTCCTCCCCCAGGTGGTGCCGACTGTCGTCGTCGGCATCTCCTGGCGCTGGATTCTGGCTCCCGAGGGGCTGCTCAACTCCCTGCTCGATCGGTTGGGCCTCGGGTTCCTTACCCGCTCCTGGCTCGCCGATTTCGATACGGCGCTGATCGCACTCGGACTGGTCGGGGCCTGGCAACTCTACGGGCTGTTCATGCTGATGTTCATCGCCGGGGTGCAGAAGATTTCGCCATCGCTGTATGAAGCCGCACGGCTCGACGGGGCAGGGCCGGTGCAGGAGTTCTTCTCGGTGACGCTCCCCGGCCTGCGCCAGGAACTGGTGCTCGCCGTGATGCTCGCCACCATCGCCGCGATATCCAGCTTCGACCTCATCTATACGACGACGCGGGGCGGCCCCGGCACCTCGACCACCGTGCCGGCGCTCGAAGTCTACCGCCGGGCCTTCGCCTATGCCGATGCCGGCTCGGCCGCCGCGGTCGGTACAGTGATCGCCGCCATCGTTCTGGCGCTGGTTGTGCTGCTTGGCCGCGTCACCCGCGAGCGGAGGGAGAGCTGATGCAGACCTCGACCACCGAAAAGCTGGTCTCGCACCTGATCCTCATCACCCTGTCAGTGCTGGCTGTGCTCCCCATCCTCGGACTCGCCTTCGCCGCCTTCAACGGTTCGGGCCGGCCGATATCGGGCATCGAAATCCCATCCCTGTGGACGCTCGAGAATTTCTACCGCGCCTGGGCAAAGGGCAAATTCGGCCAGACGCTGTGGAACAGCGCTGCCATCGCGCTGATCGTGGTTGTCGGCACCACGGTGCTGTCGGCGCTCGCCGGCTACGCCTTCGCGGTGCTGCGCTTCCGCGGCAAGAACGTCATCTTCGTCCTGTTCCTCATCGGCCTCGTGGTGCCGGGGGAGGCGATGATCGTGCCGCTCTACTACGATATCCGGGAGTTCTTCCCATTCCTCCGCGGCAATTACGGCACCATCGCCTTGCCCCAGATCGGCAAGTTCCTCGCCTTCGGCGTGTTCTGGATGCGCACTGCCTTCGCCGCCATCCCCTCGGAAATGACCGAGGCCGCCCGGCTCGACGGCGCTGGCAGTGTGGAGATTTTCCGCTCGATCCTGTTGCCGCTGGTGCGCCCCGCGCTGCTCACCCTCGCGGTGCTGGTATTCATGTGGTCATGGAATGATTTCCTGCTGCCGCTGGTGATGCTCGCCAACAGCCCGCGCCTGCAGACCGCCCCGCTCAGCCTCGCGGCCTTTTCGGGCCAGCGGCTCACCGATGTCGTCGGTCTCTCGGCGGCGGCGCTGATCGTCTCGGTGCCGATCATCGCCTTCTATCTGGTGTTCCAGCGGCAGTTGGTACGCGGCGTGCTGCAAGGCGCCCTGCAGTAACAGAATCCGTCTCGCTTATTCATTCCTCGCCATCGCCACAGTTTCGTGACGGCGCTTCAACACTCCGCTGAAAGGCAGAAAAATGGAAAAACACAAAGTCGGTATTGTCGGTTTGCAGCGCGGCCACGGGCTGGTCAATGCACTCGCAACGCACCCCCGGCTCGAAATCAGTGCTGTCTGCGACATCGATCCGAAGGTGCTCCACGACATCGGCGCCGATTTCGGCGTCCCCGAAGCACGCCGCTTCCTGTCTTATGACGATCTGGTCGCCAGCGACGTCGATGTCATCACCATCGCCACCCCCATCGAGCAGCACGCCGCGCAAACCATCTCGGCTCTTGATGCCGGCAAGCATGTGCTGTGCGAGCAGACGCAGGCCTATACCGTCGCCGATTGCGAGGCCATCGTCGCGGCCGAGAAGCGCTCGGGCAAGCTCTACATGATGGCCGAGAACTACACCTATTTTCACTACATCACCGAGTGGAAGCGGCGCATCGATGCTGGCGAGATCGGCGACGTGTTCTATGCCGAGGCCGAATATCTCCACGACATCGTCGACCGGCTGATCGACCCGGTCACCGGCAAGCGGCAGTGGCGGTACACCCGCCCGCCGATCCACTATTGCGCTCACACGCTCGGCCCGTTGCTGACCCTGATGGACGATCGCGTCGTCCGCGCCACCGGCGTTTCATCTGGCAAGAAGCGGTTTCCCGATGAGGAGGGCGAGGGCTTTCTCGATATGGAAGTGGCGTTGTTCCAGACCGAAAAGGGTCGGGTCATCAAGATCCTGCGCAGCCAGGTGGCGCCGCGCTGGCCTGATCTGGTGTGGTATTGCCTCCATGGTACCAATGGCTTCATCGAGAACGGTCGCACTGCCGGTTACGGCAACGCCTCGGACGGGCTGTTCTTTTCCAACCGCACCATGCCGACCGATCCGGGCGCGCAATCGCTGCTGTGCGACACCGTCGATCCCGAGTCGCCCGCCGAAGCCAGGACCGGTGGCCACGGTACCTCGGAATATTATCTGGTCCGCGATTTCGTCACGGCGCTGGACGGCGGCACCAAATCGCCGATCGGCGCCGTCCGCGCCTCCGACTTCACCATCCCCGGCATCATTGCCCACGAATCCGCCCGGCAAGGCGGCGTCTGGCTCGATGTGCCCCGCCTGGGGTAGGGCACGAAGTCGATGTGAGATCATGGGGCGCGGCCAGACCGCGCCCCACTAATTTAGCAGCAGGCCTCAGTCGAAGAAGCCCGCATCCTCTTCCTTGAGGTATTTTTTCGCGCCCTCGGCGTCGATGTCGAGCCCGAGGCCCGGGGCTTCGAGCAGGTCGACATGCGAATCCGTCACGATCGTTTCCGGCAGCCCGATGACGATATCGGTCCACCACGGGTCAGACGCGCTCGGATATTCGAAGGCGATGTAGTTGGCCGGCAGCGTCGCGCAGACGTTGATCAGCGCCCCAAGCCCAAGCAGCCCGTTGGCGGTGCCGTGCGGGGCCATCATGATCGAGTGCATGTAGGCATGCTCGGCGACCCATTTGAGTTCGGCGATGCCGCCGATATCCGCAGGATCGGGACCGATGACCCGCACCGCCTGGGTTTCGATCAGTTCCTTGAAGTTGTGGCGGAGGTAGATCTGCTCGCCGGTATGGATCGGCGTCGTCGTCGAGGTGGTGAGTTCGCGGTAAGCCTGCGGATTGACCCACGGCACGTAGTCGCCGGTCAGCATGTCCTCGAGCCACATCAGATTGTATTTTTCGACGGCGCGGGCGAACTTGATGGCGTCGTTGAGGAACCAGCCCGGGCCGCAATCGAGCGCCAGCGACACCTTATCGCCGAGCGCTTCCTTCATCGCGATGACGCAGTCGAGCATGTAGTTGAAGCCGTGCTCGCTGATCTGCCCCTGGTCCATGGCGCCGTGATAGGTCGGCGGCTGCTGCACGCCGTAGTGGAAATCGGGCTGACTCGATTTCATGCTCGAATGGAAGCTGATGCCCTGCTTGACCATGAAGAAGTTCTGGGGCTGGTCGGCCATCCATTTGACGTCGGCGGCAAAATCCTCGGGCCGGTCGCCGGCGCGCTTCTGGCGCACCGAGCCGTTATACACCCGCACCTTGTCGCGCACCTTGCCGCCGAGCAGCTTGTACACCGGCACATTCGCCGCCTTGCCAGCGATATCCCATAGCGCGTGCTCGATGGCGCTGACCGCCGCCCCGTAGGGCTTGAAGCTGCCGCGCTGACGAATTTTCAGCATCACCCGCTCGACATCGGTCGGGTCCTCGCCGATCAGCGCATCGCGAAAATGCAGCACCCAGGGCTTGAGGTACGGCTTGGTGTATTCCACTTCGCCGAGGCCATAGAGCCCTTCATCGGTGACGATGCGAACGATGGGATGCCGGCCGATGATGGCACAGCGGAGGTCGGTGATTTTCATCTTTTTTGCCTTCAAAGAGTCGGCCGGCCCCGGGTCCGGCGGGTAAAGTTACACGTCGCGCAGCGCTGGCGCGTCAGCTCCAGGTGCGGTCCCAGGAATATTCGTCGTCCCACTGCTCGGTCGATTGCCAGATGCCGGTGACGCCCTCCTGCAGGTGCTGGCTGATCACCTCGTCGACCACGTCGTCGATGCCGAGGCCCGGCTTGTCCGTCATGGTGATGAACCCGTCCTTGACCAGCGGCTTTGGCAGCCCGGTCACGATGTCGTCCCACCAGGTCACATCGGCGCTGTGATATTCCAGCGCCATGAAGTTTTCCGTCGCTACCGCGACATGCGCCGCGGCCATGGCGGCGATTGGGCTTTCGGCCATGTGGATGGCCATGGCGATGCCGTGTTCCTGCGCGGCGTCGCCGATTTTCTTGGTTTCGAGGATGCCGCCCGAGGTCAGCAGATCCGGATGGATGATCGAGATGCCGGATTTGAGCAGCGGCTCGAACCCCTCCTTGAGGTAGATGTCTTCGCCGGTGCAGATCGGCACCGTCGTCGCTTCCTGCAGCTGGCGATACTGGTCGGCATACTGCCAGGGGATCACGTCCTCGAGCCAGGCCGGCACGTATTTCTCGATCCGCCGGGCCAGCCTGATGCCGTTCTGCAGCGAGATGTGGCCGACATGATCGATGGCCAGCGGAATCTCGTAGCCGATGACGTCGCGAACCTCGGAGATATATTGCTCCAGCAGGTCGAGGCCCTTGTCGGTGAAATGCAGCCCGCTGAATGGGTGGCGGACATTGTGAATGTCATAGACGGCGTTGCGGGCGCGCCGGTCTTCGACCGTCTTGATCGAGCCGCGGCTCGGATGCACGCGATAGCCTTCGAGCGAACCGGCCGGCGCCACGACAGCGCCCGGCATATCGACGATCTGCATCAGCCCGAGGTCCATCTTGAGGAAAGTGAAGCCGCGGTCCATGCGCTCTTTGAGCCGCTTGCCGGTCTCGGTGCCGCTCGGCTTCTCCGCGTCGGTGTCGCAATAGATCCGCACCTTGTCGCGGAATTTGCCGCCGAGCATCTGATAGATCGGCACGCCATAAGCCTTGCCGGCGAGGTCCCACAGCGCGATCTCGAGCCCAGACACGCCGCCGCCCTGCCGCCCATGGCCGCCGAACTGCTTGATGCGCCGGAACAGCCGGTCGACATCGCAGGGATTTTCGCCAAGCAGCCGGCTCTTGAGCATCAGCGCAAAGGTTGCGCTGGCCCCGTCCCGCACTTCGCCCAAACCGACGATGCCCTGGTTGGTGTATACCTTGATCAGCGCGGAAACGAACGGCGCCCCGACGATCTCGGCAACCCTGATGTCGGTGATCCGGAGGTCGCTCGGCCGCGAATTGGTGTTGATCGCGTCCTCGATCCCGGCGGTCGTCGAATCGTTACCCATGGCGATGGTCATAATAGCCTCCCTCTGCACCACGCAGCCTGCCCGGGGGCGACTGCTTGTTTGGTTCGCGTTAGCTTATCTGCTACATTCACCAAACGACGCGAGCAAGAATTTTTGGCGAACTCGGGCGCAACTTGACGATATTCGTGCAGAAGCGCCAAATGCCGTCTCAAATGAGAACAGGGGCGCTGTGTCTGGCCGTGTGACCATCGAGGATCTGGCCGCCAAGCTTGGACTGTCCAAGTTTTCGGTGTCCCGGGCGCTGTCAGGCAAATCCGGGGTCGCCGAGGCGACGCGCGCCCGGGTGCTGCGCGCCGCCCACGTCATGGGCTACCGCCTGCGCAGCGAGGGTGGCCGCAGTCTCGGGCAGATCCTGTTCGTCCGCCAGGAAATCGATCCGGTGTCGAGCGAACTCTGGCTCAATATGCTGCATGGCGCCGAGGAGGAGGCCGAGCGGCTCGGTTTTGCCATCGTACCGCGGCAGGCCCGCTACCTCGTCGATGCCGCGGCACTCGACCCGGCCGTCGTCGGGATGATTCTCGCCGTGCCGCGGCCCGGCGACGTGCTCGACTATGCGACGCGCACCGGTTTACCCATCGTTTGCGCCAGCTATGTCTCGCCGCTGTCGCGCGTCGATCAGGTCGTCGGGGCCGATTGGGAGGCGGGCGTCGCGGTCGCGCGGATGTTGACCGGCCTTGGCCATCGCGCCACTGCCTTCGTCCATGTCAGCACCCTGCCGCTCGGCCGCGCCGAACGCTGGCGCGGCTTCCGCGACGGCATGCTCGAAACCCCCGGCGCCATAGTCGAGGATCTGGTGTTCGACGAAGTCGCCGGATTTCGGGGCGCGTTCCTTGGCTTCCTCGAGGCCGGCAATCTGCCGACGGCGCTGTTCTGCGCCCATGACGGGATCGCGGTGAACGCCGTGTCCGAACTGTCGCGCCTCGGCCTGCGCGTCCCGGAGGATATTTCGGTCGTCGGTTTCAACGATTTTGCCGCCGCCATCCAGGTCTCGCCCCGGTTGACTACGGTGCGCACGCCGCAGGTCGAAATGGGTGGCGCCATGGTGCGCTGCATCGCCGATCGGCTGGCCAACCAGACACGCGGTCTTGGCGCCCCGCAGCGGATTGCACTGGTTGCCGAAATCGTCCGCCGCGAATCGACCGCGGCCGCTTCCGAGCCGCTATGGGTCGCTCGCATCCTGCGCGGCGAGCGGGCGGCCTAGGCTCAAGGCATGGCATCGACAGTCCGTAACGGCGTACCAATTCTCGAACAGACGCTCGCCATGCTCGCGGTGCTCGAACGCCAGCCTGACGGCACCAGCATCCGCGAGCTGATTGCCGAACTCGGCCTGCCGCGCAGTACCGTCTACCGGATCCTCAACACGCTGCTCGCCCACAACTACGTCCGCCGCACTGCCGATGGGGTGTTTTCGCTTGGGCCCCGCATCGCCTCGCTGGCCTCCCGGGTGCGCACCGACACGGGCTACGATCTGGCCGAACTGGCACTGCCGGTGCTCAATCGGCTCCGCGACGTCACCGGCGAGCCGGCCAAGCTCTCGGTTCGCGATGGCGATCGCGCCCGGGTCATCGCCGCCGTGCTCGGCCGGCACGAATACAGCCTGTCGCCCTCGACCGGCACCAGCTATCCGCTGCACGCCGGGGCGGCCAGCAAGATGATCCTCGCCTATCTGCCACAAGCCGAACTCGAAGCCCAGTTGGCTGCGCCGCTCACTCGCTATACCCCCAAGACCCTTATCGAACCCGACCGGTTGCGGGCCGATCTCGCCCGCATCCGCCGGCAGAATTTTGCTCAGGACCTCGGCGAGCACAACATCACCGTGCACGCCATGGCCGCGCCGGTGTTCGACGGCGCGGGCAAATTTCTCGCCGCCGTCAGCATTCCGTTTCTCGTCGGCAAGGACGCCGCCGAGCGCGACCGGATGAAGGCCGGGATCATCGCCGCAGCAGCCGAACTCACCAGCGCCATACCAAAGCTTTAGGCGCCGTCCTGCCGCATCAGCCGCATCTGTTCGACGATGTGCTGCCCCGATCCCCGCACGTGGCTGGCCACGAGTTCGGCCGCGCCGTCGGCGTCATGCGCCCGAACGGCGGCGATCAACCCCCGGTGTTCCCGCAGCACCGCCGTCCGCCGGCTTAGCGCCATGGGGTGATCGCGGTTGATGGTCCCGAGGATCTCGCGGTGCCGCCACCACAGATCGACGGCGTGACGGTTATAATGCCGGTCATAGGCGACACGGTGGAACTGGGTGTCGAGCAGCGAATGCCGCCCGAGATCGGCAAAATTCAGCGCCTCGATTTCATCCTGGATGGCTTCGAGTCGGGCGATTTCGGCATCGGTGGCGATCCCGACGAACCACCGCGTCAGATACGGCTCGATCAGCACTTCCATCTCGAAGATGTCGCGGACGAAGTTCTCGTCGATGTTCCGGACTCGCGCGCCGCGATTGTGCGAGATCACCACCAGCCCTTCGCCGCGCAATTGCTGCAGCGCTTCGCGCACCGGGTTGGTGCTGGTGCTGTAGCGGCGGGCGAGGGCCGACACTTTCAACCGGTCGTTGACCGCCAACTGACCTGTGAGAATGTCCTGGCGCAGCAATTCGTAGACGCCCGAAGCACCAAGAGTTGGCAGTATGTCGAACGCTTGAGGGCTGGCGTCGAGGTAAGCGGTTTCGGTCATGGTCACTGTCGCTTCGTACATCGGCGTTGACAAATAGTGTATGATCGCGAACATCTGCTCACAAGCATGATCTGTACGTCTGCCATTGGAGGATGGTTGGCGTCACAGCGGGCGGGAGAGCCAGCGGAACCTAACAAGCTAACACTCACCGCAACATGTTGCGGCAGTTTGTTGACACCCCGCGCTGAACGGGGGTAGCGTTCGAGCCGGCAGCTGACGAATAATCCGCACAAAGTGCGGGAGCTACCACAAGGGAGGACTATCCATGACCACTTCGCGATACCGCGAATCCGCGTTGGCGGCGATGCGTCGCCGGACACTTCTGAAATACTCCGTTGCGGCCATCGTCGCCGCCGGTTGGGCTGGCGGCTTCACCAGCGCGATGGCGCAGAGCGTCGATCTGTCCAAATGGTCGCCGGAATACATCCGCAGCATCGCTGGTACCGAGACGTTCGACACCGCCGGCACCTGCGGCAAAGTTGTTCCCAATGACTACGCCGGCAAGGTGTCCTATTGGTACACTGGTCCGTTCGAGGCCGATCCGGTAATCGCCCATGAGCAGGATGCCGCGTTCTGGGAAGCGTTCAAGAAAACCTATCCCAACATCGAGACCGACGTTCAGTCGATCACCTACAATGAATTGCTCGACAAGTTCCGCACCTCGCTGCTCGGCAATGCCGCGCCGATGGTCATTCGCCTGCAGATTCTCGGCGGTGTCGAATTCGCGGCCAAGGGCTATCTCGAGCCACTAAAGCCCGAAGATGTGGGCTACACCACCGCCGATTTCTGGCCGGGCGCCCTCAAATCCGTCACCTGGGACGGTGTCGGCTACGGCATCCCGACCAATAACGAAACGATGGGTTTCATCTGGAACGCCAAGATCTTCGCTGATGCCGGCCTCGATCCCGAAAAGCCCCCGGCGACCTGGGACGACGTGGTCGCCTATTCCAAGCAGATCCACGACAAGCTCGGCATCTCCGGCTACGGTCTCGTTGCCAAGCAGAACGCCGGTAACACGCCCTTCCGCTTCATGCCCACCATCTGGGCCTATGGCGGTGGCGCGCTGGACGAAGCTTCGGAAAATCCGACTTACGAAAAAGCCCAGCTCAACAGCGAAGGCACCAAGGCTGCGCTGCAGGCAATCTATGACATGTATGTCCGCGATGGCTCGGTTCCGACCTCGGCATTGACCAACACCCAGGCTGAAAATCAGGCCCCCTTCATCGGTGGTCAGCTTGCCATGATGATCGCCCATCCGGCCGAATATGCTCGCATGCTCGACCTCGCGAGCAAGGCAACGGGTGCCGACAAGGAAGTCGCCGACGCCGTTGTCGAGAACATGCGCTACGGCCTGATCCCCGAAGGCCCGGCTCGTCGCGCCGTCGTGTTCGGCGGCTCCAACATCCACGTCGTGAAGGCTGAATACGTCGAAGGCGGCGTGGTTGACGAGCAGGCCGTCAAGGCGCTGATCTGCATGTGGACCAGCCCCGAGTGGTCGACCAAGCTGGCCTGGGTCGGCTCCAACCCGGGTAACCTTGGTGGCTTCAAGACCGAATGGATGAAGGAACGTCTCGACACCATCAAGTTCCTCGACGTCACCACTTCGATGCTGCCGAGCGGTATTCCGTTCCCGGTCCTGCCTTATGCGCCCGAGATCATGAACATCATCGTTCCGGACATGATGCAGAACGTCCTCACCGGCACCATGACCGTGGATGAAGCCGCAGAAGACGCGGCCGCCAAGGTCGATGCTTTGAGCAGCGGCGGCATCTAGACGACGCCACGCGTCAACGACGGACTGGCGGCTTCACGTCGCCAGTCCTTTTTTTCACAATCGACAGGTGTAAACACCGTGAGCTCAGGCCAGGCTATATTTACCGACGGGCCGGGGACTGCGCCGCGCCGGCCTGGCCTGTTTTCACGGATGTGGAAACAGCGTGCCGACTACCTCTACGTCCTGCCGGCGATCATCGTGATGTTGATCGTTATCGGATACCCGATCTACTACACCATCGACTTGAGCTTCTCCCGCACGCCGACGACACTTAAACTCAGCGACAAAACCTTTGTCGGCCTGCAGAACTACGTTGCCATCCTGACTTCGCCCAACTTCTGGAAAGTCACTTGGCAGACCCTCGTCTGGACGGTCCTTTCAACCATTTTTGCCTTCGGACTCGGGCTTGGCGCGGCGCTGTCGCTACATCGCGAGTTCGCCGGTCGGGCTTTTATGCGCGGCCTGTTGCTGATCCCGTGGGTGATCAGCGCTGTGGCCGCCTCCTATGTCTGGAAGTGGCTGTATCATTCCGATTTCGGCGCCATCGGCGCCCTGATGGTCCAGATCGGGGTCACCGACGAACCGATCAACTTCATCGATAACACCCGGACTTCGCTTTACGCGCTCATCGTCGTGAACGTGTGGAAGGAATTTTCCTTTGCCATGATCATGCTGATGGCAGGGCTACAGACCGTGCCGGAAAGCCTGCTGCGGGCGGCGCAGGTCGACGGCGCCAACGCCTGGCAGCGGTTCTGGCACGTGACTTGGCCGCATCTGTCCGGCGTTTCGATGGTGACGATCCTGCTGCTGGTCGTGCAGAATTTCAATTCCTTCATCATCCCGTTCGTTATGACCGGCGGCGGCCCAGCCGGTTCGACCCATATCTGGATCACGCACATCTACGAGATAGCCTTCCAGCGCCAGAACTGGGGCGCGGGCGCTGCCTATGCCGTGATCCTGTTCATTCTGATGATGATCCTCGGGATCTTCTACGTCCGGGCGCTCACCCGCGGTGATGCGACGAGGGCCGGGACATGAGCAGCATGACTCACACGGAACAGCTGTCGGTCCGCAGCCGCCGGCAAATCGATGGCTGGCGCTGGACCGGGCGAATTTTCCTCGCAATTTTGCTTATCTTCACCGTCGTGCCCATCGCGTGGATGTTCATCACCTCGCTCAAGACCGGTTTTGCAGCGATGCAGTATCCGCCCCAGTGGTGGCCGGCTGCGCCGACGCTCGAGAACTATACGAGGCTCCTCGATACGCGCGACTCCGTTGGCCAGGATTTCCTACGGTACTTTTTCAACAGCATGTATGTGTCGGTGCTGACGACGATCCTCGCCATTCTAGTCGCCGTGCCCGCCGCCTACGCCTTTTCGCGCTTCAGCTTCCCCGGCAGGACCTTCCTGTTCTTTGCCGTGCTCATGCGAAACATGTTCCCGGCGGTCGTCTTCCTCGTGCCGCTGTTCATCCTCATGCGCGTCCTCGGGCTGGTGAACACGCATGGCTCGCTGATCCTGACTTACCTCACCTTCGGCCTGCCGCTCGCCATCTGGCTGCTCAAGGGGTTTTACGACAACATCCCGATCCAGCTCGAGCAGGCCGCGCGGATCGATGGGGCGACCCGCTTCCAGGCGTTCTTTTTCATCGTCATGCCGCTGTCCACTCCGGGCATCATTGCGACGGCAATCTACTCGTTCATCGGCGCGTGGAATGAATACATCTACGCCTACACCTTCCTGACCCGTCAGGATCAGATGACCTTGCCGGTCGGCATCCAGCGCTTCTTTTCGGAGAACGCCACCGATTGGCCGGGACTGATGGCCGCCACCTTCATGATGAGCGTGCCGGTCGTGGTGCTGTTCCTCGTCCTGCAGAAGTATTTCGTCCGAGCGCTGACTGAAGGCGCCGTCAAGTCGTGATTGTGTTTCGCCGTGCTCGCCTGAGCGCAGCGCCGTAAAGGAAGTTACATGGCCGAGGTCATTCTCAACCAAGTCGTCAAGACCTATGGCAGCATCTATGCTGTCAACCATGTCTCGCTGACTGTCGCAGATGGTGAGTTTGTCGCCCTTGTCGGCCCCTCGGGTTGCGGCAAGACGACGACTCTCAACCTCATCGCCGGGCTGATCCCGATGTCGGGGGGCGACATCTATATCGGGGACAAGCTGGTCAACGATCTCGATCCCAAGGATCGCGACATCGCCATGGTGTTCCAGAACTACGCGCTCTATCCCAACAAGACCGTGTTCAAGAACCTGGCGTTTCCGCTACAGATGCGGAAGCTGTCCAAGGATGTGATCGACAGCAAGGTGATGGCGGCCGCCAAGGTGCTCGACATCACGCACCTGCTTGAACGGAAGCCCCGCGAACTGTCCGGCGGCCAGCAACAGCGCGTCGCGCTTGGCCGGGCGCTGGTCCGCGATCCGCGCGCCTTCCTGATGGACGAGCCATTGTCCAACCTCGATGCCAAGCTGCGCGTGCAGATGCGCTCCGAACTCAAGCGCTTCCACCATGAACTCAACGCCACCGTGGTCTATGTCACACACGACCAGCTCGAAGCCGTCACCATGTCCGACAAGATGGCGGTGATGGATGGCGGCTATCTCCAGCAGTACGATACCCCCAAGAACGTCTTCGATCACCCCCGCAACACCTTCGTCGCGAGCTTCGTCGGTAGCCCCGCCATGAGCCTGTTTCCGTTGGAAATCATCGGTGCGGGAACTTCAGTTTCGCTCGGCAGCCCCGAAGGCTGGTCGTTTCCGCTAAACGAGCTCAACTCCCGCAAGGCCAACGCCTCGACGGGCAAGAAGGTCATCCTCGGCGCCCGGCATTCGACCATTACCGTGCACAAGACGGCCCATCCAGGCGCCGTGCCAGGCAAGGTCTATACCGTCGAGCCAACCGGCGACGTGACTTTCGCCCAGGTTTTTGTCGGCGACTCCATCGTCGTTGTCAGCGTCGAGCCGCAGGTGATGCTGCGTCTCGATGAGCCGGTGTGGCTCGAATTCGACCAGGATCGCATGCACCTGTTCGATGGCCAGACCCAGTTGGCCCTCAATCCGGCGTGATCGGAATTGCTGCCGTGCGCGTGCTGACCAGAGGCGGTCAGTCCGGCCTAAACCAATGTTCGATTGCCAGGGCGCGCGCCATGCACTCCTGATTGCGAACCTGAAATCACTGCTCTCGCCGACCCCCTGAGGCGCGAGACAAAGCAAGGCCGCGGCGGGCGGGGCCTTTGGTACCAACAGTCGGACTCCATATGAAAATCAAGGACATCAAAGTCATCGTCGCTTCGCCGGGGCGCAATTTCGTCACCGTCAAGATCATCACCGATGACGGCCTCTATGGCGTCGGCGATGGCACGGTGAACGGGCGCGAGCGGGCGGTCGTCGCTTATCTCGCCGACCACATCATCCCGACGTTGATCGGCAAGGACCCGATGCGAACCGAGGATATCTGGCAATACCTCTACAAAGGCGCTTACTGGCGCCGCGGTCCGATCACCATGGCCGCCATCGCCGCCATCGACATGGCGCTGTGGGACATCAAGGCGAAAGCCGCCAACATGCCGCTCTACCAGCTGCTCGGTGGCCGCTCGCGCGACAAGGTGATGGTCTATAAGCACGTCGGCGGCATGGATATCGCCGAAGTCGTCGAGGGCGTTCTGGCGCTGCGCGAGCAGGGGCTCGATGCCATCCGCGCCCAGGTCGCCATCCCCGGCCTACCGCCGATCTACGGCACCGGCCCGTCGACCGATCAATCGTCAGGCGGCATGATCCATCCGCTGCCCAATGAGGAAGTCTGGGCGACCCACAAATACCTGCCGCTGGTCCCCAAGCTGTTCGAAAAGGTACGCGATGCCGTCGGCTGGGACGTCCACCTGCTGCACGACGTGCATCACCGCCTGACCCCGATCGAAGCCGCCCGCCTCGGCAAGGATCTCGAGCCCTACCGCCTGTTCTGGCTCGAGGATGCCATTCCCGCCGAGCTGCAGGAAGGTTTCCGCATCATCCGCCAGCACACCACCCAGCCGCTCGCGGTCGGTGAAGTGTTCAACTCGATCTATGATACCCACACGCTGATCACCGAGCAGCTGATCGATTATGCCCGCGTCACCTCGGTGCATGCCGGCGGCGTTACTGGGCTGAAGAAAATCTTCGATTTTGCCGCGATCTATCACGTTCGTTCGGCCTGCCACGGGCCGATGGATGTGTCGCCGATCGCCATGGGCTGCAACATCCACGTCGATACCGCGATCTCGAACTTCGGCATCCAGGAGTTCTCGGGCTACACCGAGGCGACGCACGCCATGTTCCAGTGCGCCTGGTCCTATGATCGCGGCTATCTGCAGCCGGGCGAAGTCCCGGGCCACGGTGTCGATATCGATGAAAAGCTCGCCGAAAAATATCCCTATGAACCCGCCTACCTGCCGGTCGCCCGGCTCGAAGACGGCAGCATGACGAGCTGGTAAATGAAGATCACCGACATCAAGCCCTACCCGATCTGGGTCGGGCACCGGAACCAGCTCATCGTTAAGGTCGAGACCGATGAGGGGGTGTTCGGCTGGGGCGAGAGCGGGCTATCCGGCCGCGAAAAGGCCGTCGTCGGCGCGCTGCAGCATTATCGCGAATTCCTCATCGGCCGCGACCCGTTCCGTATCGGCGCGCTGTGGCAGGAGCTGTATCGCAGCCAGTATTTCGAGGGCGGTCGCGTACTGCTCGCCGCGCAATCGGCAATCGACATTGCCCTCCACGATATCAAGGGCAAGGCGCTCGGCGTGCCGGTTTACGAACTGCTCGGCGGCAAGCATCGCGACACCATCCCGACCTTTGCCTCGACCCCCGACATCAGCGGCGAAGCCACCATCGACGCCGCCCGGGCGTTGATCGAGCGCGGCTGGAACGTCATCCGGTTTTTCCCTGGTGCCTGGAACGACGCGGCGCAAGTCTTTGAGCCCCGCGAGTCGATCGCCCTGACCGCCAAATGGCTGGTGAAAGCCCGTGAAGCGCTTGGCGACGAAGTGGTCCTCGGCATCGATTACCACCACCGCCTGTCACTCGCCGAGGCCGCCAGTTTCTGCCAGAAAATGCCGTCCGGTACGCTCGATTTCCTCGAGGAGCCGATCCGCGACGAGAGCCCGGAGGCCTATGAGTCGCTGCGGAAACTGACCGACGTGCCGTTCGCCATCGGTGAGGAGTTTGCCAGCAAATGGCAGTTCCTGCCCTACATCGAACGCGGCATTCACCAGTACAACCGGCTCGACCTCTGCAATGTCGGCGGCTTCACCGAGGCGATGAAAGTCGCCGGCTGGAGCGAGGCGCACTATGTCGACCTCATGCCGCACAACCCCCTTGGGCCGATTTGCACCGCCGCGACCATCCATTTCTCCGCCGCCGTGCCCAATTTCAGCTGGCTCGAAACCCGCGCCAACGCCAGCGATCTCTATGACGGCACGCCGACTGCCGAGCTGTTCCCGCAGATGCCGCGGCTCGATGGCGCAGTGTTCACCGTGCCCGATGGCCCGGGCCTCGGCATCGAGATCAACGAGTCCCTGCTCGACACCGACAGCTTCCGCTTCTGGGAAGCCCCGCATCTCAAGCGCCGCGACGGCTCCGTCACCAACTGGTAGCCGCGAACAATTCCTGAGGAACCACAGCATGATCCAGACCAAAATCCCCGAGTTCAAGCGTCCGTCAAAGGACATCATTGCGGCCCTGAAAGACATCGGCACGGCAACTGTCGCCGGGTCGCTCGGCCATGCGGGGTTCCGCAACCCCCACATGATCGGCCCCGTCACCCAGCGCGCCGGGAAATCGATCGTCGGCCCGGCGCTGACCCTGCAGTTCATGCCGCAGCGTCCCGACCTGTTCAGCGAGGGCGAGTACGTCGATCCAGAAGCGCAGTTGCACCGCCATGTGCTGTATGAAGTCGAGGACGGCGATGTCGTCGTCGTCGATGCGCGCGGCGACATGAGCTCCGGCGTGTTCGGCGACATGATGAGCACCTATTTCAAGGGCCGCGGCGGCGCCGGCATCATCATCGATGGCGTCATGCGCGACCGGCCGAATATCGAAAAGCTCGACCTGGCTTTGTGGCTGCGCGGCTGGACCCCGAACTACCATGTGCAGGTGTCGATTTTCCCGTCCGCGGTGAATGTCCCGATCGCCTGCGGCGGTGTGATGGTGATCCCCGGCGACATCATCATGGCCGACGATGATGGCGTCGTGGTGCTGCCGCAATCGATGGCCGAAAAAGTCATCGAGGATGCCCAGAAGCACTCCGAGTGGGAAGTGTTCTCGCGCGAGAAGCTGATGGCTGGCGAGTCGCTGCGCCGCTACTACCCGCTGCATCCTGATGCGCAGGGCGAGTACGACGACTGGCGCAAGCTCAACCCGCTCAAGCGGCCCTAATTTCGGTCCCGGTCAGGATCGCCATCGGCGATCATCCGGTCATACTCGCGCTGGCGCTCGAACTGTTCGAGCGCCCGCGCCCAATACTCGACCTCGCGATCAGCCGGCCTTCCGTCCTGTTCCCAGAGGAAATAGGCCGTCAATCGCACGCTTTCCTGCTCGGCGGGCGATAAGCCGTCTGTGTTCATTCGCGATCCCCGAGTGACAGCGTAAGGAACACCGGACCCGAAAAATCGTTGCGGCAGGGGCGGCCTGCACGTCACGCCCCGTTAACCTTCCTTAACGCTTCCTTCGGCATGATCCCGACCATGGAGAGGTCGGAATGAGTGCGCTCGAACAGTTGATTGCGGCCCTGCCACCGGTCCGCGTGGCGCGGCCGGTCGACCTCCTCGCCCTCAAGCCCGGCCAGACACTCGACGCACGGGTGATCGGTCCCGGCCCGCAAGGCACCACGCTCCTCGCCATCGGCAATCAGCGCGTTGCGGTTACACTGTCGGCGCCATTGCCTCCCGGCACGGCGGTGCAACTCTCCGTCAGCGGGGCAGGGGATGCCGCCCAGCTGACCGTTTCCATCCGCGCCGCGCCGACTGCCATCGCTCCGCCTATCGCCGCGCAAGTTCCGGCTGCCAGTGCAGCGCTGCCTTTAGCTGTAGTGTCGCCCTACGCACCGTCGTTGCCCGTCGTGTCGATTGTGCCGACAACAGTCGCGCCGCCATCGATTGCGCCTCAGCCGTTAATGCCGGCGGCAGCACCGCCAACGGTGCCGCCCGTCACGACCCCAGCCCTGGCAGCGCCAGCGACAACATCTGCACCGCTGCCCACCGGTGCTCCGGCGCAGACGATTGCCGCAACACCCACGCTCGCACCAGTCGCAGCCTCAGTGGCCCCGCCGCCCCCGATTGCAACTGCCCCGGTTGCCCCGGGTAATCCAGTCGCCGTCACCGCCCCGACACCGCAGATCGACACGGCAATTGCCCCGCCGCTGACAAAAGGCGCCCAGCCGCCAGTTGCCAACGCCCCGAGGTCGCCGGAAGCCTCTGTCGGTCGCGCACCATTTGTCACCGTCGCGGTAACAGGGGCGAGTCCATCGACGCCGCCCTCGCCAGCGACGCCCGGTATCGCCATCCCATCACCACAAGTGGCGACGATGGCCACCCCAGTTCCCGTCTCCGGCTCAGTTCCCGCGACCAGTTCAACACCGATGTTGACGACACCGGCCCCCTCTCTGCCTCAGCCGCAACTTTCCTCCACCACCACCCCGCCAAGCGTTGGTGCAACTCAGACACCTGCGGCCCCGAGCAGTCCGGTCCCGTCAGCAACGGTCCTGACATCTGTCCCACAAACAGTGGCACTTCCTCCTACACCCGGCGTAGCGCTGATTGGCAATCTCGAATCCACCGCCCCGCAGTCTATCGCAGCTTCGACCCAATCGGCCCCGGCTACACCGGCACCCACGCCCGCGGCCGGCGTTTCCATCCCCGCGGCGTCCACGCCGTCCCAACTCCCGATTGCGGCATCAACGTCCGCACTAATAACCACCACGGTTCCCGCTCCGCAGGCGATGACACTACCCGGCGCAACTCCCTCGATTGCTCCGCTGCCAACCCCGCCTGTCATCGCCCGAAATCCATCTCAGCCCGCCCCCGGCCCAGGCCTGCCTCCATCGGCGTCGATTGCACCAGCCCTTCCGATCCTCTCTGCTACGGCACCGATTCCGGCAGCAACTCTGTCCACGATAGTCGCGACGGGTGCCCCGCTGCCGACCGCACCAGCCGCTGGCCAGACCATTTCGCCCCCTGCCACCGCGGCGCCACTCGCGCCTTCGAGTCAATCACCGCCAGCCTTAGTGCCCGGCATTGCCACCGCCATCGCATCGACGCCGGTGGCCACCATCCCGACGGCCATTGCCACCAACCCAGCGCTACCCGCACCCACTGGCCTTCAACCCCCGACGACCGCCGCGCAGCCCATCCCGCAGGCCGTCACCGCCGCCTACCGCGCCCCAATCGCCACCCCGTCGGCAGCGGTAACCCTGTCCCCGATCCTGCAAGCGGCCTTCGCCACGCAGGACACCGCCGCGCCGCTGCTCAATACGCTCGCCTCGGTTGTCGCCCGCCCGCCCGGTATTCCCGCCGCAGTGCTTGCCGCCATGGCGCCGGTGCTGGCAACACGGCTACCGCTCGATCGTGAACTCCCCTCGGGCGTCACCCTCAAACAGGCCGCGCTGCGATCGGGCATTTTCCTCGAGGCTAACCTCGCCAATCCAGCCCCCGGCCAACCGCTGACGGACGCCAAGTCCCAACTCCTGGCCCTGCGAAGTGCCCTGCAAAACTGGCTCGGCGGCACCGTCGCGCCCATTGCTCCGGTATCGCGCCGGCCGCCCCCGCCGCTGCGTGGCGAGACCCCGCGGGCGCCCCTCGCCGGGCCAGCGCCGCCCAGCGATACCCCGCCGCACGATCTAGGCCGCACCCTGCTGCACCAGACCGAAGCGGCACTATCGCGCATCCGCCTGATGCAGCACGCCTCCACTCCCGACGTCCCATCGCAGGTCGCCGGTACCGCCGAATGGGATTTCGACCTGCCGTTCGTGCTCGGGCAGGAGACGGTTATGGCGCGTTTCCAGCTCAATTGGGACCGCGCCGCCAAGGGCGCCAAGGCCGAACGCGCCTGGCGGCTCCGCTTCGCCGTCAGCTTTTCGGCCATCGGCGAAGTCGGTGCCGAGATCGGCCTCGCCGGTGAGCGGACCAGCGTCACCCTTTGGGCCGACACTGCGGAAACCGCCGACACCCTGCGCCAGATGCTGCCCGAACTCGGCCGCTCGCTCTTTGCCCGTGGCCTTAAACCGGGCGCCATCCGTCTGCGCGACCGCGCGCCCGAGCCCGGCACCACCACTCCCGGCAATGTGCTGGACAGCGTTCGATGAGTGACCGTCCGCCGCCGCGTCTCGCCATTGCTCTCGAATATGAAACCGGCACAAGCGAGGCACCGCGCGTCACCGCCCGTGGGCGAGGCCTCGTCGCCGAGCGCATCGTCGCCATCGCGGCGGAAACCGGCGTGATCATCGACACCAACCCGCAACTCGCCGAGGCGCTGAGCGGCGTTGAACTCGATGACACCATTCCGCTCGAACTGTTCGAAGCCGTCGCCGAAGTTATCGGCTTCGTGCTGCGCGCTACGTCACATCGCCGCTGATCGGAACTGCACGTCTGCGTCCGCGTTGCGAAACCAGCGTCACTTTCGAGAGCAGCACCGATGGATTGGGCCGGTACCTTAGGATACGTCGAGACCCATACGCCTCAGCATATTATACTGATCCGCCTGTTGATCGCCGCCATCCTCGGCGCGCTTATCGGCTGGGAGCGCGAAACCACCAATGGCCAGGCTGGTCTCCGGACGCACATCCTGATCGCTACCGCCGCGGCGCTGTTCACCACGCTGACTTTCGAGATTTTCCACCTCGCCGATGTCCACGCCGACGCCAATTCCGACCCGATCCGCGCCATTGAAGCCGTCACCGCCGGAATCGCCTTCCTCGGCGCCGGAGCGATCTTCCAGTCGCGGGGCTCGATTCGCGGTTTGACCACCGGCGCCGGCATGTGGCTGGCTGGCGCCGTCGGTATTGCCGTGGCGCTTGGCCATTACGGCATTGCGCTCGCCGTCGCTGTGTTTGCCGTACTCGTGCTGGCCGCGCTGCGGGTTTTTACCGATAACCGCACCAATACCGCGGTCGAAGCCAACGCCAGCAAGCGCTGACCTCTCACTGCCCGGTGGTCTCGCCCACAATTTGAGTGCCCGCCGCATCCCAAACCCGCACCGTATCGCATTCGGCGATGTAGTCCGCGTCGCAGCCCACTGCCATCGCCGCCTCCAACTGCTCCCGTGTATCCCAACCGCAAGCGAAATCGTGCCAGTGCAACCCCTCGACATGCTGCACGAACACGTCGCCGCTCCACCGTGCCGGAAAGCACCAGTCGCTGACCACGCAGTCTTCCGCCCCGAGCCCGCTCTCGGCGACGCACGCCTGCTGCGCACAGTCCATCGTCTCGGCTGCATCGACGCCAAAGCATACGCCCAGTCCCGCCTCGGGTGCCTGTGCAAAGGCCACGCCCTGCAATTGGTCCTCGGCAAAGGCCGCATTGCCCCATGAACCGATCGCCAGCAATGCCAGCACCACCTTCAACATGTCATCCTCCCCGATATCCCGCGCACAACGTTTGCATTTTTCGCGTCCGCACCGCAATTTGCCAAACGAAACGACGAAACAATTCGAAGGCGCAATAAATAGCGCCCGGGCGGACCAGTATGCACACCATCATCGCCGCGCTCGAGGACAAGCGCAGGCTGGCGCGGCTGGGCGGCGGCGAAGCGCGCATCGCGGCTCAGCACAAAAAGGGCAAGCTTACTGCCCGCGAGCGGCTCGAGGTGCTGCTCGATCCCGAGAGTTTTGAGGAATACGACATGTTCGTTGTCCACCGGGCGACGGAGTTCGGCATGGGCGAAACGATCATCCCCGGCGACGGCGTCGTTACCGGCTGGGGCACCATCAATGGCCGCATGACCTATGTGTTTTCCCAAGATTTCACGGTCTTCGGCGGCTCACTGAGCGAAACCCACGCCGAAAAAATATGCAAGATCCTCGACCTCGCCATCCAGAATGGCGCTCCGGTCATCGGCCTCAATGACAGCGGCGGCGCCCGCATCCAGGAGGGCGTCGCGGCGCTTGGCGGCTATGCCGAAGTGTTCTGGCGCAATGTCCAGGCCTCTGGCGCCATCCCGCAGCTTTCGGTGATTATGGGCCCGACCGCCGGGGGTGCGGTGTATTCGCCGGCGATGACCGATTTCATCTACATGGTCCGCGACACCAGCTTCATGTATGTGACCGGCCCCGACGTCGTTAAAACCGTCACCTCCGAGATCGTCACGCACGAGGAACTTGGCGGCGCCTCGACCCACACCAAAATCTCCTCGGTCGCCGATGCGGCGTTCGACAACGACATCGAAACCCTGCTCGAAATCCGCCGCCTGTTCGATTTCCTGCCGCTCAACGCCAACGAAAAAGCGCCGCGCGTCGCCACCAACGATACGCTCGACCGGCCGGATTTCAGTCTCGACAGCGTCATCCCCGATAGCGCCCAGCAGCCCTATGACATGCGCGAAATTGTCGAAAAGCTCGCCGACGAAGGCGATTTCCTCGAAATCCAGCGCGAGCACGCCGGCAATATCCTCATCGGCTTCATCCGGCTCAACGGCGACACCGTCGGCGTCGTCGCCAACCAGCCGCTGGTACTCGCCGGCTGCCTCGACATCAACGCCTCAAAGAAAGCCGCGCGGTTCATCCGCTTCTGCGATTGCTTTAACATCCCGATCCTGACCCTCGTCGATGTCCCGGGCTTCCTCCCGGGCGTCGCCCAGGAATATGGCGGCATCATCAAGCACGGCGCCAAGCTGCTGTTCGCCTACGCCGAGGCGACCGTGCCCAAGGTGACGGTGATCACGCGCAAAGCCTATGGCGGCGCCTACGACGTCATGGCGAGCAAGCACATCCGCGCCGACGTCAACTACGCGTGGCCGAGTGCCGAGATCGCGGTGATGGGCGCGCGGGGCGCTACCGAAATTCTTTACCGCGCCGAATTGAACGACCCGGAGAAGCTGAAGCAACGCACCGCCGACTACGAGGCGCGCTTCGCCAACCCGTTCGTCGCAGCGGAGCGGGGCTTTATCGACGACGTGATCCTGCCGCATGGCACCAGACGCCGTTTGATCCGCGCGTTCGAGACGCTAAAGCGGAAGAAGGTTGCCATGCCGATGAAGAAGCACGGGAATATTCCGCTGTGAGACCGGAAACAATGTTGGGGCGCCTCATCGACAACTGGGTCTATGGCGGTTTTCTCGCCGGATTGCTGCTGCTCGGGCTCACGCCTGTATTAGCGCACAGCTGGCCACTGGCTTTGACGCTGGTGTTCCTCGCCCTACCGATCTACATGCTGCACCAGTATGAGGAGCACGACGCCGATCGCTTCCATCGCAAGATCAATCAAGTCTTCGGTAAGGGGAGGAATGTGCTGCCGTCGGGCGCGATTTTCATTATCAACATTCCGATAGTTTGGGGCGTCAACGCGATTTCTTTTGCTGCTGCGACCTTCGATCTGGGCTGGGGTCTGATCGCGCTTTACACACTGATTGCCAATGCTGTCGTCCACATCGCTCAGGCCGCCGTCAGTCGCGCCTACAATCCCGGTCTGATCACCGCTGTCGCGCTGTTCCTTCCGCTGGGCATTTTTGGCGCGATAGAGATTACTCGAACGGTGCCGGTGAGTTCTACGCAGCAGATGGTCGCCGTCGCGCTAGCCGTGGGCGCGCATGTGGCGATTCAGGCTTATGTCTTCTCCAATGTCAGGCGTCTGGCCAAGGATGCGATGCCGCAATGATCACCAAGTTGCTCATCGCCAATCGTGGTGAGATCGCCTGCCGGGTGATCAAGACTGCAAGGCGTCTCGGCATCTACACCATTGCCGTCTATTCCGACGCCGACCGCAATGCGCTGCACGTCCGCATGGCCGACGAAGCCCTGCACATCGGCGCTTCCCCGGCGCGGGACTCCTATCTTTCGATCGAGAACATCATCGCCGCCTGCAAGGCGACCGGGGCCGAGGCGGTGCATCCTGGCTATGGTTTCCTTTCTGAAAACCCAGCCTTCGCGGCTGCCCTCAAAGCCGAGAACATCGTCTTCGTCGGCCCGCCGGTTGCCGCCATCGAGGCGATGGGCGACAAGATCACCTCGAAAAAACTCGCCGCCGTTGCGGGTGTGTCGACCGTTCCCGGCCATCTGGGCCTGATCGCCGATGCTGACGAAGCCGTGCAGATCGCGCGACAGGTCCGTTATCCGGTGATGCTCAAGGCCTCGGCCGGCGGCGGCGGCAAGGGCATGCGCATCGCGTGGACCGATGCCGAGGCCCGCGAGGGGTTCGAGCGCAGCCAGTCCGAGGCCGCGTCATCCTTTGGCGATGACCGCATCTTCATCGAGAAATTCATCACCAACCCGCGCCACATCGAAATCCAGGTGCTGGGCGACAGCCACGGCAACATCATCCACCTCAACGAGCGGGAGTGCTCGATCCAGCGCCGCAACCAGAAGGTCATCGAGGAAGCGCCGTCGCCGTTTCTCGATGCGGCGACGCGCATGGCGATGGGCGAGCAGGCGGTCGCGCTCGCCAGGGCCGTCGGCTACGAGAGCGCCGGCACCGTCGAATTCATCGTCGACGCCGACCGCAATTTCTACTTCCTCGAGATGAACACGCGGCTGCAGGTCGAGCATCCCGTTACCGAACTCATCACCGGTCTCGACCTCGTCGAACTGATGCTCCGCGTCGCTTCGGGGGAAAAGCTGCCGCTGACCCAGGCGGAGGTCAAATGCCACGGCTGGGCCATCGAGTCCCGCCTGTACGCAGAGGACCCTTACCGCAATTTCCTGCCCTCCACGGGCCGCCTGACCCGCTATCGGCCACCCGAGGAAGAAGCCAGCCCGACATTCGCAGTCCGCAATGACACCGGCGTCTCCGAAGGCGGTGAGATTTCTACCTTCTATGATCCGATGATCGCCAAGCTCTGCAGCTGGGCCCCCGATCGCGCGGCCGCCATCGATGCCATGGCCATCGCCCTAGATGCCTTCGAAATCGAGGGCGTCGGCCACAATCTGCCGTTCCTTACGGCGGTCATGGCGCAACCGCGTTTCCGCGAGGGCCGACTCACCACTGGCTATATCGCGGAGGAATTCCCGGAGGGCTTTTCCGGCACCACGCTTGACGATGATACGCTCGGCAACATTGCAGCCTTCGCCGCGTGCGCCGGGTACCGTCGCGACGCGCGCGGCTTTGCCGACCGGGCGTTCCCCGATGGTCACCTGCACAGGCACACTCGCGCCGTCCTGCTCGGCGACCGCCGCTGGCAGTTCGACATCGCCGAAAAGCACGGCGAGTTCTGGGTTCACCACGCCGCCGGCAAGGCGCTGGTCGAGATGAACTGGGCGCCCGGCGACAGCATCGCCCGCGTTCGCGTCGATGGCACAGTGCTGATCCTCAAGGTTCAGCGCACCACTTCGGGTTTCCGCATCCGCTACCGGGGCGCGGACCTCTCCCTCCGCGTGATGCATCCGCACATCGCCGACCTGATGCCGCTGATGCCGGTCAAGCCCGCCCCCGACCTCAGCAAATTCCTCCTCGCGCCGATGCCGGGGCAGGTGGTCCGCATCGATGTGAAGGTCGGCGACATCGTCGAGGACGGCCAGACCCTTGCCATTGTCGAGGCAATGAAAATGGAGAACGTGCTGAAGGCCGAGAAGCGTGCGCGGGTCAAGGCAGTGCGGGTCGAGGCCGGTGCGGTGCTGGCCGTCGATGCGGTGATTTTGGAGTTTGAGGCGATATGAGCTGTCGGGCCCTCAGCCGCCTTGCTGCGCAAGGCACCCTCTCCCGCGAGCGGAAGAGGGGAAGAAGTGCCCCATTTTTCCTGTCTTCCCCTCTTCCGCTCGCGGGAGAGGGTGACCGCGAAGCGGTCGGGTGAGGGTCAGCCATGGTAGATGACCCACACAACACCTGGCGCGACCTCGCCCAACGCGAACTGCGCGACACCCCCACCACCTCGCTCGACCGTGACTATGGCGGCCTCACCGTCCACCCGGTTTACTTGGGCGATGGCGAAGCCATCCCCGGCGTCGAACCGTTCACCCGCGGCGTTCGCGCCACCATGTACGCCAACCGTCCGTGGACTATTCGCCAATATGCCGGGTTCTCCACCGCGCGGGAATCCAACGCCTTTTACCGGCAGGCGCTTGAACGCGGCCAGAAGGGCCTGTCGGTCGCCTTCGATCTCGCCACCCACCGCGGCTATGACAGCGATCATCCCCGCGTCACCGGCGATGTCGGCAAGGCCGGGGTCGCCATCGATAGCGTCGAGGACATGAAGCTGCTGTTCGAGGGCATCCCGCTCGATCAGATGAGCGTGTCGATGACCATGAACGGCGCCGTGCTGCCGGTGCTGGCCATGTTCATTGTCGCCGCCGAGGAGCAGGGGGTGCCGCAGGGCAAACTCGAAGGCACCATCCAGAACGACATCCTCAAGGAGTTCATGGTCCGCAACACTTACATTTATCCGCCCGAGCCCAGCATGCGCATCGTCGGCGACATCATCGCCCACACCGCCGAGTACATGCCGAAGTTCAACTCGGTGTCGATCTCCGGCTACCACATGCACGAAGCCGGGGCGACGGCGGTGCAGGAACTGGCCTACACCCTCGCCGACGGCATGGAATACGTCCGCTCGGCGCAGCGCCGCGGTCTCGACATCGATGCCTTCGCCGGTCGGCTGTCGTTCTTTTTCGGCATCGGCATGAATTTCTTCCTCGAGATCGCCAAGCTCCGCGCCGCCCGCACGCTGTGGTCGACGATCATGACCGAACTCGGCGCCAAGGATCCGCGCAGCAAGATGCTGCGGACCCATTGCCAGACCTCGGGCGTGTCGCTGACCGAGCAGGATCCGCACAACAACCTCATGCGCACCACCATCGAGGCGCTGGCCGCAGTGCTGGGGGGCACGCAGTCGCTGCACACCAACAGTTTCGATGAAGCCATCGCGCTGCCGACTGAATTTTCCTCACGGCTCGCCCGCAACACCCAACTGATCCTGCAGCACGAAAGCCACGTCACCGACGTCGTCGATCCCCTCGGCGGGTCGTATTATGTCGAGGCACTGACCGCCGACCTCGTTGCCAAGGCCAAAGCGCTCATCGCCGAGGTCGAAGCACAGGGCGGCATGACGGCAGCCGTCGCCACCGGTGGTCCCAAGCTCGAAATCGAAAAGGCCGCCGCCCAGCGCCAGGCTCGCGTCGACCGTGGCGAGGAGGTCATCGTCGGTGTCAACCGCTACCGCCTCGAGGACGCTGCCCCGCTCGAAGTCCGCGGCATCGACAATGCTAGCGTCCGCGACGAGCAGGTCGCCCGCCTCGCCGAAATCCGCCGCAGCCGGGACGAAGGCAAGTGCCAGTCGATGCTCGCCGCGCTCCGCGAATACGCCGCCAAAGACGAAGGCAATCTGCTGAGCGCCGCCATCGAAGCCGCCCGTGCCCGCGCCACGCTCGGCGAAATCTCGCTCGCGCTCGAGGATGTGTTCGGCCGCCACACCGCCATCACCCGGGTCATCACCGGCATCTATGCCGACGGCTACGCTGGCGACCCGGAGTTCGCCGCCATGCAGGGCCGCCTCGCGGCCTTCGAGGCGCACAACCAGCGTCCGCCCGCCATCTTCATCGCCAAGATGGGGCAGGATGGGCACGACCGCGGCGCCAAGATCATCGCCTCCGCCTTTGCCGATCTCGGCTTCCTCGTCCATGTCGGCCCGCTGTTCGAAACCGCCGGCGAAGTCGCGGCGCATGTCGCCGAACTCCAGGTCGATGCCGTCGGCGTGTCCTCACTCGCCGCCGGCCATCGGACCCTGGTTCCCGAACTGATCGCCGAACTTGCGGCGCGCGGCGTCGCCGAAGTCACCGTCATCGTCGGCGGCGTCATCCCCGAGGCCGATTACCCCTTCCTCCGCGACGCCGGAGTGGCGGAAATATTCGGACCCGGCACCAATGTGCTCGAAGCCGCGGCGCGGGTGCTGGACCGCATCGAGGGGCGGTTGTCCAACCGATGATCGGCCGCCTCAACCACGTCGCTATCGCCGTCCCGGACCTCCGCGCCGCTGCCGCGAAATACCGCGATCTGCTCGGCGCACACGTTACCGAACCCCGGGCACTGCCCGGGCATGGCGTGACGGTGGTGTTCGTCACCCTCGAAAACAGCAAGCTCGAACTGCTGGCCCCCCTCGGCGACGCCTCGCCGATCGCCGCGTTCCTCGCAAAGAACCCCGCAGGCGGCATGCATCACATCTGCTTCGAAGTCCCCGACATTGCCGCTGCCGCCGAGACACTCGCCGCAGCCGGTGCCCGCGTCCTCGGCGAGCCCCAAATCGGTGCCCATGGCCTGCCGGTGATCTTTCTCCACCCCAAAGATTTCGACGGCACGCTGATCGAACTCGAGGAAGTCAAACCCGAACTGCTGCCGGCCTGAACCATGCCAAGCTACGTCGCGCTGCTCTATTCCATCGTCCTCAGCCCCGGCAAACGGCTGCTGATGACCGACCTCAAAGCCGTCGCCGCCGACCTTGGGCTCGAACACCCCCGCACCGTCCTCGCCACCGGAAATCTGGTGTTCAGTTCACCCCGCACCGGCATCGCGGCGCTCGAAGCTGATCTCGAAGCGGCTTTTGCCACTCGCCTCGGCAAGCACGTCGACATCATCATCCGGACCGCGCCAGCCTGGCTGAAGCTCGTTGCCGCCAATCCGTTCCCCGAGCAATCCGCCGCCAATGGCAGCCTCGTCGCGGTCCGCGTGCAGCGCCAGCCGGTTTCTGCCGAAAGCTTTGCGAAGCTCGAAACTTTGAAAGCCGATGGCGAGGCCTTGGCGCTGGTCGATGGCGATCTCTGGTTCGCCGCCCGCGACCAGCTGTCGACCTCGCGTCTGTTCAACGCCATGACGGTGAAACGCCTCGGCATCGGCACCTGGCGCAATTGGAATACCACCCGAAAACTCGGCGAACTGCTCTCCCCCTCGCCCCTCCGGGGAGAGGGTCGGGGTGAGGGGCCGTCAAAGCGCTAATGCGTCGTCGACTGGCTGAACAAATTGATCACCAGCACCCCCGCTAGGATCAGCCCCATACCCGCCAGCGCCGGCCAGTCGAGCGCTTGCCGATACAGCACCAGCGCGATCACCGACACCGCGACGATGCCGAGCCCCGACCAGATGGCATAGGCGATGCCGACGGGAATGGTCCGGAACGTCAGCGACAGGAAGTAGAACGCCACGACGTAAAACCCCGCCGTGATCAGCGACGGCACCAGCACCGTGAAGCCGTTGGCCGCCTTCAGCGCCGACGTGGCGATGACTTCGGCCGCGATCGCGATCAGCAGATAAGCGAGACCCGCATTCACGCCAGCGTCCCGAACAGCTGTTCGGCCAGCGCCACGAACGCCGCGCCGCGCTCCTCGAAATTCTTGAACTGGTTGTAGCTCGGCGCCCCCGGCGACAGGATCACCGTGTCGAACCGGTTGCGCCTTGCCGACAACGCCTGCATCGCCGCTTCGAGATTGGCCGCCTCCAGCACTTCGATTTCGGGCGCCGCGGCATAAGTCGCCGTCGCCAGCCGGTCGCCCGTCACCGGCAGACACACCAACAGCGTCACCCCGCGTGGCGACAGCAGCGTTGCCAATTCTGCATAATCCTGTTGCCGCTCGTGCCCGCCCGCAATCAGCGCGATGCGCTGGCCGGGATAGGCGGCGAGTGCCGCCTTCGTCGCCTCGGGCGTCGTCGAAATGGAATCGTCGACGAAAATCTTGCCGCCGATCGGGTGTTCCTCGAGCCGGTGCGGCAGCGGCACGAAGCGCTGGATGCCGCGCACTACGGCTTCGAGATCGGCCCCCGCCGCCATGGCGATCTGCGTTGCCAGCACGGCATTGTCGAGGTTGTGGCTGCCCTTCAGCCGCGACCGCGCCACCGCCGCGGTAATCCGGTCCTCGATGAACGGCGCCAGCGGCGGGATAGCCCGCTTCGGGTCTCGCAGTGCCGCGCGCACCAGCGCGTTGTCACGGGCACCGGCACCCAGCGCCACCGGGAACAGCGTGTCCCGGTCGATGAGATTGAGTTTGTCCTCGTAGTACCGCTCGACCGTCCGGTGCCAGTCGGTGTGCTCGGGGTAGAGGTTGGTGATGGCGGCGATATCGGGCCTGAACGCCATGTCGGCGGTCTGGTAGCTCGACAGTTCGAACACCACCAGCTGGTGCTTGTCGGCGATCTCCAGCGGTGCCAGCCCGACATTACCGGCAAGCCCCACGTCGAGCCCGCTCTCGGCCAGCATCAGATACACCAGCGTTGCCGTCGTCGACTTGCCCTTGGTGCCGGAAATCGCGATCACCGTGCGCCCGGCGCGGTACGCCTCGGCCCACAGATTGAGGTTCGAGGTAACGCGAATGCCGGCCTCGCGCGCCACCCCGAACACCGGCCGGTAGCGCGATACGCCGGGGCTCTTGACGATGGTGCCGAATTTCCCCTCGGCGATCGCCTGCGGCAAGTCCGGCGGGGCGATGATCTCGGTGTCGGGTACGTCTGCTGCGCCACTGTCGACGCTCACATACACCTTGGTCCCGGGCGCCTCGGCGGCGATGAAGGCTCGCGTCGACCGTGCCTCGCGGCCCGCGCCATACAGCAGCACCGGCGCGTCAAATCGCATGGCGCAGCACCGTTTCGGCGAGTGGGGACGGAATGTGGTGCTCGGGACTATCGGTCATCAATTCCTCCAGCGCCGATTCGAGTCGGGCCACGCCATACTGGCCCATGAGATCGTTCTTGAGCAAAACCACAATCGCCTCGTCCTGCCAGTCCGGGCGCTTGGTCAATTCGAACAGGCACGCCGCTGCCTCCTCGATTTCCCCAACGCATTCCCACGGCTTCTGCCCCGCCAGCCCGGTCAATTCGCGAAACGACCGCTCGTGATCGGGTTTCGCCAGCAAATTCTGCCCAAAAATCCCGAGCAGCCGTGACTTGTCCATCACCGGCGCCAAAATCAGAAACACGAAATGGCACTTCGGGCATTCCCCGCACCACAGCACTCCATCATGCCCGCCAAGCCGGAAATTCCGGTTACAGCTTGAAAACACGTGGTCGAACCGGCTGACTCGTGCGAACAGCCTAGCGATCTTGGCTTCCGAAAACGGCCGCAGCAGCGAGAAATATCCGAGCCGCCCGCCGGTCGCCTCGCCCAGCACCCCGGCAATCAGTTTCTCGAACGGCAGTGATTTCGAATGCTGGTGATTGGCCTCGCGGCCATCGAAGTTGACATTGCCCTCGCTCGCCGACCGTTCATTGCTGAGCACGATCCGGTCGAAGCCGAACAGCAGCGCTGCAAGCGCCCCGATCATCGAATTGATCGCCGTCGAGGGCACGTGGCCGTTATAAAACCCCGGCTGCTGGCCGAGCCGGATCATCTCGGGATCGAGCGTCCGCGTCACATACACCGGCGCGAGGCCAATTTTGTCCACCGAACTCAGGATCGGCCCCTTGGGATTGACGGCGAACGGCGCGTAGTCGATCCCGGCAGCTTCGAGCAATTGCACGCTGACCAGCGAATCCTTGCCGCCGCCGATCGGCAGCAACGCCCGCGCGGGCAGGGGATCGAGCGTTATTGCCCCCGTGTCCTCGAGCGCCTCGATGCTCAGCCGGCCGTAACGCTGCAGATTGTTGCGGGCATAAAACTCCCCGAGCCCATTCTCATAGACATCGAGCACGAACGCCCGCTCGGCAGTGCTGAGGGCAAGCTCCGGCGCGGCGATCACCAGTGGCGCCCGTAGTTTGAAATAGCTGACCCCGAGCACTATTGCCGTCAAATCCAGCAGCTTCCGGAACGCTGCCGTCCCTGCTCGTGCCGCATCCCCGCCCAGCGGAAACTCCAGCACTTCGATGAAGCGCCGGTCGGCGATGCCATAGCTGAACCGCGCCATGCCGGTGGCGAGATCGAATTCCGGCCGGTCGATCAGGAAAATCTCGTTCAAATCCGCTCCGCCGCGATCATTGTGTCGCGCTCAGTATATCCGCATCTGCAGCCGCATGACGATCTCGCTGCCGATGCGCTGATAGCCGAATTCGCGCATCACGCAGCTCCACGCATCGCCGTGCTTTTCGATCCTGAACAGATTGTACCGCGCCGGATCATGCACCGGGTCGCCAATTCGGGCCCCCGCCGCCGCCACTCCGATCACCGGCACGTCCGCAGTCGGTCCCGGCACCGTGTGGATCGACGAGCGATGCGTGTGCCCATGCAGAATAAGCTCCGCGCCATGATCCTTGATCACCCGCCGAAAGCGTCGCGCCCCATGCAGCCCGAGCCGGAAATTGTCGGCCTCGACATTGGGCGGGTGATGGATCAGCACGACGCGGAAATACCCCTCCCGGCCGAGGCTGGTCAGCAGGCTCGCGAGCCGCGCCGCCTGGCCCTCCGAGAATAGTCCAGAAGCCATCCAGGGCGGGGTCGGCACCGAACTCGAACACGAAATGACCGCTACATCGCCGATCTTGCGCACATACGGAAAATGCTCCGGATCGCTGCGCTCGCCATCGACATAGCCGGCCCAGCGCTTTCGGGCCTTCTCGAACGCCCCTGGCACATAGGAATCGTGGTTGCCCGGCGAGATGCACACCCGCTCCTCGGGCCCGAGGCTGCGCAGCCAGCCATGCGCCCTCACGATCTCGGCATCGAGCGCCACGTTGACGAGGTCGCCGGTTACCATAACCAGATCCGGCTCCTGCGCCCGGAGATGACTGACCAGCGCCACGAGGCCCTCGCCATTGAGGTCGCGCTGGCGCTTCAGCTTCCAGTTGAGATATCCGGTAATCCGCTTATTGAGCAGTTCCCACGGCTTCACCTTCGGCAACGGCGCCAGATGGATGTCGGAAATGTGGGCGATCGAAATCATCGGGCCGGTTATTGCCACGTCGGGCGTGGCAAGAAAATGGCTCATTCGCGGCGACCAGCGATAAACACCGGGTGTTCAACAGCATGCAGAAGTCTCCGCTGCCCGCCAATAATGGCAATCCCCTCGATGAACTGACGCGCTGGCAGCGCATCAAGGCCCGGACCTTCCTGTTCGCCGTCGGCATGCGCCGCCGCATGACGCTTGGCGTTCGCGCCATGCTGATCGACGGCAACCGGATTTTCCTGATCCGCCACACCTACATGCCCGGCTGGCAATTGCCCGGCGGGGGCATCGAGCCCGGTGAAACCGCCGAACTCAGCGCTGCCCGCGAAGTCGATGAGGAAACCGGCTACCGCGTCATCGGCCGCCCCAAGCTGTTCGGATTTTACCAGAACCTTTCGGCGGCGACCAACCGCGACCACGTCGCGCTCTACCTCTGCCGCGATTTCGAAAAGCTCCGCGACTTCGCCCCCAACTACGAGATCGCCGAGGCCGGCTGGTTCAACATCGATGCCTTGCCGGACCAGTCGACCTCCGGCACCCGCCGCCGCGTCGCCGAGGTGTTTGCTGGCGCCGAGCCGACGGCCACTTGGTAGGTTCAAGCGGGAACGGTCAGCGGTTCCGTGGCGAAATCGAACCGCCGCTCGGCGATGCAGTCGTAAAACCGCAGCAATGCCGGATCGACCGCGGCCGCTAGCCTTACCGCCGAGCGCAACTCTGCGGTTGCGTGTTTGCCCGCCCGGAGTTTGGTCACCGCGATTTCGTGCCGGGCCTTGAGCGCGAGGAACGCCGCACTCGCCGCGACAGTCTGGTCGCCGACGAGGATATGGATCGGCGTCGGCGCACTCAGTCCCTTGAGCGACACCGACCCGGCTTCGAGGAAGGCCAGCGTCGGCGCCCCGAGCCGCGTCGCCTCGCTTACCGCGATATCGTAGCCGATCTGCTTGGTCGCCCCCTCGACGCGCGACGCGAGGTTCACCGATAGCCCGACGCAGGAATAATCGAACCGCGTTTCGAGCCCCATATTGCCGACCAGCGCATCCCCGGTCGCGAGGCCGATACCGATCGCCGGGTGTGTCGGTCCGAAGGCGTTCTCCGCGTTGAGACGTTTGACCGCCGCGCGCATCGCCAGTGCCGCTCGGCAGGCTTTATCCGGATGCGCAACAACGTCGACCGGCGCATTCCAGAACGCCATGATGGCGTCGCCGATGAACTTGTCGATGGTGCCCTTTTCCGCCGTCACCTCCGCCCCGAGCGCCCCGAACAAGGTGTTGAGCATGGCAACCAATTCCGCCGGTCCCATGCTTTCGCTCGCCGCGGTGAAGCCCCGCATGTCGGCGAACATGATGGTCAGTTCCCGGACCTCGCCGCCAAGCTTCAACTGCTCGCCGCTGTTCTCGATCTCGGTCAGCAGCGACGGCGCGACGTAATGGGCGAAGGCGTGCCGCAGTTTTCGCTTGTCGGCATCGGTAGTGACGAAGCGCAGGAACACCATGCCGAGATAGGTCATAACCGTCGAAAACAACGGGAATCCAGGGTCGATCAGCACGCCCCGATCGGAAAACATGAACCACGAAAACCCGGTCACCGCCGCCAGCATGGTCAGCCCGAACCCAATGCCGAACAGCGGGCCGGCTGCCTGGACAACGACCACGAGGCCGATCCCGATGATCGCCGCAGCGACGATTTCGAGCCCGCCCACCCAATCGGCACGGACCAGGAAATCGCCCGAGATAATCTGCTCGAGTGCCTGCGCGTGGATGGACACGCCCGGTACGTTGATCCCGAGCGGCGTACCGCGCAGATCGTTGAGGCCGCTCGCCGATGCGCCGACCAGCACGATCTGCCCGGCAATCCGCGGCGCCAGTGCCTGCCAGTTAGCCCCGAGTACGTCGCGGGCGGAGATATACAGCGTCGCGTCGGGCCGCCGGTAATACAGCCAAAGGTCCCCCGTCGCCGTCGTCGGCACGGTGAAATCGCCGATCCGCAAGCCCTCGACAAACCCCGCGCCGGCCGTCTCGCCCAGCACCACCACCGTACCGATGCCGAGCGCCACGCGCAGCGACTCGAGCGCCAGCGATGGGTACAGCGTTGCTCCGGAAGCCCAGATCAACGGCAACCGCCGCACCACGCCGATGGAATCGACGGCGTGGAGGCTGATGGCGCCAAGTCCTGCCGCGGCCTCGCTTAGCACCGGCAGGGGCAGGGCCGCGCCCCCGAGTTGGGGGATTGCCGCCGTCGGGTCCTCGCCGCTGATGGCGAAGCTGGCCTTCGACGCCGATGGCAGTGTCGCCGCGTCCGGCGCTCGGGCAAAGCCCAGCACTGTCGGTGCTTGCCCCAAGGCCGTGGCAAGGATTGCGTCATAATCGGCGAGCGGCGCTCCACCAGTCGCGACGTTTCCGGCCAGCCGTGAGGGCGATAGCCGGTCGGGCTCGGCGAAAAGCACGTCATAGCTGATCACCGCCGCGCCCAGCGCCGCCAGCCGGTCGGTCAGCGTCGCAAATACATCGCGCGGCCACGGCCATTGGCCGATCTCGGCGAGCGAGGCCTCGTCGATATCGACGATCCGCACTGGAAAATCCCCCGCAGCGCGGGGCTCGATGCGCTGGAATAGGTCGAACGATGCTTCACGCGCCGCCTGCACCGGAAATGGATCGGCGGCGCGTAGCAACACCAACCCGATGACCATCGCGAGCCCAAGACTGCTGACGACCAGCCGTCGCGGTCGCACGCGAAAGCTCCGGCGGCGCGGCAGTGGGGTCGTTACGGGAACATCCAGCCAAAGAAGTAACAGATCGGGTTGGTAGCATGCTGGCCATTGTCGCCACCATCGCCATTCCCCTCGCCGTCGCCGTCGCCGTTCCCGTCACCATCGCCGTCCCCGTCATCCGGGTCCCTGACTTCGGAGTTTTCGCTGGAATCGGTCATCTGACTGAGATTCGACACCTCATGTTCCTGGGGGACGATACAGCCCTGCGCACCGTTGATGCGGAAGTCGCCCAGCAACAGCGAGGGGTATTTGGAAAATGGAAACCCCGCCAGCACAGCCGCGCGATCGCCGCTGCCAAGTACCGCCGTCTGGCCACCGAGCGACGCTGAAACGGCGCACCTATCGTCGACCGCGACGCAGACGCCGGTCGGGTCGCAGATGTCTACGGCTCCCGAGAGCAGCAGCAGCAACGTACCATAGGCCTCGCTGATATTAAGGTCGAACGCCGTGCCGCGCACCCCGATGGTCCCGTTCGGCGTCTTGATCGCATACGCGTCCTTGGGGCCGTTGCCGGTAACGAAGCGGAACGTCCCGGCCAAGGCGTTGATCGTCACCTTGTCGACGCTGTCGTCGCCTCGCAGCAGGTAATCCTCGATCAGCAGTGCCGAGCCGGGGCCGACCACCAGCTTGGTCTGGTCGGCAAACACTATCTGCACCTTGCCCGCCGGCCCGGTGACGATCCGCTCGCCGACCGACACATCCGCCCCGACCGTCAAGATCCGGTCGACGGTGCCGAGATTGGCCAATGCATCGGGATCGACGCCAACCGCTGTCCCTTCGCCAGCCGCAAATGCCGGCAGCGGCACAGCGAGCAGCATTGCTATTGTCAACGCGGAAATGATCTTCAGCATAACTTTGGCCCCAAAGTCAGCAGGCGCATTCGCGCCCGCAGTCGCCGCAACGGCACGTCAAAGTATTAACGGCCATTAGGAAGCTCTGGTAACGCCGCCGTCAATGCCGCGTGATCGATTGGACGACCGTCTCAGCCGCAGTGTGTCGCCGGCGCTACGCTAAACCTTCGCCGGCGCCGCGGGCTTTTTCTTCTTGGCGCCGGGCCGCTGCGTCAGCGTCGCGAGGATCTTGTCGATCAAATCGAGGTCTTCGCGCTTGCCCGCCGCCTGCTCCTGCAGGTCGACGAGGTACGACGTCGTGTAATACAGCCGCCGCGCCAGCAGCGTCGCCAGATGCAGCGATATCTCCGAGCGTGAGCTCAGAAACGTCAGTGCATCGTCGATGACATAGGCCTTGACCTCGGCCAGCGCCTGCACCGTGGCGCTTGGCGGCATGTCGAGCAGCACGCCCATCTCCCCGAAGATCGAACCCGGCTCGTCGATATGGGTTACCTGCTGGTCGCGCCGGATGACATCGACCTCGCCTTCGATCAGCACATAGAGCTTCCGGGTGGGTACGCCCTCTTCGATCAGCATCGCGCCCGGCTCGAAGCTGACTTCTGCCATGCCTTCGCAATAGTCGAGAATATCCGCCATCGTCTGTTCCTTCCGGGATCGCCATCCCGCGCCTCATGTCCTCCAATATCACGAATGATCACGGCGAAAAGCAGATTTCCGCAACCGCCGGCGCGACCCATCGGGGGGCTGGTCGGTGACCGGCTTTGTCCTGTAAAGAGGCTCCCGGAAACGGGTACCCGATATGGCCACTACCGACCTTGCACGGCGTGTCTACAATCACGCCTGGAAACTCGATCCGATCGTCCGCAGCCTGCTCGATACCGATTTCTACAAATTGCTGATGCTGCAGATGATCTGGGGGCTCTACCCCAAGGTCGACGCCACTTTTTCGCTGATCAACCGCAAGCACACGGTGCGGCTGGCCGACCAGATCGACGAAGGCGAACTCCGCGCGCAGCTTGACCACGCCCGCACGCTCCGCATGAGCAAAAAGGAGATGATCTGGCTCGCCGGTAACACCTTCTATGGCTCGACGCAGATTTTCGCGCCCGAATTCCTCGCCTGGCTCGCCGATTTTCGCCTGCCGGACTATGAACTCGTCCGCCGCGATGGCCAGTTCGAGCTGACGTTCCACGGCCCCTGGATGCTGACGACGATGTGGGAAATTCCCGCCCTCGCCATCATCAACGAACTGCGTAGCCGGGCTGCGCTGAAAGACCTCGGGCGCTTTGAACTCGATGTGCTCTATGCCCGCGCCAAAGCCAAGATGTGGAGCAAGGTCGAGCGCCTGAAACGCCTGCCCGACCTGTCGATCTCGGATTTCGGCACCCGCCGCCGCCACTCATTCCTGTGGCAACGCTGGTGCGTCGAGGCGCTGAAGGAAGGCATCGGCACAGCCTTCACCGGCACTTCCAACGTCCTGCTCGCCATGGATACCGACCTCGAAGCGCTCGGCACCAATGCCCATGAACTGCCGATGGTGCTGGCGGCGCTTGCCACCACCGAGTCCCAACTTCGCGCCGCGCCTTACGCCGTGCTCGAGGACTGGCGCACCTATTACGGCGGCAATCTGCTGATCGTGCTGCCCGATGCGTTCGGCACCACCGCGTTCCTCCGCGATGCGCCCGATTGGGTCGCCGACTGGACCGGCTTCCGCCCCGATAGTGCTCCACCGATCGAAGGCGGCGAAAAAATCATCGAGTGGTGGCAGGCGAAGGGCAAGGACCCACGCGAAAAACTGCTGATCTTTTCCGATGGTCTCGACGTCGATTCCATCGAGGAAACCTATCGGCACTTCCGCGGCCGCGTGCGCATGGCCTTCGGCTGGGGCACCAACCTCACCAATGATTTCGAGGGCTGCTCCCCCGTGCCGACGACCGGTCTCGATGCCATTTCGCTGGTCTGCAAGGTGTCCGAAGCCAATGGCCGACCGGCGGTCAAGCTCTCGGACAATCCCAACAAGGCCACCGGCACTCCCGCCGAAATCGCTCGCTACCTGAAGCTGTTCGGCGACGCCGACATGGTTCGTCTTGGCGTTAGAGTGTGAAGAGCAGCGGCCTCCTTAACGAAGCGCTGCTGCTCCTCACGGGGTCACGACGGGTGACACAGGGAACTGGTTGAACGACGGCACTAGCCTGCCAGCACGCGCTTCCGATAGGCGCTCGCCACGACCAGGGCGATCAGCGCGAACAGCACACCGCCGGCCATCTGCACCCAATCGACTCGGGCCAGCAGCAGCCCGATGAACTGCATCGCCTCGAACTTGATCGGCCCCTGCGGCCCGATCACCAGCGGCAGCATCTCTTCCCGACCGGCGCCGAAATCGGCACGGTGCCACAGGAAATTCAGCACCTGGCCGCCCTCTGGTCCTGAATCGTCGAGCAACAGATTTTCGAGCAGCACCACCAGCGCCGGGATCAGGAAGGCCAGCGGGATCGACCAGCGTCCGACGATCGTCGACAGCAACCCGACCCAGGCAAAGAACGGCAGGTACCACAGCAGCCCAAGCGCATAAAACAACGCGGTAGCCGCGACGAACTGCAGGTAATTGCCAAGCGCTCCCGGCAGAATGGCGAACACTGAACCCTGCAATTGCAGCGCCAGCACCAGCGCGATGAACACCAGCAGGCCCGTCGCCATCGCGGCGACGAAGATCATTGCTGGAAACAGCGTCACCGCCGTCGCCAGCTTGCTGGCGAGGATGGTGAAATCGCTCTGCGGCATGGATTTCCAGAACAGCATCGCATTGTTGCGGCGGTCGGCGTTGAATGCGTCGGCACAGTAAAAGAATAGCGCCCCGAGCAAAAACAGCCACCACAGATACGCCAGCCCGCCAAAGCCGATGCTGAAAACGGTGCCAAAGATCGTCGTCACCTGCTCGGTGCTCTCGCCGCCCACCGTCAGCACGCCATTGGCCAGCGACCCAAGATTGCGCGACATGTCGAGCCACCCGGTGATCCGGCTGCTGCCGGTCAGGAACACCACCACCACTGTCAGGATCAGGATCCCAAAAATCAGGATCGGCGCATAAAGGAACGGCCCCTTGTGCTCGAGATATTCGCGCTTCATCAGCGCCAGGAACGCCGTCATCGGGCTGCTCCCGTCTCGCTATAGGAGGTCGGGCGCTGCATCAGCGCTACGAACAAATCCGACAGGCTCGGCGTCGAGACCGTGCCGTAGGGCGCAATCGCCTCGCGCGGCGCGCCGTCGAACACCATTACCGTCTGGCCGAAACGAGTTTCCTCGAACACCGGCTTGAAGCCGCGCGCCGACTCGATGGCGGTCGGATCGGTAATCAGCAACTGGCTGTATTTGGTCGCGACGCTTTCCATCTGCATATGGAGGATCAAATCGCCGTCGCGGATGAACATGATGTCGCTGAGCATGAACTCGATCTCGTCCACCTGATGGGTGGTAATCAGCAGTGTCCGCTCCTCGGTCATGTAATCCTCGAGCAGCCGCCGGTAAAAGCGCTTGCGGTAGGAAATATCGAGCCCGAGCGTCGGCTCATCCAGCACCAGCAGCTTGGCGTCGATCGCCAGCACTACGGCGAGGTGCAATTGCGCCACCATGCCCTTGGACAGGTGCTTGACCTTGGCCTCCAGCTTGATGTCGGTCCCCTCGAGATAGGAGCGGGCCTTGGCCTGATCGAATTTCGGATGGATGTTGCTCAACAGCGCAAACAATTCCCGCACCCGCAAAAACCGGGGCAGGGAGGCGACGTCGGAGATGAAGGCGACATTTTCCATCAACCGGGCGCGCTGTTGGAACGGGTCTTCGCCGAGCACCCTGATGGTGCCCTCGCAATCGGTCAGCCCGAGAATGGCATTCAGCGTCGTGGTCTTGCCGGCGCCATTGTGCCCGATCAGCCCGTAGATGCGGCCTGCTGGAATAATGAAATCGAGCCCGTGCAGGATCTCGCGATTGCCGAATTTTTTGCGGAGGCCGCGCGCCTCGATGATCGCGTCGCTCATGACCGCTGTCCCTCGTTGTCATTGGAGGCGAGTGCCTTGAGATCGAGCCCCAGCGCCTTGATTCTTGCCGCGATTCGCGGCCAGTCTTCCTTGAGGAACACCTCGCGCTCATAGGCGAGCAGCGTCGCCCGCGCCCCGTCGATCACGAACATCCCAAGCCCCCGCCGTTTTTCCACTACGCCAATTTCGACGAGAGCATCGAAGGCCCGCGTCACCGTCAGCGGATTGACTGACATATCCGCCGAGATCTGCCGGACCGACGGCAGCGCATCACCTTCATGCGCCGTACCGGCGAGGATCATCTCCACCAGTCGTTGCCGGATTTGCAGAAAGATCGGCTGGTTTTGGTGAAATTCATCCATCTCGATACCGTTCTAGTGTGCTAGTCATGTAACACACGATGGAGGCTTGTCAACCCCGGTCGGGCTGGAAAATCTCCGGCGAAACTGGCACAGCCTGTGCCTCCGGAGCCTCGATAGCCGATTACTCTGCGCCCCTATTTCCAGCCTGCTTTACAGGACCAGTCGCTTGACCCTCAAACTCCTCCCCGCCCTTGGCCTCGTCCTTGGCCTCGCTGTCCACCCCGCCAATGCCGCGGACGATGCCGCCATTGCAAAAATCGATGCGCTTTATGACCAGTGCGCCGAGATCGTCGCCGATCCGGCCAGCTATTGGATCGGCTGGCGCCACGATTTCTACAATGGCTACGTGGACAACTTCCAATGGTACGACCGCCGTGACACCGACACCCCCTCAGTGGTCCTCATCGATGTCCTTATCGACGCCATCGCCAGTGAAGCCACCACCTCATGCTACCGGCTCGATGGCACGCTGGCGTATATTTTCACCGAGATGGTCTCGCCCAACATGGCCGATGGCGGCGAAACCGGCCCGGCCATCGCCCGCCAGGGTCGCCTCTATTTCGACGCCTCCGGCAAGGTCATCTCGATCACCAGCCAGATCGTCGACGGCGAAGGCACCCGCCTCGGCGACATCGACGACGAAGCCTACCAACTCGCCCGCGGCTGCAGCCCCGTCGTCGCCAACCTCACCGTCGACGACGTCCAGACGGCCTACTTCCACCGCCTCGGCGAAATCGACGGCAGCATTCCAAACTACACGCCTAACCAGATCGACTGGTGCGGTGAGCTAAGCGCCGTACAGTAACTACGGCCTCGCTCCTTCCTTCCTTGCGGGAGAAGGTGGCAGACCCTCCAAAGTAACCACCCCATCAGCCCTCATGGTGAGGTGGGAGCGTTGCGACCCTCGAACCACGAGGGCCAGCACCGCACCCCCCCATCACCTTGCCCCAGCCACCGTCTCCCGCGCCCCGACAGCCCACAACCGCTCCACGTGCGCCACCAGCGAATCCCGAAACACCGCATTCCCCGCCAGATCGCCAAACACTTCCCCAACCCCGAGCAACCCATCGACCAGCCGCCCCGCATCGCGTCCGGCCCCATCGGCGATCGTCCGCAGCCGCGCCGACAACGGGTCCTTGACCTCGATAACGCCACCACTCTCGTCAACGCCCGTCACATACCGCATCCACGCCGCCACCCCGAGCGCCAGCCGGTCGATGCTGCCCCCCGAAGCAAGCCGGTCCCGGATCGTCCCCAACAGCCGCTGCGGCAGTTTCTGCGTCCCATCCATTGCGATCTGCCACGTCCGATGCCCGAGTTCCGGATTGGCGAAGCGCTGGAGCAACTGGTCGCGATAGGCGCCGAGATCGGTCCCCGGCATGTCGAGCGTCGGCATCGCCTCCTCGGTCATCAGCGCGTGGACGAAATCCCGAAACACCGGATCGGCGACGACTTCGGACACATACTGCTTGCCCGCCAGATACCCGAGGTACGCGAGGCTCGAATGCGCTCCGTTGAGCATCCGGAGCTTCATCTTTTCGAACGGCTCGACATCGGTCACCAATTGCGCGCCAACTGTCTCGAAGGCCGGGCGGCCGCTCGGAAACCGGTCCTCGATCACCCATTGGGTAAAGGGTTCGGTCATGATCGGCCAGGCATCCTCGATGCCCAGCGCCGCCCCGATGGCATCGCGGTCGGCATCGGTCGTCGCCGGCACGATGCGATCGACCATGGTCGAGGGAAACGCCACGTTGGCCGCGACCCATGCCCCGAATTCGGCGTCCCGCAGCGCCGCCAGCCGGCTGACGATCCGCGCTGTCGTGACGCCGTTCGACGGCAGGTTATCGCAGCTCATCACCGTGAATGGCGCAATCCCCGCCTGCCGCCGCCGCCATAGCGCCTCGACCAGAAACCCCGGCGCGCTGACCGGTGCACGGGGAGTCGCGAGATCATGGACGATGTCCGCGTGCGTCTCATCGAGCGCCCCGGTCGCCGGATCGTGGCAATAGCCTTTTTCGGTTACCGTCAGCGAGACGATGCGGATCGCCGGCAACGTCATGATTTCGAGCAGCTTTTCGTGCTCGCTCGTCGCATCGAGGATGTCCAGCACCGAGCCGATAACCTGATATTCCGTCGTCTCACCGCGTACGGCCAGGACGTAGAGGAAATCCTGCGGGGCGAGCGCATTGCTGGTGTCAGGCCGCCGGAGCGATGCGCCAACAATTCCCCATTCAGGCGTCGTGCCGAGCAGGCGGTCGACATAGGCCGCCATATGCGCCCGGTGGAACGCACCGATGCCGAGATGCACGATCCCAGGCCGGACTTTGCTCCGGTCGTAAGTAGGCACCGCCGCGAGGTCGGCGAGGGCAGGAAGCGAGGCAGTGGACAATCGCTGCATTTTGGAGCTCGGCTAAGGTTGCGCCTGTGCGGGGTTGTCCTGCATAACCCGTGTGAAACGAGGGGGATAGTCCGTGACCAAGCGCTTTGTCAGCATCGGCGAATGCATGATCGAGATGAGCGGCGGTGCCGGCCAGCAATATCGTATGGGCTTTGCCGGCGATACGCTCAACACCGCCTGGTACATGCGGGCGCTACTGCCGGCGGAATGGACCGTCGATTATGTCACGGCACTCGGCGACGACCTCTATTCAAAACAAATCCGCCAATTCCTCGACAGCAACGACATTGGCACCAGCCACATCCAAACTATCAAAAACAAGCGCCCCGGCCTCTACATGATCCATCAGGAAGCCGGCGATCGCCAGTTCACCTATTGGCGCGACACCTCGGCGGCAAAACTCCTCGCCGATAATGTCGGAGCACTCGATGCCGCGCTGGTTGGCGCCGATCTTGTCTACTTCTCCGGCATCACCCTCGCCATCCTCGCCCCCCGAGCCCGTGGCCGCCTGCTTAAAGCCATCGTCAAAGCCCGCAATGCTGGCGCGCAGGTAGCGTTCGACCCCAACCTCCGCCCCGCGCTGTGGACCGCCCCCCGCGTCATGACCGCCGTGCTGACTGCCGGCGCGGCGATTTCCGATATCGTGCTGCCGACCCATGGCGACGAGGCAAAAGTGTTCGGCGATGTCGGGGTGGAAGGCACCGCCCAACGCTACCTCGACGAGGGCGTCGCCGAGGTCGCCGTCAAGGATGGCGATCGTCCGGCGCTGGTGGCGACGTCCGACGAGCAGGTGACGGTCACCCCCGAAGGCGGGGCCGAGGTCGTCGACACCACCGGGGCAGGGGACTCGTTCAACGGCGCCTATTTGTCATCGCGCCTGGCTGGCAAGGGGCTGAAAGACAGCGTCATGGCCGCGCATGCCGTGGCCCGCATCGTCATTGGCCATCGCGGCGCCCTGGTCGATCCGGCGCTGGTCCGCGCTCAGCTCTGACGGTCTTCTTCCTTGTAAAGCTGTTTCGTCGCCGCCTCGGTCAATCGCTGCTCGCCGCGGCTGCGCCTGCGGTTATTCGACATGGTGATGGCGATGGCGATGCCGAGCAGCACCGTGCCGCCAACCACGACAAACAGCCAGACTGAGCCTCCGAATTCCATTTTACTCTCCTGTGATCATTGAGCGTACGGCCGGGGACAGTACTAAGATCACACCAGCAATGACTGCGCCCCGTCGATCCAGATTGGCGTGCCGCTGATGTGCCGCGCCCGGTCCGAAGCGAGAAACAGCACCAGGTCGCCAACGTCTTCGCTGGTCCCGGGCTTGCCCCCGGTCAGCGGCACAGTGCCCTGCGGGTACTTGGCGGGCACCTTGGCCTTCTCGACATGCCGCGCTTCCGTATTGTCGCTGATCTCGGACTCGATCGCCCCCGGGCAGATCACGTTGACCCGAATCCGGTGCTGAGCCAGTTCCAGCGCCAGCATCTGCCCGAGCGCCAATTGCCCGGCCTTGGTGGTCGAATAAGCGCTCGCCCCGCCATTGGTGAAGGTGCGCGTGCCATTGATCGAGGCGGTGATGATGATCGACCCACCCTGCCGCTTCAGCAGCGGCACGGTGTGGTGGATGGTCAGGAACGTGCCGCGCAGATTGATCCGGATGGTGTCGTCCCACTCCGCCACGGTCAGTTCGTCGATCGGGGCCCACACGCCGTTGACCCCGGCATTGGCGAACACGATGTCGAGCCGCCCGAACTCCCGTTCGATCCGCTCGGCCAGCATCCGCATCGGCCCGTCGTCGGCGACATCGAGATCGGCGACCATCGCCCGGACCCCGAACTTTTCCGCCTTGGCCGCGACGGCTTCGAGTTCGTCCCGCGTCCGCGACGCCAGCACCACATCGGCGCCGGCTTCGGCGAGCTTCAATGCCGCCGCTTCCCCCAGCCCCGATCCGGCGCCCGTCACCAGCGCCACCTTGCCCGTCAGTTCCATCACTTGGCCTCCGTGTTCGAGACCGCAATGTCCGGGACGGAGGGCGGTTCCCGCTAGAAGCTCGCCGCGTCGCTCATGAGATACGCCGCTTCCTCGGGCGTCGTCTCGCGCCCGAGCGGCCCGTTGCGTCGCGGGTAGCGACCAAAGCGCATGATGCAGTCGCGGTGCGCCATCTCAAATTTCAGCGTGTTTTCGTCTCCGAGCGCCGTGAACAACCGCATTGCTTCGTCGTGGATAACCAGCGATTCCGAATGCATGTACGGCATGTAGAGAAACGTCCGCCGCTCCGGCGCGAGCGCCAGATCATGCCCTGCTGCCGCTGCCTCCTGCGCCAGCGTCAACGCCATGCCGTCCTGCGCGAAGGCTCGCGGCGAACCTCGCAGCAATTGCCGCGAAAACTGGTCGAGGACGATGATCTCGGCCAGCCGCCCCTTGGGTGTGCCCCGCCACTGCCACGCCTCGCCCTTCGCCGCACGTTCGAGCGTTTCACCGAACGCCTCGGCGCATTTCACATCGAACTCGGGCTTGCCGGCGAACCAGTCGTCGGGGCCGTGCTCCACGAACCAGAACGCGATGATCTCTTCGGGCGCCCGTAGCATCAGGCGAGCTCGACGATGGCTTTGACCAGCCCCGACCGGTCATGCGCCCAGCGCGGCAAATCCTCGCTCACCCGGTCGAGCGTCGTGCGGTGCGTCGCCAACTGCTCCACCGGAATCTTGCCCGCCTTCATCGCCGCCACCACATGGTCGAAATCCTGCCGTGTCGCATTGCGCGAGCCGCGGATGGTCAATTCCTTCCGGTGCAGTTCCGGATCGTCCCATTCGAGCGTGCCCTTGACCACGCCCACAAGCGTCAGCGAACCACCATTGCGGGCAAGCCCGAGCGCCGCATTCATCGCCCTGATCGAACCGGTCGCATCGAACACCGCATCGAACCCCGAGCGCCGCACGGCTTTCACTGCGTCCGTCTCCAGGTCCTCCAGCCCGATCGCCGAAAACCCCATCGCCCGCGCCGCGTCGCGCTTGTCGGGCGCCGCATCGAGCAGCGTCACCTCGCCACCCGCGATCTTGGCGAACAGCGCCGTGCCGAGCCCGATCGGCCCCGCGCCGACCACCACCACGCGCTCACCGCCCTTGAGTTCGGCTCGCCGCACCGCATGTGCGCCGATGGCGAGGAATTCGACCATGGCGATATCGCGCGCCGACAGCCCCGACACCGGATAGAGATTGACCTCCGGCAGCACGATTTCCTCGGCCATGCCGCCATCGGTGTGGACCCCGAGGCATTGCAGCGTCTCGCAGCAATTGGTCTTGCCCTCGAGGCAGGCCGGGCACTGGTAACAGGAGAGGTACGGGTTGATCACCACCGGATCGCCCGGCCGGAATTGCGTCGAGCCATTGGGGTCGAGCACCGTCGCGGACAATTCGTGCCCGATGATGCGCGGATAATTGAGGAACGGATGCAGCCCCTCATAGATGTGGTAATCCGTGCCGCAGATGCCGACATGGCTGACCTTGAGCCGCACCCAGCCCGGCTGCAGCACCGGCGGCGGCGCCTCCACCAGTTGCATGGCATGCGGGGCGGTTATCGATATGGCTTTCATCGCAGGCTCTCCTCGTCTCCGAGGCGTAACATGACCCGGCGCAGCGTTGAAGCCTCGGCATGGAAGCCATCCGCCTGCCGGTCTTGCAGCGCCGCCCGTCCCCGCGTAGCAGGACGCCGAGGGCAGCAGGACTGACAATGAACTTTGCGAGCGACAACTGGGCCGGCATCACCGATGCGGTGATGGGCGCGCTGATCCGTGCCAATGGTGATTTCGCCCCGGCTTACGGCAATGACACCGTCAGCGCCCGCGTCACCGCCAGGTTTTCCGAGCTGTTCGAAACCGACGTCGAAGTGCATTTCGTCGCCACCGGCACTGCAGCGAACGCGCTGTCGCTGGCCGCCGCCACGGTGCCCGGCGGGCTGATCTTCTGCACGACCGAAGCTCATGTCACCACCGACGAATTCGGCGCCACCGAGTTCTACACCAACGGCATGAAGCTGATTTCCGTCGCCACCCGCGCCGGCCTCATGCAGCTCGAGGCGCTCGAAGCAACGCTCAGGCGCTACCCGAAGGGCGGGCGTTTCGGCCATCCGACGCTGCTGACGGTAACTCAGGCGACCGAATGCGGCACGGTCTACCCGCTCGATCACCTACGTGCCTTGACCCGCCAGGCCCGCGCCGCCGGGTTGACCGTGCACATGGACGGCGCCCGTTTCGGCAACGCCGTCGCCGCGCTCGACGCGACGCCCGCCGAACTCACCTGGAAATCCGGTGTTGACATCATGAGCTTCGGCGCCTCCAAAAATGGCTGCCTCGGTGCCGAAGCCATCATCGTTTTCGGCCCTGGCCGCTTCCCGCACCTCGCGACGCTGCGCCAGCGGGCCGGCCACGTCGTCTCCAAGGCGCGCTTCGTCGCCGCGCAGTTCGAAGCCTATCTCGACGCTGACAACTGGCTCAAAACCGCCCGCCACGCCAACGCCATGGCCGCCCGCCTCCGCCACGGCATCGCCAGCAGCGGCACCGCGCGGCTCGGTTGGGACAGCGAGGCCAACGAAGTGTTCCCCATCGTCGCCAAACCGACCATCGCGCGTCTGAAAGCGGCCGGCGCCCAGTTCTATGATTGGGACGCCACTAGCCTGCCCGAGAACACCCGCCTCGGCGACGACGAAGACCTCATCCGCCTCGTCGCCAGCTTCGCTACCCGCCCTGACGAAGTCGACCACTTCATCGAAGTCCTGAACACCTGATTTTCTTCCCTTCTCCCCTCAGGGGAGAAAGCCTGCCCTCGGGCTCGACCCGAGGGTGGCGCGGAGCGACGGATGAGGGGTTTGATGCCTCTCGGCTAAGCCCCAAACCAACCGCGCTCGGATATAACCCTTACCCCACCACAACGCGCAACCGATTGCCGAACGGATCCTCCGTCTCGACCCCATTTTCCACCCGGCTCAGCGGCGCTTTCGCCGCCACCAGCCGCGCTTCGATTTCACCGAGCGATCCGGCATCCGGCACCACCACGGTGAACCACCGCAACCCGGCCGTGCCCGCCATTGGCAACCCCGCATTGGGTCCGGCCCAGATGTTGAAGGCGATGATGTGCGGCGGATAATCGAGCCCGACATCGCCCATGCCAAACTGCCGGATGATGAAAATGCCGGCAAAGCCGATCACGTCGCGATAAAACCCCATCGCCACTCCGAGGTCGCCCACATGCAGGTGGATATGCCCGATCCTCGTCCCGGCCGGCATTTCCGCGGCCAGCACCGGCGTCGTTCCGAGTTCCCCCAGCAACTCGTCGAGATCGATCGGCTCACGGCCCGAATGCGGCTTGCCGTCGCTGGTCTTGGCATAGGTACGATCGCCGCTTTCAGGGTCGGCCAGCGTGCCGCGCCAAGGCGTTTCGAAGGTGATTTCAATGCCGTTGCTATCGAGGTCCCACGCATAGATTGCCTCCGACACCAGATGGTCGGTGGGCGAAATCCGCACATTGCGCTGCAGCGCCCGCACCGCGAACTGCGCCAGATCGGCCCGCGTCGGCACATGGATGGCGACGTGATAAAGCCCGATGGTGTGGGCTTGCACCGGCTTTGTCGCTCCGGTCTCAAGGACAATCAACGGATTCTCGGCGGCGCCGAGCCACAGCGCATTGCCCTCCTCGCGCAGCAGCTTGAGGCCAACCACATCGCGCCAGATCGCCAGCGCCTTGGTCCGGTCGGTCACGGAAATATGCACCGGGCCAAGACGCGTCGTCATTGGGACGATTGGCGTAGTGCGAACGCCGACCTGCGATTCAACAAGAATCATCTCAACCTCCAGGGGAGTAGCTGCAGTTGAAATAGTCCCGAATGCTGTCGCCGCCAAGCGAACGGAGACGAACGCATCGGGCGGTTTCAGCGAACGTCACTGAACGATCCTGCTGGTCCGGCGTTGGGGTCGGGAGCGGAGACACCGATGACCAGCGATTTGAAAAAGGGCGACCCCGTCGCCTGGGAAACCAGCCAGGGCAAAACCACCGGCACCGTGGTCAAGAAACAGACAAGCCCGACTGCCATCAAGACACACAAGGTCGCGGCGAGCCCAGAGGATCCGCAGTTCATCGTCGAAAGCGACAAGACCGGCGCCCAGGCGGCACACAAGCCCGAAGCGCTGCACAAGCGGTGACGGTTCCACTCTTTTCTCGGCTGCGGCTTTGCGGCAGGATGGCGGAAAGTTTGGGAGACTGACCAATGAAACTGAAGCTACTCGCCGCCACCGTCATGCTGCTGGCCTCGTCCGGCGCATCGCTCGCCAACTGCTACGAAGACCTCGGCTGCACCGATACCGAGCGGTTTCGCAAGTCCGATGTCAGCGCCTTGAGCTGCCAAGCACTTTGGGAAGTTCGCAACGAAATCTACTACGAGAACGGCCTCTGTTTTCAAACCAAGCGCGCCATCAACTTCTTTGGCAATTCCGGCTGCTACGTCGATGATCCGGCAAATATCAAGTTCAACAAGTTCGAGCAGGGCAATGTCGACATGATCCGCTCGATCGAGCAATCCCGCGGCTGCTGAACCCTGCTGTTATTCCTTCGGCTGGCCCGGTTGGCTGGCCTTCTCGTTGGCGTGTCGCGCCAATCCTTTCGGAGTAGAACGATGAAAAAGCTGTATTCGACCAAGGCCACTTCCACCGGCGGCCGCATCGGCCACGGCAAGACCGAAGATGGTCGCCTCGAAGTCACCCTGTCGTCACCCAAGGAACTCGGCGGCGATGGCGGCCCCGGCACCAATCCCGAACAGCTGTTCGCCGTCGGTTACTCCGCCTGTTACCTCGGCGCCATGAAGGGCGCCGCCCGCAAGTCCGGCCACAAGATCCCCGAAGATACCACCGTCACCGCCACGGTCAGTTTCGTCGACCGCGAAGACGGCATCGGCTTCTGGATCGCTGCCGAACTCGAAGTCCACATCCCCGGCATGGACACCGCCACGGCAGAGGACATCGTCGAGCGCGCCCACCAGATCTGCCCCTACAGCGCCGTCTCCCGCGACGGCTTCAAGGTCGAAACCACCGTGGTTTGAGACATTGCTTCTCCCGCCGGGGAAAGGATACAGCGGTAATACTGATGCGATCGTGGCTCCATTGCCCTTCTCCCCTCAAGGGGAGAAAGCTTGCCCTTGGGCTTGACCCGAGGGTGCCGGCAAGCGGATGAGGGGTCTGGTGCCTAACGGTCGAGTGTTCCGCTAAGCGGAATACTCAAATGCACACAGCAGCTCGCGGCCCTCATGGTGAGGTGTGAGGCAAAGCCGAGCCTCGAACCACGAGGGCAGGCCGCGGTCGGCAGGGATTGAACCCCCTACAACCGTCCTTCCATCGCCCGATCAAAAATCTCTAGCGCCCGCTCCCGCGTCAACTCGATCGGGTTCCCCCCCGCCGTCGGGTCGACTATCGCCATATCCCCAATCAACTCCCGCTTGTCGCCATCGACCTTGAACGCCGCCAGCGTATGCGGCACGTCCAGCCGCACCCGCAACGCCACGATGGCGTTGAGGAACGCATCAAAACTCGGCGGCAGGCCGCAATAGGCCGCAAGACGGGCGATCTTGGCCTCGATGGCAGTGCGATTGACCACCAGCACATACGGCATGAACACCGCATTGGTCATGCCGTGATGCGTGTCGTACAGCGCCCCGACCGGATGGCTCAGCGCGTGGATGGCCCCGAGGCCCTTTTGGAACGCCGTCGCCCCCATCGCCGCGGCGCTCATCATGTGGCCGCGGGCTTCGATGTCGTTGGGATTGTCGACGACCTTGGGCAAATTCTCCAGCACCAGCCGCACGCCTTCGACGGCAATGCCGTCAGCCATCGGGTGATAGCCCGGCGCGCAATAAGCCTCGAGGCAATGCGCCAGCGCGTCCATCCCGGTCCCGACAGTGATGAACCGCGGCATCCCGACCGTCAGTTCCGGATCGATGATCACCACTTTGGGCTGCATTAGCGGGTGAAAAATCACCTTCTTGGTGTGCGTTATCTCATCGGTAATGACCCCGGCGCGCCCGACTTCCGAGCCGGTGCCGGCCGTCGTCGGCACTGCGACGATCGGCAGGATGCCGTTCGGATCGGCGCGGCTCCACCAATCGCCGATGTCCTCGAAATCCCACATCGGCCGCGTCTGCCCGGCCATGAAGGCAATGACCTTGGCCGCATCGAGCCCCGAACCGCCGCCAAAGGCGATGACCCCGTCAAAGCCGCCGGCCCGCAGCATCGCGAGCCCGGCCTCGACATTGGCCGAAATCGGGTTGGGCTTTACCTCCGCGAACACTCCGACCTCGACGCCGGCCGCCCGCAGCAGCGCCAGCGTCGATTGCGTGACCGGCAAATTGACCAGCCCCGCATCGGTCACCAGCAATGGCCGCGTGATCCCCGCCGTCTTCAGCGCCTCGGGCAGTTCGCCGATCCGCCCTGCGCCGAATTTGACAGCGGTCGGATAATTCCAGTTGGCTTTGGTCATTTTCTGTCTCTCCGGTGCCACGAACCACCAATCAAACGATCCGCAGATGATAGCTCTTCGGTTGGGTCAGATTATCATAGCCGATTTCGCTCAGCGCGCCGCCCTTGCCGGTGTCCTTGACCCCCGTCCACACCAGCGCCGGATCGAGATAATCGCAGCGGTTGGCGAACACCGTGCCGGTCTCGACCCGCGCCCCGATCCGCGCCGCGGCATCGAGATCGTCGGTCCAGATCGAGGCGGTCAGCCCATAGGGACTGTCATTCATCAGCGTCACCGCTTCATTGTCGTCAGCGACCTTCATGATGCCGACGATCGGCCCGAAGCTCTCCTCCCGCATCACCGCCATCTGGTGGTTGACGTTGGTCAATACCTCGGGCGCGAGATAGGGCGAACCTTCCTCGTCGAGCGAATGGCGCGTATCGAGATGCGCCTTGGCGCCCTTGCGCAGCGCTTCGGTCGTCTGCCCGCGCACCAAGTCGGCAAAGCCGGCCCGCGCCATCGGCCCGATTATGGTATCCGGATCGAGCGGGTTGCCGAGCGTCCAGCCGCGGGCGTTCTCGACGAACCCGGCGACGAACCGGTCATAGACGTCCGCATGCACATAAATGCGTTCGACGCCGCAGCAGCTTTGCCCGGAATTGAAAAACGACCCGTCGACCAGATTCTCGACTGCATAATCGACCTTGGCGTCGGCCCGCACATAGGCCGGATCCTTGCCGCCGAGTTCAAGCCCGAGCGTCGCGAAGGTCCCCGCTGCCGCCCGCTCGATCCGCCGCCCGCCCTCCACCGATCCGGTGAAATTGACGTGGTCGATCTGCCCAGAGGCGATCAGCTTTTCGGTGTCGGCATGCCCCAGCACCAGATTCTGGAACAACCCGTCCGGCAAGCCGGCGCGCCGTGCCGCCTCGGCGAAACGTTCGCCCACCAGCAGCGTCTGCGTCGCGTGCTTGAGGACCACGGCATTGCCCGCCATCAATCCGGGAACGATGGAATTGATTGCCGTCAGGAACGGATAATTCCACGGCGCGATGACCAGCACGGTACCTAGCGGTTCGCGAGCAATCCGCCTCAAGAAGTCGGGCTTGCCGGTGATTTCCTGTGGCGCCAGCGCCGCCTCGGCAATCGAAATCATGTGCCGCGCCCGCTCTTCGACGCCGCGCTGTTCGCCGCCGAACCGGATCGGGCGGCCCATTTGCCAAGCCAGTTCCGGTACGATCTCGTCGTTCATCGCCAGTAGTGCATCGACGAATCCGGTAATGAACTCAGCCCGTTGCGCAACGGTAACTTCGTCCCACGCCAACTGCGCGAACCGCGCCTTGCTCACCGCTGCATTGATCTCGGCCCCGCCAGCCGTCTCCCGCTGCGCATAAATCCGCCCATCGACAGGCGACACGATCTTGACCATCTCGGTCATGCAATTTCCTCTATTCGGTAAACCAGCGCCTGACTCCGGCGCAGCGTCGTAGCCGTCGTCGGACCATGGCGCCCTCGCCTTCGTCAAGGCTTCGTGGTGCGAATTGGGAGCAAAGCGCTGGCGCGCTAACTCCTTTCGAACCCCCGCTTCAACTCCCAGTCGGTTATCCGCCGGTCGTATTCGAACTGCTCCCATTCCGCCGTGTGGACGTAGTGGTCGATTACCCCTTGCCCTAGCGCCTCCCGCAGCATTGCCGAGCCCTTTAGCGCCGTGATGGCGTCGCGCAGGGTCTTGGGGATGTCGGGCAATTGCTTGACGGCATAGGCGTCGCCAGTGAAATCCGGCTCGAGTTCGAGCTGTTCCTCGATGCCGCGCAGGCCGGCCGCGATCAAGGCGGCATAGGCGAGATAGGGGTTGAGGTCGGCGCCTCCGACCCGGCATTCGATGCGGACGCCCTTGGTTTCCTCACCGCACAACCGGAAGCCCGCGGTGCGGTTGTCGCGGCTCCAGATCGCCTTGGTCGGCGCGAAGGTGCCGACCTGGAAGCGCTTGTAGGAGTTGATGTAAGGCGCGAGGAAGTAGGTGATGTCAGACGCATAGGCCAGCAGCCCCGCCACCCAGTGCCGCATCATCTCGCTCATCCCGAGCGGCGCTTCCGGGGCAAAGAACGCGTTGCCGCCGGTGTTGGCGAGACTCATGTGGATGTGGCTCGATGAACCGGCGAGCGCATAGTCCCACTTGGCCATGAACGTTACCGACTTGCCCTGGAAATAGGCGATTTCCTTGATGCCGTTCTTCATCACCACGTGCCGGTCGGCCATGGTCAGCGCCTCGGCATATTTGACGTTTATTTCCTCTTGTCCCGGGCCCCATTCGCCTTTGGAGTTCTCCACTGGGATGCCCGAGGCCTGCAATTGCTTGCGGATGGCGCGCATCACCCCCTCTTCCTTGGTGGTCTGGAAGATGTGGTAATCCTCGATGTAATAGCCCGCTGTCGTGAGGTTCTTGTAGCCCTTGTCCCACGCCGTCCTGAACCCGTCCTCGAACAGGTAGAATTCGAGTTCCGAGGCGAAATTCGCCGTCAGCCCCATCGCCGCCAGCCGTGCCAGTTGCGCCTTCAGCATGGCGCGCGGGCTGTGCGGAATCGGTTCGTGATGGTGATGATCGACAAGGTCGGCGAGAATGATCGCCGTGCCTTCGAGCCATGTAGCTTTCATCAGCGTCGTGACGTCGGGCTTCATGACGAAATCGCCATAGCCCTTCTCCCAGTTCGCCGCGGTGTAGCCGGGGACGGGCTCCATATCGATGTCGTTGGCGAGCAGATAATCGCAGCCATGCGTCTCGTCGAGCGCCCCTTCGAGGAAGAACTCCGCCTGGAACCGCTTGCCGATCAACCGGCCCTGCATATCGGGAAACGCCACGAGCACGGTGTCGATCGCGCCGGACGCGATGTCGGCCTTGAGCGCGTCGAGAGTGTAGGCAGCCATGACGATGTCCTCAGCACTAAAATGAACGGCGAGGCCGCAACGGATCGCGGCCTCGCCTGGTGTAACTCACTCGGCCGGCGTGCCGAACCTGGCTTCGATCGCAGCTATACCCGCCTGACGATGGGCGATGGCGTCGCCGATCGGTGGGCCGGTGAACCGCTTGTTCTCAAAGGCGAACCATAGGATGGCGGATAGCACGAGGAAGGCCAGCGTGATCCATAGCACGTTGCTGTTCGGCGGCTGCACGGCGATAAAGACAATCAGGATCATCCCCAGCACCGAGAGTACCGCGAACAGCCGATACAGCGTCTTGCCCATGCTCCACGGCCCCATCACCGGCCATTTTGAGGTGCCGATGGTAAAGAAGCCGAGTGCGATCGGCACGGTAAACGACAGGAACAGGAAGATCAGCGTCGCATTGACGACGATGGTGTAGATGTTGGTGCCCCCGATCGACACTGTCTGCGCCAGCCAGACGAACAGGATTTCGAGGATAGCACCAGTCCAGATCGCCGCCACCGGGGTGCGGAAGCGGGGGCTGACTTTGGCGAGCGATGCGGAGCCGAACGGCAACCCGCCATCACGCGAGAAGGCGTAGATCATCCGCGATGTTGAAGTGACGGTCGCGAGGCCGCACAGCAACTGCGTCACGAGGATCAGCAGGTACAGGATGTTCACCAGCCATGCCGGCATGATCGCCGTCATTGTCGCAAAGAACACGCCCCAGCCCTGCGAGGCGCCGACGGCGAGGTCGGGGATGGCGATGACGATCGCCGACAGCAGCACCCAGCCGGCCAGCGATGAGACGACCACTGCCTGGATGATCGAGCGCGGTACCGAGCGCGAAGCCTGCACGGTTTCCTCAGAGGTATGCGCCGAAGCGTCGTAGCCAGTGATGGTGTAGATCGGCAGCAGCAGGCACAGCGCGAACAGGTAGACCATGTTGTCCGATTGCGGGAACACGTTGCCGCCGGCTTCACCCGAGTAATTGGTGAAGGTCCACAGCCGCGAAAAATCATGCGTCGGCGCGAACACCAGTAACAGCACCACCAGCGCCGCCGTAGTGCCGAGGATGATGTAGCCCGAAATATCGGTGAGCCGCGCCGTCAGCCCGATGCCGAGATGGTTGACCAGCGCCTGCACCACGGTGATGCCGGCGACCAGCAGCACGATTTCCACCGGCGTTCCGGTCAGCCCGAAAATCGAGCCAAAGGTGCCGACGAAAAAGAACGCTGTGCCGATGTTGATGGCGCCCATTACGGTGATCAGCCCGAGCAGGTTCAACCACGCGGTGATCCAGCCCGAGAAGCGGTTGCCGAGGATCGAACTCCAGTGATAGAGCCCGCCCGCCGTCGGGTAGGCCGAGGCGATCTGCGCCATGCAGAGGGCAAAGAACCCCGACACGCAGCACCCGACGATCCAGCCGATACCAGCGCCCGCGCCGCCGACCGAGGAGGTCGCCTGGGCAAAGGAATTGATGCCGCCCGACAGGATGCAGATGATCGAAAACGAGATCGCGAAATTGCTGAAGCCGCTCATTCGCCGTGACAGCTCCTGAGCGTAGCCCATCGAGTGGAGGACTTTGACGTCCTCCGCATGTTCCGTCGCCATTATCGTGCCCTTTCGTGTTGCCCCGGTACCCCGTGTGACGCGGGGGTGAAGTCCGTTGCCTTGGCCTGCGCCCCCAGCGCGGCGGTGAGGCAACGGGCCAGTCGGGCGGACCATGCGGCTACCCCCTCTGGTTCGAGAATTTCATCGTGCCGGATTTCGAGCATGCTCGAGGGGATGCCGCGCTCGTCGCCGTGATGCTCGAGCGTGTAGGTCACGCCGTTGAGCGCGGCATAGGGCTCGTTCCAGCCGACATTCAGCCCTGGCTCGTCGGCGATCAGCGCATCCGACAGCGCCCGCGTGAAGGCCTGGTCGCGCCCGTGGATCAGGCCGATCGGCCAGGGACGGGGAACGTCGAGATACACCGGCGTGAACGAATGCACGGCTACCAGCACCGTCTCCCGGCCCGCCGCGTCGCGCGCGTCGATCAGCGCCGTGATCGCATCGTGGAACGGAAGGTGGAAGCTGTCGATCCGGTGCTGCCGCTCGGCAGGGCTCAAGCCATGATTGACCGCGATGGCAATGCGTTCGCTGATCACCGGGATCAAATCGGGCGCCTGGTAGGTGCGGTTGCAGTCGATCACCAGCCGCGACACCGTCGAATGCACCAGCTGTGCGTCGAGCAGGTCGACGAGCGTCCGCGACACATTGAGCGCGCCGGGGTCCCAGGCGACATGCATCAGCCGCTGGCCCGGCGTCAGCCCGAGGTCGCCATATGGCTCGGGCACGCGGTTGCTGGCATGGTCGCAGACGAGGACGAACGGCGAGCGGCCCGCCGCATTGATCGTCTGTACCGGTGCGATACCGTGTCCCAAGATCGCCTGACCGCCCCCGCTGTCGTTGACCCCAGTGGTTCCGGAACGCCGACGGGTGTCAATGGGGAAAAGCGCAGTTCTGCCCTGCCGTTCTCGGGCGCTGGCGGGGCAGGGCAGGGGTCAGTGCGGTGCATGCCGGGCGAGGAAAGCGCTGGCGCTCAAGGCGATCTTGGCATCGATCTCGCCGATCTCGGACGCGCTCTTGCCGGCGAACTGCAGCGTGTTCAGCACCGTCTGCATGATGGCGAGGCGGGCCCGTGCCTTGTCGTTGGCGAACACCACCGTCCAGGGCGCCTGCTCGCTGTCGGTGCGCTTCAGCATGGTGTCGCGGGCTTCCGAATACTCGTCCCATTTCTCGAGCGCGGCGAGATCGACCGGCGAGAGTTTCCAGCCCGCCAGCGGATCGTGCCGCCGGTCGTGGAAACGCTTCATCTGCATTTCCTTGCCGATATCGAGCCAGAACTTGAACAGCACGATGCCGTCCTTGACCAGCATCGATTCAAAGCGCGGCACTTCGAGCAAAAACTGCTCGGTCTGTTCGGGCGTACAGAACCCCATCACTGGTTCGACCCCGGCGCGATTATACCAGCTCCGGTCGAACAGCACGGTTTCACCCGCCGCCGGCAGCCAGTCGACATAACGCTGGAAATACCACTGCGTCGCTTCCCGGTCATTGGGCTTGGGCAAGGCGACGACGGCGTTGTACCGGCCATTGAGGTAGCGTGTATAGGTGCGGATGGTGCCGCCTTTGCCTGCCGCATCGCGTCCTTCGAACAGCATCATGACGCGCTGGCCCGATTCCACCAGATGCGCCTGGAGCTTGACCAGCTGCTTTTGCAGGCGATTGATATGCTCTTCGTAGACCTCGTCCTCGAGCTTTTCGGCGTAAGGGTAATCACCTGAGCCAAGTGCCGCGCGTTTAATACGTTTTGGCAGCTGCGGATCGTCGAGATCAAAGGCATCGTCGTCGGACATGTCGTCTCCTCGTCGGCAATTCTAATCAGCAATCCTGCCGTCGCCGGGTCTTGAAGCGAACGTGCTATGGAACGCATCGTTCGGCAAGGGCGAGTCGGCGATGGCAGAACAGGCAAGCGAGACAAAGGCGCCGCAGGGCTGGCTCGGTCGCCGGCTGCGCGGGCGATTGCCTCTCCTCGTCGTGGCGCTAGTGCTGGTGCTGATCTGCCTCGCCTTGGGGCGCCTCAACCCGGCCGAAAGTGGCTTTGGCATCGCGCTGCTGGTCGGCGTAGCGCTGCTCATTCCGAACGCGCCTTTGCCCGTTTCGCCCGAAAGCGATCCGGTGATCGGCGCCGAGCCACCTCGGGCGACCTCGGCGACGCTGTTCGCCGATGCGCTGGCCGATCCAGCGTTCGTGCTTGACGCCCGAACGGTGGTCATCCACCGCAATCCCGCGGCGATTTCCGCCTTCCCAACGACACGCCTTAACGATCCACTGGCTTTCACCATGCGTCAGCCGGCCCTTGTGGTCGCCATCGACACCGCCCGCGGCGGCGTTGCTGCGTCGGTCGAACTGCATCGCACCGTGCCCTCGGAAAGCTGGTACCGCGCCGATATCGCGCCGCTTGGCGAGACCGGTCTGATGCTGCTGACGCTGCGCAATCTGACGGAGATCAAGCGCATCGACCAATTGCGCCGCGATTTCATCGCCAATGTCAGCCATGAACTGCGCACCCCACTGACCTCGCTCAGCGGCTTCATCGACACGCTGCTCGGACCCGCCGCCAACGACGCCGTTGCCCGGGCCAAATTCCTCGGCATCATGCGCCAGCAGGCCGAGCGCATGGCGCGCCTGATCGGCGATCTCTTGTCCCTGTCGCGCATCGAGATGCGCCAGCACGTCCGCCCGACCGGCAGCGTCGATCTGGCTTCCGTGCTTAAACAGGTGCTGGAAGCCCTCGGTTCGGTCGCCTCGGAAACCGGCAGCACCATCGAACTGTCGGTGCCGGATGGTCCGGTCACCGTCACTGGCGACGCCGAGGAACTCTACGAGGTGTTCGAGAACCTGATCGAGAACGCCCTCAAATATGCCGGCATGTCCGGCCCGATCGAAGTGACGCTGGCGCCCGCCACCGAGCGCCCGAGCTATGCGTGGTCGATTGTCGTCCGTGATCATGGCCCCGGTGTCGGCATCGAGCATGTCCCCAGGCTGACCGAACGGTTCTACCGGGTCGATGCCGAGGCCTCTCGCAAGAAAAAAGGCACCGGTCTCGGGCTCGCCATCGTCAAGCACATCGTCAATCGCCATCACGGTGAACTCAGTCTCCGCAGCGCCCCGGGCGAGGGCATGCGGGCCGAGGTTTTCCTGCCCCGCTGATGTGCCGGCAACAGTACATCCGCGTCGTTCTCGAGATATCCAAGCCGGATCAAGACGTTAACCTGTCACAAATGTGTCAGGCAAACGTCATATAACTAGTGGGCAAGCGACATAGCTTCCGCGGCGTCAACGGACGCTCCTGACCGCAAGGTTGCGGCGCAGCCCTGTCCCAAGTTTTCTCCGAAAGGGAATCCAATGAAGTTTGTTCTCACTGTCAGCGCCCTGGCGCTGGTCGCCGCCCTCGGCACCGGCACTGCCTTTGCTCAGGGCCGCGACACCATCCAGATCGCCGGCTCGTCCACCGTGCTGCCGTTCGCCTCGATCGTGGCTGAGGAATTCGGCGCGGCGTTCCCCGAATACAAGACTCCGGTCGTCGGCTCCGGCGGCACTGGCGGCGGCCTCAAGCAGTTCTGCGAGGGCGTCGGCGAAAACACCATCGACATCGCCAATGCCTCCCGCCCGATCAAGGATAGCGAACGCGAAGCCTGCACCGCTGCCGGCGTCACCGATATCCGTGAAATCCAGTTCGGCTATGACGGCATCGTCTTCGCCTCGTCGGCCACCGGCCCCGATTTCGCCCTGACCCCGGCTCAGGTTTACCTGGCAATCGCCGCTCAGGTTCCGGTCGATGGCGCGCTCGTCGCCAACCCCTACACCAAGTGGAGCGAGATCGACGCTTCGCTCCCCGACCAGGCGATCTCGCTCGCCATTCCCGGCGCCAATCACGGCACCCGTGAAGTGTTCCAGCTCGAAGTCGTCGACGCCGGCGCCGAGGCAGTTGGCCTTCCCGACGCCCTGACCGCCGAAGAGAAAACTGCTGCCCTGACCACCTTCCGTCAGGACGTCGTCGTCGAAATCTCCGGCGATTACACCGAGACGCTGGCTCGCCTCAGCTCGAACCCCGATACCGTCGGCGTGTTTGGCCTGTCGTTCTACGAGCAGAACAAGGACACCCTGAAAGTCGCGACCGTCAATGGCGTCGTCCCCTCAGCCGACGCCGTCGCTTCGGGTGAGTACCCCGTGTCGCGTCCGCTGTTCTTTTACGTCAAGGGCCAGCACCTCGGCGTGATCCCGGGCATCGAAGACTACGTGGCGTTCTTCCTGTCCGAAGGCATCTCGGGTGCCGGTGGCACACTCGAAGCCGCTGGGCTGATCCCGCAGCCTGCCGACAAGACGGCAGAGATCATGGCCGCGTTCGAAGCCGGCGCGATGTAAAGCCGTCCGGGCCGCGCCTTCGGGCGCGGCCCAACTTCCTGGCAGCTGGTTTCCCCCGGAAAGCGTGACGCAATTGAATTCCTTCATCATTGCCGCCCTGCTGATCGTGCTGCTGGGCTTTGCCTACCAGTCTGGTTGGGCCCGCAGCCGCAAGCTGGTCACGGCCAACGGCGTCAAAATCCACTCGCGCTCGCAATATCATGGCGCGCTGGTCGCTATCTGGGTGCTGATCCCCGCCCTGCTGATCCTCGGCCTCTGGGCGTTCTTTGGTCCCAACATCACCCGTGCCTTCACCGTCACGCAAATCCCCGCCGACGTCGTCGCGACGCTCGATCAGCCAGCCCTCAACGCGGCAATTCAGCGCCTGCAGGCGCTTGCCTCGGGGTATGGCGTCAGCGGTGACCTTGCCCCCTATGAGCAAGGGGCGGGCGCCGCACTGCGCAACTTCCAGCTTGTCACGTTCCTGATTGTTCTCGCCGCCGTGGCCGTAGCCGGCATCCTGGCGCTGCTGTTTGCCCGCAGCCGCATCGATGCCCGGCTCCGTGCCCGCACCCATGTCGAGCGCATCATCAACCTGCTGCTGCTCGCCTGTTCCGCCGTCGCCATCCTGACCACCGTCGGCATCGTCGCCTCGCTGCTGACCGAAGCGCTGCGCTTCTTCACCTTCATCAGCCCGTTCGATTTCTTCTTTGGCACGGTCTGGCAGCCCAATAATTCCGGCACCGCCGGTAATTACGGCTCCTACGGCATCCTGCCGCTGCTGTCGGGAACGCTGATGATCACCGCCATCGCCATGCTGGTGGCCGTCCCGATCGGCCTGATGGCGGCGATCTATCTCAGCCAGTATGCCCACCACCGGCTGCGCGCCTTCGCCAAGCCGATCATCGAAATTCTCGCCGGCATCCCGACCATCGTGTTCGGTTTCCTCGCCCTCGTCACCGTCGGCCCATTCCTCCGCGATGTCGGCAATCTCGTCGGCCTCGACATCAGCGCCACCAGCGCCCTGACCGCCGGCATCGTGATGGGGATCATGATCATCCCCTTCGTGTCTTCGCTCAGCGACGATATCCTCAACCAGGTGCCGCGCACCCTGCGCGATGGCGCCTATGGCCTTGGCGCCACCAAGTCCGAAACCATCCGCAACGTGCTCCTGCCCGCCGCCCTGCCGGGCATCGTCGGCGCCTTCCTCCTCGCCGTCAGCCGCGCCATCGGTGAAACCATGATCGTGGTGCTCGCCGCCGGCAACAGCCCGGTGCTGCGCGGCAATCCGTTCGAGCCCGTTGCCACCATCACTGTTTCAATCGTCAACCAGTTGACCGGCGATACTGATTTCGCCGGACCGCAGTCGCTAGTCGCCTTCGCGCTCGGGCTGACCCTCTTCGTCATCACCCTGCTGCTCAATGTCTTTGCCCTCTACATCGTCCGCCGCTTCCGGGAGCAGTACGAATAATGACCGATACCCCGCGCGTCGCTACCCTGACGTCCGCCGAGCGGACGCGGCTGATCCACTCCGGCCTGCGCCGCCGTCATCTCAGCGAACAGGTGTTCAAAGGCCTCGGCCTTGCCGCCATCATCCTGGCACTCGGCTTCGTCGCCCTGCTGTTCGCCGATGTGTTGCGCAAAGGCGTCCCCGCCTTCGTGCAGTCCAATCTGCACCTGGCGGTGACCTATGATCCCGCCATCATTGCCGTAGAGCCGGCTCCGATCCGTGAAGCTGGCCAGTCCGACGCCGATTTCCGCGCCGTCAGCCTCAAATGGCAGCGTGATGTGGCGCTGCTCAACTGGAACAAAGTAGTCGAGGCCTCGCTCCGCGCCGCGGCGCCCGTCGGCTTCGAGATCGACAGCAAGCAGATCCTCACCACTGCCGAAACCGATGCCCGCCATCGGATCCGCGAACTGTTCGTCGCCGATCCGACGCTGCTCGGCAAAACCGTCGAGGTCGAAGTGCTGGCCTCGGCCAATGCCGCCAACTGGATCAAGGGCAACATCGATCGTTCGCTGCCCGATACCCAGCAGCAGCTCTCGGCGCCGGCCCGCGCCCTGATCGATCAGTTCACCGCCAATGGCACCATTTCGTCGGGCTTTGCCTGGTCGATCCTCGGCAATGTCGACAGCCGTGCCGCGCCAGCCGCCGCCGGTCTCGCCGGAGCCTTTGTCGGTTCACTGTTCATGATGCTGATCGTCGTCGTCCTCGCCGTCCCGATCGGCGTCGCCAGCGCCATCTACCTTGAGGAGTTCGCGCCGAAATCGCGGCTGACCGATTTCATCGAGGTCAACATCAACAATCTCGCCGCCGTGCCCTCGATCGTCTTCGGCCTGCTCGGCGCCGCAGTGTTCATCAATTACTTCCACCTGCCGCTGTCCGCCCCGATCGTCGGCGGGCTGGTGCTGACGCTGATGACGCTCCCGACCATCATCATCGCCACCCGCGGCGCGCTGCTCGGCGTCTCGCCGGCGCTCCGCCAGGCGGCGCTAGGCATGGGTGCGAGCAAGACCCAGATGGTGTTTCACCACGTCCTGCCCGTGACGCTCCCCTCGATCCTGACCGCCACCATTCTCGGCGTTGCCCACGCGCTCGGCGAAACTGCGCCGTTGCTGCTGATCGGCATGAAAGCCTTCGTCGCCTCGGTGCCGGCCACCCCGTTCGATCAGGCGACGGCGCTCCCGGTGCAGATCTATCTGTGGCAGGGCAATGAAAACCGCAACTTCTTTGAACCCCGCACCGCCGCCGCCATCATGGTGCTGCTGGCGCTGATGATCACCCTCAACGGCTTCGCCATCTACCTGCGCTCACGCCTCGAAAAGCGCGCGTGAGCCCGTGACACAGACACAGGAACTGAACATGGATATGCTCGCAGGCAAGGTAAAAAGGACTGAGGCAACCATCAATACCATGGCCACCAGACCCGACGCACACACCGCGCCCGACCGCCCGATCCGCATCAACGCCGAGGACGTCACCGTCCACTATGGCGCAAAGCAGGCGCTGTTCGGCATTTCCATCGAGATTCCCGACCGCGCCGTGACCTCGTTCATCGGCCCCTCCGGTTGCGGCAAGTCGACATTCCTCCGCTGCATCAACCGCATGAACGACACCATCGAAGGGGCCAAGGTCGGCGGCACCATCACCCTCGATGGCGAGAATATCTACGATCCGTCACTCGATGTCGTCGAACTACGGGCCCGCATCGGCATGGTGTTCCAGAAGCCCAATCCGTTCCCGAAATCCATCTACGAGAATGTCGCCTACGGCCCGAAAATTCACGGCCTTGCGCGCAACAAGGCCGATCTCGACGAGATCGTTATTTCCTCGCTGAAAAAAGCCGGCCTGTTCGAGGAGGTGAAGGATCGCCTCAATGAACCCGGCACCGGCCTTTCGGGCGGCCAGCAGCAGCGTCTCTGCATCGCCCGCGCCATCGCCGTCGGCCCAGAAGTCATCCTGATGGACGAACCGTGCTCGGCCCTCGACCCGATCGCCACTGCCATCATCGAGGAACTGATCGACGAACTGCGCGAAAACTACACCATCGTCATCGTCACCCACTCGATGCAACAGGCCGCCCGTGTTTCGCAAAAGACCGCGTTTTTCCACCTCGGCAAGCTGATCGAAGTCGGCCCGACCTCCGACATTTTCACCAACCCTGTGCACAAGCAGACACAGGATTACATCATGGGCCGTATCGGCTGACCCCGAAGACGCCGGAAGGACCTGACATGGCATTCGCCAGTGAGCATATCGTCTCCTCCTATGAGGACGAACTGACCGACCTCGCCCAGCGCATCTCGGAGATGGGCGGCCAGGTCGAAGCCGCCCTCGCCAACGCCACCCGTGCGCTGCTGACCCTCGATCATCCGCTGGCGCGCGAAACCGTCGAGGGCGACCGCCGCATCGACGAGATGCAGCGCGGCATCGACGAACGCGCCGTGTCGATGATCGCCCGCCGCCAGCCGATGGCGTCGGATCTCCGGATGATCATCACCGCCATCCACGTCGCCAACGATCTCGAACGCGTCGGCGATATGGCGAAAACCATTTCCCGCCGGGCGCTGAAGATCGAAGGCCTGACGCTGACCCCGACCTTCTACAACGGCGTCAAGCACATCGGCGACCTGATCCAGGTGCAGGTCAAAGCCGCGCTCGATGCCTATTCGAGCCGCGATGCCGCAGCCGCCATCACCGTCTGCAACCGCGATGACGATGTCGATGCGCTCTACACCTCGATCTTCCGCGAATTGCTGACCTACATGATGGAAGATCCGCGCAACATCACCATGTGCACGCACCTGCTGTTCTGCGCCAAAAGCCTCGAACGCACCGGCGATCATGCCACCAATATCGCCGAGCACGCCTATTACCTCGCCACCGGCAAGCACCTGTCGGGCGATGTCGAGGAATTTCACCGCACCAAGATCCGGGTGGAATAGGGCCCGCCATGCCTGCCAACATCCTGATCGTCGAGGACGAAGCCGACCTCGCGCTGTTGCTGCGCTATAACCTCGAAGCCGAGGGCTTTGTCGTGCAATCAGCCGAGGACGGCGAGGAAGCCACCGAACGGCTGCGCGAGACCACGCCCGATCTGATCCTGCTCGACTGGATGCTGCCGGGCCTGTCCGGCATCGAACTCTGCCGCCGCTGGCGGGCTCGCGAGGAAACCGCCCGCGTTCCGATCATCATGCTGACGGCGCGGGGCGAAGAGGAAGAACGTGTCCGCGGCCTCGCCACCGGCGCCGACGACTACATGGTCAAGCCGTTCTCGCTCCCCGAACTCGTCGCCCGGGTCAACGCGCTGCTCCGCCGCTCCAGCCCGCAACTGGTCACCACGGTGATGAAAGCCGGCGATCTCGAACTCGACCGCACCGCCCACCGCGTCCGCCGCGCCGGCCGTGAAGTCCACCTCGGCCCGACCGAATACCGGCTGCTCGAATACCTGATGCGCCACCCCGGCCGCGTCTATTCCCGCGAACAATTGCTCGACGGCGTCTGGGGCAACGACGTCTATGTCGACGAACGCACCGTCGACGTCCATGTCGGCCGCCTCCGCAAAGCCATCAACCGCGGCCGCTCCCCCGACCCCATCCGCACCGTCCGCGGCGCCGGCTACGCCTTCGACGAACACTTCGCCACTGCTGCCTGAGGGCAGGGGAAATCTCGGGGACTGAGTGATGCAGACCCTCCCCTCAAGGTAAGGGGCAGGGTGCTGGTCGCGCCACTTGATGTAACGCGGACCGTCCACGCGCACCCCTTGGCTTCGGATTGGAACCAGTGAGTCGACCCAAAATCTTCGGCCATTGCAGACGTCCGCCTAAGGCAAGCATCGCCCCGTCGAAGGGCATCAGGTCTACGCTCAGCGCGCCAAGGACTCGGCTGGATGGGCCGCATCCACCCGTGTCGCGACCTTTTCCTGCAACGACCACAACGTACGGTCGTGAATGCCGAGCTGTTCGAGCATCAAGACCGTCTGGAACAGGTACTCGACCATCGAGCCTCGGAATCCACTGGCTGACGCCAGCACATCGGCGAGTTGATCATCGCTGAGGTTCGCGATGTAGCGGCCACTTTTACGGTTCATCGGGAAGGCCAGGGCTCTCACCGGATCTTCGGCTGTGACCACGTCGATCCATCGCCATGGAAAGGCCGTTGGCACCATGCTCATCTCCCGCCGGATGAGCTTGTGCAGTTCAGCTTCGAGGCCCGCTTCAGGCAGGCTGTAAACCACCCCCTTGCACTGGCCCCCGCGGTCGAGCGCCATCATCAGGCCAGGTTGCTCACGACTGCCGCGAAACCGATAATCCCACCCGAGGCAAAAGCGCCGATGCCAGCCACGGGCAAGAGCAAAGCGCTTTTCATTGAACGCCGTTTCCGGGCGCCAGATCAGCGACCCGCAGCCAAATAGCCAGAATGGCCCAGGCGGACGCGACGCCAACATTGCCGCAACGTTTTCGGCGTAATCTTCGTCGGTAGCAGGCCGAAACCCCTCGATCAGCTGCGGTCCGGGATCTGAAATCTCCCGCCTCACCAAGTCAACATGGCGCTCCGTCAGCTGCATTTGTCGTTTGACCGCCCGGGGCATATTATCTCCAGTGTACCGCTGGCGATTATTTGCATCTGTCTGCATTGTGTCAACGGCTGGGCGTCGAGGTTTCCTCCCACATGCTGGTCTGGACTGGTGTAGCTAGTCATTACCCAGTAACGGCGCAGCCAGCGCGGCCGCCGAGTCACCGATATTGTCTAGCGCGGTCCGAACCAGTTGGCGAGTGCCTCGGTAAGTCCCTCGTTCGTTCCTTGCCCAACCCATCCAACATGTCCATCCGGACGAACCAGGACGGCCATCGGAGCCATAACCGACCCAATCACCGGCAGGTCCCAGAGCCCGTCATAGGTTGCACGGACGGTCCGGACCTCATCCCATTGTCCCGCTCCGACAGCCTCCGACCCGAAGTTCAGCAGCACCGGCCGCGCGTCGTGCATCAGCCTGGAGACCCGCACCGGACCATCGGCGATCACCACCTCAAGGTCGGGCATCCGGCGACCGAGGAGTGGGTGGCCCTCGCCGAAATCATAGCGGATATCGAGACCCGACATGCGGCCGGCGGTGACCAGCCGGGATTCAGCCATGCCGACCAGTTCCCTGACGATTGCGCCCAGCGCCTTGGTGCGATCGTCGGAGCGGCTGAGCGCTACCGTTGCTAAGGTGTAGCGCAGCAGGCCGGCGGCGACCGGATGCCGCTCGGCGTGGTAGGTGTCCAGCAGCACCTCGGGCGCCGCGCCCTTGACTACCGCCGCCAGCTTCCATCCCAAATTGACCGCATCCTGGATGCCCAAATTCATCCCGAACCCGCCGGCCGGATAGTGGATATGCGCCGCGTCGCCAGCCAGCAACACCCGGCCCTGGCGATAGGTCTCGGCCTGCCGGGTCATGTCGGTGAACCGGGTGATGTACGTCGGGTTGTGCACGCCGTAATCCGAGCCGTAATGCGCGATCAACGCCGCGCTCAGCAGCGCGAGCGTTGGCTCGCCACTGCCGATGCCGCGCTCCGTCACCATGATCCCGACCTTGCCGGTTTCCGTCCGGCTCAGCGCATGCGTGCCGATCGCGTCGCTGCGGAGGCCCCATTCGGGCTCCCCGGTCAGCTCGGCTTCCGCCAGCAGATGACTGAGCGTCGGGTCCGATCCCGGAAAGCCGATGCCAGCTGCCTTGCGCACGAAGCTGCGGCCGCCATCGCAGCCGACGAGATATTGTGCCCGCAGCGACCCGCCGTCGCTCAGCGCGACATCGATGCCGGCCGCGTCCTCCTTAAAGCCGGTGATCTCGACGCCGCGCCGGATCGGCACGCCGAGTTCTTCGGCCCAGTCGAGCAGGATGCGCTCGCTGTGCTCCTGAATCAGCGAGAGGCCATAGGGGTGGCGGGTCGGGAAGGCGCTTAGGTCGAGGCGCACGCTAGCAAAGCCGAGCACCTGCATCGGTTTGCCCGCGGCGAGGAAGCGGTCGGCGATGCCGCGTTGCTCGAACACCTCCAGCGTCCGTGCATGGAGGCCGAGCGCGCCGGGTTGGACCCGTTCCCGCTGCTTGCGTTTTTCGATGATGACAGTTTCGACCCCGGCCAGCCTCAGCTCGGCGCCAAGCATCAGCCCGGTCGGGCCGCCGCCGGCAATAATCACTGCAGGGTTGGTCATGCGAAAACTCCCTCGGATTGCAACGGGGGCGTTTTACCGGATGACCGGGGCCTTGAAGCAAGCCGCTTGTGCGCTAGATGTCAGTATGGGTGAGGCGGCACGCTGCTATTCGCCCCCCAAGCTGCCCCCGTTCCCTTTCCGTTCGCGGCATGCTAGAGACTCATTACACCCCTGCTGACATGTCCTGACGCGCATCCTATCTACGAGGCAGGCGTTCGGATTTCTGTTCCTGCGAGGCATGACCATGGCTGCTCCCGACAAGAAAAACGGCCGCCCCGGCCAGTCCGCCCCGTATGAAGTGCCGCCGACGCGACCCGGCAAGGCGGAATTTTCCATCGACGAATTCATCGGCGAGATCGAAAAGGCCGAGTCCGACACACTCGGCAAGCGGCTGCCGCAGGAGCGGTTGCGTAATAAGCGCGCGCTGGACAACGCGGCCCGCCGCGCCGGCGAGGATGCCGAACTGGCCAAGGCTGCCGCGGCCAAGGCGCTGCTCAAGCCTGAACCCAAAACTGCGCTGGAAAAACGCCGTACCAAGACCGGCAATCCCGACACCGCCACCGGCATGGCGCTGAAAGCCCCGCGGTCGAAGGCCAACTCAGTCGTGCGCCCCGATTTCGAAGGCTTCGGCGAGACCGGACAGGCGGGTTTCAACCACCAGCCCTCGCGCGCCGTACTGACTGCCCGCGACATCAGCCGCGAAGCCGCTAAAAACCCGGAAGTCATGGAGCAGTTGCGCAATGCGCTCGGCGACGCTGCGACTGCCGCCGAAGCCAGGGCTCCCGGCAAGAAAAATGCAAAAATCTCCGGCGGCGATGGCAAGTTGCTGGGTAAGGCCGAAACCGTCGGCGTCACCGCCACAGTGATGGCGCTCGAACAGATCATCCTGCATGGCCGCAATGAAGTCGAAGGCTCGCCGCCCTGGGTGCCGCATCGGCCCGAGAGCTTCAAGAAGGACCGCGCCGGCATTCCGTTCAAGCTGGTGACGCCCTACACCCCCGCCGGCGACCAGCCGACCGCCATCGCCGAACTGGTCGAGGGCGTCAACAATGGCGAGAGCGACCAGGTGCTGCTCGGCGTTACCGGCTCGGGCAAGACTTTTACCGCCGCCCAAGTCATTGCTCGCACCAATCGTCCGGCGCTGATCCTCGCCCCCAACAAGACCCTCGCCGCCCAGCTCTATGGCGAATTCAAGAGCTTCTTCCCGGACAACGCCGTCGAATACTTCGTTTCGTATTACGATTATTACCAGCCGGAAGCCTACGTCCCCCGCACCGACACCTACATCGAAAAAGAATCCACCATCAACGAGCAGATCGACCGTATGCGCCACTCGGCGACGCGTGCGTTGCTCGAACGCGATGACGTCATCATCGTCGCCTCGGTGTCGTGCATCTACGGCATTGGCTCGGTCGAAGACTACACTGCGATGACCATCTCGATCTCCAAGGGCGAAAAGATCGACCAGCGCGAACTCATCGCCAAGCTGGTGGCGCTGCAATACAAGCGCGGCGACACCGGCTTCGTGCGCGGCACCTTCCGCGTCCGCGGCGATACGGTGGAAATCTTCCCCGCCCACTACGAAGCCGCCGCCTGGCGCGTCACGATGTTCGGCAACGAAATCGAGGGCCTGACCGAATTTGATCCCCTCACGGGCAAAAAATCCGCCGACCTCGTCCACATCAGGGTGTTCGCCAACTCCCACTTCGTCACCCCGCGCACCACGATGAATCAGGCGATCAAGCAGATCAAGATGGAGCTGGTGGCGCGCCTGCAGGAGCTCAATGGCGGCGGGCGCTATCTCGAAGCCCAGCGGCTCGAGCAGCGCACCCTGTTCGATCTCGAAATGATGGAAGCCACCGGTTCCTGCGCCGGCATCGAGAATTACTCGCGCTATTATTCCGGCCGCCGCCCGGGCGAGCCGCCGCCGACGCTGTTCGAATACCTGCCCGACAACGCCCTGGTGTTCGTCGATGAAAGCCACGTCACCATCGGCCAGCTCGGCGCCATGTATCGCGGCGATCTGCGGCGCAAAGCGACGCTCGCCGAATACGGCTTCCGCCTCCCCTCCTGCATGGACAACCGCCCCCTCCGCTTCGAGGAGTGGAACGCCATGCGCCCGCAATCGGTGTACGTCTCGGCCACCCCGGGCAAATGGGAAATGGAACAGACCGATGGGGTGTTCGCCGAACAGGTCATCCGCCCCACCGGCCTGATCGATCCGCCGGTCGAAATCCGGCCGGCAAAAACCCAGGTCGATGATGTGGTCGATGAAATCCGCCAGACCGCCAAGGCCGGCTACCGCACGCTGGTCACCGTGCTGACCAAGAAAATGGCCGAGGATTTGACCGAATACATGCACGAGCAGGGCATCCGCGTCCGCTACATGCACTCCGACATTGATACCATCGAGCGCATCGAGATCATTCGCGACCTAAGGCTCGGGGCGTTCGACGTCCTCGTCGGCATCAACCTGCTGCGCGAAGGCCTCGACATCCCCGAATGCGCCCTCGTCGCCATCCTCGACGCCGACAAGGAAGGCTTCCTGCGCTCCGAAACCAGCCTGATACAGACCATTGGCCGCGCCGCCCGCAACGTCGACGGCAAAGTCATCCTCTACGCCGACCGCACCACCGGCTCGATGGAACGCGCCCTCGCCGAAACCAATCGGCGTCGGGAGAAACAGGTCGCCTACAATCTCGAACACGGGATCACGCCGCAGAGCGTCCGCTCCAACATCCACGACATCGTCGAGTCGGTGTATGAGCGCGACCACGTCACCGTCAGCATCGGCAAGGACAGCAAAGGCAAGGAACGCATCGAAGTCGGCGCGAACCTGCAGGCAGTGTTGAAGAGCCTCGAAGCCGACATGCGTGAGGCGGCGACGAATTTGGAGTTCGAAAAGGCAGCGCGGATCAGGGATGAGGTAAAGCGGTTGCGGGAGATGGAGCTGGATACGTTGAGCGGGGAGGTATCGTAGTCCTCGTCGGGCGACTTGTTGCGGAAGATTGCATGCTACTTTCTGCGGCAATCTCACTGACCAAAGCGAACGATGTTTCCCATATTGTGGTGCTTTCGAGCTTGTGGCCAACGAAACAACGCAGCAGCGACGCCGTGCTCGGCGCTGGAGCCCCATGAGCGCAGGGGTCGAATGGGAACAATAGCGGTGAAATCATCGGCAAAGTCTGATGGATTAAGTTCATGGACAGGCTGGCTCGCTGCGTAGCAGGACTGCCAACAACTAACCGTCACCGCGGTGCCGCCGCTTAGGCCTGCAAGCCGCCATTCTGTGGGTTTTCCAATATCGCTGACCTTGAGGGCTTAGCAACCCGGAGCCCAAATGCAAAGGTGATTACAGCGAAAAAGAATTGGTTATGTAACAGTAAATATGTATCAGATATTGAATGAACAATAATAAATACTAGAATAGCAACAAGTGACAAGCCAGAGAGTGATTTTAGTGCAGCGAGGTGCAGAGCGTTCCGAAAAGCTAGAAGCACTACAATTGCAAGGGCAAAAGCTCCGACGAATCCAAACTGGATCAGAGCTTCGAGATAACTACTCTCAAAGGTGCCAATTGTTCGGTCGGTCATCATTACGGCCTGTAACTGCCGCTGATCAACCCCCAATGAATCTACAAAGAATCCCGCGAAACCGTAACCAAACGCCGGTTGCTGCCAGAAAAAATAGGGCCAAGCGGCGTATAATGCGGTACGGCCGGTAAGGCTGGGGTCGCGCCCCAATGCGCCGAGAAGACTATCCCAGCCACCATTGAACAGGATGGCTACTGCGACGGCCAACATAAAAAATATGGCATAGGACATGCGCCTCGCGGTTAGCCACAACCGGACAAAACCCGCAACTGCAATGGCCACTAAGGCCGAGATCAGTCCGTTTGCAGAGTTAGCAACCAGTAAACTGGCAAAAAGTATTGTGGCGAGAACTAGGTCACGCACAGTAGGTTGGTTGAAGATAACTATTTTCACGATGATGATAGCCATTCCTGCGCCAAGGAAAGCGCCGGCGAGGTTTTTATGTCCGAAACCGCCGCCATATGCATCAAAGCCGAATAAGTTCGATCTACCGATATAGTCGTAGTCAATCTGTCCGTAAAGAAAAGGGAACAATATCCAGTGTAATATAACTACATAACGGCAGACTCTCATAAATGCGTGCATGGATTCACTTGCAGTATAACGAGTTGCAGCCCAAAAACCGAATACTCCAGTAAATACGTACATCAGAAACTTGATCAGCTGAAGTGTTCCAGAGAATGGACTGGCCACATACGAAATTACACCGCAGGAAAAAAATATCAGGAGCATCGGACGCTTAAGAACTTGCCTGAAAATTCGTCGATAATCGACGAGCACCATTAGGAGAATGCCGACTCCATAAAAGACGCAGATTACAGTAACATAAATACCTGCCTCAGTAGATCTTGCATCAGCTCCAGAAAATCTGGTAATAGGTTGATACAGTGATCCGGACAACATAAGCAGGTATAAAAAGAAAAATCGACCAATCCAAACGTCTTTTCTATCCACAGTAATACCGTTAACTTTTCGACTATCTGCAAGATACAGCATTTTTGGTCATCATTATAATGAAGATCCGCCCCGAATTGCGTTTTTGTAGATTATTTGATATAGGGGCGGAAACCGGAGGAGCAAATTGGCTATTTGAATAACCAGCGGGCTCGGCCATGATTCCCCCCTAGGATGCACGCGCTAAGTTGACACAGTTGGAACTGTGTTGACCGACTCTTCATCTGCACAGGAGAACGTAAAAATGCCTTTGATTGCTCTTGCCCTTAGCCCCGATTGTTGCAGAACGGACCAAGTTATGGGGCAAGTCATTACCGCAGCGTCGGGACGCAGAGGATGCCATAGTGTGCGTAATAAGCATGTCCCCAAAATCGGCGGATGATTCTCGGAAATACATGCCGCGTTGCCAGCATCGTAATGAATTTCCAGCTTGACAGGTGGTCCTTTCGCATCAGGAACTTTAAGGTATCGATTGTCGGGATTGGCACGTAGCGGCGTCGACCGACAATGCTCAGGTCGCTGCTTGTCGCGAGACGCTCGATGCTACTCGCGGTGAAAAACTGAACGTGGCCGGCGGAGTTTGTCGATCGATTTCTGAACCGAGCTTTCAACCGTCCAGCGAACAGATCTTCCAGCGGCACTTCAATGAGCAGATGCGTAAATGACATCCCGCTCGCAATCGCCTCCAGAAATTTGCTCGGGTCCTCGAGATGTTCGATCAAATGGCAGGCCACGACCAGATCGCAGTGAGGAAGGTCTCCTTGCTGGATGAGATTGACATCTGCAACGACGCAGTCGATTCCTAGGTGGTCTTCACGGAGACGAGCGAGAGCAATTTCCGAGTAGTCGATGGCTGTGTGGTTTTGGCCAATGCCTCGACGCCGCAGTTCCGCTAATATTACGCCCGTACCGGCTCCCAACTCGACTACGGATTCGGGGCGCACGTTGGCGACTGATAAAATGCGGACAATGTTATCAACCTTGTCCGTGGCGCAACGGCCAAGCCATTCCGCTTCGCTGGCCAGATCAGCGTTGTAAATCCGATCGTAATGATCGCGTCCTGTCAGGCCGGTGTCCAATGACGGCATTGCAATTCCTCAAATATGTGACGCGAGAGCTTGAGGACTGGAAGGCAAGTAATTTGTTGGGCGGTTTGTTAGTCGACATCAAGCTGTACGTATACTACTTTTTGCATTGATCGGTTCATGATATTAGCCTTCGTACCAGGATAAAGCCCTACGTTAAAATGCTTATTTCGATGTAAATAATTTATGGCCTCACCATCGTGCATTTGCAGATGGCAATCCTTCGATACCAGCAGCCACTGAAAGACATGGGTGACTATAAGCTCGCGATTCGAACAAAAGCCCTCGCTTTTCCGCGCGTTGTCCTGATCTGCGGACATTTGGGCCCCCGCAACCAACCCCCGATCCGTAGCTTAGCGACTGTGTATCCACGCCGTTGTGGAAAACCATTCCGAGGATCGAAAAAATGCTTCGTCGTAATCTTGTTGTCGCTGCTGCCGCCGTGCCGCTGGCGGCGCTCGCTACCCGTGCTTTTGCCCAGGCTGCCCCGGCGGCTGCGCCAGCTGATGGCGCCATGTCCGCTACCGGCGATATGGCCGCCCTGGGCGAGGCCGAAATGAAACATGCCAAGGACACTGGCATGGTCGGCTCGCTGTCGCTGCTGCAGAGCCGCATGGCGGTCGAAAAGGCCACTGATGCCAAGGTCAAGCAGTTCGCCATGTGGGAAGTGGCTGAGCAGGAAACCGTCGGCGATATCCTCAAATCCATGATGATGGCGATGGACAAGGCCCAGGGCGCCCTGATGCCACCGACCGATGACGAGGCCATGGCGATGGTCGATGCGGCGGGCAAGGCCGAACTCGACAAGCTCGACGGCCTCTCGGGCGCCGAGTTCGATGCGGCCTATGTCAAGGCCAACCTCGAGGGCCACCAGAAGCTGCTGACCATCCAGGAAACCTACCTGACCAACGGCACCAACCGCGAGCATCTGTCGGTCGCCAAGCTCGCCCGCGGCATGATCAAAGAACACATCGATCATCTGACCGAACTGCAGTCGATGATGGGCTGATGCCCCCGGGCGGAGGGTTTTCCCTCCGCCTATTTCGTGTCCCCGACCGATGTGAACACGAGGACGCTGGACTCTTTCGCGTGATCCGTTTTAGAACAAAACAGGAACACATTCACGCGAGGTCGCCATGCTCACCTTCACCACCGAACTCGCCGGCCGCACCCGCCGCGAACTGCCGCTGACGCTCAAGGAAGCCAGCGAAATGGCCGCCGTCGGCTTCCGCTTCGCTGAGTTCAACCTCGAACAGCAACGCTTCCGCCTGAGCCAGCCCTTCGAGGTGCTGCTGGTGCCGGACAATAACCGGCTGACCATCAGCCAGTAGGGGCGGCGGATGGGGGGCCGATGCATCTCAAGGAAGTCGGCGGAATTACCGCGCCAGTTCCGCCCACGCATCGTCCTGCGGCTCATACCCCAGCCACTTGCGTCCCTCGTCGAGGTCCCACAGCGTGCCGGTATTGTTGGACACTGCCGGCACCACTACCGCCGGGCCGGGCCATTGGCTGGCGTCGGCGATCAGCGCGGCTTCGAACACTCGGCCCATATCGCCGTCCGAAAGCCACATGTTGCGGAACCAGGTGAGGTCTTTTTCCTCCTGCGGGTTGACGACGGGCTCGCCCTTGGCCTGCGCGCCGCCGCCGGCAAAGATGGTGCTTGGGTGGTTGACGCCGCGCTGGATCCAGCCGATCCGCAACCCGACCGCGGTGACTCGGCCCTCCGTCGCATGCGCCATGGCGATGCAGGCGCGTTCCCCGATCAGCTTGGTCGCCGCATAGGGCGCGAACACCTTGTGGCCGGTGCCGTCGAACAGCCGCGTGCCCGGCATCGGCGGCGTCATCATGCCGATGCGGCCCGGCGCCGGAATGTCGGCATCCTTCCAGCCGCCCATCGCGTGGTTGGACGAGGCGAACACAAAGCGGCATCTTTCGAGCTTCGACGCATGGTCGAGCAGCCCGAAGGTCTGGTCGAGCGAGCCCGTCGCTTCCGCCCAGCTGCTGTCGGGCGCGGCGTTGGTCGCCGCCAGATGCACGATCGCGTCGGCCTTGGCGACGGCATCGTGCCAGCGCTTGTCGGTCGGGTCGGTCAAATCGCACACCACCACCGAAACCTTGGGATGATCGAACGGCGCACCGCTCGGCTCCCGGACGTCGAGGGCGATGATGGCCTTGCACCAGTCGCGCTCGACCAGATAGGCGATGAGCTTGCCGCCGATATTGCCGCCGCCGCCCGAAATTACGACGGTGTTGGGGGTGTTCTGAGCCATGTCGCTTCCCGTCATTGAATGGTCGATTGTGGAATTGTCGATTGGGCCGGAATTGGCTCGGCCTGCCGCGTGCAGAGCAGCGACAGATTGTCGAGCGAGGTCTGTTCGTCTTGCGTCACCGGGCCGCCATCGATGGCGCTCCACATGTCGGCCGCTTCCACCACACTCAGCGCGCAGCCGCAATAGGCGGTGCAGAAGCGCTGGTCGTACTCGGGGGAGGCAAGGCACGACACTTCGCAACTGCGGATGAACCCAATGTCCTGCAGTGAGCCGCTCTGGCCGGCTAACTGCGAAACGAGATACAGCCCGCCGAAGATGATCGGCTGGTGGATGAGGTAGATCAGCAGACTCCACCGCCCCGCGAGTTGCAGGACGCGTCCGGGCAGGGTGTCGAAGCGCAGCCGGGCGAGCCGATCCCATGCCGGTGTGCCGATGAGCAGCCGCGCCAGCGCAACGCCGAGCAGCGTGATGCCGAACCACGGCAGCACCGGCACCAGATCGTTGGAGGGCGGCGGCACGCTATAGAAGCCGATCCAGGCCAGAGCTTTCTCGCCGAATTCCGGCCAGCGCAGTGTAAATCCCGCCACCAGCACCGCGAGCGCTACGGCCAGCACCAGCCACAGCGGCGCCCGTAGCGCCGGGATCGCCAGCAGGCTGAACAGGGCGATGGCGTGCAAAATCCCGAAAAAGATGAAGCTCTCGGGGAACGCGAAAAAAGTGATGGCGCTGATCAGCAGCGCCGCGCCGCCGACGATGGCAAAGCGTCGCCAGAACGCCGGCCAGCGCATGCCATGCCGATGCGCTAGCACAAAATTGACCCCGACGAGAAACAGGAAGGTGCTCGACAGCACGCGGGAAAATACCACCCAGCCGACGTCGGTCATCACATCGATGTTGTGATAGCCGAAATAATACAGATCCCAGGCGAGGTGGAACCCCATCACCCCGATGATGGCGACGCCGCGCAGCACGTCGAGCAGCAGCAGCCGTGGCGGCTTGCCGGGCAGAGGGATTTCAGCGTCCGGCAACATGTCGCGGGGTGATTCCAGAAAAAGCCGTTATCAGGTAACCAATTCAGCGCGGCGCGGAAACGCTCAATGCCATTGAATCTGACAATCGAAGGCCACGCCATCGTCACCGTCGATGGCATGATTGCTGCCGCTGACGGCAACATGCCGCCCCGGCTGCGCAACGATGCCGACTGGCGGTTGTTCCAGGCGGCGCTCGATACCGCAGTGCTGGTGGTGCTCGGTCGGCATGGTCACCAGCGCCATCCCAACCCTGGCCGCCGCCGGCTGGTCGCGACAAGCACGGTGACCGCGCTCGCTGTCGATCCCGCCGATGCTCAGGCAACGCTGTGGAACCCCGCGACGCAGGACTTCGCCGCAGCGATGGCCAAACTCGGCATCGTCGCCGGCACAGTCGCCATCACCGGCGGCACCAGCGTGTTCGATACCTTCCTGCCGCTCTACACCAGCTTCGTGCTGGTCGAAGTGCCGCGCCTGATCCTGCCGGGCGGAACGCCCTGCTTTTCCTCCGGCCACCCGCGGCTGGTCCTCGCCGAGGCCGGCCTTGTGCCCGGCGGGCCGGAACTCATCGACGCCAATGCCGGGATCGCGCTGACCCGCTGGACGCATTAACGCCAGAACTTCAGCACCAGCGCCAGTGTCAGTGCCACCCCGACCCAGTGATTGGCTTTGAAGCGCCGCAGCGCATTACCCGGCAGCGCCGCATCGAGCGTCGCCGCCTGCCAGAGCAGCACGGCCGTCGGCACCATCACGCCCAGCAGGAACAGCACGCCACCGCCGGCGAGCCACGCCGCCGCGATCCACAGCAGCACCGTCACGGCGTAAAACACTCCGATCAGCAGCCGTGCCCGGTTGCCGAACAGGCGCGCCGTCGATTTGACGCCGATCATCGCGTCGTCCTCGATATCCTGCAGCGCATAGATCGTGTCGTAGCCGATGGTCCAGACGATGCAGCCGACATACAGCACCAGCGCCGGCCAGCCCAGCGTCCCAAACACCGCGGCCCAGCCGACCAGCGCTCCCCACGAAAACGCCAGCCCGAGGAACAGCTGCGGCCACCAGGTCACTCGCTTCATGAACGGGTAAATCGCCACCAACAGCAGCGACGCCGCTCCCAGCGCGATGGTCGGCCAGTTGAACTGCAGCAGCACCACGAGCCCAACGAGACCCTGCGCGATGAGGAAACCGACCGCCTGCTTTGTAGTCACCTGGCCCGAGGGCAGGGGGCGCGACCGGGTCCGCTCGACCAGTGCATCGATCTTGCGGTCGACGATGTCGTTGAAGGTGCAGCCCGCCCCGCGCATCACCACCGCGCCGATGAACATCAGCACCAGATACACAAAGTTGAACCCGCGCTCGGGTGCGGCCATTGCCGCGAGCGCCAGTGAAAACGCACACGGCCAGAACAACAGCCAAAAGCCGATCGGCCGATCCCACCGCGCCAGCCGCGCATAGGGTCGCAGCCAGCGCGGCGCATGAGCATCCACCCAATTGCCGCGCTGTGCATCGGCGACTGTCCCGCGCCCGCCCTCGATCGTCACGCCGTTGCACTCCGATTGCATTCCGCCACTGCTCTGGCACGGACGACCGCCGCGGTCACCTCCCTCTTGTCGAGAAGGCGTCGGGGGAGGTACCGAGAGGCACACCCCGGCAGGACCAGCGATGCCAAGAACCTACTCGAAGCTCAAGCGCCTCTACATCGATGCCGATATGACAGCGGGCACCGAACTCGAGCTCGACCGCGACCAATCGAACTATCTGCTCAACGTTCTCCGCATGCAGACCGGCGCCGAATTGATCGTCTTCAACGGCCGGGATGGGGCGTGGCTCGCAACGCAGGCACACACGCAAGCAGAACGCAGGCAAAAGGCCGTTTGCTTGCGCTTGCTCGCACTCATTGCTCCGCAAACGCCGCCCGCCGATTTGTGGTTCGGATTCGCGCCGCTCAAGACCGGCCGCCTCGACTATGTCGTTCAAAAGGCTACGGAAATGGGAGCCGGCACGATCCAGCCGGTGATCACCCGCTACACCCAGACGACGCGCCTCAACCTCGACCGCCTCCGCGCCAACGTCATCGAAGCCGCGGAGCAGTGCGAGGTGCTGTCAATTCCCGTGCTCAATCAAGACGTTAGCTTGTCTCAACTGCTCTCCGACTGGCCGTCTGGGCGTCAATTGATCGTCGCCGACGAAGGCCAGCCCGCCGGCTCGCCCATCGAGCGGCTGCAACAACTCGGCGACCGGCCATCAGTCAGCGTGTTGATCGGCCCCGAAGGCGGGTTCTCCGATGAGGAGCGACAAATCCTGTTGTCGAAACAATATGTTATTCCGATCAGCCTCGGCCCGCGCATCCTCCGGGCCGACACCGCCGCGGTCGCTGCGCTGGCGGTTGTCCAGTCCATCATCGGCGATTGGCGATAAAGCCATTGCTTTCGGCAAGCGCCACGATATTGTCCGCCGGCCGGTCGAAATGACCGGAAGACTCGCCAAACCATTGTAATATAACACAAAATAGACCGAGGATAATGTGTCGGGTGAGGAATTTGCACCGCTGATCGAAGGCCGGACGGATTTGATCGAGGTCATGTCGAGCGGTGGCAAACCGCGTTCCGAGTGGCGCATCGGCACCGAACACGAAAAACACGTCTTCCACGAAAACCCAATCCGTCCAGTCACTTACGATGGCCCGCAAGGCATTCGCGCGCTCCTCGACGGGGTGCAGCAGGCTACCGGCTGGGAGCCATTCTACGATGGCGACAACCCCATCGGCCTCCGCAATGACGAGATCGCCGGCGGCATTTCGTTGGAGCCCGGCGGTCAGTTCGAACTCTCTGGCGCACCGCAGGAAACCGTACACGGCACCGCCCGCGAACTCGCGCAACACCTTGAAATCTCTAAGAAAGTCGCCGCGTCGCTCGACATTCACTTCCTCAGCCTTGGCGTCACGCCGCTGTGGTCGGTGGCCGAGATTCCGTCCATGCCCAAATCGCGCTACGGCATCATGGCGCCCTATATGGACAAGGTCGGCACGCTCGGCACCTCGATGATGTTCCGCTCCTGCACGGTGCAGACCAATCTCGACTTTTCCGACGAAGCCGACATGGTCAAAAAGCTCAGGGTTTCCGTGGCTTTGCAGCCGGTCGTCACCGCGCTGTTCGCCAATTCGCCGTTCGTCGACGGCAAGGATTCGGGCTACCTCTCCTATCGTTCGCACATCTGGCTCAACACCGACAATGCCCGCACCGGCATGCTGCCGTTCGCCTTCGAGGACGGCTTCGGCTTTGAGCGCTATGCCGACTATGCCCTTGATGTGCCGATGTATTTTGTCATCCGCGACGACAAGTACATCAACACCGCCGGTGAAAGTTTTCGGGCGTTTCTCGACGGAAAACTGCCGCAACTGCCCGGCAGCAAGCCGACGCTCAAGGATTGGGAAAACCACCTTTCGACGTTGTTCCCTGAAGTCCGGCTCAAGCAATTCCTAGAAATGCGCGGCGCCGACATGGGCGATGAAAAATCCATCTCGGCGCTTGCCGCCGTGTGGACCGGGCTGCTCTATGACCAGCATGCCCTTGATGCTGCATGGGAATTGGTAAAGCCGTGGAGCGCCATCGAGCGCCAAGCGCTGCGCGATAGCGTCCCAAAGCTCGCCCTCTCGGCCCCCGGCCCGCAATCGACCCGGTTGAGCTTCGGCACCGTCGCCGATATCGCGCGGGAAGTCGTCGGCATCGCCACGGCCGGGCTCGTCCGTCGCGATCGCACCGACAATACCGGGGCCGACGAAACGCGGCACCTCGAAGCCGTCGAGGAGACGCTGAGCCTCGGCAAAACTCCCGCCGAGCGCTGGCTCGACCGCTACAATGGCGAGTGGGGCGGCGATCTGACCCGGGTCTTCAAAGCCGCCGAGATGTAGTCACTTCGTCTGCTGGACGAACACCCGGTTGCCGATCCAGGCGCCGAGCAGCACCAGCACCACGGCGAGCAGCAGCCCGAGGCCGACGGTCGGGGTCATCAATTCGCCGCGGAACAGCGCCCGCAAGGCATCGACGATGTGCTTGAACGGGTTGAAATCCGAGACGATCTGCAGCCAGCGCGGCGCCAGCGTCATCGGCAGCAGGATTCCGGAAAGCAGCAGGATCGGCAGCGCCAGCGCATTGACCAGCGGCGCCAGCGCGTCCTCGCTCTTGGTGGCGATGCCGATGGCGTTGGAGATAAACGAGAACGCCGCGCCGAGCAGGCCGACCAACACCAGTCCGACCAGCAAGGCCCAGATCGGCACCCGCAGGCCAAAGAAATAGGCCGCGCCGCACAGCACGATGGCCTGCGTGACGATGACCACGACATCGCGCAGCGCGCGTCCGGCGATCAGGGCAGTTCGATTGGCGGGCGTGACCATCATCCGGTCTATCACCCCGGAGCGCCATTCGGCGATGATGCCGAAACCGACGAACAGCCCGCCGAAGATGCCGAGCTGGACGAGAAGGCCGGGCACGAAGATTTGCCATGCATCGCCGGCCGGGAACCCCGGAGCATTCGCCATGCCGACGAGCAGCGGGCCGAACAGGGTCAGATAAAGGATCGGCTGCATCAGCCCGATCAGCACCCAAAGCGGCTGGCGCAGCGACAGGCGCATGGCGCGGGAAAACACAATCCAGGTATCGCGGAAAAAGCCCATGGGCCGAACTCTCCTAGTTAGCTGCGTTTCTTGACGCAAACCCGCGTCCACTTTGCTCGAAACGCTCTAGTCGCGCAGCGAGCGGCCGGTGAGGGTGAGGAATACATCGTCGAGTGTCGGTCGTTTGGTCTCGATGCCGATGGCTTCGATGCCCGCCTTGACCAGTTCGCTGAGGAGGGCGGGAAGCGCGGTGCTGGCTTCGGTGGCGTGCAGGCGCACGATATTGCCATCGACAATCGGCATATCGGCGCCGGGCAGGCCGGCCGCGATGGCCTTGGCCGCCTCGGCATCCGCCGCGGTGCGGAGGGTTAGAGTGATGGCATCGCCGGAGACGCGCTGCTTGAGTTCAGCCGGCGTGCCCTCGGCGACAATGGCGCCGTTGTCGATGATGAGAATGCGGTCCGACAGGTTGTCTGCCTCATCCATATAATGGGTGGTCAGAAATACCGTGGTGCCGAAATCATCGCGGAGCTTGCGGATATGGGTCCAGAGATTCGCCCGGCTTTGTGGATCGAGCCCGGTCGAAGGTTCGTCGAGGAACACCAGTTTCGGTTGATGGATCAGTCCCATCACGATATCGAGCCGCCGCCGCTGCCCGCCCGATAGCGAGCCACACGGTCGATCCCAGACATCGGCGAGATCGAGCGCTGCGAGCAGGTTTTGTCCACGGGTTCGCGCCGTCGTGCGATCAATGCCGTAAAACTGCGCGTGGCTGATAATTTCTTCGCCGGCGCGGGCCTCAGGCGAAGTCGATCCGGCCTGGCTGACATACCCAATCCGCCGCCGCACCCCTACGGCGTCGCTGCGAAGATCGCAGCCAGCAACAGTCGCGGTGCCGCCTGTCGGTTCGAGCAGGGTGCACAGCATTTTGAGCGTTGTGGTCTTGCCTGCACCGTTGGGACCGAGAAAACCGACGATCTCACCGGGCCGTACCGTCAGGTCGATGCCGCGCACGGCCTCGATCAGTTTACCCTTGGCGCCGCGCGCCTTGAAGGTCCGCTTCAGGCCCCTGGCCTCGATGATCGGTAATTCGTCCAAACCGGCCTCCACTAATCGGTACGTTTCTTAGTACCACACGACTGCGATAGCGATTTGATCGGGCTTGCTATTCTGCCGCTTCAGCCGTGGTCTCACGGCTTTCGAGATTGCCCATCGCGGCAATGATATGCTGGGCGAGAGCGTCGAAAATACCGCCATAGGCGTGGCTGGCGCGCATGATGGCGATCTCGGCATCGGGCAGGCGCGGCAGGCCCTTGTCCTCGGAAATCACCCGCATTCCCGGCTGCAGCGCGCTTTCCGGTAGAAAGCCAATCGCCAGATCGGACAGCACGGCGCTCGAAATCGCCGTGGCGTTCGAGGAGGTGTAGGCAACCCGGAAATTTCGCCCGATACGGTTGAGGGCTTCGGTTGCTCCGGCCCGCCAGATACAAACCTGCGGGCCGCAGGCGAGGGGCAGGGGATCGGCGGCCAGCGCCCGGCCACCATGTGAGGCGACCCAGAACATTTTTTCGGTGCGGAACAGTTCGCCAAACTCGTGATGCGTCCCTTGAGTGAAAACAATGAGGTCGTAGCGGCCAGATTTCATGCCGTTGAGCAGTTCTTCGGATGGCATGCAGGCGACATCGACGGCGATCTTGGGATGCGTACGCTCAAAGCTCGAGAGAATCATCGGCAGAAGGCGGACGGCATAATCGTCGGGCACGCCGAAGCGAATCGAGCCCGCGAGATCCCCATCGGAAAAATAGTCGAGAATTTCGGCGTTATCGCGGAGCATGCGGCGCGCGCGAGCATAAAGCGCCTCACCATGACTGGTGAGGGTAACGCCGCGGCCTTCGCGACTGAGCAGAGCCTGGCCAAGCCGTTCCTCGAGCCGCTTGATTTGCATCGACACCGCCGACTGGGTCTTGTGCACCCGCCGCGCCGCCTCGGTAAAACTGCCGCAATCGGCGATGGCACAGAAGCTTTGCAGCTGATCGAGGTCAAGCGGTGAGGTCATGCGTTATCATCACTGGATTTGATGCGACGGATGAAACCTATTTGTTGGATCAATGAAACGCAATGGCCTAAGTCATAACCATCGATGATGGAAAGCGTTAATTCATCACTAAGATTGCTGGACACTCCCGTGCCGGCGCGTCAAATTTAAGGAGACTTCCTATGGCCTTTTCGCTCGCCAGCGACCGGCCCGTTTCGGCCGCTGCCCCCCGCTCGCTGTTTTCCGGTGCATTGAACTGGCTCGCCCAGATCAATACCGAGCGCGCGCGCAAAACCTCGTTGACCGCGCTGCTTGAACTCGATCAGAGCCGCCTCAATGACCTTGGCATCAATCGCGACGACGTTTTGGAAGCTCTGCGTAACCCCCGCTCCAGCGGGCGTATCCTGTCGGCTCGGCGTACCCTTAACGCCTGGACGTCCACCGCGGCGGTCTAGCGACTGTAGCGATGTCCTGAGGCAATCTCGATTGCCGCAATTCCTGACCAACTGCCGGGCCCTCGGGTCCGGCATTTTCGTGTCCCGGCTGCAAGTTCAGGCGGTGATGAACTCGACGCCGATCTCGGTTTCGCGTTTCCAGGCGACGCGGCACTGCAGCGTCTGCCCGTCGCTCAGTTTCAATGGAAAGCTATCGGGTATGCCGAGCACGCTGGCGACCTTGAGCTGGGCGCCGGTGTCCGAAAGATTCCGCACCAGGCAATCAATGGTGGAAAATCCGTCGCTGACGATAATGTGACCCTTTTTGAGAGTCCGGTGGCGCGGCGCGCGCCTGAGTTCATTCACGTGTCGCCTCCGGGTGCGATCAGGGCAACTGCTCGAAGCCGTCTTTGAAACCGTTGAGCGACACCGGGATGCCGATACCCTCCTCGGGGGTTTTGAACACCACGAAGATGGCGTTCGTGCCGGTGCTCAACATCTGGATCAGTTCGGGATCGAGCACCACTTCGGCGATGCATCCATTCGGCAAGCAGCGGACGAACTGTACCCGCCCCATGTCCTTGCCGTCGACGTTCAATCCCAGCCCGTTGGGCAGCAAAACGCCAAGCGGCGCAAGGACGCGCAGCAACTGCACTTCACGGTCGGCGGTGCGGAGGACAATAACGGACAGCCCGACATTGGGCTGATTTTCCGCAGCGACGTTCTGGATGATGGCGCATTGCTCGAAGCTGGCGCCGAGCGGCGTATCGCAGCTCATCTGCCAGTCGCCGTACTGAGCCTTGACGACGCCTTGTGCCGCTACCGGGGCGGCGCACAGTGCGAGCGCTGCCGTTGCAGCAGCCAAGCCGGAGAAAATCGCCTTCACGGGTTCAAAAACTCCTCGAACGCCCATCGTTTCATTGTTCGAGCGGGCCTTGATTGTCAACGTTGCGGGTCATGAGAAGCGCCGCAACTGCGGCAAGCGTGAGGCATTGTCGCTCGACCATTATGACGCACCGGACGGCATTGCCAGTGTAATGGACTTGCCGGCGGTGATGTGGTTTAGCTCGGCTCTAGGGTTGTTGCGCTCCGAAGTTGAGTCGGAGCGGTATAAACTATGCCGCGCTGTCCGAATCGACCCCCGGAGCCCCGCAACCATCGTCTGATGTTTCAGGGGGAATTCGGTGCGACAGCACTTATTGTCACGCTTGGGTACGCGATCCGCAGCCGTTTCCGCGGCTGCCGTGATGGCGCTTGCCCCGTTCGCGAGTCTCGCCAACGAGGCGGGTCGTCCCGTCCCCGGGCAGATCGGCATGCAGGCTTCGGTCACGCCGATCATGGATTCGATCACGGTGTTCCACGATGGCATCCTGTTGTGGTCAATTACCGCGATCGTGCTGCTGGTGCTGGTGTTGCTGCTGGTGGTGATGTTCCGCTTCAACGCCAAGCGCCATCCGGTGCCCTCGACCACGACGCATAACACGCTGGTCGAGATCGCCTGGACGGTGCTGCCGATCGTCGTGCTGATCATCATCGCCATCCCGAGCTTTGGCGTACTCAGCGATCAGCTGACCATTCCGGACGGGCAGCGGAAATATCTCGGCTCCAACATCTTCTCGTTCGGCGAAGTCGATGTTCCCGCGCCGACGTTGACCGTGAAGGCAACCGGGTACACCTGGTACTGGAACTATGAGTACGTCGATCAGGGTGAAGCGTTTGATTCCAACATTCTGCCCGAGGAAGTCCGGCTGGCCGAGGCTGTGCCGCAACCTCGCCTGCTCGGTGTTGACAACATGCTGATCGTGCCAGTGAACACTACTGTCCGAGTGCAGGTGACCTCCGATCCGGCCGGCGTTATCCATGCTTTTGCCGTGCCGTCATTCGGCATCAAGATGGACGCCGTCCCGGGTCGCCTTAACGAAACCTGGTTCAATGCCAGGGAAGTCGGCGTGTACTACGGTCAGTGCTCGGAACTCTGCGGCAAAGATCATGCCTTCATGCCGATCGGCGTGCGGGTGGTGACGCAGGAACAGTTCGCCGCCTGGATGACGGCCCTGCAGGCCGACAATGTAGCTGCCGCCAACGCCACGCTCGTCGCGGCTCAGTGATCTTGAGGAAAGTCTACTTCCATGGCTGAAATCACGCACTCCCCCCTCGAGACCGGCGCCGCGCACGATCATGCCCCGGCGCACGAGCATCACGGCCATCCGACCGGCTGGCGGCGCTACGTTTATTCGACCAACCACAAGGACATCGGCACGATGTACCTCATCTTCGCGATCGTCGCGGGGGTGATCGGTGCGCTGCTGTCGGGTGCCATGCGGCTCGAGCTGATGGAGCCGGGCATCCAGTATTTCCACGGCCTTGCCGCCATGGTCTACGGTGCCGAGGGCGATGCCGCGCTCGATGCCGGCAAGCACATGTACAATGTGTTCACCACCGCGCACGCGCTCATCATGATCTTCTTCATGGTGATGCCGGCGATGATCGGCGGCTACGGCAACTGGTTCGTGC
>JAQGJK010000022.1 GCA_028290665.1 Devosia sp. | reverse complement strand
TCTCCATAGCCGGGCGAGGCGACGGTCTCACCACAACAGCCATGCGGGTCTACCCCGCGACGAAGTCCAAAACCTCGCCCGGCCGCTTCTCTACCCAGCACCCCGAGACCGGAAGGTCGGCGGTGGCTTCAGGGCGTCAAGAAATGAAAAAAATCACCACAGATTGCGGCCGTCGATTGGCTCGATCACCAGTTTTTCGAAATAGAAATTATCGAGGAGGCGGGCGTTGATGGCGAATTTCTTGCCCGAGGGGGCTTCGGTGTCGCCGAGCGACCAATCGGGGCTGATGCCATAGGTCTGGCAGCCGCACCGCGTGCAGAAATGGTGCTGGTTGAAGCCGGAGGCGGAGAACACCGCGCCGAATTCATCCTTGAGGATTGTCGGGGCATCGACCGGCACATAACTCCACAGCCCGCCGACTTTGCTGCAATAGCTGCAATTGCATTCTGTGGCATGGGTCGGGGGCTCGGGCAGTTCGATGCTGGTGCCGCCGCAAACGCAGGTCGCGATCATTGTTTGTCTCCTTGAGCCGATTTGCCCTAAGCTATCCTCCAGTGCTGACAGGGCATGGCAGCATCCAATGCCGGCCTATCGCGTTGTCCCGGCAGCATTCAACCGCAAGGAAAAGTAGCATGAGCGTGCTCGATGGAATCAGCGAACATATGGAAGTCATCGGTGCCGATGGCACCCATGTCGGCACGGTCGACAAGGTCGAGAACGGCCGGATCAAACTGACGAAAAACGATAGCGGCGAGGGGCATCACGAAGGCCACCACCACTATATCGAGGGCAGCCTCGTTGCCGAAGTCGAAGACAATGTGGTGCGCCTCTCAGCCAATGCCGATGTCGCCGTGCTGCACGAGGAAGAAGAAGACGGCGAAGCCATCCTCTGACTGTTTTCCCATTTGAACAGGCCCGCGGTCAGTGCCGCGGGCCTTGTGTTGTTCAGAGCGAGCGGGGAAACTGCTGGCGCTCGCCGGGCAGGTGATCGGGAAAGCCATCGCGCGGCGGCGATTGTTCGGGGTTGGTGCCGGGGTCGTCGCTCCCGGGAAGTGGTTCATTGTCCGCTGTGCCATCGGGTGACGGGCTCGGCCCCATCGGTGGCACCGGGCCGGAATTAATATCGTCGGGCAGCGTCGGAGACGGTTGCTGCTGCATTGGGGGGACGGCGTCGGGCATGGTAAAACTCCTCCGTTGCCGAGCAAACCGCCGACCCCGGGGCAAAGTTCGTTTTTCCGCAGGCCGCCACGGCAGCCGAACTCAGAAGCCGAGAAAGGCAGCGGTGTCGGGATCGATGGGAATACCGTTCAGGCGGCGCTCTTCGGCGACTGCCCATTCACGGTCGCCCGGTGCCATGACCTTGCCGCCACCGGCACGCGCCGGCGCGGCGCGGAGGGCGGTCAGATAGCGAAGAATGTTCTGGCCGAACGCGTCGCTGCCGGCGAACTTGTCGGGATCGATGACGATGACGAAGTGGCCCATGTTGCGGGGAGTCGAAATGTCGTCGGCGCCGATCATCGGGATGAAATCGGGGTCGAGCGTCGCATCGGTCAGCACCGCCGAGAGCAGCGTCGCGATGCCAGCGAGCGCCGCACCCTTGAAGCCGAAATTAGCGCCCCCGAGCGGCAGCAGCATATCGACGGCCGCCGGATCGCGGGTCAGTTGGCCGGCGCTATCGGCGGCGATCCCTTCGGGCAGGGTTTCCCCGAGCGTCTGGTACAGCAGCACCCGGTTCATCGGGATCGAAGACGTCGCCATGTCCATCAGCCACGGTTTTTCCCCGGGCACTGGCGCGGAAAACGCCAGCGGATTGGTGCCGTGGAAGCGCTTGGCGCCATCAAACGCGGTGACCATGGAATCGGTGTTGGTGGTCGAAAAGGTGATGAACCCCTGCTCGGCGCCATGCAGCGCATAGGCGCCGGCGGCCCCGAGATGGGAAGAGCGACGGATGCCGACGCCGGCGATGCCGAGTTCCTTGGCGATCTCGATACCGGTATCGACGGCGTGGTAGATGGCGTAGTGCCCGAGCCCGTCATCGCCATCGACCATGGCGCTGGCCCCACGCCGCTTGACGCTCAGCTGCGGGTCCTTGTTGAGGCGGCCGCCGACCAGCATCCGCGCATAATGCGCGGCGAGCCGCACGCCATGGCTGTCGATGCCGTGTAGCGAGCCGTGCATCATGGCACGGGTCGCGGCCTGGCGGGAGGGTTCGGTAGCGCCGGCGTCGGCGAGCGCCGCCTCGGTCCGCGCCGCCAGCACTTCGACTTCGACCCGAATTTGTTCACCAGCCATCGTGCATTTTCCCGGAACCACAGAGTGCGTTCAATGGCCTTGCGCCAACTCCGTTCCTAAGATGCCGATTGCGGGCCGGCAAGCCCGGCCTTCGTCGGGCGCGGCGCCACGAATTGTCGATCAGCCGGCGTACAGCCCGAGGCCACCATCGACGCGCAGCACCTGGCCGTGCATGAACTTGGCTTCCGGGCCGCAGAGGAACGCCACGGCGTCGGCGATTTCCTCGGGCTCGGCGTAGCGATCCATCGATACCTTGTTGGAATTCATCTTGTCGGGATCGACGGTCCGCGTCGCCTGGAACCGGGCGGTTTTCGCCGGGCCGGGGCTGACGCAGTTGACGCGAACGCCGTCCTTTTGCACTTCGGCGGCGAGGCAACGGGTGTAATGCACCACGGCGGCCTTCAGCGTCGCATAGATGCCGCCGCCGGAGACGCCGATATGGGCCGCGACCGAGGCGATGTTGACGACGATGCCGTGCTGGCGTTCGACCATCTGCGGCACGAACGCCTGTGTCACCAGCATCGTGCCGATCAGATTGTTGTTGGTCAGCGTCGTCAGATCCTCATAGGTGATGCCGAGGATGTTGTTGGGCTCGGGCTTGTTGCCCGAGGCGCCGATGTCGCCGCCGGCACAGTTGACGAGGATTTCGACCGGGCCGAATTTACTCTTGATCTCGCTGCGCATGGCGGCGACCGCATCGCGATCGCCGATATTGCCGGTCACGCCCATCGAGCGCACGCCCATGGCTTCGATCTGCTTGACCACTTGGCCAAGGTCCGAAGCTTCGCCGAAGCGCCCGGTCGAGTCCCAGCTCAGATCATGGACGATGACGTCGGCGCCACGGCCGGCGAGTTTGCGCGCCATGACGTTGCCGAGGCCGCGGCCCGAGCCGGTAACGAATGCGATTTTGCCCGAAAGATCCTGCGCCATGACGCTCTCCTAACTCTGAAGCTTTCATTCCGATAAATCGGAACGAAGGCTCTCACTATGACTTGGCTCGCGTGTCTGAACGCGAGCCGGTTTTAGCTTGGCCCGAAGACGCTCTAGTACCCGAGCGCTTTGAGGTTAGCCGCGGATTTCCGCACCTGACCGAGCTCATAGGCCACCAGTTCGCTATCGGCGTTACGCTCCCACGGCGTCCGCCATTCCTCATCGTCGCCAATGCGATTGGTCCGCGCCGCGAGGAGACAGGCGGCAAGCGCCTCGGCATCTTTCGGCGCATAACCATGCCACCACCCCGGCGTCAGCAGCCGCACATGCCGCGCCTCGAGCGCGCCGATCTCGATCGAGGCAATCAGATCGGGGGTGTGTTCAAGCAGGATGGCGAACAATTCCCTGAACGGCACGGCACCATCGCCAGTCGGGCAGCGGCAGAGGCGAATGCCCTCATCGGTGAACTGGACGCGGTAATCTTTGGCGTGGACGTAGCGCACATAGGGCGCGATGACGCGGGCGAAATCGAGTGGCGATTCGGCGACCGGGAAGGAATTGGCGGTGTCGTAGACGATGCGCACCGAGGGACCGAACTCCTCGCAGAAGCCGACGAGTTCGCGGCTGGTGAAATCCTGATGGTTTTCAATCAGCAGCGTCACCCCGGCGGCAGCGGCCTTCGGGGCGGCAATTTCGAGCTTGGCGCGGACTTCGTTGACCAGATCATACCAGCGCTGCCCGGCCGCAGCGCGATCGCCGCAGAGGATCGGGGTCAAGGCAAAGCGCATCCGGTCGGCGCCGAGTGCCTTGGCGTAGCCGATGCAGGCATCGACATCGCCGTGCTGCAGGCCCGAAGATACCACCGGGACGATGCCGAGCCCATCGAGCCGGGCTTTCAGCGCTGCAAGACCGGCGGCATCAAGCTCTTTCAGCCAGCCGTCCCAGAGTTCAATCGCCTTGCTGCCAAGTTCCTCGGCGAGCACGATAAAGCCCTCGAGGCCCTTGGGGTCAGGGTTGGCGCGTGGCGTGCCCATGCCCTGCAGCCCGAGATGATAGGTAAGCCCATACGGATTGAGGCCGATTTTCAGCATGTGCAGATGCCCCTTTAGGCCAGGCCGCCGTCGCAGATGATCGACTGCCGGGTAATCATCCGGGAGTCGTCTGATGCGAGGAACAGCGCGAGGCGGGCGATTTCGTCGCCGAGCAGCACGCGCCTGATCATCTGGCGGTTGACGATGTTGTCGATCGATTCCTGGGTCGGGTACCAGAGCTGCTTTTGCCGCTCGGTGATCACGGCACCGGGTTCGATCGAGTTGACGTGGATATTGTCGCCGCCGAATTCACGTGCCAGCGCCCGGGTCAGCCCGAGAATGGCGGCCTTGGCGGTCGCGTAGACCATCATGCCATTGGAGCCGCCGCGCCAGGAAATCGAGGAAAAATTGATCACCGCGCCACCGCCGGCATCGCGCATCTGCGGACGCACGGCCTGCGCCGCGAAAAAATGCGGGCGGAGATTAATGTCGATGGTGTTGTCCCAATACTCGACCGTTACGTCGTCGAATTTATGCCGATCGTCATTGGCGGCATTGTTGACGAGGACGCGAATCGGCCCGAGCGTTGCATGGGTGGCGTCGATGGCGGCCTTCAGTGCCCCGATATCCGTGATATCGCAGGGCGTGAACAGCACCTCGGTGCCGCCGGCCCGCAGCTCATCGGCCAGCGCATTTCCGACTTCGGTCTGGATGTCGACAAAGGCCAGTTTGCACCGGTTGGCGGCGAAGGCACGCACCATGTCGGCGCCGATGCCGGAGGCGCCACCGGTGATAAACACCACCCGCCCGGCAAGGCTCGGATACGTCGCGAATTCGGTAATTTTGGCTATTCCTATGACTAAGGCGCGGTCAGATCAGGCGACGGCTTGCCGGATCAAACAGGCAGGCATGGCTCATGTCGAAGCCCAGCGTAATGGTTTCACCCATCACCGGGGCGACGTCGGGATCAAAGCGCCCGGTGATTTCCTGATCCCCGAGACGCATGACCGCCATGGTTTCGGCGCCGGTCGGCTCGACGACTTCTACGGGCGCCCTGATGGTCGCGATATCCGCCTTCTGGCCAATGCCCGAGCGGGACACATGCTCGGGACGGATGCCGAATATCACCTGCTTGCTGCCGTTGAGACGGGCGGCATGGCTTGCGGTCAGCGGCAGTATGGTCGGGCCGTCGACGCCCTTGACCTGCACCGCAGTCCGGCCATTGTCGGAGACGATTTCGCCGGGAATGAAGTTCATTGACGGCGAGCCCATGAAGCCGGCGACGAACATGTTGGCCGGGCTGTCATAAATCACCTGCGGCTCGTCGAACTGCTGAACTTCGCCCTGGTGCATCACCGCGATCCGCGAAGCGAGTGTCATGGCTTCGATCTGGTCATGCGTCACGTAGACCGTGGTCTTGCCGACGCGGTGGTGCAGCTTCTTGATTTCCGTCCGCATGTCGACGCGCAGCTTGGCATCGAGGTTGGATAGCGGTTCGTCGAACAGGAACAGCAATGGGTCACGCACCAGCGCCCGGCCCATGGCGACGCGCTGGCGCTGGCCGCCGGAGAGCTGCCCGGGCTTACGGTGTAGCAGTGCTTCGATCTGCAGTAGCGCCGCGACCCGCGCGATGGCGGATTTCTGCTCGTCCTTGGGGACGCCGCGGCTCTGCATGCCGAATTCCATGTTCTCGCGCACGGTCATTGTCGGGTACAGCGCATAGCTCTGGAACACCATGGCGATGTCACGATCCTTGGGCGCCACCGCGTTGACCAACCGGTCACCGATGTAAATCTCGCCCGAGGTAATGGTCTCGAGACCAGCAATCATGGCCAGAAGGGTCGACTTACCGCAACCCGACGGGCCCACGAGGGCAATGAATTCCCCGGTCCGGGCTTCGAGGTCGATACCCTTCAGCACTTCGACGGCGCCGAAGTTCTTGCGGATGTTGCGGATGGTCAGCGATGCCATGAAGAATTCACCTGAGAATGGGTCGCGTGGTCGTCATTCATTTGATGGCGCCTTGGGTAAGGCCACGGACGAAGTACTTACCGCCAAAGAAATACACCAGCAGCGGGGGCAGCGCGCCAATCAGCACAGCGGCGCTCATGACGTCGTAGACGCGGACATTGGTGCCGTTGGTCGACAGCGCCACCAGCGCTGCGGTGATCGGCTGATTGGTGCCCGAATTCAGCACCACGCCATAAAGGTATTCATTCCAGATGCCGGTAAACTGCCAGATCACCGTGACGATCAGGATCGGCGGCGAGAGCGGCAGGATGATCTTGTAGAAAATTCGCCAAAAGCCGGCGCCGTCGATGCGGGCGGCCTTTACGAGATCGTCGGGGATCGAGACGTAGTAGTTACGGCAAAACAGGGTGGTGAACGATATCCCCTGGATGCAATGCACTAGGATCAGTCCATAGACCGAGTTGGCGAGGCCGATCTTGCCGAGGATGAAAGCCCAGGGCAGCAGGGCGATCTGGCCGGGCATGAACACGCCGAGCAGCATGCAGGTGAAGATGATTTCCGAACCCGGGAACTTCCACTTGCTGAGGATGTAGCCGTTCATGGCGCCGAGCAGCGTCGAGATGATGGTCGCGGGGATCACCATCTTGACCGAATTCCAGAAATATTTCTGCATGCCCTCGCAATTGCCACCGATGCAGAACGTGCTCCAGGCATCGGGCCAGGCATCGAGGCGGAAGCTCTGCGGGAAGGCGATGAGGCCGTTCTGGCTGATTTCCGGCAGCGTCCGGAACGAGTTGAACACCACGACGAACAGCGGAATGATGTAGACCAGCGAGAAGATCGCCAGCAGCCCGTAGATCACCACCCGGCTGATGATGTAGCGGGTATTGGCGCGGGTCGCTTCCCGATCGATGGTGCCGGTATAGACAGCTTCAGCCATGACCGGCCTCCCGGCGACGATGCCACACGAGGTAGATGGAGTAGGGGATGAGCACCACGGCGAGCGCCGAGAGGATCATCATCGACGCCGCGGCGCCTTCGCCGATCTGGCCCCGCTGGAACATCAGATCGTAGACATAGGTGGCGGGGAACGTCGTTGAGATACCTGGTCCCGAATTGGTCAGCGCCACGGCGAGATCGAAAGTCTTGATGGAGAACTGCAGCAGCACAACCGCCACGGCGAGGAAAATCGGGGTGATCGAGGGCAGGATTACCTTCCGATACGTCCGGAACGTCGAGGCGCCGTCGATCTGGGCCGCCTTGACGATGTCGCCATCGACCGAGCGGAGCCCGGCGAGGAACAGCGCCATGGCGAAGCCCGAGGACTGCCAGATGCCGGTGATGACGATGGCATAGATGGCGTATTTGCGATCGGTGGTCAGGGCGAAGGTGAAATCGGTCCAGCCAAGATTGCGGATCAGGAATTCAAAGCCGTTGGTCGGGTTGTAGAGCCAACTCCACACCGTGCCGGTGACGATGAAACTCACCGCCAGCGGGTAAAGGAAAATCGTGCGCCAGAAGCTTTCGGCGCGGATTTTCTGGTCGATCAGCAGCGCCAGCATCAGCCCGATGGCCATGGCGCAGACGACATAGAACGCCGAGAACACGAACAGATTGGTGTAGGCGATGCCCCAGCGCCGGTTGGCCCAGAGCGAGGCGTAGTTCTCGAGACCCTCGAAGCCGTAGGTCGGCAAAAGCGTCGAATTGGACAGCGAGATATAGAGCGTCCAGCCGGTGAAGACGAAGACGTAAAGGAACGAGGCGGCGATCGAAGGGACCAGCACGAAGATCGGTACGAGCTTGGCCAGACGGTCGCGCAGCGGCGGACCGTTCGATGACGAGTTATAGGTCGCGGCGCTGGTCGATGCTGAAACGCTCACCGGCTCCCCCTTCCGATGGAGATCAGGAAGACGCGGGGCATGGTGGCCCCGCGTCCGTTCGGATCGGTCGAGAGCTTACATCTGGGCTTCGACGGCGTCGGCCATGTTGTTCGCAGCATCGGCCGAGGACATCTCGGGTGTGTTCACGAACTCGGTGATCAGATCCATCATGGCGCCGCGGTACTTCTGCAGCACGGTCATGTTGTGGGCCATCGAGCGGACCAGCATGCCATCGGCGATCGAGGCTTTGAGGTCGGCTTGGGATTTGACTTGGCAGGCGTTGAAGCCGGACGACAGATCGACGTCGAGGCGAGCCGGGATCGAGCCCTTGGCAATGTTGAACACGGTCTGGAATTCCGGGCTCAGGATTTCGGTGGCGAGCAGCTTCTGGCCTTCGATGAAGTCCGGATCCGACTGCTTGAAGAACACCACGGAGTCGGAGTTCAGGATGAAGCCCGGCTTGCCCCAATCGGTCGGCGCCTGGCCGCAGAGGATATCGTTGCCGGGGTCTTTGCCGACGGCCTTCAGCGTGCCGAGCTCCCAATCGCCCATGATGAAGAACAGCGCATCGCCATTGACCATCATGTTGGAGGCGGTGTCGTAGTCGCGGCCGGCGATCGCCGGATCCATGTACTTGTCGACCATCAGGCGCATCTGGTCGAAGGCCTTGATCATGCCATCCGAACGCAGCGCATCGACGTCGCCGTCAACGAAGGCTTTCTTGTAGAGGTCGGGGTCCATGCCATAGAGCACGACTTCGAACGTGGTCGCGTCGGTCCAGTCGGCCGAGAGATGCGCAAGGCAGACCTTGCCACCGGCAATGGCTTTTTCGCAGTCGGCATTGAAATCGGCCCAGGTCTTGGGCAGCTCGGTCACGCCGACTTCTTCCATGGCGGCTTTGTTGCCCCAGATCCAGTTGATCCGGTGAATGTTCATCGGCGCGGCGACCCAGTGGCCATCGGGCTTCATCACGGGGAGCAGTTCGGGAGCGACGACGGCATCCCAGTTCTGCGCGGCTGCCAACTCGTCCATGTTGGCGGTCATGCCGGTTTCATTCCACTCGGCGATTTCCGGGCCCTTTAGCTGGACAGCGGAGGGCGCGTTGCCGGCGACGACGTCGGCGCGAAGCTTGGCGAGGGTGTTGGCGGTGTGACCGGCGATGGCGGTCTGGTTCCACTCGCCGCCCGCGGCAGTGAACATCTCACCGAGCTTGGCGATCGAGGCGGCGTCGTTGCCGGTCGCCCACTGGTGCAGCATCAGCACCTTGGGCTGGGCCAGAGCGGTGCCGGTAAGCAGGGCGGTCGCGAGCAAAGCGACTCCCGCCTTCTTGACGAAGTTCATGTAACTCTCTCCCTGAAGGAACGGCTGCCTTTTGGCATGTCGCGTTCCGAAGTCGTTGACCGAGCGCTTGCGCTTTCGGGCGGCTGGTGCTTCCTCTACACCAACGCTGGATTTGTTCTCCCATGAACTTATTGGGCTGTCAACGCGTCGACAAGGGGATTTGATGTACGGAGACGAACTCAACGCCCTGCTCGCCGACCGGACGGTGAACACGCCGACGGGCCGCATCGTCAGGATGCTTTCCGAACATGGCGCGCAAAGCGCCACGCAGATCGCGAAGCTGACCGGGCTCGCCAAATCAACCGTATCGACGGCGCTGTCGGAACTGCGGAAATCCGGCATGGTGGTCGAGGCTGTGGCCGAAAACGGCCGGGAGGCCGGCGTCGGGCGTCCTTCGACACGGCTGACGCTCAACCCGGAGGCCGGCACCTGCGTCGGCATCCTGATCGGGCTCAATCATATCCAGGTCATCGTCGCCGACGTCTCGCATGCCGTGCTGGCCGACAAGACTGCCTATGTCACGGCCGACTACACCCCGGCCGAAGGGGTGCAGATCGCCAGGCGGCTGGTCAACGAGGCCTATCTCGAACATGGGTTGTCGTCCGAATCGCTGATCGGCGTCGGCATCGCGGCGGCGGGGCCGGTCGATCCGCGCAGCGGCCGCATGCTGCGCGCCTCCGGCATCCCGACCTGGGCCGGCATCGAAATTCCAAAACTGTTCGAACCGGTGTTCCGGCGCCCGATTTTCGTCGACAATGAATCCAACTGCTCGGCCCTTGCCGAAATGATGTGGGGGGACGCCGTCGGCCGTGAGGACTTCGTGCTGTTCACCCTCGACATCGGCGTCGGCGGGGCGATCGTTTCCGGCGGCAGGCTGGTGCGCGGCGTTGCCGGCGCCGGAGCCGAGTTCGGTCATATCGGCATCGATCCGAACGGCCCGCTATGCCGCTGCGGCAATCGCGGTTGCCTTGAACTGTATGCGAGTTTCGAAACGCCGCTGGTGCACGCGTCGCGGCGTTTCGGGCGTTCGATGACCGTCGATGAGGTGATCCGGCTGGCTCTTGCCGGCGACAGCGGCTGTCGGCGACTGATCGAAGATACCGCCGACGTCGCGGGGCGCGGTCTCGGCATCATCGGCAGCACCATCAACCCACCGCTGGTGCTGATCAGCGGTGTGCTGGCGCGCGCCGGTGAGCTGATGCTGAAGCCGCTGCGCGCTAGTTTTGATCGCCATACCCTCGTCAAGCGCGACGACGTTCCCGCAGAATCGCGCACCGAAATCCGCATCTCGCGATTTCTCGAAAACGGCCCGTGCCTCGGTGCCGTCGGTCTAGTCCTGCGCCACCAGGGCCGGCTGCTTTAATTTGCAACCTGGCGCGTCCGGCCGACGGCGGTGCCCGTTGCCGTCCGACGAAATGTGGCCCGTGCTACCGCGTGGTTTCCCGCACCACGAGTTCAGGCGTCAGCATGATCAACTCTGGCAGCGGCGTGCCGTTTTCGAGGTGGTCGAGCGCCGCATTGGCCGCCGTCGCACCGATCAGATCGGCGGGCTGGCGCACCGTGGTCAGCGGCGGAAAGGTGTGGGCAGCGAACTCGATATCGTCATAGCCGATAATCGAGATATCCTCGGGGATGCTGAGGCCGACCTGCCGTGCCGCATGCATGGCGCCGATGGCGAGCACATCGGCCAAGGCAAAGATCGCTTCGGGCCGATCGGCCGCTGGGCGCTCGATCAGCCCAATAGCCGCCGCCTGTCCAGCCGCCATCGAAATACTGGAGTGAACGATATCGCGATCGGCGAGCGTCAAGCCTTGTGCGGCCAGCACTTCGCGAACGCCGGAGATGCGGTCCCGCATGCGCGGATGCCAATCCAGCCCCGACAGGCAGGCAATGCGGGTGAAGCCGCGCTTGAGCAAAAACTCGCCGACCAGGCGCCCGCCGGCGACGGAATTGTCGCTGACCAGCGAGCCGACCGAGCCGGGAGGCGCATCGATTGCCACTACCGGGACGCGGCGCTGCTCGCGCACCGTGGCAAAGAACTCCGGCGTGGCGTTGGAGGTCATCACCACCACCGCGTCGACGCGTTTGGACACCAGCGTGTCCATGTAGACATCGAGGTGATCGGCGACATCGTCGGTGTTGCAGATGATCAGCGCGTAACCACGCTCGAAGCAGGCGCGCTCGACCCCATGAACCACCTGCCCGAAGAACGGGTTCGAGGTGGTAGTGACGATCATCCCGATGGTGCGGGTGCGGCTCGATTGCAGGGCGCGCCCGACATGACTCGGCAGGTAACCGAGTTCGACGATGGCGGCGTTGACCTTTTCGACGGTATCCGTCGACACCGGCCGCGTCTTGTTGATGACGTGGCTGACGGTGGTGAACGAGACATTGGCGCGGCGGGCGACATCCTTGATGGTGATCACCGCCGCGCTTCCCCTACCCCAGTCGGGCCCGGGATTTGAGCCAGCGGTCGAACGCCACGGCGAGGATCAGGATCAGCCCGATGACCACCTGCTGGGTATAGGACGAGACATTGTTGAACTGCAGCCCATTCTGCAGCACGCCGATCAGCGCCGCGCCGATCACCGTGCCCGAGATCGAGCCGACACCGCCGAACAGCGAGGTGCCGCCAATGACCACGGCGGAAATCACCGTCAACTCATAGCCGCCGCCAGCCACTGCCTCGGCGGAATTGAGCCGCGCCGACAACACGAATGCCGCGAGGCCGGCAAAGAACCCGACGATGACATAGACCGAAACGAGGATGCGATCGACGCGCAGGCCCGACAGCCGTGCCGCCTCGGCGTTGCCGCCGACGGCATAAACCGCGCGGCCATAGCGCGTGTAGCGCAGCACGATGTGGCAGATGATGGCGGCGACGGCGAAAATCACCACGGGCACCGGCAGGGCATAGGCGCTGAGCGTGCCAAAGCTCCAGTCGATGTAGCCGGTGCCGAACCAGCGCATCTCTGGAGTGAAGCCGGAAATCGGCCCGCCACTCGACACTGTCAGCGTCAGGCCGCGGAAGATCGTCAGGCCGCCGAGCGTCACGACGAAGGGTGGCACTTTCAGTCGGGTGATCGCCGTTCCCTGCACGAAGCCGGCGATCAACCCCACGCCGACGGCGGCAAGCAAAGCCGCAAACCAGCCGTAACCCTGCTGGGCGCCGGTGCCGAGCGACAGCGTATTGGCGGTGCCGCCCTTGGCGACCACGGCCGAGACCATGCCGCAGAACGCCAGCATCGAGCCGACCGACAGATCGATGCCCGAGGTCAGGATGACGAAGGTCATGCCGAGCGCGATCAGGCCGGTGATCGAGATCTGCCGCATGATGTTGAGGATATTGTTGGGGTTGAGAAACTTGCCGTTCATCAGCGCGAACACGATGATCAAGGCAATGAGGAAGATCAGTGGCCCGAACCGCATGATCAGCCGCGCCATGTTCGGCCCTTGCTTGACGTCGTCGCTGGCAATGGCGCTCATGGTGCAGTGCTCCTCGTCTCGTCGAGCGCCATCAGCGCCATCAGTTTTGCTTCGCTGGCCTCGATCGCCGGCATCTCGCCGGTGATGCGCCCCTGCCGCATGGTGACGATGCGGTCGGACACCGCCAGCACCTCGGGCAGTTCGGAGGAAATCATCACCACGGCGATGCCGCGGGCGGCCAGTTGCACCAGGATCTGGTGCACTTCGGCCTTGGCGCCGACATCGACGCCGCGGGTCGGCTCATCGACGATCAGCACCTTGGGGTCGCGCGCCAGCCAACGGGCCAGCACGACCTTCTGCTGGTTGCCGCCGGACAGACCATCGATGGTCTGTTCGGGCGAGGCCATGCGGATCGACAGCATCTGGCGGTAGGTTTCGAGGTCGGTGCGCTCGCGCTTTTCGCTCATCGCGCCGAAGCGGTTGGAAAAATTGCCCAGCGCCGCGATGGAGAAATTGGACAGGATCGACAGCGCCGTGAACAGCGCCTGCCGCTTGCGATCCTCGGGCACGAGGCCGATGCCGAGCGCGATGGCGTCGGCGGGTGATTGCGGCGCGATCGGCACACCGTCAAGGGTAATGGTGCCCGAGGCAATGCGGTCGGCGCCGAAGATAGCACGCGCCAGTTCGGTGCGCCCCGAGCCGACGAGCCCGGCAATGCCGAGCACTTCGCCGGCCTTCACCTCGAGATCGACGCCATCGAGCACGATGGCATGCGGCGCCTCCGGATCGCGGATGGTGCGGAGGTTCTTGACCGTCAGCCGGACCGTGCCCGGGGCATGGCGCTGCGCCGGACGGGCATAAAGGTCGGAGGCGGCACGCCCGACCATGCGCTCGATGATGGCGGGAATGGCGATTTTCGCCTGGCCATCGCGTTCGAGATCGCCGGCATTGCGGCCATCGCGCAGCACGGTCATCCGGTCGCAGATCAGCGACGCTTCCTCCAACCGGTGGGTGACGAACATGATGGCGACGCCGTCGGCCTTGAGCTTGCGCATGATGTCGAGCAGGCGCTGCACTTCGCTCTCGGTCAGCGCCGAAGTCGGCTCGTCCATGATGATCAGCCGGCTTTCGAGGCTCAGCGCCCGGGCGATTTCGACCAGTTGCTGTTCGGCAACAGACAGGGACGAGACCGGGGTTTCGGGGTCGATGGCGAGCCCGACGCGCGCAATGATCTTGCGCGTTTCCTCGCGCATGCGACGCCAGTCGATCAGCCGGAACGCCCCGAGCGGGGCGCGACCGACGAAAATGTTCTCGGCCACCGTCAGGGTCGGGATCAGGCTCAGTTCCTGGTAGATGGTCACGATGCCGGCGGCCTTGGCGTCGAGCGGACTGGCCGGCGCGAACGGCCGGCCATCGAAACTGATTTGGCCTTTGGTCGGGGGCTGTACGCCGGACAGGATTTTCAGCAGCGTCGATTTGCCGGCGCCATTCTCGCCCATCAGGCCGAGGATTTCACCGCTACGCACCGTCAGCGACACATCATTAAGCGCGATGACGCCGGCGAAATGCTTGCTGACGCCTGAAACTTCGAGAAGTGGCTGGCCCGGATGGGCTTGCGTCACTGCATCCGCCAGCACGGTGCTCTCCCGCTTGTGGTCAATTCCAGAATGGTCTCGGGTCCCGGTTTGCCGGGACCCGAAGGTGCAGAAGTCAGGGAGACTACTTGGTCTCGCCGATACGCTCGGCGGTATCGAGATTGTCCTTGCCGATGACCACGGGGGTCAGCAGCACCAGCGTCTCGGCCGGCGCGGTGCCGTCCTTGGCGAAGGCGACGGCGATGCGCACGGCAGTGCGGGACTGTTCGCCCGGGAACTGCTCGACGGTACCGGCCAGCAGACCGTCGCGTACGGCGACGAGAGCTTCGGGCAGGGCGTCGAAGCCGTAGATCTTCACATCGGTGAAGCCCGCAGCGACGCAGGCTTCGGCAGCGCCGAGCGCCATGTCGTCATTGGCGCAGATGATCGCATCGGGCTTGCCGTTGGCGGCGAGGCCGGCTTCAGTGACCGACAGGCCTTCGGCACGGGCGAAGTTGGCGGTCTGCTCGAAGACGATCTGGTATTTGTCCTTGAGCGGATCGAGCACGTTGTGCACGCCGAGGTTGCGATCGATCGCCGGGCCGGCACCGGGCTGGCCCTGCAGATGGAACAGCTTGGCGCCATTCGGGAAGGCATCGACCATTGCCTGGGCTTCGGCTTCGCCGCCCTTGACGTTGTCCGCGCCGACATGGGCGAGGATGCCCGCTACGCCATCGACGCGACGGTCGATGGTGACCACCGGAATCCCGGCATTGACGGCCTGCTCGATGGCCGGCGCCAGTGCATTGACGTCGAGCGGCGAGATGACGATGGCGTTGACGCCCTGAACGATGGCGGCTTCGATATCGGCGGTCTGCTTGGGCGCAGAATTCTGGCCGTCGCTCTCGATGATGTTGACGCCCTGGGCCTCGGCCTCAACCTTGATCTGGTTGAGCATGTGGACGAAGAACGGGAAGCCAAGGCTCGGCACGGAACCGAGAATGGTCAGTTCCTGGGCAAAAGCGCGGGGCGCGGCGGCGATCAGCGCGCCGGCAGCCACCGACGCCATCAGAAAATCACGTCTTTTCATGGATATCCTCCTCTGGTGTTCTGCATAGGTGACGCCATGTCTGTGCTGGTTTCGTCACGCCAGCGAACCCTAGCCACTGCCAAACGTTTGCGCAAGCACTGACATGTTAGCTGCCATGCACAATCCGCATGGCATGTGGAAAGCGTGTCCGTCTAGGGTATCGCAGTAAACTGGAGTCCGCGATGCCGGGTGAAGCTAAACTGACGCCGTTCGAGCGCATCACCCAGGCGGTCAACGCGCAGATCCCGCTGGTCCGCGCCATGGAAGCCGAACTCGGGCGCGAACGGGCCCACGCCCTCGTCCGCACCGCGCTCGATACCGCCAACCGCAAGGCTGTCGGCGCCAGAGGCAGCCTGCTCGACATCCCAACGCTCGCCGTCGAATTCGCCGGCTTCGGCGAAGGCGTGCGCTACGAGTTCGAAACCGTGGCAAAGACCGAAACCATGCTGATCAACCACGTCACGCATTGCGACTATGCCGACTACATGGAGAGGATCGGCGCCCGCGACCTCGGCACCCTACTGATCTGCGATGGCGATTTCGCCATGGCCGACGAACTCGGCCTCGACCTCACCCGCAGCAAGACCTGCATGAACGGCGACGGCGTTTGTGATTTTTGCTATCGGGTGAAGTAGCTCCATTTGACGGTGACGGCAGGGCATTGGTCACAGGGACATCGGTTTCACAGCCCGCGCTTGGCCAGCCACGCTGGCGCTCCCGCGCCCCCTCAACAGCCCCGCTGATGTCCCAAGCGGTTGATCTTACGCGGTTTTTTTTAGAAATACTGCCGTTCTCGGCTACCCTCGACGGCGATAAAGTGGAAATTTCGTGGTAATTTCGCGATTTGGGAACATCTCTCGCAAAGTCCTCTTTTCATTTCCAGCGTCGATTCAACAGGAGATGAAAATGTTCAAGATCCTCACGCTTACGACTGCCATTACCCTCACTCTGGCCGGGGGTGCTATGGCGGCAAACAACTCGAAATCGGAAGGCCTGGTCAACGTCAGTCTCGGCGATGTCGTGATCAGCCAGTTGGTCAATGACCTCAACGTCGACGTTTCGCAGATTCCCGTCACGTTGCAGGTCCCGGTCGGTATCGCAGCCAATATTTGCAATATCGATGCCAATGTACTGGCGAGCGACAAGTCCGGCCCGAGCGGCGCCGCCTGTGAAGCTACCAATACCTCGCAGGCATTCACCAACCTGGTTCAGAAGAACCTCGTCGCGCAGCAATAGTCTGGCTCGGAAACACTGCGCGGGGGCCCAATCGATCGGCCCCCGCCGCTATTTTTGTAAAGACGCACCAGCAGTTGCGACCAAAGATATGCTACTCAGGTAATTCAGCGCAGCTGTTCGATCGCTGGATACAGCGCCCGGTATTTCCCATATTGCTCGGTATAAGCCGCCCGCAGCCCCGCATCAGGCGCGATTACCTCGCGAATGATCGGCATGGTCATCACCTCGCCCGGATCGGCGCCCTCCGCAGCACACAACCCAAGCCGTGCCGCCCCCAGCGCGCCACCGAAATCGCCGTCCGCAGGAAGTGCGATCTCGGTGTCGAGGTTGGTGGCGAGCAGTTTCAGCCAAAGTCTTGAGCGGCTGCCACCGCCCACCGCCAGCAGCCGGCCCACACTGGTCCCAGCCTCGTTCAGCACCCGTTGGCAATCGCGGAAAGCAAACGTCACCCCCTCCATCACCGCCTGCGCCAGCCGTCCCGGATCGGACGAGTGCGACAACCCGACAAACGACCCGCGTGCCCCGGCATTGTTGTGCGGCGTCCGCTCGCCCGACAGATACGGCAGAAATATTTCCTCCCCCGGGCCGGTGAACTGCGCTTCGGCAAGCCCCGCGAGTTCAGCCGGCGGCCTCCCGGTGACATGGCTCAGCCAGTTGAGGCTGTCGGTGGCGCTGAGGATCACCCCCATCTGGTGCCAGGTGTCGGGGATGGCGTGGCAAAAGGCATGCACCGCGCCAGCAGTATTGGGTGAAAACCGCTCATTCGAGACGAACAGCACCCCTGAAGTCCCGAGCGACACGAAACCCTCGCCGGGCCGGATGGCGCCGATGCCACAGGCCGCGGCAGCATTGTCCCCGGCCCCGCCGGCGACGATGATGGTCCCCGTCATGCCCCAGCGCGACGCCAGTTCCGGCTTGAGATCGGCCGCCGGTGCCGAACCTTCGACGAGCCTTGGCATCTGGGCCCGGGTCAGGCCGGTGACCTCCAAAAGCGCGTCCGACCAGTCGCGCCTGCCGACATCGAGCCACAGCGTGCCCGAGGCGTCGGACATGTCTTCCACGTACTCGCCGGTCAGCCGCAGCCGCACATAGGCTTTGGGCAACAGCACCTTGGCGATCCTGTCGAAAATCGCGGGCTCGTGCTTCCTGACCCAGGCGAGCTTGGGCGCGGTAAACCCCGGCATGGCGATATTGCCGGCGATGTCACGCAAACCCGGCAATGCCGCTTCCATCTCGGCACATTCGGCACTGGCGCGGCCATCATTCCACAGGATGGCAGGGCGGAGAACATTATCGTCGCTGTCGAGCAGCGTCGCGCCGTGCATGTGCCCCGAAAGCCCGATGCCACGAACCTTCGCAATGGCGTCGGGATGCGTATTCGACAGCGCATCGATGGCTTTGAGGGTCGCGGTCCACCAGTCCTCGGCAAGTTGTTCGGACCATCCTGGATGCGGCCGCACCGGCTCGACTGCCGCAGCCGTCGCCTCCCCCAGCGCCTTGCCGGCCCGATCGATCAGGATCGCCTTGACCCCCGAGGTGCCGATATCGAGCCCGAGATAAGTGCTCATGCGCAAAAGCCTGCCGTTGAACTGCATCCGATCGCCAAGGCCAAACCTCTTAGCGAAGATTATCGCGCCGCAACAGGCGATGGCTTTGCCGCTGCCGGATTTCCGGCTATCACCGCCCAAAGTTTGGGATGAGGGCGACATGGCAGTCACGGTTACGGAATTCGGCTCCTATCAGGGCGAGCGCGTTGATCAGTTCAGGCTGAGCAGCGACACCGGCGTCGAAGTCGACATCATCCCTTTTGGCGTCGTGGTACGCGACTGGCGCGTGCCGGTTGCCGGCGGGGTTCGCTCGGTGGTGCTGGGGTTCGAAAGCTTCCCGCCCTATTTGACCGACTCGCCGCATTTCGGCGCACTGGCCGGGCCCGTCGCCAACCGCATCGCCGGGGCGAGTTTCGAGCTTGACGGGCAGCGGCATGACCTCCGCGCCAACGAGGGCAAGAATTCGCTGCATGGTGGCCCCGATGGTCTCGGACGCACGCTGTGGCAAGCCGAGCCCGACAGCGGCAACACCACGGTGCGCTTCAGCTATCACGCGCCCGATGGCACCAACGGTTATCCGGGCAATGTTGATTTCACCGCGACCTATTCGCTGAAGGGCAACCGGCTGCGGCTCGAATTGACCGGCACCACCGACAAGCGGACGCCGATCAATATCTGCCAGCACCAGTATTTCAACCTCGGCACCACGCCGGACGTGCTCGACCATAGCTATCAGATCAACGCCAACGCCTACACCGAACTCGATGCCGCGCTGATCCCCACCGGCGTTATCCGCCCCGTCGCCGGCACGCCGTTCGATTTCCGCACCCCCCGGACGCTGCGCGATACTGCCGGAAAACCGGTGCCCTACGATATCAACCTGGTGCTCGACCAGACCCGCAACCCAGCCGACCCGGTAGCAACAGTCAAAGGCCCCGACGGCGCGCTGACGCTGAAGCTGTGGACCGACCGTCCCGGCGTCCAGCTCTATGACAGCGTCTACACCAAAGTTGCGGTGCCCGGCCTCGGGCGTCGGTCATACCAGCATTATTCCGGCTTCTGCCTCGAAGACCAGAGTTTCCCCGACTCGGTGCATCACCCGCACTTCCCCTCGATCATCCATTCGCCCGAAGCACCCTACAGCCATTTCAGCCAAATCGAGATCGCCTGAGGCACGGGCTTGCTGACGCGGCCTGTCAGCACGTCGTGACAGATTGTCCGCTGCCCGAAGTGCGGGAGCAGCGGAGATTTTGTCATGCAGCCCCGAACGGTGGGCAGTTTCCGGCCCTTGAAGTTCCCGAGCGCTTTGCCGGTGACATCCGGGCGTTTTATCTGCAGATTGCCCGACCGGCGACTGGTAATGGAGGCAATTGAGTGGACAAGACGCAGCGGCTGTTTGCCGTCATGGACCTGCTGCGCCGCCATCGCCGGCCGGTCACCGCGGCACAGCTCGCGGCGGATCAGGGCGTCTCGGTGCGCACCATGTATCGCGACGTGCAGACGCTTATCGGCCTCGGCGCGCCGATCGATGGCGAAGCCGGGATCGGCTACATGCTGAAGCCCGGCTTCTTCCTGCCGCCGCTGATGTTTTCGCCCGAGGAACTCGAGGCGCTGGTGCTGGGCGGCCGCTGGGTGCAGGCACAACCCGATGTGGGTCTGGCCACTGCCGCAAAGAATGCGCTCGCCAAGATCGCCACGGCGTCGCCCGACGATCTTCGCGACAAAATCAACGATACCGGGCTATGGCCAGTGCTGGTGCGCGGACCATCGGAGCCGGTGCCGGTCCTCGGGCTGGTGCGTGCCGCGATGCGCAGCGAAACCGCGATCCGCCTCGAATATGCCGACGAGGGTGGCAACACCAGCGAGCGCGACGTCTGGCCGGTGCAGCTCGCCTATTACGAGGGCAAGCAGATCGTTGCCGCGTGGTGCTGCATGCGCGAGGCGTTCCGGCATTTCCGCACCGATCGCATCGTGTCGGCGCGCGGCACAGACACTCGCTTCGGCCGCCGCCGCACGGTGCTGACCAAGGAATGGCAGGCCGAGTGGCTTGCGCGCAGCGATGGCTGGACCCCCGACACCGCGCCCTCAGCCGGGTAAACGCAACCCCGCATCGGCGAGCAGCGCGACCACGAGGTCGATCCCGCCAAGGGCGATCACTGCCAGCCCGAGCCCATGCAGGGCCGCGATCCACCAGGTCTGCCGCACGAATTCGGGTTTTCGCGTCTTGTGGCGAAAGCTGTGTTGGGCCAGCAGGCCGCCGATGATGCCGAAAGCGAAGTCGAGCCCGTGCAACCGGGCTTCCGGCGTCCGCCAGGCACCAGCTTCGGCGCGGCCCTTGTCCCACCAGTAGGCGATGGCGCTGATCCCGCCCATCACCGCATAGGGAACCACGGCCAGCAATGGCAGCCGGTTGAGCACGATGGCGCCGAACAGCAGCACCAGCAGCCCCGCCGCGACGATGACGCGCCGCGAATCCGAAGCGAACGGCAGTTCCGGTTCGCCGCGTCGCCATTTGCCCTCTTGCCGCGGATTGGCCAGCGCAATATCTACGTCGAGCGCGGCCAGCTTGCCACCTCGGCCCGGCCCCTTGGTAAAGCTCAGCCGATCGCCGATGCGTGGCCGCGTATACGTCTGGCGCACCGCCTTGATATGCATGAACAGCCGCTCGGTGGTGCCGTCGACGACGATGAAACCAAAGCCGCGATCGTCGTTCCAGTCGGTCAGCACCCCCGTCGCCCGCGCCATTGCTCTATCCTGCTGCCGCCCGCTTGATGGCGGTCAGGCGGCGATATCGGTCGCTGCAGGGGCCAGCTTCTTGCGGCGGTTGCGCAGAAAACCAAAGCCATAAAGCGCGGCGATGAGTGCCAGCGTCGGCCACAACAGATAGCCAAGAACCCGGTCGAGCAGCGAAATCTCATAGGTCGGCAACGGGTCGGGTAGCAGGCCCGCGTCCTGCCAGTCGGTGATCTGTTCGGGGGTGATGGCATAAAAACTCTGCGGATCGTCACGCACCACGAGGATGTAACCATCGTCGCCAAGCGCATACGGCAGGACAAAGTTTTTCGTCGTCGTCATATAGCCGAGCGACAGCGCCTCTCCCTCTTCGCCAACGATTTCGACGTCCTGGAGGACGTGGACGGACTGCTCGTCGCCGAACTGCCATCCAGCGGCGAGGGCTGGTGACAAACCGACCGCCAACGCCGTGAACAGCGTAGCCAGCAATGCAATAATCCGGATCATCTAAAGCACCCCCTGCGGCAGGCTGCCGCAGCTATCAGCTAACCTGAGTTGACCGCCACGGACAAGGCTCAGGCGCGACGCTGGCTGGTAACGCCCGGCACGTCGCCGGGCCACAGCCGATCATCCTCGTCGACCAGGGTCGGGCGGTGGCGCGACGGCCGTGGCCAGACCTGGTTGCGGCCGGCGTGCTTGGCGGCATAGAGCGCCGCATCGGCGCCGCCGATCAATTCGGCACCGGTGACTCCCGGGCCAAGTCGAGCCGCGGCAACGCCGAGACTCACCGTGACGATGCCCGCCGCCGTCGCCGGATGCGGCAGGGCCGAGGCTTCGAGGTGCCTTCGCAGACGCTCGGCGAGATGGGTCGCATCAGCAAATTCGGTGCGCCGCAGGACAATGAGAAATTCCTCGCCGCCAAAGCGATAGGCGGTATCCGAGGCAATGCGCAGTTCGGAGCGGATGAGATCGGCGACCAGCTTCAGGCACGCATCCCCGGCCTGATGCCCGAGCGTATCGTTATAGGCCTTGAAGTGATCGATATCGAGCAGGAGCAGCGCCAACTCCTCCCCCGTGACCCCGGTGTCGGCCAAGGCATCGAGCGTCGCATCCAGCGCCCGGCGATTGCCGAGTCCGGTCAGCGGGTCACGGCGGCTGATCGCCTCGAGTTCGCCGTTGATCAGGCTGTCGCGCAGCTGCAGCAGGTAGGTCTGCCGATTGCCATGTTCGAGGCTGTAGGCGGCTACCAGCGAAAAAATCACCCCGCCAAGGAACACCATGTTGAACGACAGCGCCTCTTCAAAGGCGAGGGTCGTGAGCCCGGCCAGTGTCGCGACATAAATCGCCTCGATCACCAGCATGGCGACGAGCGCATACCAGAAGCGCAGGTGCAGGATAATCCCCGCGAACATCACGACGAGGAGAATGCCCGGCGGACCACTCTCGCGCAGCGGGTTGGCACTGAAGGCGATCACGATCGGCGGCACGGCGGCGGCGAGGACCAGGGCGACGCCCTGCAGGCTTTCGCGCATCCACGCCGGAGGACGCTTGGCGGTGCACACCATGATGGCCAGCACGAAGGGCGTCACGACCAGCAGGCGCAGCACCGCCGCGAGCCAGATGGTGTCGGGCATCAATTTGTAGTCGGAAAGGAGAAACACGTTGAACAGCAGCAAGCCGATGAGGCTGCGGCTGATCAGGTGCCGTGTCCGCGCCGCGCCGGTGTCGCACTCGAACCGCGCCTCGAGGGCTCTTGGAAACCGGAGCAGCCGGAAGCCGTCGCGCAGGGTGTCGTCCACCTGCTGCATGTCGTCTGTCGGTACGATGCCACTCGCAATGGTCGGGGCCAGAGACATGGAAGCTGCGCAACTCCGGGTTGCTCCGGCGCCGACGCTAATCGGCAGGCCTTAACATTCGGTTCGGCCGGGCCTGCCGGGTCGTGGCCGTTAAGCGCCCCGCAATTCCCGACAGGCACATGCAAGGTCCTACTTGACGGCAGCCCGGCCGGGGCGGACGCTCCTGTTTCGTTCCCGCCGATTACCAGAACCGACCCCACATGACCGCAGGATCCAAAAGCTTCTTTGAGAAGGTGCTTGCCGACGCCGATATTGTCATCGGCGGCAGCCGCCCGTTCGACCTGACGGTGCATGACGAGCGATTGTATGACCGGGTTCTCGCCTTCGGGCATCTGGGGTTCGGCGAGGCCTACATGGATGGCTGGTGGGATTGCCCTGCCCCCGACCAGTTCATTGCCCGCATGCTGCGCAGCGGCGTCGTCGACCGGTTGCCGATCGACCTCGGCACGCTGGTGTCGCTAGCGCGCAGCCGGCTGATCAATCCGCAACGGCTGCGGGTCAATGAAGTCGCCCACAAACACTACGACATCGGTAACGACCTCTACGCCCATATGCTCGACCGCCGGATGATCTATTCCTGCGGCTACTGGAAGGACGCCACCACGCTCGATGCCGCGCAGGAGGCCAAGCTCGACCTGATCTGTCGCAAGGCCGGGCTCGAACCGGGCATGAAAGTCCTCGACATCGGTTCGGGCTGGGGTGGTTTTCTCAAATTTGCCGCCGAGCGCTACGGCATCGAAGGGCTCGGCATCACCATCTCCAAGGAACAGGTGGCGCTGGCCACGGCGCAAGCTGGCGACCTGCCGGTGCGCTACGAACTCATCGATTACAAGGCGCTGACCGGCAAGTTCGACCGCATCATCTCGATCGGCATGTTCGAACATGTCGGCTACAAGAATTACCGCGCCTATTTCCAGAAGGTGCGCGAACTGCTCGTCGATGACGGGCTGTTCGTGCTCCACACCATCGGCAGCAACGTCACCCGCACCGCCGGCGACCCGTGGAGCGAAAAGTACATTTTCCCCAACGGCATGCTCCCCTCGGTCACCCAGATCGGCAAGGCTCACGAAAAGCTGTTCACGCTCGAAGACTGGCACAATTTCGGCGCCTACTACGACCCGACGCTGATGGCCTGGCTCGCCAATTTCAAACGCAGCTGGCCCGAGCTTCAAGGCGAAAAATACGACTCGCGATTCTATCGGATGTGGACCTATTACTTGCAGCTGTTCGCCGGCCTGTTCCGCTCCCGCGACCTGCAACTCTGGCAAATGGTGTTTTCCCCCAAGGGCGTCACGGGTGGCTATCGGCGAGTGAGCTGACGCCACCTGCAACCCGGCTCGATCTCCCCACGCCATAACCTCAGTCATTCCCCGAACGCGGGAATTTCCGTTATCGGCGGCAAACCGGAATTCCTGCCTCTGCGGGACATACCGTCAGTGCTGCGCCAACGCCAGTCGGGCGCGGCGGAGGCGCTCGGTGATGTCGAGGATAGCGCGGTTTTCGGCGGGGCTGTTTTCGCCATCGGCAAAGCTCAGGGCCCGCACCCAGCCGGCGACGGCCTGCTTCAGATGCGCCGACTGCATGACTTCGAAGGCGGCGCGATCGAGGTCGTCGCTGTTCGGCCGCAGCGCGACGAGCGAAGCCAGCAAATCCTGTTCTTCGCTAACCGAACTGCCACCCGGGGTGCCAGCCAGCACCGTGTGCATCAGCAGTGAAATCGTCTCGACTTCCGCCTGCAGCACCTCGCCATCGGCATGCGCGATGTGCATCAGCAACGTCGCCAGCGGCCATAGGGCTTCCCGTGCCGCTGCAAACGCGGGACTCCATTCGGCCGGGACCGGTGGGCTCGGCGCGACCGACGCTGGCGCAACCACAGCTGCCTTCGCGGGCCGTATCGGCTCGGCGGTGTGACGCATATTGGTCGGCTCGAGGCGCGGAATGTCGTCAACCTTTGGTATGGGCCAGCCGTGCAGCCAGCAGAACACCGCCATGGCGAACCAGGCATCGGTCAGCGCACCATGGAAACCGGAGCGAGGCGGCATCCCCATCTGCAGCAGCACCTTGTCGAGCCCGGAATTGGCGCCATGGGCGCGCCGGTGCTGCAGCATGGTGCAATGATAGTCGAGACGCGGGGGCGAACGACGGGCTTCAGAAAACGCCGTTTCGATGAAGCGTTTATCAAAACTCAGATTGTGCGCAACGCCTAGCCCATGATGCGAAAAATAGTGCCCGAGGTCATCGGCATGGGCAGCAAAACCGTCCTGCAGCGCCAGCAGGTCGTCGCGATAGCCATGCACCTTGCGCGCCGCCGGGTGGCTCGCCCGGCCGGGATTGAACAGCAGATGCACGCCCTCCCCCGTCCGCTCTCCCCGCGCCAGCCGCTCGACATCGTCGATGTAGAGCAAGCCAAGGCTGACGATCCGATCCTGCCCGGTAAGGCCGGTGGTTTCGACGTCAAAGAAAGTTATCGGTCCCGAGGGAGTGTCCAAGGCGATTGTCCTCACCTGCGGCGTTGCTGAGATCTCAAGGCAGCGCCCACCTCAAGCGTGCAACCACCAATTCAGCGCCGCATCTACCAAGGTATTAAGGTCCAGCATAGACGCGCCGCTTGCCAGCGCGACAATGGCAATACCGGCGGACGGACTGCGAACCGACCTGGCCACGGCACCGGTTCACTCGCCGCCATGGATGAAGCGGGGTCGTCCGCCGTATTGTCGCAGCCCCAATCCCCATCCGTAGGGGACCGTGTCGCCACTGGTTAATCTACCGGGTGACGTGACAAGCGGTGCGATACCGTGCACGTCCTGGTTCTGCAGGTGCAGCCATCTCGAAAAGTCCCGGCCGTGGACCATAAGCCGCCATCACCCACAGTCAGCGGCAGGCTGGAACCCATCAGGCCAATTTGGGGCGAGTTGCCGGACTTGGTCGACACGAACTCCATGCTGGTCAAACCAAACGGTTCGAACAGACGCGTTGCCGCAAATCCCGGCAAATCGCACCCGCCAGCCTGCGCAATCACGCAAGCGAGAAGGACGTATCCAAGATTGGAGTGAGAAAATTCAGTGTTCGGTTCGAATGCGAGGTGCGACAGACGCCGCAGGGTCGTCAGGGCAACTGCCTCCGTCCAGTCGGTTTCGGCAGTCTCGACTTCCCCGGCTGCTGGCAGCACTGCCAGATGATGCAGGAGGTGGCGCGTCGTGATGACTGTCGCCCATGTCGGCAAATCCGGTACGTCGGCGGCATCAATGACCTGTTTGGCAAGGCTCGCCGTATAGAAGCGGTCTACTGTTCGAACCGCAGGCCCACAGGCCGTGCCAAGTGAGTGCAGTTTCCTAAAGTTACCCCAGCAAGCTGGATCCGCGGGTCAAGCCCGCGGAAGGCGGGGGAAGGGTGTAACCTCCCGGCGCGCATCTGTTCTAAAACGCACACGCCGTTCCCCAGCTTCAGTTACACGCCGACTTTTAACTACACTCCGGCTTCGGGTCATACTCCGAGCTTCCCGCGGGCTTGACCCGCGGGCCCACGGGCCGTGCAAGTTATAACCCGATTTCTCAAAGCCATCGCGGCAAGCTTGATCCGCGGGTCAAGCCCGCTGAAAGCTGGTCGGCATCCGGCTTAAAACGGCCTCCCGTCACCCCACCGAAAAATTCACCCGGTAGCTCAGTGCTTCGGCGATATGGGCGCGGCCGACTTTGTCCACCCCAGCGAGGTCGGCCAGCGTGCGAGCGACTTTCAGCACGCGGTGGTAGGCGCGGGCCGAGAGCCGGAACCTTTCGGCGGCCTGCAGCAGCAGCGCCTGGCTCTCCCGGTCGGGATTGACCACGGTTTCGATCAGCGTCGAACCCGCCGCAGCGTTGGTCATTACATGGGCTGCGCCGCTGGCCTCATAGCGCTGGCGCTGGATGTCGCGGGCACGGGCGACGCGGGCAGCAACGGCGGCGCTCGGCTCGGCATTGGCCGGGGCGATCATGTCGGCGGCCGACACCGCCGGCACATCGATGCGGATATCGATGCGGTCGAGGAACGGCCCCGAAATCCGGCCCTGATAATCCGTGGCGCAAGCATCGCCGCGCTTGCAGGTGTGGCCCGGCGTTCCGGCCATACCGCATTTGCACGGGTTCATCGCCGCGATCAGCTGGAACCGCGCCGGGTAGGACACCCGCGCATTGGCCCGGGCAATGACGGTTTCGCCGCTTTCGAGCGGCTGGCGCAGGCTGTCGAGCACCGCCGGGGCAAATTCCGGCAGTTCATCGAGAAACAGCACGCCATTATGCGCGAGGCTGACTTCGCCGGGCCGGACTTTCAGCCCGCCACCGACCAGCGCCGCCATCGAGGCGGAATGATGCGGCGCCCGGAACGGCCGGCGATCCGTCAAGATGCCACCCGCCAGTTCGCCAGCGATCGACTGGATCATCGAAACGTCGAGCAGTTCGCGCGGGCTGAGGGACGGCAGGATGGACGGCAGGCGCTGCGCCAGCATCGATTTGCCGGCGCCGGGCGGCCCGATCATCAACAGATTATGCCCACCGGCGGCAGCGATTTCGAGCGCCCGGCGCGCGACGTTCTGGCCTCGGACATCGGCAAGATCGGGCAAGCCGGCCGTGCCGGTGCTGCGCCGCGGTTGCGGCCTTGCGGCAAGCTGGTGCCCGGCGAGGTGATTGACCAGCGCCAACAGGCTCTCAACCGCGACGATATCGATATCCTCGCCGGCCCACGCCGCCTCGGGTCCGCTCGCCGCCGGCACGATGATGCCCAGTTGCTCCGCCGATGCAGCGATCGCGGCCGGCAGGATGCCACCGACATGCGCCAACCGCCCATCGAGCCCCAGTTCGCCCAGCACCACGAAGCCATCGACGGCGTCCTGCGGCACGGCGCCGATGGCCGCCATCAGCGCTACGGCGATCGGCAGATCGTAATGCGTGCCTTCCTTGGGCAGGTCGGCCGGTGCGAGATTGACGATGATGCGCTTTGGCGGCAGCGACAGGCCCGAGGCGATCAGCGCTGCGCGCACCCGTTCGCCGGATTCCTTCACCGCCTTGTCGGGCAGCCCGACGATGACGAAATGCGGCAGGCCCGGCGCGATCTGCGCCTGCACGTCGACGGGAACGGCGTTGATCCCCTGAAACGCCACAGTCCGTACGCGCGATACCATCCTGGCCCCCAGCCGAGGATCAGGCTAACAGCCTAAGCCCCCGCAAAGCAAGAACAATTCGGGAACATTAACGGGGTTACCCGTACCGGTATTAACCATCTGGCGCGGCCCCGTCGCGCGGGCAAGGTTTCCTTAATCGGCACATGTTGAATCAAACGCTCTGGTGTTTCGTGTATTCGAGTGTGCTGCCCATGGTTTTCATTCGCCCCGCCGCCGTCCTGCGGCTCGTCGCCATGGTGTTTGCACTCGGCCTGCTCGCCGCCTGCGGCACCTATCCCTCGGGGCCGATCCATGGCGACAATGATCCGCATCCGGGGGTCAACCGGGCGAGGGCACTGCCGATCCAGGGTGTCGATCTCGCCCGTTACCAGGGTCGCGTCGATTTCTCGACGCTCCGGGCTTCGGGCGCCCATTTCGCCTTCATGAAGGCGACCGAGGGCAAGGATTACATCGACCCGCAGTTTTATGAAAACTGGCGCCGGGCGCGCGACGCCGGAATTGCGCGCGGCGCCTATCATTTCATGACCTGGTGCTCGCTCGCCTCCGAGCAGGCGGCGTGGTTCATCAAGATGGTGCCGAACGATCCGGATGCGCTGCCGCCGGTGCTCGATCTCGAATGGAACAATCATTCGAGTTGCACCAACAAGCACGACAAGGCCGATATCCTTGAAAAAGTCCGGGTCATGCTGGCGGCGATGGAAGCTCATACCGGAAAACTGCCGATCATCTACACCGACATCAATTTTCACCGCGACATCCTCGCCGGTGAGTATTTCCCGAACACTTTCTGGCTGCGCTCGACTGCCGCCGAGCCGCATGAGAAATACGACAGTCGGCCGTGGACGTTCTGGCAGTGGACCCAGACCGGCGTGATGAAGGGCGTGGCGGGCGAGGTCGATCGTAACGCCTATTATGGCAGCCCCGACGACTGGGTGAATTTCCTGCTCACCGGTTGCGATCCGCGCGCCATCGCGGTTCTCGGGCCACAGGGACGCTGCCGCATTCACAAGTGAGTTTTTGTCGCGCAACGCCCGCCGGGGGATTGCGCCAGCGCAGCCTCGGGCTTAACTTTCCAAGGCACCGCAGAGGACGCCCGGTCCGCACCGCAACAGAAGGGGATTGCCATGGCCAAGAGTCAGATGAAGAGCAACAAGGAAATCAAGAAGCCCAAAAAGGAAGTCGCAAAGCCCCCCGCCGGTGGCGCCGCCGCGGCTCCCGCCAAGAAGAAGTAGGCTTTCGGGCGTTCTTTCACACGTTCAATTCATTGGCCGTCCGTCAAGCGGGCGGCCTTTGTCATTTGGTCACGCGGCCAATTCGGGCAGCAGTCCGCTGGTGCGGATACCATCGAATAGGAACTGCACCGCCAGTGCCGCGAGCAAAATCCCGACGACGCGCGACACCACGGCCAGGCCGGTAATGCCGAGCAGCCGCTGGATCGGGATGGCCAGCAGCAGGGTCACCCAGGCGAGCCCCATGATGGTAACCAGCGCCGCCATGATGATGAAGAAATCCGCGTTGTAGCCGGTGCCGGCCGTGAGCAGGATCACCGCGCTGATGGCCCCGGGCCCGGCCAGCAACGGCATGGCGAGCGGAAACACCGAGATATCCTCCCGACGGCGGGCTTCGACTTCTTCCTCGGTCGTAGGGCCAGTGGCGCCCGAGTGCCGCGCGAATACCATGTCGATGGCGATCAGCAGCAGCAGGATCCCACCCGCCGTCCGCAGCGCCGGTATGGTGATGCCGAACAGCATCAGGATCCCCTCCCCCAGCACGCCAAAGATCAGCAGGATACAGGTGGCAATCACCACGCCCCGTACCGCCACGCCGAAACGCTGCGCCGCAGTATCGTCCTTGGTCAGCGCCGCAAAGATAAACGGAATATCGGCCACGCCGACCGTCGCAAAAAACGTCGCCAGCGCCACGAGATAGGTGTTCATGCGGTCAGGACTGCAACCAGCCGGGCGGTAGCTCCAGGGCAATGCCAAGACGAGCCGCACTCTCCCGGTCGAGAATGCGCTGGCCGGCTTCGATTTCGACCAGCATCGCACGTGGCAAGTGACTCAGTTCAGCAAGTGTATCAAGGCTGTAGCCGCGCCATTCTCGAAATGCCCGCACGCGGCCCTCGCTCCGCAGGATCGCAGCACTAACTTCGGCAGGTAGCACCTCCTCTGGTGCAAGGCCGACAAGGCTCGCCGTGTAGGTCGCCGCATCGGCTCCGTCCTCGAACGCATCGGCGAGCATCGCCTCGTACTCCGCGCGTGGAATGACCACGAGTTCTTCGCCGGTCGGTGTCGTTATCGTTTGTATGCCCATGCCGTCACCCTAGCGATAAGTAGTTGTTTCCCGCTTGCCGATGTAGATCGCGAGGATCGTCACCGCGTCCTCGCTGAAGATAACGCGATATCGCCCGACGCGCAGCCTATATCCTCCGCGACCCTGTAACGCCTTGATATCGCCTTCACCTGTCATGGCGTAGCGATGCAAAGCTTCGGCGATCTGCCGCTGAATGTCCCCTGGAAGTGCATCGAACATGCGCGCCGCGCCAACTGTCAGGACAATGGTTTTCATTGACTGAGGCTTTGCACCAAACCGCCTAAACCCGCCGCTTCTGGATCGCGTCCCAGATCAGCACCGCGATGTCGGGGCCGCCGAAGCGCTTGATTTCGCGGATGCCGGTGGGGGAGGTGACGTTGATTTCGGTCAGGTAATCGCCGATCACGTCGATGCCGACGAAAATCATGTCGCGGGCCTTCAGCGCCGGGCCGATAATGGCGCAAATCTCCAGCTCGCGCGGCGTCAGCGCCGATAGTTCGGGGCGGCCGCCGACATGCATGTTGGAGCGCGCCTCGCCATCGGCCGGAATGCGATTGAGCCCGGCGATCGGCTCGCCATCGATGATGATGATGCGCTTATCGCCCTTCCGGACATCGGGCAGGTATTTCTGCACCATGAACGGTTCGCGAAAACTCTGCTCGAACAATTCGAGCAGCGACACGAGGTTGTGGTCACCCTCCTGGATGAAGAACACCCCCGCCCCGCCATTGCCGTAGAGCGGCTTGACGATGATGTTGCCATGCTCCCGTCGGAAGGCATGGATCATGCCGCGATCGCGCGTCACCAGCGTTGGCGGCATCAGCTCGGGGAAATCGGTGACGAGGATTTTCTCGGGGGCATTGCGCACCGCCGCCGGCGGGTTGACCACGAGCGTCTTCGGGTGCAGCCGCTCCAGCAGATGTGTCAGCGTGATGTAGTTCATGTCGAACGGCGGATCCTGCCGCATCAGCAGCACGTCATAACCCGCCAAGTCCTGCCGCGACGCCTCGCCGAGCACAAAATGCTCGCCCTTCGGTTTGTCGAACACCGTGATCAGCGCCACCTCGGCCGAAACGGTGTCGCGCCGCAGTGCCAGGCTGCCCGGGGTGTAATAACCGAGCTCATGGCCGCGCGCCTGCGCTTCGAGCATCATGGCGAACGTCGAATCCCCAAGCGGATTGATCGAGGCGATGGGGTCCATCTGCACGGCAATTCTGAGGGTCATCGCTTAAATCCCGGTCGTATCGAAGGCCGCCTTCAGATGCCGTGGAAGCGCGAAAGGCGCAATGAAAATCACGTCGAAGCGCAGCGGCGTCGCGGCGAGCGCCGGGTGTTTTGCCACATAATACTGCGCCGCCCGAACAATCCGGCGGCGATCGACGGCATGCAGTGCCGCGGCCTCATCGGACGAAAGCCCACGCGCCTTGACCTCGACGAATACCGTGGTGCCGAACCGCTCGGCGATCAGGTCGATCTCGCCGACCGGGGTTTTAACCCGCCGGGCGCGGATTCGATACAATTGCGCCATCAGGAACAGCGCCGCCCAGAATTCGCCTCGGTGCCCGGCGCGCTCGGCCCGCCGTCGTTCAGGACTTTTCGGCTTTACGGGCGAGCGCGGCATCGTAGACGTCCTTGCGCTTGAGGCTGAACCGCGCGGTGACTTCATCGACCGCCGCCCGCAACGGCAAATCCGTCATCGCTGTGTCGAGTGCCGCCAGCCAGTCGGCTGGGTCAAGCAATCGCTCGCTGGCCCCGGCGACGACGATCACCGCCTCGCCACGCGTCTCCTCGCCGGCGAATTGCCTCGCGAGTTCCGCGACCGGCCCTCGGAACACCCGCTCGAACCGCTTGGTCAACTCCAGCGCCACAGCCGCTTCACGCTCGGGCCCGAACGCCACCGCCATTGCCGCGAGGGTGTCATCGAGCCGGCGCGGCGATTCATAGAATACGAGCGTTTCGGACCGGTCCGCCACAGCCGCCAGTGCCGTGCCCCGCGCTCCGACCTTGGCCGGCAGGAACCCAAAGAATGCAAACGCATCGGTCGGCAACCCGGCGGTGGCAAGGGCGCCGAGCAATGCCGAGGCCCCCGGCGCGGCAAACACCGGCAGCCCCGCTTCGCGCACCGCCCGCACCAGCGGAAATCCCGGATCCGATAGCAAGGGCGTGCCGGCATCCGAAATCAGCGCAATGGCGCGACCGGCGCTGAGATCGGCGATCACGCTGTCGATCTTCTGGCGCTCATTGTGCTCGTGCAGCGCTTGGCGCCGGGTGCGGATATCGTAATGCGCCAGCAAATGCGCCGAGTGCCGCGTGTCCTCGCACAACACGACATCAGCCGCCGCCAGAATCGCCAGCGCCCGCAGCGTGATATCGGCGAGGTTGCCGATCGGCGTCGCCACTACATACAGCCCCGGCGCCAGCACCGGCGCGTCGAACGCGGCGCCGCCGATGACGTAACGCCGCGGATGCAGGTTTTCGCGGGGAGGATTTGAAGGTGAGGGGTCTGAAGCTGCCGACATAAGCCGGTTCTAGGACAAACCCGCCGCCGCTGTATACCGGCCGTTAAGCTTTGGCTGCGAGCTTATGGTTAACCGGGACTTAATCCATGCTGCGCCATCCGGCCCGCTTTGCTGCCTTAGCAGTGCTGACCCTGACGCTCGCCGCCTGTTCGGCGGGCGATCTCGATGATTTTCGCATGGGGCCGATAGCGCCCGCCGGCGCGTCAGTGGCAGGAACTGCACCGGGGTCATTTCCTATCGCCGCTGGCGAAAGCATCGGCACCGGGCCAGTCCGAGTGGCGCTGCTGCTGCCGCTGTCGGGCGATCCGGGCCTCGTGCAGGTCGGGCTGTCGATGGCCAATGGCGCGAGACTCGCCATGGCCTACATCGCCGAAAAACCCGACATCGCCGACAACATCACGCTGATCATCAAGGATTCCGGCACGACGCCCCAAAGCGCCGCGCAGGCAGCCCTGCTTGCCGCCGGCGAAGGCGCCAGCCTGATCCTCGGACCGCTGAAAGCCGACCAAGTCGCCGCCGCAGCAGCCGTGGCGCGCGCCTCGGGACTGACGCTCATCGGTTTTTCCAACAATTCCACCGTCGCCGCGCCCGGCGTGTTCCTCCTCAACGTCTTGCCCGCCACCGAAATGCGCCGCAGCCTCGGCTTTGCCAAAGCCCAGGGGCGGCAGGGTTTCGCCGGGCTATTCCCCGCGACTGAATTCGGCCGCCTGCATCAGGCCGGGTTCGAAGCGAGCGCGGCGCAACTCGGGTTGCGCGTCACCGCCTCCCTCGGGTTCTCCAGCATCGACGAGGCTCGCGCCAAAATCGCCGAACTCGCGCCGCTGATCCTGTCGGGCCAGGTCGATACACTGCTGCTCCCCGATCGCGCCACCGCCGGCAGCTTTGCCGTATTGCTCGCCGATGCCGGCATTCTGCCCGGCCGCGTCACCATCATCGGCTCGGCCGATTGGCAGGGTGATACCAACCTCAGCGGCAACCCCTATTTCGCCGGCGCCTGGTTTCCGGGGGTCGACGACGCCGGTTACACCGCCTTAGCCCCGCTCTACACCGCCCGCTTCGGCGGCGTGCCGCATCCGCTGGTCACCATCGCCTACACCGCGACGATCCTCGCCAACACCTCGATCCTCGCCCTGACCACCCCTCGCTACGACCGCGCCCGCCTCACCGCCACCGGCGGCTATGTCGGCCGCGACGGCGCGTTCAGGTTCCTCCCCGACGGCAAATCCGATTACGCGCTGGCGATAAAACAGATCGTCGCCGGCGGCAGCATCAGGGTGCTCGAACCGGCGCGGTTATGACCCGCTCTGCTCCTCGATCCACGGGAAGCCTTCGGGGTTGGCGCGCGCCCGGGCAAAGGTCGTGTCGTCGTCGTGGCCGCGAATCTGGTCCAGCAGCGGAAAGTCCTCCGGCCCAACCGACAGGCGCGCCAGTGGCCTGATGGGGACCAGGCTTGCCCATTGTGCAATCTGAATATCGTGTTCCGGTCGGTTGATCGGCGCCTGCTGCTCGAAGCTTTCGCGTGGCAATAGGTAGATCGTGCCACGACGATAGGGACGCTGGGCAAGGGCCGTGTCGGAAATAGAAAAGAAGTAAAACGGCTCGCTCCAGATGCCACCGGTGGGACGGATCCGCATGCTCGAATTGAGGATGCTCATCCGGATTTTAGGTCGGTCCAGCACCGCAAAATACAGCGGCCACAGTCCGTCGGAGGCGGCGTAGACTGCCTTGCGGTCGCCGAAAGCCTCGACATCGTCGGATAGGCGAGGTTCGAATTCCGCAATCGAACCATCACCGGACCCGTGCAGCAGGACGGCTTTTGTATCGGTCAGATAGCTCAGGAACTGCCACAGCGGCGCTGGCGCCTCATACTTGAATTCGGCGCCATCGCTGGCCATCGCCATCTCGAACTGCTGCTCGAAGGCCTCAATTACCGCCAGATCAATGAGCATCCGAGGGCGTGGGATAAAGTAAGTCGGGAGCATCGCTGAACTCCGCTATCCCTCAAGCAGCCAGATCCGCCACCACGGCATCCAGCACCGGCCACCCCCGCTCGGTCACTCGCAGATTGCCATTGGGCAGGGTTTCCAAAAACCCATACCCCTTCAAATCCGCAATCTGGCGCGGCGAAATCGCGCGACCGGAAAGCGCTTGATAACGACCCGGATCGATGCCCTCGCGGAGGCGGAGGCCCATCACCAGCAGTTCGTCGCCCTCTTCTTCCCAAGTCAAAATATCGTCGGTAACCAACCCGTGACCGCGGGCATCTACCCGTTTTTTCCACTCGAACGGAAGCTTCTCGGTCGCTGTGGCGTGCCGTTGATTACCCACCAGCAGCCGCCCATGCGCGCCCGGCCCGATGCCGGCATATTCGCCATAGCGCCAGTACACCAAATTATGCCGGCTCTCCTGCCCTGGGCGGGCGTGGTTGGAAATCTCGTACGCTGGCAGGCCCGCTGCTGCCGTCAATTCCTGCGTCAGCTCGAAGAAATCGGCTGCCAAGTCCTCGTCGGGCATCTTGAGCTTCCCCGTACGGTGCAGGTCGAAATAGCGCGTCCCCTGCTCGATGGTCAGCTGGTAGAGCGAGATGTGCCCCTCGGTCAGCCACAACGCCTCGGTCAATTCATCCTGCCAGTCCTCGAGCGTCTGCTGGGGCCGGGCGTAAATCAGGTCAAAGCTCGAGCGCGGGAAAATCGATTGCGCCAGCCGCACCGCGGCGACGGCCTCGTCGACCGAATGCAACCGCCCGAGCGCCGCCAACGGCTTTTCCCGCAGCGACTGCACCCCCAACGACACCCGGTTCACCCCCGCGGCGCGATAGCCGCGAAACCGCTCGGCCTCGACGCTGGTCGGATTGGCTTCGAGGGTAATCTCGGCGTTGGGATCGATCTGCCAGTGCTTGGCGATTGAATCGAGGATCGCAGCAACCGAGCGCGGCTGCATCAGCGAGGGCGTGCCGCCCCCGAAAAATATCGACTGCACCAGCCGCTCGGGGGCCTGCTTGGCCGCATGAGCGATCTCACGATCATAGGCCGCGACGTACTCGGCCTCATCGAACGCGCCGCGATGGACGTGGCTATTGAAATCACAATAGGGGCATTTGGCGGCGCAGAATGGCCAATGCACATAAACCCCGAACAGCCCGTTGCTTCTATCCATTGGTCAGCGCCGCCTCCACGAACAGGGCAAAGGCCCGGGCCCGGTGCGACAGGCCCGGCTGGCCGGGCGCCCAGGAGTGCTTGGTCGCCGCGCTCATTTCGCCGAACGTCACGTCGTGCCCATCGGGCATGAATGCCGGATCAAAGCCGTGGCCGAGATCGCCGCGCGGCGGCCACACCAGCGTGCCCTCGACGCGGCCGACATAGAGATCATCGCGGCCATCGGGATGCGCGAGGCACAGCGTGGCGTTGAAGGGGCCGCGGCGCTGCGCCGGGCTCGTGGCGTTGGCCGCCTGCAGCGCATCCTCGACCCGGCGCATGCCGAGCTGGTAATCACGCTGCGACCCGTTCATCGCCCAATTGGCGGTATAAACCCCCGGCTGCCCGCCCAGCGCCTCGACCGACAGGCCAGAATCATCAGCCAGCGCCAGCAATCCCGTGGCGTTGGCGGCGGCATGCGCCTTGATCCGGGCGTTTTCGACAAACGTCGTTCCGGTCTCGTCAGGCTCGGGGAGGTCGAGATCAGCCGCCGATACCAGATCGAGCCCGAACCCCTGCAGCAAATCGGTCAGCTCCGCCACCTTGCCGGCATTGTGCGTCGCCAGCAGCAGCTTCTGTCCGCGTTGCAGCCGGGGGATCGCCGTCATGAGGCCAGCGTCGCCAGTTGTAGCTGCGTCAGTTCGCCGATGCCCTTGCCGGCCAGCGCCATCAGGCTGTCGAGTTCGGCCCGCGTGAACGGCGTCTGTTCGGCGGTGCCCTGGATTTCGACGAAATTGCCGGCTCCGGTCATGACGAAATTAGCGTCGGTCTCGGCTTCGACATCCTCGAGATAATCGAGGTCGAGCACCGGCGTGCCGCGATAAATCCCACAGGACACCGCGGCGAGGGTATCGCGCAGCACTTTCCCCTTGGTCAGCTTGCGCTCCTCGAGCCATTTGACGGCATCGGCCAGTGCAATGTAGGCGCCGGTAATCGAGGCGGTGCGGGTGCCGCCATCGGCTTCGAGCACGTCGCAATCGATGGTGATCTGGTTTTCGCCCAACGCACCCATATCGACCACGGCGCGCAAGCTCCGCCCGATCAGCCGCTGGATTTCCTGGGTGCGGCCCGATTGCTTGCCCGCACTCGCCTCGCGGCGGGTGCGGGAGCCGGTGGCGCGCGGCAGCATGCCATATTCGGCAGTAACCCAGCCGAGCCCCTGCCCGCGCCGCCAGGGCGGTAACGAGGTTTCGACGCTGGCAGTGACGTGGACGCGGGTCGAACCATAACACACGAGGCAACTGCCCTCGGCTTTCGGCGCAACGCCGCGCTCGATGGTCACGGCGCGCATCGCATCGGGTTCGCGTCCGGAAGGCCGCATGGACAAATCACCTTGGTAAATAAACGCCGTTAACCGCTCCTTAACCCTGACGATCCCGGCTCACAAGCGGTCGGCGCTTGGCCCCGCACGAGTTTCGCCCTAAATGGTGAATATGCCCGGCCCCAAAATCCCCTCCGAAGATTTCCTCGCGGTGCTCAACGCCCGCAGCCAGGACATTTTCCGGAAGCTGGTCGAGCGCTATATCGAGACCGGCGAGCCGGTCGGGTCGCGGCACCTGTCACGCATGCTCGATACCTCGCTGTCGCCCGCTTCGGTCCGCAACGTCATGGCCGATCTTGAGGAGCTCGGCCTCATCGCCGCGCCGCACACTTCCGCCGGCCGTACCCCGACGCAGGAGGGCTTGCGCTTCTTCGTCGATGCGATGCTCGAAGTCGGGGCCGTCGATGCGCGCGAAAAGGCCACCATCGCCCGATCGATCGAAGGCCAGGCCGGCCGCGGCAATGTCGAGGATCTGCTGACCGAAGCCAGCCAATTGCTCAGCGGCCTCAGCCACGGCGCCGGTGTCGTCATTGCCACGAAATCCGACATGGTATTGCGCCATATCGAATTCGTCCGGCTCGACCAGCACCAGGCGATGGCCGTGCTGGTCGGCGAAAACGGCACCGTCGAAAACCGGATCCTGCAACTGCCGCCCGGCTTGACCGCCTCGGCGTTGCAGCAGGCGTCTAATTTCCTCGCTCATCATGTCGTCGGCAAAACCCTCAACGAGGCCCGCGCTATCCTCCTGACCCAGCGCGCGGCACAGCTGTCCGAACTCGATGAACTGACCCGTAAACTCGTCGAAGCCGGCCTCGCGACACTGTCGGACGGCACCGGCACCAACCATCCGACGGTCATTGTCCGCGGCCGGGCCAATCTGATCAACGACACCATGGCATCCGATGATCTGCTGCGCGTCCGCCAGTTGTTCGACGAACTCGAAAGCCGCAACGGGCTGATCGAACTGCTCGGCGATGCCGATCACGCGCAGGGCGTGCGCATCTTCATCGGCTCGGAAAACAAGCTGTTCTCCCTCTCCGGCTCCTCGGTCATCCTCTCCCCGTACAAGGACGCCAACGACAAGGTCATCGGCGTGCTCGGCGTCATCGGCCCCACCCGCCTCAACTACGCCCGTATCGTCCCGGTGGTCGATTACACCGCCCACGTCATTAGCCGGATGATGTTGCGGAAGACCTGACGTCGCTAGAGCAGTCTTGAAAATGCCGCGCGTTTGGCCGATATGCGGATCAAATTTCAACGCAGCTATGACCGGACGCCGCCATGATGAGTGACGACAGCATTTCGCCCGACCCCTACGACCCGCTCGAGCCGATGGATGAGGCGGCAGAAATCGATACAGCGGCCGAAGAACTCGAGGCGCTGCGGGTCGAGAACGCCGAATTGCGCGACCGTATGCTGCGCCTCGCCGCCGAAATGGAAAACCTGCGCAAGCGGACCGAGCGCGAGATCGCCGATGTCCGCACCTATGCGATTGCCGGTTTTGCCCGCGACATGCTGACCGCGACCGATGCGCTGAGCCGTGCCCTCGTCACGCTGCCGCAGGAGGCCCGTGCTTCGGGCGATCAGACGATGAATTCGCTGATTGACGGCATCGAGATCACCGAACGCGAGATGCAGCGTCTGCTTGCCAAGAATGGCGTGACGCCGATCGAGGCCGAAGGCCAGAAGTTCGATCCGCACCGGCACCAGGCGATGTTCGAAGTCCCCGACCCGACGCGCCCGGAAGGCACTGTCGTCCAGGTCGTGCAGGCCGGCTTCGCCATCGGCGACCGTATCCTGCGCCCGGCCATGGTCGGAATTTCCAAAGGCGGCGGCGCCACCGGCGATGCCGTAGTCGAAGGCATCGACAAAAGCGTTTAAAACAGATCGCCTGAGCTGATCCGCCGAACGCCAGCCGACGCCATGTCCGCCGAGGCGCGTTCGAGCGACCCGTTGGCGTTTATCGCCCGGCTGGCGTCCTCGATGACAAATGTTTCGTGTCCGGCAGCGGCATCGATGGCGGTCCAGCCGACGCAAAAGTCGAGGGCGAGGCCAACGGTAAACACCCGCGTCAGTCCGCGTTCGGCGAGATAACCGCCGAGGCCAGTCGATGTCACCCGATCGGCCTCACGGAACCCCGAATAGCTGTCGACTTCGCGGGTAAAACCTTTCCGGACGATCATCTGGGCATGAGGGATGTCGAGCCCGTCCGCCAGTGCGGCGCCGCGCGTCCCCCACACACAGTGATCGGGCCACAGCACCTGCGTGCCATAGCTCAACTCGATGGTCTGGAACGGGGATTTGCCCGGATGCTGGCTGGCGAACGACACGTGGTCAGCCGGATGCCAGTCCTGCGTCAGCACGACATTGCGGAAACCGGCCGCAAGCCGGTTGACGAGTGGGATGATGTCGTTCCCCCCGGCGACGGCAAGGCTGCCGCCGGGGAGGAAATCATATTGGAGATCGACGACGACCAGTATATCGCGGTCGGTCGGGACGATCTTCATGGCGTGGGGCTTACGGCGTAACCGCCGGGGCCGCTGCAGGAGCCTCTGTCGGAGCCGGCGCAGGAGCATCGGCAGGAGCCGTTGCGGGCGCCTCGGTGGGAGCCGTAGCCGGCGCATCAGCCGGAGCGGTCGCGGGCATTTCGGCCGGGACCGGGATCAGCACCGAGCAATCGTCGAAGGTGAACTCGGCGCCTTCGCCATTGTTGGCACTGATCTGCTCGCTGACCGTCGGGGCCAGCGCAGTGCTTGCGGCTGCTGCGGCTTCCTCGGTGAACCCGGCAGTCACATAAGCGGCAAGGCCGGTCTCGATCAGGCCATTGCCCGAGTCAATGAAATACTGGGCCGTCTGCTTGTCCTGATCGGTCGCTTCAGCGGGTAGTGTCCCGGCGGCGGCGAGGAAAGCCTGGCCGCACCAGAGCGATTTATAACCCTCGGCCGGCACGTCCTGAGCAAAAGCGCTGGACAGAGTTCCAGCAAAAGCAAGGCTGCCTATCGCGGCAAAGGCGAGATGTCGAAGCATTGTTTCGTCTTTCGTTAGATTAGGGAAGGCGCCGGAATCCGGCCGTTGATCAACGGGTGAAGTCGTGGGCGGAGCAATAGTTCCGTGTTCCGGCGGTACTGCGACCCTAGGGCGACATCGCGGCAACCCGGTGGCAGCCCGGCACCAGGCCGGACCGCCAGGTTCGAATATCGCTTACTCGGCTGCGGCGGCGTCGCAGTCTTCCTGGGTATATTCGGCTACTTCGGTACCTTCGATGACGCCGGCATTGGCGACATAGGTAAAGGCCTCGGCGGTCTTGGTGCGGTCCTCGGTGCTCATGCCCTCTTCGATCAGCAGCGCTTCGGCGTCGGCCAGCAGACCCTGCGCCGTGGCTTCGAAGGCATCGGCGGCGGCGGTGTCACCCTGGGTCCGGGTGACATTGCCGATCAGCGTATAGGCCGCACCGCAATAGAGCGCGATGTGAGCCTCGTCGCTGATATCGGCCGCATCATAGACTTCATGAGCGGCGGCCAGCATTTCAGGAGTTACCTGCGCCAGCACGGGCGCGGTGAGAGCGGCAAGTACAGTCGCAGCCAGGATCAGGGTGTTACGCATCAGGTCCTCTTGGAGTTCGCACGGATGATCGGGGAACCTCATAGCAAAGCCAAAGCCATCTGACAGCGCAATTTTACGGTGCGGCATCACACAATCGCCACGGCGTTCGCTATGGTTCACCCGGCGTTCAGTTCGCGTGAGCTCCCCGAGTCCAGCCAATGCTTCCCCATGCCATCCCCCTTTCCCTTGCAGCTCTCGGCTTGACTGTCCTTTGCAGCCCGGTGCTGGCGCAGTCCGACAATCTCGAATTCACCCTCAGCAATCATTCGAGCCTGACCATCGCCGAATTTTATGCGGCGCCGCTGGCGTTCGAGGGTTGGGGGCAAAGCCCGCTGGCGGGCGTGCTGGTCGAGCCGGGCGGCAGCGGCATCGTCACCGTAGCGGGGGGCGCCGCCGAATGCGTCTATAAGGTGCGCGTGGTGTTCACGACCGGCGGCGAATTCGTTGATCCGACTGTCGACCTCTGCGCCACGGGCGAGTATGTGCTGTCGGACCCGTGAGCACCGTCCTGACGAGTGCTGGTCCCTCGGCATTTCAGGCTTTGGGCAATTTTTGAGCGCAAAGCTTGCAGGGGTTACCACCCCGCCTTATATCACCGACAAGCCCTGAAACGGGGCAAAGCTCCTGAATTCCACTAGGGACCCGGCCGGTTTTGCCGGCTTCTGCGAACCGCCGCTTACGGGGTTCCATCACGGGTCTGCTGAGAAAGGCACGAAAAATGGCTAAAGTTATCGGAATCGATCTGGGCACCACCAATAGCTGCGTTGCAGTGATGGACGGTGCCGTACCCAAAGTTATTGAAAACGCCGAAGGCGCGCGCACCACGCCGTCGATGGTGGCGTTCAGCAAGGATGGCGAACGCCTCGTCGGCCAGCCGGCAAAACGCCAGGCAGTCACCAACCCCGAAGGCACGCTGTTTGCCGTCAAGCGCCTGATCGGCCGCCGCTACAACGATCCGCTGGTGGAAAAGGACAAGGGCCTCGTTCCGTTCAAGATCGTCAACGGCGACAATGGCGACGCCTGGGTCGACGTCAATTCCAAGAAATATTCACCGTCCGAAGTGTCGGCGATGATCCTGACCAAGATGAAGGAAACCGCCGAGGCCTATCTCGGCGAGCCCGTCACGCAGGCTGTCATCACCGTTCCGGCGTATTTCAACGATTCGCAGCGGCAGGCCACCAAGGACGCCGGCAAGATCGCCGGGCTCGAAGTGCTCCGCATCATCAACGAGCCGACCGCGGCAGCGCTGGCCTATGGCCTCGACAAGAAAAATACCGGCCTGATCGCGGTCTATGATCTCGGCGGCGGTACCTTCGACGTGTCCGTGCTCGAAATCGGCGATGGCGTCTTCGAAGTGAAGTCGACCAATGGCGACACCTTCCTCGGTGGCGAGGATTTCGACATGCGCCTCGTCGATTACTTTGCCGACGAGTTCAAGAAAGAACAGGGCATCGACCTGCGCAAGGACAAGCTCGCCCTGCAGCGGCTGAAGGAAGCGGCGGAAAAGGCCAAGATCGAACTCTCGAGCTCGACTCAGACCGAAATCAACCTGCCCTTCATCACCGCCGATGCCTCGGGTCCGAAGCATCTGACGCTGAAGCTGACGCGCTCGAAGCTCGAAGCCCTCGTCGAGGATCTGATCAACAAGACCGTCGAGCCCTGCAAGCAGGCGCTCAAGGATGCCGGCCTCACCGCCGCGCAGATCGATGAAGTCGTGCTGGTCGGCGGCATGAGCCGCATGCCGAAAGTCCAGGAAATCGTCAAGAACCTGTTCGGCAAGGAGCCCCACAAGGGCGTCAATCCGGATGAAGTCGTCGCCATGGGCGCTGCCATTCAGGCCGGCGTGCTGCAGGGCGACGTCAAGGACGTGCTGCTGCTCGACGTGACGCCGCTGTCGCTCGGCATCGAAACGCTGGGTGGCGTATTTACCCGCCTGATCGACCGCAACACCACCATCCCGACCAAGAAAAGCCAGACGTTCTCGACCGCCGAGGACAGCCAGTCCGCCGTGACCATCCGGGTGTTCCAGGGCGAGCGCGAAATGGCCGCCAACAACAAGATGCTCGGGCAGTTCGATCTCGTCGGCATTCCGCCGGCGCAGCGCGGCGTGCCCCAGATCGAAGTCACCTTCGACATCGACGCCAATGGCATCGTCAATGTTTCGGCCAAGGATCGTGGCACCGGCAAGGAACAGCAGATCCGCATCCAGGCCTCGGGTGGCCTGACGGACGCCGATATCGAGCGCATGGTCAAGGAAGCCGAAGCCAACGCCGATAGCGATAAAAAGAAGCGCGAAGCCGTCGAAGCCCGCAATCAGGGAGAGTCGCTGCTTCACTCGACCGAGCGTTCGCTCAAGGACTATGGCGACAAGGTTTCCCTCGAGGATCGCACCGCCATCGAAACCGCAGTGACCGCCCTCAAAGGCGTACTCGACAGCGAAGATGCCGAAGCGATCAAGGAAAAGTCCAACGCCTTGGCCGAAGCCTCAATGAAACTTGGCGAAGCGATGTACAAGCAGAGCCAGGCCGAAGCCGAGGCTAAAAGCGAAGCCGGCGCTTCAGAGGATGACGACGTCGTCGATGCGGACTATGAAGAAGTCCGGGACGACGATACCAAGAAGTCCGCCTGACCGACCGCGCTGCCGTTTAATATTGAAACAGTTGCGAGGGGACCTGACATTGTCGGGTCCCTTTCGCTCATTTTGAGGTATGATCCCACAATGCAAATTCCAGATCCCGGCAAATTCACCGATCCCATCAAACTCCGCAAGCTCGCGATCAACGCGCGCCGGCTCGGAGAAACCAAGCTGGCGCTCGATTGCCAGCTGCGCATCGCCGAACTCGCCGGCCAGCCCTACGAAGCCGGCATGGAGCGTGAATTCTGGACGGCGGTCAGCTGGGCCGAAGAATACAAATCCGTCGTCAACGGCAAGAACACCAAGCTCACCAAGGTCCGCGCCAAGCACAAGCGCGCCGGCACGGTGCAGTGCCTGATCGACTGGGCCAAGGACCCTGAGGTCACCGACGGCTTCGACGTGCTGATCGCCGCCGGCCATTCCGACCTGACCGGCGAAGCCATCGTCGTCCGCCACGCCGAGATGTTCGACCCCGAAATCGTCGCCATCGCCGAACGCAAACTCTCCACCGAACGCGCCGCCCCCGTCCCCGCCGAATAGGTGGCAGGTTGCTCACTCCCATCCGGCCCGGCCTTCCGCCGGGCCTTTTTGTTTTCACACAATGGTCTGATTATGTACCAACGCGGCGCGTAGCCTGCCGCCAACTGAGTCGGGCGCGGTGCCGGGCGAACTCCGGGGCGGTTCCTGCATGAACTCCAGCCAGACAAATTTCAGCCAGCACAGCATCTTTGCCAGCAATCCCGAACCGGCACAGGGTGGGATCGGGCTTGATCCGCTGTTTCGCGCCGATGCCGATATGCTGCACCTGATCCGCGCCCGCGCCGGGCTGGCGGTCAACGGCGTCGAACCGCCGAGCCTGCAGGCGACGCTGCTCGGGCTGCTCGGCGCCACCGCCGATACTGACGGCGTCACGGTCGAAACGCAGCAATTGGAGCTCGTTGACGGCGCGGCGACAATGCACGTTTTCCGCCCCACCGGCAAAGGCCCCCTGCCGCTGGTGCTGTACTGGCCGGGCGGTCCGATTGCCGACTATGCCGAAACAGCACGGGCCATCACCCGGCGCAGCGGCGCCATCGTTGTGGCCCTGGACGGCATTGCCGACACCGAAGTCGTCGGGCCGGCCCTGTGGGGCTGGGTCAGCCATTATCGCGATGCGCTCGGGGCCGATCCGCGCCACATCGCCATCGCCGGCGAGGGGTTTGGCGCGGCGCTGGCGCTGCAGTTCACCCTCGGCCTCGAAATTGCCGGCGGCTCGCAGCCGCAGCATCTCGTCCTGCTTACCCCAAGCGGTCTCGACCCCGCCGGCCTCGACGATACGCCGGTGCTCGCCCGCCTGCCGGCCACCACGCTGATCCTCGCCGAACTCGATCCGTCCATAACGCTCGGGGAAACCCTCGCCGCGACGCTGCGGCGCGATGGCGTCAGCGTCGATTTGACGATCTACGACGGCGTCACCGAGGATTTCTTCGGGCTTGGCGCCGTAGTCAACAAGGCGGTATTCGCGCAGGCCCAGGTCGCGGCCAACCTTGCCTCGGCGTTCAACCCGAACTGAGGTCGCAAAGCCGGCGAACGCGGCTGGCCTGATCACGAACCCTCGTCAACACCTCACCAGCCGTTTCGAACCCTTGCCAACAGCGCCGGCGCCGCTCTATGTGAGCCCGGCCTTGTCGCCGCCCCTTGCGGGCGCGCGCTGCCGTCGCCATTTAGGCTGCGGGACAGGGCCGGGGCTCCGGAGTTTTCTTTTTGGCCAAACGCGATTTCTACGAGGTGCTCGGCTGCGACAAGGCAGCCGACGATGCGACGCTGAAAAGCGCGTACCGCAAGCTCGCCATGCAGCTGCATCCCGACCGCAACCCCGGCAATGCCGATGCGGAACACAGTTTCAAGGAACTGAACGAAGCCTACGATACCCTCAAGGACCCGCAGAAACGCGGCGCCTATGACCGGTTCGGGCACGCCGCCTTCGAAGGGGGGCAGCGCCCGGGACCAGGCTTCGGCCCCGATTTTTCGGCCTCGATGTCCGATATTTTCGACGACATCTTTGGCGATTTCGTCGGCGGACGTCGTGGCCAGGGCGGTGCGCAGACCAAGCTGCGCGGCTCCGACCTGCGCTACAATCTCGAAATCGCACTCGAAGAAGCGTTCGAAGGCCAGACCGTCGAGATCGACGTGCCGACCCTGGTCGCCTGCGAAACCTGCGACAGCACTGGCGCCAAGCCCGGCACTGGCGCCACCACCTGCCGCACCTGCAACGGCCATGGCAAGGTCCGCGCCGCACAGGGCTTTTTCACCATCGAGCGCACCTGCCCGGTCTGCCAGGGCCGCGGCCAGACCATGGACAACCCCTGCACCGATTGCGGTGGCCAGGGCCGCAAGCGGGAAAGCCGCAAGCTCAGCGTCGACGTGCCGTCGGGCATCGAGGATGGCACCCGCATCCGCCTCGCCAACGAGGGCGAAGCGGGCCTGCGCGGCGGCCCGCCGGGCGATCTCTACATCTTCGTCTCGATCAAGCCGCACGACCTGTTCCAGCGCGACGGCGCCGATCTCTATGCTCGCGTCCCCATCGCCATGGTGACGGCGGCGCTCGGCGGCGAGTTCGAAATGCCGATGCTCGACGCCGCCCGCGCCAAAGTCAAAGTCCCACCCGGCACCCAGCCCGGCCAGCGCGTCCGCCTCAAGGGCCGCGGCATGCCCGTGCTGCGCTCCAAAGACATCGGCGATCTCTACGTTCAGCTCGACGTCGAAACCCCGCAAAACCTCACCCGGCGCCAACGCGACCTGCTAGAAGAATTCGAACGCATCTCCGGCAAGGAATCGAGCCCGAGCTCAGAGGGGTTCTTCTCGAAGCTGAAGAATCTGTTCGAGGGCTGAGGGCATGACCACTGCCATCACCCTATGCGGTTCGCTTCGCCGCGGGTCGTATAACGAGACGCTGCGGCAGTACGTTTCGGCGGAGCTTCGTAGCGCCGGGGTCAGCGTCGAGGATCTCGACCTTGCCGACTACCCGATGCCGATTTTCAACGAGAATCTCGAAGCCGAAGCGACGCCCGAGGCTGCCGGGCGGCTGGCTCAGAAATTTGCCGCGGCGGATATCGTGCTGATCGTTTCCCCCGAATACAATTCCGGCGTCACCCCACTCATGGTCAACACCATCAGCTGGCTCAGCCGGCAAAAGCATGGCCAGTTCCGCCACGCGGTGTTCGGCATCGGCGCGGTGTCATCGGGCAAATATGGCGGCGTCGTCGGGATCCAGCACCTGCGCGATTCTCTCAGCAAACTCGGCGCCCTGCTCGCTCCGACGCTGCTCGGCATCGGCCCGGCCGATGGGGCGTTCGACGCCGACGGCATCCCGACCGAGGATGGCGTCCGCCGCAAGGTCAGCCAGCTGGTCAAGGAACTCAACCGATTTTCGCGCGGCGGGAGTTAACCCCGCCTGATCGAACGAACGGTCGTCACTCAGAGCTTGCCCGACTCGCGTCCTCCAGGCCGAACAGCTCCATGGCATCGGCCAGGGCGGCGGCGAGCCTGTCGAGCCGGGCGACGTCGTTGTCCGTCTGGCGCAGCCGCACCGGTCCGGCCAGCGGCGCTTCGCGCACAATGCCCGCTCCTTTTTCCGTAATCGCCACCACACGGGCCCGCCGGTCGGCAGGATTGGTCCGCACCGTGCACAGCCCCATCACCCGTAGCTCGTCGATCGCCTGCCCTAGCGTCGCCGGATGCAGCACCAGCGATTTCCGCAACGCCGCCAGGGCATGTTCCGGCCTTTCCGATAAAATCCGCAGGATTGCCAGCTGCAATCCCGTGATCCCGAACTGTCGCCGCAACCCGACTGCATAGCCCTCAAGCGCCCGCTCGAGCTTCATCCAGTTGACGATCACCGACAACGCCTGCGGCTGCATATCTTTGCCATCCAAAGAGGTAGGGGTTATTATGCCGGCATAGGATCGTCGAGCAATAGGGATATTGGTCCTGTTTCTAACGCAGACGGCCTGGGCAAAGCCATGCACGTTAGGGGACCGGGTGCCACGAACCCTTCCCTCCCCCTTGAGGGGAGGGAAGGGCGGGGGTAGCGCCACGGATGCATGCCTGAGGTCTTTGAACTCCGCCCCACCACCCCCGTCATCCCGCCGCCGGCCGGGATCCATCCTGATGGCTTTGCCCCGCCTGCTGCGAGTGGGTGTGTCACCCCGGGGGGCAGCACGATATGCGCTGGCAAGGCCGAGTATCCAACCACCCCTCCTGCACCTGGAGCCACCCCCACCCTAGCCCTCCCCTCAAGGGGGAGGGGAGGGTATGCCGCACCCGTTCTACTCACCTAACCACCTGTAATACCAGTAGCTTTGGAATGCATGTGTTCACCCCAGCGCCTCCCTCCCCCTTGAGGGGAGGGCCAGGGCGGGGGTAGTGCCACAGATGCATAAGGATGGTGATGGAACACGGCTGATCCACGAGCGCTCTACATCGAAGTCAGAGTCACCCAGATGAATTTCAGCCAATGCACCGGGACGTTTTTTGACACTCGGGGGAACCTACCCGTGGCAACACCCAGCCCAAAACCATCCCTCCCGCACCTGGACCCACCCCCACCCTAGCCCTCCCCTCAAGGGGGAGGGGAGGGTATGCGGCACCCGTTCCCATCACATAACCATCTGATGTAACAGTAGTTATTGTCATCTGCGACAACCCCATCGCCTCCCTCCCCCTCGAGGGGAGGGATCGAAGGTGGGGGTAGCCACAGATGCATGACTCAGTCTTTGAACTCCGCCCCTCCCCAGCAGCCCTCATGGTGAGGTGGGAGCATCGCGACCCTCGAACCACGAGGGCATGGCACGGACGCGAGGTTGGCAGCCTCGCAGTCAAACCCACAAACCCAATCCCCCCGCGCCTCTCCCGATGTTATCCCCGGTCTCGGCCCATCAGGTAAGCTCCCCTCATTCCCACCCGGGAGCGAAGTCGCGACGAACGACTGGGTGGGGATGTGGAGACCCTGGGCGTCGGCCTGGGGTGGTCTGCAATTGCGCTGATCAGCACGGTCGGACGCCTGACGCACCCCATGAGGGATCAGGTTCGCAAAGTTCCGATGCCTACGTGATCTGATTACCCCAAAAGCGGGCAG
>JAQGJK010000013.1 GCA_028290665.1 Devosia sp. | reverse complement strand
GTGATCCTGTCGCTCAAGCCGGAGTACACCGCCGCGGCGCTGGTGCTGGTCGATACGCGGCAGAAAAACCTGCTCGATCCGACAGCGGAAGCGTACAGCAATTCCGATAGCGCCCGGGTCGACAGTGAAGTCGAGCTGGCGAAAGCCGAAACCGTGCTGCTGCGCGCGGTGCGGGACGGGAAGCTGCTGGAGAACCCGGATTTCCTGCCCCAGCCCGGGCTGGTCAGCCAGGTGCTGGCGCTGTTGCGCCTGCGGAATTCGCGCGAAATGACTGGCGCCGAGGCGCTGGAATCGACGATGTCCACGCTCCGCGGGCTCGTCACCGTGCAGCGCCGCGGACTGACTTTCCTGATCGCCGTCCAGGCGCGCTCGGGCGATCCGGCAACGGCCGCCGATCTCGCCAATGCGGTGACCAATGCCTACATCAGCGAGCAACTCGAAGCCAAGATCGACTCGACGCTGGCCTATCGCGATACCATCCAGGCCCGGGTCACTACCGCCCTCGCCGCAGTGGCGAGTTCGGAGGATGCCGTCGACCAGTTCATCGGCTCCAACATCGATGCCATCGCCCTTGAAACCGGGCGCAGCGATCTCCTCGATACCAGCCGCGCCATCGCCGAAGGCGCCGAGCAGCGCGCGGCGCTGGCCTCGGTCGTCGGCGATGCCGATGTGCAGTTGCGCAACAAGGACTGGGATGCGCTGGTCGCGAGCCTTGAGATCGATGCCCTGAGCGCCCTCGAGGCCGATCGCCGCGCCAAGGAGATCGAAGCCGAGGCCGCCGTGCCCGGCACCCCGGCCGAGATCGACCTGCGGGCCGAACTCGCCGCCATCGAAGACCAGTTGAGTGAAGCGGCAGCAACGGCGGTCAGTGGCCTTAAGAGCGATCTCGCAGCGGCACAGGCCAAATCCACCGATCTCGAAACCAGCCTGCGCACCAGCGTGTTGACCAGCAATCTGTCGTCCTCGACGCTGACGCGGATTTACGAGTTGCAACAGACCGCCGATATCGCCCGCAACCAGTACGGCACCTTGCTGACGCGGCTGAGCGAACTTGACCAGCAGGCGTTCCTCCAGGTCGCCGACAGCCGCATCGTCTCCGAGGCGCTGCCGCCGGGCACCCCGTCGTTCCCGCGCCCGTCGCTGTTGCTGAGCCTTGCGGGGCTGGTTGCCCTCGCGCTCGGCGTCGGCCTTGCCTTCCTCTATGAGAACTTCATCGGCGGGGTCACCAGCACCGATCAGTTGCAGGCCATTACCCGGGCACGCCGGGCGCTGGTGGTCCCCCGGCAAAAGGAAGGCAAGAGCAGCTTTAGCCGCGCCGATACCATCGTAACGGCGCCGCTATCGTTCTTTTCGGAATCGGTCCGCAAGGTCCGCGCCGCCGTCGAGCAGGCGATCGTGCGCAGCGGCCGCAACCATAAGGATGGCGAGGCGCGACGCCAAGCCGGCGTGATCCTCGTCACTTCGGCGGCGCCCAATGAGGGCAAGACCACGCTGGCGCTATCGGTCGCCCGTGCTTATGCCCAGGCCGGGAGCCGGGTGCTGCTGATCGATTGCGATCTGCGCCGCCCCTCGGTGCATCGCCAGATCGGCCAGGAGCCTGACAAGGGCATCATGGATTATTTGACCGGGGACGTCGGCGGCAAAACCCTCAAAGACATCGTCGTCGAGGATCAGGTCAAAGGCCTTGAGTTGCTCGTCGGCGCCCGCCGTAGCGATACCGCAACCGATCAACTGCTCGCCGGTCCGGCCTTTGAAACGCTGATTTCGGCGTCGCGTCGCGTCTTCGACGTGGTCATTCTCGATGCGCCACCGGTTGGCCCGGTGATCGATGGCGTCTATCTCGCCCGCCTCGCCGATGCCATCATCTTCGTCGTCCGCTGGGCCAGTACGCCACAGCCGGAAATCCGCGCGGCAATCACGGCGCTGGCCGATGTGACCGGAGCCGATGTCGAGATCATCCCGGTGCTCAACAGCAGCGTGATCTCGGGCCGCCAATATTATGGAAAATACGCATCGTATTACTCGGAAGCGTAGCGCGCCGGCTACAGCCAGCCGCGTCGCTTGAAGTAAAGAAACGGCAGCACGGCCGAGCACACCATCAGGCGAGGGCAAAAGGATAGCCGATCTGCCAATGCAGTTCGGGCATGAAATCAAAGTTCATGCCATAGACCGAGGCCACCAGCGTCGGCGGAAGAAAGACCACAGCGGCGACAGAGACGATCTTGATGATTTGGTTCTGCTCGAGGTTGATCAGCCCTAGTGTCGCGTCGAGCAAGAAGTTGATCTTGGTCGAGAGGGTACGCGCATGCTCGCCGAGCGACACGGCATCACGCTGAATGAGCCTGATGAGATGCCTGGTATCCCGTCCATCGGTGCCTGGCTCGTCGTCAAGCGCAATGTGGTAGGCGGTCAGGCGGGAGATGCTGACCAGGCTTTCCTGAACCATCGTCAACAGCTCGGCCTTGGCGCCGATCTGCTGGATGATCGAGGTCAGATCATGCTGCACCTTTTTCGCCGTCGCGGTCTTTTTGCGGAACACGTCGCGGGAAATCAGGTCGACCTCATTGCCGACCCGTTCGAGCGCATCGGCTGTCCGGTCGATCATGGCTTCGACGAGACCAAGCATGACCTGCTCGCCATTGGCACAGACGACGCCTTTAGGCTTTTGGGCGCGGGTCAGATAGGCAAGGATCGGTTTTGGCTCGGCATAGCGGACGGTGACCAGGGTCGATCCCTTGAGGATGAATGTGATCGGCGTCTTTGACGGCTCGTCGCCGTCCAGTCTGATCAGGCCGGTCATGGTCATGAACTCGGCCCCGTCCTCATGATAGAGGCGGGCGGAGAGTTCGATTTCTTCCATCTCCGCCTGCGTTGGAATGGTGATGCCGAGCAGGTGCTCGACCGCCTTGTCCTCGTCCACGGTCGGGTTCAACAGATCGAGCCACACGTGACCTTCGATCGCGCCGTCCGCAGAAATCGGGGATGTCGCCAACCGTCCATCGGTGTTTCGATACGCGTTCAGCATTCCCGGCTCCGACTTGTGCCTTTGAACTTCAACGGGCGTGCCTAGAAGGACCGACCACGCTTGCTCGTTTGCCAGTGCCGGTACAGAAGCCAGCCGAGTGATGCAAGACACGAACTGCCGCTCGGTGCGATTGGGGTGAAGGGGGGTCGCCGGCGCTTGTCGTTCGGACGGTTCCGGCTCGCCGGCGATGGCTAGGCCGTGGCCTTCGCGACCGCCACCCGGGCCGGCTTGGTTTTGAGCGCGGTGACGACGTCGAGGCTCGAAATGCTGCCGATCGGGGTGCCGGCATCGTCGCGGACCCGGACCCGGGCGATGCCCGATGACAGCATGTCGATGACCAGCGCCACAGCGGTATCGGCGCCGACCATTGGATCGTCGTCGCCCCCGGGATCGCTCGCCATCACGTCGCTGGCGCGCAGCACGTGCAGCGGATTGAGGTGGGCGACGAAATCCTCGACATACTCGTCGACCGGGTTGGCGATGATCTGCTGCGGCGTGCCGCACTGCACAATGCGCCCGCCCTCCATCAGCGCGATTCGATCGCCAAGCTTAAACGCCTCGTCGAGATCGTGGGACACGAAGATGATGGTGCGCTTGAGCTTTTCCTGCAGCTCCAGCAATTCGTCCTGCAGGCGCGAGCGGATCAGCGGATCGAGCGCTGAGAACGGCTCGTCCATGAGGAGGATCGGGGCTTCGGTGGCGAAGGCCCGGGCGAGGCCGACGCGCTGCTGCATGCCGCCCGACAACTGCCCGACATTGCGATCGGCCCAATCGGTCAACCCGACCAGCGCCAACTGGGTACGGACCTTGTCCTCGCGGGCTTTGCGCGACAGCCCGTCGAGTTCGAGCCCAAGCCCGACATTGTCGAGCACAGTGCGCCACGGCAACAGGCCGAACTGCTGGAACACCATGGCGACGCATTTGCGCCGCAGCCGCAGCAATTCCTGGCGTGAGCAGTCGGCGGGGTTTACCGACCAGTTCTTGTCGTTGACGCGGACCGAGCCGCGCACCACCGGGTTGAGCCCGTTGACGGCGCGGAGGAGGGTCGATTTCCCCGACCCCGACAGCCCCATCAGCACGAGGATTTCACCACTTTTGACGGTCAGCGAGCAATCGTGGACGCCGAGGATCTGGCGCGTCGCCCGCTGGATTTCCTGGCGCGTCTTGCCTTGGTCCATCAGGGGCAGGGCGAGTTGGGGTTGCGTGCCGAAGACGATGTTGACCTTGTCGAAGACGACGGCGTCCATGGTCTAGCCCTGCCTGATGCGCAGCATGCGGTCGAGCACGATGGCGATGACGACGATGACGAAGCCGCTCTCGAAGCCGAGCGCCGTGTTGACCTGGTTGAGCGCCCGCACCACCGGCACGCCGAGCCCGTCGGCGCCGACCAGCGCCGCCACCACTACCATCGACAGCGACAGCATGATGGTCTGGTTGAGGCCGGCCATGATCTGCGGGGTGCTGTAGGGCAGTTCGACTTTCCAGAGCTTCTGGCGCGCGGTGCCGCCGAAGGCTTCGACGGCTTCGAGTAGCGCCGGTGGGGTCGAGACGATGCCGAGATGGGTCATGCGGATCGGCGCCGGCAGCACGAAGATCACCGTGGCGATCAGTCCCGGGACCATGCCGATGCCGAAGAACACGATGGCGGGGATGAGATAAACGAAGGTCGGCAGCGTCTGCATCAGGTCGAGGATCGGCTGCAGGAAGCGGTAGAGTCGAGGCCGGTGCGCCGTGGCGATGCCGATTGGGACGCCAATGACCATGCAGACGAAACATGAGCAGATGACGAGGGTCAGGCTTTCGGTGGTGCGTTCCCAATAGCCCTGGTTGATGATGAACAGCAGGCCCAGCAGCACCAGCAGGCAGGTCGCCCAGTTGCGCTGCAGCCAGAAGGTGATGGCAACGAAGATGGCGACGATGACCAGCGGGTGTGGGGTTTGCAGCACCCACAACAGGCCATCGATCAGGGCTTCGGCGCCATCGGCGAGGGCATCGAAGGCGGCGGAAAAATTGTCCCGGAGCCAGTTGAAGAAATCGCTGGCGACGCGCCCGACCGGAATCTTGTAGCCGGTCAGCCAGTCGAGATTGAGCCAGTCCAAATCGTTCCCCCCTGCAACGAAACAGCCCGGTCGTGACCGGGCTGCTGGAGTGTTAGAGCGCGAGTGCCGCAGTTACCGCGGCGGTGCCGTCGCTGCCGTCGAGCGCGGTGACGCCCGCGACCCAGCTCAGCACCACCTCAGGGTTGGCCTTCATCCAGGCCAGCGTCGCGACTTCGGGATCGGCGCCGTCATTGAGAATCTGCCCCATGATCTCGTTTTCCATCGGCAACGAGAATTTGAGGTTTGCAAGCAGCTTGCCGACGTTCGGGCATTCGGCGGCATAACCCTTGCGGGTCACGGTATCGACGACGCCTTCGCCGCCAAAGAAATCTTCGCCGCCGGGGAGGTATTTTAGCGGAAACTTGGCGTTCATCGGATGCGGTTCCCAGCCGAGGAACACCACGTCCTTGTTGGCCTTCACGGCGCGATCAACTTCGCCGAGCATGCCCTGTTCGGAGCTTTCGACGACCTTGAAGCCGCCGAGATCCCAGGTGTTGGCATCGACGAGGCTGATCAAATAGCCATTGCCTTCATTGCCGGGCTCGATGCCGTAAATGGTGTGATCAAGCGAGTCTCCGAACTCGGCGATCTTGGAATAATCGGTCAGGCCCTTGTCGAAGGTGTAGGCCGGCACGGCGAGGGTGTACTTGGTGCCGGTCAGATTGGTCGCGACTTTTTCGACTTCGCCGGTTTCAAGATAGGGGACGATGGCGCCCGACTGGGCCGGCATCCAGTTACCGAGGAAAATATCGATGTCGTCGCTTTCGAGCGAAGCAAAGGTCACCGGAACCGACAGCACCTTGACGTCGACCTTATAGCCGAGCGCTTCGAGGACGTGCTTGGTGGTGGCAGTCGTCGTCGTGATGTCGGTCCAGCCGACATCCGAGAAGCTGACGGTGTCGCATTCAGCGGCAAAAGCAGTGCCGGCCAGCAGCGACAGGACGAGAGCGCCCGTCAGAGTGAGGTTGAGTTTTCTCATAAGTCCGTCTCCAGTTTTAGAGCTAAATGGCGGCGCGAAGTTTTCTTGATTGACGGGTCAATCAAAAGCGAGACAATCGCGAATGTAAACTCAAATTATGGGCAGACGACAAAAATGCCGAAAATCGGGGCAGAGGCGGTGCGCCGAAAAGCCATGGTCGAGGCGGCAATCGTCGAGATCGGCGAGGCCGGGACGCTCGATGTCACCGTTAGCCAGATCGCCCGGCGTGCCGGGATGTCACCAGCGCTCGCGCACCATTATTTCGGCAGCAAGGACCAGATGTTCCTCGCCGCAATGCGGCACATCCTGGCGCTCTACGGTCGCAACGTGCGTCGGAGGCTAGCGGGGGTCACTCTGCCGGTCGAGCGCCTGCATGCCATTATCGACGCCAGCTTCGCCCCCGATCAGTTCGACCGCGATGTGGTCGCCGCGTGGCTGACCTTTTATGTCCGGGCGTTGCAATCGCCGGAAGCACGCCGGCTGCTGCAGATTTATGGTCGGCGGCTGCATTCCAACCTGTTGTACGATTTGAACCAGCTGTTCGACGCCGAAACCGCCGAGAGCGTCGCGCAGGGGCTGGCTTCGATGATCGACGGGTTCTACATCCGCCACGCGCTGCAGGAATTCGCGCTGAAGCAATCGGAAGTGCGCCGCCTCGTCACCGATTACCTCGACCTCTGGCTCGAAAGACGCGATCGAATTGGCTGACCGGCCCAACATCCTGATTTTCATGGTCGACCAGCTCAATGGCACGCTGTTCCCCGATGGTCCGGCCGACTGGCTGCATGCGCCCAACCTCAAGGCACTGGCGGCCCGCTCGGCGCGGTTCGCCAACTCCTACACGGCGTCGCCGCTATGCGCACCGGGGCGCGCCAGTTTCATGTCGGGGCAATTGCCGCACCGCACCCGGGTGTATGATAACGCCGCGGAGTTCGCTTCCGACATCCCGACCTACGCCCATCATCTGCGCGCCGCCGGTTATGCGACAACGCTGTGCGGCAAGATGCATTTTGTCGGACCGGACCAGTTGCATGGCTTTGAGGAGCGGCTGACCACCGACATTTATCCGGCTGATTTCGGCTGGACGCCGGACTATGGCAAGCCGGGCGAGCGTATCGACTGGTGGTACCACAATCTCGGTTCGGTCAAGGGCGCCGGGGTGGCGGAGATCACCAACCAGCTCGAGTATGATGACGAGGTTGCCTTCAACGCGGTGCGCAAGGTTTACGATCTCGGGCGCCGGGGCGAGGAACGGCCGTGGCTGCTGACGGTGAGTTTTACCCATCCGCACGACCCGTATGTGGCACGGCGGAAATATTGGGATTTGTACGTGGATTGCGCCCACCTCGATCCGGCAATTCCGGCCATTCCCTATGCACTGCAGGACCCGCATTCGCAGCGGTTGCTCGACGCGTGCGAGTTTCGGGCTCTCGACATCACGCAAGACGATATTCGCCGCTCGCGCCGTGCCTATTTCGCCAACATCTCCTATGTCGACGAGAAGATCGGCGAGGTGCTGGAGGCGCTTGAGGGCACGCGGCAGGTGGACAACACCATCATCGCCTTCGTGTCCGACCATGGCGACCTGCTTGGCGATCGCGGCTTGTGGTTCAAGATGAATTTCTTTGAGGGCTCGGCCCGGGTGCCGATGCTGATTGCGGCTCCCGGGCTGCCGGCGGGCAATTATCAAACGCCGGTCAGCACGCTCGATTTTACCCCGACGCTGTGCGACCTCGCCGGTATTTCGCTTGCCGCCATCGCGCCGTGGACGGATGGGGAGACGCTGGTGCCGCTCGCCAATGGGGTTGCCCGGACGACGCCGGTACGGATGGAATACGCTGCCGAGGGCTCGGTTGCGCCGATCGTCGGGTTGCGCGACGGGGCCTTCAAATACATCGAATGTCCGGCCGACCCGCCGCTGCTGTTCGACCTCGACGCCCACCCGGATGAACTCCACAACCTTGCCACCGATCCGGCTCACGCTCAAACGCTGGCCCGGTTGGCGGCACTGGCGGCCGGCCACTGGGATTTGCCGCGTTTCGACGCCGAGGTCCGGGCCAGCCAGGCGCGGCGGCATGTGGTTTATGCGGCGCTGCGCAACGGCGCCTATTTCCCGTGGGATTTCCAGCCGCTGCAGCAGGCATCGGAGCGCTATATGCGCAACCACATGGACCTCAACGTGCTCGAACTCAGCAAACGCTACCCGAGGGACGAATGATGCGCGACGTGCAGCCGACCGCCAGCCATTTCGTCGATGGTCGTTATGTCGAGGATGCCGCCGGCCGGGCGATCGACTGCATTTACCCGGCCACCGGCGAAAGCGTGGCACGGCTCCATGCCGCGACGCCGGCGATCATCGAACTGGCGCTGGCGTCGGCGGTGCGGGCGCAACGGGAATGGGGCAAGCTCAAGCCGGTGGTGCGCGGGCGGGTGCTGCGCCGGGCGTCGGATTTGATCCGGGAGCGCAGCCGCGAGCTGTCGGAAATCGAGACGCTCGATACCGGCAAACCGCTGCAGGAAACGCTGGTCGCCGATGCCGCGTCGGGTGCCGATGCGCTCGAATATTTCGCCGGCCTTGCGGCGACGCTGACGGGGGAGACGATCCCGCTCGGGGGTGATTTCGTCTACACCATCCGCGAGCCGTTGGGTGTCTGCGTCGGCATCGGGGCGTGGAACTATCCGACGCAGATTGCCTGCTGGAAAGCCGCGCCGGCGCTGGCCTGCGGCAATGCGATGATCTTCAAGCCGTCCGAACTGACGCCGCTCGGGGCGCTCAAACTGGCGGAGATCCTGTTCGAAGCCGGCGCGCCGGCAGGGTTGTTCAATGTGGTGCAGGGGTATGGCGACGTCGGCGCGGCGCTGGTCACCGACCCGAGAGTCGCCAAGGTTTCGCTCACCGGTTCGGTGCCAACGGGCCGCAAGGTCTATGCCGCGGCGGCGGTCGGAATGCGCCAAGTCACCATGGAACTGGGTGGCAAATCGCCGTTGATCATCTTTGACGATGCCGATCTCGACAGTGCCGTCAGCGCCGCCATCAACGCCAATTTTTATTCCTCGGGCCAGGTGTGCTCGAACGGGACGCGGGTGTTTGTCCACGATGCGATCCGGCCGGCGTTTCTCGAGACGCTGGTCAGGCGCACGGCGACGGCCATCATCGGCGATCCGCTCGACGAAGCGACGCAGGTCGGGCCGCTGGTGTCAGCAGCGCAGCGCGACAAGGTGCTGGGCTATATCGAAACCGGCAAGGCCGAGGGGGCGAAGCTGCTGATCGGCGGTCGGGTGCCACCGAGCCAGAACAGCGGGTTTTTTGTCGAGCCGACGGTGTTTGCCGAAGTCACCGACGAGATGACCATCGCCCGCGAGGAAATCTTCGGGCCGGTGATGGCGGTGCTGGGGTTTGCGGACGAGGCCGATGTTGTGCGGCGGGCCAATGCCACCGAGTATGGCCTCGCCGCCGGCGTGTTCACCGCCGATCTGGCGCGGGCGCATCGGGTCATCGCGGCGCTTGAAGCCGGGACGTGCTGGATCAACACCTACAATGTCACCCCGGTTGAAGCGCCATTCGGCGGGGTCAAGCAATCGGGTGTCGGGCGGGAGAATTCGCGCGCCGCGCTCGATCACTACAGCCAGATCAAATCGGTCTATGTCGCCACCGGCCCTGTGGCCGCGGCCTACTAGGATCGACCGGCATGGACGCTGACTTCGTCATCATCGGCTCAGGGTCGGCGGGCGCCGCCATGGCCGCGCGCCTTAGCGAAGACGGCAAACACACGGTGATCGTCATCGAGTTCGGCGGCACCGATATGGGACCGCTAATCCAGATGCCGGCGGCGCTGAGCTATCCGATGAACATGCCGCGCTATGATTGGGGGTTCCGGAGCGAGCCCGAGCCGCATCTCGGCGGGCGCACCCTCGCGGTACCGCGCGGCAAGGTGATCGGCGGGTCGTCGTCGATCAACGGCATGGTCTATGTGCGCGGGCATGCGGGCGATTACGATCACTGGGCCGAGAGCGGCGCCACCGGCTGGGGCTATGCCGATGTGGTGCCCTATTTCAAGCGGATGGAGCACTGGCACGCTGGCGGCCATGGCGGCGATCCGGACCGTCGCGGCAAGTCCGGCCCGCTCCACGTAACGCGCGGGGCGCGTAAAAATCCGCTGTTCAAGGTGTTCGTCGAGGCCGGCAGGCAGGCAGGGTTCGAACTGACCGACGATTACAACGGCGAAAAGCAGGAAGGCTTCGGGCCGATGGAGCAGACGGTGTGGCAGGGCCGCCGCTGGTCCGCCGCCAATGCCTATCTGAAGCCCGCCAGGTCGCGGAAAAACCTCAGCATCGTTCGCGGCTATGCACGGAAGATCGTCATCGTTAACGGTCGTGCGACGGGCGTCGAAATTGAGCGTGGTGGGGTGGTCGAAGTGATCACCGCGCGGCGGGAAGTCATCGTCGCGGCGTCATCGATCAATTCGCCGAAACTGCTGCTGCTGTCGGGCATCGGGCCGGCAGCGCAACTGGCCGAGCTCGGCATCGCGGTGGTTGCCGATCGGCCCGGTGTGGGCGCGAATTTACAGGACCATATGGAGCTCTATATCCAGCAGGCGTCGCTGCTGCCGATCACGCTGTACAAATACTGGAATGTGTTTGGCAAGGCGCTGATCGGGGCGCAATGGCTGTTCACGAAGCGCGGGCTCGGCGCCTCGAACCAGTTCGAAAGCGCCGCGTTCATCCGCTCGCAGGCGGGGGTCAAGTACCCCGACATCCAGTTCCATTTCATCCCGATCGCCGTGCGCTATGACGGTCAGGCAGCGGCCGAGGGCCATGGCTTTCAGGCGCATGTCGGACCGATGCGCTCTGCCTCGCGCGGGGCCGTCACCCTCCGCTCGGCCGACCCGAAAGCGCCGCCGCGTATCCAGTTCAACTATATGTCGGACGAAAAAGACTGGGCGGATTTCCGGCATTGCATCCGCGTTACCCGGGAGATTTTCGGGCAGGCGGCGTTCGACCCGTATCGCGGCAAGGAAATCCTGCCGGGCGAGGCGTATCAGAGCGATGACGAACTCGACGATCACATCAGGCGCCACGCCGAAAGCGCCTATCACCCGTGCGGGACCTGCAGGATGGGCCGTGCGAGCGACCCGATGGCAGTGGTCGATCCGGCATGCCGGGTGATCGGCGTCGACGGGTTGCGGGTGGCCGACAGCTCGATTTTTCCGCGCATCACCAATGGCAACCTCAACGCCCCCTCGATCATGGTTGGCGAAAAGGCTTCGGACCACATCCTCGGGCGCACGCCGCTGCCTGCCGACAACGGCATTCCATGGATCAACCCGCGCTGGGAAATATCGGATCGCTGATCGCCCTCGCAGGAACGTGAGTGCGGGACCGAAAAATTGTCCCATTCCGGACCAACTGCGCCCGCCTTTGCTTCGTTAATGAAGGAAGGAGGCGACCATGGGATTGATCAAGATTTCAGCGGCGCATTTCGACCCGGAAACGATGGTGCTGCATTTCAATGCCACCGCCCGGCTTGGCACGACGCTGACCACCATTGTGTCGAGCATCGCGCTACCGGCGCGTCCGGTGGGGGAAACCGCGCTGCGCTGGGCGATCCTGCAGCGCGTGCACGATATCGCCGCCTAAGCTGCGGCTGCTTTGCGCTCCGTGGTCGGGCTATTGCCAAAATACTCGCCATAACTTTGTGAAAAATACGACGCCGAGTTGAAACCGCTGGCCATGGCGATTTCGAGGATCGGCATTGTCGTCTGGCGCAATAGCTGAGACGCATGTTCAAGCCTGAGCTTGAGGTAATGCCGGCTCGGGGGATAGCCGAGATGGGTCCAGAACAGCCGCTCGAGCTGGCGGGTGGAGATGGCAACGCTGGCGGCCAGGTCGGGCATTGTCAGCGGGCGTTCAAGCGAGCGCTGCATCAGCGCCACCACTTTGCGCAGCTTGGGATCGGCAATGCCGAGCCGGGTACGCAATTCGATGCGCTGCCGTTCGCTCGCTTCACGGATGCGGTGATGGATCAACTGATCGGTGACGGCAGCGGCAATCGCCGGGCCATGGTCGCGCCGGATCAGCGACAGCATCATGTCGGCGGCAGCGACGCCACCGGCGCAGGTGAAGCGATCGCGGTCGATTTCGAACAAATCCTCGACGATTTCGAGTTCCGGGAAATCCGCCTGCATCCCGGGGCGGTTTTCCCAGTGGATGGTGGACCGATAGCCGTCGAGCAGCCCGGCCTTGGCTAGCACATAGGCGCCAGTGCAGACCGCCCCCGCCGCCGCGCCGAACTTGGTCAGTCGTCGGAGCACCGCCGCCAGCGTGCGATGATCGAATGTCTGCACGTCAACACCGGAGCAAACCACGACTGCGTCGATGCTCCGGGCCTTACCGAAGGCAAGGTCGACGTTGACCCGGACCCCGTTTGAAGCCTCGGCGCTGATCCCGTCGGCGGAATACAGCTGCCATGCGTAGAGCGTCGCTCCGGCTGCCCGGTTGGCGAGCCGCAGCGGCTCGATGGCGGCCGTGAAGGCGATCATCGAGAACTGCTCGGTCAGCATGAAGGCGATGCGTTGCGGCTCGGTGTCCATGGCGACCTTCCAAAACAATGTCGGAAAAGCTAAAGCGTTTGTCGCCTCAGTTCAAGACAGCGGCGTGAAAGCCGCCGACAGTGACGGTCAATCGAGGTCGCTCGCCTCGTGTCTCTGTTGATGGAGAGACGCATGCTCGACACCGCTCCGCTGCTGGCTCGCCTTGTGCATGGCCGCCGTCCCGGCCATAGCCTCGACGCGCCATTTTACACGTCGCCCGAGATTTTCGCGGCGGACATGGAACTGATCTTTTCGCAGCACTGGATTTATGTCGGCGTCGAGCCTGACGTGGCCGAGCCCGGCGACGTGATGACCGTCGATATCGGCAAGGCGTCGATCCTGATCGTCCGCGACGATGATAATGCCGTCAAAGCGTTCCACAATGTCTGCCGGCACCGGGGCGCACGGCTGATCGACGAGGAAAAATCGACCGTCGGCAATCTGGTGTGCCGCTACCATTCGTGGACCTATGATCTGACCGGCTCGCTGATCCACGCCCCGCATATGGGTCCGGAGTTCGACAAATCCTGCAAGGGGCTGAAGCCGGTCAATCTGCGCTCGCTCGAAGGCCTGCTGTTCGTCTGCCTGTCGGATGCGCCACCAGCCGATTTCGACGAGATGGCGGCGCGGATGGGGCCATATATCGCGCCGCACAAGGTGCGCGATACCAAGATCGCCTATCAGAGCGATCTGATCGAGCCGGGCAACTGGAAGCTGACCATCGAGAATAATCGCGAGTGTTATCACTGCGATGCCAACCATCCCGAACTGACGGTGCCGCTGTTCGCCTATGGCTTCGGGTTTTCGCCCGAGGAGCTCGATCCGATCGACCTCGAAAATGCCCGGCGCTATGAGGCGCTGCGGCTGACTTCCCATGCCGAGTGGGAGGCGATGGGGCTGCCGTCGCGCGAAATCGAGGAACTCGACACGCGGGTCACCGGCTTCCGCACCGAGCGGCTGCCACTCGATGGTGATGGTGAATCGCACACGATGGACACCCGCGCCGCCTGCCGGTTGCCGCTCGGCGCTTTCACCAACGCCAAGCTCGGGGGCCTGAGTTTCTGGACCCAGCCCAATTCGTGGCATCATTTTTTGGGCGATCACATCGTCACCTTTTCGGCGCTGCCGCTCGATGCGGGGCGGACGCTGGTGCGGACCAAATGGCTGGTCAACAAGGATGCCGTCGAGGGGGTCGACTATGATCTCGCCAACCTCATCGAGGTGTGGACGGCGACCAATGCGCAGGATTCGGCGCTGGTCGGGATGTGCCAGCGCGGCGCCGAAAACCCGGCCTATGAGCCTGGGCCCTATTCGCCCAATACCGAGATGCTGGTAGAGAAATTCCAGCGCTGGTACATCGGCCGCATGACCGAGCAGTTGGGCCTGTGAACGCCCGATGAGCGCAATGACCGACGCGGAGGCGCCGAAACTGCAGCTGCCGACGCTGCAGTGGGATCCGGATGCCGACGAAATCCTTGTGTGCGAAGCGGTCCGCGAGGAGACGCACGACGTCAAAACGTTCGTGCTGAAGGCCGCGAGCCCGCGCCGGTTCAGCTACCAGCCGGGTCAGTTCATGACCTACAGTTTCGAGATCGGCGGCGAGACTATCCACCGCTGCTATACCATTTCGGCGTCGCCGACCCGGCCGGACGCCATCGCCCTGACGGTCAAGCGGGTGCCCAACGGGCCGGTGTCCAACTGGCTGCACGATACCATGCGGCCCGGAATGCGGCTCAAGGCGTTGGGGCCGATGGGGAGCTTTTCGTGCTTTGCCCATCCGGCGCCGCGCTATCTGCTACTGTCGGGCGGTAGCGGCATCACCCCGATGATGTCGATGGCGCGGACTTTCCATGACCTTGCCGATGCGAAAGACATCGTCTTCGTGCAAAGCGCCAGAACCTCAGCCGACATCATTTTCCGCGACGAACTGGAACTGATGGCGCGGCTTAACGCCAATTTCCAGTTTGCCCCGGTCGTCGAGGCCGTCACGCCGCAGGCGCCGTCGAACGGTTTCCGTGGCCGGCTGTCGACGCCGATGCTGAGTCTGATCGCGCCCGATTTCCTCACGCGGGAAATCTTCGTCTGCGGTCCGGCGCCTTATATGGTCGCGGTGTGCGCCATGCTTGAGGCCGCTGGTTTCGACATGCGGCGGTACCATGAGGAAAGCTTCGACTTCGCCGAACTGAACCGGGCCGAGCAGGCCGAAGTGCTGGTCGCCGAGGCTATGCAAGACCTCGAAGTTCCGGTGAAAACTTTCCGCGTCGAGTTCACCAAGACGCGCCGGTCGATCGACGTGCCGGAAACCATGTTCGTGCTCGAAGCGGCCAAGCGCGCCGGGATGCGGTTGCCATCATCCTGTACGCAGGGGTTGTGCGGCACCTGCAAATCCAAAAAGCTATCGGGCACCGTCACCATGACGCATCAGGGCGGCATCAGGCAGCGCGAAATCGACGCCGGCATGGTGCTGCTGTGCTGTTCCAAACCCACCAGCGACCTCGTCATCGAGCGATGATCGTTATTTTCAGCCACGGGGAAAAGTCTTGAGCACGCTGCACAGCCAAAGCCTGGTCATCGACGGCCTGATCATCTCCAAATGGGATCGCTCGGTGTTCGAGGACATGCGCAAGGGCGGCATTTCGGCCGCCAATTGCACGGTGTCGGTGTGGGAGGGTTTTCAGGCCACAGTCGACAATATCGCCACGATGAAACAGGCGATCCGCGACAATGCCGATATTCTGACACTGATCCGCAGCACGGCCGACATCGAGCAGGCCAAGGCCGATGGCAAGACCGGCATCATCCTCGGTTTCCAGAACGCCGCCGCGTTCGAGGATAACCTCGGCTATATCGAAGCCTTCGCCGACATGGGCGTGCGGGTGGTGCAGCTTTGCTACAACACGCAGAATCTGATCGGCACCGGCTGCTACGAGCGGGACGGCGGGTTGTCGGGCTATGGCCATGAAGTGGTGGCGGAGATGAACCGGGTCGGCATCCTGGTCGATCTCAGCCATGTCGGGCCCAAGACTTCCGAGGAGACCATCCTCGCGTCCAAGCAGCCGGTGACTTATTCGCACTGCCTGCCGATGGGGTTGAAGGAACATCCGCGCAACAAAACCGATGCGCAGCTCAAATTCATCGCCGATCATGGCGGCTTTGTCGGGGTCACCATGTTCCCGCCGTTTCTCAAGCGCGGCACCGAGGCGACGGTGGTCGATTACGTCGAGGCGCTGGATTACATCGGCAATATAGTCGGGTGGGACAATGTCGGTGTCGGCACCGATTTCACGCAGGGGTATGAGCGGCCGTTTTTCGACTGGATCACCCACGACAAGGGCCGCCATCGCCGCCTGACGGATTTCGGCACCGTGCAGAACCCCGAGGGCATGCGCAGAATTGGCGATTGGCCGAACCTGACCGCGGCGATGGAAGCGGCCGGGTGGGGTGTCGAGAAGATTCAGAAGACCATCGGCGGCAACTGGCTGCGCACCTTCAAGACCGTGTGGGGCGCCTGATGCAGCCGCAACTGCCGATCGAGGTCGATGACGAGACGGGTGTGTGGACCACCGACGGCCTGCCCATGCTGTATGTGCCGCGGCACTTTTTCACCAACAACCACATCGCGGTGGAAGCGGCGCTGGGGCGGGAGAAGTATTCGGAAATCCTCTATCCGGCCGGTTACAAGTCGGCTTACTTCTGGTGCGAAAAAGAGTCTGCCACGCATGGGCTCAAGGGCCTGCCGGTGTTCGAGCATTATCTGAAGCGCCTGTCGCAGCGCGGCTGGGGGCTATTCAGCTTTGTCTCGGCTGATCCGGAAACCGGCGTGGCCGAAATCGCGCTCAGGCATTCGAGCTTCGTGCTGCAGCAGCCGGGCGTGTCGGGGAAGCTGTGCTACATGTTCGAGGGCTGGTTCGCCGGAGCGATGGATTGGGTCGGCAAGGACACCGGGCATTCCTACGCGACCGTCAGCCGTGAAACCCAGTGCGCGGCCGAGGGCTTCGAGCACTGCGTGTTCAGCGTCAAGGCGGCTTGATGGCGTCTTATCCCCATTTGATGGCCCCCATTACGCTCAACAAGCTGACCTTGCGCAACCGCGTCGTTTCGACGGCGCATGCCGAGGTTTATGCCGAGCCGGGTGGCCTGCCGGGGGATCGCTACATCCGGTACTACGAGGAAAAGGCCAAGGGCGGCGTGGGGTTGGCCATCTGCGGCGGGTCGAGCCCGGTGTCCATCGATAGCCCGCAGGGCTGGTGGAAATCAGTCAATCTCAGCAACGACCGGATCATCGATCCGCTCGCGCGCCTTTCCGAAACCATGCACAGGCATGGCGCCAAGATCATGATCCAGGCGACGCATATGGGCCGCCGCAACGCCTTTCACGGCGAAAACTGGCCGCATCTGATGACGCCGTCGGGCATCCGCGAGCCGGTGCATCGCGGCAATGCCAAGATCATCGAGATCGAGGAAATCAAGCGCATCATCAAGGATTTCGGCGTCGCCGCCAGGCGGGTCAAGGCCGCCGGCATGGATGGCATCGAAATCTCGGCGGCGCATCAGCATCTGATCGACCAGTTCTGGAGCCCGCGTTCCAACTTTAGAACCGACGAGTGGGGCGGGAGCCTCGAAAACCGCATGCGGTTCGGGCGCGAAGTGCTGAGCGAAGTGCGCGAAGCGGTAGGCCCGGATTTCGTCGTTGGCCTTCGCATGTGCGGCGATGAATTCCACGAGGACGGGCTCGATCACGAGACGCTGAAGGAAATCGCCCATGCGATGGGTGAGACGAGGCTGGTCGACTATATCAGCGTCGTCGGCTCCGGCGCCGATACCCACAATACATTGGCCAATTGCATGCCGCCGATGGCGCTGCCGCCTGAGCCGTTCGTGCATCTGGCTGCCGGGATCAAGTCGGTGGTCGATATTCCGGTGATGCACGCGCAGTCGATCCGCGATGCGGGGCAGGCCGAGCGGCTGCTGGCGGCGGGGATGATCGACCTCGTCGGCATGACCCGGGCGCAGATCGCCGATCCATATATGGTCGAAAAAATTCGTGATGGGCGCGAGGACGAGATCAAGCAGTGCGTCGGGGCGAACTACTGCATCGACCGGCAGTATAATGGCCTCGACGTGCTGTGCGTGCAGAACGCCGCGACGTCGCGCGAAGCAACCATGCCGCATATCATCACCAAGTCGACCGGACCCAGGCGCAAGGTTGTGGTGGTTGGTGGGGGTCCGGGGGGGCTCGAAGCCGCGCGCGTTGCCCGTTCGCGTGGGCATGACGTGGTGCTGTTCGAGAGGGGCGATGCCGTTGGGGGCCAGATCAATCTCGCCGCCAAGGCGCCGCAGCGCGAGCAGATGGCCGGCATCGTGCGCTGGTTCGATATGGAGACGAGACGCCTGGGCGTCGATCGCCGCATGGGCCGCGAAGCTACGCCTGAGATGATTCTCGGCGAGCAGCCGGACATCGTCGTGCTGGCGACTGGCGGCAGTTCCAATATGGGACAAGTGCCCGGCTGGGGGTTTGAGGAGGGTCTCTCCGTCAGTTCCTGGGACATCCTGTCTGGCAAAGCCGAGCCGGGCAAAAACGTCCTCGTCTATGATGTGATGAGTGCGCATACCGGTTCGGGAACGGCGGATTTTCTCGCCACGCGCGGCAGCACGGTCGAGATCGTCACGCCGGATGTGAAGGTGGCCGATGATGTGGGCGGCACCACGTTCCCGATCTTTTATCGGCGACTCTACGCGCTCGACGTGGTGATGACGCCGAACTATTGGCTCGACCGGGTCTATCGCGAGGGCAACAAGCTGATCGCGGTGATCCGCAACGAATATACCGAAGGCTTGGAAGAGCGTTCGGTCGATCAGGTGGTGATCGAAAACGGCATCCTGCCCAATGACGGGCTCTATTGGGACCTCAAGGAAAGATCGGTCAATTTCGGCCAGACCGATAATGCGACCCTATTCGCAGCCGAGCCGCAGCCGGCGCTGAGCGAGGACTTGTCGGGCGACAAATTCCTGCTGTATCGGGTCGGCGACTGCATTTCCCAGCACAATATCCACGGCGCCATCTATGACGCGCTGCGGCTGTGCAAGGATTTCTGAGCGGTGCAGTGGGTCCAGATCGCCATCACAATCGTGTTCTGGGTGGCAGTCGCCACGCTGGCGGTCGGCTTGATCCGGCGGATCCGGCTGTGGCGCAATGGGCGCGATGCGCCGGTCGATTGGGGCGGATTGCTGGCGATTCCACGGCGCTATCTGGTTGATATCCATCACGTCGTGGCGCGTGACAGCTATATCGCCAACACCCACATGGCCGTGGCCGGCGGGGCGCTGGCGGCGCTGGCACTGGTGGCGATCAACTATGGGCTGGCGCTATATCAGCCATGGCTCGACTGGCTGACGCTGGCCGCTGCGGCGGTGATGTTGGTCGGCAGTTATTTCATCTGGGCGCGCCGCCGCAACCCACCGGCGCGGCTATCGAAGGGGCCATGGTCGCGGCTGCCGTTTACGCTGGCGGGCTTTGCTGCCGGCGTGATCGGGCTGATGCTTGTGACGCTCGTCCCACCCTCGGCCACTACTACGATGTTGGCCCTGCCGCTGCTGCTGTTGCTGATCGCCGGTTCGGCCGAACTGGCACTCGGCATCGGCGCCGGTGGGCCGATGAAGCACGCGGTGGCGGGGTTGCTGCATCTCGGTTTTCATCCGCGGAAGCAACGCTTCACCGGGCGGTCGGTCGATTTGCGTCCGCTCGACCTCGATGCGGGCGATTTCGGTGTCGGAAAGCCCGCCGATTTCCGCTGGAACCAGCTGTTGTCATTCGATGCCTGCGTGCAATGCGGCAAGTGCGAAGCCGCATGTCCGGCGTTCGCCGCCGGGCAGCCGCTTAATCCCAAGAAACTGATCCAGGATCTGGTGGTGGGGCTGGCCTCCGGCAGCGATGCGAAGTTTGCCGGCAGTCCGTATCCCGGCATCCCGATCGGCGAGCATGCCGGTGCGCCAGACAAGGCCGTGGTGCCGTTCCTGATCGAGCCGGCAACGCTGTGGTCCTGCACCACTTGCAGGGCCTGCGTCGAGGAGTGCCCGATGCTGATCGAGCATGTCGACGCGATTATCGATTTGCGCCGCAATCTGACGCTGACCACTGGCGAGCTCCCCGGCACGGCGTCCGAAACGCTGGCCAATCTGCGCGAGACCGGCACGACCGGCGGGCATGACGTGGCGGCCCGGCAGCACTGGGCTGTCGATCTCGACGTGAAGCAGGCGCAGCCGGGAACGCTGGTCGATGTGCTGTTGGTGGTCGGTGAGGGCGCTTTCGACACGCGTTACCAGCGGACGCTGCGGGCACTGGTCAAGTCGCTGAAGGCCGCGAAAATCGATTTTGCCGTGCTGGGGGACAGCGAGTTCGACACCGGCGATACGGCGCGGCGGCTGGGCGATGAAGCGACGTTCCAGATGCTGGCGCAGCGCAACATCGCCAATTTTGCCCGCTTCCAGTTCAGGCGCATCGTGACGCCCGATCCGCACGTGCTGAACAGTCTCAAAAACGATTATCCGGCGCTGGGCGGGCATTTTGCCGTGCTGCATCATTCGACGCTGCTGGCGCAACTGGCTAAATCCGGGCAGTTGCAACTCGGGCCGACGCCGGATCGGCGCGCGGTGACTTATCACGACCCGTGCTATCTCGGCCGCTACAATGGCGAGATCGATGCGCCGCGCGATCTGCTGAAGGCGATTGGCATTGAGGTGCGCGAAATGGAGCGCTCGGGGCTGCGCGGGCGCTGCTGCGGCGGTGGTGGCGGGGCGCCGCTGACCGATATTCCGGGCCGGCAGCGCATTCCCGATATCCGGATCGGCGACGCGAAGGCTACCGGGGCGGCGATTGTTGCGGTCGGGTGTCCGCAATGCACGGCGATGCTCGAAGGCGTGGTCGGCGAGCGGCCCGAAGTGCTCGATATCGCTGAACTGGTGGCGCAGAGCCTGCCGGTGCCGGCATGAGCGAGGCGCTCAAGCGGATCAATCCGCGCCGGCCGTTCCAGGTGACTGCCGAGGGGCTGAAGCGCATCGTGCTCGGCGTCGCCGGCGAGGCCGGGGCTAGCGTGCATGTCGCGCATCGGGATGCCACGCCGAAGCCGCTGCGTCTGCGTGGCGAGCCCACCGGCCAGCATCTGGTGATTGCCCATGCCGATCGCGGCGCGCTGACCGCGCATGCGCATGAGGCTATTGCCGCTGCGGCACTGCTTGCCGACGCGGCGACTGCGGTGACGGTGCTGGTGTTCGGCGATTTGTCCGAGAAGCTTGCGCCGTTCGGTGCGGATCGGGTGATCGTCGCGGCTGTCGGTGATGGCGCGCATTTCGATCCCGATCGCGAACTGGCGGTCGCTGCCGAACAGGTCGCGCGGCTCGCACCGCGGCACATCGTCATGCCAGATTCAGCGATCGGCGATGGCGATCTCGGCCGTCGCCTGGCCGCCCGGCTGGGCGTTTCGGTTGCCACTCATGTGGTCGAACTTGCTCCCACTGGCGTTGCCGCCTCGTGGCGCGGTGGGGCGGAGATGGCGCGGCGCGACTTGCCGCGAATGCTGCTGCTCGATCCTGGTACTACCGATCTGGCGTTGCCATTCAGTGGCGCCGGCGAGCGGGTCGAAATTGAGGTGCCGCCGTTCCCCGACAGCCGCTACCGCGATCTTGGCTCGCCACCGGTCGATAGCGCTCAACTTGGCCTCGAAGACGCGGATTTCATCGTTTCGGCCGGTAACGGGGTTGCCGACGTGCCGACGCTGCTGGCGCTGGCGAAAACTTTCGATGCTGCGATTGGCGCCAGCCGGGTCGCCGTCGACGATGGACGATTCGCGCGGCACCAGCAGGTCGGCGCTACCGGCAAGACCGTGTCGGCTTCGGTTTACATGGCCATCGGCATTTCCGGCGCCGTGCAGCATTTGCAGGGAATTCGGGCCGTGCGGCACGTCATCGCCATCAACACCGATGCCAGCGCGCCGATCGCGCAACGTGCCGATTTGACCATCGTTGATGACGCGCAGGCGGTGATGGAGCAATTGCTCGAAGCGACTCGTGGGCGAAATTTTGCGCCTGGGGTCACGCCGTGACCGCCACCGCACGGCGTATCGCCGTGCTCGCCGCGCTGGGCCGCAACCCGGTCAGTGGCAAGGCGCGTCCTAACCGCGACGATCTTCTGGCTCTCGAACTTGCCCGCCAACTCGGCGGCGACCTGACGCTGATCCATGCCGGAAATCCGGACGAGGCGGCGCTTGGCGACTATTTTGCTTACGGCGCATCGAGCCTCGATCTCGTGCCGCTTGCTGATGGTGGCGATGTCGCCTCGGCGCTCGTCACGCGGCTTGCCGGCTATGATTTGATCCTCGCCGGCAGCCGGGCTGAAGGCGGCGAAGGCAGCGGCCTTGTGCCGTATCTGGTCGCCGAAACCCTCGGGCTGCCGATCGTTGCCGACGTTATCGCCATCACGCTGGGCGATGAGGCCACCGAGGTGACGCAGGCGCTCGCGAAGGGCCAGCGCCGCCGCGTGCGGGTGACGTTGCCAGCGGTGATTGCCGTTTACCCAAAGGCGCTGGTCACGCCGCGCTATGCTTATGCCCGCCGGCTCGCCGGTCGGGTCACGACATACGTTGCGCCGGCGATGGAGCCGGTTGCGAGCCCGTGGCACCGCGAAGCCGCAAAGAAGCGGCCGGTCAAATTCCGGGCGGCGGAAACGAAATCGGGTCATGCCCGCATGCTGTCGGCCATCGTCGCCGAGGCCCGGGGCGGCGCCGTCATCGCCGCCGGCACGCCAGCTGACAAAGCACAAGCGATCCTCGCCTATCTTCGCCTCCACAAACTGATCGACTGGTGAGCCCGATGCGCTTTTCGTTCCCGAGGATGCTGAAGGAAGCGCTCAACGGCAATGCCGGCTGGCCCGAGCAATGGCGCTCGCCCGAGCCGAAGGCCAGCTATGACGCGATCATCGTCGGGGCCGGCGGCCATGGGCTGGCGACAGCTTATTACATGGCCAAGGAACACGGGATGCGGAACATCGCCGTGCTGGAAAAAGGCTGGCTCGGGGGCGGCAATACCGGGCGCAACACCACCATCATCCGCTCGAACTATCTGTGGGAGGAGTCCGAGGCGCTGTATGAGCACGCAATGAAGCTGTGGCAGGACCTCAGCCTCGAGCTCAACTACAACGTCATGTATTCGCCGCGCGGCGTGCTGATGCTGGCGCATAATGTGCACGATGTGCAGGTGTTCAAGCGGCACGTGCATGCCAACCGGCTCGCCGGCATCGACAACGAATGGCTGACGGCCGAAGAGGCCAAGGCGTTCTGCCCGATCCTCAATATCGACCCGGATGTGCGCTATCCTATCATCGGGGCCGCCCTGCAACGGCGCGGCGGCACGGCGCGGCACGATGCGGTGGCCTGGGGCTATGCCCGGGCTGCGTCGGCGATGGGGGTCGACATCATCCAGAACTGCGAGGTCAGGAACATCCTCCGCGGTCCCGATGGCGCGGTGACGGGAGTGGAGACGACGCGCGGGGTGATCCGCTCCAAAAAAATCGGCGTCGTCGCGGCGGGCCATTCGAGCGTGCTGATGCAGATGGCAAACGTGTCGATGCCGCTCGAATCCTACCCGCTGCAGGCGCTGGTGTCGGAGCCGATCAAGCCGATCATGCCGTGCGTGGTGATGAGCAACACCATCCACGCCTACATGTCGCAATCCGACAAGGGCGAACTGGTGATCGGGGCCGGCACCGATGCCTATACCTCGTATTCGCAGACCGGGGGCCTCCACATCGCTACCCACACGCTCGAAGCGATCTGCGAACTGTTTCCGGTGGTGCGGCGGCTGCGCATGCTGCGGAACTGGGGCGGCATCGTCGATGTGACGCCCGACCGTTCGCCGATCATCGGCAAGACCCCGGTCGCGGGGCTGTTCGTCAATTGCGGCTGGGGCACCGGCGGCTTCAAGGCGACACCGGGCTCGGGGCATATCTTTGCTCATACCGTCGTCACCGGTGAACCGCACAAGATCGCCGCGCCGTTCACGCTCGACCGGTTCCGCACCGGGCGGCTGATCGACGAAGCCGCCGCTGCCGCTGTTGCACACTGAGGCCCGACCATGTTGCTGATCCGCTGCCCTTATTGCGAAATGGAACGGCCGGAACTCGAATTCCGCTATGGTGGGGAGGCGCATGTTGTCCGCGCCGCCGAACCCGAAACTATCGGCGACGAGGCCTGGGGGCAGTTTCTTTACCTACGCAGCAATCCGAAGGGGCTGCATGCCGAGCGCTGGCGCCACACCAATGGTTGCGGGCGGTTTTTCAATTGCCTGCGCGACACGGTGACCGACAGGATTTTCGTGACCTACAAGGCTGGCGAACCGCGTCCGGAGCTTGCCTCGTGAGCGGCCAGATGCGCACCGGCAACGGCGGCCGCGTCGATCGCAGCCGGCGGATCAATTTCAGCTTTGATGGCCGCGCCTATCAGGGTTGCGCCGGCGATACGCTGGCCTCGGCGCTGCTGGCCAATGGCGTGCATCTGGTGGGCCGCTCGTTCAAATATCACCGGCCGCGCGGCTTCGTCGCTGCTGGGTCGGAGGAGCCCAATGCGCTGGTCGATATCGACCGCGGCAATGGTCGTTCGGCGCCCAATCTGCGGGCGACGCAGGTCGAGCTCTACGAGGGTTTGGTGGCAAAAAGTCAAAATCGCTGGCCGAGCCTGGCGTTCGACCTGCAGGCGCTCAACGATCTGGCCCCGGCCGGGCTGTTCGGCGCGGGGTTTTACTACAAGACTTTCATGTCGCCGCGCGGCGCCTGGCACCGGCTATACGAGCCGTTCATCCGCCGCGTCGCGGGCCTTGGACATGCGCCGAAACTACCCGACCCCGATCATTATTCGCAGCGCTATGCGCATTGCGACGTGCTGGTCGTCGGGGCCGGGGCGACGGGGTTGGCGGCGGCACTGGCTGCCGGGGAAACCGGTGCTGCGGTGATCCTCGCCGATGAACAGGCCGAGATGGGTGGCGGGCTGCTCGATGAGCGCACGGCGAGCATCGATGGGCTGTCCGCGGCCAATTGGGTCGGGGCGACGCTGGCGCGGCTTGCCGCCATGCCCAATGTGACGCTGCTGCCACGGACACAGGCGTTCGGCTATTATGCGCAGAATTTTCTCGGCCTCGCTGAAAAGCTGACCGAGCATCTGGCTGCGCCGGACAAAAGCCAGCCGCGCGAGCGGTTGTGGAAGGTGCGGGCGCGGCAGGTCTTGCTTGCCACCGGGGCGATCGAGCGGCCGCTGGTGTTTCCTGATAACGACCGCCCGGGGGTGATGCTGGCATCCGCCGCCCGGACTTTTGCCAATCGTTATGGGGTTAGGCCCGGCGAGCGGGCGGTGGTGTTTGTCGCCGATGACACGGGATATGGCGCGGCGCTCGACCTGCACGCAGCGGGTACCGAAATCGCCGTCATCGCCGATCTGCGGACCGCTCCGTCCGGTCCCGGTTTCGAGGCCGCGAGTGGTACTGGCCTCAGGATCATGCCGGCGACCGTCGTCACTGGCGTGTCGGGGAACCTGCGCGTCAGCGGGGTCACGCTCGGCAGTCTTGCAGCCGATGGCACGGTGCGGGGGGGCGAAAAAATCGTCTGCGATCTGGTGCTGATGGCGGGCGGCTGGACGCCGGCGGTGCACCTGTTCTCGCAATCGCGCGGCAAGCTTGCCTATGATTCCGAGCGCCAGATTTATCTCCCGGGCACCTATGCCCAAGCCGCTCAATCAGCCGGTGCCTGCAACGGCACTTTCGAGCTTGCCCAAGCGATCGCCGAGGGTCATGCCGCCGGCGCCGTGGCGGTGGGCACTCCGGGGACGCGCAGCTTTGCCGTCACGGGCGCCATTGCTCCGGCCGGGGGCTTCCATGGCGCGGTGCCGCATGATCGCAACCCCGAACAGGTGAAGGCCTTCGTCGATTTCCAGAACGACGTCACCGCCAAGGACATCAAGCTGGCGGTGCGCGAGGGGATGCACTCGATCGAGCACATCAAGCGCTACACCACCACCGGCATGGCCACCGATCAGGGCAAGACCTCCAACATGAACGGGCTGGCGATTGCGTCGGCGGCGCTCGACAAGCCGATCCCCGATATCGGCCTGACCACGTTCCGCCCGCCATTCACCCCGGTGACGTTCGGCACGCTGGCCGGCCATTCGCGTGGGGCCCTGCTCGATCCGGTGCGGCAAACTCCTATGCATGGCTGGGCCGCGGCCAACGGCGCCAAATTCGAAGATGTCGGGCAGTGGAAGCGGGCCTGGTATTTCCCGAAGCCCGGCGAGGACATGCATGCGGCGGTCAACCGCGAATGCCGGGCCGCCCGCAGCGCAGCGGGGCTGTTCGATGCGACGACTCTCGGCAAGATCGAAATCGTCGGCCCCGACGCCGCCGAGTTCATGGAGCGGCTTTATACCAACCCGTGGCACAAACTCGGCATCGGCCGCTGCCGCTATGGGCTGATGCTCAACGAGGCGGGTTTCGTCATGGATGACGGTGTCATCGGGCGGCTCGCCGCCGACAGCTTCCATGTCACCACCACCACCGGCGGGGCGACGCGCGTGCTGGCGCATATGGAGGATTATCTCCAGACCGAGTTCCCCGAGCTCAAGGTGTGGCTGACGTCGACGACCGAGCAATGGGCGGTCATCGCCATCCAGGGGCCAAAGGCCCGCGAGATCATCGCTCCGCTGGTCGAGGGCATCGATCTTGCGGCCGAGACGATGCCGCATATGAGCGTGCGCGAGGGCAGCATCTGCGGCGTGCCGACGCGGTTGTTTCGGGTGAGTTTCACCGGCGAACTGGGCTTTGAAATCAACGTCCCGGCCGATCATGGCCGGGCCGTGTGGGAAGCAGTGCATGAAGCCGGCGTGCCGCATGGCCTGACGCCGTACGGCACCGAGACCATGCACGTGCTGCGCGCCGAAAAGGGCTACATCATCGTCGGGCAGGAAACCGATGGCACGGTGACCCCGTCGGATCTCGGGCTCGATTGGGCCATCGGCAAGGCGAAAAAGGATTTCGTCGGCAAGCGCTCGCTGAAACGGCCGGACTTGGTCAAGACCGATCGCAAGCACCTGGTGGGCCTGCTCACTGCCGACCCCAAAGTGGTGCTGGAAGAGGGCGCGCAGATCACGGTGGAAGCCTCGCCTGCCACCGGCACCCCGGCGCTGGGTCACGTCACGTCGTCCTATTGGAGCGAGACGCTGGGCCGGTCCATCGCCATGGCGCTGGTCGCCGGCGGCAAGGGGCGCATGGGTGCGACGCTGCATGTGCCGATGCCTGATGGCGGCATTGCCGTCACGGTGACCGAGCCGGTGTTCTTTGACAAGGAAGGAGGGCGCATCAATGCCTGACCTGACGCGGTCCCGCCTGACGCCGCTGTCCAGCCTGCCGCCAGCGGTGCCCGGCGTCAGCTACAGTGCCGCCCCGGCCATTGCCCGTTTGCTGTATCGGGGCAGCGATGGCGCCGTGGCGGCGGGCGCTGCGTTTGGCGTTGCGCTGCCGACACAGCCCTGCAGTTCGGCGATTGCCGGCGATCGTGCTACCTTGTGGCTTGGCCCTGACGAGTGGCTGCTGCTGGCGCCTGAATACGAGACACTTGCGGTGCAACAGGCGATCGCTGCGGCGTTGCCCGGAATTGCCCATGCCGTGGTCGATATTTCGCACCGGCAAGTCGGGCTGCGTCTCGATGGACCCCGGGCCGCCGCCGTGCTCAATGCTGGCGTGCCGCTCGACCTGTCGCTCAAGGCATTTCCGGTCGGCATGGTAACGCGCACCATTTTCGAAAAGGCCGAGATCATCCTGTGGCGCACCGGCCCCGTGGCGTTCCGGGTCGAAGTCTGGCGGTCGTTCGCGCCGTATGTCATGGCCATCATGGCCGTGGCCTGACGGTCGCACCCGGTCGGTTACAGCCATGCGCCTGCGCGATTTCCTGATCTTTGCCGGCGTCTGCCTCGCCTGGGCGGCCAATCTCGTCGTCAGCCGGGTGTTGTTCACGCGCTTCGGCATAGCGCCGATTTCCTATGCCGGAGCGCGGTTCCTGCTGGTCGCGATCATCCTCGCGCCGTTGCTGCGGCCGCTGCCGTGGCCGCTGTTCCCGGTGTTGCTGATCGGCGCGCTGATGGGGGCGTTTCACTTCGGGCTGATGTTCCTCGCCCTCAACGCCGCTCCGGCTGCCAGCGTCTCGATCGTCCTGCAGCTATCGATCCCGATCACCGCCATACTTTCCGTGTTGATCCTCGCAGAGCGCGTCTCGTGGCAGCGGGTCGCCGGCATCGGGTTGGCGTTTGGCGGGGTGATGGTGGTGATGTGGGAACCGGATGGGCAGGCGGTTACGCTCGGCCTGCTGTTTGCGTTCGCCTCGGCGGCCTCCATCGCGCTCGGCTCGATCCTGCTCAAGCGCTACGGGCCGATCCGGCCGCTGCGCCTGCAGGCCTGGGTGGCGCTCGCCTCGTTCCCGCCGCTGCTGGCCTATTCGCTGCTGGCCGAACACGGCCAGTGGCAGTCGAGCCTTGCCGCCGGCTGGCCGTTCTGGGCGGGCTTGGCGTTCTCGGTGGTGATCGTCACCATCGTAGCGCACACGGCGTATTTCCATGTGCTGCAGCGCTATCCCGCCAGTCTCGTCGCGCCGCTTGGGTTGATGCTGCCGCTGATGAGCATCGCCATGGGCGTCGTCCTGCTGGGCGAGAGCTTCGATCTCAGGATGCTGGTCGGTGGTCTCGTCGCGCTGGTCGGGCTGCTGGTCATCCTGTTCGGGCAGCCCGCCACTGTCCCTGACGAAGCGACCTGAGCGTCAATACCGCAGCGGCCGCTTGCGCTTGATTGCGGCGATCCGGTCGGCGTCGCCGGCGCTGAGATGGCGTCCGCGTTCCATGATTTCCAGGGTGTATTCCTCATAGGTCGGCCCGAGCGCCTGCGCGCGGCGGACGCGCATGATGGCGATCTCGGCGGGTACGTCCCATGCCCGCTTATGCGCCGCCTTCCAGTCAAAATAAGTGCCGACCGGCCCGTTGCCCCACTCATGCGCAGGCTCTAGCGGCGGACCGCCATTGTCACCGAACTTTCGGTCCTCGGCCATTTTTCAGTGCCTAAATGTTACTCAGCATATCCCAAGGCGCTTACATTTTGCCCATCACTGGCCAGCTAGGCAATCCCAAGCGGTTGAAATAACGCCGTTTTCGAGCTGGCACGCCGCTTGCTCGTTAGTGTCTGAGTAAGGGGCTAGGGTTCCGGCAGCCGGTTGGGTGCGTCTGGTCCGAGAGCTACCACCGGGCGGGAGATATCCGGCCGGACGCACGGCGGGACAAAAGCCCGGGAGACCTCGATAGCCAAGGGATTGGCGCGATGGTTGGTGCCCAATCCCTTTTTTGAATGACGCAAAAGGGGAACTGAGATGCGCCTGATTTCCAGACTTGCCGCGACGCTGGCCCTCTCGGCCGCCCTCGCCGCGACCACTTCGCTCGCCCTCGCTCAGGCAAAGACCGAGTTCAAGGTGGCCTGGTCGATCTATGTCGGCTGGATGCCGTGGGGCTATGCCGCCGATACCGGCATCGTCAAGAAGTGGGCCGACAAATACGGCATCACCATCGAGGTCACCCAGTTCAACGACTATGTCGAGTCGATGAACCAGTACACCGCCGGGGCTTTCGATGCGGTGACGCTGACCAACATGGACGGCCTGTCGATCCCGGCAGCCGGCGGCGTCGATACCACCGCAGTGATCATCGGCGATTTCTCCAACGGCAATGATGCGGTGATCCTCAAGGGCGCGACCGAGCTTGCCGCCATCAAGGGGCAACCGGTCAACCTCGTCGAATACTCGGTGTCGCATTACCTGCTGGCCCGGGCGCTCGACAGTGTCGGCATGACCGAGCGGGACGTCAACGTGGTCAACACCTCGGACCCCGACATGGTCGGCGCCTTCCAGACCGCCGACGTTACCGCCATGGTCACCTGGAACCCGATGGTGTCGGAAATCGTGGCGCTGCCCGGCGCCACCAAGGTGTTCGACAGCGCGCAGATCCCCGGCGAGATCATCGACATGATGGTCGCCAACACCGATGTGCTGAGCGCCAATCCCGATTTCGGCAAGGCGCTGGCCGGTATCTGGTACGAGGCCATGGACATCATGACTGCCGATACGGCCGAGGGCGCCGCGGCGCGCGAGGCGATGGGCGTCGCCTCCGGCACTGACCAGGCCGGGTTCGAGGCGCAACTCGCGGCAACCGAGATTTTTGCGACGCCCGACGATGCGCTGGCCTTCGTCAACTCGCCCGATCTCGGGGCGACGATGGAAAAGGTGCGGACTTTCCTGTTCGACAAGGGGCTGCTTGGTTCAGGCGCGCCGTCGGCCGATGTCATCGGCATCGAACTGCCGGGAGGGGAAATCCTCGGCGATCCGGGCAACGTCAAGTTGCGGTTCAACGATGAGTATATGGCGATGGCTTTTGAGGGGACGCTGTAGTCGGTCACGGCCCCTCACCCTGTCCCTTTCCCCAACGGGGAGAGGGGACGTTGTTGCACCGTCTGACTTCAAATTGACCCTCAAGCCCCGCTGCCATCGCCCCCTCGCCCCATTGGGGAGAGGGTCGGGGTGAGGGGCCGTCACAAACTCAGAGCCCGAGTCCAAGCCCAACAATGCGCTGGATCAACCTGAAACCCGGCCGTGCGACCAGTGTCGCGCTGATGCTCGCGCCGTTCGCGCTGCTGGTCATCGCCTATGGCATCGGCTCGGCTGCCCGGCTGGCCGAGAACCCGGGCGACAAGCTGTTGCCGGCGTTGCAGAGCCTCGTCGATGCCGTCAACCGCATGGCGTTCACGCCCGATGTCCGGACCGGCGAGTACCTGCTGTGGTCCGATACCGCCGCGAGCCTGTCGCGCCTCGTCGCGGCGCTCGGCATCGCGACCGCCATCGCCCTCGTGACCGGCATGGTCATCGGTATGTTTCCGTACATTCGGGCGCTGTTGGCGCCGTTCGTCGCCACCGTTTCGATGGTGCCGCCGCTGGCGCTGCTGCCGATCCTGTTCATCGTGCTGGGGCTCGGGGAAACCGCCAAGATCACGCTCATCGTTATCGGGGTTGCCCCAGCGATGATCCGTGATCTGGCGCTGAAAGTGCTCGAACTGCCGCGCGAGCAGTTGATCAAGGCCCAGACGCTCGGCGGCTCGTCGTGGCAGATCGCCTTGCGCGTGGTGCTGCCGCAAATCCTGCCGCGGCTGATCACCTGCCTCAGGCTGCAGCTCGGGCCGGCGTGGCTATTTCTCATTGCCGCCGAAGCCATCTCGGCCGATTCCGGGCTCGGCTACCGCATTTTCCTTGTCCGTCGCTACCTGTCGATGGACGTGATCTTCCCCTATGTCGCCTGGATCACGCTGCTCGCCATCATCGCCAATTTCGCCCTCGACCGGCTGCGCATCGCCGTGTTCCCGTGGTCCAATCTCGAGCGCGGCGCATGAGCGAAATCGTGCTCGACAAGGTGTGGAAAGAGTATGGCGACCAGATCGTGCTCGAACAGATTTCGCTGACCATCGCAGCGCGTGCCTTCGTCGCGCTGGTCGGTCCCTCGGGCTGCGGCAAGACGACGTTCTTGCGGCTTCTGCTTGGGGAGGAAGCCCCGACGCAGGGGACCATTACCCTTGATGGCGTGCCGCTAGTAGCCGAACCCGGGCCTGATCGCGGCGTGGTGTTCCAGCGCTATTCGGTGTTTCCGCATCTGACCGTGCTTGGCAATGTGCTGCTCGGCAAGGTGCTCAAGGCCTCGCCGATCGCCGCGCGGCTGTTCGGTGCAAAGCGGCGGGCGGCGATCGAGGAGGCAAGGCAACTGATCGCCGAAGTCGGGCTCACCGGGGCCGAGGACAAATACCCGGCGCAGCTGTCGGGCGGCATGCAACAGCGGCTGGCGCTGGCGCAGGCGCTGATCATGCGACCGCGCGTGCTGCTGCTCGACGAACCGTTCGGGGCGCTCGATCCCGGTATCCGCGCCGAAATCCACGTGCTGATGAAGCGGCTGTGGCACGAGACCGAACTGACCGTCGTGATGGTCACCCATGATTTGCGCGAGGCCTTTACGCTCGGGACACGCGTCATCGCCTTCGAGCGGCCGCGCGACCGGCCCGAGGAGCGCGAGCGCTATGGCGCACGGCTCAGCCGCGACATCGACATCTGGCCGCCGCGGATCGCGGGCGAGACCTCCATTTATGCTCCCGACCGGGCCGACCCGGTCATTCCCCTAAGCCTGGCGCAGGACGACCTCGCGCCACGAGGAGACCGTGTCTCATGAGCCGCACCGCCGAGCAGATTGCCGCCGACCGGGCGCGTTACGAGGAGCATCAGCGCCGGGGGCTGGACAACGCCCCGCGTGCTTTGCCGGGCCCGAGCGGCGTGCCCGCGCTGCCGATTGCCGACCCGATCCACACTGAAACCATCCCGGGTGGGTGGTACTGGTCGACGCTGCTGAAGGCCGGCGACAGTCTCCGCATCGCGCAGGATCACGGGCCATCGGCGGTCGCGATGATCGCCTGGAGTGCCGCGGACACCTCGGAGCGGCTCAACCTGCCCGACACCATCAAGGTGCAATGGACCACGGCCATTGCCAAAGGCCGCGTGCTGTTCTCCGACATGGGCCGGGTGCTGTTCTCGGTGACCGAAGCCGCCTCCACGGCGCATGATGCGTTGATGGGCGGCTCGAATGCGGCTGCCAATGCCGGGAAATACCCCGGGCAGGCGACGCGCAATACCCGCGACAATTTCATCCTCGCCGCCGGTAAGCTCGGGCTTGGTCGGCGCGATATCCCCTCGGCATTGAATTTCTTCGTCCCGGTCCGAGTCGCGGATGACGGGAGTTTCGTCTGGCGCGACGATCTGCGCATCCTGGGCGATTTCGTTGAGTTGCGAGCCGAGATGGACCTGATCGTGGCGCTGTCCAATTGCCCGCATCCGCTCGATCCGAACCCGGTTTATGCGCCGGTTCCAATCACGGTCACCCGCTTCCGGACGGAAGTCATCGCCGACGATATCTGTCGCACGGCGACTGCCGAGGCTGTGCGCGGCTTTGAAAACAACGCCATGCAGCAGGCGTGAGGGGAGCGACACCGATGGCCAAATCCGAATTCCTCGTTGCCGCCGAACAGCCCTGGTCTGGCCTGGTCCGTCGGGGCCAGAGCATCCGCATCATCGACAGCGAGGGGCAGCAGGCCGTCGATACGCTGTTCTACCGCGCCGACGATTTCGCCGAGCGCTATAGCGGGCAGGATACGCTGCGCGTCAACGGCAACGCCTATGTCGGGATCGGTACCAAGTTGGTGAGTTGCGAGGGCAATGTCATGCTGATTGTCACCGCCGACAGCTGCGGCCGGCACGACACTTCAGCGGGCGCGTGTAGTTGCGAGAGCAACACCGTGCGCTTTGGGCACGACACCAGATATCTGCACGCCTGCCGCGACAATTTCGTGCTGGAAGTGACGCGGCACGGGATGAGCAAGCGCGATATCGTGCCCAATCTCAACTTTTTCATGAACGTGCCGATCGCGCCGTCGGGCCAGATGACCATCGTCGATGGGCTTTCTAGGCCCGGCGATCATGTCGAACTGCGTGCCGAAATGGACGTCCTCTGCGTCATCTCCAACTGTCCGCAGGTCAATAATCCCTGCAACGGCTTCAATCCGACGCCGATCCGGATCGTGATTTTGGACTAGGGCGATGTTCAAAAAAGTCCTCATCGCCAATCGCGGCGAGATTGCCGTGCGCATCATCCGCACGCTCAAGCTTATGGGTATCGCCTCGGTCGCGGTGTATTCGGATGCCGACCGGTTTACGCAGGCGGTGCGGTTCGCCGATGAGGCGGTGCGCCTGGGGCCTGCACCGGCGGCCGAAAGCTACCTCGATGTCGACGCGGTGATTGCCGCCTGCCGGGCGACCGGCGCCGAGGCCGTGCATCCGGGCTACGGGTTCCTCTCGGAAAACCTCGGTTTCGCCAGACGGCTGGCAGCCGAGGGCATCGCCTTTATCGGACCGACGCCGGACAATATCGAAGCTTTCGGGCTCAAGCACACTGCTCGCGCCCTTGCCAAAGCGAGCGGCGTGCCGCTGCTGCCCGGGACAGAACTGCTGGCAACCGCCGACGAGGCGCTCAGCGCAGCCGAGACGATCGGCTACCCGGTGATGCTGAAGAGCACCGCGGGCGGGGGCGGCATCGGGATGCAGCTGTGCGCGGATGCAGGCGGGCTCGCCGCGGCATTCGACAGTGTGCAGCGCACCGCCGCGGCGAGCTTTGGCGATGCGCGGGTTTACATCGAGCGTTGCGTTTCGGGGGCGCGCCATGTCGAAGTGCAGATATTTGGAGATGGGAAAGGCCGGGTGATCGCGCTTGGCGAACGCGATTGCTCGCTGCAGCGGCGCAACCAGAAGGTGCTCGAGGAAACCCCCGCGCCGGGCTTGTCCGATGCTATCCGGGCGCGCCTCCACACAGCGGCAATCGCGCTGGGCGCTGCCGCCCGCTATGAATCGGCCGGCACCGTCGAGTTCATTTACGATCCATCACGCGAGGATTTTTACTTCCTTGAGGTGAATACGCGGCTACAGGTCGAGCATCCGGTCACCGAGGCGGTGTTGGGCATCGACCTCGTCGAGTGGATGATCCGGCAGGCGGCCGGTGAAGACCCGATCGGTACCGCCGGGCCGCTCGCAGCGGTCGGCGCCGCCATCGAAGTCCGGCTCTATGCGGAAATCCCGCATGCCGATTTTCGCCCGAGCGCCGGCCTTATGACTGAGGTGGTGTTTCCGCCCGATGTCCGCGTCGATAGCTGGATCGAGACGGGCACCGAGGTTTCGACGTTCTATGATCCGATGCTGGCCAAGCTCATCGTCATGGGAGCGGATCGCCCCGACGCCATTGCCAGGCTCCGCCGCGCCCTCGACAACACCTCGATCGCCGGGATTGAGACCAACCTCGCTTATCTCCGCGCCATCGCCGCATCCGAACTGCTCGCCAGCGGCAAGGTGGCGACCACGGCGCTGAAAGATTTCGCCTTTGTCCCCGATGTGATCGAAGTGCTGGCACCGGGCGCACAGTCTAGCCTGCAGGAACTGCCGGGCCGGCTCGGCCTCTGGCATGTCGGTGTGCCGCCGAGCGGGCCGATGGACGAGAAAAGCTTTCGCCACGCCAACCGTCTCGTCGGCAATGCCGATATGACCGCGGCGCTCGAATTGACCATGAGCGGCCCGACGCTGCGGTTCCATGCCGCTGTGACGATCGCGCTGGCCGGCGCGGCCATGCCGCTGAAGCTTGATGGCGTGTCGGTTTCCGACAACACGGCCATCGCTGTCGCGGCGGGGCAGGTGCTGGCCATCGGCACCATAGTCGGCTTTGGCCAGCGCAGCTATCTTGCCATCGCTGGCGGTTTTGCCGCGCCCGTAATCCTCGGCTCGCGGGCCACCTTCGGCCTCGGCCAGTTTGGCGGCCATGCGGCTGGTACGCTCAAGGCCGGTGACGTGTTGCACCTCGCGCGGGCCGAACAGCCCGATCCGCAACCCGCCATCGACCCTGCGCCGCTGACCAGTGCGTGGGAGGTTGGTGTGCTGTATGGCCCGCACGGCGCGCCGGATTTCTTTTTGCCGGCCGATATCGAGACGCTGTTTTCCACCGCCTACGAGGTGCATTTCAACAGTGCCCGTACCGGTGTTCGGCTGATCGGGCCGGCGCCGCAGTGGGCGCGGCGCGATGGTGGCGAGGCGGGGCTGCATCCGTCGAACCTCCACGACAATGCCTATGCCGTCGGCGCCATCGATTTCACCGGCGACATGCCGATCATCCTCGGCCCCGATGGCCCGAGTCTCGGCGGTTTCGTCTGCCCCGCCGTGATTGCCCGCGACGAGCACTGGAGAATGGGCCAGTTCAAGCCCGGCGATACCATCCGATTCCATCCGGTCAGCCGCCCCGACGATCCCGTCGCCGGCCCCGCCATCGCTTCCGGTGCGGCGATCGTCGGCCATAGCGAGGATGGGCCGGTGCCGGTGGTTTATCGCCGGCAGGGCGATGATAATCTGCTGGTCGAATACGGCGACATGACCCTCGATATCGCGCTGAGGCTGCGTGTGCACCTGCTGCAGCAAGCCGTGCAGCAGGCGCGTCTGCCGGGCATCATCGACCTCACGCCCGGCATCCGGTCGCTGCAGATCCATTATGACGGTACGACGCTGTCGCGCCGCCGCCTGCTGTGGCAGCTCGCCGAAATCGAACTTCAGCTGCCCGCGGCGGAAACCGTCACTGTGCCGAGCCGTATCGTCCACCTGCCGCTGTCGTGGAACGATCCGGATATCCAGCTGGCGATGCGGAAATATCAGGAGCTGGTCCGCCCCAACGCGCCGTGGTGCCCCGACAACATCGAATTCATCCGCCGCATCAACGGGCTCGACAGCATCGAGGCGGTTCAGCGCACCATCTTCGACGCCAGTTACCTCGTGCTCGGGCTCGGCGATGTCTATCTCGGTGCGCCGGTGGCGACGCCGATCGACCCGCGCCACCGGCTCGTGACTACTAAATACAATCCAGCCCGCACCTGGACGCCCGAGAACGCTGTCGGCATCGGCGGCGCCTATATGTGCATCTATGGCATGGAGGGGCCGGGCGGCTATCAGCTGTTCGGGCGCACCATCCAGGTGTGGAACACCTGGCGCACGACGCCGGTGTTTCATCCCGGCAAGCCGTGGCTGCTCGAGTGTTTTGACCAGATCCGATTTTTTCCGGTGTCGCACGAGGAACTGGCCGAAGCCCGCGCCGCCTTTCCGCACGGCGCTTATCCGATCCGGATCGAAGAGACCGAGTTCTCCTACGCCGATTATGCCGCCAAGCTCACAGCCGATGCCGGGAGCATCGCCGCGTTCAAATCGGTGCAGCAGGCGGCGTTCGAGGCCGAGCGCAGTCGCTGGCAGGCCGAGGGGTTGGACAGCTTCATCGCCGACGATGCCGGAAACGGCACGCAAGAGGGCGAAATCCCGCCGGGGAGCATCGGCATTGCCAGCAGCGTGCCCGGAAACATCTGGAAACTGCTGGTGCAACCGGGCGACGGGGTTGCGGCGGGCGCTGCCATCGCCATCATCGAATCGATGAAGATGGAAATCACCGTCACCGCCCACACCGCTGGCCGCGTGGCCGAAATTCGGACGGCGCCGGGCCGAAACGTCAAGACCGGCGACATCATCGTCGTGCTGGAGGAACTTTGATGCTGCCGAGTATGCTCGATCTCGCCACCCTCCGCGGGCTGTATGCGGCGCACAGCGTCACGCCGCGCGAAGTGATGGAGGCCGTGATCGAACGGCGCGCGGCGTGGCCCGATCCGGCAGTGTTCATCACCCCGACCAGCGACGCCGACCTGCTCGCCGCCGCCGAGGCGCTGATGGAGCGGCACCCGGCACCCAACAGCCTGCCGCTCTGGGGCATCCCGTTCGCAGTCAAGGACAATATCGATGTCGCCGGCCTGCCGACGACTGCCGCGTGCCCGGCATTCACCTACCATCCGACCGCCGATGCCACAGTCGTGGCGCGGTTGCGGGCGGCCGGCGCCATCGTCATCGGCAAGACCAATCTCGATCAGTTCGCCACCGGCCTCAACGGCACGCGCTCGCCCCATGGCGCGCCGCGTTCGGTGTTCGATGCCGAGTATGTCTCGGGTGGTTCGAGTTCGGGCTCCGGCGTCAGCGTTGCCGCCGGTTTTGCGAGCTTTGCGCTCGGCACCGATACTGCGGGGTCCGGTCGCATCCCGGCTGCGTTCCAGAATCTCGTCGGCATCAAACCGACGCCGGGACTGCTGCCCAACACCGGCGTGGTGCCGGCCTGCCGCAGCCTCGACTGCGTCACGATTTTTGCTGGGACGGTCGGCGACGGCGTCGCCATCAGGAAAGTCGCCGAGGGCTTCGATGCCGCCGATCCGTTCTCGCGCCGGGCGGCATGGGCGGCACTCCCGGTCGCCAGCCTCCGCGTCGGAGTTCTGGCCGGAGCAGAGCGCGAATTCTTCGGCAATGGCGAAGTCGAGGCGCTGTACGATGCGGCGATCGGCAATGTGCGGCGGCTCGGCGCGACCGTCGTCGAGTTCGACTACGCGCCGTTCCGCGAGGCGGCGGCGCTGCTGTATGACGGCCCGTGGGTGGCCGAACGCCTCGCCGCCGTCGAAGCGTTTTTTACGACTAATGCCGCCGATTTCGATCCGACCGTCGGGGCCATCATCGGTGGCGCTGAGGGCAAGACGGCCGTCGAGGCCTTCAACGGCAAATACCGGTTGGAAGAACTCCGTCGGCGGACCGAAGATGAATGGGCCAAGGCGGATGTCCTGCTGCTGCCGACGTCGCCGACGACCTACACCGTTGCCGAGATGCTGGCCGATCCGGTGCGGAAGAACAGCCATTTCGGTCGTTACACCAACTTCGTCAACTTGCTCGATTGCGCCGCCATCGCCGTCCCTGCGGGCTTCGACAGCGCCGATCACCTGCCGGCCGGGGTCACCCTTATCGGGCCGGCCTTCACCGATGATGCGCTAGCCCCGCTTGCAGATGCGCTGCACCGCCTCGGGGCGCGCGGCATGGGGCGCGACAAAGCGGCGGCGCTTCCCGACGCCAGCAAAGTTCCGACGCAGCCGAGCGCCATGGTGCCGATCGTCGTCGTCGGGGCGCATCTCAGTGGCATGCCGCTCAACAAGGAACTGACCGGGCCCGGCGGTCGCCTGCTCAAGATCTGCCGCACCGCCGAGGATTACCGGTTGTTCGCCTTGCCCGATACCACGCCGCGTAAACCCGGACTGCTGCGCGAGCCCGGGTTTGTCGGCCCGGGGCTCGAAGTCGAAGTCTGGGAGTTGCCGGCGGCGGCGTTCGGCCAGTTCGTCGCCCGCATCCCGGCGCCGCTCGGTATCGGCAAGATCCGGCTCGACGACGGCAGCGACTGTTCAGGATTCCTTTGCGAGGCACATGCGCTGACCGGCGCCGAAGACATTACCGCGCTTGGCGGCTGGCGGGCCTTTATCGCCGGTCAGCGGTAAACCGGCTCAGGCGGCGACGCCGTCGACGATGACGTGGTCGAAATCGCGCGAGCATTTTTCGATCCGCGCCTCGACCCCATAGACCTCGCGCAGCATCGCCGTGGTGATCACCTCGGCGGAGCGGCCGCAGGCCCGCATGCGGCCATCGGCGATGACCAGCGCGGTGTCGGCGAAGCGCAGCGCCTGGTTGAGGTCGTGCAGCGCGATCAGGACGATCATGCCTTTTTCGCGCGCCTGCGCCTGCATGAAGGCCAACACTTCGACCTGCCGGTGGAGATCGAGGGCGCTGGTCGGCTCGTCCATCAGGATGATTTCAGGTTCGCGCACCAGCGCCTGGGCGATCGACACCAATTGCCGCTGTCCGCCGCTCAGCGCTCCGAGATCGCGAAACCCGATGCTGGTGATGTTGATCGCCGCCATGACGCTGTCGATCAGTTCGAGATCATCCTCTGCCACGGTCCAGGACTGGCCTTGCTTCCGCGCCAGCAGCAGCGATTCATAGACCGTCAGCACGGCGTTCGCCGACGTATCCTGCGGCATGTAGCTGATGGCTTTTTGGCCGCGCGTGCTACCCTCGACTTCGACCTGTCCGGGGCCCTTGAGCAGCCCGGCGATGCGTTTGAACAGCGTCGATTTCCCGGCCGCATTCGGCCCGATCACCGCGACGATCTGGCCGGCGTTGATCACCGGCGTCGACACGTCCGAGACCGTCAGTTTCCGGCCGTAATAGGCGCCGACCGCGTCGAGCCGCAGCGCTACCATGATTTCCTCATCGTCGTGATGATCAGCGAAAAGAAGAACGGCACCCCGACCAGCGCCGTGATGATGCCAACCGGAAACACCACGCCCGGGATGATCGATTTCGAAACGATCGAGGTGACGCTCAGCATCAGCGCGCCGGCAAGGATCGAGCCGGGCAGGAAAAACCGCTGGTCTTCGCCGAGGATCATGCGAGCGATGTGCGGCCCGACCAATCCGATAAAGCCGATGGTGCCGACGAAACTGACCGGCACCGAGGCCAGCAGCGACACCACCAGCATGGTTTCGAGCCGGATGTAACGGACATTGACGCCAAAGCTCGCGGCCCGGTCCTCGCCGAGGCGGATGGCAGTCAGCGCCCAGGCATTGCGCGCGAACAGCGGCAGCGCGATCAACACCACGGCGAGGGTGATCCAGATTTTCGGCCATGTCGCCTTGGTCAGGCTCCCCATGGTCCAGAACACCACGGTCGACAGCGCCTGTTCGGAGGCGAGGAATTGCAGGAAGGCCAGCAGCGCGTTGAAGGTGAACACCAGCGCGATGCCGAGCAGCACAACGGTCTGCACGGTGACGCCGCGCGCCTGCGAGATGAAATGGATGAACAGCGTCGCCACCAGCGCCATGATGAAGGCATTGATCGGCACGATGAAACTCGCCGCAAACGGCAGCAGCGGCACGCTGGTGACAATGGCCAGCGCCGCGCCAAAACTGGCGGCGGCGGAAATCCCGAGGGTGAACGGGCTGGCGAGCGGATTGGCGAGGATGGTCTGCATCTGCGCCCCGGCCATCGACAATGCCGCGCCGACGACGATCGCCATCACCGCGACCGGCATGCGGATATCCCAGACGACGGTGCGGACCTGGTCGGACACCGAGCCGGGGCTGAACAGTGCCAGCACCACCTGGTCGATGCCGTAGCGCGCCGGTCCCCAGGCGAGGTCGACGGCAAACGAGATGCACAGCGCCACCGTCATCGCCGCGAGGATGAGCAGCTTGCGACGGGTCAGGGCGCGGTATTGTCCGCGCCCCTCCAGTGTGCCCGCAGTGGCCAGACTAGCATCGGCGATGGCCATGTTTATTGGCCGTCGCCGAGCGATACCCAATAGCCGGGCTGGTAATCGACGGGCAGGAACTTCTCGTGGAACTCCCTGAACGTCGCATCGGGATCGAGGTCAGCGAACAGCTCGGGGTGGAACCACTTGGCCAATTGCTGCACGGCTACGAACTGGTACGGGCTGGTGTAGAACTGGTGCCAGATGGCGTGCACGTCGAGATCGGCAAGCGCCTTGGAGCCGGTGAACGCCGGAGCCTCAACCAGCGCCAGCAGCGCGGCCTTGCTGAGGTCTGCCGATGCCGCGGCCGTCGGCCCGACATTGACGTAATCCTTGGCGTTTTCGGAATTGGTCCAGTTGGACCCTGTCGCCACGACGATATCCGGGTTGGAGGCAATCACCTGCTCGGGGTTGATCGAGCCGGTATAACCGGGGAGAAAGTCCGAGCCGAGATTATGGCCGCCGGCGAGATCGACCATCAGGCCGAAATTGTCCGGACCGAAGGTGCCGCAGCACTCGACGAGGCCGGCGGCGCGGTACATGAACACGTCCGGTCGGTCGGGGTTGGCGGCGGCGATCACATCGGTCACCCGCGCCAGCTGCTCGCGCCAGAAGGTCGCGACTTCCTCCGCCCGGGCCTCTTCGCCAAAGATCTGGCCGAGAATCTTGAGGCTCGGTTCGGTGTTGTCGAGGATGTGCTCGCGGAAATCGATGTAGACGATCTTGACGCCAACCCCGTCCAGCATCGCTTCGAGCTTCATTTCATCGGCGGCGGTCTTGTTGCCGATCGGCAGCAGCATGACGTCGGGATCGAGCGCCACGACCGTCTCGGTCTGCAGCGTGCCATCGGTCAGATTGCCGAGGAATGGCAAGTCCTTGCCCTTGGGGAACTTGGTCACATAGGCCTCGAAGCCGTTGACATCGGTGGTCCACAGATCGTTGCGCCAGGCGACGATCTTTTCGAACGGATCGCCGCCGGTGATCGGCGCGACGCTGTAGAGCATGCGGCCTTCCCCGAGGATGACGCGCTCGATGGGTTTGTCGAAGCTGACTTCGCGGCCCGCGACATCGGTCACGGTGAACGCCTGCGCGAACGCCGGGGCGGTCAGCAGGGCACAAAGGGCAACAGCCGGTAGGGCCATCAGACGCAGAATTTTCATTTTGATCTCGCTCGAACAATGCTACGTCGCCGCAATAGAAAAGCTGATCAACATAATCAACTTATATCTTTTAGAGTGATTCCAAAGTGATAGCGGGATTGAGCCAATGAGCGCGAACGAGACGGGCACGAATTATTCCATTCGCGACGAGATCCGGGAGTTCTGGTCGGAGCGTGCCGCGAGCTTCGATCAAAGCGTCGGCCACGAGATTTTCTCGGACGCCGAGCGCCGCGGCTGGCATCGCCTGCTCAAGAAGCACCTTGGCCCGGGCAATGGGCGTCAGGCGCTCGATCTTGCCAGCGGCACGGGCGTGATTTCGCACCTGCTCCACGATTTGCAGTTCTCCGTCACCGGTGCCGATTGGTCGGAGGCGATGCTCGAGCAGGCGCGAGCCAAGGCGGAGAAACGCCAGGCCGACATCCGCTTCATCATGCGCGACGCCGAAAACACCATGGAGCCGCGCAGCAGCTATGATGTGGTGACCAACCGGCATCTGGTGTGGACGCTGGTCGATCCCGTGGCGGCGTTTGCCGAGTGGTTCGCGGTGCTGAAGCCGGGTGGCAAACTGCTGATCGTCGATGGCAATATGGGCCGGAAAACCTGGGTCGGGAAACTGTCGGAAGCCCTGTCGCGGGTTACCGGCAAAACTGCCGCGCGGAGCCATTTGCCGCCGGCGATGATGGAGCGGCATCGCTCGATCCGCTCGCGGGTGTATTTTTCCGATGCCATGCCGGCCAGTGCCGTGGTCGACCTGCTGATCGATGCCGGGTTCACCGATCCGGTGGTCGACCGCAAGCTGTTCGCCATTAACTGGGCGCAGGCCCGAAAAATGCCGCTGCTCCGGGCGCTCGACCGGCTGGTGCAGGACCGCTACGCCATCTGCGCCACCAAACCACTGTAGGGAATCAACCGGCCGGCGGCTTGGAACTCCGCCTTTTCCGTGCCAAGGAGTGGCTCCCCAGCTTCCCTTTGCAGCCGATCCTTGACGCCGTGACTTCGTTTCGATTTCTCCATGCCGCCGATCTGCATCTTGGCAGCCCGTTCCGCGGGCTGGCGCTGAAGGATGCCGAGGTGGCGCGACGCTTTTCCGCGGCAACGCGCAATGCCTTCACCGCGCTGATCGACCGGGCGCTGGAGGACGCCGTCGATTTCGTCGTTATCGCCGGCGACGTCTATGACAGGGAATGGAAGGACAGCGCCATCGGGCTGTTCTTCAACCGCGAAATCGCCCGGCTCGATCGGGCCGCCATCCCGGTGTTCGTGCTCAAAGGCAATCATGACGCCGATAGCGTCGTGACCAAAAGCGTGACGCTCCCGGACAGCGTTCGCCAGTTCAGCACCAAGAAACCCGAGACGTTTCGGCTCGACGGCCTCCGGGTAGCGCTGCACGGGCAGGGGTTTTCCGATCGCGCCGCGACCGACAATCTGGCGCTGGCCTATCCGACGCCGGTCCCGGGCTGGTTCAATATCGGCGTGCTGCACACCTCCCTGTCGGGCCGGCCGCCGCACGCCAATTACGCGCCCTGCACGGTCGATGAATTGCGCAGCCGCGGCTATGATTACTGGGCGCTCGGCCATGCCCACGATTTCGAGGTGGTGGCCGAAAACCCGCCGATGGTGTTCCCCGGCAATCTGCAGGGGCGCTCGATCCGCGAAACCGGCGGCAAAGGGGCGGTGCTGGTTACCGTCACCGATGGTGAGGTCGCGCTCGAGCGCGTGCTTGTCGACCAGGCGCGCTGGCATGCGGCGAGCCTCGTCGCCGATGGTGCCGACAGCCTTGCCGAGCTGTTGGAACTGGCGCGGCCGCTGCTGCGCGAAGTCGCCAATGCCGGTGCGGGGAAGTTGCTGGCGCTGCGGTTGACGCTGCGCGGCGAAACCCCGATGGCTGCCAGCTTTCACGCTAACCGGCAGCAGCTTACCGATGAATTGCAGGCCGCGGCGCAGCGGGTCCATGCCGATATCTGGCTCGAAAAACTGGATTTGCACTTCACGTCGCCACGCGATGCAGTGACCCGACCAGCCAGCGCCATCGATCTCGACAGCCTTGTCGCGGCAGCACTTGCCGATCCGGCTATCGCCGCAACGGCCGCGACGCTGATCCGCGACGTGACGGCAAAGCTGCCGGGCGGGCTCGGGGCCGATACGGGGCTTGGCGACGACCTCGATCAACTGCTCGCCGAAGCCCGCGACGTCGTGTTGCAACGCGCCGGCGGGACACACTGATGCGGCTCGAACGGCTCGATATCCTCCGTTATGGCGGCCTGACCGATCGCAGCTTTGCGTTCCGGCCGGGGGCGAAACTGCATCTGGTCTATGGCCCCAATGAAGCCGGCAAAAGCTCGGTGCTGGCGGCGCTCGGCGATCTGTTCTTCGGATTTACCGAACGACGAGCTTTCGATTTTTTCCACGATGCCGGTACCCTACGCATCGGTGCAAACGTTCGTGGTTCTGATCTCACTGCACTTGCCTTCCGCCGCCGACGGGGGAGGAAAAATACCCTGCTGCAGCATGACGACAGTGAATCGGCGCTGCGCGACGATGCGCTGGCGCCGTTTCTCGGCAGCCTCAATCGGGAGATGTTCGAGCGCGCCTTCGGGCTCGATTCCGAGCGCCTGCGGCGTGGTGCCGGGGAAATGTTGCAGGCCAGCGGCGCTTCGGCCGGCGCGCTGTTCGCCGCGGCTTCAGGGCTCAGCGGGCTGACCGCGCTCAAGACCGGGCTCGAAACCGAGGCCGGTGAGCTGTTCGATAGCCGCGCCTCCAAAAGCCGGCTGTTTTACCAGATCAAGGATCGCCACGAGGAGGCGCGCATCGCCGAGCGCGACGGCGAACTCAAGGCCAATGACTGGAAGCTGCTGCTCGGCGAAATCGTCGATGGCGAGGCACGACTTGTGGAACTCCGTGCCCGGCAGGCCGAACTGCGCACCGAAACCAGCCGGCTCGAACGGCTGCGGCAGTTGCGGCCGATCATCGCCGAGATCGACAGCGAACTGGCCGGCCTCGCCGCCTTCGAGGATTTGACCGAGGTTCCGGCGCAGCTGGCGACCGAACTCGAAACCGCAATGGCGGCCGATGCTGCGTCGGTGCGCGCCGTGGTCGATGCCGAGACCCGTCTTGCCGAGGCGCATGCCGGGCTCAGCGAACTGCAGGTCAACGATGCGCTGGTGACGGCTGCCGGCGCGGTGATCGCGCTGTTTGGCCAAACGGGCGATTATACCGCCAAGCGTCGCGACCTGCCACGGATCGAGAGCGAGCGTGATGACTACGCCGCCCGAATCGATCAGCTGGCGCTGCGACTCGGCCTGGCTTCAGGCGAACAGCTGACGGCAAGGCAGCCAACCGATGCACAGCTGGCCGAACTCGCCGCGCTGGTGTCGGCCGGGCAGGCGCAGGCGGCGCGCCTCGTGACGCTGCGGACCCGGCTCGCCGAGGAGCAGGCGATCCTCGCCGGCCTGTCTCGCGACACGCGGGCCGAAACGCTCATCGATGTGCGCCCGTGGCGCGAGCGGCTCGCGGCGCTTGGCCCCGAATTGCGCCAGCTCGACCGGCGCGAGGAGTTGCAGCGCGACTGGCTGGCGCGACGCCGGCAGCTGGCCGAGCGGGCCGGGCGGTTGTCACCCCCCATCGCCGATCTCGACGCGGTGGCCCTCGCGCCATTGCCGGGGGTCGAGCAACTCGCCGCGCAGCGCCAGCAGCTGGCGACCGCCGACGCGGCTCGTCGGGCACTGACTGAGCGTCGGCAGCTGGTGGTGGAGGAACTCGAACAGCTGGTGGCGACTATGGCGGCCGATGCGGCTGGCCGTCCGATGCCGAGCCGTGATGTCATCGCCGCCGCGCGTGCCGAGCGGGATACTGGCTTTGCCGCGCTGGCCGAGGCGCTGGCGGGCTCGGCACCGCTGCCGCCGCGCGCTGCTATGGAGAATGTCGAACGCCTGATCGGCGCGGCCGACGGGCTTGCCGACGCGGCCCTCGCCGATGCCGAGCGCGTGTCGCGCCATGCCGCGAACCAGCGCAAGCATAGTGAACTCAGCGCGCAACGGGCGGCGATCGAGGCCGCGACTGCCACGGCTGCCGCGGCGGAAACGGCGGCGCAGGCAAGCTACCGGGCGCTGTTCGCCGCAGAAATTACTCCGGGCTCGCCCGACGACATGCTGGTCTGGCGCCGCGCCCTCGAGCCGTTGTTCGAGGAGCGCCACGCCATTGCCGCACTCGGCGATGCCATCGCCGGGCTCGATGCTTCCGCCGAAGCGCTGCGCCCGGCATTGCTCGATATCGCCCGCGGTGTCGGCAGCGAGCCGGGCCCGAGCCTCCCGGTGCCGGCCCTTGGGCGGGCCGTCGCCGAACGGCTCGACCTGCTCGCCGAAGCCTGGACCGCCAGCCGTGCCGCTGCCGGCAAGCGCGAGGACGCCGAGCGCCGGATCGCTCGCCTCGTCAACGAATTGACCGAAGCCGAGACGGCGGCCAGTGCGGCGCATGCAAGGTTCACCAGCGACGCCACTGCCATCGGCCTCGGCGCCGGTATCTCGCTCGAAGGCGCTGCGGCGGCGATCAAGGCGTGGGAACAGCTGCCGCCACTGCAGCACGAACGCGCCAACCGGGCCCGTCGCGTCGAAGGCATGGCCCGCGACCGCGACCAGTTCGAGAACGAAGTGGCTGCGCTGGTCACCGCGCTGGCGCCCGACCTCACCAACCGTTCGGCCGTCGATGCACTCGATGAGCTGCGCCAGCGCGCCGAAGCCGCCCGTGCGGCCGCTACCCGCCGGGACGAATTCGGCCGGGACGTGCGCACGCAGGAACTGGCGGTGACCAAGGCGCGGGATGCCGCCGAAACCGCGACCGGGCGGCTGGCTGCGTTACGCCAAGCCGTCCCTGACGACATCGATTTGCGCGCCCTTATCGGCCGCCTCGAACAGCGCGAGGCGCTGCGCATCAGCCTCGGACGCTGCCGCCAGCGCTTCCGCGATGCGGCCGAGGGCATGGACGAGGACGCAGTCCGCGACGATCTTGCCGGCTTCGATCCCGACGCCGCCGCCGCCCGGGTGCTGTTGCTGGTCGAGGAAGCAGCCCAGCTCAGCGAAACCAGCCACGCCGTGTTCGCCGTCATTGCCGATGCCCGTCGCCGCCGGGAGGCACTAGAGGCCGGGGGTGGAGTCGAGCTCGCGGCTTTTCAGAAGCACGCCGCCGAAGCCGAAATCGTGGCGGTGGCGCGCCAGTGGGTGGTGCTGAAGCTGGCCTCGGCGCTGCTCGGCGCCAGCATGGAACGGCACCGTGCCGCAAATGCCGATCCGCTGGTTGCCCGCGCCGGGAAATTGCTGGGGATGCTGACCGGCGGCTCGCTGACGCAGCTGGTCGAGGATTATGACGAGGACGACCATCCGCGTCTCAAGGGCGTCCGTTCCAATGGCGACCGGCTCGGCGTCGAGGCGATGAGCGAGGGCACCCGCGACCAGCTGTACCTGGCGCTGCGCCTCGCCTATCTCGAGGATTATTCCCGCAACAACGAACCGACGCCGTTCATCGGCGACGATATCTTCCAGACTTTCGATGATGATCGCACCATCGCTGGCATGCGGGCCCTGGCCGAAGTCTCGGCGCACTTCCAGCCGATCCTGTTCACTCACCATCTGAGCGTCGTCGAAGCCGGCCGTCGGGCGCTTGGCGACGATCTTGATTTGATCGCCTGGTAGCCGTTTTACAGCCCGGCCCTCACCAGACGATCGGGTGGGTGCGCCCGGTGCCGACATCGACGAAACCCTCGGGCGCCAGCGGCGAGGGGGCGACGAGGACCCAGCGCCACGGCGCGCAGGTCAGCGTCGCGAATGCCAGCCGTTCGGGGAAGCCCGGCCACCAGCGCGGTGAAAAACTCGGTTCGTACAGCCACTCGACCTTGGCGCCCTCGGCATAGAGCGCCTGCATCTCGGCATCGACTTCACTGGCGGGCCGCTGCGTCATCAGCCCACCGACTTCATAGGTAACGGTCGCGGCAAGGTGTCCCTCGCGCACCAGCGCCCAGCCGCCCTGCATAGCGCGGATGGCATTGACCGCCTGCGCCATTGCCGCGTCCGACGAGCCGACGACCCAGATGTTGTGCTTGTCGTGCCCCATCGAACAGGCGAGCGCCGTTTCCGGGGTTTTTGGCCCGGTGCCGAGCCAGAACATCTTCGAGGTTTTGCCCTCGCCCGAATAGCGGTCGACGATGGCGAATTTGGTGACGTTGCGGGTGTCGTCGCGCTGCACCGCGCCGTCGCGTACTGGCAATGCCATGGTGATGAATTCGTTTGACCAGTGGAATGGACGCAGCAGCGCCGCCTGCATGGTGTCGCGCCCCGGCAGGGCGGGGATGACAAAATCTGCGGCGGTCATCTCGCGCGCGATATTGATGGTTTCGGTGGCCCATTTCGGCCAGGCGATCGTCGGCACCGCCGGCAGGTAGGTGGTGCGCTCGGAGATTTGCGCGCCGTCGGCCCAGACCTCGGCGATCGACAGCGTCGCCACATCGTCGAGCAGCACCAGATCGGCAAAGCGGCCGGGCGCGATCGAGCCGACCCAGGGCGTCAGCCGCATGTGCCGCGCCGGATTGATGGTCACCAGCTGGATGGCAATCTCCGGCGCCAGCCCGGCTGCCATCGCTACGCGCACATTGTGGTCAGTCGCCCCGAGCTTCAGCGTATCGGAACAGGACCGGTCATCGGTCGCGAGGGCGAACTGGGACCAGTCGTCGAGCCCGTCGGCCAGCATTGCGGTGACTATCTCGGTCAGCGAATGCGGTCGCAACTCCATGAACAGGCCGCGTCGGAGCTTGTCGCGCACCTCCTCGGGCGTCCATGCCTCGTGGTCGGAGGCCATGCCGGCGGCGGCAAAGGCGTTGATCTCGGGCAGGGCGCGCAGCCCCGCCGCATGCCCTTCGACGACGCCGCGCTGCTCGAAGGTGGCTTCGATCATTCCCCACAAGCGGCCGTATGACGGGTTCTCGGGGTTCCACACCGCCGGCCAGTCCATGACCTCGTCGAGCCCGGCGACCATCAGCGACTGCTTGAGGAATGCCCGTTGTTCATCGCGGCCGAAATAGCCGCCGCCCCATTCATAGGCCGTGGGCGGCACGGCCGAACCGGGAAGCGGGAAAATCTTGTGCGGCGATCCAGCGAGCCGCGCCGTCAGCCAGAATTCGAGATTGTGGGGACCATCGACATTGGAAAATTCATGGCTCGCCTCGCAAGTCCACGTGGTGCCGCGCGGCAGCACCAGCGCGGCTTCCCATTCCGGCGTCAGATGGCTCGATTCGATATGCTTGTGCACCTCGCCGAACCCGGGCACGGCGCTGAGGTCGAGCCGCTCTTCGCGCCGTTCGACCTCGCCCGTATAGGCTCCCGCCGGCCCGACCCAGGCGATGCGCCGGCCGCGGATGATTATTTCCTGATCCTCATGCCAGCGGCGCGCATGCACATCGAGCAGCCGTCCGACGCGCAGGGCCAGATCGGCCGGTCGCTTGCCAAGCGCCACCAGGGTCAAATCCTGCCGGATGGCGATTTCATCAGTGGCATTGATCAGCAGATCGTCGGGCAATAGGGTCATGCTTCTTTCCTAGCCCGGTCTCGGGAGGCTGGCGAGAACCCTCAGTGTTGTCGCAGCCTAATATTTAGGCTTGCCCCGCAACGGCTGGAAAAATAGGCTTGCACCCTGAACCACCATCGCGCGTTCGCGCCTGCTTCGAACGCCACAGGAAAGGCAAACTAATGCACAAACTTCTCGGCACCACGCTGCTGGCGGCACTGGCCAGTTCGGCGCTGCTCGCCACCCCGGCGCTGGCGCAGACCAAGACCCTCACCATCTCCTGGTGGGGCTTCAACGGCGACAAGCTCGACGCCATCCTGATCCAGCCGTTCAAGGCCATCTGCGGCTGCGAAGTGGTGTTTGAGACGGGCAATGCCGGCGAGCGTCTCAACAAGCTGCAGCTGCGTGACGGCGCCGGCGTCGATGTCATCTACCTGTCGGACAGCTTCTCCCAGACCGGCATCGAAGCCGGCCTGTTCCAGAAAATCGATCCGTCGAAGCTCCCCAACCTCGCCGGCATCTACGATCTCGCCAAGGATCCGCAGGGTGGCTACGGCCCGGCCTACACCATCGGTCGCGTTGGTATCGTCTATGACAGCGCCACCGTCACCACCCCGATTACCTCGTGGGACGATTTGTGGCGCGCCGATATGGCCGCCTCGCTGTCGCTCCCCAACATTACCACCACGGCCGGCCCGATGGTCGTCATCAAGGCCGGCGAACACGCCAAGGTCGATGCCTACACCGATACCGACGGGGCTTTTGCCGCGCTCAAAGCACTGAAGCCGAATGTGGTGAAAAACTACAATACCGGCTCCGAGATGATCAATCTGTTCTCGACCGGCGAGATCAAGGCCGCGATTGCCCAGGATTTCACGCTCGGCCAGATCCAGGCTGCGCTGCCGACAGCCGTGTGGGCAGATCTCTCCGAAGGTTCGATCGCGACGGTCAATACGGTCAACATCCCGGTCGGTGCGGCCGAGCCTGAACTCGCCTACCAGTTCATCAATTTCATCCTGTCGCCAGAGATCCAGCAGGCGCTGGCCGAGCAGGGCGTCGATGCCCCGGTCGTCACCGCGGTCGAACTGACCCCGGAACAGGCGGCACTGTGGACCTATGGTGCCGAGACCATCGCCGGCCTGTCGCGCATCGACTACGTCAAGATGAACACCGCCAAGGCCGGCTGGATCGATCGCTGGAACGAACTCTTCGGCATGTGATAGCAATAGCAGCGGTGGGGTTTAGCTCCGCCGCTGCACGATCCCGCGCAGCAGGCGAGTAACCGAGCATGAAACGCTTCGCCGGCTGGCTGCTCTCGGCTCCTGCCATCCTCGTCGTCGTGCTGTGCCTCGTCGTTCCCGTCACGCTGACCATCGTCGCGACGCTGGGCGGCCCGACTGGGGTCTTTGCCCCCTATCTTTCGTTTTTCGCCAGCGGCTTTCGCCGCACCGTGCTGTGGCGCACGTTGCAGGTGTCACTATTGACCACGGCCATTGCGCTAGTCATCGGGTTTTTGACGGCCTACGTCATCTCGCGCGCGCCAGGCTGGCTGAAATCCATCCTGATCATCGCTGCGGTGTTTCCCCTGCTGACCGGGGTAGTGGTGCGCTCGTTTGCCTGGCTGATCATCCTTGGCAAGAACGGCATCCTCAACTCGGCGCTGCTCTCCATCGGCGTCATCAGCCAGCCCCTGACCATGCTGTACACACAAGGGGCGGTGATCACCGCGATGGTCTACCTGTTCGTGCCGCTGATGATCCTGACGCTGTCGGGCGTGCTCGAATCCATCCCCGATGATTTGCTGCAGGCCTCTGCCTCGCTCGGCGCCAAGCCTTCGGCGACCTTTCTGCAGGTCATCCTGCCGCTGTCGGTGCCGGGGCTGATCGTCGGCGCCGTGCTGGTGTTCACCGGCAGCTTCACCGCCTACGCCACGCCGCAATTGATCGGTGGGGAAAGCCAGATGGTGATGGGCACGCTGATGTACCAGCAGGCCATGGTCACCTTCGACTGGGTATCGGCGTCGACCATCGCCACGATCATGGTGGTTATCACCATCACCGTGGTGCTGCTGATGACCCGGGTCGCCCGCCGCCTCAATCCACTGGCGGTGTGATGACCCGTTCCGTCCACCCCGCACTGATCGTCCTCGCCGGCCTCGTGTTCATTTTCCTCGTTGGGCCGCTGATCATCGTCGTCGGCGCGGCGCTGAGCAACACCACGTACCTGACTTTCCCGCCGCAGGGCCTGTCGCTGCGCTGGTTCAGCAAGATCTTCGAAATCGAGGCCTTCCGCCGCACCATGGTCACCAGCCTGCAGCTGGCGCTACTGTCAACCGCGCTGGCGCTGCTCGTCGGCATCCCCGCCGCCTACGCGCTCAACCGCTTTCGCATCCAGCTGCCGGGCTGGCTGTCGACGCTGTTCGTATTGCCCGTGCTGGTCCCCGAACTAGTGCTTGGCTTCTCGCTGTTACGCTCCATTGCTGTCGACTTAGACGCGCCGATCTTCCTGTCGCTGGTCATCGGCCACACGCTGCTGGTGTTGCCCTATGTGGTCCGCGTCATCAGCGCGAGCCTTGCGAGTTTTGATTTCTCGATCGAGGAAGCTGCCATCAGTCTCGGCAGTCCGCCGCTCAAGAGCTTTTTCACCATCGTCCTGCCCAATGTCCGCTCCGGTGTCATCGCCGCGTTCATCCTTTGCTTCATCACCTCGATCAACGACGTCTCGATCTCGATCTTCCTCACCGGCCCCGGTATCTCGACGCTGCCGATTCAAATTCTGGCGCATGTCGAACAGTTTTTTGATCCGACCATCGCTTCGGTTTCGGTGCTGCTGATGGCGCTGACCGTCGGGGTGATGGCCATCGTTGAACGCACCCTCGGCCTCACCTTCCTGACGAAATAGGTTTTCCCGCCCCGTGACCGTTGCGCTCACCATCGACAACATCTCGGCCCAATACGGCCAAACGAAAGTGCTCGAAAACCTGTCGCTCGATATCGCGCCGGGGGAACTGGTGTCACTGCTCGGCGCCAGCGGCTGCGGCAAGACGACGACGCTGCGGCTCATCGCCGGCTTCCTGCAGCCGACCGCCGGCCGCATCCTGCTTGGCGGCGCCGACCTGACCCGACTGCCTGCACATGCCCGCAATATCGGCCTGGTGTTCCAGAACTATGCGCTGTTCCCGCATCTGAGCGTCGCTGACAATGTCGGGTTCGGCTTGAAGCAACGCGGCATTACCCCCGATCTGCGCAAAAAGCGCGTTGCGGCGATGCTTGAGCGCGTCGGGCTCGAAGCCTTTGGCGAGCGGCTGCCCGCTGCGCTGTCGGGGGGCCAGAAGCAGCGCGTGGCGCTTGCCCGGGCGCTGGTGATCGAGCCGCCGCTGCTGATGTTCGACGAGCCGCTGAGCAATCTCGATGCCAAGCTCCGCGTCGACATGCGCGTCGAAATTCGCCAGCTGCAGCGCGCCAACGGCACCACTTCGGTTTATGTTACCCACGACCAGGAGGAGGCATTCTCGATTTCGGATCGCGTCGCCATCATGCACCAAGGCCGCATCATGCAGCTCGATACGCCGGAGACGCTGTATCGCCGCCCCGCCAACGCCTTCGTCGCCCGTTTCGTCGGCTTCGAGAACCTCATACCCATGCAGGTAAGGTCGCGCGCCGGCAGCAGCGTTGTCGCCGAGGGTCCCGGCGGCGTGCAGCTCACCCTGTCGCAGGACAGCTACGGGAAAATACCGGACAGTTTTGTGCTCGCCTGTCGCGCCGAGGGGCTGTCTGTCTCCACCGACACCAACATCGAAGGCATCCCGGCAACGCTCGGCCTCCGCACCTATCTCGGCCGTGCCTATCAATACCAGGCGCAAACCCCAGCCGGCCCGCTGATTGCCCACGGCGCGCTCTCGAGTCCGATCGAGCCCGGCACCGCCGCACGCCTGGTTCCTGAGCCCGAGCAATGCACCATCCTAGCCCCGGAATGACGGGGATCCTGTTTCATAACGCTTGGCTGCTGACCATCGACGCCGCCGATACCCAGCACCGGCGCGGCTGGCTGCTTGTCGATGGCGATACGATCACCGCTCTTGGGTCCGGTAGTCCGCCGCCGGCGAACGGCGCCGAAAGCATCGACTGCGATGGCGATATCGTGATGCCGGGGATGGTCAACGGCCATTGCCACATGGCGATGTCGCTGTTCCGCGGGCTTGGCGAGGATGTCGACAACCGGCTGTACCGCTATATTTTGCCGCTTGAGCGGCAATACGTAACGCCAGAACTGGTGCGCGTCGGCTCGGCGCTGGCGGCGCTGGAGATGATCGAGGCGGGTGTCACCACTGTAGCCGACATGTATTATTTCGAGACCGAAGTTGGCCGCGTTGCCGCCGGCGCCGGGCTGCGCGCCATTGTCGGCCAGACTCTGGCCGATTTCTCGCCGCCTGATCACCGCGATTTCGACGAAGGTTTTGCCCGCGTCGAGGACCTCGTCGCCGAGTTCGCCGGGCATAGACTGGTTACCCCGTCGATTGCTCCGCACGCGCCATATTCCACCGGCCGCAAAACCATGGAGCGCGTTGCCGAGTGGTCCGCCGCGCATCCCGGGGTGCCGGTGCAGATGCACCTCGCCGAAAGCGCCGCCGAGGTGAAATGGGCGCGCGACACGCATGGCCAGTCGACTGTCGCGGTGACGCGCGATGCCGGGCTGCTTAAGCCCAATCTTATCTGCGCCCATTGCCTGCAGCTTGACCACGCCGACATCACCATGATGAGCGAGCACCAGGTCTGCGTCGTCACCAATCCGCGCTCCAACGGCAAAGCGGGACGGGGCACCGCACCGGTCGAGGCGATGCGCAATGCCGGGCTGCCCGTCGCAATCGGCAGTGACGGGGCGATGAGCGGCAATACGCTCGACCTGTTCAGCCAGTTCGCTCCGCTGTCGATGTTCGCCAAGCTGCTGGCTGGGTCAAGAAGGCCCTTGCCGGCCATCGAAATCGTCCGCATGGCGACCATCGAAGGAGCTCGCGCCCTCAGCCTCAATCTTCGGATCGGGTCACTCGAGGTGGGAAAGCAGGCCGATCTGATCCGCGTCAGCCTCGCCGCGCCGCGCCTCCATCCAATCTACGATCCCTATGCGATGCTGGTATTCGCCGCTATCCCGAGCGATGTTACCGACACCATGGTCGCCGGCCGCTTCCTGATGCGCGATCGGGTCTTGCAAACCCTCGATCGGCAAAAAACCCTGGCCGACGCGCTGCAGATTGCCGATGCCTTCAAGGCCGAAATCGTCCGCATCGATGCCGCCGATGTCGGTCCGCTGGGCGAAACGAGGACCGTGAGATGACCATCGACCTCGCCGCCGTCCTCGACCACGCCGATGCCGGGCTCGACGAGAGCTTGGCGCGGCTGTTCGAGTTCATCCGCATTCCCTCGATCTCGACCGATAGAGCTTACACCGCCGATTGCCGCCGCGCTGCCGAATGGCTGCGGGACCAGCTTGGCGCGCTGGGTTTTGACGCCACGGTTCGTAACACTACCGGCCACTTGATGGTCGTCGCCCATGGCAGCGAAACCGCCGCTCCGCATGTGCTGTTCTATGGCCACTACGATGTGCAGCCCGTCGATCCGCTCTCCCTGTGGACGCATCCGCCGTTCGAGCCGGTGCTGGTCGAGGCTCCCGATGGCGACACGCACATCCGGGGCCGCGGCGCTTCGGATGATAAGGGGCAATTGCTGACGTTCATCGAGGCCTGCCGGGCGTGGAAGGCCGTCACCGGCCGGCTGCCGATCCGCATCTCGATGCTGTTCGAGGGCGAGGAGGAGGCGGGCAGCCCGAGCCTCGGGCCTTTCCTTGAACAGACCGCGGACGAACTGCGCGCCGACACCATCCTCGTTTGTGACACCGACATGTGGGACCGGGCTACCCCCGCCATCACCACCATGTTCCGCGGCCTTGTCGGCGAAGAGCTCGAAATCACCGCCGCCGACCGCGACCTGCATTCCGGCATGTTCGGCAGCGCCGCCCGCAACGCCGCGCATGTGCTGGCGAAGGTCCTAGCCAGCCTCCACGACGATGATGGCGCGGTGACCGTGCCGGGGTTTTACGACGGCGTCGCCGAACTGCCCGAAGCCATTGCCGCACAATGGCAACAACTGCCGTTCGATGCGGAGAAGTTCCTGTCGGATATCGGCCTATCGATTCCTGCCGGGGAAACCGGGCGCAGCGTGCAGGAGATGATCTGGTCGCGGCCGACCTGCGAGATCAACGGCATCTGGAGCGGCTATACCGCCGAGGGGTTCAAAACCGTGATCCCCGGCAAGGCCTCGGCCAAGCTATCGTTCCGCCTCGTCGCGGGGCAGGATCCCGATGCGGTGCGGAAAAACTTCCGCGCCCATGTCGAAAGCCTAATTCCCGCCGATTGCCGCGTCAGCTTCAAGCCGCACGGCACGTCGCCCGCGTCGATCATGCCGCTCGACAGCCCGCTGCTGCGCCAAGCACTTGGCGCGCTGACGGCCGAATGGGGCGTCGAAGCCGCTATCGCCGGGACCGGTGGCTCGATCCCGATTCTCGGAGAATTCAAGCGCCGGCTCGGCATGGACTCGCTGCTGATCGGCTTTGCCCGTTTCGACAACCGCATCCACAGTCCCAATGAGAAATACGATTTGTCGAGCTTCCGGCACGGCATCCGCTCGTGGATCCGTATTCTCGCGGCGTTCGCCGACGGGGCGAAATGACCTCGGTGATCATCGATACCGATCCGGGTCTCGACGATGCCATCGCCATGCTGTTTGCGCTCAATAGTCCGGAGTTCAACATTCTCGGAGTGACCACGGTGGCCGGAAATATCGGTCTAGACACCACCACCCGCAACGCCGGCCGGCTGCTTGCCCTGCTCGATCGCTCAGACATTCCGGTGATCCCAGGCGCCATCGCCCCGATTCACCGGACGCCGATCACCGAACTCGCCATCCACGGTCCGGACGGGCTCGGCGGCGTAGTCTTGCCCGAACCGGGCGTGCCCCCGCTCGCGCGGAATGCGGCGGACTGGATGGCCGAAACCTTGCTCGCCGCCCCTGAAGGCAGCATCGACATCCTGGCGCTCGGGCCGCTGACCAATCTGGCGCAATTGTTGTTCGACCATCCGGCCGCCGCGCGTCGCATCGGCCGTGTCGTCGCTATGGGCGGCACCATCGATGAGCAGGGCAATGCCGGCCCGTTCGCTGAATTCAATCTCGCCGCGGATCCCGAGGCCGCCGACATGCTGCTGCGCTCGGGTGTTCCGGTGACGCTGATTCCGCTCGATGTCACGAGGCAGGTCCGCGCCGATCCGGGGTTCGTCAATCGGCTTCGCGCGGCGAACACCAGAGCCAGCATCGCCGCGGCCGAGCTGATCACCGCCTATTTCGATGCTACCATCGGTCGCAGTTCCCGCCCGCTGCACGATCCCTGCGTCATGCTCTATGCGCTCAGGCCTGACCTGTTCGGCACCGAAACTCGCGCCCTCGCAGTGCGCAATTCGAGCCACGACGAACCCGGCGCGCTGTACCAGCACCTCAGCACGCTGCCGTGCACGATTGCCCTGACCGTCAATGCTCCCGCCGTGCTCAAACGCCTCGCGCTGGGGCTGTCGCGTTAAACCAGCTCCTGTCGCACCAGGGTCGACCAGTAGCGGGCTCCGGTCTCGATGGCTGCGTCGTTGAAATCATAGCGTGAATTGTGGTGCAGCGCGCCGTTCTCGGCCGGCCCGTTGCCAAGCCAGACATAGGCGCCCGGCACCGCGGCGCTGAAAAACGCGAAGTCGTCGCCGGCGGTCGAGGGCGGAAACTGCGTGTCGACGCCACTCGGCCCGCACACTGCTTGTGCCGCAAGCAGCGCCCGTCTTGTCGCGTCGGGATTGTTGACCACCGGCGGGATGCGGCGGAGGAACTGGTAGCCGGCCGTGATGCCGAATGTCGCCGCCACGCCGTGCGCCAGCGTACCGATCTCGGCCTCGAGCTGTTCGCGCACAGCGTCAGTGTAGGCCCGCGCCGTGCCGCCGATCCTGACGGTGTCGGGAATGACGTTGAGGGCGTTGAAATCCCCCGCCGTGACCGCGCAGGCGCTGACTACCGCGGGCTGCAAAGGATCGACGCGGCGCGCCACGACGGTGTGGAGCACAGTCAGAAAATGCCCCGCCGCGGTTATCGCATCGCGCCCAAGATGCGGCTTGGCCCCATGCGTGCCGATGCCGGCGAAGGTGACCTCCCAACTGTCGGACGAGGCCAGCTGTGGTCCCGCGACAACCGCCATCCGGTCGGTCGCGATGCCCGGCATATTGTGCAGCCCATAGGCCGCGTCGAGGGGGAACAGCTGCAGGAACCCATCGTCGAACATCGCTTTGGCGCCGCCGCGACCTTCCTCGGCGGGCTGGAACACGAAGTGGACGGTGCCCGAAAAATCCCGGGTCCGGGCCAGGTGCCGCGCCGCCGCCAGCAGCATCACGGTGTGTCCGTCATGGCCGCAGGCATGCATGGTGTTGGGGATTACCGATCGATACGGCAGGTGATCGCTGAGTTCCGGCATCGCCAGCGCATCCATGTCCGCCCGAAGCGCGATCCGCCGCGTGCCGTCGCCGACGGTGAGCGTGCCGACCACTCCGGTCTTGCCAAGCCCGCGATGCACAGTAATCCCAACTTCGGCCAGCTGCTGCGCGACAATCTCGCTGGTCCGGTGTTCCTCGAAGCCAAGCTCGGGATGCGCGTGGAGGTCATGCCGCAGCCTGACCATTGCCTCGCGCTCGAACGGATCGTTGCTCGCCATCGGCTTTGACAGCTTCCTGAAAAACCCGATTATCGGAACTCCATGAGCACTACGCAACAACCCTCGCCGCAACCGCCCCTTGCGCCGCATGAATACTGGCAGGGGGTTTCGCCGCCGGGGACGTTTGCGACCCCGTCCGCTGGGTACTCGGGCTTTTACCCCGCCGAGCTTCCCGACGGCCGCCAGCTGCAACTGCCGATCCGCGTGCTGCCCGGCGATGGCACCGCAGCCGTCGCCTCGCTGATCCTCAACCAGGCCAGCTTTGCCCTCGAGGATGCGTTGTCGGCTGTGGTCGCCGACTTGATCAGCCCGTTCGCGCCGGACATCGTCATCGGCGTGCCGACGCTGGGTTTGCCGCTCGCCAACAACGTTGCCCGCCGGCTCGGCCATTCCCGCATGGTCGCCCTCGGCACCTCGCGCAAATTCTGGTACCGCGACGAGCTTGGCGAACCGCTGGCCTCCATCACCAGTCCGGGTGGCGGCAAGACGATTTATCTCGACCCCCGCATGCTACCGCTGCTGGAGGGCCGCCGGATCATCGTCATCGACGATGTCGTCAGCACCGGTTCGTCGATGGCCGCCGTGCTGCGTCTCCTTGCCAAGGCCGGCATCGCGCCCCTCGCCGTCGCCGTGGCGATGCTGCAGGGCGACAGTTGGCGTGATCGTCTGGCGCCGTTCGAGGTACCCGTCCTCGGCGCCATTGCCTCGCCGCGCTTGCATCGCGTCGACGATAACCGCTGGCTTCCCGCCGACCCGCCACCCCCATAAGTCGCAAGACGCCGCCATTGACAGATAATGTACGATATGGCCGTAATCGCACAGCGTGAGAGCGGGTCAACCGTTCCGGGCGACAGGGAGGTCTGGCTTCGGGCGCTGAGCGCCGGGGCTATTCCAGATTGCAGCATCGTGTTGAAGGCTCGGCGCCAGGCGGCGCGGGGCCGGTTTGGTTCGGGAGCCGTTTCGCATTGGCCAATGTTTCGCTGCGCGGTCTGACCAAGCGCTATGATGGCGGCGTCGTGGCGCTCAACCACCTCAGCATCGATGTGGCGGATGGGGAATTCCTCGTTCTCGTCGGCCCTTCCGGCTGCGGCAAGTCGACCGCGCTGAAGATGATCGCCGGGCTCGAGGACGCCAGTGAAGGCGAGATCGCCATCGGCGACGAAGTGGTCACCGACCTCGCGGCGCGCGACCGCGACATCGCGATGATCTTCCAGTCCTACGCGCTCTATCCGCACATGACGGTGTTCGACAATATCGCCTTCCCGCTGCAGATCGCGCGGGTGCCCAAGGCCGAGATCAAGGAGCGCGTCGCCAAGGTCGCGAAGACCCTGCAGCTCGAACCCTACCTCGCCCGGCGTCCAGGTAAGCTCTCCGGCGGCCAGCGCCAGCGCGTTGCGATGGGCCGCGCTATCATCCGGCAACCGGCGCTGTTCCTGATGGACGAGCCGCTGAGCAATCTCGACGCCAAGCTGCGGGTGCAGATGCGCTCCGAGATCGCCACCATCCAGAAGCGCCTCAACGTCACCACCATTTACGTCACCCACGACCAGGTCGAGGCGATGACCATGGGCGACCGGGTGGCGCTGCTCAACGGCGGCGTGCTGCAGCAGATCGATACCCCGACCAATATCTATAACCGCCCCGCCAACACCTTCGTCGCCTCGTTCATCGGTTCGCCCTCGATGAACCTGTTTCGCGGTCGGCTGGTGCGTCAGGGCGCTGAGGCGACGCTGCACCTCGGCAGCCAGTCGCTCGCCGTGCCAAGCTCGATCCTCGCCGACGCGCCCGATGGCGAGATCATCATCGGCATCCGCCCCGAGGATCTGGAGGACGCGGCGCTGGTGCCCAATCACCCGGTCAACCAGCGCCTGCGCTCGAAGGTGCTGATTACCGAATCGCTGGGTTCGGACCAGATGGTGCATTTCGCCATGGATGCGCCGATGGCCAAGGTGGCCGATCACGATCTGCTCGACGACCTCGTCGTCGCCGAAGGCGTCGGCGTTTGTATCGGGCGCTTCGATGCGCGCTCGACCGCCCGTCCCGGCGACATCGTCGAGGTCGCCGTCGCCAGCGACCGCATCCACATTTTCGACGCCGCAACGGGTCTGGCGATCCGCTGAGCCATCAACAACCCCGGCAAACGGGGATTTTCTGAGGAGGAAAGACTTCGATGAACCAATTGATCAAGCTGCTGACTATCGGTGCGCTGCTCGCATCGACCGCCCTGCCGGCGCTGGCGCAGGACAAGACCGTGCTGACCATGTGGCACAACCATCCCGAGTGGAAGGACCGCGTCGAGGCCATCCTCGCCAAGTTCGAGGCCGAGAACCCGACCATCGACGTGCAGCTCGAGGAAATCTCGGGCCCGCAATACAACACCCGCATCAACACGGCACTTGCCGCCGGCGAAGCCCCCGACCTGTTCCTGCTGCAGCCCGGTCCTGACACCGCCGCGGCCGGCAAGGCCGGCTACATCGTCGAGCTGACCGACAAGCTCGATGTCACGGGCCTGACCGATGCCGCGACCGATGCTGCGACCATCGATGGCAAGGTGTGGAGCGTGCCGGTGCTCGGTTCCTACACCGTCGGCCTTTATTACCAGCGCCAGATCTTTGCCGATGCGGGCCTGACCCCGCCGACGACGATGGCGGAGTTCCATACCGTCTGCCAGGCGCTCCTCGACAAGGGCATCACCCCGATGATCGCCCCGGCGCAGGATGGTGTCATCCCGGCGTTCCTCTACATGCTGCTGTCCTCGTCGATCCTCGGCGCCGAAGGCTTCGATGAAATCCGCGCCGGCACCAGGAAGTTCACCGACCCGGACGTGGTGCAGGCCGCCGTCGAACTGCGCGACATGTATCCGTGCTTCCAGGAAGGCTCGCTCGGCACCCCCTATGTCGAAGGCAAGGCGCTGTTCGCGCTCGGCCAGGGCGCCATGCTCGAAGGCGGCTCGGCCGATTATGCCGGGTTCACCGAAACGAACCCCAATGTCGATCTCGGCGTCGTGCCGTTCCCGGCGGTTGCCGGCGGCAAGCCCTCGACCGTCACCGGCATGGAAGGCGCTTATGCAGTCAACGCCGGCTCCGAGCACGTCGACGATGCGGTCAAGTTCCTGCAGTGGATGCTGTCCCCCACCGCCGCGCAGATGGTGGTCGATACCATCACGCTGACCACCACCGAAGGCGTGCTGCCGGCCGATAACCGCGTCATGTCCGAGATGCTCACCGCCGCGCAGTCGCGCGACGTCCGGGTATTTTACGAATTCCCTGAAACCGGTCAGGTGATGAGCATCATCCAGGCCAATGCCGCGTCGCTGTTCCTCGGCGAAATGTCGCCCGAGGATTTCTCGGCTAGCCTGCAGGCCGTAGTCGCGCCCTCGACACTGTAGTTTTTACCGCCGAAGACCGGACGCCGCGCCAGTTGCGGCGTCCATCACCTCCCCCGGAAGCCGAGCATGGCCACCCTGTCACCCAGCGCATCGACGCTCACCAGACCTGCCCGCCGCTCGCGCTCGGGCAGCAAGGGCGCGCGCAAATATGCGCATCTGTGGTTTGTGTTGCCGGGGCTGCTGTTTTTCCTCGCCTTCATGATCTACCCGGCACTGTTCGCGCTTTATGTCAGCACCACGGGCTGGACCGGGCTCGGCAATGAATTCCCCTTCGTCGGGCTCGATAATTTTGCCAAGGCGCTGACTGCGCCGACTTTCTACCGCGCGGCGAGCAACAATCTCATCATGTTCGCGGTGATCCTGATCGTCCAGCACACCATCGGGCTGTTCCTCGCGGTGCAGCTCAACGCCAAGCCGCGCTTCATGGAATTCTACCGCACCGTGTTGTTCCTGCCGGTGATCTTCTCGCTCGTCGCCACTGGGTTCATCTGGACACTGATGCTGTCGCCGCATATCGGCTTCATCAATCCGGTGCTGAAGGATCTGGGGCTCGGCTTTCTCGCCAAGAACTGGCTGAGCGACATCACCTGGGCGCTGCCGACGGTGATTTTCGTGCAGGCCTGGCAAGGCCTTGGCTGGGCGGTCATCATTTATCTCTCGGGCCTCCAGAACATCCCAGAGGAAATGACCCAGGCCGCCGAAATCGATGGCGCCTCGGCGTGGCAGACGTTCTGGCGCATCACCTTTCCGATGCTGTCGCCGGCCACCACGGCGCTGACCATTCTCACCTTCATCGGCACCTTCCGGGCCTTTGATGTGGTGTATGTGCTGACCGGCCCGATCGGCTCGCCGGCCGGGCGCACCGATATCCTCGGCACGCTGATCTACCGCACCGCCTTTGGCGCTGCGGGCCAGTCGAGCGCCGATGTGCGGATGAGCTACGCCATCGCCATGTCGCTGATCGTCTTTGGCGGCATGGCCATCATTTCCGGGGTGATGATCAAGCTGCTGCGCCGGCGGGAGATCGAGGGATGACCGCAATTACCCAAACCCCGCCTCGGCGCCGCCCGAGCAAGAAGCGCTCGCGGCTGATCGCCGGGATCGGTCGCCAGTTCGTGCTGATCCTCGTCTCGATCATCGTACTGATCCCGATGCTCTACATGGTGCTGGCCTCGTTCAAATCGGTGGCCGATTTCTTTGGCAATCCCTACGGGCTGCCCAGCATCTGGAACTGGGACAATTACAGCCGCGCTTGGGCCGATGCGCATGTCTCGATCACCTTGCCCAACACCATCATCGTCACCGGCGCCGCCGTCATCGGCAGCACGGTGCTCGCGGCGCTGATCGCCTTCGGCCTGTCGCGCAAGGACAAACCATTTGCCATCGGTCTCTACACGCTGTTCGTCGCCGGGCTGTTGGTCCCGGTGCACATGATCATCCTGCCGCTGTTCTTCATGCTGAAGGCCCTCGGCCTGTTCGGCACGCTGTTCGCGCTGATCCTGCCCTATATCGCGCTCGGCCTGCCGCTCGGCGTGCTGATCCTGACGCCGCTCGCCGCCACCATCCCGCGCGACCTGATCAGCGCCGCCGAAGTCGATGGCGCGACGCAGTGGCAAATCTTCTGGCGGGTGGTGCTGCCGCTGCTCAAGCCCGGCATCATCTCGGTCGCCATTCTCAACGGTACCTGGATGTGGAACGAGTTCTTCATCCCGCTGATCGTCGCCTTCACCCCGCAAAGCCAGACCATGCCGGTCGGCATCGTCTCCTTCATCGGCACTTATTCGACCGAATGGGGGCTGGTGTTCGCCAGCGTCGTCATCGCCACGGCGCCAATCGTTTTCGCCTATCTGCTGATCACCCGCCAGTTCCAGTCCGGTCTCACCGCCGGCGCCGTCAAGGGCTAGAATCCGTCATGAAAATCACTGCGATCATTCCGTATGCCGTGTGGGTCGGGACGCGTAACCAGCTGATCGTCAAGGTCGAGACCGACGAGGGCGTGTTCGGCTGGGGCGAAAGCGGGCTGTCGGGCCGTGAAAAGGCCGTGGTCGGCGCCATCGAGCATTACCGCGAATGGCTGATCGGCCGGGACGCCTTCAACATCGGCGCGCTGTGGCAGGAAATGTACCGCAGCCAGTATTTCGAGGGCGGGCGCGTGCTGCAGGCGGCAATCTCGGCCATCGACATTGCCCTCCACGACATCAAGGGCAAGGCGCTCGGCGTGCCGGTCTACGATCTGCTCGGCGGCAAGCAGCGCGACACCATCCCGACCTTCGCCTCGACCTCGGCCCCGCCGGGGGAGGAAATGATCGAGCAGGGCAAGGCGCTGATCGAAGCCGGCTGGACGGCAATGCGGCTGTCGCCCTACCACCATCGCAACTCCGGAACCTACGAGCCGCGCCAGTCCATCGCCACGACGGCCAAATGGTGCGTCCGTGCGCGCGAGGAACTGGGCGACGAAGTGGTGCTGGGCGTCGATTACCACCACCGCCTGTCGATCGCCGAGACGGTCAGCTTCTGCCAGAAAATGCCGTCCGGCACGCTCGATTTCCTCGAGGAACCGATTCGCGACGAGACGCCGGAAGCCTATGAATCGCTCCGCACCATGGTCGACGTGCCGTTCGCCATTGGCGAGGAATTCGCCTCGAAGTGGCAGTTCCTGCCCTACATCGAACGCGGCATCCACCAATTCAACCGCATTGACGTCTGTAATGTCGGCGGTCTCACCGAGTCGATGAAAGTCGCCGGCTGGAGCGAGGCGCACTACGTCGACATGATGCCGCATAACCCGCTCGGCCCGATCTGCACGGCGGCAACAATTCACTTTTCCGCCGCCGTCGCCAATTTTTCCTGGCTCGAAACCCGCACCAGCGTCGCCGAACAACTGGGGTTCGATAATTCCGAGTATTTCCCGGTACAGCCGCGCATCGAGGGTGCGGTCTATCGCGTCAACGACGCGCCGGGTCTCGGCATCGAGGTCAACGAGGAATTGATCAAGCAGCAGAGCTTCAAGTTCTGGGAAGCCCCGCATTTGAAGCGGCAGGATGGCTCGGTCACCAACTGGTAGGCCGCCGTGCCCGACGCAGACTTCATTGTCCTCGACCCGCGCTTCGAGGCGCACCGCGTTCCCGGCGCCACGGTTGAAAAACTGTGGACCGGGGGGCGGTGGATCGAGGGTCCGGCCTGGCTCGCCGCGAGCGAGACGCTGGTGTTTTCGGACATCCCCAACAACCGCATGCTGGCCTGGAGTCGGGCGAGTGGCGAGACGGTCGTTTTCCGCGCGCCGGCCAGTTCCGCCAACGGCAACACCGTCGATCGCGAGGGCCGGCTGGTTACCTGCGAACAGGCGACGAGGCGCATCACCCGCACCGAGCCCGATGGCAGCATCACCGTCCTCGTCGCCCAGTACGAGGGCAAGCGCTTTACTGCGCCCAACGACATCGTGGTGGCGAGCGATGGCGCGATCTGGTTCACCGACCCGGATTACGGGCAGGGGCCGCATTACGAGGGCGTGGTGGAACTCGCCGGCTGCCACGTCTACCGTTTCGACCCCGCCGACGGCTCCATCCAGCAGATGACAACCGATATGGTGATGCCCAACGGCCTCGCCTTCAGCCCCGACGAACACCTGCTTTATGTTGCCGACACCGGCTCGACCCACCGCCCCGGCGGCCCCAACCATCTCCGGCGCTTCAGCGTCGCCGCTGACTGGACGCTTGGCGGCGGCGAGATTTTCGCCATTGATCCCTTGCTGGGCTTTGACGGCTTCCGCATCGATTGGGGGGGAAATCTCTGGTGCGGGGCGCAGGACGGGGTTCACTGCTACGACCCCGACGGCACGCTGATCGGCCGCATCGCCATCCCTGAACGCGTCGGCAATCTGACCTTCGCGCTACGCCGCGAGGCCACCGATTTGATGATCTGCGGCAGCACCTCGCTGTACCGGTACACGGTCAAACTGCCCGCCAGCTGAAATTACCCGGCAAATCGCCGCTTCCGGCTTGCGGCGCGTCCGGTAACGCAGTCATCTCGCGCCGCGATGGAGGGCAAAACATGCAGGGTTCGTTGAAGCAGCGGCTGCGGGCGCGGGACAATGTGCTTGGTTGCTTTATGACCATGCCGTCGCCGGCGCTGATCGAAGTCGCGGGCTATGCCGGGTTCGACTTCCTCGTGCTCGACACCGAGCATGGCGTTGCAAGTGTCGAAACCCTCGAGCACCTGTTGCGCGCCGCCAGTGCCGTTGGCGTGCCGGCGATCGTTCGCACTGTCGGCTCGACGCCCGGCGAAATCCTCCGCGCTCTCGATGCGGGCGCCGGCGGCATCCTCGTGCCGCATGTCGTCACCGCTGCGCAAACTCGCGATATCGTGGCTGCGGCGTTCTACCCGCCCATCGGCCGCCGCGGCTTTTCCGCTTCGACGCGCGCCGGCCATCACGGCTTCCTGTCGGCCAAGGAACACATTGAGCGCACCAATAGCGACATCGTCGTCATGGTGCAGATCGAGGATGCCGAGGCGCTCGACGACGTCGATGGCATCGTCGGCACGCCGCATCTCGACGGGGTGTTTCTCGGGCCCGCCGACATGGCAATGTCGCTCGGCCATCCGGGCGAGTTGAGCCATCCCGAAGTGCTCGCCGCCGGTCGCCGCGTCGCCGAGGCCTGTCGCGCTGCCGGCATCACCGCCTCGACCTTTGCCCGGGATACCGCCGAGATCGCCTCGGTCCGCGCCAACGGCTTTTCCGCCGGGATCCTGTCCTCGGTGACGTTGATCACCACCGCCTTCGGCACGGCCGTTCGCGGCGTCAGGGCGCTCGGCGATTAACGCCTCAAGGTTGACGCCGGTCGTCCCCGCGCCGCATGGTCGCGCGACTTCCCAAGTCCGGACCAGCTTATGCAATCGCTTTTCGACCTGATCGACTCCCGCCGCGACGATCTCATCGCGCTGACCCAGGATCTGATCCGCATCCCGACGCTCAACCCGCCGGGCGAATGCTATCTCGACTGCTGCGAATACCTCGCCGCCCGCCTGAAGCCACGCGGCTTTGCCGTCGAACTGCTCCGAGCTCACGGGACGCCCGGGGATTCCGACAAACACCCGCGCTGGAACCTCGTCGCCCGGCGCGAGGGCAGGGGCGGGCCGGGCGAAACGGTGCATTTCAATTCTCACATCGATGTCGTCGCCATCGGCGATGGCTGGACCACCGATCCGTTCGGCGGCGAACTCCGGGATGGAAAAATCTATGGCCGCGGCGCCTGCGACATGAAGGGCGGGCTCGCCGCCTCGATCATCGCTGCCGAAGCCTTCTGCGACCGTTTCCCCGATTTTGCCGGCGCCGTCGAAATCTCGGGCACTGCCGATGAGGAAACCGGCGGCTATGGCGGCGTCGCCTGGCTCGCCGAACAGGGGTATTTCTCGCCGAGCAAAGTCCAGCACGTCATCATCCCCGAGCCGCTCAATGTCGATCGGGTCTGCCTCGGCCATCGCGGCGTCTGGTGGGCCGAAATCGAAACCCATGGCCGCATCGCCCATGGCTCGATGCCATTCCTCGGCGACAGCGCCATCCGCCATATGGGCGCCGTGGTCGAGGAAATGGAGCATGTGCTGTACCCGGCACTCGCCAACAAGCACACCGCCATGCCGGTAGTGCCGCCGCAGGCCCGCCAGTCGACGATGAACATCAACTCCATCCATGGCGGCCTGCCCGAACCCGAACCCGGCTACACCGGCTTCCCCTCCGCCGTCGTCGCCCATTCCGCCCGCATGATCATCGACCGGCGCTATTTGATCGAGGAAACCGGCGAAGAAGTCCGGACCGAGATCGTCGACCTGCTGGAGCGGGTCAAAGCCCGCCGCCCGGATTTTCGCTATACCCTCAACGAACTCTGGTCGGTGTCTCCGACAATGACCGACAAAGCCGCGCCGGTGGTGACCGCAGTCAGCAAAGCCATCGCGACGGTGCTCGGCCGAGACCCCGAATATGTTGTCTCCCCGGGCACCTACGACCAGAAGCACATCGACCGCATCGGCAAGCTGCACAATTGCATCGCCTATGGTCCCGGCATCCTCGACCTCGCCCACCAGCCCGATGAATATGTCGGCGTCGACGACATGCTGGCTTCCGCCAAGGTCATGGCGCTGGCGCTGGTCGATATCCTCAAGGTTGAAGCGTAAGGGGTCCTCCACCTTCACCCCGCCGGAGGGGTGACAGCCGAGCCTCCCCCAGCTTAGGATAATCAACGAAGCTGCGCGGAAATCTCCCATCACGCGCGGCACAGCCAAGCCTTGATCCGCATTGGAAACGAGGCACAACAGGAAGGTCTTCTTCATGCGCACGGTTTCTCTCGTGCTGGCGCTTGCCAGTGCGCTTTCTCTCTCGGTGGCGCTGCCCGCCTTGGCGCAGGCCCGCACCGATGTGAACATCGGCCTCGTGCTCGAGCCCCCAAGTCTCGATCCCACGGCAGAAGCCGCCGCTGCGGTCGATGAAGTGGTCTATGCCAATGTGTTCGAGGGCCTGACGCGCTTTGCTCCCGACGCCAGCGTCGTGCCGGCGCTCGCCGAAAGCTGGGAAATTTCCGAGGACGGCCTGACCTACACCTTCCACCTCCATGATGGCGTCAAGTTCCACGATGGCAGCACCATGGATGCCGAGGACGTCAAGTTCTCCCTCGATCGCATCAACGCCGAAGGCTCGCTCAATGCCCAGAAGGCGCTGTTCGCCGATATCGCTTCGGTCGAAGTCGTCGATCCGCTCACCGTCAAGGTGACGCTGTCCAAGCCCAACGGCGCCATGATCTACAACCTCGCCTGGGGCGATGCGGTGATCGTCGCCCCCGAAACCGCCGCGACCAATGGTACCAAGCCGGTCGGCACCGGGCCGTTCATGTTCGGCGACCGCACCGAGGGCATCTCGATCAGCCTCGTCAAAAGCCCCGATTACTGGGGCACCCCGATCGCGCTCGACGCGGCGAAATTCCTGTTCATTGCCGACCCGAGCGCTGCCTTCGCCGCGTTGCAGGCCGGCGACATCGACAGCTTCCCGAACTTCCCGTCGCCGGAAACCGTGGCCCAATTCGAATCCGATCCGCGCTTCCGCGTCGTCATCGGCACAACTCAGGGCGAAACCGTACTGGCGATGAATAACGGCAAGCCGCCGCTCGACAACATCAAGGTCCGTGAAGCCATTGCCCACGCCATCGACCGCGACGCCATCATCGATGGCGCAATGTTCGGCTACGGCACCCCGATCGGCAGCTTCTTCCCGCCGGGCGACGCCAACTACATCGACCTGACGGCCCAATCCGCTTATGATCCGGAGCTCAGCAAGCAGCTCCTCGCCGAAGCCGGCGTCGGTCCCATCAGCCTGACCCTGCGCCTGCCGCCGGTCGAGGGCTATGCCCGTCGTGGCGGTGAAATCATCGCGCAGCAGCTTGAAGCCGTCGGCATCTCGGTCGAAGTGATCAACGTCGAATGGGCGCAGTGGCTAAGCCCCGAAGTGTTCCTGCCGGCCCCCTGTGAAGGGGCCGTCGGCGCCGAAGGCAAGGCTCCGGCCTGGGATGGCTCCTGCCCGGCGACCTTCTCGTATGATTTGACCATCGTCTCGCACACCGAGCCCGATGATATCGGCGCTTTTGCCCGCGACGATTTCTACTTCAACTACCACTCCGAGGCGTTCAAGGCGCTCTACGCCGAACTCGGCCTCACCGCCGATCCGGCCAAGCGCTCCGAATTGCTGAAAGCCATGCAGCAGCGACTTGCCGACGATTATGCCGCCGGGTTCCTGTTCGAACTCGCCAAGATCGGCGTCGAGAACGTCAAGCTGCAGGGTATGTGGGAAAACGCCCCGACACAGGCCACCGATCTCACCGGCGTGTCCTGGACTGAATAAGCCTTTGGCGCAGGCGGTTCCGGCCGCCTGCGTCCTTTATGGCTGCCCCCCGCGACTAGGCCCGCTTCGGCTTTTGCGCCGAATCTGCCAGTCACAACACTCCCGACTGCGGGCTAGTCCGGTATAACCCGGCATTCACTCGACGGCGTGACGCCATTGGCCTGAAGTGACGCGAAGGGAACGGGTGCCAGATACCCTCCCCTCCCCCTTGAGGGGAGGGATAGGGCGGGGGTAGCGCCACAGATGCATGGCAAGGGTTTGGAACCCGGCCCCACCAAGCACATCATCCCGGCACAGGCCGGGATCCATCCTGATGATTTTCCCGGACTGCCGCGGCCGGCATACCATCTCAGAACGGTGCGACACTCACCGGCAACCGCATTCAAAACCACCTCTCCCGCACCTGGAACTACCCCCTCCCTAGCCCTCCCCTCAAGGGGGAGGTAAGGGTCTGCCGCGCCTGTTCCCCTCATCTAAACGTCTGAGCTGATTGTGGTTTAGTGCGCATTGGCCAACCCCATCGCCTCCCTCCCCCTTGAGGGGAGGGATCGAGGGAAGGGGTAGCCACGGATGCATAAGAACATTTTCGTGCACTGCTTCCCCGCCAGCACCCCAGCGGATCGCAACGCACCTACCCATCAAGCCCATGGTACAGTGGAACCGATAGCGACCCTCGAACTACGAGGTTCGCTCCCGCATACCCCGGTCCCGCCCTTTCCGCTTGCCGCTCGCGCCTCGACCTTGCACAACAGATCCGCCATGCCCGCCTATATTCTCAGCCGTGCCGTTTCGCTGTGCCTCAGCCTCGTTGCCGCGAGTCTTGTCGTGTTCGTGCTGCTCGAAATCGTTCCGGGCGATCCGGCGGCGTTGATGCTCGGGCTTAATGCAACGCCCGAGGCGGCCGGGGCGCTGCGCGAGTTGCTGGGGCTTAACGGCCCCGTGCATGAGCGTTACCTCAACTGGGTGTTCGGCATGCTGCGCGGCGATTTTGGCATCAGCTATGCCTATAAGGTGCCGGTGTCGGAGCTGTTCGCCGATCGCATCTGGGTGTCGATCCCACTCGCCATCTACGCCCTGACGCTGTCGACGCTGATCGCCTTTCCGGTCGGCATCATCGCGGCATCGCGGCGCAATTCGGCGACGGATGTCGCCATCATGGGCACGACGCAACTCGGCGTCGCGGTGCCCAATTTCTGGTTCGCCATGCTGCTGGTGCTGCTGTTCGCCGTTACCCTGCGCTGGTTTTCCGCCGGCGGTTTTCCCGGCTGGGATCAGGGGTTGTTCGTCGGCATGAAAGCCCTGACCCTGCCGGCCATTGCGCTTGCATTGCCGCAGGCCTCGATCCTCGCCCGGGTGATGCGCTCGGCGCTGCTCGATACGCTCGACGAGGATTACATCCGCTCGGCGCGGGCCAAGGGCCTCACCCGCCGGCAGGCGCTGTGGCGGCATGCGCTGCGCAATGCGCTGATCCCGGTGCTGACCATTATCGGCCTGCAGTTCTCGTTCCTGCTCGCCGGCGCGATCATCATCGAGAACGTGTTTTTCCTGCCCGGCCTTGGCAATCTGATCTTCAAAGCCATCGCCGCGCGCGATCTGATCGTCGTCAAATCCGGGGTAATGATCCTCGTCGTCGCCGTGATCCTCGTCACGTTCCTCGTCGATGTCGCCTACGCAATCGTTGACCCTCGCCTGCGGACGTCGACTCGATGACCGACCTCGCGACAGCTCCGCTTCGTCGTGATTCGCTGCTGCGCGCGGCGCTGGGCTCGCGCAATTTCGTTGTCGGTGCGGTGATCACTCTCGGTATCCTGCTGCTTGCGGTGGTGTCGTTCATCTGGACGCCGTTTCCGTTCAGCGCGCAGGATATTCCCAACAAATTCAAGCCGCCGCTGACCGGCAGCCATCTGCTCGGCACCGATTATCTCGGCCGCGACATGCTCTCGATGATCATGGTCGGCGCCCGCACCTCGATTTCGGTAGCACTGCTGGCTGTCGGCATCGGCGCGCTGATCGGCACGCCGCTCGGCCTGTGGGCCGCCGCCCGGCGCGGTACGCTGCTCGACGAAATCATCATGCGCGCCAACGATCTGGTGTTCGCCTTCCCGGCGCTGCTGATCGCCATCCTGATCACCGCGCTCTACGGCCCCGGCGCCGTCAACGCCATCATCGCCATCGGTATCTTCAACGTGCCGGTGTTCGCCCGGCTGGCGCGCGGCGCGGCGCTCAGTCTCTGGACCCGCGAATTCATCCTCGCCGCCCGCGTGGCCGGCAAGGGCGCCGCGCGCATTTCGGCCGAGCACATCCTGCCCAACATCCTCAACACGCTGGTGGTGCAGATCACCATCCAGTTTGCCCTCGGGATTCTCGCCGAGGCGGCGCTGGCGTATGTCGGGCTCGGCGCGCAGCCGCCGATGACAAGTTGGGGCAAGATGCTCGCCGACAGCCAGACCATGGTGGCGCTCGCCCCGCATGTCGCCATCGTCCCGGGCCTGACCATCGTCGTCACCGTGCTCGGGGTAAACCTGCTTGGCGACGGCCTTCGCGATATTCTCGACCCGCGCCTGCGCCGGAGCCGCCGATGACGCTGCTCTCGATCCGCAATTTGACGCTTCATATCGGCGACGCAAACATCCTCCGCGACATCGACCTCGGCGTCGAAGCGGGTGAAATCCTCGGCATCATCGGCGAGTCCGGCTCCGGCAAGTCGATGACCGCGCTGGCCATCATGGGGCTCGTTCCCGAAGGCTTCAGCAGTGGTGGCCAGATCCTGCTCGACGGCGAGGATTTGCTGAAGAAATCCGAGGCCGAGCTCTGCGGCATTCGCGGCGATGCCATCGGCATGGTGTTCCAGGAACCGATGACGGCGCTCAACCCGACCAAGACCATCGGCGACCAGGTTGCCGAAACCGTCATGGTGCATCGGCGCACCGGCCGTCGTGCAGCCAACCGTATCGCACGAGAAACCCTCGATCGCGTTGGGTTGACCGAGCCGCAGTTCCCGCTCGGCAAGTTCCCGCATGAGTTGTCGGGCGGCCAGCGGCAGCGCGTCGTCATCGCCATGGCCATCGCGCTGCGGCCGCGCCTGCTGATCGCCGATGAACCGACGACGGCGCTCGATGTCACGACGCAGGCGCAGATCCTGGCGCTGCTCAAGCGGCTCGTCGACGAGGACGGCATGGGACTGATCCTGATCACCCATGATCTCGCCGTCGTCGCCGGTATTGCCGACCGGATCGCCATCATGCGGTTGGGGGAGATTGTCGAAACTGGTCCGACCGTCGGGCTGTTCCGCAATTTGCAGCACCCCTATTCGCAGATGCTGTTCAAGGCCTCCTCGCACCAGCCTGCTCGTAATCCGCCAGCGGTCACCGGTAGCGTGCCGGTGCTGGCGGTCGACGGCGTCGTCCGTGACTATCCGTTGCCCCGCCGCTCCCTGTTCGGCGCCAAACGCCAGTTCCGCGCCGTTGACGGCGTGTCGCTCAGCATCGCGCGCGGTGAGAATGTCGGGCTGGTGGGGGAATCGGGGTGCGGGAAATCGACGCTTGCCCGGGCGATCCTGTCGCTCGAACCGGTGCAGGCGGGGTCCATCGCGCTCGATGGCGAACCGCTGCAGGGCAGCGCCGGCGCTTCGTTTGCGGCGCGTCGCAAACTCAGCGTGGTGTTTCAGGACCCCTATGGCTCGTTCAATCCGCGCCATACCGTCGAACGCCTCGTCGCCGAGCCGTTTTTCCTCCTCGGCCTAGGTGCACCCCAAGGCGCCGAGCGCCGCCGCCGCATCGACCGGGCGCTGACCGAAGTCGGCCTCGTGCCGGCCGATGCCGATAAATATGTCCACGAATTCTCGGGCGGCCAGCGGCAACGCATCGCCATCGCGCGGGCGCTGATCATCGAGCCGTCGCTGATCGTGCTCGACGAGGCCGTCTCGGCGCTCGACGTCTCGATCCGCGCCCAGATTCTCGACCTGCTGGCCGAGCTATCCGACCGCCTGCAACTGTCCTATTTGTTCATCAGCCACGATCTGCACGTGGTGCGCACCATCACCGACCGCGTGCTGGTGATGCAGGCCGGCAAGATCGTCGAGGCGGGCGACACCGCCACGATCTTTGCCAACCCTCAGCATCCGTATACGCGCCAACTTCTCGCCGCGACGCCCAACCTTGAAATGGCGTTGGCCGCACGGGAGGCGGCGCTGCCTCCGGTTGACCCGTTTTTGAACCCCGCGGCGAAACAAAACCTCCCCTCCCCCTTGAGGGGAGGGCCAGGGAGGGGGTAGCCACAGACGCATGCCCAACTCTTCAGCCAACCTCCCCCTGTTCTTTGACCCCACCCTCCATTTCATCGGTGGCGATTGGGTCGCTCCCCGTTCGAGCGCAACCCTGCCCGTCGAAAATCCTTCGACCGGCGAGATCATCGGCGCCATCGCCATGGGTACCGCCCCCGATATCGACGCCGCCGTCGCCGCAGCGCAAACATCCCTTGATGGCGAATGGGGTCGCACCCCGGCCGTCGAGCGCGGCCGTATCCTCACTCGGCTTGGGCGGCTGATCCTCGACCGCGTTGACGCTCTCGCCCGGATCGAGGCGATGGATGTCGGCAAGCCGCTGAAGCAGGCGCGCGCCGATGTGCTGGCGCTGGCCCGCTACATGGAGTTCTACGGCGGCGCCTGCGACAAGGTGCATGGCGAAACCATTCCCTACCTCGATGGCTACACCGTCTACACGCTGCGCCAGCCGCATGGCGTCACCGGGCACATCATCCCGTGGAATTATCCGATGCAGATCATCGGCCGCTCGGTCGGCGGGGCGCTGGCCATGGGTAATGCCTGCGTGCTGAAGCCCGCCGAGGAAGCCGCGCTGACGGCGATTGCCTTCGGCAAGCTGGCGGAAGAAGCCGGGTTGCCGAAGGGCGCGCTCAACATCGTCACCGGCCTTGGCGAAGACGCCGGCGCGGCGCTCGCTTCGCATCCGGGGGTCCATCACCTGTCGTTCACCGGCTCGGTTGCCGTCGGGCAGATGATCCAGGCGGCCGCCGCGAAAAATGTCATTCCGGTGACGCTGGAGCTTGGCGGCAAGTCGCCGCAACTGGTGTTCGCCGATGCCGATCTCGATGCGGCGCTGCCCTTTCTCGTCAATGCCGGCATCCAGAACGCCGGCCAGACGTGTTCGGCCTCGTCGCGCATCCTCGTGCAGCGCGGTGTCTATGACGCAGTGCTGGAGCGGATGAGCGAGCGCTATCGGACATTGGTCGCCGCTCCGGCACTCGATGGTCGCGACCTTGGTCCGGTCATTTCAGCCCGCCAGCAAACCGACATCAAACAGCGACTTGGCCGGCTCGTCGATGGTGCCAGAATCGTCTCCGAAGGCAGCATTTCGGCGGCTGCACCGGCTGGTGGGCACTACCTTCCTGCCACCCTGATTGCCGGGGCGGATCCGACCAACCACTTATCGCAGCAGGAGATTTTTGGTCCCGTGCAGGTTGTCATTCCGTTCGAGGATGAAGCCGATGCACTCAAAATTGCCAACGGTACCGAGTTCGGGCTGGTTGCAAGCATCTGGACCAGCAACGGCGCGCGCCAGATGCGGCTTGCTAAGTCGTTGAAATCAGGGCAGGTTTTCATCAATAATTACGGTGCCGGGGGTGGCGTGGAGCTGCCGTTCGGCGGTGTCGGCAAATCCGGCCATGGCCGCGAAAAGGGTATGGAAGCCCTGTACGGTTTTTCCGTCCTCAAAACTGTGGCAGCGTTCCATGGCTGATAGTAAACGACTTTCCGGCAAATCCGCCATCGTCACCGGCGGCGCCTCGGGCTTTGGCGCCGGTATCGTCCGGAAGTTCGTCGCCGAGGGCGCTCGCGTGCTGATCGCCGATGTCAACGAAGCGGCCGCCGCCGATTTAGCCAATGAACTCAACCAGTTCAGTCAATACACCGACGTTTCTTCGGCCGCGAGCGTCGCGCTGATGGCCGATGCCGCCATCGCCGCTTTCGGCCAGGTCGATATCCTCGTCAACAATGCCGGTGTCTCGCATCACCCGATGGCCATGGAGGAGGTCAGCGAGGCGGATTTCGACCGGGTGTTCGGCGTCAACATGAAGTCGGTATATCTTACCGCCAAAGCCTTGGTTCCACACATGAAAACCAACGGCGCCGGCGTCATCCTGAACATTGCCTCCACCGCCGCGGTGTCCCCGCGTCCCCGGCTGAGCTGGTACAATGCCAGCAAGGGCTGGATGGTCACCGCCACCAAATCGATGGCCATCGAACTGGCGCCCCGTGGGATAAGAGTCAATGCGATCAACCCCGTAGCCGGGGAAACGCCGCTGCTCAAAACCTTCATGGGCGAGGACACCCCCGAAATCCGGGCGAAATTTCTAGCCACCATCCCGATCGGGCGGTTTTCCACCCCCGAGGACATCGCCAATGCGGCGTGCTTCCTGTGCTCGGACGAAGCCAGCATGATCACCGGCGTCGCCCTCGAAGTCGATGGCGGGCGGGTGATCTGATGCAGAACTCGACCAGAAATGCGGCCACGATCAGGGGCATCAACGATTTCGTCGACGGGTTTCTCGGTTACGAAACCCGCGCCACCAACGTCCTCGCCGCGGCCGATGCTGACCCGGATTCTGTCCTCGCCAACACCTATGCCGGCTTCATCTGGATGTTCCTCGAAGCCGCCGGCGCCGAGGCGCAGGCCGGCCGCTACCTTGCCCGCGCCGATGCGGCCGCAGCGGGGGCAGATACCCGCGAAACTATGTTGCTGGCGCAGCTTCGCCACTGGATTGCTGGCGACATTCCAAAGGTGCAGACGATCGGTGCGCAGATCGTCGACGAGTTCCCACGCGATCTCGCCTCGGTGAAATTGCATCAGTATTTCTCGTTCAACCGCGGCGATGCCCCGGCAATGCTCGCCATCGCCGAACGCGCGCGGGAGGCGAATATGGACAATCCCCACCTCCACGGCATGCTCGCCTTCGGCCTCGAACAGATGCACCGTCTCGATGATGCCGAGATCGCGGCGCGTCATGCGCTATCGCTGAAACGCAAGGAGCCATGGGCCCAGCATGCCTTGGCGCACGTCATGCTCTCGACCGGCCGGGTCACCGAGGGCGCGGCGTTTCTCGCGGAGGCGAGCGACACCTGGGTCGATCTCAACTCCTTTATGTACACGCATAATTGGTGGCACCGGGCGCTGTTCGATATCAGCCTTGGCAACAGCGCCGCGGTGATCGAGGCCTATGACGCCCATGTCTGGGCGCGGGAAAAGACCTATTCGCAGGATCAGGTCGGTGCGGTTTCGCTGCTGGCGCGGATGGAAATTGCCGGCATCGATGTCGGCAACCGCTGGCAGGAACTGGCCGAGTATCTAAAGCCCCGTGCCGTCGATACACTGCAGCCGTTCCTCACCATCCAGTACCTTTATGGCCTCGCTCGCGCCGGGCTTGCCGAAGCCGACACGCTGATGGCGGCGGTCGAGGATCGGGCCGCGACGGCCCAACCGTTTGAGCGCGCCGCCTGGCGCGATGTGGCGCTGCCGGCCTGTCGTGGCGTGCTCGCCCATGCCCGAGGGCGGCATGCCGAAGCGGTGCGGTGGCTATCGATCGCCCAGCCGCGCCTGCAGCAGATCGGCGGGAGCCATGCGCAGCGCGATCTGTTCGGCCAATTGTTGCTCGATGCCAATTTCAAGGCCGGCAACTGGCAAATTGCCCGGCAGATGCTCGAAATGCGCCGCATCTGGGATCCGGATGGCGTGCCGTTCAACCGCATGCTCGGCGATGTGGCGAGCCATCTCGGTAGCGCCGCATGAAGCCCGGACCACGCAATCTCATCACCGATGTCGCCGGCCTCCGCGTCGGTAACTCCGGCGATGAGCGGATCAAGACCGGCACCACCGTGCTGGTCGCCGATCGGCCGTTCGTCGCCTCCGTCGATGTGATGGGTGGCTCGCCCGGGGCGCGGGAGACGGAACTCCTCGCGCCTGACAAACTGGTCAGCGCCGTCGATGCCATCGTGCTTTCCGGCGGTTCGGCCTTCGGGCTCGATGCCGCTTCGGGTGTTGCCGACGCGCTGCTGAAACAGGGCAGGGGTTTTGCCGTCGGCCCGGTCACCGTGCCGATCGTGCCGGGCGCCATCCTGTTCGATCTGATCAACGGCGGCGACAAGGCGTGGGCGGACAATCCCTACAAAGCCTTGGGAATTGCTGCATTGGCCGATGCGAGGGCCGAGTTTTCCCTCGGCAGCTTCGGCGCCGGCATCGGCTCGCTGACGGCCAATCTCAAGGGCGGCCTCGGCTCTGCCTCGCTGGTGCTGCGCTCGGGCCACACCGTCGGGGCGCTGGTCGCGGTCAACGCCACCGGCATGGTCACCGCCGGCGATCGGGCCAATTTCTGGGCGGCGCCTTTTGAAATGGACGGGGAGTTCGGCGGCCTCGGCACCTGGCCGCACCCCATACCGTTTCTCGAATCGAGCCGCACCAAGCGCGATTATGCCAATGGACTGACCAACACCACCATCGCCATCGTCGCCACCGACGCCGTGCTGAGCAAGGCCGACTGCAAGCGCCTCGCCGTCGCGGCGCAGGATGGCATCGCCCGAGCCGCCAGCCCGTCCCATGCGCTGGTCGATGGCGACATGGTGTTTTCCGTCGCCACCTGCGAACGCCCCGTGGCCGATCCGATCGTCGATGTCATGCATCTCGGCCACGCCGTTGCCGTGTGTCTCGCCCGGGCCATCGCCCGGGCCGTTTATCTCGCAACGCCCGCGCCAGGAGACACGCTGCCGACGTGGCAGCAGCTCTACGGCCAACCTAGCTGACGGCGATTCCATCCGGCCAGCGCCAGCTGGTCCCGTCCGATACGGCAAGTCGCTTGTTCAACGTCCCATCCGATACGTAAATCAGCTGCGCCGCGGGGCTGGCTGTCGGCAACGTCGCGACGGTGTAGGGCCTGAGCCGGAAGTGCCGCTCCGCATCGATCACCGGATTGGCGCCGAACAGCGATAGCCCGGTAGCGGTCTCGAGCCGCATTACCTCGGTCTGTGTCACCGATCCGGCGCCGGCGAGGGTAATCTCCAGCCGGGACTGCCCATCGGTGGCGCTTGGAACTGCCGCGATCACCCGCCCCTGCATCTGCACCGCCGCCCGGCCCAGGGCCACGCCATCCCAATACTGCCAGCTCATTTGCCCCAGCACATCGTTCTGGTTCGGCGCCGTCCGCGCCGCCAACGTGCCGCGGCCCTTGCGAAGATTGAAACTCGGACCGGTCGCGTCTGCGGAATGCCTTATGGCCAGATTGTTGACGCCGTTCTCGCCCTCGACCACCAGCCGGGCAAATGCCGTCCCGGTCCGCTTGATGTGCAGCGCCTCGGTCGCATCGAACCCGGCGCCGAGCGCCAGCCCTACCGCCCCTTGCCGCGCCATTTCGACCCCATCGACACCGAGGTGCACCGCACCGGCGGTCTCGTAAAAGCCACTGTCGGCGTCGCCGATCTGCACCGCGGGCGCCGTGACGCTGCCGGCGACGAAACGCGCCGTGCCGTCATCCTTGTCGAGCGTCAGCGCCGTCGTCCAGCTGGCGCCATCGGCCGAGACTTTCAGCGTCAGATCATCGTCGCCGACCAGTCCGATCTCGGCCCGCCCGGAAAACCCGCGCTGCAGCAGTACCGATACAATGTTGGCGGCGGTTTCCTTGTTGAGCACCATCCGCAAATCGCCGCTGCCGCCTTCGCCGGCCGGCACAGCCGTCCACAGGGGAGACGCGAGTTTGGCGGCGAACTGGTGAGTGCCGTCGGCGACCGTGCCGATGCCGAGCCGGGTCAGATCCTGCAGCACCGAGATGGTTTCGGTCACCGTTAGCCAGTCGGCATCAGCATAAACCAGCAGCAGATTTTCGGCCACCACCCAGGCGAGGAACCCCTCTACGGGTCGATGAAACACCCAACTGCCATCGTTATATGCCGCAATTCGACCGGCCTCGCCGCTCCACACCCCGGTCGCCCCGACCGCGACGAGATGCCGATCGCCCTCGGCCGGTGATCCGGGGGGAGCCGTCAGGGTTCGATCGAGCACCGCCAACTGTACCAGCGTGTCGAGCGTCGCCAGCGCCGCGTTGTGAGTGATGTAGCGGAGCGCCTGCGACGGCAGCAGATAGGGGAGGGCGAGGTTCGGGGTGTCATCCATGCGGCAGCTCCAATCAGGTTTGTCCGAAGACTAAGCCCGCCGAAGCCGCGTTGCATAACATTGGGAGACGCCGCTGAATCCTAGGGTTTGGCAATCAACCGGGTCACCACCGCGCGCGTGCTCGCCTGCCAGTCAGGCGCAGTAAACCCGTAATCTGCCGTGAACTTCGCGGTATCGAGCCGGCTGTCAGCCGGCCGCATTGCCTTCGTCGGATACTCCGCCGTGGTGATCGCGGCCACCTCGGCAGTCGGCCCGCCAAGTTCGCCGCTGACCCGCAGGATTTCCGTCGCGAAGCCTGCCCAACTGGTCTCGCCGGTCCCGGCAAAGTGGTAGATACCCGCTTTTCCACGCCTATCATGCCAAGTATCCACCACCGCCAGGATCGCATCTGCGATGTTGAGCGCCGAAGTCGGGTTGCCGATCTGGTCGCCGACCACCGTCAGCCGGTCTCGCGTCGCCGCCAGCGCCAGCATAGTCTTGAGGAAATTCTTGCCGAACGGGCTGTACACCCAAGCAGTCCGGATGATGACGTGATCCGGGTTCGCCGCAGCGACGGCGGTTTCGCCCGCCAGCTTGCTTGCGCCATATACGCCTTTGGGCCCTGTTGCCGCCGTCTCGATATGCGGACCGGCGCGGTCGCCCGGAAACACGTAATCGGTCGACAGGTGAATGACCGGCACGTCCACCGACCGCGCTGCCGCCGCTACCGCGCCGGCCCCGATCGCATTGACCGCATGGGCCAATTCCGGCTCGTCTTCGGCCTTGTCGACGGCGGTGTAGGCTGCCGCCGAGATCACGAAATCCGGCTGTAATGCCGCGATCGCGAGGCTGATCGACTGGGGATCCGCCAAATCCAGCTCCGGCCGCCCCACTGCGACGATCTCGAGATCGCTGCGGCTTGCAGCGCGCTCGAGCAGGCTCTGGACCACCTGGCCCTCGCGGCCGGTTACGACGATGCGCATCAGCCCTTGGCTCCCAGCCGCTCGCCCGAGTATTTCTCGGCGCGGATCGGCTCCCACCACCACTCGTTGGCCAGGTACCAGTCGATGGTGCTGGCGATGCCGCTTTCAAAAGTCTGCGTCGCCCGCCAGCCGAGTTCGGTTTCGATCTTGGTCGGGTCGATCGCGTAGCGCCGGTCGTGCCCAGGCCGGTCTTTGACGAAGCGGATCAGTTCGCGATAGCGCTTGCCGCTGGCCCGCGGGCGGCGCGTGTCGAGACTGTCGCAGATCGCCTCGACCACCTGCAGATTGGTGCGTTCGGCCCGCCCGCCGATATTGTAGCTTTCGCCCACCGCGCCTTTGGTGACCACCAGTTCGAGCGCGGCGGCATGGTCATCGACATACAGCCAGTCGCGCACATTGGCGCCGTTGCCGTAGACCGGGAGTTCCTGCTCCGCCAGCGCGTTGAGGATTACCAGCGGAATGAGCTTTTCGGGAAAATGGAACGGTCCGTAATTGTTCGAGCAGTTCGACAGCACCACCGGCAAGCCATAGGTATCGTGCCAGGCCCGGACGAAATGGTCCGATGCTGCTTTCGAGGCAGAATAGGGCGATGACGGATTGTACGGCGTCGTTTCGGTAAACACGCCGCTGTCGAATGGCAGGTCGCCGAACACTTCATCGGTCGAAATGTGATGGAAACGGAAGGCCTGCTGCTGCTCGGGCGACAATTCGCGCCAATAGGCCAGCGTCGCGTTGAGCAGCCGGAACGTCCCGACGACGTTGGTTTCAACAAACGCCCCCGGCCCGTCGATCGACCGGTCGACATGGCTTTCGGCGGCGAGGTTCATCACCGCATCGATGTTTTCGGCCCTGAGGATCGACAGCATCGCCGCGTCATCGCCGATGTCGGCTTCGCGAAAGCTGTAATTGGGGTGATTGTCGATCGGCTGCAGCGAGGCGAGATTGCCGGCATAGGTCAGCTTGTCGACATTGACGACGTGATGCTCGCCCGCCGCCACCAGCCGCCGCACCACCGCCGAGCCGATGAAGCCCGCTCCACCCGTGACCAGAATGCGCATGAACTGCCCTTGGATTCGATTAGGGAAAAACGTCGGCTCCGGCAAAGGCCGGCGCTGCCCGATCCTTGGCCGAAAGCTGCACCGAGGCCAGATCGAGCGGCCAGTCGATGCCGATGTCCGCATCATTGTAGCTGATGTTGCGATCGTGCGGCTGCGAGTAGGGCGCCGTCACCTTGTAGACCACCTCGGTATCGGGAACGAGAGTGACGAAGCCATGGGCGAACCCCGCAGGAACCAGAATCTGGTTCCACTTGGCCGCCGAAATCTCGAGCCCGACCCAGTTGCCAAATGTCGGCGAACTCCGGCGGATATCGACGGCGACATCGTAGATCGCGCCTTTGACTACCCGCACCAGCTTGTCCTGAGCGAATGGCGGCAGCTGGTAATGCAGGCCGCGCAGCACGCCCTGCGCGGCTGAATAGGAGTGATTGTCCTGAACGAACACCAGATCGATGCCGGCCTCCCGGAGGCTCGCGGCATTGTAGGTCTCGGAGAAAAACCCGCGATCGTCGCCGAATTTCTTCGGGATGATTTCGAACACGCCGTCGAGCGCGAGGGGCCTGACCTCAACCATGGCTGAGCTCCGTGATCCGGCGCTTGAGATACGCCGCATACTCGGTCTTGCCGAGGGTCGCGGCCCGCGCCAGCACCTGGTCGGCGGTCAGATAGCCCTGCTCGAAGCCGATTTCCTCGGGACACATCACCATCATGCCCTGCCGGTGCTCGATGGTGCGCACGAACGATGAGGCCTCGTGGAGGCTGTCATGTGTGCCGGTGTCGAGCCAGGCAAAGCCGCGGCCCAATTGCTGCACGTGCAGGTCCCCGCGTTCAAGGTAAGCCCGGTTGATGTCGGTGATCTCGAGTTCGCCGCGCGACGACGGCTTGATCGAGGCAGCGATGTCGAGCACGTCGTTGTCGTAGAAATATAACCCGGTCACTGCCCAGTTCGACTTCGGGTGAACGGGCTTTTCCTCGATGGTTTCGGCCTGCTTGGTCGTTGGGTTGAAGCTGATGACGCCGTAGCGGGTGGGATCCTCGACATGGTAGGCGAACACCGTCGCGCCGCTGGTACGCGCCGCCGCGTCGCGGCCCATCTGCCCAAGGCCGGCGCCGAAAAAGATGTTGTCGCCCAACACCAGGGCTGCTGTGTCGTTACCGATGAACTCTCGCCCGATGATGAAGGCTTCCGCGAGCCCGTTCGGCGCTGCCTGCTCGGCGTAGCTCAGCGCAATGCCGAAATGGCTGCCATCGCCGAGCAAGCGCTTGAACTGCGGCAGATCGTGCGGCGTCGAGATGATCAGGATATCCTTGATCCCCGCGAGCATCAGCGCGCCCATCGGGTAGTAGATCATCGGCTTATCGTAGATCGGCAGCAATTGCTTGGAGATGGAAATGGTCAGCGGATAGAGCCGCGTCCCGCTGCCGCCGGCCAGGATGATACCCTTCATCAAGCATGTCCTCGCAAAATGGTTCTCTCCCATAGCCGCAAGGCCATGACGGCACAACTGCACGACCAGCAGGAAAGCAGAGAGCAGGAAAGCGGATCAGATGCGCCGAATGGCACAGGCTACGAACAACAACACCTGACTCATCGCGGTCTGCCGGTAAACCCCCGATCGGGCGAGAGCTGCCAGCCGGCGCAGCAGCCCGGCGGTTCGTGCCGTCTCGAACTCGGCGATCGTCACCCGGGCTTCCGGCGTCAGCTGATCCGCCGATGCGGTGAGGGCCACGAGATTGTCGCGGTTCCACTCGGTGAATTGCCCGCGCAACAGGGCTCCGAAGCGGAAAAACCGCGCTCGCCAGGAATTGTTTTCGCCGATCAGATTGCCGCCATGCTGCCGGTAGCGGACATGCGGCTCAGTCTCGTAATGCACCCAGCCGCCACCGCCGGTGATCATCATGTAGGCCCACCAGTCATGGTAGGAAAACCGCGCCCGCCGCGCCGCCTCCTGCAGCAGGTCGAGCGCCGTGCGGTTGAACACCATGGTATTGCCGCCAGCGATGCTCTGGATCAGCGCATTGCGAAAGTCGGGCTGCCGCCGGAATAGCGGCGAGAAGTCGCGTGGCGTGCCGTCCTCGGCAATGATTTCGGTGCGTTCGCAGTAGAGCCCCGGCCGCGTCCCGTCGCCGGCGCGGTGCACGGCGACGCCGCGGCTCAGATGATCGGGCAGCCAGATATCGTCCTGATCCGAAAACGCCGCAAATTCGGCTGCCAGTGCCGCATCGCACAGGATCAGGCTGCGGAAATTGGCGGCGACGCCCTGCTGCGGTCCGGGCCGGATCGCGAAACTGCCCTTGCTCCATTGCGCCTGCCAGCGCGTCAGCAGGTCCAGCGTTCCATCGGTCGAGCCATCGTCGCTGGCGACGAGATCGACGCCGGCAATGTTTTGCGCGGCGATTGAGGCCAACTGCTCATCGAGATAGGCGGCGCCATTATAGGTCGCGAGCAGCACCAGGACGCGGGGCGGAGATTGGGAAGCAGCCATCGGTGCGGGGTATGGAACAGCCGGTCGGACGTGGCAAGGCTCAGTTATCCCCGGCATAAGCCTCGCGCATCACCTCGATTTCAGCCAAAGCCGCTTCGAGCGGCGACCAGTCGTCGTGTACGGCGATCGGGGTCCACAGCGCCTCCATCTCCTCGATCAGCATGGTGCGTGGCGTCTGGCGGGCGAAGTACGGGTGGTCGAGATTGACCGATGCGGATGGCGTGAACCGCTCCAGCGCATCGGCAATCGGCTGGAACTCCGGCACGGCGTAACGCTCCGCGAATGGGCTGCGCGCTGCGCGCTCGGCGCTCGCCGCGCCACCGCGCCAGTCGAAAAACAGCTGCTCGTAGGGGAGCTCCGAGGCGGATAGGAACCCGAAAATCGCCGTGACCAGCTCGGCGTCCTCGGTCTCGCCGATCGAAGCAAGGCCGAGCCGCCGCAACATCGCCACCGCCAGTTCGCGCCGGAATAGCGGCCAGAATCGATTGAGTTCGGCTTCGAGCCCCGGGATTTCACTCACCGGCACGAGGCATTCAGCCAGCCGCGTCAGGTTCCACGCCAGCGTTTCCGGCTGGCGGCCGAAGCTATAGAGGCTGGTCTCGTCGAAATACGCCGCGGTGAAATTCGGATCGTAGCGCGGCAGGAAGCGCCATGGCCCGTAATCGAAGCTCTCACCGGTGATGTTGATGTTGTCGGTGTTGAGCACGCCGTGGACGAACCCCGCCGCGATCCAGCCGGCGCCAGTGCGCGCTACTTTTTCGACGGTCCGACCCAGCATGGCCGCCGCCGGGGCATTGTTGCCCGCAAGGTCCGGCATGTAATTGGCGATGGTATGCTCGACCAGCGTGCCGAGCAATTCCCGATCCTCCTGGTACGCCAGCCGCTGGAAGGTGCCGATGCGGATGTGCGAATGGCTGAGCCGCACCAGCACGGCCGACCGGGTCGGCGACGGCTCATCGCCGCGCTCCAGTTCCTCCCCGGTTTCGATCAGCGAAAAGCTCTTCGAGGTGTCGACGCCGAGCGCTTCGAGCATCGCTGTCGCCAGCACTTCGCGCACGCCGCCTTTCAGTGTCAGCCGCCCATCACCGCGCCGCGACCATGGCGTGCGGCCGGAGCCCTTGGTCGCGAGATCGAGCAGCCGCCCGTCCTGCAGATCGTGTAGCTGCGCGAACAGGAAGCCGCGGCCATCGCCGAGATCGGGATTGTAGGAGCGGAACTGGTGGCCGTGATAGCGCAGCGCCAGCGGCTCGGGGAAACTCCCCGGCAGTGGGACGAACCGGCCGAAATGCGCCAGCCACTCGGCTTCGGACAGCTCGTCGAGCCCGACTCGCTCCGCCCAGCGCTGGTTACGGTAGCGCAGGATGGTCTCGGGGAAATCCGCCGCGGCGACGGGATCAAAGAATTCAGGGCCAAGGTTGGCATGGATGGTTGCGGGGCGATATCGGGTCATGGCGCGCTAACGTCCCATCGGGCGAAGACGATCCGTCGACCGCCCCGCGGACTTGTGGCGTAGAATAATTTGCCCGAGACTGCCACTGCTCGAAGAGGACCTTGACGTGCAAGTGCTGGTGACAGGAGCGTCGGGCTTCGTCGGGGGGGCGACCGTCGCGGCGTTGCGAGCCGCTGGTCACGTCGTGCGCGGTACTGGTCGCCATGGCCCGCCGCCTGGCTGGTCGGGGGAATGGATCGCAACCGGCCCGCTGACTGCCGCGACAGACTGGCGGGCGGCGGTGACCGGCATCGACGCGGTCGTCCACCTCGCCGCCCATGTTCATGTCCACGGCCCGGCGGCTGCCGATGAGCCGGCTTTTACCGTCGCCAATGTCGACGCCACGCTGGCGCTGGCTCGCGCCGGGCTGAGCGCGGGCGTTTCGCATTTCGTCTTCATGAGTTCAGTTGCAGTGTATGGCGAAGGGCGCGATGCGGCGTTTTCCGAGGTCGACGCGTTTGCGCCGGTTACTGCCTATGGCCGCTCCAAGCGCGACGCCGAGGCCGGGCTTACGGCGCTGTTTCACGGAACATCGATACGCCTCACCATCCTCCGGCCCCCATTGGTTTACGGCCCGGGCGTCGGCAGCAATTTCCTGAGCCTGCTGCGCCTCGCTGACAGTGCTCTGCCGCTGCCGTTTGCCGGCACCGACAACCGCCGCAGTCTGGTCTCGACCCGCAATCTCGCGGATGCCGTGCGTCACGTGCTGGCGACTGCTACCGCCGGGACGTTTCTCGTGGCCGACGACGGTGACATGTCCACCGGCGCGCTGATCGCCCGCTTGCGCGCGGGGCTGGATCGCCCGCCTCGGCTGGTCCACGTACCGGCAGCACTGCTGCGTCTCGCTGGGACAATACTTGGCCGTTCGCGCCAACTCGAACAACTGACCGGCAGCTTCCGTCTCGACACTTGCCGCCTCGCTTCCACCGGCTGGGTCCCACCGCAGACCGTTGCCACCGGGCTTTCGGAGACCGCCAGCTGGTATCGTAATTTCAGGCGAGGCAGTACCGCCTGAGCCGCTCATAGGACGGCCGCGCCGCGTCGCCGATTCGCGCCAGCGCGTCCGGCAGCGGCGGTGGCATTGGCTCAGGCGGCGCAAACCCGGTGGTCCGATAAATCGCCCCATACCAGTGCGGCCCCCACACTCCGTCATCGGGATGCGGCCCCGCCGGCCAGGTGAGCATCGAGGGGTCAAAGGCGATCCCGATTGCCGCGCACAGCCGTCCCAGCACCCCGGCCGGGTCGGCGCGCACAGCTTCCGCATCGATCACTGGCGGTGCAGTGCCGGTGCGCTCGGCCACCCGGTCGAACAGCTCGGCCTGCCGCAAATAGCCGATATCTTCGAGCGTCACTGCCTCGCGTTTTTGCACATAGCTCGCCAGAACCCGTTCCGGCGCGCGGATCAGGAAGGCGTTCTTGACCCCATCCAGCCAGTCGAGCGGCATGCCCTCAATCATGTGGTGCGCCATGTGCTTCTGGTACCAAACGGCCCGCTGGCGTGGCACCGCGCCGAGCAGCGCCGTGGCCACGACATCCGGATCGGTCGGCTGCGACGCCAGCACGGCTTCGCGCATCGGGTGCTCGATCCCTGACTGCGCGAGGAACGCCGCGTAAAACGGCTCGTCACTCACGGCGCAGTCGGATCGCGCCGAAAAGCTGCGCAGCAACGCCGTCGACAGGTTGCGCGGACCCGACCACATGGCGATGCGCACCGGAGCCGTCACGGTCGCTCGATCTCTTGGCCGATCAGGTCGCGATAGAGGGCTGCGAGCCGCGTCGTCATTTCGCCCGGGATCGGCCCCGGCCCGGTCAGCGGATGCCCGATGAGCCGGCCGTCGACTTCCCGCACCGGCGACAGCCCGGCGAAGGTGCCGGTGACGAACGCTTCGTCGGCGCCATAAACGTCGGTCAGCGAGAAATTCTTCTGCCGGATCACGATCCCCGCCGCCTCCGCCACCCGGATGACGTTACCGCGGGTGATGCCGCCGAGACAATAATCGCCCGTCGAGGTCCACAGTTCGCCGCGCCGGACGATGAAAAAATGCGTCGAGTTGCAGGTCGCGACGAACCCCTGCGGGTCAAGCATCAGCGCCTCGTCGGCACCGGCCTTAGTCGCCTGGATGCAGGCTTGGATGCAGTTGAGCTTGGAATGCGAATTGAGCTTCTGGTCCTGCATGTCGGGCGCTGTCCGCCGGATCGTCGAGGTGAACAGCGAAATCCCCTCCGGCCGGAGGCTCGGCGTCTTGTATTCGGGGATGATGACGATGGTTGCCGGCCCGATGGTGACGCGCGGGTCCTGGTACGGCGTCGCCTTGATACCGCGCGTCACCATCAGCCGCAGATGTACCCCATCGGTCATGCCGTTGGCCGCCAGGCAGCGGAACAGCCTTGCCTTCAGCGCCGCGGGCGTCAGCCCGATCTCGAAATCAAGCGCCTTGGCGCCTTCGTACAGCCGTTCGAGATGCGCCGACAGGAACGGAATGCCGCCCCCGTGGACCCGCAGCCCTTCCCACACGCCATCGCCCAGCACGAACCCGGCATCGAACACCGACACCGTCGCCTGGGCGCGCGGTACCAGCGTGTCGTTGACCGCGATCAGGATGGTCGCGTTGCGCGGATCATCGACATAGGCGTGGACGCCATAGGCCATTAAGGGTGCCCCCGATTGAATGGAAAAGCCGTTTCAGCACTCTTGATCGGCAGCGGCAAGGGGCTGAATGTAGCGCCTTACCGATCGGAGACTTTCAACCAATGGCGCACGGCATCGGCGAACTCGACACCCCTTGCGTGCTTATCGACCTCGATCGCGTCATGGCCAACATTGCCCGTGCCCAGGCGCATGCCGATGCCAATGGCCTCAAACTCCGCCCGCATGTGAAAACTCACAAGCTGCCGCAGTTCGCTAAATTGCAAGTCGAGGCCGGCGCGGTCGGCATCACGGTGCAGAAGCTCGGGGAAGCTGAGGTAATGGCGGAGGCCGGCCTCAACGATCTATTTTTGCCGTACAATATCGTCGGGCCGCGAAAACTCGCGCGGCTCCAGGCGCTGAACCAGCGCGTCAGCCTCGCCGTTACCGCCGACAGCGAAGCGACGCTGGCCGGCTATTCAGCGACCTTCGCCGACACCGGCAAGCCGCTGCGCGTGTTCATCGAGTGCGACACCGGGGGCGGTCGCTGCGGCGTGCCGACACCCGATCGCGCCGTGCTGCTGGCGCGCAAGCTGATCATCAGCCCTGGCCTGGTGTTTGAAGGGCTGATGACCTATCCGCCCGCCGGCCGGCTTGCCCAGTCCGAACTCTGGCTCAGCGATGCACTCGAATTGTTCGACGCCGCGGGCATTCCGGTTCCGGCGGTGTCGAGCGGCAATTCACCCGACATGTGGAGGTTGAAGGGCGGCGTCGTCACCGAAGCCCGGCCCGGCACCTACATCTATTTCGACCGTTATCAGGTCGAGAAAGGCGCCGCGACTTTCGAGGATTGCGCCCTGACCGTGTTGGCAACCGTGGTGAGCCGCCCGAACGGCACCCGCGCGGTGCTCGATGCCGGCTCCAAGACGCTGTCGAGCGACCTGCTCGGCCTCGAAGGTTTCGGCTACATCGGGGACTACCCTGAGGCCATCATCAAATCGCTGTCCGAGGAGCACGCCGTGGTCGAACTGCCCGCCGCTTCGGCCTATCCCCGCATCGGCGACACCGTGCGGATTATTCCTAATCACGCCTGTGTCGTCTCCAACCTGTTCGATGCCGTGCATGTGGTCCAGGGCGGTGCAGTGATCGAAACGCTAGCCGTTGCGGCGCGCGGCCGCGTCGATTAGAACTGCCGCTGCAAGCGAAGTGGTATCAGAATGGTTGCGCATTGGTCTCATCAAGTCCGGCTATCGAGTGCCTTCATCCCCGGCAACAGAGCGACGCCGGACCTGTATCGGCTGACCGTATTCAACGGTGCGGATGTCCCGGTCAGCGGCTTTAAACTGGGCTTTTCTGGTCCGGCCCGGATCGCCGACAGCGCGACGCTTACCGGTGGCTCGGTGGTCATGCGCCTCTCGAATTACTGTGAAATCGCCCCAGGTCCGGGCTTCATCCTGCAGCCCGACGCCTGCTGGTCGGTCAGTATCGATAAGCTCGACTATGCTTTGCAGCACTGGACCGATGGTGCCGTTTACGGGTTTCTCGTCACTGCCGACGGCACCGCTCATGCGCTGCCGACCGAGCCGACGCGGCTCGAACATTCCGCCGAACCCCACCGCCGCGGCGTCATGCGGCTCAAGGGCAAAACCACGGCGCCAGCGACTATCCTGCCGTGGCCGGCCGAGATCGCCATCTCCGGGCGACGCAGCGTGCCGCAGGGATTTGTGTTCGAGGCCGACAGCGAGACTGCCGGCAGCGTCGTAGAAGTTTTTGCGGCGCTTGCCAACGCCCTGTTTCCCGGCGCCGGCCTCGTGCGAGGCGATGCAGAGGATGGCTGTGTCGTCCGTGTCGCGCTCGACTCAAAGCTTGGTGGCGAGGCCTATCGCATCACCTTTGCGACGGATTCCGTCGCCATCGCCGGGGGCAGCAGCGCCGGCCTGCTGTATGGGCTGATCACCCTCGGCCAGGTGCAACGCGGCTCCCGCCTCGATGCCGACATGTTTTCCTTCCCGACCGGCGGCTACATCGCCGATGCCCCGGCTCATGGCTGGCGCGGCATGCATCTCGACGTCGCAAGGCGATTCTACAGCACCGAGGAGGTGAAGCAATTCCTCCGCATCATGGCGTGGAACAAGCTCAACCGCTTCCACTGGCATCTGTCCGATGACGAGGCCTGGCGCGTCGAGATCGATGCATTCCCGGCCCTGACCGCCATCGGTGCGTGGCGCGGCTTCGGCCTGCCGATTCCGCCGCTGCTCGGCTCCGGCCCCGAGCGCGCCGGTGGCTTTTATACCAAGGCGGCCATTACCGAGATCGTGGCGCTGGCGGCTGAACTCGGCATCGAGATTATCCCGGAAATCGACGTGCCGGGGCATTGCTTTGCGCTGCTACAGGCCCTGCCGCACCTCCGCGACGCGGGAGAAAACGGGCTTTATGAGTCCATCCAGAGTTTCCCCAACAACTGTCTTAACCCCGGTGTCGAGGCGGTCTATGCGGCGGTCGAAACCATCTTTGCCGAAATGCTCGAACTGTTCCCCAGCCGCTGGTTCCATGTCGGCGCCGACGAAGTCCCGCACGAGGCCTGGGCGACTTCGCCTCTCGCCAGAACCTTGCTCGAAACCACTGGAGGCGATGGCCCGGCGCCGCTGCAGGCGCACTTCCTCAAGCGAGTGCAGGCGTTCCTCACCGCCAACGGCAGGATCACCGGCGCATGGGAGGAGGCCCGCGACGGCGGCGGTATCGACCGCGAGGACTGCTATCTCGTCGGCTGGACCACGGTCGCCGCCAGTCAGGAACTGGCGCGGGAAGGCTATGACGTCGTTGTCGCTCCGGGCCAGACGTATTATCTCGATATGGCCAACGGCCCCGAATGGGCCGAGCCCGGTGCGCACTGGGCCGGCTGGTCGTCGCCCGCCAAGGCCTATGCCTTTGATCCCGCGACCGGCTGGAGCGCGGCCGAGCGCGAAAGACTACTAGGTGTGCAGGGCTGCGTCTGGTCCGAGCCGATGGCCGACCGGGCGGTGTTCGATCGCCTGGTGTTTCCGCGCCTCTCGGCCATCGCCGAAACGGGCTGGACCGCGCCCGAGCGCAAGGATTTTGCCCGGTTTTCCGTTGCGGCCAATCTGATGCCGTCGCTCTACGGCACGACTGACATGGCGGGGTTGTAGCCATGCCCGATCTGCTGGTGCGGCTATACGACCTACCCGAATTTCCGGCCGAGGCTCGGGTGCTGCAGGCTGGCATTGCCGTCCGCCGCGCCTTACCGCCCGAACGGGAAATCATTCTCGACTTCGTCCGCGAGCACTTCGATGCACCATGGCTCGGGGAAGCAGCGCTGACGCTGTCGCAACTGCCGGTCACCTGCTGGATTGCAGTGCGGGAGGGCGAACTGCTCGGTTTTGCCTGCCACGATGCGACCGCCAAGGGCTTTTTTGGCCCGACCGGGGTCCTCGAAGCGGAGCGGGGGCAGGGGATTGGCGACGCGCTGCTGATCGCGACGCTGCGCGGCATGCGCGAAGCCGGATACGCCTACGCCATCATCGGCGATCCAGGGCCGATCGCCTTTTATAAGAAACGCCTAGATGCCCTCGAAATCCCGGGGTCGAGTCCGGGGGTTTACCGAGGCATGCTCGGCGCCACGACGCCAAATAGCAAAGGGCGGAACCGGAGTTCCGCCCTTGACCGATAATCGCCTTAGCCTAGCGGTGGATGAAGAACACGATGATCAGCACCAACCAGATCGGCACGCCAAGCAGCCATAGTCCAATTCCTCTGAACATTCGTCAGATCTCCTGATTAGAACCGGCCAAAGCCAGCGAACACCACCTGCTTGTCGCGATGGTTGCCACCGCTCATTGCCGCCCACCACGCCGCTGCAGCACTGACGAGCAGGGCTGCGGCAGTGAGGAAAGCTGCCAGCACGGCCGTCTTCCGAGCAGTTTCGGCCGCTGCCGCTGCTTTCGCTTTGGCATCGTCGAACGCCGTCACAGCCTGGTCGACGCGGGCCTGCGCATCGGCTTCCGGCAGCCCGGTATTGGCAGCGACCGATTGCACCAGATAGGCTTTGTCGGCATCGCTGATTGACCCATCGCTCACCGCGCCGAAAATGCGACCGGCTTCGTCACGCTGCGCGGTAGTGTCATTGAACACCGTCGTCCCGCCAGTGCCGGGCGCCGGGCGATACAGCGTATCGACGAGGTAGGCATTGGGATCGATCGAATCGGCGGCATTGGCGCCCGCTTCGACAGCCGTTGCGGCAGCCGAACCAACGGCGTTCGCCGCAGCGCCGACACCCGAGGCGATGATCATCGCGCTGAGCAATGTACCACCCGCCCAGACGATCAAGCCGTGGAGGCCATCGCGGATGTCCGACTCATGCTCAGTGGCGTCATGGAACCGCCGACGCAGCCGGCCAGCGATGTAGCCGCCTGCCATGTAGCTCGAAACCTGTACCAGCAGCAGCCAGGTGGCGGCAGCGATAGCGATGAACACCGGATTGACGTCGGGGCCAGCGCTGAAATTGGTAAAGCTCAAGCCGATTGCGGACCCGAAGGTCAGCAACAGCAGCGAAATCGCCGCGGCGACGACAATACCCGCGAAGATCGCAGCCCACTCGACATACGAGCCCGATTGCGTGTTTTCACCAGTGGTGACGACGGCAATATCCGTCGGTGTGGCAATGGTCATGTGCGTGTCCTCCCCTTTGGCCGCTTAACGCAGGCCGAAGAAGGACAGGATGGCCAGGACGACGACCACGAGGCCGACGAGATAGATGACTGAAGACATTTGGTTGAGCCCTTTGTTGACGCCATAGACGCCGATTCAACCGAACTCACAGGAATTTGTTCCAACGCCCTGCCGCATTAATGTGCAAACAAAAAAAGGCGGAGTTGCCTCCGCCTTTTGCTCAATGTTTCCGAAGGCTTAAAGCTTGTCGGTGATCGCCGTGGTGTAGGCACCTTCCGGTGCTTTGGTGATGATCTTCTGGTCCAGCACCATCTTGGCGGTCCGCTCATAGGCCGCAAGGTCGAGTGCCGGGCTGCCGCCGATAAGTTTTGCCACTTCGCCCATCATGTACTTCTGGTGCTCGATGGTCTGAGAACCGCTTTCATCGTTGTCGACAATGATCTGCGCCGCTTCATCGGGATTGGCCAAGGCATACTCCCAGCCCTTCATCGAAGCGCGCACGAAGCGCACCATCTTGTCGTCGAAGGCGGGGTCGGCGAGCTTGTCTTCCATGGCATAGAGGCCGTCCTCGAGCATGTCATTGCCGAGGTCGGTGTAGTTGAACACCGTCAGATCATCCATGGAATAGCCGGCGTCGAGGGCCTGGCCGAGCTCGTTGTACGTCATCACCGAGATGCAATCGGCCTGCTTCTGGATCATCGGCTGCACGTCGAAGGATTGCTGCAGCACATTGACGCCCTCGGCGCCGCCTTCGGTCGAGATGCCTTCCTTGTTCATCCAGGCATAGAACGGGTATTCATTGCCGAAGAACCAGACGCCGAGCGTCTTGCCCTTGAAATCGGCGGTGGTGGTGATGCCGGTTTCCTTGGGGCAGATCATCAGCAGGCCGGATTTGCTAAACGGCTGCGCGATGTTGACCAGCGGCACGCCTTTTTCGCGAGCGCTGAGCGCGGCGGCCATCCAGGTCACGATCACATCGGCGCCACCGCCGGCAATCACCTGCTCGGGCGCGATGTTCGGCCCGCCGGGCAGGATCGTCACATCGAGATTTTCCTCGGTGTAGAAGCCTTTGTCCTTTGCGACATAGTACCCGGCGAACTGTGCCTGGGTGACCCATTTAAGCTGCAGTGTCAGCGCGTCCTGCGCCATCGCACTGCCGGCGGCTGCGAGCGCCACAGCGCCCGCCAGCAGCGATACCATCAGTTTTTTCATGTGTTTTACCAGATCCCTGTTGCGCGTAATCGTTTCGCCTATCCACCGCGGATCGACGGATGCCAGAAGGTGATCGCCCGCTCGATGAGAGCGATCAGCCCATAAAAAGCGGACCCCGCGACCGCCGCGACGGCGATCTCCGCCCAGACCATGTCGACGTTCAGCCGTCCGACCTCCGTCGAAATCCGGAAGCCCATTCCCACAATCGGCGTCCCGAAGAATTCTGCTACGATTGCGCCAATCAACGCCAAAGTCGAGTTGATCTTGAGTGCGTTAAAGATGAACGGCGCCGCGGCGGGCAGGCGCAGCTTGAACAGCGTCTGCCAATAGCTCGACGCATAAGTCCGCATCAGGTCGCGCTCCATGGCGCTGGCCGCATTGAGCCCGGCCACGGTGTTGACCAACATTGGAAAGAACACCAGCACCACGACGACCGCCGCCTTGCTCTGCCAGTCATAGCCGAACCACAGCACGAGGATCGGCGCGATGCCGATGATCGGCAGCGCAGAAATGAAATTGCCAAGTGGCAACAGGCCTTTTTTGAAGAACGGCGAGCGATCGACGAGGATGGCGACGGCAAAGCCGAGACCGCAGCCGAGCACATAACCGCTCAGCACCGCCTTGACGAAGGTCTGCACGAAATCGGCGAACAGCGTGCCGGGGCTCTGCAGCAGCCGTGCCCAGATCATCGAGGGGGCCGGCAAAATCACTTGCGGTACATGCCCGGCGCGCGTGCACGCTTCCCACAGCACCAGCAGCGCCGCGCCGAACATCAGCGGGATCAGCACCCCGAAGGCGCCATGCACTTCGCGCCGATGCAGCGCCATGGCGAGCTGGTCGGCGAATAGCCAACCGAACAGCCAGGCCGCCGCCATCGCCAGCCAGTAGCTGAGCGGCGCTGCACCATCGAACGGCAGCACCGATAGCAGCAACACCGCGCCAAGCACCGATAGCAGCCCATCGAGCCAGAAATTGAGCGAGGATCGCACCCGGATCAGCGTTACCGCGCCAATCACCAACACCGCGAGCAGCGGCAACGGCGCCGTCATTCCAGTCACCAGTTCGGTCAATACCGCCAGCAGCGAAATTCCTCCGGCAAGGAGTGCCAGCAGCGATTGCAGCCGCGTCAGTTCGGGCATCATGGCTTGACCCCCATCCGGGCAAACACCAGCCGCTCGGCAACGCCGACGATGATGACCAGCAGCGCCGACAGGGCCGAGGCGGCAAACAGCGCCGCCCAGATCTGCAGCGTCTGCCCGAACTGCGACCCCGACAGCAGCCGCGCTCCAATTCCTCCCGTCGCGCCGGTCGGCAGTTCGCCGACTACCGTGCCGATGACTGCGGCCGCGATGGCGACCTTCATCGAGGTGAACAGGAACGGCATGGCGCTCGGCCAGCGCAGCTTCCAGAACGTCTGCGCCGCCGAGGCATTATAGGTGCGCATCAGGTCGAGCTGGATGATTTCGGGCGACCGCAATCCCTTGACCATCCCGACAGTCACCGGGAAGAACGCCAGATAGGCGGAAATCACCGCTTTCGACACCAGCCGCGCCGCATCGGTCGGCAAGTCGAGGGCACCCGCCATCACGTTGTAGCCGATCACCACGATCATCGGGGCAATGGCAAGGATCGGCACCGCCTGGCTGGCGATGATCCACGGCATCAGCGAGCGGTTCGTCGCGCGGTTGAGCACGATGGCGATGGCGAGACCAATGCCGAGCAGCGTCCCGCTGACAAACCCGTACAGCGTCGCCGACAGGGTAATCCAACCGTGAAAGATCAGGCTTTTCTTGTCGTTGAGGGCATAGCCGGTGGTCTCCTGCCACATCTCGGCAATGATCTGATGCGGCGCCGGCAGCTTCGGCTTCTGCTGACTCCACGCATCCCCGATCAGTTGCGGCGTCGACCACTCCGTCACGTCCGCCCGCTGATAAATGCCATATTGCGCCGGGATATTCAGCCACAGTGCGGCCAGGTACCAGATGATGCCGAGCCCCAGCAGCACGATGAGCAATGGCCCGAAGCGCGATACGGTCAGCCACCCCCGCATAGCTCACTCCTCATAGGCATGTCCCGCCCGCAGGCCGTCGCGCACGCGGGCGGCAAGCCTCAGAAACTCCGGCGTTTCGCGGATATCGAGGGGCCGCTCGGGCGGCAGGTCGGAGACGATGATATCGGTCACCCGGCCCGGCCGCGGGCTCATCACTACGATCTTGGTCGAGAGGAACACCGCCTCGGGAATCGAGTGCGTCACGAAGGCGATGGTTTTGCTGGTACGGGCCCAGAGTTTCAATAGTTCGGCATTGAGATGGTCGCGGACGATTTCGTCGAGCGCCCCGAACGGTTCGTCCATTAGCAGCAAATCGGCATCAAAGGCCAGCGCCCGGGCGATGGAGGCGCGCTGCTGCATGCCGCCCGACAATTGCCAGGGGAAGCGCTGCTCGAACCCCTTCAGATTGACCAGATCGAGCGTCCGCGCGACGCGCTCGGCCTGCTGCTCCCGTGTGTAGCCCATGATTTCGAGCGGCAGCGCGACGTTTTTCTCAATGGTCCGCCACGGATACAGCGCCGGTGCCTGGAATACATAGCCATAGGAGCGACTCTCGCGCGCCTCTCGCGGTGACAGCCCGTTGACGGTCAGCGTTCCCGAACTCGGCTGCTCAAGATCGGCGATAGCCCGCAGCAACGTCGTCTTGCCACAGCCGGACGGCCCGATGAACGACACGAATTCGCCCTTGCCGATGTCGAGCGACACATCGCTCAACGCCACGACATCGCCATCCTGCGTGGGAAAAATCAGGCTGAGATTTTGCGCGGAGACGACGGTGGTCAGCTCAAACCCCCGTCGCCGGAATGCCAGTGCGATCGATCTTCCGCGGTGAGGAGATTTCCTTCCATTGGCTCAGCGCCCGGTTGATCGGGTTTTTCGCTTCGCGCGCGACGAACTGCCCGTGGCCGGGCTCGTTGCTCATCGCGTTCTCGGTCACCGCCAGTTGGCCGCGCGAGAACACGTAGCGCGGCAGGCCGGTCAGTTCGAAGCCTTCGAAGACGTTGTAATCGATGATCGATTGCTGCTTTGCCGCCGTCACGGTTTTGGTGCGCTTGGGGTCCCACACCACGATATCGGCATCGGCGCCGACCATGATGGCGCCTTTTTGCGGGTAGCAGTTGAGGATCTTGGCGATATTGGTCGAGGTCACCGCGACGAACTCGTTCATCGTCAGGCGGCCGGTGTTGACGCCGCGGGTCCACAGCACCGGGAGCCGGTCTTCGAGCCCGCCGGTGCCGTTGGGGATCTTGGCGAAATTGCCGATGCCGTTGCGCTTCTGCGCCGTGGTGAAGGCGCAATGATCGGTCGCTACCACCTGCAGCGAACCGGCGGCGAGGCCGGCCCACAGCGAATCCTGGTGTGCCTTGTTGCGGAATGGCGGGCTCATCACCCGGCGCGCCGCGTAGTCCCAGTCGGGGTTGAAATACTCGCGTTCGTCGAGCGTCAGATGCTGCACCAGCGGCTCGCCATAGACGCGCATGCCCTGCTGCCGCGCCCGGCGGATCGCCTCGTGCGCCTGCTCGCATGACACGTGCACGACATAGAGCGGCACCCCCGCCATGTCGGCGAGCACGATCGCCCGGTTGGTCGCCTCGCCCTCGACTTCCGGCGGCCGCGAATAGGCGTGGCCCTCGGGCCCGGTATTGCCGGCATCGAGCAGCTTCTGCGTCATCGCCGCGACGATATCGCCATTTTCGGCATGCACCAGCGGCAGGGCGCCGAGCTCGGCGCAGCGCGTAAACGACGAGAACATCTCGTCATCATTGACCATCAGCGAGCCCTTGTAGGCCATGAAATGCTTGAACGTGGTGATGCCGCGATCGACCACTTCGGCCATTTCGTTGAACACCTGCTCGCCCCACCAGGTGATCGCCATGTGGAATGAATAATCGCAGCTGGCCTTTGAGGTCTTGTTGTCCCACATCTGCAGCGCTTCGAGCAGCGACTGGTTGGGGCTCGGCAGGCAGAAATCCACCACCATGGTGGTGCCGCCACTCAGTGCCGCGCGGGTGCCGCTTTCGAAATCGTCGGTCGAATAGGTGCCCATGAACGGCATTTCGAGATGCGTATGCGGATCGATGCCGCCCGGCATGACGTAGCAGCCGGTTGCATCGAGGGTGTCGCCGCCGGTGAGGTTCGGGCCGATCTCGGTGATGACGCCGTTCTCGAAGCGCACATCGGCTGTGTAGCTGAGGTCGGCGGTGACGACGGTGCCGTTCTTGATGATGGTCATGTGTTTCAGCTCTCTTGCTGGTCGGCCAGCGGGATCGCCAGATTGCGACAGGAGCCTTGCGCAGCGGCAGCGACGATGCCGGCCAGTTTCAACATTCTGGCCTCGGCATCCGGCCCCAGCGGCGCAGCGCCCTGCATCAGCGACCGTGTCTCAGTCGCGATTGCCGTCAGTGCTGCGACGGCTTCGGCGGTCCAGCCCGCTGCTGCGGCCTCGCGTGCCGAGGCGTCACCTAGCGTCGCCACCATCGGCAGGTAGGTCGAGGCGAATGCGCCGCCCTTGCCGGCGATGGTCGGCAGGACATTTTCGAGCCGTTGCAGCGTCTCGACGACGCTCGCACAGGCCGACGTCTGCTCCTCGGCAATTGCCGGGCCGCCCAACACCAGTACCGCGAGCAGCCACAGCCTCACCCGACGATCTCCGCTGTTTCTATAACCGCATGAAACAGCACATCCGCCCCGGCGGCGGCCCACTCCTTGGAAATTTCCTCGGCCTCGTTGTGGCTGAGACCACCGACGCAGGGGCACATGATCATCGTCGCTGGAGCGACCTTGGCGGCCCAGCAAGCGTCGTGCCCGGCACCGGAAATGATGTTCATATGGCTGTAGCCGAGCGTTTCGGCGGCCCGGCGGACGCGTTCGACCAGCACCGGGTCGAAAGTCACCGGATCGAAATGCCCGACGGCCTCCACCGAACAGCCGACGCCCAGCGCGGCTGCGATCGCAGCGGCCTCGGCTTCGATCCGGGCCCGCATGCGGTCGAGTTTTGCGAGATCCGGCGTGCGGATATCGACAGTGAACACCACCGTCCCCGGCAGCACGTTGCGCGAGTTTGGTGCAAATTTCATCTGCCCGACGCCGCCAACGGCGCCCGGCTGGTTCTCCATCGCCACCGTCTGCACCATCTCGACGATGCGGGCCATGGCCAGCCCGGCATTGACGCGCAAATTCATCGGCGTCGAGCCGGTATGCGCCTCGCGCCCGGTCAGCGTGAATTCGAGCCACCACAGCCCCTGGCAGTGGGTGACGACGCCGATCTGCCTGGCTTCGGCCTCGAGGATTGGGCCCTGTTCGATGTGGTATTCGAAATAGGCGTGCATTTTCCGCGCGCCCACGGTTTCATCGCCGCGCCAGCCGATGCGGGCGAGTTCATCGCCATAGCTTTTGCCGTCCGGGTCCTTGCGGCCATAGGCGTAATCGAGGCTGTGGACACCGGCGAACACCCCCGAGGCCAACATCGCCGGCGCAAACCGCGCGCCTTCCTCATTGGCCCAGTTGACGACGACGATCGGGTGGCGGGTGCGGATGCCGAGATCATTCATCGACCGGACGATTTCCAATCCCGCCAGCACACCCAGCACGCCATCATAGCGTCCGCCGGTCGGCTGGGTGTCGAGATGGCTGCCAACATAGACGGGCAGGGCCTCGGGATCGGTCCCCGGCAGCGTTGCGAACATGGTGCCCATCTGGTCGACACCGAGGCTCATTCCCGCCGCCTCGCACCAGCGCTGGAACAGGTGACGGCCTTCGCTGTCCGCATCCGTGAGCGTCTGGCGGTTGGAGCCGCCGGCGATACCGGGGCCGATCAGGGCGAGTTCGTGAATGCTGTCCCAGAGGCGGTCGGGGTTGATGCGGAGGTTCTGGCCGGTGGGCATGGTCAGGGTGCTCCCGAGAGGGTGGCCGGAGCGTAGCGCAGGTCGGGTGAGGGGTGGCCGCCGAGGGTGAGTTCCGTCGCTTCGAGAACCCCATTGAGATTGAGCATCACCTCGTTGTTCCAAAACCGGAGCACCGAATAGCCTGCGTTATTCAGGAAACGGTCGCGGATGATGTCGCGATGAGACTCTGCGTGCTGGCTGCCATCAACCTCGATGACCAGCATGGACTCGCGACAGACGAAATCGGCGAAATACGGTCCGATTGGATGTTGGCGAACGAACCTGAAACCTTGGAGGCCGCGATTGCGCAGCCGCGCCCATAGACGTCGCTCGGCGTCGGTGCTGGCGGCGCGAAGACTGCGGGCACGCGATGTCGAGTTTTCGGGGACTTTACGGCCCCTCACCCTGTCCCTCTCCCCGGAGGGGAGAGGGGACGCGGCGGCGCTGTCAGGCCTCGCTGCAAACTCGGAGTCTGAAGCGCCTTCGCCCCCTCTCCCCATTGGGGAGAGGGTCGGGGTGAGGGGCCGTGAGTGCAGCAAGCCCTCAATGATACTCACTTCAAGCTCGGGAAATTAAACTCCGCCCCAGCCCTGATTCCCGCCGGCCAGCGCTGTGTCACCGTCTTCAACCGCGTATAAAAGTGCACGCCTTCCGGCCCATAAATCGAGTGATCCCCGAACAGCGAACGCTTCCAGCCGCCGAAGGAGTGGTAGGCTACCGGCACCGGGATCGGCACGTTGATGCCGACCATGCCGACTTCGATCTTGTCGGCGAACTCTCTTGCGGCATCGCCGTCGCGGGTGAAGATCGCCGTGCCGTTGGCGTATTCGTGGCCGTGGATCAGGTCGACCGCGTCCTGGAAGCTGCCGGCGCGCACCACCGATAGCACTGGGCCAAAAATTTCCTCGCGGTAGATTTTCATTTCAGGCTTCACGTGGTCGAACAGCGTGCCGCCGACGTAATACCCGCCCTCATAGCCCTGCAGCGAAAAGCCACGGCCATCGACCACCAGTTCCGCGCCGGCTTCGACCCCGGAGTCGATGTAGCCGACGATCTTGTCGCGATGCGCCTTCGAAACTACCGGCCCCATCTCCGCATCGGGGTCCGTCGCCGGGCCGATCTTGAGCGATTCTACGCGTGGCTTCAGTGCCGCGATCAGCGCATCGCCGGTGGCCTCGCCGACCGGCACGGCAACCGACACGGCCATGCAGCGCTCGCCGGCCGAACCATAGCCCGCGCCCATCAGCGCATCGGCGACCTGGTCCATGTCAGCGTCCGGCATGACGATCATGTGGTTCTTGGCGCCACCCAGCGCCTGCACGCGTTTGCCGGCTCTGGTGCCGCGCTGGTAAACGTACTCGGCGATCGGCGTCGAGCCGACAAAGCTCACCGCCTTGATGTCGGGGTGGTCGAGGATGGCGTCGACGGCTTCCTTGTCGCCATGGACGACGTTGAGCACACCTTCGGGCAGCCCGGCTTCCATGAACAGGTTCCACGCCAGCAGCGGCGCCGATGGATCGCGCTCCGAGGGCTTCAGGATGAACGTGTTCCCGCAGGCGATGGCGATGGGGTACATCCACATCGGCACCATGGCGGGGAAGTTGAACGGAGTGATGCCGGCGACGACACCGAGCGGCTGGCGGTCCGAATAGCTGTCGATCGAAGGCCCGACATTGCGCGAAAATTCGCCCTTCAGCAAATGCGGGATGCCGCAGGCGAAATCGACGCAATCGATGCCGCGCGCCACTTCGCCGAGCGCATCGTCGTGCACCTTGCCGTGCTCGCGGCTGATTTCCCGGGCGAGATCGCCGGCGAACCGGTCGAGCAGTTCCTTGAATTTGAACATCACCCGCGCCCGCTTCATCGGCGGGGTGTTGGCCCAGGCCGGGAAGGCGCGCTTGGCCGCGGCGACGGCGTCGTTGATCTCGTCGAGCGTCGACAGCGGCAGGATGGCGATCTGCTCGCCTGTCGCCGGGTTGAACACCGGGCTGGTGCGGGTCGAGGTCGAAATCAGCCGTCGGCCGGCGATGGCGTTTTCGATAGTCTGCATGTCTCTGCCTCTCGAAGGTCCCCGAAAGCCTAGTCGAGGGCCTTGAGGATGCTCCGTAATGTGTCGACGATGGTGTCGATCTGGTGTTTTTCGATAATTAGCGGCGGGCTGAGCGCAATGATGTCGCCAGTGGTGCGGATCAGGAGCCCGGTCTCGAACGCCTTGACGAACGCGGCAAAGGCCCGCTTGGTCGGAGCGCCGGCGATCGGTTCGAGCTCGATAGCCCCGACCAGCCCGATATTGCGGATATCGATGACATGCCGCTCGCCCTTGAGCGAATGCAGCGCCGCTTCGAAATACGGCGCCATCTCGGCCCCGCGCGTCAACAGGCCTTCCTCACGGTAGGTTTCGAGTGTCGCGAGACCCGCTGCCGAGGCGATCGGATTGCCCGAATAGGTATAGCCGTGGAAGAACTCGATGACGTGTTCCGGCCCCTGCATGAACGCGTCGTGGATGTCGGAGGTGACCAGTACCGCCCCCATCGGGATGACGCCATTGGTCAGCCCCTTGGCGCAGACGATCATGTCCGGCGTCACCCCGAAATAATCCGAGGCGAACGGCGTGCCGAGCCGCCCGAAGCCGGTGATGACCTCGTCGAAAATCAGCAGGATGCCGTGCTTTTTGGTGATGTCGCGGAGGCGCTGCAGATAGCCCTGCGGTGGTATCAGCACGCCGGTGGACCCGGCTACCGGCTCGACGATCACCGCCGCGATGGTCGAGGCATCGTGCAGCGTCACGATCCGCTCGAGTTCGTCGGCGAGTTCGGTGCCGTACTCGGGCACGCCCTTGCTGTAGGCGTTTTTCGCGAGGTTATGGGTGTGCGGCATGTGATCGACACCGGCCAAAAGCGTGCCGAACATCTTGCGGTTGGTGACGATGCCGCCGACCGAAATGCCGCCGAAATTGACGCCGTGATAACCGCGTTCGCGGCCGATCAGCCGGGTGCGCGAGCCTTCGCCTTTGACCCGGTGATAGGCCAGCGCCACTTTCAGCGCCGTCTCGACCGACTCGGAACCTGAATTGGTGAACAGCACGTGGTTGAGCCCCGCCGGCGCGATGTCGACCAGCCGGTTGGCGAGTTCGAAGGCCTTGGGGTGGCCCATCTGGAACGCTGGTGCATAGTCGAGTTCGGCCGCCTGTTGCTGGATCGCCTCGACGATTTTGGGGCGGCAATGGCCGGCATTGCAGCACCAGAGGCCCGAGGTGCCATCGAGCACCTGCCGGCCATCGGTGGTGGTGTAGTGCATGTCCTTGGCGGCCACGAACATGCGCGGCGCCTTCTTGAACTGCCGGTTCGAAGTGAACGGCATCCAGAACGCGCTGAGGTCGTTCGGCGTGACAGGAAGATTGGTTGACAAGAGCCGCCCTCGGATTTCTGAAAAGCATCCGTCGGGATTTTGTCCCTTGACGGCCCGTCACGCTAACGGGAAATTTGACCAGTTGGAAAAACGTTAGCATTCCTGCCCTGCCGATCAAGCTGGAAAATGCGCGGCGTGCCAGCGGGGGAGAGGCCGTTCGTGAACGAGATCGGAAAGCTCAGGGCCGCAGACGCTGCCCGCCCGCGCGCAGAAACCCGCATCCAGCGTGAAAAGCAGGAGGTGATCCTCGCCGCGGCGCTCGACGTCTTCGCCCAGCATGGTTTTCGCGGCGCCACCATCGACCAGATCGCCGAAGCAGCTGGAATGAGCAAACCCAATCTGCTGTATTATTTTGCCCGCAAGGAGGACATCCACAAGCAACTGCTCGCCCGGCTGCTGACCACCTGGCTGGCGCCGCTCCACGAATTGAACGCCGCCGGCGACCCGATCTCCGAATTGCGCTCCTATATCCGAAAAAAATTGGAGATGGCCCGCGATTTCCCGCGCGAAAGCCGGCTGTTCGCCAACGAGATGCTGCAGGGCGCGCCGCATGCCATCGACGTGCTCGAAGGCGAGTTGAAAGCGCTGGTCGACGACAAGGCCGGCGTGCTGCTGCGCTGGATGGACGAGGGGAGGCTCAACCGCACCGACCCCTACCATTTGATCTTCTCGATCTGGGCGACGACCCAGCATTACGCAGATTTCGACGTCCAGGTCCGCGCCGTCCTCGGGCCCGAAAGAGGTGGAGAGGGCCGTTTCGAGGACGCCGCGCGGTATCTCGAGCACCTGTTCATGGATGGCCTGCGACCGAAGGCCCGTTAGAATCGCTAAAGTTTTAGGCGTCTGCAGCGGCTTGCTTTCATCGCTGGGCGGTAGCGTGGCTGTCGGGAGTCCGTCATGCCAATGCTGCGCATCGCCGTGCTGTTTGACGCCGAGAATACCGTGGCCGGCTGCGTGTCGGTGGTTTTGGAGCGGCTGAGGGACCGGGGGCGGGTGGTGCATGGGCTGGCGGTGGGCGATTTTGCCAATGTCGCCTTGGCCCGTTGGGTCGAAGTGTCGCGCCGTCACGGCATCGAATTGCTGCTGCAGCCCTGCCTCGGCAAGGGCAAGAACTCGGCCGATATCGCCCTGACCATCGCGGCGCTCGATCTGGCACGCAACGCCGGTGTCGAGGCGATCGCGCTGGTCAGCAGCGACCGGGACTTCACCCCGCTTGCTCTCCGCCTGCGACGCGGCGGTCTCGAAGTGTTCGGCTTCGGCCGCGGCAACACCAGTGAAGCGTTCCGGTCTGCCTGTTCGCAGTTCAACGTGATCGAGCCGCCCTTAGTGCAGCCAGTGGCTACGCCATTGCTTGTCGCGAAGCCGCCCGTAGCTAAAACGGTGCCCGTGTTGGTCGCGCCAACACTGAAGTCGCCGCCGCCCTTATCCGCCCGAGAACGCGCGACGCTACTGAAGGTACTGCACGCACTTCCGGCCGGCTCCGGCGGCCTGATAATTCCAGGCAATATCGGGCTCGCCCTGCGTTCCGCCGATCCTGCGCTCGCGGCCCGCATCGGCGGCCCGCGCAAGCTTCTGAACAATCTCGTAGCCTACGGGGTCGTCGAACGCGTCGGTGCCGGAGCCGCGCTCAAGGTGAAGATCCTCGGCCTTCGCGCGGCATCCTGACTAGAAAAAGAACGGCGGGTACAGTGCGAAGACCATCAGGAAGGCGCCGCTGAGGCCGCTGTTCATGATCCAGGCGTTGATGTGCGGCGTCCGCTCGCCGGCCGGGAACTCCCAGAAGGCGTGGAACAGGTATGCCGCGAACAGCAGGAAGCCGATCAGCGCCAGCGCCCCGAGCCAAGCGAGGAAATTGACCGCCACCAGCAGGCCGCCAACGATCTGGATGCCGATGCCGACCATCATCCAGATGCGCGGCTGCGGCAGCAGGCCCTTCTTTTCCATGACGCCGGTCAGGCGATCGAGATTGGCGAAGTTGCGCACGCCGAAGACGATGAACGCCGCGCCGAGCACGACACGGCCGAGACCGAGTAAAAACAGCGTGACCATGGATTTCCTCGCAACTCGTACTCCCTGCCGATAGCACGATAACGCCGTAGCGGAAGCCGTTTCCAAACGCTGTCCGCAGAAATTATCGTTGTCGTTCCCCCGCCGGGTTGCTGTGCGGGAACGGCAGTTCCGGCGCGGGAAGCTCAAGAAAACCGCACAGCTCCCGCCACCCCTCGCCTTCGGTAAGTCGGAGCACCAGCATATCCGCCGGACGGTTGGCAAAATAGCTCCGCACCTCGCGCTCGTGACGCTGATAGCGCTCGAGGTAAACCGCCTCATTGCCGACCGGCGAGCCGACGCCATAAATCCAGTCCCGCATCGGTGTTGAGCGGGTGCCGAAATAAGCGAGCATGCTGCTGAGCCAGGCTGCCTCCGGTCGTATCGTCAGCACGAATCTAGACCCGGGAAACGCCGCATCCATCTCCCGGAACAGCATTGGCCACGGGTTATCCTGGAAAGCGTCCCGCCGCTCGGCCAATGCCAGCGCCTGCGGCAGGGCCGAGTTCGCGATGTCAGGATCATGAGCGCCGAACGGACCGGCGACCCGATAGCCCAGCCGCGTCAGCGCTTCGCCCAGCGAACTGGTGCCGGTTTTATGAAAGCCGATGCCGAACACCTTCGGGCGACTGGCGGAGCGTACCAGCAGTGACGCCATGACTTTGAACGGTCCTCGCCAGACGAAATAGTATCCGTACAATTGCGTATCGGCGCGGTTTTTGCCACTGATCGCCGATGCCAGCGCAACGCTTCACCATCAGCTGTGTCATCGATGCGCAGCCCCGGTTTTACGCCGAACTGGTGCTTTGGCTGACCTGCGTGCGGCGCTATCTCCCGGCCGTGCACTACCGACCGGTCGTATATCTCGCGGCTGCGGCTGATCCGGCGGTGAAAAACTGGGTATCCAACCAAGGCATTGCGGTCGTCGAGTTTGAAACCTTGTTCACCGCCTCGCCGCATTGCAACAAGATCATCCCGTTTCTACAGGCGCCAAAAACCGATTACCTCATTGTCACCGATGCCGATGTGTTCTTCGTCGGGGATTTCTCCGATTATCTGCGCTCGACGCGGGTGCGGGCCGTTCGAAATTATAACTCCAACCCACAGCTTGCCGCGCTCGAGGACATCGCCGGACAACTCAACGAGCCGGTCTTCCGGCGCACGACGCTGTCGACATTCCCGAAGCGCCGCGGCCTGAATGAAACCGTCGTCAACAACCCGAATGGTGGCTTCATCGCCGTGCATGCCAATGATTTGCCGCGCTTTGGCGAAAATTGGCTACAGGCTGCTAGCGACCTGCTTGCACTCTCGCCCGGAGCGCGGTGGACCGGATTTACCGATCAGATTGCGTTTGCGCTGGCCGCCGAGCGCAGTGGCGAAGATATGGAAGAGCTCAGCCCGGCCCTCAACTGCTTCATCGATGCGCTGCCCAGCCTCAGCCGGGTGCTTGGCTTTCACCTGACCAGTGGCCATATTCCCAGGCACCCAGGGTTGTTTGCGGCAGACCGCACCCTGACGGTGGGCGAATTTGCGCCATCCGCGGCCGACAGTGTCGCGCTACTCAACCAGGCAATCCTCGCAAGCGTCGCCGAGCTTGAACGGCACGACTGGGGTCGTGCAGCGCTGCCGACCTTTCTCAATCCGCAGTGGCGGCGGTGATGACCAACCGACAACGGCTGATTTTCCATGTCGGGCTGCCGAAGACCGCCACCAGCGCTATCCAGTGGTGGTGCTTTAACAATCGCGATCAGTTGCTGCAGCATGGCATTCGCTATGCCGATATCAGTTCGAAGACCAATGCCCCCAAGCAGCAATATCTGGTTAGCGCCCTCAAAGGCGGCAAGCTCGCTCCACTGGCGAGACAGCTGGAAAAATACGTCGCCGGCCCGCCGCTGCTGTTCTCGACCGAGGGGCTGACCAATCATCTCTATGACTTTCCGCCCGAGGCGCTGCAGCGGTTTCGTGAGCTGACGGCGGCCTACGATGTGACGGTCTTCGTGGTGTTTCGCGACCCGGCCGCCTGGGTCAAATCCTGGTATAAGCAGTTGCTGCTCAACCCGCCGCGCGCGGAATATCACTATGGCAGCAGCATGAACCTCGCGGAATTTTCTCGCCTGCCAAGGGTGCTCCGGCTGATCGATCGGTCGGCGATCAAAGCCGACCTCGAGCGTGCATTCGGCGCGAAGACTGTCGTCACCGCCGAGTTCGAGGGTGATTGGCCACGGCAATTGCTCGGCGTGCTCGGCGTCAACGGGGAAATGGTGTTCGCCGCGCCGGCGGCCAATGTTAGCATTCCCGACTGGCAATCCGAAATCGTTCGCCAGATCAATGGCTTTGCCATTGACCCAGCGCTACGCAAACACTGGCTGGCGCTGCTCCAGTTCGCCGCGCCAACCAATCATGCCGAACTGCTTGAGGCCGCTGCCAGCATTGGTGCAGCAGGCGTCAGGCAGAACATTCCGCGCGACGCTCTGGCCCAGCTTCGCCCGGGTCAGTGGTGTGATGCCATGGCGCTCGACCGATTTTCCGCGGCCGCCCGCGCATTTCTGGCCGGTTGAGTCAGCGCCTGTCCATCGCGTAGGGGACAGCGACAACGAGGAAAGCGGCAAGCGCAAACCAGACGGCCTGTCCTGCGAAGACCTCGAGCATGCCAAAGCGGACGAGCAGCGCGACCAGTGCCAGCACCGATGCAATGACGAGTGCGATAGTTTTCATGTTGCCCATTTGAGTCCCCTTGAACGGCCATTGAGCAACCCTAATACGCATTTGTCCGAATGCAAAATGTCGATGGAGGCGCTGACGGCGGTCAGGACGCCGTCTGCCGACCACAATTGCGTGGAAAACGCGGGGCCGATACGACAGGATTGGTCGGCAACCGCCGACAATGTCACTTGCATGCGGTGCTTTGCTGACCCCTTTACCTGCGACTACCGCACTGCGCCCCTTCGCGGGTCTCCAACTACGTCCGGCAGTGTCGCGGACGACAGCTGATGTGTCCGACGTCCGTTACGATCTCCCATTGCCTCGGGCGACGCATCTCGCGCCCGGCCTCTACGCCCTCTCGGTTGCCGTGCCCTCGGGCGCTGGAATGCTGCGGCATCCACTGGTCGAGATCGTCTCGGCGACGCCGGAACACCGGATCAGCACGTTCCATCTCGGCTTTGATCCGGAGCGTCCGAATATGTTGGCCGCCGAGCTGACGCTGCCTGAAGGCGCGTCGAAGCTCGAATTTCAGCCCGGTGGCAATGCGATGCCGCGCCTTGGCGCCGTCCGCATTCGTCGAATTTCAAGCTATGAATACCGCGGTCAGCGCCTTGCTTCCGGCCTAACTCGATTGTTGCGGCGCCCCGATCAATTGTTGGGGCTCGTGCCACGCGCCATCGGCCTGCTGCGCACCGGAGGGCCACGCGCGCTGTATGCCGACTTAACCCGTGGCGGTACCGCGGGGGCTTCACAGGGTGATTACCAGCGCTGGATCGCCACCATCGAGCGTTTGACGCCGGCGGCGCTTGCCGACATTGCTGCAAGTGTGGCGGCGCTGCACAATCCACCGCTGATCTCGGTGGTCATGCCGGTCTATAATCCCCCAATCGCATTGCTCGAATCAGCCATCGCCAGCGTCGCCGGCCAACTCTACCCGCATTGGGAACTCTGCCTCGCCGATGACGGGTCGCGTCCCGAAACCGCCGTCGCCCTCAGACAACTTGCCGCCAGTGATCCGCGGATCAAGCTAACGCAACTCCCGAGCAATGGCGGCATTTCCGCTGCGACGAACGCTGCCTTCACCCTCGCCACCGGTGAGTTCATCGCACTGCTCGACCATGACGACACTCTGGCGCCGCATGCCCTTGCCGAAGTGGCGCTGACGCTGGCCGAACATCCCGATGCCGAGTTGATCTATTCCGACGAGGACAAGCTCAGCCTTTCCGGCCGGCGCTACGATCCGTTCTTCAAGCCCGAATTTTCACGCGAACTGTTCCGCTCGCAGAATTATCTCAATCACCTGACCGTGCTGCGTACCGCCACAGTACACCGGCTCGGCGGCTGGCAACCGGCCTTCGATGGCAGCCAAGACTACGACCTCAATCTGCGCGTCATTGAAACCGCTGCCCCCGGCAGCATCGTTCACATTCCGAAAATCCTCTATCACTGGCGAGCGGCCATGGGTTCGGTGGCGCGGGGCGAGCGCGAAAAGACCGGGCCGTTCGACGCCGGGCTCCGCGCGCTCACCGCCCATCTCCAACGCACCGGCTTTGCCGGCAGCGTCGAGCGCGCGGCGGAAACCGCATATTATCGCATTCGCCCCGCAGTGAAGCGGCTGCCGCTGGTCTCGATCATCATCCCGACCCGCGACCAGGAAGGCATCCTGCGCCGCTGCATCGACTCGATTACCGAGAAGTCGACATACGGCAATTTCGAGATCCTCGTCATCGACAACGGCTCGAACGAGCCGGCGGCGCTTGCCTATCTTGCCGAACTGGCAACGCGCTCAAACGTCCGCGTGCTCGCATACGGCCTGCCGTTCAATTTCTCGGCCATCAACAATTTCGCAGCGGCCGATGCCCGGGGCGACGTGCTGGTGCTGTGCAATAACGATATCGAAGTAATCACGCCTGGCTGGCTGGAGGAACTGGTCGGGTGGGCGATGCAGCCCGATATCGGCTGCGTCGGCGCCAAGCTCTATTATGCCGACGGCACCATTCAGCATGCCGGCGTCGTGCTCGGCATCGGTGGCGTCGCCGGCCACTCGCATAAATACTTTCCGCGCAGCCACCGCGGCTATTTCTCGCGGTTGAAACTGGTGCAGAACCTGTCGGCGGTGACGGCGGCCTGCCTCGCCGTCCGCCGCGACGTGTTCGAGGCGGTTGGCGGTTTCGATGCCGAACATCTGAGCGTTGCCTTCAACGATGTCGATTTCTGCCTGCGCGTCGCCGAAGCCGGTTATCGGACGGTCTGGACCCCGTTTGCCGAACTCTACCACCTCGAAAGCGTCTCGCGCGGTGCCGAGGACGATCCGCAGAAGCTGCAACGCTTTCATGCGGAAATCGGTTATATGCAAAGTCGCTGGACGCTGACCAACGACCCGTACTACTCGCCACACCTGACGCTCGAACGCGAGGATTTCTCGCTGGCGCTGCAGCCCAGGCCCGCAATCACCAAATCACAATGAGCAGACCGCGCCGGTGTCGCTAATGCCCGACCACAGCCTCGCTATCGTGGCGATCGTCAAGAACGAGGGCCCCTATCTCCTCGAATGGCTGGCTTTCCACCGGGCGGTCGGGGTCGAGCAGTTCTTCATTTACGACAATGCCAGCGATGATGGTTCGACCGAGTTGCTCGCCGGCCTCCATCGCCTTGGTGTGGTGACCCACATTCCCTTTCCAACGCCACCCGACACCGCCCCGCAACTGGCCGCTTATACCGATGCCATGGACCATTTCGCCGACCGCGCCACCTGGTTCGCTTTCATCGATGCCGATGAATTCCTGACCCCCGCCGACCCCACCCAGAGCGTTGTAGGCATATTGTCGGGCATGGGCCGGGAAGTCGGAGCCGTAGTGATCAATTGGGCCATCTACGGCTCATCGGAGCAGCGTGACGGCGCTGCGGGCCTCGTCATCGAGCGATTTACGCATCGTGCCGACGCTGATTTCCCAGTCAATCTGCACTACAAATCCGTGGTCAGGGGGCGGGCCTTCAGGGCTGTGCAGGCCAATCCGCACCATTTCAAGCTGCGCTTCGGCTACCGTTCGGTGCATATCGACGGCGCACCTCTCGATCGCCGCTCACCGAGCGGCTTGAGCGCCGCGCTGCATTGGAGCCCGCTGCGGCTCAATCATTTCGTCATCAAATCTCGTGCGGAGTTTGAAAAAAAGAAAATTGCCCGGGGCCGCGCGATGATTGGTGGCGCTGCCCGCACCCTGCGCTTCTTCAAGAGCCATGATCGCAACGACGTCGCGGACCCCATCGATCAACGGCTGGTCGCTATGACGCGCTGCGGCATTGCCGAACTCAAGGCAGACCTGCAAACGCACCAGGTCCCCGTTGAGACGATCGATCTCGATCACGCCGTTCTCGGACTGGTGCCGACGGACCCGCTGGAGTCTCCGGCACTGTCGCCACGCTATGGGCGGCACCTCGGACGCGGGTCGATCATGCGGCTGGTACTGCTGGAGGGCACAATCGAGGCTTCGGGCTGGGTGATTGCTGCCGATGGCAGAGAGATCAGGCAGCTTCAACTGGTTCTCGACGGCCTGCGGCTCCCGACACTGGAGATCGATTGGCACAGCCGGCCGGAACCGCTGCGCATTTCGCCGACGGCACCGCCACGCAGCGGCTTTCGCATCATCAGTGCCTTCCCCGACCGGACCCCCGAACAGCTTGCCGGTTCGACGCTGTGGGCCGAGATCGACGAAGGTGATTTTGCCATCCGCCTGATCAAGCGCCTCGCCTGGCCACCTACGGCGCTTGCCACGGCGCGTGGGCGTGAGTAGTGAAATCGACGCCACAGCTGATGCCAGGGTGGCGGGTTCAGCCAACCATGAGGGTTGATCGCATGCACGGCTTGTCTCTCCGCACTTCGTATTGCCCAAGGGCGTACCATGGCTGAAACGGACGCTGGCGCAGCGGGGGCCAGCCGCGTCGCGGTGGTCGTCCTTGGCATGCATCGGTCAGGGACGAGCGCGTTTTCCCGTGTCTTCGGCCTGCTTGGCTGCGACTTGCCCCGATCACTGGTCGGCGCCGATGCATCAAACGAAACCGGCTATTGGGAATCACAACCGGTTCGCGCCCTGAATGACCGGATCCTCGAATCGGCAGGCACCCGCTGGAACGACTGGCTGCCGGTGACGCCGGGCTGGAGCACGTCGCTCAAGGCTCCGGGGTTTCGCGCCGCGGCGCGACAAATCCTGCGCGACGAGTTCGGCGATGCGGCGCTGTTTGTCCTCAAGGATCCGCGCATTTGCCGGCTGGTGCCGTTCTGGCTCGGTACGCTCGAAGCCGAAGGTATTTCGCCGCGCATTCTCGTGGCGCTGCGCCATCCGCTGGATGTGGTTGCTTCGCTGCAGCAGAGCAACGGGATCGATCCGGGCGTCGGGCACCTGCTGTGGCTGCGCCACACCCTCGATGCCGAATTCGGGTCGCGCGGGCATGTGCGCTTGTTCGCCAGCTACGAGCAGTTACTCAGCAACTGGCCGCTGATCGTCGAGCGCTCTGCCGCCGCCTTCGAGCTCAGCTGGCCGCGCCATTCAAACTGGACCAATGCCGAGATTTTCAGCTTCCTGGCGTACGGCAATCGCCGCCGGTCAGGTTCGCCCGCAGCAATGGCGAACATGGCCGGCATGCCCGACTGGGCGCGTGATACCCACGCCATCCTGTCGCGCTGGGCCGAAGCCGGTGAGTCGTCGGCAGATTTCGCAGCCCTCGACGCAATCCGCACCGCGCTCGATACCGCTGCCCCGGCGTTCGTGAACGTGATCGCGGCTGGCGAGATAGCGGCGGCAAAGCTAGCAGCCTCGGTAGCCGACCATGAGGCGACGCTGCGACAGGCATCGCTGCGGTTCGATCACCAACTGGCCGAAAACGAAGCCGTAGCGAACCGCGCGCTTGCCGCGCGCGAACGGGAACACGCCGTCGCAGTAGCGCTATCGGCCGAACGACTCGCCAAGCTCGAAGCCGAAATTATCGCTACCCGTCACCAGCATGCGCAAACCGACAGCGCGCTCAGGCAACGCCAGCTTGAGGCCGAAGAAGCCACTGCGGAGGCGGCGCAGCTGCGCGAAGAGATCGCCGCCCTGACGGCCCGGTTCGAGGCCCAGTCGCGCGCCAGCGCCGACCTCGAGGCCGCCAGTGCATCATTGCAGGCCAACGCGCAGCAGCACGCCGGAGGCGACGCCGAACAGGCCCGTGCGGCACTGGCTGCCCAGCTGGAGCGGCACCTCGCCGATGCCATCGTGTTACGGGACGAGTCCGAAGCTGCCATGCGGGCTGCCCGGGCCGAAATCGGCAAGCTCAACGAATCGTTGAGCAAAACGCAAACCAACAGCCGCCAGCTCGAAATCCGTCTCGGCGGACGTTTCGATGAACTTGCCGTGCTGTCACGGCTGTTGCACGGCAGCGAGACCGCCTTGCGATCGGCTCTCGCCGCGGCCATCGATGCGCGGCGCTGGCCCGGCGTGCCACGGGCGGTGCGGGTACGGCTGCAAAAGCGGGCGCTGATCAGTTCGGGGTTGTTCGACGCGGCCTGGTACGCGAGCTTTTATCCCGATGTCGCCGCCGCAGGCGTCGATGCGGCCCTGCATTACATCCAGCATGGTGCCAGCGAAGGCCGCGAACCCAACCCTGCCTTGGCCCACGTAGCGCCACTCGGCGAGGGCAAGAATGGCTGAGCCAACTGCCGATACCCTCGAACTGCTACGTCGCTCCGGCCTGTTCGATGAAAAATTCTACCTCGGCACCTATCCGGATGTTGCCCGTTTCGGCCTCGATCCAATTGCTCACTACCTCTGGATCGGCGCTCGGCTTGGCCGGGATCCATCGCCGCAGTTCAGCACTTTGGGCTACCTGCAACTCAACAGCGATGTGTCCCGCCTGGGCATCAATCCGCTGCTGCATTACGTGACCGTGGGGCGCGCCGAAGGTCGCGAAGCGCCGCGTGCGCAAGGCACTGGCGCCGGCTCGGTGCCAGACCTCAACTCCAGCACCTATCACGCGACCCGGCCCTATGATTTCGCCACCTCGCGCCAGTTGTACGACCTTGGCGCTAACTATCTCGCCACCCGAACGGCGACGCCTCGCGTGGTGGTCTATTCGGCCGTCAGCGGTGGCTACGACACCGTGCTGTTCCACGAACACCTGATGCCTGACACGCAGTATGTGCTGTTCACCGATGCCGCGCTGCCCGACCCCTACATCTTTGACCAGCGGCCACTGCCTTATGTTGACGAAGATCCGGTCCGCTCGGCCCGTTTCGTCAAGCTGCATCCCCACATGCTGCTGACCGACGCCGACGTTGCTATCTGGGTCGATGGCAATGTGATGATCCGCGGTGACGTCTCTGCCAGCATCGCGTCTTTCCGCGCCTCTGGGCAGCCGGTTGCCGCCGTGCCGCATCCGCTGCGCACCTCACCTTTCGAGGATGCGCGTGAATGCATCAAACGAGGCAAGGACGATTCCGGCGTCATCGAAGCCCAGATGCAACGCTACACCGCGCGGGGTTTCGCAAGCGAAGCGCTGGCCGAAACCAATTTCATGATGTTCCGGCTCGATCATCCGCAACTCGCGCCGACGCTCGCCGCCTGGTGGCGCGAACTCGAAGCAGGCTCGCGACGCGACCAGCTTTCGCTGAATTTCGCCCTGCGCGAAGCGGGCGCAAGCTACTATCCGCTGACCACCCGGCCCAACAGCGTGCGCAATCATCCTGACCTGGCGCATTTTCATCACGGCACCAACCGCCATACGAGGCGCCCGGGCCTTCCGGTGACACCGCCGACGCCGCGCACGTATTCGGACGTCATGGACGAGCGCCTGGCGCGGCTGCGCGGGCGGCAGGTCGATGTCGTGGTCTGCGTCCACAATGCGCTCGATGTGGTGATGCCGTGCCTCGAATCCGTTGCCAAACATCGCAGCGTCGTTGACCACCGCATTGTCATCGTCGATGACGGGTCCAATGCCGAGACGGCGGCCTGGCTCAGCGATTTCGCGACGCGACACGCCAACGTCCACCTGATCCGGCATGACACGGCCATCGGCTACACCCGTGCCGCCAATGTCGGGCTGCGGGCGATGGCGGGCGAATTCGTGATCCTGCTCAATTCCGATACGGTCGTCGCCGGACCCTGGATCGCCAAGCTGCTCGATGCTGCCGTTTCCCACCCTGGTGTCGGTATCGTCGGCCCACTGTCGAGCGCCGCCAGCCACCAGTCGATCCCCCAGCATCGATCGGCCAACAACCAGACTGCCATCAACGACCTGCCGCCTGGCTATTCGGTTGCCGATCTGAACCACTGGTGCGAAGTGCACACGCCGGCCGACAGGCTGCCACGCGTGCCATTGGTCCACGGCTTCTGCTTCGGGGTCACCCGCACGCTGATCGACAAGGTCGGTTACCTCGACGAGGTCAATTTCCCGCATGGCTATGGCGAAGAGAACGATTACTGCCTGCGCGCCGTCGACCACGGCTTTTCGCTGGTCATTGCCACGCACACCTATGTGTTTCACGTGAAATCGCAGAGCTACCAGAGCGACCGGCGCGTCGCGCTGATGCAGGCCGGAAACATGAAAATCCGCGAACTGCACGGCAAGGAGCGGGTGTTACGCTCGGTCCGCAGCATGCAGGGCCACCCCGAGCTGGTCCGCCTGCGGGAACTGGCACTGACGTTATATCCCGAAGTGACGCTCGACGCGGAAGCATAGCCGCCCCGGGCGACATTCAGGCCTCGGTGTTTTTGGCGAACCATTCTTCGGCATCGCCGAAATATTTGACCCGGCCTTTTTCCAGCTCGAGGATCTTGTTGCAGGTGCGTTGCAACAGGCTGGTATTGTGCGAGGCGAGGACGATTATGCCGGCCTTTTCGGCAATCGCGGCCATGCGCTTCTTGGCTTTCTCCTGGAACGAGGCGTCGCCCGCGCCGATCCATTCGTCCATCAGCAGGATCTCGGGTTCGAGGCTGGTGGCGACGGAAAACGCGAGGCGTGCCGACATGCCCTGACTGTACGCCTTGAATGGCAGGTCGATGAATTCTCCGAGTTCGGAGAAATCGATGATGGCATCCATGCGCGACTCGATCTCGTCCGGGGTCCAGCCATTGACCAGCCCGCGCAGCACAATGTTGCGCCGCCCGGTGGCTTCCTTGCGAAAGCCGAGCGAAATATTGAACAGTGCGTCGGCCCGGCCGTGCGTCTCGATGCGGCCCGCCGTCGGCTCGAAGATGCCGTACAACACCTTGAGCAGCGTCGTCTTGCCCGAGCCGTTGGAGCCGACCAGCCCCAGCCGATCGCCGGCCGCGATATCGAAGCTGATGCCGTCAAGCGCGGTCACCGTGTGGTGCCGCCCTTTACTGACGATGCGTCCGCCCGTCGCCTCGAGGCGACGGCGCGGCCAGGCCAGCGAGAGCTTCTGGCGCACGGTGTAGCTAAGGCGGACATTATCGGCGTGAATGAAAACCATCAGAGCACGAACACCACTTGCCGCCGCAGGCGCCCGAGCAGCGGCAGCGCCACCAGCCAGAGCAGTATCGCCCCCCCGCCGCACACTGCGAAAGCCAGCAGCGGTACTCGACCCTCCAGCACGGGCAGACGGAACAGCTCCAGGGCGTAGGTAAAAGGATTGTAATGATACAGCGCCGAGCGTAGCGCTTTGTTGCCGGGGTTGACCCAGAACACCGGGGTCACAAACATGCCGATCCGCATCGCATTGTTGACGAGGTATTGGCTGTCGGGGAAATACGCGCCAAGGAAGCCAAAGCAGATCACCATCGGTGGCACCGCAAAGATGAGGATCGCCAGCCCGGGCAGCACCCATAGCCACGACCATAGCGGCGCTATTCCATCGAAGGAGATGACGACGAGGCACCCGACCACCGTGTACCCCATGCGGATGAGCGATTGCATCACCATGCGCATGGCATAGACCGAGAGCGGCAGCGTGGTGCCTTTGATGAAGGCTTCCTCGCGGACGAACAGCGTCACCGATTGCATCAGCAATTCGCTGAGGAAACTCCACACCAGCAGCCCGGTCGCGGCGTAGGTGGCAAAATGCGGGAGGCCGTTACCGCGATCGAACAGGAAAATGAAGATGGCGATCATCGCCAGATAATTGATGACCAGCCAGAGGGGCCCAAGTGTCGTGCGCCGGTACTGGTCGCCGATATCCTCGCTGGCGAACGCCATCCAGACGCGTCGCAGCTTCAACGCGGCGGTGATGTCCTTGAAGGCAGCCCGGTAGCTGTTCAGCATCGGTGGGGCACCCCGGTCACGACCGCCGGCCAACGCCGTAGCTGGTGAGGCCGTGGCGGCTGACGATCGCCGGGTCGTAGATATTGCGGCCATCAAAGATCACCGGATGTTTGAGGGTGCGCTTGAGCAGGTCGAAATCCGGCGACTGGAACACCTTCCACTCGGTCGCGACGATCAGCGCATCGGCGCCGGCCAGCGCGTCCTGTGCGCCGGTGCACAAAGTCAGGTCGTCGCGCACGCCATAGATACGGGCGCACTCCTCCATCGCTTCGGGATCGTAGGCCTGCACTTTGGCGCCGGCTTCCCACAGGGTTTCCATCAGCACGCGGGCCGGGGCCTCGCGCATGTCATCGGTGTTAGGCTTGAAGGCGAGGCCCCACAGCGCGAAGGTCATGCCGGCGATCTCGCCATCGAAATGGCCGAGAATGCGCTCGATGAGGAAGCTCTTCTGGCGGTTGTTGCGGTCCTCGACCGCCCGCATCACCACCGGATCGAACCCTAGCCCCTCGGCCATGCGGATCAGCGCCTGCACGTCTTTGGGGAAACACGAACCGCCATAGCCGATGCCGGGGTAAATGAAGTGATAGCCGATGCGTGGGTCCGAGCCGATGCCGCGCCTGACCTGCTCGATATCGGCCCCGAGCTTGTCGGCAAGATTGGCGACTTCGTTCATGAAGCTGATCTTGGTCGCCAGCATGCAGTTGGCGGCGTATTTGGTCAGTTCGGCGCTGCGCACATCCATGGTGATGATCTTTTCATGGTTGCGG
>JAQGJK010000020.1 GCA_028290665.1 Devosia sp. | reverse complement strand
GAAACGAGGGCCAGGCCGTTCGCGGATTGGCCGGTGCTGACACGATCGAGGGCCGAGGGGATGATGAATTTGGGTTGTCGGTTGGAGCCATCGAGCGCCAGGCGGCGGATGGTGTCGCCGATCTTGGGATTGGCGAAGCGGCGCTGGCAGAGCGCGAAGTAGTCGTCGAGATTGGTCTCTGGCACGGGCGGCACGACGGGGATGATCTCGTCGCTCTCGACCTTGGCTAAGAAATCGGACACCAGCCGGTTTTCCATAGCCTCGTGGACGAAGTGGATGTCCATGAGGCCGGCCGGATAGGCAATGGTGGCATGACCGCCATTGAGGATGCGGATCTTCATGTGCTCGTAGGGCGCGACGTCCTCGACGAATTGGACGCCGACTTTTTCCAGCGCCGGGCGCCCGGCTGGGAAATTGTCCTCTAGCACCCATTGGCGAAAGCTTTCGCAGAAGACCGGCCAATTGTCCGCGATGCCGAAATTGTCGGCCAACAGCGTCGTTTCGCGAGACGAGGTCGCCGGGGTGATGCGGTCGACCATGCCGTTGGGGAAGGCGACGTTGGCTTTGACCCAGGCGGCGAGTGCCGGGTCGGAGAGTTCGGCGAGGCCGATGACGGCGTTCTGCGTGACGTGACCATTGCCGGGGATGTTGTCGCAACTCATCACGGTGAACGGGACGATGCCGGCGTCACGACGGCGTTTGAGGCCGGCGAGGATCAGGCCGAAGACGGTGCGGGGCGCACCAGGGTTAGCCGCGTCGGCCGCGATGTCAGGGTGGGTGGTGTCGAAACGCTGGCTGGCCGGGTCGATGTAGTAGCCGCCTTCGGTCACAGTCAGCGAGACGATGCGGATGGCAGTGTCGGCGAGCTTTGCGAGTGTCGCTTCGGTGTCGCCGACGGGCAGGAAATCGACCATCGCGGCGGTGACGCGGGCGCTGCTGTGATCGGCTTCCTGTTCGACGACAGTAGTCAGCCAATCCTGGGCCTTTAGCTTTTCGCGCATGGCGATATCGGGCGGGCGGACGCCGGCGCCGACCAGCGCCCAGTCGTGATCCTGGCCACGGGCGAACAAATCGTCGAGGTAGACCGCCTGGTGAGCGCGGTGGAAATTGCCGACGCCGAAATGCAGGATGCCGGCGGTGAGTGCCGTGCGGTCATAAGCCGGCCCGGCGACACCGTTGGGCAGGTTGCTGAGGGCGGCGGCGGATAGGGCGGTACTCATCGGCGGGGCGATCCTGGTACGGGCGCGGCAATCAGGCGGCGAGGCCGGCTTTGTCGAAGCGGTAGATCCGGTTAGCATCGGGGGTCAGGTAGACGGTGTCGCCGTGATGGTAATCGTCTTCGTCATGGGTGCGGATGGTCATCATACCGTGGCCCTCGGTGTGGACATGGAGGAAGGTTTCAGAGCCCAATTGCTCGGCAACGCCGATGGTGCCCTTCCAGGTGCCGGCGGTGCGCGACAAGGCGAAGTGTTCGGGGCGGACGCCGATGGAATGGGCGCTGTATTTGCCGGCATCGGCGCCGTCAACGAAGTTCATCCGGGGACTGCCGATGAACCCGGCGACGAAGCGGTTGGCCGGGGCGCGGTAGAGTTCGAGCGGCGAGCCAAATTGTTCGATCCGCCCGGCGTTGAGGACGACGATCTTGTCGGCCATGGTCATGGCTTCGACCTGGTCGTGGGTGACATAGACCATGGTGGTCTTGAGCTGCTGGTGCAGTTCGGTGATTTCGAGGCGCATGGCGACGCGCAGCGAGGCATCGAGGTTCGACAGCGGCTCGTCGAACAGGAACGCCTTGGGTTCGCGAACGATGGCGCGGCCGATAGCGACGCGCTGGCGCTGGCCGCCCGACAGCATGCGCGGGCGACGGTCGAGATAATCGGTGAGGTTGAGGACGCGCGCGGCGTCGGCGACCTTTTTGTCCATCAGGCCCTTGTCCATCCCTGCCATCTTCAGCGGAAAAGCGATGTTCTGGCGGACGGTCATATGCGGGTAGAGCGCATAGGACTGGAACACCATCGACAATTGGCGCTTGGCCGGCGGCGTATCGGTGACGTCCTTGTCGTCGAGCTTGATGATGCCCGAGGAGGTGTCCTCCAGTCCGGCGATCAGGCGCAGCAGGGTGGACTTGCCGCAGCCCGACGGGCCAACGAAGACGATGAATTCGCCATCCTCGATGCGCAGGCTGATGTCCGGGATGACGGCGTGGCCGCCGAAGGTCTTGTTGACGTTTTGAAGCTGGATCGAGCCCATGTGATGCCCCTTATTTGACCGCGCCGAAGGTGAGACCGCGCACCAGCTGCTTCTGGCTGAACCAGCCGAGCAGAAGGATGGGCGCGATCGCCAGCGTCGAAGCGGCGGATAGCTTGGCAAGGAACTGGCCTTGCGGTGAGGAGAACGAGGCGATGAACGCGGTCAGCGGCGCGGCTTCGACGGCAGTAAGCCGGATGGTCCAGAAGGCTTCGTTCCACGCGAGGATGATGTTGAGCAGCAGGGTCGAAGCAATGCCGGGCACCGCCATCGGCAGCAGCACGTAAATCAGTTCCTTGGGGAGCGTCGCGCCATCCATACGCGCGGCTTCGAGGATATCGACGGGGATTTCCTTGAAATAGGTGTAGAGCATCCAGACGACGATCGGCAGGTTGACCAGCGTCAGGATCAGCACCAGCCCGTGCAGCTTGTCGAGCATGCCGGTGTTGAGGAAGATCAGATACATCGGCACGAGGACGCCGGCGGCTGGCATCATCTTGGTCGACAGCATCCACATCAGCACGTCGCGGGTGCGCTTGGTGGGGCTGAAAGCCATGGCCCAGGCGGCCGGCACGGCGACCAGCAGCGCGAGGATGGTCGAGCCGACGGAGATGATCACCGAGTTGAAGAACGGCTTGAAGTAATCCCGCTGGCTGAACACCTCGATATAGCTCTCGATGGTGCCGGACGGGATCAGCGAGAAGCCGGCGGCCGCTTCGCCTTCGGTCTTGAAGCTGGTGATGATGGTGTAGAGAATCGGGAAGAAAATCAGCAGGGCGACCAGCCAGGCGAGAATGGTCATGCCGGCCTTGCGGGCGGGGGTTACGGCGCGGGCCATGTCAGTTGCTCCCTCGGGCGCATGCGTTTGTGGTTTCACCCCTCACCCGACCTGCGGCCGACCTCTCCCCTGAGTGGAGAGGTGTCGCAGTGGCGAGGTCGAGGACCACCTCTCCCCTCAGGGGAGAGGTCGGATTGCGCAGCAAGCCGGGTGAGGGGTGTGCAGCGCTGATCGTGGCATCGGTGTTCTCACGCATCGAGATTCTTCCCCACGGCGCGCATCAGGAAGATGGAGACGATGTTGGCGAGGACGACGGCGATGAGACCACCGGCGGCACCCGCGCCAATGTTCCCGCCATTGACGCCGGTGTTGTAAATCAGAAACGGCAAGTTCGTGCTGGCAAAGCCCGGACCGCCGCCGGTGGTGATCTGGATTTCGGCATAGACGCCGAGCAGGTAGATCGTCTGGATCAGGATCACGACAGTGATGGCGCGGGCGAGGTGGGGGAGGATGATGTAGTAAAAGCGGTTGGCGAAGTTGGCGCCGTCCATTTCGGCAGCTTCCTTTTGCTCTTCGCTGAGGGATTGCAGCGCGGTCAGCAGGATCAGCGTCGCGAACGGCAGCCACTGCCAGGCGACGATCAGGATGACCGAGAATAACGGATAGCTGCCGAGCCAGTTGACCGGCGCCTGCCCGAAGAAGCGGGCGATTTCGGCGAAGACGCCCCATTGCGGGTTCATCAACTCGTGCTTCCAGATCACGGCGGCGACGGGCGGCATGACGAAGAATGGCGAGATCATCAGGATACGGACGATCCCCTGACCCCACATTGGCTGATCGAGCAGCAGGGCGAACAGGATGCCGAACACCACAGTGATCAGCAGCACGCCGAGGACGAGGATCAGGGTGTTGACGATCGACGGCCAGAACGCCGGATCGGTCACGAAGAACGAGAAATTGGAGAGGCCGGCAAAACCGGAAATTGCCGGATTGGTCAGCCGGTAGCGCTGGAAGGAAAACCAGATGGTCAGGGCCAGCGGCACGACCATCCAGACGAGGAGCGCGGCGACTGAAGGCGCCATCATCAGTCGCGCAAGCGAGCGCGTTTGCTTGGTAGCCATGACGTTCACCCCCCCTGTTGAAGTCTGTCGGAGTTCGCGGGACATTGCCCGCAGGTCTTGCCGTGTACCGGCAGAAAAGAGCAGCGAGCGAGACGGCCCGCTGCTCTCGAAGTGACCCAGCGGCACTGCCGCCGGGCCATACGCCGGGAGGTGGCGCTTAGTAGTAGCCGCCCGCCTGCATTTCGCGATCGGCGGCCTGCTGGGCCTGTGCCAGTGCGTCATCGACCGAGGTCTGACCGGCAAGTGCAGCAGAGAAGATCTGGCCGACCGTGGTGCCGAGACCCTGGAATTCGGGGATCGCGACGAACTGGACACCGGTATAGGGCACCGGCTTGACGGTCGGTGAGTTAGGATCAGCGGCGTTGATCGACTCCAGCGTCATCTTGGCGAAGGGCGCAGCAGCCTGGTATTCGGGGTTGGCATAGAGCGAGGTACGCGTGCCCGGGGGAACGTTGGCCCAACCTTCCTTGGCGGCGACGATTTCGAGATAAGCTTTCGAGGTTGCCCAAGCGATGAACTTCTCCGCCGCTTCGACTTTCTGTGAGCCGGCCGGGATGGCGAGGGACCAGGCCCACAGCCAGTTGCCGCGCTTGCCCATGCCGGTATCGGGGGCAAGAGCGAAGCCCACTTTGTCGGCGACGGTGGATTCAGCAGGATTGGTCACGAAAGACGCAGCGACAGTGGCGTCGATCCACATGCCGCATTTGCCCTGCTGGAACAGCGTCAGGTTTTCGTTGAAGCCGTTGGACGAGGCGCCCACCGGGCCGGCTTCGGTCATCAGGTCCACGTAGAACTGCAGCGTGTTCTTCCATTCCGGCTGATCGAACTGGGGATGCCAGGTCTCATCGAACCAGCGAGCGCCAAACGAATTGGACATGGCGGTGATGAAGGCCGTGTTTTCACCCCAGCCTGCCTTGCCACGGAGGCAAATGCCATTGATGTCGTTGGCGCGATCGGTCATTGCCCGAGCGGCCTCGGCAATGAAGTCCCACGTCGGAGCATCGGGCATGGTCAGACCGGCTTTTTCCATCAAGTCGGTGCGATACATGACGAAGCTCGACTCGCCGTAGAAGGGGGCGGCATAGAGCTTGCCGTCCATCGACAGGCCGCCGCGGATGGCGGGGAGCAGATCGTCGACGTCATAATCAGCGCCGAGGTTGTCGAGCGGCACGAGCCAGCCGTTCTTGGCCCAGATCGGCACTTCATAGGTGCCGATGGTCATGACGTCGAACTGACCGCCTTTGGTGGCGACGTCGGTGGTGACGCGTTCACGCAGGACGTTTTCCTCGAGCGTCACCCATTGCAGGGCAATGTCCGGATTGGCGGTGGTAAAATCTGCGGTCAGGCCCTGCATTCGAACCATATCGCCATTGTTGACGGTGGCGATGGTCAGCGTCGTGGTCTGCGCAAAGGGGGCTGTAGAAATACCCATGGCCAGCGCGCCCAGAAAGAGCGGTGTGAATTTCATCGATGTCCTCCCAAATCCCAGCGAGCATTTGCCGGGTTGATGGGCAATTACCCAACACTTTGGTGCGACTGTCAAGCATCACGCATGGCAGCCATGCTGTGCGGTGTCAGCTGAGACCGTCGCGGAGCCCAAGTTGTGATGTTCTGGGAAAGAGTTAAGAGAAAGTGTGGAGGCGCCAGATCAGCCGAGGTTTACCGCGAGTTCGACCCGCGTACAGCTTGTCGCCGGGCGAATCTCTTGGCACTGGGCAACTGCCGCGCCAAAGCTAAATGAGCAGCGCGGTCGCGGTCGTTTCATCGGTGATCAGGCCGTTGATCAGGCGACGGTTGAGGGCGCCGCGAATGCCGGGGAGTTTGTTTTCCCCTTTGGCAAGGGCGATGACGAGGGAGGTTTCGCGCGACGGCAGCGGGGCGCTGGCAACGCGGGAATTGGTCAGGCCTTCGAGTACGCGGCCCTGCGCGTCAAAGGCCCAGCCGACGATTTCGCCGACAGCGCCGGCTTTCTGCAAGGCCTTCAATTCAGCCTCGGAAATAAAACCGTCGAGATAAAGCGGGGCGTTGGCAGTCAAGTCGCCAATGCCGATGAAAGTGATGTTGGCCTTGGCTGCAAGCGCGATGGTTTCGCGGACCATCGACTGATTCATCAGCGTTTCCCGCTCCTCGGCGGATGATGCGATGACCGGCAGCGGCATAGGGAACATCCGCGCCTTGACCGAATCCGCCATGTTGAAAATGACGTTGTAGAACGAGGCCGAACCGTCGGGTGCGATATTGCCGGTCAGCGAGACCACCTTGTGCTGGGGACATTCCATCGGCGTCAGTTGCTCGATCGCGGCCTTAAGGGTGCGTCCGGTGCCGATGGCCATGATGATCGGTTCGACCCCTTTCAACCGACGCTCGATCTCGGCGGCGGCCGCTTCGGCGATGCCGAGGGTGGTGGAGCGGCTGTCGGGGTCGCTCGGGACGACTTCGACCAGATCGAGGGCGTAGCGTTGGCGCAGCCGTTCGGCAAGTTCGAGACAAGCGCCGATGGGATGATCGAGGCGGACCTTGATCAGCCGCTCGGTCACTGCCATCGAGACGAGACGCTGTGCCGTCTGGCGGGAAATGCCGAGTTTGGTCGCGATCTGATCCTGGGTATTGCCCGCGACGTAATACATCCAGCCGGCGCGGGCAGCATCGTCGAGCCGTGTGCCGGTGGTTTCGAGACGTGACGCCATCCCACTCTCGATCTCCATGAAAGGTGGGCGGATACTCTGGCAACGGGCCGATGCCCGCAAGCGCGTATTTGGTTGCAGGTGTGTTATCGCTCAGACCGGGACCTGCGAAGGCGGGCGCGATAGCGTCTCGACCGCCGCGCGGACATCGCGTTCGGTGTCTTTGAGATGGGCGCGCATGGCATCGGCGGCGGCCCGGCCGTTGCCGCTGCCGACGCTGTCGAGAATGCGCTGATGCGCCTCGACGGTATCCTCGAGCGAGTGGCCGCGCATGACATGGCCGCGACGGCTGATGTAAAATCCGGTGATCAGCGAGGAGGACATGGCTTCGAACAGGAAAGTCAGGACTCGATTGCCGCTGGCGAGCGCCAGGGCCTCGTGAAACGCCATGTCGTGCTGGTGGAAAGTGTGTTCCAGCGCCTCGGTCTCGCCGTGTTCCCTGATCGATTGTGCAGTTTCCCGCATGCCGCGCAGCGTGGCTTCGAGCCCAGCAAGGCCGGCGCGGGTAATGCGGCGCGACGCCAGGGTTGCGGACTGAACTTCGAGACCGAGACGCACCTCGACGAGATCAAACAGCGATTTGGGATCGTGGCTGATCAGCATGGTCAGGAATTCGCCGAACACGGTCCCATCTGGCTCGCGGACGATGGCGCGACGACCACGGCCGAGGTCGAGCAGACCGCGGCCGACCAGCATCTTGACGGCTTCACGCACCGTCAGCCGTGAGACTTCGAAGCGGTCCGCGAGTTCAGCTTCGCTCGGCAGGCTGGCGCCCGGCTGCAACTCGCGCAGAATCAATGCGGTCAGCCGATCGGCTACCGTGCCGGCAGCAGTCATGACCGTGCCGGTGTCGTTCACGCTGACCAAGTTTCCCCTCCACTTGTCAGATATGTTTCGGCAGTTCGCCGAAACCCGTCGCTCCCGATCTTGTCGCCGGATGAGCGCTTCAAGCCTAGTCGACCCCGTGAATGGCCGCAACTGTTAGCCAAGTTGGGGGGAACGGCAGGGTCGGAAAGCGTACGATTCTATTCTTACGGCGATCCTCTTTACACACATATCTGATTCCCATAGGTTCCGCCGCGCCGGCCTCGGGAGGGCTGGCGGCTGCCGCATGGCGGTCACGACCGGAGGACTTCACGAGACTTAGCGATCCGACAGCGCGCCGTTCCGCGAGCGTATGCCGTTAGCGGCATGACGCGCGGAAACGCGTCCAGCAGCACCATGCCGGGGTCGGATCAGGGTTACGTGCCACATAAATCGAGGCCGTTTGCCATTGATGGCGACGGTCCGCACATGGGAGACCTTAATGAAGGCCTTGAAACTACTTGCAACCGCCCTGACCCTCGGCGCCATCGCGCTCAGCGGCCAGGCAATCGCTCAGGACAAGGGCCTCATCGGCGTCCTGATGCCTAACCACGTGTCCCTCCGTTGGATCAGCGATGGCGACCAGGTGAAGGCGCAGCTCGAGGAAAAGGGCTATACCGTCGACCTGCAATACGCAGAAGATGATATCGCCGCGCAGCTCAGCCAGCTCGAGAATATCCTGACCAAAGAGCCGAAGGGGCTGATCATCGCCTCGATCGACGGCACCACGATGTCTGCCGCGCTGCAGCAGGCTGCCGATGCCGGCGTCAAGGTCATCGCCTATGATCGCCTGATCCGCGACAGCGCCAATGTCGACTACTACACCACCTTCGATAATTTCGGCGTTGGCGTCCTGCAGGCGAACTCGCTGCTGCAGGGTCTCGGCTACCCGGAAAAGCAGGGTCCGTTCAACATCGAGCTGTTCGGCGGCTCGCCCGACGACAACAATGCGTTCTTCTTTTACGATGGCGCCCTGAGCGTCCTGCAGCCGCTGATCGACTCGGGCGTGCTGGTGGTGAAGTCCGGCCAGGCCGGCATGGATACCGTTGGTACCCTCCGCTGGGACCCGGCTGTTGCCCAGGCGCGCATGGATAATCTGCTGTCCGCCAACTACTCGGACGGTAGCCGCGTCGATGGCGTGCTGTCCCCCTATGACGGCCTCAGCCGCGGTATCCTGTCCTCGCTCCGTGGCGTCGGCTACGGCACGGCGGAACAGCCTTGGCCCATCGTAACCGGCCAGGATGCGGAAGCTCCCTCGGTCAAGGGCATCATTGCCGGCGAGCAGTACTCGACCGTGTTCAAGGATACCCGCGAGCTTGCCAAGGCAACCGTCGACCTGCTGGTGACGGCAATCGAAGGCGGCACCCCGGAAGGCCTCGACACCACCACGTATAACAATGGCGTCAAGGTCGTACCGTCGCTGCTGCTGATCCCGTATGCTGTCGACAAGTCGAATTACCAGGAACTGGTCATCGACAGCGGCTACCTCAAGGCCGAAGAAGTCCAGTAAGCAAACCTTTGGGTCCCGTTCGCGCGGGACCCAATTTCACTGCATGAAAATCTTAGCTGAGGCGTGACGGCAGCGTGGCCTGTCCCTGCCGGCGAGACGATTACAGGTTGCGCCGATGAGCAGCACCATCCTCGAGATGCGTGACATCACCAAGACTTTCCCCGGCGTCAAGGCGCTGCAGAACGTCAATCTCAGCATCGATCAGGGCGAAATCCACGCCATCGTCGGCGAGAACGGCGCGGGCAAATCGACGCTGATGAAGGTGCTGAGCGGGGTTTACCCCTATGGCAGCTACACCGGCGAGATCCGCTACAATGGCGTTGAATGCAAGTTCAACGGCATCCATGACAGCGAACGGATGGGCATCGTCATCATCCATCAGGAGTTGGCTTTGGTGCCGCTGCTGTCGATCATGGAAAACATCTTCCTCGGCAACGAGAATGCCCGCTATGGGGTGATCGACTGGTCGGACAGCGAGCGCCGGGCGCGCGAATTGCTGAAGAAAGTCGGGCTCAACGAAGACCCGCGGACGCTCATCACCCATATCGGGACGGGCAAGCAGCAGTTGGTCGAGATTGCCAAGGCGCTGAGCAAGGAGGTGAAACTCCTCATCCTTGACGAGCCGACGGCCAGCCTGTCGGAAAAGGACAGCGCCGCGCTGCTCGACCTATTGCTGGAATTCAAGCAGCAGGGGATTTCCTGCATCCTGATTTCCCACAAGCTCAACGAGATCAGCCGGGTTGCCGATCGGATCACCATCCTGCGCGATGGCCAGACCATCGAGACGCTGAACAAGGACCAGATTTCCGAGGACCGGATCATCACTTCGATGGTCGGGCGGCCGCTTGACGACCGCTTTCCGCCGCGCGAGCCCAAGATCGGCGACGTGGTGCTCGAGGTGAAGAACTGGTCGGCCTACCATCCGCTGCATGCCGACCGGCAGGTGAGCAAGAGCATCGACATCACAGTGCGGAAGGGCGAGGTGGTCGGCATTGCGGGGCTGATGGGGTCGGGGCGGACCGAGTTCGCGATGAGCCTGTTCGGCCGGTCATACGGACGGCGTATCACCGGCGACGTGACCCTCAACGGCCGGAAGATCGACGTCTCGACGGTGGCCCGCGCGATCGACCACGGCATTGCCTATGTTACCGAGGATCGCAAGGCTTACGGGCTGAACCTCATCGATCACATCAAGCACAACATCACGCTCGCCAATCTGGGCGGTGTGTCTCGGCTGGGCGTCATCGACGATCTGCGCGAACTCGATACCGCCAATGAATTCCGCAAGAAGACCAATATCAGGTCCTCGAGCGTCTACCAGAAAACCGGCAATCTGTCGGGCGGCAACCAGCAGAAGGTGGTGCTCAGCAAGTGGCTGTTCGCCAACCCGGAAGTGCTGATCCTCGACGAGCCGACGCGGGGCATCGACGTTGGCGCCAAGTATGAAATCTACAGCATCATCGCGCGGCTCGCCGCCGAGGGGAAAGCCATCATCGTCATCTCATCGGAAATGGCCGAACTGCTGGGCATCACCGACCGCATCTATGTGATGAACGAGGGCCGCATCGTCGGCGAGATGCAGTCGAGCGAAGCCAGCCAGGAAAAAATCATGCGCGCGATCGTCAGGGCAGAGGCAAAAGCATCATGACCACCGAAACCGTCCAGGTGCCCGTACGCACGCCGCAGCAGCGGCAGGCCGCGACCATCGAGGCGCTCCTGACCAATCTGCGCGATTACGGGCTCATTCTGGCGCTGATCGCCATCATGATCTTTTTCCAGTTCGCCACCAATGGCGTGCTGTTCAAGCCGGTGAACCTTACCAACGTCATCCTGCAGAACAGCTACATCATCATCATGGCGCTGGGCATGCTGCTGGTGATCATCGCCGGGCATATCGACCTCAGCGTCGGCTCGGTTGCCGGTTTCATCGGCGCGCTGGCGGCGATGCTGATGGTCGGGTGGAACCTCGACGACACGCAATGGGCCTTTTTGTCGAACCCGCTGGTGGCGGCGTTCATCTGCGTGGTGGTTGGCGGGTTTATCGGGGCGGCGCAGGGGTATTGGATCGCCTATCACCGGATCCCGAGCTTCATCGTGACGCTGGCCGGGATGCTGGTGTTCCGCGGGTTGACGCTGACGATTCTCGGCGGCAAGTCGATCGGGCCGTTTCCGCCGGAATTCCAGGGACTCAGCGCCGGTTACATCACCGATTACCTCGCGACTTGGCTGGGTATGGCGCCCTACAAGTTGCCATTGGCGCTGGGCGGCACGCCGCTGCATCTGACGACGTTTGTTGTCGGGCTGATCGCCGTGGTGGCGTTTGTGCTGGTGACGATCCGCACGCGGCGCAATCGCGAGGCGCGTGGCTACGAATCGGAGCCGTTCCCGATTTTTGCGATCAAGTCGGCGATCATCGCGGCGTTGGTGCTATTTTTCGTCTACACCATGTCGTCGTATAAGGGACTGCCCAACGTCCTCATCGTCATGTCGATCCTGATCGCGCTGTTCGTGTTCATCACCAAGCGGACGACGATCGGGCGGCGGGTTTATGCGATGGGCGGCAACGAGAAAGCGGCAAAGCTTTCGGGCATCAAGACCGACCGGCTGACGTTCCTGATCTTCATCAACATGGGTATCCTGTCGGCGCTCGCCGGGCTGATCTTTGCGGCGCGGCTGGGGACAGCAACGCCTAAGGCCGGCACCGGCTTCGAACTCGATGTCATCGCGGCGGTGTTCATCGGCGGCGCGTCGGCGATGGGCGGCGTCGGCCAGGTGGCGGGTTCGGTGATCGGCGCGTTCATCATCGGCGTGATGAACAACGGCATGTCGATCATGGGGATCAGCATCGACTGGCAACAGGTGATCAAGGGCCTGGTGCTGCTCGCGGCGGTGGTGTTCGACGTCTACAACAAAAACAAGGGCTGAGGCCTCCCGGGCGGTTCAGGTGATGACGGGCGTATCGGAGCGCCCGCCCCACTCGGCCCATGAGCCGTCATAGACCGCCACATCCTCGGCTCCGGCCTGTCGGAGGGCCAGCGCCAGCGCGGCGGCAGTGATGCCGGAACCGCAGGTGGTCACGATCGGTCGGTGCAGGTCGATGCCGGCGGCCTCGAACAGCGTCTTTAGCTCCGCGGCGGATTTGAGCAGGCCATTGGAGGAGAGTTCGGTCGCCGGCAGGCCGATGGCACCCGGCATGTGGCCGCCGCGCAGACCGGCACGCGGCTCGGGTGCTTCGCCCCGGAAGCGCGCGGCAGGGCGGGCATCGATCAATTGGCGGTGGCGATCGGAAACGATCGTCTGCACTTCGGCGAGTGTCGCCAACTCGGCGGCGACAGGCCGAGCGGTAAAGGTTTTTGGCGCTTTCGAAACTTCGCCGGCTTCGATCGGCCGATTTTCGGCGCGCCATTTGGGACCACCGCCAGCAAGCAGTTTGACATCGGTGCGACCCATGGCACGGAATTCCCACGAGACGCGCGCCGCCGAGCCAAAGCCGGCTTCGTCGTAGAGCACGATGGTGCTGTCATCGCCGACGCCAAGGTCGCCGACCAGCCGTGCGAAGTCTGCCGGGCTCGGCAGCATGTGGGGCAGGTCGGTATGGGTGTCGGCAATGGCGTCGATGTCAAAAAACACGGCGCTGGGGAGGTGGCCGTCGAGGTATTCCTGCCGGGCGTCGCGGTTAAGCGTCGGCAGCCACCAGCTGCAATCGAGCACGATGAGGTCGGGGTCGCCGAGATGCGCGGCGAGCCAGTCGGTCGATACGAATTCTGCGGTCATCGGTGCCTCATCTGCTGGCCGCAGTCTGCATGCCCGGGCGCAGGTGGCAACCTCACCAGGCCGAAACGACGCCGTTCGGGGTCAATTCCTGCAGTGCCAGCGTCTGGTCGAGGTGGCGCGCGCGCCAGGCCAGCAGCTTTTCCGCCATCTCGACGCGGGTGCGAAGGTGGGCGGGCGACTCGGCGAGATTGTCGAGGCAGTGCGGATCGGCATCGAGGTCGAACAGCAGCGGCGGCAGGGCGGCGAAGTGGACGTATTTCCAGCGGGCTTCGCGGATGACGGCGAGGTTTAGCAGCGTCGATGGCTGGCCGAACCAGGTCTCGGCTTTCTGGCCGGACACGTCGCGGAAATCGAATTCCCAATGAGCGGCATCGCGCCAGTCGGTTGGGGATTTCCCAGACAGCAGGGGCAGCAGCGAACGGCCATCGGGGTGATGCTTTGGCGCTGTGTGCATGGCGTCGAGCAGCGTCGGGAAAATATCGACGGATTCAGTGATCACATCGATCTGGCGACCGTGGGTTTGGGGGCGGGCGGGATCGCGGATCAGCAATGGCAGGTGATAGCTCGCATCGTGGTAGCCGCCTTTGCCGAGTTGCCAGTGATCGCCCATCATCTCGGCGTGGTCGGAGGTCAGGACGATCAGCGTGTCGTCCCAGTCGCCACTGGCCTTGAGCGTCGCGAACAGCCGACCGATCTGGGCATCGACTTCGGCGACCATGCCACAATAGGTCGCCTTGATCTGGCGAAACGCCGCGTCGTCGAGCTTGCTGACCCGGCCCCGGCCACCGGGGACGAAGTGTTTGAGGCGGGTCTTCTGCAGCAGAAATTCGGCAAACGGATGCGTGGCGGCTTCGTCCGCTGCCGAAGCGGCACGGGCGAAACTTCCCAGCTCAGCGGAATCGATCAGCGTGTTGTACGGCGCTGGCACGATGAAGGGCGGATGCGGACGGAGGAAGGACACATGGGCAAACCATGGCGTTTCATCCTGTTGCTCGCCCAGCCAGCGGATAAACTCATCGGTGAGGAAAGCGGTCTGGGTCTGGTCACGGTTGTAGGCCGGTGGGGCGGTGCCGATAGTACCGGGTGGCGTGCCCACCGGCAGGTGCGCGGGGCTGCCGGGCGGAAGTTCCAGCCCCTGCTGACGGAGCCAGGACAACCATGGCCGCTCATGCTCGGGCAGTTTGACCCGGGTTTCAAAACCCGGCAATACACCTTCATAACTGGTGATAGCCGGATCGCCGGGCGCCATGCCGGTCGGATCGGGGGAGACGTCGGTGTAGCCAAACAAGGTCGGCGTATAGCCGGCGCGGCGAGCGGCGAGCGCGATGTTGTCGAAGCGCGCCGCGAGGGGCGAGCCATTGCGGCACACCCGATTGTTCATTTGGTAAAGGCCGGTGTAGAGGCAGGCGCGGGCGGGGGAACAGGGCGCAGCGCCGCCATAGTGCTGCAGGAAATCGGTCATTTCGGCAGCGGCGGCGTCGATATTCGGGGTGAGACCGAAGCGGTTGCCGTGGGTGCCGAGCGTATCGGCGCGCCACTGATCCGCAGTGATCAGCAGGATATTCACGGCTTATTCGCCGAGGATGAGCACGTCGCCCGGGGCGATGCTGACGGTGATGGTTTCGCCGAGGGCGGGCGGCGGGGTGCGCCGGTCGTTGAAGGTGTCGAGGCTGATGCTGTTGCCGCCCAGATCAAGCTTGAGGCGGATCACGGAGCCAAGGAAATCGACGGAAGCGACGGTGCCTTGCAGCGCCAGATCACTGCCGGAGCCGGGGCCGAGGCGCACGGTTTCCGGCCGCAGCGTCAACCCGACTTCGCTGCCGTTCGACGCGCCCTTCGGCAGGGCGGGAACGGTGATTGTCTGGCCGCCGAGGGAGACGGTGCCGGCGGCGCTATCGATAATTTTGGCGGTCAGGGTGTTGAGCGTGCCGACGAACGTCGCGACGAACTTGCTGGTCGGACGGTTGTAGATTTCAAATGGCTGGCCGAATTGCTCGACGCTGCCGGCGTTCATCACGACGATGCGGTCCGAGATCGACAGCGCTTCTTCCTGATCATGGGTGACGAATACCGTGGTGATGCCGAGATCGCGCTGGATGGCGCGGATTTCGCCGCGCAGCGAGACGCGGATCTTGGCATCGAGGGCTGACAATGGCTCATCGAGCAGCAGCAGCCGCGGACGGGGCGCGAGGGCGCGCGCGAGAGCAACGCGTTGCTGCTGGCCGCCCGAGAGTTCATAGGGAAAGCGCTTTTCGTAACCGGTCAGCCCGATGAGGCGCAGCATTTCGGTGACGCGGGCGTTCCGCTCCTCGGCCGGCACGCCCTTTACCTTGAGGCCGAAGGCGATGTTGTTGGCGACATTCATGTTCGGGAACAGCGCGTAGGCCTGGAACACCATGCCGATGTTGCGCTGGCTGGGCGCCAGATGCGTGATATCGCGGCCATCGACGGTTATCTTGCCGCTGGTCGGGCGCTCGAAGCCGGCGATCATGCGCAGGATGGTGGTCTTGCCGCAGCCGGACGGGCCGAGCAGCGAGACGAACTCGCCCTTGTCGAAGCCGAGATCGACGCCTTTGACGACGACATTGCCGGAAAAGGCCTTCACCAGGTTTTCGATGCGCAGATAGGCGTCAGCCATCAGTCAATAATCCTAATCCGTGCGGGCGCTGGTCTTGGGGGCGAACCGCGCGAGCAACTGGATCATGCCCATCGCCAGCCAGGTGAAGACGAAGGAAATGATGGAGAGCGCGGCCGGCTCATAGGCGCGGTTGGCGCCGATATTCTGCATGTAGGGCCCGAAAGCGGGGCGGTTCAGCAGGCTGGCAATGGTGAATTCACCGATGACGATGGCCAGCGACAGGAAGGCGCCCGACAGCACGGCAACGATGATGTTGGGAAAAATCACCCGGGCGAGGATGGTGAACTGGTTGGCCCCGAGAATGGTGGCGGCTTCGGTCAGCGTGCCGACATCAATGGTGCGCAGCCCGGTATCGACGGCGCGATACATGTAGGGCAGGGCGAGCGCCACGTAGGCGAGGATCAGCAGCAGATTGGTGCCGATTGCCGAGCCGGTCAGCGGCAGCACCGATGAGGTGTTAAACAGCCGGATGTAGCCGAACACCAGCACGATCGCCGGAATGATCAGCGGCAGCAGGGTGACGAATTCGATGAACGGCCGCAGGCCGGGCAGCCGCAGCCGCACGATGTAGGCGGCGGGAACGACAATCAGAATGCCGACGACGATGGTGGCGAGGCCGACCAGCAGGGAATAGGTGAACGTCGCCTGGAAGCGCGGGTCGGAAAACACCGAGGTATAGGCATCGAGCGAATAGGTGCCGCGCCGGATCTTCAGTGAAAAATCTACCGTCGCGGCGAGCGGGATGATGAAATAAGCGGCGCCAATGAGGAACACGACCCACGGCCACGGAATGCGCGAAAAGCCCCGGCGAATGGGCAGCGGCGCGGCCCAGAGGGATTGAGCAGTCGGCTGCAGCGCCTGCCATGCGGCGGTCAGCAACGGCGACAGGATCGACAGCGCGACCGCAGCGATGCCGACATAGGCGATGTCCCAGAGCAGGGCGCTGAGCTGGCCGGGGATGGCGTCGAGGTTCGAAGTCAGCAACCGGAACAGCGCGTCGACAACGAGCAGCGCCACGGCCAACCCGAGTGTCAGACGGAAGGTCGAGGCCATGATGGCGGTGGGGCTACGGGTCATTTCAGCCACCGCTCGGCGCGGGCTCGGACGACGAGATAAATCACATTCGCGAACGCGGTGATGACGATCATGCCGAGCGCCAGGGCAGCTCCGAGGCCCGGATCGCCGAGCGCATCGCCGCGGATTTGAGCATAAAGCTGGATGGTGACCATGTTGATCGACATGCCGGTCAGCGCATAGGCAGTGGCGACGGCGCCGAAGGCGTTGGCGAACAGCAGCGACAGCGTGCCGAGCAGGTTGGGCCACAGCACCGGCAGGCCGACATAGCGCCAGAACTGCCAGGTCGAGGCGCCAAGGGTCGAAGCCGCCTCGCTCCATTCCTTTTTCAGGCCATCGATGGCGGGGGCGATGATCAGGATCATCAGCGGGATTTGGAAGTACAGGTAGGTGAGCGTTAGCCCCCAGAAACTGAGCAGGTTGAAGCCGCCACGGTAGATGTCGAGCCCGAGAAATTTCAGCAACACGGTGATCAGGCCGAGGCGACCGACTGTCGCGAGGAAGGCGAAGGCCAGCGGAATGCCGGCGAAGTTCGAGGCGACGCCCGAAAAGGTCATCACCGTCGAGCGGATCCAGCTCGGCAGGCGGCCGCGGAGGATGGCGAGGGCAATCAGCAGGCCGAGGATGGCGCCGAGGATGGCCGAGGTGGCGGAAACCCGGATGGAAATCCAGAACGAGGCCCGGATCTGCTCGCTGAACAGACCGGCGATGTTGGCGAGGGTGAAGTTCCCGGCGCGATCGAGGAAGGCGGAGACGACGACGTAGAAGGTCGGGGCGATGAGGAACAGCACCGCGAACAGGATGAACGGCACCACCGCGAGCAGTTCGGTCGGGCGAATGCCGGCTATAAAGCCGAGCGGCGAAAAGCGCCCCGGTCCGGGTTGAACCGGACCGGGGACTCTAGCCATGAGGCTGGCTGTATTGGCGTCGTTATTCGACATTGGCTCCGACGACCGTGTCCCACTGGGTGGTGATGGTTTCACGAGCGGCGTTGATCTGTGCGAGCGACGGGAAGATGGCCTTCGCATAAGCTTCGGCGGGGGGCAGTGCGTCGAGCAGATCCTGCGGGATCACGCCGCGTTCCGACATGTCGGTGAAGCGGATAGGGTGGCAGTAGCCCTTGAGCCAGCCGAGCTGACCTTCGTCCGAATAGAGGTATTCCATCCAGAGCTTGGCGGCATTCGGGTGTGGTGCGTGAGCACTGATCGCCTGCACGTAGACACCGGCGAGGGTGACGTCCGAGGGGACGACGACTACGGTTGCCGGGTTGCCGGCAAAGCCATCGCGCCAGGCGAGCGTATTGTAATCCCAGGCGGCGACGATCGGCGTCGTGCCCTGCGCGACCGGCGAAGCATTGCCGGTGACGGGAACGAAATTACCGGCATCGTTGAGCTTCTTGAAGAACTCGAGGCCGGCTGCTGCGGCGGTATCGAGATCACCGCCATTAGTGGCGAGGCCGGCGGCGAGCACGCCCTGGATGCCCTGGTTGGCAGTGCGCGGGGGACCGGCAAGCGCGAACGAATTGGCATATTCCGGCTTCATCAGGTCGGCGAAGCTGGTCGGCGGGTTGGGGATGATGTCGGTGTTCACGAGGAACGCCATGACGCCGTAGTAATCGCCGTACCAGTAGCCGTCGGCATCCTTGGCGTCAGCCGGGATCGAGTCCCAGGTCGAGACCTTATAGGGCTGGATCAGCTTTTCTTCCTGCGCCTGCGGGCCGAAGGCGAGGCCGACGTCGATGACGTCCGGAGCCTGCGGGCCGGTGTTGCCGATATTGGCGCGGATGGCTTCGAGCTCATCGGCCGAACCGGCATCGGGGTTCAGTTCGTTGACGGTGATTTCGGGGTATTTGGCCTTGAAGGTCGAGATGACCTCGCCATAGCCGCACCAGCTGGCGGGCAGCGCGATGACGGTCAGCTGGCCTTCGGCCTTGGCGGCAGCTTCGAGCGCGGCCATGTCGGTCTGAGCCGAAGCGCCGAGCGTCGAAGCGGCAAGCGCGACGATCGAAATCGTCGTGCCAAGCAGCCTATGAAGAGTCATTGGGTAGTCTCCCTGAGGTTTTGGGCATGCCGCAGCACGCCAGGGGCCGTTGGAGGCCGCGTGTGAATTAAGGGGGGTGGATGACAGTGCCGTGACAGTGCGGTGGCTTTTTACCGGCCGGTTCATCACCGACAGGATTGCTGCACGTCCCAGCCCAGATCGCGACACGGCAAGCCCCCTTCGCCGATTGTGACAATTGTGACAGTGCCGGGTTTGATTGGGAGAGTCGAGAGGGGATCGGGGTGCTGCATGGGTGACCCGACGGCCATCAGCGGTATGTTTTGACCGACAAGATCATACAGCCGTTGCGGCCGCATTTTCGATGTTGATCGAGGTGCCTTGAGCCGCCGCAATGTCTCTCCTGCCCCGACGGCGAGGAGGTGCATCCGTCAGGCGAACGAAACGGCAGATGCAGCATTTCTTTGGCAACTAAGGGAGGTCATGGTGGAGATCATTCGCGGCAGCGAAGCAGATGACGCGGTGCTCGCGCGGCACTATCTTGCGTTGTGGGAAAGCTATGGCACTCCCAGCGATCACTATTTTTCCGACGCAGTCGAGCGCGTCATTGCCTTTACCTCAGACGCTCGCGCGCAGCGGGAACTCGGGGTGTTTCTTGCCAAAAACGGAAACGACGTAGTCGGCTCGGTGGCGTGCAGTACTTACCAATCCCCGCATCCCGACGTGATAACTCCGCGCTTTCGCAAGCTCGGAGATATCTGGAGCGTCTTCGTCGAGCCTAGAGCGCGGCAGCGTGGAGTACGGCGAGCGCTGGTGGACCGGGCAACCGAGCATCTGCGCAGCATTGGCTGCACGACGGCGGTGCTGCATTCGTCCGATGCCGGGGAGCGGGTCTATGCCGGAGCTGGCTTTAAACTTGCTAAAGAGATGCGGCTGGACCTGCACGGAGAAGGGACAGTTTAGAGCTGTTCCAGACTTGGGCGATCTTTGTTGATTTGGATGGTCAGGTTTGTTACCCGGCAGGGCAGTGGCTGACCGCACTGCGGATGGCCCCGACATAAGCCGGAGGACTATCGATGACGATCCGCATGGGGCTGGCGCTTGGCGTCGCCGCACTCACCCTTATTATCGCAGCCCCTGTCCTCGCCCAGGCACCAGGTGATGCCGAAGTTTTGGCGACTTACGCCGACATGGCTCAGGCCGGGTACGAGGATGCGCTGAGTACAGCCCAGGCACTGGACGTGGCGGTGGGCGCGCTGATCGCCACGCCGACGGCCGAGACGCTGGCGGCAGCCCGTGACGCCTGGAAGGCCGCGCGGATTCCGTATCAGCAGACGGAGGCGTTCCGCTTTGGCAATCCGATCGTCGACGATTGGGAGGGGCGCGTGAATGCGTGGCCGCTCGATGAGGGGCTGATCGATTATGTCGATGCCAGCTATGGCGGGGAAAGCGACGAGAACGGGCTTTACACGGCCAATGTGATTGCCAACCCCAAGCTGTTGATCGACGGCGTCGATGTCGATGCGACGGAGATCACCCCAGCGTTCCTGCAGGGCACGCTGCAGGAGGCCGGTGGCATCGAATCCAATGTGGCGACGGGATATCACGCCATCGAATTCCTGCTGTGGGGTCAGGACCTTAACGGTACGGGGCCGGGCGCTGGGGAGCGGCAGGCGAGCGATTTCGATACCGCCAACTGCACCAATGGCAATTGCGATCGCCGCTCGGCTTACCTGCAGGCAGCGACCGATCTGCTGGTCTCCGATCTCCAGGAAATGGTAGGGAACTGGACTGGGGATGGCGCCGCGCGAGCGGCCTTGCCGGATGTGGGAATTGCGGGCATCCTCACCGGTCTCGGCTCGCTGTCGCTCGGCGAAGTTGCCGGCGAGCGGATGAAACTCGGGCTGCTGCTGCACGATCCCGAAGAAGAGCATGACTGCTTTTCGGACAACACCCACATAAGCCATCTCTATGATGCGGTCGGGGTCAGCAATGTCTACAACGGCAGCTATACGAGGGTCGACGGTACGGTGGTCGAAGGCCCGGCGGTAGCGGACTTGATCGCTGCCAAGGATGCGGCGCTCGACAGCGAAATCCAAGGCTTGCTGGCCGATACGATTGCCAAGATGCACCTGATGGCGGACCGTGCGGTCAAGACCGAGGCCTATGACCAGATGATCGGTGAAGGCAATGTCGAGGGCAATGCCGTGGTGCAGGCAGCGATCGATGGGTTGATTGCCCAGACGCGCGGCATTGAGCGGGCCGTGGCGCTGCTTGAGCTTGATGGAGTTACCATCGAGGACAGCGACAGCCTGTCGAACCCAGACGTGGTGTTCCAGTAAGGCTCAGCCGGTCACCGGTTTGCGATGGGCTTGATAATTGCGCGGGCGGGAGTAATTCCGCCCTTCAGGCTTTGAGATCGATTTCGCCGCCATGCAGAAACTGTTCAGCCTCCTGTTGATCGCCTGCCTCGGGGCCGGACTGGCCATCGCCCAGGAGCCGGCGGCGGTGCGCGGCGACCTCTCCGCCGAGGATGTAGCACGGGTGCTGAGGGTAACGGCGCCGACTACGGACTTTTCGAGAGCCGAGCAATTTGAACAGCTCCCGGCTGGGGCGGGCACGGTCAAGAAGCTGGTCAACCGAGATATTTTCTCGCAGAGCCTCGCTAACATCACCTTCGAACAGGAGGAGCAGTTCAAGCTTGGCAATGCGCTGTTCCGGAAGCTGTGGGTATCGGCGCCGGCGTCGACAGAGGCTTCGGATGGCCTTGGGCCGCTGTTCAACGCGCGGGGTTGCCAGAACTGCCATCTGAAAGATGGGCGGGGACATACGCCGCATGGCGACGGGCGCGAGAGTGCCGTGTCGATGTTCCTCCGGCTGTCGGTGCCGCCCGAAACCGGTGCCAAGACCGAGGCGCTCGATGGGGTCGTGGCGGGGGAAACCGGCGATCCGACTTATGGCACGCAGTTGCAGGACTTCGCCGTGCAGGGGCTGCCGGCGGAAGGCCAAATAGTTGTTTCGTATACGGATTTACCGGTGACGCTGGGCGACGGTACCATCGTCGTGCTGCGCGATCCGAGCTATTCCATCGCCGATCTCGGCTACGGGCCGCTTGATCCCGAGGTGATGATGTCGCCGCGCGTGGCGTCACAGATGATCGGGCTGGGGCTGGTCGAAGCCGTGCCGGCTGAGGATATTCTGGCGCTGGCGGACTCGGACGATGCCGATGGGGACGGGATTTCAGGGCGGCCGAATTGGGCGCTGGAGCCTGAGAGCGGGGCGGTGATGCTCGGGCGGTTTGGGTGGAAGGCGGGGATGGCGACGATCCGGTCGCAGTCGGCGGCGGCGTTCGCGGGCGATATCGGGATCGCTACACCGTTGATAAATCGGCCGTTTGGGGATTGCACCGAGGTGCAGGTCGGGTGTCTGGGCCTGCCGACAGGCGAGCAGGCGCGGTTGGGGCCGTCCGAGGCGCCCGATCCGGTGCTTGATCTGGTGACGTTCTATTCTGAGACGCTTGGGGTGCCGCAGCGACGGGACGTTGATGACCCGCAAGTGCTTGCCGGTAAAGAGGTTTTCTACCAGCTTGGCTGTGCGTCGTGCCATGTGCCGAAGTTCGTGACGTCGCGCGATGCGCCGATCGCGGCGCATAAATTCCAGCTGATCTGGCCGTATTCGGACTTCCTGCTGCACGATATGGGGGAGGGGTTGGAGGATCATCGGCCGGAGGGGCAGGCGGATGGATCGGAGTGGCGGACGCCGCCGCTTTGGGGCGTGGGTCTGACGCAAGTCGTTTCAGGACATACACAATTTCTGCATGACGGGCGGGCGCAGAATTTACTGGAAGCGATCCTGTGGCATGGCGGTGAGGCGCAGGCGAGCCGAGACGCGCTGGTGGCCCTCCCAGCGGCCGATCGCGATAACCTATTGAAATTCCTTGGGTCTCTCTGAAGCGGAAGGTTTTGGTGCACGCATGCAGAAGCTTTGTCTTGCGGCGGTTTGCTTGCTGTTTGCTGGCGACGTGTCCGCCGCTCAGTTGCCGGTCCGCCAAGTGATCGATCGGGCGGTGACGGAATACATCCAGCCGGCATTCACCGAACTCGATGCGACGGCAAGTTCGCTCGACACGACGCTAGACGCACTTTGCAGCACGCCGTCGGAGGCGACGCTGTCGACGGCGCGCGAGGCGTTCAAAGCGGTGGTGGTGGCGTGGTCGCGAGTCGAGTTCCTGCGTTTTGGGCCGCTGCTCGATGACAGCCGATCGGACCGAATGCTGTTCTGGCCGGACCGCAAGGGCATTGCGCTCAAACAGGTGCAGCAGGTGCTGGCCGAGGAGGATGCGACGGCGACCGATGAGGTGACGCTGCGGCAGAAAAGCGTGGCGCTGCAGGGGCTGGGGCCGCTCGAATATGTGCTGTTCGGCACCGGGGCCGAGGCGCTGGGGAATGGCGCGCCGTTCCGGTGTGCATTCGGCGACACCATCGCGACGCTGGTTGCGACGACGGCAAAGGAACTGGTGACGGCCTGGACCACTGGCGACTACGCCCAGACGCTATTGGCGCCGACGGCGGAGGCGACGAATTTCCGCAACCGGCGCGAGGTGCTCGAAGCGCTGCTCGGGGCGCTGTCGCATGGCATCGAGGCGATGCGCGATACGCGGCTACTGCCGGTAGTCGGGCGCGACGGGGCGGTGCCGAAGCCGAAATCGGCGCTGTTCTGGCGGTCGGAAATGACCGTGCCGGCGCTGCATGCGGGGTTTTTGGGGCTCAAGGAATTGTTCGACGTGTCGGGGATCGGGCTGGCGGTCACGGCCGACGGTGCCTGGATCGCCAACAGCCTCGATTTTGAATTCGGTAACGCCGAGCGGGCCTTTACGGCGATTACTTCACCTATCGAAGGCGCGCTGCAGGCGCCCGACCAGATGCGGGCACTCGGTTATCTGGTGATCCTGACCCAATCGCTGCAGACGCTGCTCGGGGAAAACCTGTCGGCGGCGCTGAACCTGTCGGTCGGGTTTTCCTCGCTCGACGGAGATTGACCATGTGGCAGAGGCGAGCATTCCTAAAAGCGGCGGGTGTCGGGTTCGCGGCGAGCCTGTTGCCGGGACGAGCGGCGGCGCTCGAACGCGCTGAGCTGGTGTTTGCGTCATCGATAGAGACAGCGGCAGGCGGCTATGCGGCGGCGCTGGTGAGCGAAACCGGGGCGCTGATCGCCGAGGTCGCGCTACCCGACCGGGGGCATGACATCACCTTTTCGCCGCTGACGGGGCAGGCGGTGGTGTTCGCGCGCCAGCCGGGCACTTTTGCGGTGGTGTTCGACCCCAAGGGCAAAAGTCCGCCGGTGACGCTGACCAGCATCGAGGGGCGGCACTTCTATGGGCATGGCGCGTTTTCGCCCGATGGCCGGCTGCTGTACGTCACCGAAAGCGACTACGAGGCGGCGCGCGGGGTCATCGGGGTTTATGACGCGACGGGCGGCTTTGCCCGGATCGGCGAGTTCGACACGTTTGGGACCGGGCCGCACGAGGTGCTGCTGATGCCGGATGGGCGGACGCTGGCCATCGCCAATGGCGGCATCGAGACGCACCCCGACTACGGCCGGACCGAACTCAACCTTGAAACGATGGAACCGTCACTGGCGTTCGTCGACGCGCCGACGGGTGAGCTCGTCGGGCTGCTGAAGCTCGAGGCGGCGCTGCATCAATTGTCGATCCGGCATCTTGCCGTCGATATGCGGAACCGGGTGTGGTTCGGCTGCCAGTTCCGGGGGGTTTCGGGGACGCCGCAGCTGGTCGGTTATGCGACGATGGACGGCGAAATCCGGCTGATCGAACTGCCGCCCGACCAGCTTGGAAGCCTCCGCAATTATGTGGGTTCGGTGGCGGCGGGGAAGGGAGGCGAGATGATCGCGGTGTCCTCGCCTGAGGGTAACACGATCCTTGCCATCGATGCGGCGACGGCGCTGCCGATCAGTGCGCTGGCGCTCGACAATGGCTGCGGTATTGCGGCCGACGCGGTGGGGTTTATGGCGTCGAGCGGCGACGGGGAATTGGTGGGGTTTGCACAGGGCGAAGTGACGCCGGTGCGGATGAATGTGAAGTTCGACAATCATTTGCGAAGAGTGATTTAGGGCACTGCGCGGAACCTCGTGGTTCGAGGGTCGCTATGCTCCCACCTCACCATGAGGTTCTACGAGGGGCAGCTCGGCCGCCCACCCAACCATGAGGTCATACGAGGGATAGGCGCACTTCCTTCTTCTATCGGCGGAGAACGGGCGAGCTGGTTGCTAGGAAATGAGGCTGCGGCCTGGGCCCTCACCCGGCGCTGCGCGCCACCTCTCCCGCGAGCGGAAGAGGGAAGGACGTGAGTGGTACGTCCATCGCCCTCCCCCTCTCGCTGGGAGAGGCAGGTAGGGCGGTTTTGCTTTGTGGCTTGGGCAATCACTTGCCTGCTCTCATGGCCTCGCTGTAGACCTACGCGCAAATCAAGCTGGAGATGATGACCGTGCCGATCCGTACGCTGGTCTGGGGTGAGAACATCCACGAAAACACCAATGATGTCGTGCGCGGCATCTATCCGCGGGGGATGCATGCGGCGATTGCCGATTTGTTGTCGCAGGATGCCAATATCGTTGCCGAGACGACGACGATGCAGGAGCCGGAGCATGGCGTCACCGAGGAAAAGCTCGCGCGCACCGATGTGCTGATCTGGTGGGGACACAAGGATCATGGCGGCGTCGACGATGCGATTGTCGAGCGGGTGGCCAAGCGGGTGTGGGCGGGGATGGGGCTGATCGTGCTGCATTCCGGGCATCATTCCAAAATCTTCAAGAAGCTGATGGGGACGCCGGCGAATTTGCACTGGCGCGAAGCGGGCGAGCGCGAGCGGCTGTGGGTGGTGAACCCGGGACACCCGATCGCCAAGGGGCTGCCGCGGTATTTCGAACTCGAAAACGAAGAGATGTATGGCGAGCCGTTCAGCGTGCCCGAGCCGCTCGAAACGGTGTTCGTATCGTGGTTCCAGGGCGGGGAAATCTTCCGCTCGGGGCTGACCTACCGGCGCGGGGCGGGCAATGTGTTTTACTTCCGGCCGGGCCACGAGACCTATCCGACGTATCACGATGCGACCGTGGGGCAAGTGCTGCGGAACGCGGTGAACTGGGCGTATAATTCCGAGAGCCATCAGGAGATTTTGACGGCACCGAATACCCCGGTGGACAAGGCGATCGAGGCGATTGTCGAGCGCGGCGGGAAATTGACGAGCCATCCTAAGGGGGTTTGATCGGGGGTGGTGGGTGCGGTGCTGGCCCTCCTTCGACTGCCTCAGGATGAGGTGGTTCGAGGGTCGCGTCGCTCCCACCTCACCATGAGGGCTGAGGGGTTATTAGTAAGCCGTCATGTCGGCGGAGGCCGGCATCCATCTCGAGGTGCATGACTGGTCCGCTGCGGTGCTGGTGAGGCATCAGGATGGGTCCCGGCCTTCGCCGGGATGACCTTCGTGGGGGAGGCTTCGGGCAAATGGCTGGCGGACTTTCTCCCCTCGGGAAAAGGTTCGCTTTGGGGGATAAGAAAATGCGGTTGTTGATCCTTGGTACGGGGAACATGGCGGCTCGGCACGCTGAGCAGTTTTCGGCAATTGACGGCGTGACGGTGGTGGCGGGGATCGATATCGATCCTGGGCGGCTGGAGCCGTTTCTGGTCAAGCATGGCATTGGCAAGGGGTTTTCATCGCTGGACCCGGCGCTGGAGTGGAATGAGTTCGATGCCATTGCCAATGTGACGCCGGACGCGATCCATCATCCGACGACGATGGCGGCGCTGGCTGCGGGCAAGCATGTGTTTTGCGAAAAGCCGCTGGCGACCGATGCGCTGAAGGCCTTGGAAATGACCGAGGCGGCGGAGCGGGCCGGGCTGATCGGGATGGTGAACCTGACCTATCGCAATGTCGCGCAATTGCAGGCGGCGCGGACGCTGGTGCTGAGCGGGGCGATCGGGTCGGTCAAGCATGTCGAGGCGAGTTATCTGCAAGGGTGGCTCAGCCCGCGCAACTGGCTCGACCCGGCGATCGAGGGGCCGTGGCTGTGGCGGTTGTCGAAAAAGCACGGGTCGAACGGGGTGCTGGGCGATCTCGGCATCCATATCGTCGATTTCGCGTCGTATGGCTCGGGGCTCGAAATCGTCGACGTGTTTGCGCGATTGAAAACATTCGAAAAGACGCCGGGCGGTAAGCTCGGGGCGTTCGATCTCGATGCCAATGACAGTTTTTCGATGTCGGTGAGCTTTGAGAACGGGGCGCTCGGGGTGATCCATTCGTCGCGCTGGGCGACGGGACACTCGAACGATTTGCGATTGCGCATCTATGGCGAAAAGGGCGGGGTCGAGGTGCAGCACGGGCACTGGGGCTCGATCCTGCGCGTCTGCATGGGCGACGATATCAAGACGACGACCTGGCGCGAGATGCCGGTCGAGCCGGTCGAAACCAATTATCAGCGGTTTGTAACGGCGGTGCGGACGGGCGAGCAGCTGGAACCGAGTTTCAGACATGCGACGAACTTGCAGAAGGTGCTCGATCTGGCGCTGGTGACGGATGCGGAGCGGCGGGAACACGCGGTCAGCTGACAGCGCTGCCTCGGCGGCGAACTTCCACTTCGATTACACGACGCTTCGGGTAAGTCCCGGCTCAGACCCAACAGGACAAAAGATGCGACTGCTTATTCTCGGGACTGGCGGCATGGCGAACCAGCATGCGCGGCATTTCGCGGCGATCGAGGGGGTGACGCTGGCGGGCGGCGTCGATGTCGATCCGGCGCGGGTCGAGGCATTTTGTGCGGCGCATGGAATGGCGCAGGGGTTCACCTCGCTCGATGCGGCGCTGGCGTGGGGCGAGTTCGATGCCGTCGCCAATGTGACGCCGGACGCCATTCATCATCCGACCTCGCTGGCGGCGATCGCGGCGGGCAAGCACGTGTTTTGTGAAAAGCCGCTGGCGACCGATTTTGCCAAGGCCATGGAGATGACCGAGGCGGCGGAGAAAGCTGGGCTGATCAACATGGTGAACCTCACCTATCGGAATGTGGCGCCGTTACAGAAGGCGCGCGAAATCGTCATGTCGGGCGGCATCGGGCAGGTCAAGCATGTCGAGGCGAGCTATCTGCAGAGCTGGCTGGTGAGCAAGGCGTGGGGCAATTGGCGAACCGAGTCGCAGTGGCTGTGGCGGCTGAGCAAGAAGCACGGCTCGAACGGCGTGCTCGGCGATATCGGCGTGCACATTCTCGATTTCGCGTCGTTCGGGGCGGGGATGGATATCGAGCATGTGTTCTGCCGGCTGAAAACCTTCGACAAGGCGGAGAACAACCGGATCGGCGACTATGATCTCGATGCCAATGACAGCTTCGCGATGACGGTCGATTTCGCCAACGGGGCGCTGGGGGTGATCCATGCGACGCGGTGGGCGACGGGGCATTACAACGAGTTGCGGCTGCGGGTTTATGGCGACACCGGCAGCGTCGAGGTCAACCATCGGCATGACGGGTCGACGCTCCGGGTGTGCGTGGGCGAGGATGCGGAGGCCGGGGTGTTCAGGGATCTGGCGTGCGAGCCGGTGTTGACGAACTACCAGCGGTTTGCCGCGGCAGTGACTTCAGGGCTGCAGGACGAGCCCGATTTCCGGCACGCGGCGATGCTGCAGAAGGTGCTCGATCTGGCGACGGTGACGGAGGGGGATCGACGGGAGCATGCGGTGGGGTGATGGGGCTGGGTGTGGGCCCTCGTGGTTCGAGGGTCGCTGCGCTCCCACCACACATGAGGGCTGATGGCGTGGCCCGGGTTAAGTCTCAGCGGGATGGAGCAGCTAACCCTAAAATGATGAAGGGCGCCCAGCGAGGCGCCCTCTTGCTTGGTGGTAAAACTCACTGCGCGACGGTGATGCGGCCGTCGAGGTAGGGGGTGTATTCGCCGCCGAGCTTGGTGATGTAATCGGCAAGGACCTGCTCGAGCGGGGGGCCGAAATCGTAAGGGTTGTCGCCGTCCGCGAAGGTGGTGAAGCCATCGCCGCCGCCGCGGACGTAGTTGTTGGTGACGATGGTGTAGGTGGCGGCTTCATCGATCGGCGCGAAGCTGTCGCCTGAGCCGACGAGGACGTCGCTGATGCGGTCGCCGGCGGGGTTGGCGAGCGTGTAGGTGTATTTCAGCCCGGCGACCTGGGGGAAGCGGCCGGCGGCGTTTTCGACGTCGGAGACGCCGTTTTCGAGGGCTTCGATGACATCGGCACCCGACACCTGCACGGTGGCGAGGGTGTTGGAGAACGGCAGCACGGTGACGGCATCGCCCATGGTGATGTCGCCGGCGTCAATCGAGGCACGGAGACCGCCGCCGTTGGCGATGGCGATGGTGACCCCCTGATCGGCGACGCGGTCGAGCATGGCGTCGGCGACGAGGTTGCCCATCTGGCATTCCTTGGCGCGGCAGTTTTCACGGGCGCCGTCGATGGGGGCGGTGGCGACGCCGATGACTTCGCCCATGGCAGCTTCGATGGGGCCGGCTAGGGCGACGAGCTGGGTGCCGAAATCCTCATTGGCCTTGACGGAGGCGTCGATCAGGAAGGGTTCGCCCTCGGCCTTGGTGACGTTGCCGGCATCGTCCCAGGTGACGGTCAGGTCGCCGAGGTATTTGCCGTACTGGTTGGCCTGGACCACCGGGACTTCGACGCCGGCGGGATTGGTGACCATGGTCGGGTAGGGACCGGCGGCGCCTTCGGCGACGTTGCTGAGGAGAGTGTGCGAGTGGCCGCCGACGATGATATCGACGAGGGGCAGTGCGGCCGCGACCTGCAGGTCGATGGTGTAACCGATGTGGCTGAGGAGAATGATCTTGTCGACGCCGGCCGCATCGAGGGCTTCGGAGGCGCCGCGGACATATTGGATGACATCGGTGAACTCGATATCGGGGCCGGGGGACGCGATTTCGGGGGTGTCTTCAGTGGTGGCGCCGATGATTCCGATCTTTTCGCCGCCGATCTCGAGGACGATGGAGCCCTTGATCTTGCCGGCGAGGCTCGGATCACGCGAAACGTCGAAATTGCCGCCGATGATGGGGAAGTCGGCGGCTTCGATGAATTTGTGGAATTCTTCGGGGCCATCGTCGAATTCGTGGTTGCCGGTGGCGACGACGTCAAAGCCCATTTGGTTGAAGAAGTCGGAGACGACCTTCGATTTATAGGTGGTGTAGTAGAGCGAGCCCTGGAAATTATCGCCGGCCGAGAGCAGCAGCGAGTAGCCGCCGGCGGTGTCGATGTCGCCGCGGGTGGTGTCGATGATGGTTTTGAGGCGCGCGATGCCGCCGAAGCACTCGCCGGCTGCGTCCGTTTCCGCGTCGCAGTTGGAATCCGAACTGGTGATCGGCTCGAAGCGCGAGTGGAAATCGTTGATGTGCAGAATGCTCAGCGTGAAATCGGCACGGGCCGCGCTGGAAAAGGCAAACAGCGAGGCCAATGCGGTGGCGCCGAGGAGGAGAGACTTCATCCCTGTGATCCTTATGGTTGAAACCGGTGGCAGGCTTGTTCCACGCCGACGCGACGCTTTGGTGACTGCGCACGGGGCCGCCTGATGCCGTGCACTTCCGACGCCGGTTCGTGGTGGCAGTGTAGCCCGAGTTTTTTTGCGACCGCAAAAGGTTTTGGCAAGACGGCGCAGTTAGGGTGCGGGTTCGGGGTTAAGCCGGCGCGGCGCGGGATTGTGTAATGAGTATCTTGGCTGAGAGTCGGAGCGCGGCTGGCGATGGGCTGCGGCCGGTCGAGGCGCGGCGGCTGCTGTCGTTCATTGGCATCGGGGCAGCGGCAGCGCTGGGCTTCGTTGCGCTGTCGACGGCGATGCTGGCGGTACCGACGGGCTTGCCGGGTTGGGTCACGAGCACGCTGTGTTACGCGGCGTTCGTCGTGCCCGTGTATCTGCTGCATCGGCGGTTCTCGTTTGCTTCGGAGGCGCCGCACGTGCAGGCGTTGCCGCGTTATGTGGCGGTGCAGGCGAGTGCGGTTGGGCTGGCGACGATGTTTTCGTACATCGCCTACGGGATCGTCGGGCTGCCAGGGCCGGTCGGGGCGCTGCTGGTGATCGGGCTGACTTCGGGGGTGAATTTCCTCGTGCTCAAACTCTGGGCTTTTTCGGGCGCAACGCATGGCTGATTTCGCAATGACCTCTCCCACTGGCGCCAAGGCGCTGCTCAATGCGGTGCATAATGGCGCGGTGTTCAACCGGCGGGTGCGGGTGCTGTCGGGGCATCTGGCGGCGCTGATCCCGGGGGGCGGCGGGGTGCTCGATCTTGGCTCCGGCGATGGGTCGATTGCCGCGGCGCTGATGCGGCTCAGGCCGGATTTGTGGATCGAGGGCGTCGATGTGATGCTGCGGCCGAGTTCGGCCATTCCGGTGACGCGCTATGACGGGGTGACACTGCCGTTCGAGGATCAGAGCTTCGATTACGTCACCATCGTCGATGTGCTGCACCATACCGAGGACCCTGCCGCGGTGTTGGCCGAGGCGGCGCGGGTGGCGCGCAAGGGCATCGTGCTGAAGGATCATGTGCGGCGCGGCTTCATGGGCGGGCCAACGCTGCGGTTCATGGATTGGGTCGGCAATCGCGGCCATGACGTTGTATTGCCGTACAATTATCTCGATTTGAAGCTGTGGCGGCGGGCTTATGCCGAGGCGGGGGTGAACCCAGTGACGGTGCGCGAGCGGCTCGGGCTTTACCCGGCGCCGTTCAACCTGGCGTTCGATCGCGCGCTGCATTTCGTGACGCTGCTCGAACCGATCCGCTGACTGCGAAGCTCAATCTCGACTCGGTCGGGGTGGATTTAACAGCGAACTCAGCTAGTCTCCGCCGGTCTTGCGGGAGGCAGTTGCATGCGTAGTGCGTTGATCGTCTGGGGTGGGTGGAACGGGCATGAGCCCGAGGAGTGCGCGGCGATCTACCGCCGCTGGCTGCATGAAGATGGCTACTCGGTGCGGGTCGAAACCGCGACCACGGCGTTCGCCGATCCGGACCTCGGGCAGTACGCGCTGATCGTGCCGATCTTCACGATGAGCAAGATTGAGAAGGACGAGGCGACCAATCTCGCCAAGGCCATTGAGGGCGGCACGGGGCTCGCCGGGCACCATGGAGGGATGAGCGACGCGTTCCGAGACTCGGTCGATTACCAGTTCGTGGTCGGCGGGCAGTGGGTGGCGCACCCCGGGAACATCATCGACTACACCGTCGACGTGACGCGGCCGGACGACCCGATCATGGCGGGGATCCCAGCGAGCTTCGCCTATACCTCCGAGCAATATTACATGCACATGGACCCCTCCGTCGAAGTGCTGGCGACGACTACATTTTCAGGCGAGCACGCGGCGTGGACCAAAGGCGTGGTGATGCCGGTGGTGTGGAAGCGGCACTATGGGGCGGGCCGGGTGTTTCATTCGACGCTTGGGCATCGGGCCGCTGAATTTGAAAACCCGAACATGGCGACGATACTGCGGCGGGGATTGAACTGGGCGTCTCGGTCGGAGTGAATATCGGGCGGTGCCTGGTGAGGGCGGTCTGCAAACGGCCGCCGCCTGCGATTCCGGTGCTCACGTCCGGAAAGTACGCTCCGCTCCGGTTCTCGGAGCAAGCCGTTTTCGACTCGCCTTGACCCGGCTTGGGGGTGGGGCTTGGGGTCGGTAGTTTAGGGTGGTTTGTGTGGGTAGGCCCTCACCCGGCGCTGCGCGCCACCCTCTCCCGCCTTGGGGAAGAGGGGAAGTTGGGCGGTGGTCCTCACTTCTCTGCTTTGGAGAATGCTACCAGCGCAGCAGCCAGCGGCCGGTCAGGGCGCCCAGGGCGGTGACCAGGGCGATGCCGGTGGTGTACCAGAGAGCAAGGAAGGGGAGGCCGTTTTCGCCGCAGTGGAGGCTGTAGACGAGGGCTCCGGCGCTGCCGGCGAGGAGGCCGGCGGCGGCGCCGGCTTGGGTCAGGCGGGTGGGAGCGAGGCGGCGCATGACGAGGATGGTGGCGGTGAACACCGGCAGCGACAGCGCGACGATGTAGAGCGGGCAGACCAGCGCCGAGCCGCCGAGGACGAGGGCGCGCTGGGCTTCAGGCGGGGCGCCAAACCATTGCACGAGGCCGGCAGCGCCGGCGATGAGCAGGGCAAGAGCGGCAATGGCGACGGCGCGGCGATCATGGCCGCCGGGGCGGGCGAGGCGATTGACGGCGATGTAGCCGGCAACGGCGGACACCAGCGTGTAGCCGAATTTGACCCAGAAGATCGGGCCGGAGACGGCGCCGGCGAGATCGGCGCGGAGGCCGAGCCAGGGGATCATCAGGACGGCGGCAATGACCATGCCGATGCCGAGACCGGCGAGCAGGCGCCGGCGCAGGGCCGAGCGCGGGGTCGGGCGGAGGTCGGCGGCGAGGCTATCGAGGAAGGCATCGGGGTTGGCGAGCCGATCGTCACTCATGGCCGGCTCCCGAGATGCGGGCGGCAAGGGCTTTGAGGCCGCGATGGATCGAGACCTTGGCGGCGGTTTCGCTCATGCCGAGCGACGCGGCGGCTTCGGCGATGGTGGCGCCTTCGATGCGGGTCTGGCGGATCAGTTCGCGCGGTTTTTGCGGGATGGTATCGAGCAGGTCGGCGACATCGATACGGGCGGTGATGCCGGGTTCGGCATTGACGGCGAACAGCGCCAGTTCCTCATCGAGCGGGATGGTGACGCGAAGCCGGTGGCGGCGGCAGAGGTCGATGAATTTGTAGCGCGCGATGGCAAACACCCAGACGGTGAACCGCTGGGTGGGATCGTAGGTCAGGCGCTTGGTGTGGATGGCAATCAAAGTATCCTGCACGAGATCACTGGCTTCGGCGGCGAGGGCGCCTGTCAGCCGACGAACGAAATAACGGCGGAGCCGCGGATTGAGATCGGCGAGCAACTGCCGGTAGGCGACAGCGTCGCCGCCGAGCCCCGCCAGCATCAGCCGGCGTAATTCCGGTTCGATCTCAGGGACCTGGCCCATAAGCCTCACTTCGTCCGCTGGCGCGCGATGGTTACATCGGGCTAGCGGCGGGGTTGAAATTCACGATAGCGTGATCGTGGTAACGTCCGAGCGTCGCAGCGCGAACTGGCCTTGGCAAGCCGTTGACGCGGCAAACATCCGAGGAGAGTTTTGATGCGCTGTAACCTGACTGCTTTTGCCGCGCCGTGCCTGCTGCTGACGCTGTGTACCGGTGGCGTGTCCGCCGAGGAAAACATGATGTCGACCGGCGACGCCATGTCGACCGAGGGCGGCATGATGGCCGGCGAAGATTCGATGGCGATGCCGGCAATCGACTGCGTGGCCACGGCCTATGCCGAAACCGACGCGATCCGACTGCAGCCGATGCTGGACGCCTGCGCGACGATGTACCCGGCGCTCGCAACGATGGACCCGATGGCGGTCGAGTGCTTTGCCGCGGCGCATGTCGAAGCGGACATGACCAAGATGGCCGCGATGAACACCGAATGCATGACCAAATACCCCGATGCGATGGCGATGGGTCAAATGGCTCCTTCGGCGATGTGATCAGCGCCGGTCAACACCGCGTGATAGCGTGAATTAATGCCCTTCGTGGCCGTAGCTACTGTGAGGGACACTCGCCGGGCCACAGCCGGGGACGAGTGGTTGGGGGACACGATGACGGATGCAACACTGGACGAGGTCGGCACCGCACCGGCGCGGCACGACAAGGGGCCGTTGATTTACCGGCAATCGGCGTGGACGCGGGTGACGCATTGGGTTTGGGCGATCTGCCTGTTTTTCCTGCTGCTGACCGGGCTCAATATCTTCAATGCGCGGCCGCAGCTGTATTGGGGGCAGGAATCGGGGTTCGAATACGACAACACGTTTTTCCGGATTTCCTCGGAGGCGGTGGACGGCAAACTGCAGGGCTATGTCGAAATGTTCGGCAACCGCTTCGTCACCACCGGGGTGCTTGGAGTTTCGGGCAATGACACGCGCAAGGCGTTCCCCGGCTGGGCGACGATCCCGAGCTATTACGACCTCGGCACGGCGCGGGTGGTGCATTTCTTTTTTGGCTGGATCCTTGTCGCAGCGCTGTTCGTGTGGGCGCTCGCCAGCTTTTTCAACGGACATTTCATCCGCGATATCGTGCCGAAGCCGCGCGATGTAGCGGGGCTGCCGGCCGATATCGTCGATCATGCGACGCTAAGGTTCAAGCATACGCGGAGCTATAGTCCGCTGCAGAAATTCGCCTATGCCGGGGTGTTCTTTATCCTGTTCCCGGTGATCATCCTCACCGGGTTGACGATGAGCCCGGGGATGAACGCAGTGGCGCCGTTCCTGCTCGACCTGTTTGGCGGCCGGCAGACGGCGCGGTCGATCCACTTCATCGCCATGGCGCTGCTGGTGCTGTTTTTCGTCGTCCACATCATCATGGTGCTGCTCGCCGGCCCGTTCAACGAACTGCGCTCGATGATCACCGGCTGGTATCGCGCCAGCCCCGGCGAACCCGTCGATCCGGGCAAGGGAGACCGCTGATGGCCAATCTGATTTTGAACCGCCGCCGGCTGCTCGGTCTCGGGGCACTCGGCGCGGCGTCGGTGACGCTGGCGGGGTGCGATGCATTCGATGGCATGCTGAAAGTCGGCCAGCCGCTACGGTCGGCGCTCGAGAAGGGCAACGAGCTGAGCTACGGGGCGCAGCGGCTGATCGTGCAGAATGCGCTGGCACGGGAATACTCGACGAGCGAGATCCGGCAGGGGCAGCGACCGAACGGTAGCACCGATCCGTCGACGGCGGAGTATCTGGCGCTGAAAGCCAACAATTTCGCCGACTACCGGCTGAAGGTGACGGGGCTGGTCGAGACGGAAGTCAGCTATTCGCTCAATGAGTTGCGCAATATGCCGGCGCGGTCGCAGATCACCCGGCACGATTGCGTCGAGGGGTGGAGCTGCATCGCCAAATGGACGGGAACGCCGCTGTCCGGGCTGCTGGCGGCGGCTGTGCCGAAGCCCGAGGCGAAGTTCGCGGTGTATCACTGCTACGACAATATCGAGCGGGGGCTGTCGGGCGATATTCTGTATTACGAGAGCTCGGATTTGATCGATGCACGGCATCCGCAATCGATTTTGGCGTATGGGCTCAACGACGAAGTGTTGCCGGTGGCAAATGGCGCGCCGGTACGCCTCAGGATCGAGCGGGCGCTGGGGTACAAGCAGCCGAAGTATTTGCATACGGTGGAACTGGTTGCCGATCTTGCCAAGTTCGGGAACGGGCGTGGCGGGTATTGGGAAGACCGGGGGTACGACTGGTATGGGGGGATTTGAGGGGGGTTCGGGGGTGTAGGCCCTCACCCGGCGCTGCGCGCCACCCTCTCCCGCTAGCGGAAGAGGGGAAGGAGGGGCTGGGGCTGGGGCTGGACCCTCGTGGTTCGAGGGTCGCTGACGCTCCCACCTCACCATGAGGGTCTACGTGGGCCGCGTACCCGGCCCACTGCTACAACCTGCGGGATGATGCCCTTCTAGGTCACCATGAGGGTCTACTGGAGGCCGGGCTGCAGCGCGGCTACCACAGTCCTCTCCCGCCCTCATGGTGAGGTGCTTTGCGTCAGCAAAGCCTCGAACCACGAGGGCCGCACACCCGCCATCAAGCCTAGCCCCGCGTGCAGCGCATGGGGGTTGCGCGGTGGGAAACTTGCAATGTTGGGTCATCCAGTCCATATGCAGCGTGTCGATGGGCGCGCCTTGCGCATTTTGTCCCATGACAGGCTTCTCTTCTTATCGACCAATGCGGTGAGCGGCGAAGTCCCTTGGATGAAATCATCCAAGGTGAAACGCACCCGCGGTCAATCCCGATCGCTATTGCTGATTGAAACCCGCCGTCCGTTTGTGGACCGGCGACGCCCGCGCTGATTGGTCCTGCGCCGGGCATATGAAAGATATCATGACTCCTACTTTTTCCGAACTCGGCCTCCCCGCGACGATCACCGATGGTCTGGCGGCAGCCGGCTTTGAGACGCCGACGCCGATCCAGGCGCAGGCGATTCCGCATCAACTGAAGGGCCGGGACATTCTCGGCATCGCCCAGACCGGCTCGGGCAAGACGGCGGCCTTTGGCCTGCCGATCATTGCCGGGCTGCTCGCCATGGGCGGTCGCCCGAAGCCAATGACGACTCGTGCGCTGATCCTCGCGCCGACCCGCGAACTCGCGGTGCAGATCGAGGAAAGCCTGCGCAAGTTCGCCGGCGCCAATCGCATCGCCACGGTGCTGGTGCTCGGCGGCATGTCGCGCGCCAATCAGGTCAACAAGCTGGCGAAGGGCGTCGATGTGACCATCGCCACGCCGGGCCGGCTGCAGGATCTGATCGAGGACGGCAAGCTCAAGCTCAACGAAACGCGCTGGTTCGTGCTCGACGAGGCGGACCGGATGCTCGACATGGGCTTCATCGCCCCGGTCAAGGCCATCGCCCGCGCCATCGGCCCGAACCGCCAGACGGCATTGTTCTCAGCCACCATGGCGCCGGAAGTCGCCGAACTCACCAAGTCGCTGCTGAAAGACCCGGTCCGGGTCGAGGCTTCGGCTCCGGCGACGACGGTGACGACGCTCGACCAGCGGGTGATCCTCGCCGGCTCGAAAGCCAAGCGCGGCGTGCTCAATACGCTGCTCGCCGACCCCGAGCTCAAGCGGGTGATCCTGTTCACGCGCACCAAGCACGGCGCCGACCGGGTGACGAAGAACCTTGCCATCGACGGCCATGACGCCGCAGCGATCCACGGCAACAAGAGCCAGAATGCCCGCCAGGCGGCGCTGAAGGGCTTTGCCTCGGGTCAGGTGCGGATTCTGGTCGCCACCGACATCGCGGCGCGCGGCATCGACGTGCCGGGCATTAGCCACGTCATTAACTATGAACTGCCCGACGAGGCCGAGAACTACGTGCATCGCATCGGCCGCACGGCGCGCAACGGCGCCTCGGGCTTTGCCATCACGCTGTGCGACGGCACTGAACGCAGCAAACTGCGCGACGTCGAAAAGCTGATCCGGCGTACGCTGCCGGTGACCGGCGATCTGCAGGCGGCGAACGATACCGGCGTGACCCCGGGCACCGTCAACGAAGCCCGTCCCGACCGGCCGCGCAACGAACGTCCGATGCGGGTCGGCCAGAACAGCGGCCGTCCGGGTGGCAATGGTCGTCCGGGTGGCAGCGGCCGTCCGGGTGCAAAGCCTGGGCAGCATCGTGCCGATGGAGCGCCGCGGCAGAATTTTGCCGGTTTGGCGCCCGAGGCCAAGGCCTGGTGGTCCAAGCTCGACGGTGAGGCCAAGGCGGCCGAAGCGCCGCGCGGTACCGCCGCCAAGGTCAAGGGTCGCTGGGACAAGCGGCAGAAGGACGTGGCGCGCACCAAGCGTGATACCGCCGCGTAATTTTGGCGGGTGAGATTTGAAAGGGGCGGTCCATGGGGCCGCCCTTTTTGTTTGGGGATGGTCAGGCCCTCACTCGGCGCTGCGCGCCACCCCTCGGGTCAAGCCCGAGGGCAGGCTCTCTACCGCGAGCGGAAGAGGGGACGGACGAGAGGGGTGGCAGAGGCCCGGTTATTGGCCGGGGATCATCGTGCCGGCTTCGGCGGCGGGGGCGGTGCCGGTTGACGGGGCACTGCCGCCGGCGGGTGGGCCTAGGGGGCGGTTGCCGGCGGGGGCGCCCATGCCGAGGTTGGTGGACTGGGCGGAGGGATCGACGCCGATGATCATGGCGACGAGGTAGGCGTCCTCCAGTTCCTTGACGTAGGCGAACGAGGCGCGGGTGGCCTGCGCGGCGATGTTGTCATTGGTGTTGCGGGTGTCGCGGTCGGATCCGCGGCCGTCATAGGCCTCGACGTGCTCGTAGATATATTGGCTCAGGGCATCGGGGAAGAAGATCTGGCCGGTCAGCACGTTGGCTTCGTCGAGAAAGACTTTGAAATGAACGTGGGTGGTGCGTCCCCGATACCAACCGGGGTAGACCGTGGCGAATTCGACGATGCCATCGCTGCCGGCGAACAAGGTACCCCGCATAAACGTTTCGCCGGTGGTGTCGACGCCGTCGGTCTGGTTGGCATAACCTGAGTAGACGCCCGAGGCGTCGCAGTGCCAGATATCCACCCGAGCGCCAGCGAGCGGCTGGCATAGGGCGTCGACAATCTGCAGGCGGATGCGGGTCGCGATACCGGGGCGCCCTTCGGTAATGTCGACACGCTCCAAGGCCGGGTCGAAGTAATACGGGCCTTCGGTCACTTCCGGGGTGATCACACAGACATCGGCGCCGGGCATCAACGTCGACTCGGTCGTGCCAGTCGTGGCGCCGGCTTCCTGCGCATAAGCGGCAGTGCTGATCAGGGCGCCCCCAGCGGCGGTGACGGCGATTAGCGACAGCAGGTCGCGGCGATTCAATCCAGTCGTATCGGGCATATTCAGCGGTCCTTCCAGGCTATCTGGTGATGCCTGGATAGTCTTCGTCCGGTATTGAGGCCCGTTACAATTCGGCAAGTTGGATGAGAATTTGGCAAGGCGTTGAGAGCGTTAACGAAGATGAACGGAGTATAAACGGGCCATTTTGTGATCGTTCAACGGGAACTTCGTAAAACCATCGCCATTGAACACCAACCGGCGGCTTGCCGACACCGACAAAACGGACCCTCTTAAATGCCCCCGATGTTGCTGCTTTCGATGATCGGTTTCCTGCTCAACGCCTTTATCGGCTTTGTCAGCCCGCTTGCCGAAGTCGCCAGCGTCCAGAGCGCCGTGGCCATCGCTGTCGTCGAAACGCTAAACTGAGGGGTCGGCTTTGCCGATCGGGGACAACATGACCAAGCTGCTGCTGACTTTGGGGTTCGTGCTCTCAATGAGCGTCATCACTTTCGCCGCTTCGATGGTCGAAGCGCCGCGCAACGCCATCGTCGTCGTCGCCGATCTCGGCTGACCTGTTACCTTCCGGACTGGAATATCACCATGGCTGCCCTCGTCATCCCGGCGCTCATCGCGCCGATCGCGATCATTTACCTATACGTCGCGGCGTTGTTCGAGACAGCAGTGCCGCGCGCCGGAGAGCATCAGTAACGGTTCGGCGATGCGCTTAGAAGTTTGCCAACGCGCCCGGTCACATAGGGGAAAGCTGCGGTAGAGGGGCGCCCTATCTGAACAGACCCAACTGTCCAGCGGCGGCGTTCGCTTCATCCATCGATGCGTCGAGGGTGGCCTTGAGAATGCGCAGTTCAGCCCGCAGGCGAGGACTGAGGTCCAACTCCTGCCAGTCGCTCAACTTTTGCTGCCATTCAGCAACTTCGACGATCAGCTTACGCGAGCGATCCGCCGTTTCGGCGTTGATGCGCGTTGCGGCGCGTTCGGCGTTCTCAGCCAGCTCAACCAGTTCAACCGTGCTGATGACCCATGCGGGCAAGGCTTGCCGCACGTTCTCGAGGTCGGAAACGATTTCTGCATCGCTCGGGTAGTCATGCATGTGGAATTCCTCAGGGCCCGAACCGGCCGCCAATTATAACGCTCTGACTGGCTGATTTGTGCCGGTCACTTATCGAACGATAAGCGAAATCGGCCTTTCTGAAGTCATGCAGGCGAGACGGGGTCTCCGAATAGTCAGGCCGGTCATCCGTCAGCCGTTGCCTATTTTGGTGCCTCTGCAGGACGAGTTTGGAGGGGTCGCCGCCGAGCGCATCTGCAAGCCTCGGGCCGATGGGACATTGGGGTGCCCCGGCGTACGGCGTGTAGAAATTCCGCAACAGCCTCAGGCGATCCAACGTTGGTTTCGCGCAGGTGACGACCGTTTCGTGGAGGTGCCTTTGACACCTGTTGGTGCCGCCTTGCGAGCCGTCTGGGCGGTCACTTATGTAGTGTCAGTTACGAAAAGTGACTGACGTGCGGCTGCGGGGCGTCTCCCAGGGGCAGCGGTTCGTCCTCCCAACACCAGTTGCAGGACCTCTCGCCATGAAAACGATTTTCCGCCTCGACGCCAGCATCCGTAAGGACGGATCGACCTCCCGGGCGCTCGCCGACACGCTTGAGACAGCGCTGGTCGCCAGGCTCGATGACAGCACGATCATTCGCCGTGATGTCGGCCTCGAGCCACTGCCACCGACGGTGTGGGCGGCAAGCGCTTTTGCCGGTTACACAGCAGACGAGCAGCGGTCCGACGAGCAGCGGCAGGCGCAGGCCGTAGCGGTTGAACTGGCGAACGAACTCGTCACTTCCGATGCCTATGTCTTCGCCGTGCCGCTGTATAATTTCGGCGTGTCGCAGCACGTCAAGAACTGGGTAGATATTCTGCTGACCGAACCGCGCTTTGCTCCGGGCACCCCTAAATTGTTGGCCGGTCGCCCAGCGTACCTGATCGTCGTCAGAGGCGGCGGGTATGGCGCCGGCACGCCTCGACATGGGTGGGACCACGCTACCGGCTGGCTGACCCGAATCCTGGTAGATGTCCTGGGGCTGGAGGTGGAACTGATCGAGAGCGAACTGACCCTCGCAGACTTCAAACCAGAAATGGCCAGCCTGAGGGAACTGGCCGCACAGAACCTGCAGCGCGCGCATGGCATAGCGGGTGAACACGGCCGGCGCCTGGCAACGCTGTTTGAAGATGTCGCGGCCGTAGCGGCGTAGGCTCCATTGTCGACCGGGCCCGGTGAGAACGGTGCGGACGATAGGCATGACCGGATTTAATCATCAGCAACGCAGGGCGCTGTGCTGTGCTGTGCAGTGGGTGCCGCATAATCTCGAACGTCTCGCCTCCTAACTGCGAGGCGAGACGAATGGCCGGTGCATAATTTTCGATTTCTCGACGACTGCCACGATCCAGTGAACGACTGGCGTTACCCTTCGTCACCAACCAAGGATCGAGATGACAGACACCGCTGCACGTACCGGCTTCCCCGCTGCCTTGCGTCCTGGCGACAAGATTCGATTCGTGTCGCCGGCCAGCGCCTGTGACCGCGGCGAGATTGAATCGGCGGCCGAACTCATCAGGGGCTGGGGGTTCCAGGTCGATTTTGGCGAGCACGCCTTTGGCAAACTGAACTATCTGGCAGGCACCGATGCGCAGCGGCTCGCCGATTTCAACGGCGCGTTGCGCGATCCGGAAGTGCGGGCCATCTTTGCTACAACGGGTGGCAAGGGCTCGTACCGGATTGCCGACCAACTGGACTTCGCCGCGGCCCGGATGGACCCGAAATTCGTCGTCGGCTTCAGCGACATCACCATCTTGCAGATGGCTCTATGGGCCAATGGAGTTGGTGGAGCTGTGCATGGCGCAATGCAGGGCAACGACCGAGATACGGCGGCATCATCGGGAACGGCTTCGCTCAAGGACATCCTGCTGGGAAGCCGGTCGAGTGTATTAGCGGCTCGGGAAGACGAGGGGACGTTCGGCCTGACGACGACCGGCACCGCGTGCGGCCCGCTGGTCGGCGGTAATCTGGACATGGTCGCGACCGCGGCGGGTTGGGCGCTACCGAAACTGGATGGCTGCATCCTGCTGCTGGAGGCAGTGGGCATGTATCTCGGGCAGGTCGACAGGCAGCTTAACATGCTTAGGAAAGCCGGGCATTTCTCCGGGGTGGCCGGCATCGCGCTTGGGCAGTTTACCGACTTCAAGCCTAGCGGCAGCTGGACCATAAATGATCTGCTGCGGGAGCATCTGACGCCGTTGGCTGTCCCGCTGCTTGGTGGGCTGCCGCTCGGTCATGGCACGGACGCCAGATGCATATTGATGGGCGGTCCCACGCTCCTTAATGCCGATCGGGGAGAGTTGCGGGTGCTTGATCCGGATCAGGCGTGATCGAGGGTCAGGCTCGCGGGTGGCTAGAGGCGGCGGGGGTGGCTAATCAGGCCGGGGCGTAGGCGACTTCGACGTCCAGCACCCAAGTGATGCCGAAACGGTCCTTGAGCATGCCAGAGAGCGGTGCCCAGAAGGCGGGGGCGAGGGGCTGGACGATCGTGGCGCCTTGGACGAGCTTGTCCCAATAGCGGGTGATTTCATCGGCAGCGCTGGCACTCACCGAAACGAAGAACGGGATTTCACCCGGGGCATAGGACCGGTCGACAGGCACGTCATAGGCCATGATGCGGAAGCCGTCATCGGTGACGACTTGGCCCCACATCAGCTGATCGGCCTCGGCCGGGTGCTGGAGATTGCCGGCGTCGCGATAGGTGAACAGCCTCTGGTCGCCGCCGAACACGGACTGGTAAAAAGCGAGGGCGGCGCGGGCATCGCCGCGAAAATTGAGATGCGTGGTGGTCTTGAGGGTCATGCAGGGGCTCCTTGGCTTGAACTGACAAGGCCGTTATAACGGCGCCCAACTGACAGTTTCCGGCAGTTGGACATGGCGCGGACCGATCGACTTTTTCGACTGCTGCAGGCGATGCGGGTAATGCCGGCCCCGATCACCGCGGCCCGATTGGCGGCGGAATCCGCCGTATCGCTGCGTTCGCTGTATCGCGATATCGACAGTCTGCGGGCGGCCGGGGCCCGGATCGAGGGCGAGCGCGGCTATGGGTATCGGTTAGTCGAAGACTATGCGCTGCCACCGCAGACTTTCGACCGAACCGAAATCGAGGCGATCGCGCTCGGGCTGGCGGAGGTCCGGCACATGGGCGATCCGGCGCTGGCCAAGGCAGCGATCTCGGTGCTGGCAAAGGTCGCCGCGACGCTGCCGGACGATCGCGAGCAGTTTCTGTTTCACGCGATTTCGCAGGTCTATCGGCCAGATCAGCGATCGGCCGCGCCGTTTCACCTCGATGCGGTCCGACAGGCGTGCTGGCGGGAGGAGGCCCTGGCTATCCGCTATGCGGACCAGCATGGCGCCGTCACCGAACGTACAATTCTGCCGTTGGCCATCATGTACTCCGACCGGACCCTGACGTTGCTGGCGTGGTGTAGCCTCCGCGAGGCATTCCGCATGTTTCGGCTCGAGCGGATCGCGGCGCTCGACATGCCGGGGACCAGCTTTCGCCCACGGCGGGTGGCGCTGCTCAGGGAATATTTGGCCGAGTTGCGGGGGCGGGAGCGTGCGGACGTCACCGGCACAGCGAATTAGGGTTAGCCGCAACAGGCTCCGCAACGGGCAAGTAAACGACCTACCCCGGGAGCCGCGGAACCGGCGAGTTTTGACCGGCTTGCAAGACTGGGACTTGCCGCCAGTGTGGAGACGCGGGACCGCGGTGACACTCCCTATCTGCGACGTTCAGAAAACCAGGAAATCGGCAGCAGTCAGCGTGCCGGTGTCAACGATGGCAAATTGTCGAGCTTCTATCGCCCCGGTGCCGTCGGCGTCGTAGTAAAGCGATCTGCTGCTGGTATTGAAGATGATGCGACTGTTGGCATCGGCAGCGGCCGTTCCGAAGCAATACGCGGTAGAAGAGAGCGCTCCGGTCGACAGTGCGGAAAACACTGCGTCATCGAGCCGAATAGTGTCGTCGGCCGCGACGAAATCAAGAATTCTGTCGACGTTGGTGGCGGAAAGCGCCGTCGAGAATTCAAAACTGTCCTTACCGGCCCCGCCCTGAAGCACATCGGAGCCAAGCAAGCCGTTGATGAGGTTATTGCCGGAATTACCGGAAATGTGGTTGGAACCAGCATTGCCTGCGCCGGCGGTACTGGAAGCGCCTTTCAGCACAAGCACTTCCACATTGGCGGCAAGCGTGAAGCTCACGCTGCTGTTGACGGTATCCTGTCCGGCACCGACAGCCTCGACGATCAGGTCGCCGATATTGTCGACGATATAGGTGTCGTTGCCGCCATAGCCGATCATCCGGTCGGCGCCGCCGAGGCCGTCGAGCACATTCCTGATGCCGTTTCCGATGAGTGTATTGGCCAAGGCGTTGCCAGTCCCGTCGAGCACGGTATTGCCGAGCAGCGTCAAGTTCTCGATAGCGGCATAGCCAACGAGACTGCGGGTGATCGTCGAGGTGATGGTGTCGATGCCGCCGGAATCCGAGACTTTGTCGAAAGCGTCGACGAGGACGAAAATATCGTCGCCGAGACCGCCATACAGCCGATCGAGCCCGAGGCCACCATCGAGGATGTCGTTGCCGGCGCCACCATCGATGGCGTTGACAGCGGCGTTGCCGATGATGGTGTTGGCAAGGCCGTTTCCGGTGGCAAAAATGCCGGCGCTGCCGGTCAGTCGGAAATTCTCGATATTGGCGCCGATAACGAAGGTCACTGAACTGAGAACAGTATCGATTTCGGTCGGTACGGTCGAGGTCTCGCTGACGACGTCATGCACATCGTCGACTTCATAGACATCGTTGCCAATCCCGCCCAGCATGGTGTCGACCCCGGCGAGGCCGCTGAGAGTATCGTTGCCGGCTCCACCAATGAGGAAGTCGCTACCATTGCCGCCCTTCAGGACATCGTTGCCGTTGCCACCGCGCAGCAGGTCATTGCCGTCGCCGCCGCTGAGCCTGTCGTTATTGTCGCCGCCGGCGAGATCGTCATCGCCGCCGAGGCCGGCCACCACGTCGATGGCTTCGTCGCCGGTAAAACTGTCGTCGCTGATATCGCCGGTAACGGTGCGGACGAGCTGCAGAATTTTCTGAGTGACGTCACCCGTCGTCTCGTTGGTGTAGCTGACGACGGCCCGCGCCATCTGAAGTGCTGCGACGGACGATTGCGAGTTGATGTCGCTGGAACTGTCGACCGCCATCGGAACGGTGCGATCCGATACGGTCATGCCGGTCGCAGGATTGGTCAGCGATGCGAAGATGTTACTGTCGCGGAACTCGCCGCCGTCGAAAATGTCGGTGGTGAAGGTGGTAAGGACCATGCCGTTCGACAGCGTAGTGATCGCTGAGTCGTGATCGTTGGTAGGCGCCGTGCCGAAAACATCGCCGTCGATAAGATGGCCGGACGAGGTCAGGCTTACCACTTGGATGTCGGTGGCTCCGTCGGTGACCGAATTGGTTTCGAACGCGATCACGAAGCCGCCTGATGGCACGGCGGCGATGCTGAGATGTCGATTGATCGTGCCGAATGGCAGGAACACGGTTGGCGGTCGCCGGGTGGTGCCATCCGCGTTATAAACCGCGTACCAAGCCGAGCTATTGCCGTTGCTGGCACTGCGCTCCCAGGCGACGGCGAAGCCACCGTCGGCAAGACCGGCAACGACAGCGTTCTGGTCGTTGGCCGACGAGGCATCGACAGTGAATTGGCTAGGGCCGCCAGTGTTGCTGTTATACAGGTAGATATTGATGTTGTGGTCAGCGCCACCCATCGCCCGCTGCGAGGCAACGACGAAGCTAAGGTTGTCGCCGACGGCAGTGGAGGCGATGTCAGGGTTGGAGTCACCTGCAAACGGCAACAGGGCGGAAGGTGCTCCGACGATGCCGGCAGGCGTAAAGCGCACGAAATCGACGCCGCCGCCGCTGTGAGTCCCGACGACGGCAATGGTGCCGTCGGTCAGCTGGGCGATCTTGGCATCTGGAGCAAAAGCAGAGATGATCTGGGGCTGCAGGACGCCGGCTGCGTTGTAAACGACAGGGACGGAAACCCCTCCCGGTACGTTCGCCACGGTGGCAAAGCCGCCATCGGCCAAGGCCACGATATCGGAATTCTCGGCGGGATCAGCGGCAGGGAAAATACGCGTCAGCACAGTTTCGAGGGAGTAAACCGTGGTAAAAGCCATGCCAGCCTCCATTGAGCGAAGCGCGAATTCTGGCCGTTGCTCTGCCCTCGCCATCTGTCCAACGCTACTTGCTGGGCCACGGCAAGGCTTTTCTGTTGTCTAAGCGGCAGTGCAATGAGCGATGACAGTGCAAATGAAACAGGGCCGCAGCGGTGCTGCGGCCCTGTTGTCGAGGGAATTTAGCCGCCTAGAAGTGGAATTTCAGCGTGCCCTTGATGGTGTGGAAGTCCATCGAGCGGTCCGAGCCCCTGGCGTCGGTGCCGTCGGGGTTGGCGACGACGAAGAGGCCGCTCGTGAGGCGGGTGTTGAAATCGCCCTCGCCGAGGTTGGTATAGCCATACTCGAAGCCGAGCGAGATGTTCTCGCTGACCTTGGTTTCAAGACCGGCACCGACCTGATAGCCGACAGCGAAATCCGTGCCGCCAGTCGAGGCGAAGGTGGCCGGGGTGTTGGAATCGAAGCTGTAGCTCACTTGGCCGCCGGTGATGCCGCCATGGACATAGGCCAACAGCATGAACGGTTGAGGTTGGGCCGTGTGCCCCCGCGAAAATCGTGCCGATGGGGGCGATGCGAAGTTCAGGGAAGTAACGTTTCAAGGCCAAGCAGCAGTTCAGGCGGAAAACCGCTTTAGTCAGCGTGTGGTAGTTGGAGCACAATCTGAGCAAAGGGCGGCGCCGTCAGGCCAGCGGGATACCGGCGGTGCCCTTGTTGTCCTGATATACCGCGGACAGGTCGGCGTAGAGCGCGGTGATGTCATCGATGCGACCGAGCAGGGATTCGCGGGTGCCGCGATCAAAGCTGGCGATCAGGCGGGGAATGGCGAAGCTGTGCCAGAAGGCATTGTCGCGGGCATAGCCGCCGGGTTCGAGGGTGAAAACTTCCTTGAGGATGCGGAGATCATGCGGGATGGCGAAGCTGTCGCGGCTGTCCTCATGGCTGAACAGGAAATAGAAATTGTCGTAACCCGCCCAGGTGATCGCCGAAAGGCAGAGCGAACAGGGCTCGTGGGTGGCAAGGAAAATGCAGTCTTTCGGATCGGGCAGGGTGTCGCGCGGCCGCTCGTATAGCTTCTTGATGGCGTGCATTTCGCCGTGCCAGAGCGGGTTTTCGATCTCGTTATTGGTCTCGGCGATGACCAGCGACAGATCGGACTTTTTTAGGATCGCGGCGCCGAACAGCTTGTTGCCATGAGCGACGCCGGCGCGGGTCAGCGGGGTGATGTCGTGTTCGATGACATCGAGCAGGCGGGCGACAAGGGCGGGGGTGTCCACAAGGGGCTCCGGGTTGGGAAGGCATAGGTCGCATGGATTGGCGGGGGCGCCAAGGGTGGGTCAGCGGTTGCTCTGGCGAGACCGAGTTCATTTCTCATCGCCAGCATCCGTGGCTACCCCTACCCTCGATCCCTCCCCTCAAGGGGGAGGGAGGCGATGGGGTGGCGTCTGTTTTCCAAAACTATGTACATATCAGGTGGCTAGGTAGGGGTATGGGTGCGGCGGGCTCTCTCCTCCCCTCAAGGGGGAGGGGCGGGTTTGTCGCACCCGTTCTCCTTATTTTTTGGCCCCGGTAGCTTCCGGCGGGGTTGTGACGGCCGGCCTGCGCGGCCGTCAGTTGCCCGCGCGGGTGAGACGGAGGAGGCGTTTGCCGGCTGGGCCGGTGAGGATGAAATCGGGGCCGTCGAGGCGGTAGAAACGGACCTGTTCGAGGGCGGCGAACACCGCGTATTCCTGGGCCATGATGGCTGCATCGCAGATGAGGCGAGTCGAGACGATGGCGCCGAACGTCAGCAAGTGGCCATCGAATACCGCTTCGGTGAAGTAGTTGTTGCAGCCGCCAAGGCCGCCGGCGCGGCGGTCGCCGGTGATCGAGAGGGTTGAGCGCGCGCTGCCGGGCAGGGTGAAGCCGGCGATGTCGGTCACGACCCAGATGGTATCGAAGATGTCCGCCGACACATCGAGGAGAGCCGGCGGGGTGGCGGTTTCGGGCTCGGGGCTGGCTGAGACCGCGAGCAGGTCGACCATGATGGCGACTGGCGGCAGCGGCTGCAGCGGGTCAATGCGGTAGGGGATAACGTTGCGGAACCAGATGCGGCCATCGCTGAGGATTTCGGCGACCAGCGCGTAGGCGTGATCAGGCCGGATGCTATCGCTGTCAAAGCTCAGGGTGAACTGCAGCGGCACTTGGCCACGGCTCGAAATGGCGGCTTCGGCGACGAGGCGGGCGGGAGTGTCGGGGTGCTCGAGGTCGATCAGCGCTACCGACAGCACGGCGCGTGGCGGCAGGGGGACCCGATCGCGGTAGGTGACTTCGCCGATGATCTCGAGCGGCGCGGCTAGCGCCGGCAGCGTGAGGGCGGCGAACGCCAGCAGCAGCGCGGCGAGAAGTTTGGACATAGCGCGTTCCGGGACCCGATCACGCCCACTGCGGCGTCGATCAGCGACTATAAAACGGCTATGAGGGCAACGCGACGGCGTTCTTACCAAAAAGGTAAAGCCCGGGCAAACCTGCTAAACGCTCAGCACGACCGTGTAAGGGGTCGGGTAGTTGACGAGGACCAGATTATCGCCCTCGCCGCCGCGATCGACGACGAGGAAGTCGGAAACGTCCTCCAGCGCGGTCAGGGGGGAATGCCAGGTGTTCATAGCGATGTTGACGCCCTGGCCGGGGGCGGTGAGGAAGGCGCGGGGCACGCCCGGCAGGCCGTTATCGTCCGGCGCGACGCTGACGAGGAAGACGCGATTAGACAACGGTTGGAAGGCCTGGCTGCCGAGCGGGTGGCGTTCCATGACGGTGAGGGCGACCGGGAAACTCTTGTGCTGGCCGCGAAAAATCGAGATCAGCGGGCGGGCACCGGCGCCGGCGAGTTCGATGCGCGCCAGATCGTGGAAGCGCTGCGTGGTGCCGGCATTGATGCCAAGCGGTGGGCGGGAGGTGTCGATGACTTGCCCAAACGGCGCAAACGCCGCCGCGGTCAACGGTTCGGTACGGATAGTCGGCATGATCTCTCCCTCGTCCTCTGGTGTCCGGGCGCGTTCAGGCGCGCCTCATTCCACCAGCTTTCCCCACAACCGCAGGCGCGAAATGCCGCCGTCGGGGAAAATGTTCAGCCGCACATGTGTAACCGCACCGAGGGCCGCAACGGTATCGAACTTGTGTATGGCATCGGGGCCGAGCTTTTGCTGGCCGAGCAGTTCGGGCCAGAACATCGAGGAGGCGACGATGGTCTCGTTGAGATTGTCGAGGCCGCGGCCGAGATCGGTGGCAAGCAGCGAGCAGCTATCGGGGTAATTGCCCTTGTAGTGCGCGGTATCGACTTCGACGGCATCGATGCTGCCACGGGCGCCGAGCGCGATGATGATCCAGTCATTGCCCGGGGTGCGGCGGCGGCGGGTTTCCCAGCCATCGCCCATGTCCGTGCCACGACCGGGGGCGAGCATGCGGTGGAAGGCACCGTAATGCGCATCCGAATAGGCGATGACGCGGCCGCCATTTAGGCCCGAAGCGAGATCGATGGCCTTGCCGCGTAGGGCAATGTCATCGATGTGCGGTTCGCCATAGACGCGCAGCCGCGCAACGCCGCCATCGGGGTAAATGTGCAGCCGGACATGGGTCCAGACGCTTTCGGACGCCGAGGCTAGGAAGTGGTGCGCCGAGGCGCCGAGCGGGGTCAGTGGCAGGATTTCGGTCCAGGCGGTGTTCTCGCCGGGGTCGCCTTTGACGACGCAGGCCTCGATGCGGCAGGCGGGCGGATAATTGCCGGTGAAGTGCGCCGTATCGACATCGAAGCCACGAATGACGCCGGGGGCGGCGAGGCGGATGACGGCGTAGTCATGCCCGGCGGTGCGCTTGCGGCGGCTTTCCCAGCCATCCATCCACTTGCCGTTGTTGTCGTATTTGTCGGCGATGAACTCGGCCGGCTTGTCGGCGAGCATGCGCCCGACTTCGGCGAAGAAATCATCGGTGACGAACAGCGGCTTGGCACCGAGCCCGGCGGAGGCGAGGTTGACGCCGTTGCGGGCAAAGGCGGGGAGATCAAGGGGGAGGGGCGTGGTCGGGGCTGCGCTCATCGGTCCGTCGGGTGGGTTCGAGGTTGGTATCGAGATAGCGCAAAGGGATGGAGGGGGATAGGGGCGGGGTTGCGGAGGGGCGGTGGCCGGACCTTCGAGGTGATACAGCGGACCGCGGCAGGCCGAACACAGTATCAGGATGGGTGCCGGCCTCCGCCGCGATGACGGGGGGGTAGTGGGGCTGATTTACATGACCATTGTCCTGCTCTGTGGCTACCCCCACCCTCGATCCCTCCCCTCAGGCGGGAGGGAGGCGATGTAGTTAGCTCATGGGTTCACAGACACGAGCAGATCAGGGCGTGAATGTTGCGGGAACGGGTGCAGCAAACCCTCCCCTCCCCCCTGAGGGGAGGGCTAGGGTGGGGGTGGCTCCACATGCAGGAGCCTCGGTAACTGCCCGTGCTTCGCCTAAAGATTCTATCGGCCTGTGCTCACCTCGCCTCAAGGTCAGATTTCAGGCGGTCGAGCAGGGTGACGGCGTGGCGGGCGTAATCGCCGATCCAGCGGTCGTGGAGGTGCTTGATGGGGAGGGGGTTGAGGTGGTTCCAGCGTTCGCGGCCTTCGCGCCGCACGATGATGAGATCGGCGTCCTCAAGGACTTTGAGGTGCTGCATGACGGTGCAGCGGTCGAGGGTCGGGAAGCGACTGCAGAGGTCGCCGGTGGTGCGGGGGTTGTCCTTCAGCTGATCGAGCATGGCGCGACGCGTGCCGGCGGATAAAGCCTTGAAAAGTTTATCGGTTTCGTCGTCGCTTGACATGTTATATTTTTATAACATACGGTCCCGGCAGTCAAGCAGGGAGATTTGAAATGCGTGCAGTGACAGCAAAAGAAGCCCGGACCAATCCCGAGTTCAAGGTGTCGGGGCGGATCAACAAGCCGGTCCATGAGGTGTTCGAAGCGGTGGCCGATCCCAGGCAATTATCGAACTATTTCACCACCGGCGGCGCCAAGGGACGGCTTGAGACCGGGGCGACGGTGACTTGGGACTTTGCCGATTTTCCGGGGGCATTTCCTGTGCATGTGGTCGAGGTGGTGGCGGATGAAAAGATCGTGCTGCGCTGGGCCGCAGCCGACGGGACGCCGGAGCAGGGCGGTAGCTATGAGACCACGGTGACCATGAGCTTTGAGGCGCTGGAGGATGGGCGGACGTTGGTCAGCATCGCCGAAAGTGGCTGGCGCGATACCGCGGCGGCGCAGAAGGCAGCGTTTGGCAATTGCGAGGGCTGGACCGGGATGCTCGCGGCGCTGCGGATTTGGCTCGAGCGCCGGTTCAATTTCCGAGAGGGGTTTTATAAGTGAGCTTTACGGCCCCTCACCCTGTCCCTCTCCCCGGTGGGGAGAGGGGACGTTGGGACTAGCGCTGAGGCTAGCTTCAAGTCGCGCGGAAATCGGCGGTTATTGTGCCCGAGGCTTTGGCTTCGGCTTCGTGGTGGAGCTCGCGCCAGGTTTCGGTGAGGGCGGCGGCTTGCCAGTCCTGCAGGGCGGGATGGGTGAGCATATGGCTGACGTACGCGGCGGAGGCGGCGTCGTTGAGGATGCCGTAGGTCTGAGCGCGGAAGACGACGGGGGCAAAGAACGCGTCGATGGCGGTGAAGCCGGGGCCGGCGAGGTAGGGGCCGCCGAAGCGGGCGCGGCCTTCGGCCCAGATTTCGGCGATGCGGGTGAGTTCGGTTTCGAGCTCCGGCGGGCGGTTGGCGAGGGTGACGCGGAGCCCGATATTCATCGAGCAGAGGTTGCGGAGGGTCTGGAAGCCTGAGTGCATTTCGGCGGCGGCGGAGCGGGACCAGGCGCGGGCAATGCGGTCTTTGGGCCAGACACCGGGGTATTGCTCGGCGACGTATTCGATGATGGCGAGCGAATCCCACACTTTTAGGTCGCCATCGTGCAGCACCGGGACGCGGCCGGCAGGGGCAAAGGGGCGGTAGAGTGGCCAACTGGACCCCGTCGCGGGGAAGGGGACCAGGATTTCCTCGAACGGAATGCCCTGCGCCGTCAGCAGCGCCCAGGGGCGCAGCGACCAGGACGAGTAGTTCTTGTTGGCGATGTAGAGCTTGAACATGGCTTACTCCGGGATGATCGCCTTGAGGCGCAGTTCGGCGATGCGTTCGACCTGACGGCAGGCGGTGGCTAATTCGGTGTCGCGATCATGGGCGAGGCGGGTTTCGAAGGCGGCGAGGATAGCTGCCTTGGTGTTGTCGCGCACGGCGATGATAAAGGGAAAGCCGAATTTTGCCGTGTAGGCGGCGTTGCGTGCTTCGAAGCTATCGCGCTCGGCATCAGTCAGCGCGTCGAGGCCGGCGGATGACTGTTCCTCGGTCGAGGCGGCAGTGAGGCGGCGGGCGGCGGCGAGTTTCCCGGCGAGATCGGGGTGGGCGTTGAGGACGGCGAGCCGTTCATCGGCGGTGGCGCTGCGGAACACCTGGCACAGCAGGGCGTGGAGGCCGATGGCGGTGTCGTGCACCGGGCCCATCTCGCGTTTCCAGGCGCGCTCGGCGACCCATTCGGAATGCTCGAAGACGCTGCCGAACAGCTGGGTGAAATCATCGAGCGGGAGTTCGGAGGGGACGATTTCGGGCTTGAGATACGGATTGGTTTTAATCCAGTGCTCGGCGATGTCGAGGCGGGTGGCGATCCAGACTTTGTCCTTACTCATGATGTAATCGACGAAGCGCTGCAGGCCAGCAAAGCGGCCGGGCATGCCGACGAGGCGGCAGTGGAGGCCGAGCGACAGCATTTTGGGGCTGCCGGCTTCACCTTCTGCGTAAAGCACGTCGAACGAGTCCTTGAGCAGCTGGAAGCATTCCTCGCCATTGGCAAAGCCCGACGGGGTGGTGAAGCGCATGTCGTTGGTGGCGAGCGAATAGGGGATGATCAGCTGCGGGCTGCCGAAATGCTCGCGGTAATAGGGCAGGTCATCGTCATAGGTGTCGGAGACGTAGGTGAAGCCGCCTTCCTCGCTGGCCAGATCGACGGTGTTGATCGAGGTGCGGCCGCAATACCAGCCGGTCGGGCGGGTGCCGACAACTTCGGTATGCAGCTTGATGGCGGCGTGCAGGTCGCGGCGCTCGTGCTCGATATCGTGGTCGCGATAGTCGATCCATTTGAGGCCGTGGCTGGCGATTTCCCAGTTGGCGTCGAGCATGGCGCGCAACTGTTCGGGCGAGCGCTGCAGGGCGGTGGCGACGCCATAAACGGTGACCGGCAGATTGCGGCCGGTGAACAGCCGATGCAGGCGCCAGAAGCCGGCGCGGGCGCCGTACTCGTACATCGACTCGACATTCCAGTGGCGCTTGCCGGGCCAGGGGACGGCGCCGATGACATCGACGAGGAACGCCTCGGAGGCAGCATCGCCGTGGAGGACGTTGTTCTCGCCGCCTTCCTCATAGTTGAGGACGAACTGCACGGCGATGTTGGCGCCGCCGGGCCAATTGGCGTTTGGGGGATGGGCGCCATGGCCTTGCAGGTTGCGGGGATAGCGGGGCGGGGTCATGGGCGGAGCCTGATCTCGTGAGGTGATGCGAGGGTAGGGAGGGACGGGCCACTGCACAAGATCGTGCAATTTGGACCAAACGGTAAAATTTTGAGCATGTCCCCTTGGAAGCGCCGGGGTTTTTGTCCATGCTCGCTCGATCAACCACGGGGCAGCAAGATCATGGCGGGTTCAGGACGCCTTACGACACATGTGCTCGATACCATGCACGGCACGCCGGCAGCGGGGATGCGGTTCGATCTGATCCACGCGCATGGCGATCACACGCATCACCTCAAGAGCGGGGTGACCAATGCGGACGGACGCAGCGACGAGCCGCTGCTCGATGCGGCGCAGTTTCAGCCCGGCACTTATGAACTGGTGTTCGCGGTGGCGGAGTATTTCGGCAAGCTGGGAGTGGGTGGGGCGACGCCGTTTTTGGACTTTGTGCCGATCCGATTCACGCTGGCTGAGGATGCGCATTACCATGTGCCGCTGCTGGTTTCGCCGTATGCATATTCGACATATCGGGGGAGTTGAGTTTGGCTGAGGGACAGTGCCGCGACACCATCCGGTTCGTCCTCAACGACGAGGATATTGCGCTCGGAGAGATTCCGGCGACGCAGACGTTGCTGGACTTTTTGCGGCTCGACCAGCGGTTGAAGGGCTCGAAGGAGGGCTGCGCCGAGGGGGACTGCGGAGCGTGCACGGTGCTGGTCGGGCGGCTGAGTGGCGAGGCGCTGGTTTATAGCACGGCGACAGCGTGCATCGCGTTCACCGCGGCGCTTGACGGGGCGCATGTGGTGACCATTGAGGCCTTGGCGGAGAGCGGCAGTGCGCTGCATCCGGTGCAGCAGGCGATGGTCGACCACCATGGCAGCCAGTGCGGGTTTTGCACGCCGGGCATCGTGATGTCGCTCTATGGCATGTGGCTCGGGGACGACCAGCCGAGCCAGACGCGGATCGAGACGGCGCTGCAGGGTAACCTCTGCCGGTGCACCGGGTATTCGCCGATCGTGCGCGCGGCGAAGGCGATTTCAACATATGGCGCGGTAGAGATCGATCCGCTGAATATTGGTCGGGCGGCGATGACGGAGCGGTTGCAGGCGCTGCGCGATGGCGGGCGCGTCGAAGTCGGGACGGGGAAGTACCGGGCGATTTTGCCGGGGTCGGTCGACGATCTGGCGGCGGTGTATGAAGCCAACCCGACGGGGACGGTGGTCGGTGGGGCGACCGATGTCGGGCTGTGGGTGACGAAGTTCATGCGGGACGTCGGCCCGATGATTTTTACCCAGCATCTGGAAGAGTTTCACCGGATTACCGAAGGCGATGAATCACTGACGCTTGGGGCCGGGGCGACTTATTCCGAGGCGCTGCCGGCGCTGGTCAGGCACTTCCCGCAACTGGGCGAACTGCTCAACCGGCTGGGTGGCGAGCAGGTGCGGAACATGGGGACCATCGGCGGTAACATCGCCAACGGCTCGCCGATCGGGGACATGCCGCCGCCGCTGCTGGCGCTTGGCGGTTCGATCGTATTGCGGAAGCGCGAGCGGCGGCGGACGGTCTGGCTCGACGATTATTTCATCGCCTATGGCAAGCAGGATCGGGAGCCGGGCGAGTTCGTCGAGAGCGTGACGGTGCCGTACCTGCCGGTCGCCGACCGGTTCGCCGTGTATAAAGTCACCAAGCGGCGGGATGAGGATATTTCGGCGCTGTGCGGGGCGTTCCGGGTGCGGCTTGACGGCGATGTGGTCGGGGCTGTGCGGATTGCTTTCGGGGGCATGGCGGCGACGCCGAAGCGGGCGAGGGCCGTCGAGGCGGCGCTGCTCGGGCAGCCCTGGACCGAGGCGAGTATCGAGGCGGCTCTCGGGGCGTTCGCCGTGGATTACCAGCCGCTGAGCGATCTGCGGGCCTCGGCGGAATATCGACTGCTGGCGGCGCAGAACCTGCTGCGGCGGTTTTTTTACGAGACCACCGGGGGCGGGGCGCGGCTGGTGCGGGAGTTGGCGTGAACAAAATCGATATCGCGGCGCGCAATGCTCTCCATGTGTCGACGCCGCACGATTCGGCGATCAAGCAGGTCATGGGGCGGGCGGATTATATCGATGACCTCGCCGAGCCGGAGGGGTTGCTGCATGCCTATCTCGGGCTGTCGACCAAGGCGGCGGGAACGATTACCGGGTTCGATGTCGAGGCGGTGCGCGGCGCTCCCGGGGTGATCGGGGTGCTGACGGCGTCGGATGTGCCGGCTGAGAACGATATCAGTTCGGTGCACCGGCACGACGAGCCGGTGTTCGCGACGACGGAGGTCAAATATCATGGCCAGCCGCTGTTCGCGGTAGTTGCCGAGACTCGCGATGCGGCGCGGCGGGCGGCGAAGCTGGCGCGGATCGAGTATGCCGACGGCCTGCCGGTGCTGGTCGATGTCGCGGCGGCGCTGGCGGCCGGCGGGGCGCTGGTGACCGAGCCGCTGAAGCTCGAGCGGGGCGATCTCGCGGCGGGATTCGGGGCGTCCGAGCATCGGGTCAAAGGCCGGGTCACCATTGGCGGCCAAGAGCATTTCTACCTCGAGAGCCAGGTGGCGCTGGCCATTCCGGGGGAGGACGACGAGGTGCTGCTGCAGGTTTCGACGCAGCACCCGACCGAAATCCAGGTGATGGTGGCACAGGTGCTGGGCGTGCCGCATGCTGCCGTGACGGTCAACATGCGCCGGATGGGCGGCGGGTTCGGCGGCAAGGACCCGCAGGGCAATCTGTACGCCGTGGTGGCGGCACTGGCGGCGGTGAAGTTCAAGCGCGCGGTGAAAATCCGGCCGGACCGGGACGATGATTTCA
>JAQGJK010000002.1 GCA_028290665.1 Devosia sp. | reverse complement strand
TCTCCATAGCCGGGCGAGGCGACGGTCTCACCACAACAGCCATGCGGGTCTACCCCGCGACGAAGTCCAAAACCTCGCCCGGCCGCTTCTCTACCCAGCACCCCGAGACCGGAAGGTCGGCGGTGGCATCCGCCTTGCCACGTTTCAACGTCACCCTGCATACGCAGCCTGGAGGTCAGCTACGATGAGCTTCTTCATCCCCATCATCGCCTGCATCGCGCGGCCGGCGCCGGCGCGATCCGATCCGCCGATCGTTTCGAACAGCTGTTTTGGCACGATCTGCCAGGACAAGCCGAATTTGTCTTTTAGCCAGCCGCATTGCGACTCCGCGCCGCCATCCGCGGTCATGGCATCCCAGAAATAGTCGACCTCGGCCTGATCGGCGCAGGTGACGAAAAACGATACGGCTTCATTGAACGTGAACATCGGCCCCCCGTTCAGCGCCATGAACTCCTGTCCCTCGAGTTCGAAAGTCGCCGTAAACGCCGGGCCGTTCGGGTCCTGTCGCTGCACGCTGGTGATCTTCGCGTTTTTGAATGTTGCCGTGTAAAATTCGATGGCATCGTCGATGCGGTCGTCGAACCACAGGCAGGGGCGGATTTTCGTCATGCTTTTTCTCCTCAAGGCCGAGCGATGCCGGCAAGTTTGAAACCATATGGTTATATTACAAATCGGTTATGTAACGAATTTCTGAAACTGTCAACGGGCAGCCGTTGCAGAATGATACGGATCACGTTTATGCAAAACCGGCATGGTCAGGCTGTGGCCATTCTTCTACTCCAACAAAAAGATTATGGTGAACAAAGGGTTACAGAGACGTGTTGCAGGCTTGCAATCTGCGGGATCGGCAGTTGGATCGCTCAAATTGTTAGGGGCCGGTTAACGATTTGGCGCTTAAAACTTAACCAACACGCCACCATTGGGGCCCTCCATGACGATCAACCTCACCATCCCTGACATTCAGGAACTGAAGCCCCGCATCACCGTCTTCGGCGTCGGTGGCGCCGGCGGCAACGCCGTCAACAACATGATCACCTGCGGTCTCGATGGGGTGGACTTCGTCTGTGCCAACACCGATGCCCAGGCATTGGCGCTCAGCAAGGCGCAGCGCATCATCCAGCTCGGCGTCGGCGTCACCGAAGGCCTCGGCGCCGGTTCGCACCCGGAAGTTGGCCGTGCGGCTGCTGAAGAGAGCTGGGACGAGATCAACGATCATCTCAGCGGCTCGCACATGGTGTTCATCACCGCCGGCATGGGTGGCGGCACCGGGACCGGCGCAGCCCCAGTGGTCGCCCGCGCCGCCCGCGAACAGGGTATTCTCACCGTCGGCGTCGTCACCAAGCCGTTCAGCTTTGAAGGCAATCGCCGCTCGCGGCTCGCCGAAGAGGGCATCGACGAACTGCATCGCCATGTCGATACGCTGATCGTCATCCCGAACCAGAACCTGTTCCGCGTCGCCAACGAAAAGACCACTTTCGCCAACGCCTTCGCGATGGCCGACCAGGTGCTGTTCTCCGGTGTCGCCTGTATCACCGATCTGATGGTCAAAGAGGGCCTCATCAACCTCGATTTCGCCGACGTGCGCGCCGTGATGCGCGGCATGGGCAAGGCCATGATGGGTACCGGCGAGGCTTCGGGCGAAGATCGTGCCCGTCACGCCGCCGAAGCCGCCATCGCCAACCCGCTGCTCGATGACGTGTCCATGCATGGTGCCCGCGGCCTGCTGATCTCGATCACCGGCGGCCCGGACCTGACGCTATACGAAGTCGATGAGGCGGCGAGCCGTATCCGCGAGGAAGTCGACTCGGACGCCAACATTATTCTCGGCGCGACTTATGATTCCTCGCTCGAAGGCCGCATCCGCGTCTCGGTCGTTGCTACGGGTACCGATGCCACCATGGTACAGGCGCTCGAGCCGGTAAAGCCGAACGCCGCCCGCATCATCTCGGTCAAGCGCCCGCACATTCCGCATGAAACTCCGGCACCGCAGCCGCAGTATCGCGAGCCCGCGCCGGTCCCCCAGATCCAGCAGGCCCCGCGCCAGTCCGAGATCGAAATGCAGGTCGAAGCGGCCGTCGCCGAAGCCATCGTCGAGCAGGAGCCGGTGTATGGCTACGACGAAGACGCTGGCGTGATGGTCGAGCCGTACTTTCCCTCGGCCGTCGTGCCCGATCATCACGAAGATACGCCGCATCGCGAAGAAGCGCCGATCCCGAGCGCCTATGTGCCGTCGGACGCCGTGCGGCCCGAGCGTCGGGTCCAGCGCACCGAGGAAATTGCTCAGGTGTCGCGCCCGCCAATGCCCGCCGGGCAGGACAGCAACGAGCCGCGCAACGCCCGTGCCCTGTTCCGTCGCCTTGCCTCCAATGTCGGCATTGGTCTCAAGGCCGGGTCGCCGACAGAGCCGGCGATTCGTCAGGAGCCACTGGCGGCCGGTGATAATTCCGCCCGCATCGCCATCGAAGGCGGCATGCCGCGCACCAATCTGCCGCGCGTCAGCGATGGCGCTGCCGGTCACTCCGATCAGCATGGCCGGCCTGCGGCCAGCGCACCGATTGCCAAAGATCACCTCGAAATCCCGGCATTTCTGCGCAAGCATGGCTGAGGCGTCCAAGCCACACTTCAGTTGAGACAGCCCGGGGCAGACTATCGCCCCGGGTTTTAGTTTAATAAGCTCCGATTCAACTTGGGGCGGTTGGGTCGGAGAATAACGGCATGCAGAAACTGTCGGCACGGCAGCGGACTTTGGCCGGCTCGCTTCAGTTCTTCGGCTATGGCGTGCATAGCGCCAAGCCGGTAACGCTGAGCATTGGCCCGGCGCCTGCCAATTCCGGCTATATGATCTCGCGGACCTACGAGGACGGCCGCGTCGTCGGCCCCGTCGAAGTGCACTATTCGCGGGTCGCTCGCACCACCCTCTGCACGACGCTTGACCTCGGCGACAGCGCCTCGGTGGCGACCGTCGAGCATGTGATCTCGGCCCTTTCCGGGCTCGGCGTCGACAACGCGGCGATCACTATCGATGGGCCGGAATGTCCGATTCTCGACGGCAGCGCCGGGAAATTCGTCGACGGCATCTGCGAAGTCGGGCTCGATGTGCAGCCCGCGATCCGCCGCTTTATCAAGATTATTCGCGCCGTAACTGTGCGCAACAATGACGCCTTTGCCGCGCTTGAGCCCTATAATGGCCGCGCGCTCGATCTTGAAATCGATTTCGACAACAAGGTGATCGGTCGCCAGCGGATGATCCTCGACTGGTCACCGCGCCGCTATTACGAAGACGTGTCCCGTGCCCGCACTTTCGGATTCGCTCGCGATGCCAAGGTGTTGCGGCAGGCGGGTTATGCCCTCGGTTCAAGTCTCGAGAATTCCATCACCGTCGAGGACAATCGCATCCTCAATCCAGGCGGCTTGCGTTACGAAGACGAATTCGTACGCCATAAGCTATTGGATGCGATCGGTGATCTGGCGCTCGGCGGACTTCCCATCTATGGAAAGTTCCGCAGCTACAAGGGCGGTCATGCGCTGAACGCCCTGGTGCTGCAAAGCCTGTTCGCCACCGACGCCAATTATGAAATCGTCTCGGCCGAAGACCTGCCGTTGGCGTTTGACTCGCTGGACGACGTGCCGGAAGCGCTGCAGGTCAACCCGTACCTCAAGTCGGTCGGCTGAGCAGCGCCACAGTTTTGATGGAATTGAAACCTAGTCGGCGCAGTGTTGCTGCGCATTAGAACCACGGGGCCTTGTGTGACTTCTCAGTTTTCGGGACGTGTTGCCGGACGTATCGTTCGGCTTGTCATCGTCGGCGTCGTGGCCCTGACGCTTTCGGCCTGCTCCGGTTTCAACATGTTCGGTCCGACCAAGATCGTGCAGGAAGAAATCATCCCGCCCGAGACACTGTACCAATCGGCGATCACCGATATGGACCGGCAGTATTACCTCAACGCCATCACGACGCTGCAGAAACTCGAGCGCCAACATCCTTACTCGGAGTTCAACGAGAAGGCGAAGCTGATGGAGGTCTATGCGACCTACCGGATCGGCAAGTTCGACGACGCCATCGCTGCGGCGGATCGCTATATCGCGCTGTTCCCCTCATCCAAGGAAATGGCCTACGTGCTCTGGCTCAAGGGCACCTCGTATTTTGCCCAGATCAAGGACGCCAGCCGCGACCAGCAACTGGCTCGCGATGCCATCGACAGCTACACCCTGCTGATCACCAACTATCCGCAGAGCGAACACGCCAAGGATGCCAAGGAAAAAATCCTCGTCGCCGTGGATAACCTTGCGGGCAAGGAAATGTCGGTCGGCCGCTATTATCTCGGCAACGGCCAATACCTCGCCGGCATCAACCGCTTCCGCGTCGTGGTCGAGCAGTACCAGACCTCGACCCATATCGAGGAGGCGCTGTATCGCCTGACAGAAGGCTATGTCGCACTCGGCCTGATGAGTGAAGCGCAGACCGCCGCGGCAGTGCTGGGTCACAATTACCCGTCGAGCGACTGGTATAAGCAGTCCTATGAACTACTGCAGCGCCAGGGACTGTCGCCCAAGGTGAACGCGTCCAGCCCGCTTGCGTCGGTGCTGCAGGGCTGAGCCGCACAGTTTAGGTGTTGCTTGTTTGTTCACGGTGGCGCTAAGGTGTCGCTGAGGCGGGTCGGCCGCCACTAGCGAGTGCATGGTTAGGGGCGACGCCCGCGATGCTGAGTGGTTTGTCCGTTCGCAATATTGTCCTGATCGACCAGCTCGATCTGGCACTCGGAACCGGCCTCACGGCCCTGACCGGTGAAACCGGCGCCGGCAAGTCGATTTTGCTCGACGCATTGACGCTGGCCCTCGGCGGCCGCGGCGACGCGTCTCTGGTCCGTAACGGCATTGACAGCGGGCAAGTCGTCGCCGTGCTGCAACTCCCGACCGAGCATCCGGCCCGCCAGGTGCTCCGTGACAATGACATCTCGGATGACCATGAAGTCATCCTGCGCCGTGTGCAATTTGCCGATGGCCGCACCCGGGCATTCATCAACGACCAGCCAGTGTCCGCCGGACTGCTGCAGTCGGTCGGCCGGCTGATTGTCGAAATTCACGGCCAGCACGATGACCGCGCCCTCATCGATCCTGCAACACACCGCGCCCTGCTCGATGCGTTCGGCGGTCATGACGGCGCGGTGCGGGCAACGCTCGAGGCATATTCGGCACTGACCACGGCCGAGAGCAGGGTCGCCCAGCAACGCGCCGCCGTCGCCGCTGCACAGGCCCGCGAGGAATATGCGCGGCACGTCGTCGAGGAGTTGTCGGCGCTCCATCTCGAAACCGGGGAAGAACAGACACTGTCGGAAACCCGGCAAAAACTGATGCAGCTGGAAAAGGCCGCCAGCGAAGTCACCGAGGCCGACGATCTGATCAACGGCCCGTCGGCTCCCGGCCCGGCGTTCGGCCAATTGCTGCGCCGCCTCGGTCGCAAAGCCGAGGCTGGTGGCTCGCCGTTCGACCCTCTGATCGAGACGCTCGATTTGGCGCTGGTCGCTCTCGATCGGGTCTCCGATGCGCTCGAAGCGCTGAAGCGCGAGATGGCGTTTGATCCGCGGGAACTCGAGGATGTCGAGGAGCGGCTGTTCGCACTCCGCGCCGCGGCCCGCAAGCACCAAACCAGCTGTGACGGCCTCGTCGAAATCCTCGCCCGCTATGAGGCCGACCTCGAAACGCTGCAATCGGGCGAAAAGAATCTGGGTACGCTCGAAGCGGCTGCTTCGGTCGCTAGGGTCACTTATCGGAAAACAGCAGAGAAGCTCAGCGCCCTGCGTGGCAAGGCGGCGCTGGCGCTCGAAAAGGCTGTGGCGCTCGAACTCCCTGACCTCAAGCTCGGCAATGCGTGCTTCATCGTCGACCGGCAGGTTGACGATGGGCGAACGGCGGCGAGCGGCTTTGACCAGATCGCCTTCCACGTGCAGACCAACCCCGGAACGCTGGCCGGACCGATGTTGAAAGTCGCGTCGGGCGGCGAACTGTCGCGGTTCCTGCTCGCCCTCAAGGTGGTGCTCGCCGATCGCGGTTCGGCGCCGGTGCTGATCTTTGATGAAATCGATACCGGCGTCGGCGGCGCCGTGGCGGACGCGATTGGTCGCCGTTTGGCGCGACTTGCCGGCACCGTACAGGTGCTCGCCGTGACGCATGCGCCGCAGGTTGCGGCCCGCGCCGAAACCCACCTGCTCATCGAAAAGCAGGCGGTCAATGAAGGTGCTTTCATGCGCACTCACGTCAGCCGCCTCGATGCGCCGGCGCGGCGGGAGGAAGTCGCCCGCATGCTCGCCGGCGCCAAAGTCACCGACGAGGCGCGCGCTGCGGCGTCGCGGCTGCTTTCGGAAGTTTCATGAGCGAACCGCGGGAGATCGAGAGCCTGTCCGAGGCGGAGGCACGGGACGAACTCGATCACCTGCAAACGGCGCTGACCGCCGCCGATCTGGCTTATCACCAGAACGACGCGCCCGAGATCACCGACGCCGCCTATGACGCCATGAAACGGCGCTATCTGCAGCTCGAAAATGCCTTTCCTGAACTCCGCACAGCCGATAGCCTCGCCGGAAAAGTCGGTGCGCCGGCCGCAGACGGCTTTGCCAAGATCCGCCACGAAGTGCCGATGCTTAGCCTCGGCAAGGCCTATTCGGAGGCTGACGTCGTCGAGTTCGTCGAACGGGCAAAGCGCTTCTTCGAACGCGACAAGGGCCTTGAACTGGTGTTCACCGCCGAACCCAAGATCGACGGCCTTTCGGCCTCGCTGCGTTACGAGAATGGCGTATTCGTTCGCGGCGCGACGCGCGGTGACGGCACGGTGGGCGAGGATATCACCGAAAACCTGCGGACCATCGCCGACATTCCGAAGCACCTAAAGGGCAAGGGCTGGCCGCAGACCATCGAAATCCGCGGCGAGGTCTATATGACCTACGCCGAATTCCAGGCGTTGAAAGCCCGCTCCGCCGCTGCCGGCGGGCAAGATTACGTCAACCCGCGCAATACGGCAGCCGGCTCGCTGCGCCAGAAAGATGCGTCGATCACCGCCAGCCGCAAGCTGCGGTTTTTCGCCTATGCCTGGGGCGCGACAAGCGAAGATCCGGCGCCGACGCAGTTCGATGCCGTGCAGAAATTTGCCGATTGGGGTTTTGCCGTCAGCCCCCTGATGGTGCGGGCGACGACGGTCGACGCCCTGGTGGCGCAGTATCGGGAAATCGAGGCCCAGCGCTCGAGCCTCGGCTACGACATCGACGGCGTCGTTTACAAACTCGACCGGCTCGACCTGCAGCGCCGTTGGGGGTTCGTTACCGGCGAACCGCGCTGGGCGATCGCCCATAAATTTCCCGCCGAACAGGCGACGACGGTGCTGCGCCAGATCGATATTCAGGTCGGGCGCACCGGGACGCTGGCGCCAGTCGGGCGGCTTGATCCGGTGACCGTCGGTGGCGTCACGGTCGTCAACGTGACGCTGCACAACGAGGACTACATCAAGGGTTTCGACAGTTTTGGCGTCCCGATCCGCGATGGAGTCGATATCCGGCTGGGCGACACGGTGGTGATCCAGCGGGCCGGCGACGTCATTCCGCAGATCGTGCGCGTAGTCATCGAGAAGCGACCGGCATCGGCTGTCCCCTATGAGTTCCCGACAACTTGCCCGGTCTGCGGGTCGCCTGCCGTGCGGGAAGTGAACGAAAAGACCGGCAAGGAAGATGCGCGGCGGCGCTGCACCGGAGAGCTGATTTGTGCCGCGCAGGCAGTGGAGCAACTCAAGCATTTCGTCGCCCGGGGAGCGATGGATATCGAGGGGCTCGGGGCTGAAAACATCGAGCTTTTCTTTGAAAAAGGCCTGTTGAAAAGCTCGGTCGACATTTTCCGCCTGCACGCGAAACGCGATGCCGTGCAGCAGGCCCTGCATGACCGCCGCGAGGCGCAGGCGCTCGTGCGAGAAACGGCGAGCGGGACAAAACGCAAAAAGGTGTTGGCCGCGCAGGACCGAACCTATGAAGGCCTCGACAAGCTATTCGCCAACATCGACGCGCGGCGCGAGCCAGAGCTTGATCGGTTCATCCTGGCGCTCGGCATCCGGCATGTCGGTGAAACGATCGGGGCATTGTTCGCCCGGACATTTTCGACCATTGAGGCGTTCCGCGCTGCCGGAATTGCTGGGGAATTGCCCTCGATCCACGGCATTGGCGAGACCGTCGGCAGTGCCGTGCTCGGATTTTTTGCCAATGAACGCAACGTGGCGGCGCTTGACGATCTGCTGACGGAAGTTCACCCAAAGCCTTATCTGGTCACGGTTTCCGCAACTTCTGAGGTGGCGGGTAAGACCGTGGTGTTTACCGGAAGCCTCGAGCGAATGTCGCGTACCGAGGCCAAAGCGATGGCCGAGCGCCATGGCGCCAGAGTTGCGGGTTCAATTTCGGCGAGCACCGATATTCTCGTCGCTGGTCCGGGAGCGGGGAGCAAACTAAAAAAAGCCGAAGAGTTGGGGCTACAGGTTCTGACTGAAGACGAGTGGTTCGAACTCGTTTCGAAATAGCGGGCACGCGGGGGCGTCGCGCGAATCTGAGGGAAAATAATGCGCAAGATCATGATCTTGGCAGCGGCGATTGCTGGCTGCCTGATGGGCGAAAGCGCCGTGGCGCAGGAGAGCTTCGACACGCTCCGCGACGGCCTTTACGCCGGGACGCTCGATTCAACGGCGGCGGCGCTAGCGCCGCAGGTGGCGGCAGGCGACGCCGAGGCGCTGTACGCCAGCGGGATTCTCGGTATGGTGCAGGCGGTCGAGGGCGTCGAACAGGCGCTCTACCGTCACGGCTTTACGCCTGAACTGCACCCACTCGGGATCGTGTTCAACGTCCCTGTCATGCGCAACCCGAATCCCGAACCGCTGGACTATCAGAAGGTCAGGGCGGTGCTTGAGACCTTCGTCAGCGAGTTGGACACGGCGGAGAAAGCGCTGCTGGCAGCCGAACCCGAACTCGGGGACAGTGTGTTTCTCCTCGATCCGCTGGGGTTCCGGCTGGACATCAATGACGACGGGGTCGGCGATGACAATGAAGTCGTCGCCAGTATCCTGGGCATGGTGCCCGCCAATCAACCCGAGACTGCAGAAGGCGCGGCGCGGGCCGAGGCCGGCGGCGTAATCCAATCCCTGGTCGGCTTTGACCGGGCGGATGCCATCTGGCTGGCAGGGTATGCTAACGCTCTGGCGGCGCAGGCGGATTTCGTGCTCGCCCATGATTTCGAGACCTTCGTCAACGTGCTGTTTCACCGGGTGTTTCCCGAGGCCGGACTGCCAATGCAGGCGTTTGCCGAGGGCGGCATGCTGGTGCTTGGTCCCGAGAGCGATTCCGCGATTGCCGATGCGATTGCTGGTATCCACAGCCTCAACTGGCCAGTGATCGACTCGCCGCGATTGGCGCATGTGCTTGAAAGGCTCGAGACAATCACGGTGCTGTCGCGACGGAACTGGGAGGCGATTCTCGCTGAGACGGACGATAATCATGAACTGGTGCCGTCGCCGGAGCAGACGCCGCCAAGTCCCGACGTCAAAGTGACAGACGAAATGGTCGCGACCTGGCTCGAAACGCTCGACACCATGGACCGAATCCTCGCGGGCAACTTGCTGATCCCCCATTGGCGGTTCAAGCAAGGCTTTGATTTACGTGCCTTTTTAATGACTGCCAAGCGCACCGATTTCGTAATGTTGATCAGCGGATATGATGCGTTACCGTATCTGAAAGAAGGTCCCATCGCCGATGCAGGGACTTTCGCCGAAGCCAATCGCGTGTTCAACGGCAGCCTGATCGGCTTCGCCTTCTGGTTCAATTAGGAGCAATCAATGGACAAGCATGGACTATATCTTGCGGCGCTTTGCCTGGGTTTTGCCTGCACGTCGGCAGCCCTCGCCTACGACACCCCGGAGGAACTAATCGATGCGGTCTATGCGCCGTACCTCGCCGGTGAAGTACCGGCCGAGGACGTTCAAGTGATGCAGCGCTCGAGCGAACTCAACGCGCTGTTCGACGCCGCCTATGCCGCGACGCCGGACGGCGAAATGGGGCCGCTCGATTTCGATCCGCTGGTCGATGGGCAGGATTTCGACCTCGACGACCTCGTCATCGGCGAACCGGAGATCGACACGGGGGTTGATGTCGGGACCATCGCGGTGTCGTTCAGCAATTTCGGCGAGCCGCGGGAATTGACCTTCACCGTGGTGAAGGAAGCCGATGGCTGGCACTACCTCGACGTCTCGCGGGAGACGTCGGACTATTCCTACTCACTGCTCGATATCCTCCAGAACTACGAGCCGTGACCGTCGCTCTCGATCAGCCGGAGGCGCTGATCATACCGCGCCCCGGCGTATCGGCACTGTTGCCGTCGCGAATTCGCGAAATCGCCAATGCGGGGATGGGGCGGACGGATCTGGCCGCGTTCTGGTTCGGCGAGAGCGACCGACCGACGCCCGCGTTCATTCGCGAGGCCGGGATGGCGTCGCTAGCGGCTGGCGAGACATATTATACCCAGAACCTCGGCCGGCCGGCGCTGCGTGAGGCGTTGTCGCGCTATGTCAGCGGGCTGCACGGTGTCGAGGTGGCGCCGGAGCGAATTGTGGTCACCGGCTCCGGCGTGTCGGCGCTGATGCTGGTGGCGCAGATGCTGGTCTCGCCCGGCGACCGGGTGGTGATGATCACCCCGATCTGGCCCAACATTGCAGAAATACCCCGCATCCTCGGGGGTGAAGTCGCGCGCGTACCGCTGACGATCAGCGGCGGACGGTGGTCGCTCGACCTCGAACGGTTGCTGGCGGCACTGACGCCCGAAACGCGGCTGCTGGTGATAAATTCGCCATCCAATCCGACCGGCTGGACCATTGACCGTGGGGATCAGATCGCAATCCTCGCACATTGCCGGCGGCACGGCATTTGGGTGATGAGCGACGATGTCTATGAGCGGCTGGTCTACACCGGGACAATGGGCGTGGCGCCGTCAATGCTGGGGCTCGCTGGACCCGAGGATCGGGTGATTTCGGTCAACAGTTTTTCGAAGGCGTGGTGCATGACCGGCTGGCGGGTTGGCTGGATCGTAGCGCCGGAAGCTCTGATGCCGGACTTTACGAAAGTCATCGAGTACAACACCTCGTGTGTCGCCGATTTTATCCAGCACGGCGCCATTGCGGCACTATCGCCCAACCGGGGAGAGGCCGCGGTCGCGGACCTGCTCCACGAATTGAAGGCCTCGCGGCGATTATTGCTCGAAGGCCTGCGAGAGTTTCCAGAGATCGAGTGCCCGGAAGCGGACGGAGCGATGTATGCATTTTTCCGCATCGCGGGGCGGAGCGATGACATGCCGCTGGCGCGAGAGTTGATCGACACCGCCGGACTTGGGCTCGCGCCGGGCAGTGCTTTTGGACCGGAAGGCGAGGGCTGGTTGCGTTGGTGCTTCGCAGCCCGACCGGAGAAGATTGTGGACGGGCTGGGAAAGTTGGAGCGGTTTCTGAGGCGGTAGGCTGGGGTCGGAGTAAATGAGGGTGTGATTGGCTCGGGTTTCTTGAACGTGGCTTCGGCGGCTGGAGCTACCCCACCTGGCCCTTCCCTCAAGGGGGAGGGGAGGTTTTGTGGCGCGAGTTTGCCCTTATCTGCACCGGTTGAGAGTGAGTTTCGGTCCGGTTAGATCGGTCTGGTAGCGTGTTCGAGCCACGCCTTGTCGCTGCCGGTGAGATGGGGGGACACCTCGGCCAGCACGCGCTGGTGGTAGTCGTTTAACCAGACAGTTTCGGCGGGGGTGAGGAGGGAGCGGTCGATGAGGCGGGTGTCGATGGGGACGAGGGTCAGGGTTTCGAATTCGAGGTAGTTGCCGCCGCCAATCGGGCTTTCGACGACGTGGAGGAGGTTTTCGGTGCGGATGCCGTAAAAGCCGTCCTTGTAGTACCCCGGTTCATTGGAGACGATGTTGCCGGGCTCGAACGGGACGCTGTAGCGGGTCGAAATGCCGATGGGCCCCTCGTGGACCGAGAGGAAAGCACCGACGCCGTGGCCGGTGCCGTGATTGTAGGTGACACCATCGGCCCAGAGGAACTGCCGGGCCAGGACGTCGATCTGGGCGCCGGTGGTGCCGCGGGGGAAGCGCGTCACCGAGATGGCGATCATGCCCTTCAGCACGCGGGTGTACCGGTCCTTCTGTTCGGGAGTGGCCGAACTGACGAACAGGGTGCGGGTGATGTCGGTGGTGCCTGACAGGAACTGGCCGCCGCTGTCGACCAGCATCAATTCATCGGTGCCGAGCACCCGGTCGGTGGTGCGGGTGACGCGATAATGGTTCGAGGCGCCGTTGGGGCCGGAGCCCGAAATGGTGTCAAAACTCAAATCGACCAGCGTTGGCTCATCGCGCCGGAAGGCTTCGAGCGCCGTGACGATGGCGATTTCGGTCAGCGTGCCCTTGGGCGCCTCGGCATCGAACCAGGCGAGAAAACGCGCCATCGGGACGGCATCGAGCTTGTGAGCCTCTCGCATGCCGGCGACTTCGGCGTCGTTCTTTTTCGACTTCGGAATCTGGATCGGATCGCGGCGCTCGATGAGCGTAGCGCCGGCACCGCGCAGGGTCGAAGCGATCACGGCAGGGCAGGTGGCCGGGTCGATCTGCACCTTGGCGTCGCGGGCGCCGAGCTGGCGGAGGGCGGCGATCAGGTCCGGGGTTTCGGCGAGGCTGGCGATGCCTTCGATTTGGGCGCGTAGTTCGGCGGTGATCTTGGCCGGGTCGAGATACAGCGTCGGCAGGCCGTCGCGCGGCACGATGGCGAAGCCAAGGACGAAAGGCGTGTTGGGCACATCGCGGCCGCGCATGTTGAGCAGCCAGCAGATCGAATCGGGGAGAGTCAGCACCACGGCATCGGCGGTGTCGCCGGCGAGGCTCGATTGCAGATCAGCGAGTTTGACGTCGCTGGTTTTGCCGGCACGGTTGTGACCGAGGAATTCGATAGGCGACACCGGAGCGCCGGGGCGATTGGGCCACATGCGATCGACGAGATTATCGGTTTCGCGCAGCGTTGCGTGGCCGGCAAGGCGGGTGGTGAGGCTGTCGACTTCCGCGGGGGTAAGGAGCCAGGGGTCATACCCAAGGACGCCGCCGGCCGGGATGAACTCGGCGAGGCGATCGGAGAAGCCGCCCTGCAGCACCGGGACGACGGTGACGATCGCGGTATCGGTCTGGGCCGGTGCCTGCAGCGTGTAGCGGCTGTCGATGAATAGTGCCGCCGTGTCTGTACCGACCAGCGCCAGACCGGCCGAGCCGGTGAACGCCGTCACATAGGCGAGGCGGGCGTCGCCGGGCGGGACCGATTCGCCGCGATGCGCGTCGCCGCGTGGAATGAGGAAGGCATCGAGCCCGGCCTCGGCCAGTTCGCGGCGCAGCGCGGCGATGCGGGGCGCGACTTGCCTTGGGTCAGTGGTGTCGTCGAAGCTCTGGTAGCGGGTGGGGGCGGTGGTGTCGGTCATGTTCAGATCTGGTTAAGCGGCATTGCGGCACACGTATGCCAGCGATGCCGAATGAGCCCTCGCGGGAATGGCGCAGCGCGACTATTTTAAGGAACGCGCTGTGGCGCGAGAATGGACCGAGACGATGCGCGCGCACAAGTCAATGATCGGCAAGCTGCTGCATACGGCAGTGGAGGCGCATAACCGCCACGCCCAAAAGCGGCTCGACGCGTTTCTGGCCTCGCATCGCCCGGAGCGAATTCGGACGGAGCGCTAGCGCTTTTGCAAAATGAGCGTGGCCCATTCGCCGCGGATAATTTTTCGGGTGAGCCGGTAGCCGCATTGCACATAAGCCGCGGTGACGCTCGACGCCTGCCGGTCGAGCAGGCCCGAAAGGATCGCCGTGCCGCCGCGTGTTGAAGCGCGGCTCATCGAGGCGGCGATGTCGATCAGCGGTTTGGCAAGGATATTGGCGACGATCAGATTGTACGGCGCGGCGCGGGCGATGGCCGGATGGTCGAGGCCCGCAGCGACGAGCGGGTGGATCAGGCCGGCAACGCCGTTGTCGCGGGCGTTTTCCGCGGTGGTTTTGACCGCGATCGGATCGATGTCGGTGGCGATGACCGGCAGCCGGGTGCGCATGGCGAGGGCGATGGCAAGGATGCCGGTGCCGGTGCCGACATCGAGGAGATTGCGCGGGCGGGAGTGCTTCAGCACCCGGTCGATGGCTTCGAGGCACCCGGTGGTGGTTTCATGGTGGCCGGTGCCGAAAGCCTGCGCGGCGTCGATCCGGATGGATGACATGCCGGCCGGGATCGGGCCGGTTTCGTGGCTGCCATAAACATAGAAGCCGCCGGCGATGACCGGCTGCAACCCTTCGAGCGATTTGGCGACCCAATTGATTTCGGGATCGATTGGCTCGATGGCGAATTCGACGGCGCCGCCGAGAGTTAGCCGCGCCAGTTCGGAAAATGCCTCGACGTCCGGCGCTTCGTTGCAGGTCGCCTCGAACACCCATTCGCCGGTTTCGAGATCCTCATGCGCTGAGGCGGTGACGGCGAGTTCGCCATCGTCCATGACGGCATCAACCAGGGCATAGGCCTGGTCCTTGGACAGCGGTGCGGACAGTTGGGACAGCGGCATGGGGAAACCTCTGGCGCCTGTTTGCCGGGGCGGGGCAGGGAAAGTCAATCGGCGCAGCGGTCGCGACCGTGGTGGTCGACGGCTCCGGTGCGAAAGTCGCAGGCGGGCGCGGCGGCTTTTCCTTGCGTCAACCGAGCGAGTCTTCGATGGTGCGCGCGTCGTGCCTGTGGCCCCGCCGTCTGGATGTTTCCCCGTGTCTTCCGTTACGCCTGCACCGCCGATGCCGCGGTCCAACCCGATGCTGGGGATCGGCTTCAAGATCGCATCGGTGCTGGCGTTCCTCATCATGTCGAGCCTGATCAAGGCGGTGCCGGGAATTCCGCCGGGGCAGCTGGTGTTTTTCCGCTCGGCTTTCGCCATCCTGCCGATCGTGGTGTTCCTCGCCTATAGCGGCGAATTGCGCAGCGGCTTCAGGACGACACGGCCGCTTGGGCATTTGTGGCGCGGGCTGATCGGCGTGTGCGGCATGAGCAGCGCGTTCTTTGCGTTGACGCGGCTGCCGCTGCCCGAGGCGATCTCCATCGGCTATGGGACGCCACTGCTCGTCGTGGTGTTCGGCGCGGTGTTCCTCAAGGAGAATGTGCGCCTCTATCGCTGGCTGGCGGTGGCGATCGGGCTCCTTGGCATTGGCATCATCATGTGGCCGCGACTGAGTGTGTTCGGCGTGGGCGGAGCCAGCAGCGAACTGACCATCGGGGCGATCGCGGCTTTGCTGAGCTGCGTGTTCGGGGCCTTTGCGATGATCCAGATCCGAAACCTCGTGCGGACGGAACGCTCGGCGACCATCGTCATCTATTTTTCCATCGCCTGCACGATCATGGCGCTGTTCTCGATCCCGTTCGGCTGGGTGACGCCGACGCCGTTCCAGTTTGCCATGCTGGCGGGCGCCGGCATCATTGGCGGCCTGGGGCAGATTTCGCTGACCGAAAGCTATCGCCACGCCGAAGTGTCGATGGTGGCGCCGTTCGATTATTCCTCGCTGATCTTCTCGATCATCATCGGGTATCTGTTTTTCGCCGATGTGCCGACGCCGCAGATGCTGATCGGAGCGGTGATCGTCGTCGGGGCCGGGCTGTTCATCATTTTCCGCGAGCACCAGTTGGGGGTGGTGCGGCGCAAGGCTGCGGAAGTGTCGCCGCCGGCGAATTAGCGCCCGCAGACCGAGTGTTATGCAGCCTCGGATTTCGGTTCGAATTTTTTGACCACCGGCTGCGTGCGGAGACGAGCCTGTGCCAGGTCGTAGGCGATCTGCATTCTAAGCCAGTGATCGGCAGTGCTTCCGATTGCCTGTTCGAGCCGCAAAGCCATGTCAGCCGAAATACCGCTCTGGCCCCGGACCACTCGATAAAGCTGCTGCCTGCTCACACCCAAGCCCGCTGCGGCACCGGCTATGCTGACACCTAGAAACTCAAGTTCACTCTTGACGATCTGACCAGGGTGCGACGGGTTTTTCATCGGCATTTCAAAACCTCAGTGATAATCGATAAAATCCAGATCCCAGACATCGCCACCTTCGAACCGGAATACGAGACGCCAGTTGGCCCTTACGGTGACAGCAAAATGTCCGCTCAGATCGCCTTTCAAGGCATGTAGCCGATAGCTCGGCAGGTTCATCTCCTCAGCACCAAGTGCATCATCAAGCGCGGTCAGAAGTTCCCGCAACCGCTCGATCATGTCGGGAGGTAATTTCTTCGGGTCATCCCGCTCGACGAAGTGCTTGAGGCCTTTGTGGCGAAAGGTCCTGATCATTTGCAACTGTAACGTGTAACGTTACATGTGTCAAATCACCCCTTCTGGACAAAGCTATCCAGTACCTTCTTCCGCCCGGCCTTCTCGAAGTCGATGGTGAGTTTGTTGCCTTCGAGGGTGGCGATGGTGCCGTAGCCGAATTTGAGGTGGAAGACGCGCTGGCCGGGGGCGTAGGCGGAGCCGCGACCGTCATCGGTGGAGCGGGCGACGAGGTCGCCGTCGATGGTGACGGGGCCGCCGCCCTTGCGGGAGCCCTGCTGCGCCTTGGCGCGTTGCCAGCCGGGGGTTTCGTAGCCGCTCTCGAACGGGTCGCGCAGATCGAAACGCCCGCCGGCACGGCCGCCATAGGTGTAGCCGCCATAGGAGGAGCCGGTGTCCTTGACCTCGACGACGGCTGCAGGGAGTTCGTCGAGGAAGCGTGAGGGGATGGCCGATTGCCAGAGGCCGTGGATGCGGCGGTTCTGGGCGAGGCTGAGGCGCAGGCGCTTACGGGCGCGGGTCAGGCCGACATAGGCCAAGCGGCGTTCCTCCTCGAGCCCGGCGCGGCCGCCTTCATCGAGGGCGCGCTGGTGCGGGAACAGGCCCTCCTCGAGGCCGGGGAGGAATACCGTGTTGAATTCGAGGCCTTTGGCCGCGTGTAAGGTCATAATCGAAACGGCGTCGCTGTCGGCGCCGGTATCGCGGTCCATCACCAGCGAGATGTGTTCGAGGAAGCCGCCGAGGGTGTCGAACTCCTCCATCGAGCGGACGAGTTCCTTGAGGTTTTCGAGCCGGCCGGGGGAGTCGGGGGCTTTGTCGTTCTGCCACATCGCCGTGTAGCCGCTTTCGTCCAGAATCTGCTCGGCGAGTTCGGCTTGCGGGATGGTTCGGGCGCGCTCGGACCAGTCATCGAACTGCATGACGAGGGCTTTGAGCGTCGAGCGCTGCTTGGGCTTCAGCTCTTCGGTTTCGATCAGCAGGCGGGTCGCGGCGAACAATGGAATGCGCTGGAGGCGGGCGGTGTCGTAAAGGGTCTTGATGGTGGTGTCGCCGAGACCGCGTTTCGGGGTGTTGACGATGCGCTCGAAGGCCAAATCGTCGGCCTGCTGGGAGACGATGCGGAGATAGGCGAGGGCGTCACGGATTTCGCGGCGTTCGTAGAACCGCGGGCCGCCGATGACCCGATAATTGAGCCCCAGGGTGATGAAGCGTTCCTCGAACTCGCGCATCTGGAAGGAGGCGCGGACCAGAATGGCGATGGAATTGAGCTTGTCGCCCTGGCGCTGGTACTGCTCGATTTCCTCGCCGATCGTGCGGGCTTCTTCTTCCGAATCCCACACCGAAGTGACGGCGACTTTTTCGCCTTCCTCGCCGACATCGGTTTGCAGCGTCTTGCCGAGGCGGGATTCATTGTGGGCAATGAGATGGGAGGCGGCGGCGAGGATGTTCGAAGTCGAGCGGTAATTGCGTTCGAGCCGGATCACCTTGGCGCCGGGAAAATCCTTTTCAAAGCGCAGGATGTTGTCGACCTCGGCGCCGCGCCAGCCATAGATCGACTGATCGTCATCGCCAACGACGCAAAGATTGGCCTCGGGGGCAGGGCGGCCCTGGGCGAGCAAGCGCAGCCAGAGATACTGGGCGACGTTGGAATCCTGGTATTCGTCAACCAGCAGATAGTGGAAGCGCCGATGGTACTCCGCGAGCACGCCGGGTTGCTCGCGGAACAGGCGGATGCATTCGAGCAGCAGATCGCCGAAATCGGCGGCGTTCAGCATTTTCAGCCGGTCCTGGTACTGCTGATAGAGTTTCTGGCCCATGCCATTGGCGAAGCCGGCGGCATCGGCGGGCGACACGTCTTTGGGCAACTGGCCGCGGTTTTTCCAGTTGTCGAGCATGCCGGCGAACTGGCGGGCCGGCCAGCGCTTCTCGTCGATGTTGTCGGCTTCGAGCAATTGCTTGATCAGCCGCACCTGATCGTCGGTGTCGAGAATGGTGAAATCGGCTTTGAGGCCGACGAGTTCGGCGTGGCGGCGGAGCAGGCGGGCGCTGATCGAGTGGAAGGTTCCGAGCCACGGCATGCCTTCGACCCCGGCGCCGACGAGACTGCCGACGCGCTCCTTCATTTCCCGGGCGGCCTTGTTGGTGAAGGTCACCGACAGGATTTCGGAACCGCGCGCCAGATTGGTGCGCATGATGTGGGCAATGCGGGTGGTCAGCACGCGAGTCTTGCCGGTACCGGCACCGGCGAGCACCAGCAATGGCCCCTCGGTGGTCAGCACGGCATCGCGCTGTTCCTCGTTGAGGCCATCGAGATAGGGCGGCGCGTTGCGTCCGAACTGGCTGGTGATCGAGCCAGTAGCCGGACGCGGCGCGCGCAGGGGTTCGGAGGTCATCGGGACTTGACGAATCTCATTTTGTTCACGGGGCAATATAGGGATGGCGGGCATGGAAGTATACGCGCGCCGGGTGGCTCCAAGCCGTGAGGGACTGTTCCGGCGCTGTCATGGAAGTGTCATCGAAGCTTCATGGAGCTGAGGCCTCGTTGCCTCAAGTGAACCCGACATTTCACCGGGGCTGAACCATGCAGAACTCTACCGGGCTCGCTGCCCTTACCGTTGGCCTGCTGCTGTCGACCGCCATGCCGGCCGTTGCGGCAGAGTATTTCAACCGGATCGCAGCTTCCCGGTGGCGCTGAATGCGCCCGAAGTCGAGACGACGTCATCTGTCGGGCTCAGCGAGATCACCGTGCATGGCGATTATGCCTATGTGATCGAGCGGGACAACCAGATCGCCGACAAGGCGGCGCTCAAGGCGATCTACCGTGTCGCACTCAGCGAACTGGTCCCGGCGGCACTCGGCGGCGATTTGCCGGTGGTGAGCAAGGACTGGTGCGCGACCTGGTTCCTGATCTCAAGGCCGGCCATGGCTATGTGGTCGACAAGGTCGAGAGCTTTGCCATCGACGCTGCAGGCACCGGGTTCGTCATCACCGACAATGATGGCGTCGACGACAGCTCCGGCGAGACGTGTTTCTGGTCGATTGGCACCATCGAGTAAGCTGGCGGCTTCTGAATCCAACAAGACAACGGCCGGGCCAGGCAGCCCGGCCGTTTTCATTTGTTGGTGAGAACTGCGACGGAGCGACGCCGAGCCAGCATTGCAAGGTGACGGGGGCAGGTAACTCCCGTAAATTCCAGCAAAATGGGTGACTCGAACACGTGCTGAACCGCATCTACATCGTCGCCGGCGTGCTGATCATCCTGGCGCTCAGCGCGGCGTTCATCGTGCCGCGCTTCGTGCAGTGGGGCGATTATCGGGAGCGGATGCAGGAGATCGCGTCGGACGTGCTCGGCACCGACGTACAGATCCTCGGCGATATCTCGTTCAGCCTGCTGCCGGCACCGCAATTGCGGTTCACCAACATGGTGATCGGGCCGAAAGACGCGCCGGCGGTGGCGATCCAGTCGGTCGAGGCGGATTTCTCGCTGCTGGATTTCCTCCGGGATCGATACACGTTTACCCGGCTGGTGCTCAACGCGCCGGTGCTCGATATCGCGCTCGGCGCGGACGGGGCGCTCGAGACGCCGTTCGTGTTGACCGATTCGCTGGCTGCATCGAGTGTCGCGATTGCCAGCGCCACGATTGTCGATGGGACGGTGCGGCTGCTCGACAGGCGGTCGGCCGATACGCTGGCGGTGACCGGGGTCGGTGGTGAGTTGAAACTGACCTCGATCCGCGGGCCGTTCCAGTTCCAGGGCGACCTCGACTACGGTGACGGGCGCTATGCGGTGCGGATGTCGTCCTCCGAAGTCACCGACACGGCGGAGACCCGGCTGTCGGCGTTTGTCAGGCCGGAATCCGGCGCCTATTCGGTGTCGACCGATGGCGTGCTGGGGCCGGGGCTGGCTCCCGATTATACCGGCACGCTGGTGTATCGGCAGACGCCGCCGGTGGCGGAGAATGCTGATCAGGTACAGGGCGATCTGGTGTTCGAGAGCAGTATCGAGGCATCGGCGGAGCGGGTGCTGCTGTCGAGCTATACGCTGACGCCGGATGAAAACCGGGCCGGGACGCGGTTGACCGGGGCAGCAGTGCTGCGGCTGGGCGCCACGCGGGATTTCGATGCGGTGATCTCGGGCGGGGTGTTTGCGCTGGCGCCGCGCGATGCGGTGGCGGAGACGGGAGTGACGCCGTTCGAGATCGTGCGGCTGCTGGCCGAATTGCCGGAACCACCGATTCCGCCGATCGCCGGCACGGTGCAGCTCGATATCTCCGAACTCAATCTGCGTGGCGTGCCGCTGCGGACGGTGCGGATGGATGCGGCGACTGACGGCAAGAGCTGGAGCATCGGCGAGTTCACCGCGCGGCTGCCCGGCGAAACCGCGGTATCGCTCAGCGGCACGCTGGGGGTGGCAGAGAACCGACCGGTGTTTACCGGGACGGCGACGGTTTCGGCGCAGCGGCTCGATGCGCTGGCGGCGCTGTGGCGGAAGCCGGCCGAGGGCGGGCCGCTGGTCAATTTGCCGGGCGTGCTGACAACGAAGATTGGCCTCGATGGCGATACGCTGGCGCTGAGCGAGGCGACGCTGGAGCTCAACGGCAAGACGCAGGCGCTGAGTGCAACCATCGAATTTGGGCCGGAGCGGCGGCTAGACTTCACCGGTGATTTCGGGGCGCTGGATGCGGGTGATAGTGCGGCGCTGGCGGCGTTGCTGCCGGAGGGCGGTGCGAATTCGGCGTTGCTGGTGACTTTCCCCGAGGGCAGATTTGCGGTGACCGCAGCGGCGGCGACGTTGTTCGATTTGTCCGGCACGGCGCTGGTGGCTAATGGAAACTGGAAAGGCCAGATGCTCCAATTCGAGCAGCTGACCGCCGAGGATTTCGGCGGGTTGGCGTTCGATGTTACGGCCATCGCCGGCGGCACAGTGCAGGCGCCGCGCTTTGCCGGGAGTGGCACGGTTTCGGTCAAATCGGGCACGGCGCCGGCGCTGGCGAGGCTGTTCGACATGGCCGGCGCGCCGGCAAGCTGGCGAGCATTGATTGGCCGTTCGGCACCGGCCGAGCTGGCATTTGAGCTCAGCCTCCCCAACGAGGCGGGCGGGCAGGTGCTGGCGGGGAGCGGGTCGCTCGGGCCGACCGAGTTCAGCCTCGATGCACAATTGTCGAGCGGCTTACTGGCGGCGTTGACGGCGCCGCTGGCGATCACCGCCAATTTCTCGGCGCCAAGTTCCGAAGCGTTGGCGGCGCAGTTCGGCTTGGCGTCTGTGCCGCTGTTCCCGGACAACGCGCCGGTACGGGTCAATGCGGTGATCAAGCGGACCGAGGGGACGCTGATCGCAACCGGGATCACGGCCGAGGGTGGCGGCGATCGCATCGTGTTCGATGGCAGCGTCGACCTAGCCAATCCGGACCGGTTGACGGGGGAGGGCTCGATGGAACTCGCGCTATCGGACGCATCGGGCGTGGCCGATGTCGTCGGCGCGCCGGGGATTTACGTGGCGCCGCTGGCGGCGAGCGCGAACTTCGCGTTCGGCGGCGACGGGGCGCTGCAACTGACGGCGATCGAGGGGCAGGCGGGCGAGGTGAAATTCGGCGGCGAACTGTTCCGCACGGGCGGCGCCGGGCCGATGGTCACCGGCAGCCTCGCGGTCGGCACGATCGGTGTCGGAAACCTCGTCAGCCTCGCGGCTGGTCCGGCGGCGCTGCTGTTCGGTGCGGACCCGTTCTGGCCCGACGGTCCGCTCGACAACGGCAGTGGGCCGCGTCCTGTGCGGGGCGAGATCGCGGTCACGACGCCGTCGATCCTGCTGGCGGGGCAGACGCAGGTGACCGACGCGAAATTCGCCCTCGGCTGGGACGATACGCAGGTGCGGCTGCGCGAGCTATCGGGACGATTGGGCGGGGGGACCGTGACGTTCGATGCGGCGCTGTGCTGCTCCGGACCGCTGGCGGACAAGCAGGTCTCGGGCCGGCTGACGCTGCTCGGGGTCGATCTCGACGCAGTGGTGCCTCCGGAGACGGCAGCGCTGCTCGGCGGCATGCTGCAGCTCAACGGCCAGTTCAGCGGCAGCGGCGATAGCCTTGCGGCAATAGTCGCCTCGCTTGCCGGCGAAGGGAGCTTCGCCGTCGACGGATTCTCGGCGGAGGGCTTCAGCCCGGCAGTGTTCACCACGCTGGCGGGGCTCGACGATCTACTCGAGGCGACGCCGGAGACGCTGGTCGCCGCAGCCGAGGCGGCATTGGCGACGGGGCCGTTCGAGACGGCGGAACTCAGTGGCACCTATCTGCTGGCGGGCGGGACGCTGCGGGTGCCCAACCTTGCAGCCGAGACCGCCGCGGCGGGGCTGTTCGGCGGGCTGGTGGTGACGCTGAAGGATTTGGGGCTCGCCGGGAATTTTGCGCTGACACCGCGCAATGTGGCCGATCCCGACGGGCTGATCAGCGATGCCAGTTCGCAGGTCAAGACGGTGCTGTCGGGCTCGCTGCTGGCGCCGGTGCGGCAATACGATGTCGGCCAGATGGTCGATTTCATCCTGGTCCGTGCCTATGAACTGGAAGTCGACCGGCTGGAGGCGCTGCAGGCCGAAGACGACGCGCGGCAATTGGCGGCGGCGCAGGAGCGGCAGCGGCTGATGGCGGAGCAGGCGCGGATCGAGGCCGAACAGGAGCGGATCGCGGCCGAGCAGGCGGCGGCCGAAGCAGCGGCGGAGCTGGCACGGCTGACCGAGGAGCAGCGCATCGCTGCAAACGAGGAGATGCTACAACGGTTCGTCGACGCGGGTTTCCTGCGCCGCAGCCTCGAAATATTGACGGCGCCGCCCGCGCAGCGGCCGCCAATGCCGGTGCCGGAGGTGGTGCCCGAGTCGGAGGTGGCGCCGACGCGGATCGTGCCTATCCCTGCACCAGAGTCGGCGGCGGACCCGGTGCCGGAGCCGACGGCGCAGGTGGCCCCGGTGCCGGCGATCCAATCGCCATCGTTCCAGGCGCCGCTGACGCCCCCGCCGGCGTTCGAGCTCCTGCCGCCGGCGACCGATGCGCCGTCGTTTACGGCGCCGGGACAACTCTTCCTGCCGCCGGGCCTAGTGGGCAACGGTCAGACGGGCGGGCAGTTTTAGGCGGAGTTGCCGCTGCGGTACCAGTCGAGCACGGCGACGCGGATGGCGGAGGAGAGGTTGGCGGCGGTGCGCTGCTCGTCGATGCGCTTGATCATCAGCGGCAGCGGCAGCGCGTGCGCGGCGGCCACGGCTTCGATGCCGGCCCAGAACTCAGCCTCGAGCGCGATCGAGGTGCGATGCCCGGCGATCGAGATCGAGCGCTTGATCATCGCAGCGGCTAGGGCTTTTTGCGGAAGCTGTCGAGGCTGACGACTTTGTCCTTGGGCAGTTCGGGATCGCCGCTGGGGAGGGCTTCAAGCAGCGGCGGGGCGCCGGGGGCTAGGGCCTTGCCGGCGGCCGGGGCTTCATCCTCGTCGGGTTTCTTGTCGACATCGAACTGCATGCCGAACTGCACCGACGGGTCAAAGAAACCTTTGACAGCCGAGAACGGGATGCCGAGCAATTCGCGATGGCCATCGAAACTGAGGCCGACCTCGAAGCCGGTCTCGGTGACCTTCAAATCCCAGAACTGATTCTGCAGGACGATGGTCATTTCCTTGTCGTACTGGCCGAGCAGGCGTTCGGAAAGCCGTACGCCAGGGGCGCGGGTGACGAAGGAAATGAAAAAATGATGGTCGCCGGGCAGGCCGGTTTTGCCAACTTCCGACAGCACTTTACGGACGACGCCTCGGAGCGCTTCCTGCGCGAGGATGTCGTAGCGGATCAGGTCTTCGCCCATGGAGTGCCTTTCATGCGAAACGAAGCGCCATAAAGCGCCAGAACCGGCGTCGGTTTCAAGGCAAAATGGAAGGAAAGTGCAGGCTTCTGTTGCCAGGTGCCTGCGAACCCCGCCTCCTACCTGCTACAGCAGGAGGGCTTCAATTCCCGGACTCGCGCCGCATTACGCAGCGAGAGCGACCGGAGCATAGTTGTCATTGGCAACTACAGGTTTGGTCCGATGACGGTGGTACCATGCCGAGCAAAAGTCTGGCCTTTACGCCCTTGTCGATCCTATTTCGCCCCCATGATCCTGCCATGACAGGAGGAAAGTGGTGGAGGCGCCGGGTACTGCCCCCGGGTCCAATGGGTTTATTACGTCAGCCGTTTATCGCCATATCCCTTGCGGGCACCGACAATATAAGCGCTGCCGTGGCGGGATGCAAATGGCGTTGAACGGCGATCGGCGGGAAATTGTCGTGAGGCCATGTCGGATGTGGGGAAAACTGCCGTTCAGGTGGAGCAAGCATCAACTCGAATCGCTATAGGCTCGCTAGATGCGCGCTTATCTCCATCTGCTTGACCATGTAATGACCACCGGCACGGACCGGGCGGATCGCACCGGCACGGGGACACGGTCGGTGTTCGGGTACCAGATGCGGTTCAACCTCGCTGAGGGGTTGCCGCTGCTGACGACGAAGAAACTGCACCTCAAATCGATCATCTACGAATTGCTGTGGTTTCTGCGCGGGGAGACCAATGTGCGCTGGCTGCAGCAGCACGGGGTCAGGATCTGGGACGAGTGGGCTGATGCGAACGGCGATCTCGGGCCGGTGTATGGCAGCCAGTGGCGCAGCTGGCCGGACGGGCAGGGCGGTACCATCGACCAGATCGCCAGCGTCATCCAATCGATCAAGACCAAACCGGATTCGCGCCGGCACATCGTCACCGCCTGGAACCCGGCGGAAGTCGACGACATGGCGCTGCCGCCGTGCCATTGCCTGTTCCAGTTCTATGTCGCCGACGGAAAACTCAGCTGCCAGCTGTACCAGCGCTCAGCCGACGTCTTCCTCGGCGTGCCGTTCAACGTCGCTTCCTACGCGCTGCTGACCGCGATGATGGCGCAGGTCACGGGGCTGGCGGTGGGTGAGTTCGTGCACAGTTTCGGCGACGTACATGTGTACAAAAATCATTTCGATCAGGCTCGGGAGCAGTTGGCCCGCGAGCCGCGGCCGTTGCCAAGGCTGACGCTTAACCCCGACCGGCGCTCGCTGTTCGCGTTCGAGTACGATGATTTCCAGATCACCGGCTACGATCCGCATCCGCACATCAAGGCGCCGATCGCCGTCTAGCTCTAAGCCTTGCTTCGCGCTAGGACAGCGTCGCTTGGGCGCGTCTGTGGGGGAATATTTCGATGCAGAAAACGATGGTGGCCGGTGTTGCACTGGCTGTGCTGACACTTCCGGTGTCTGCCAATGACACCACCGCCCAACTGGGCACGGGCGGGTTGATTTTCGTCCAGAACTACACCGTGCAGATGCTGAGTGAAGATCTTTACATCTCGCCCGACGAAGTGCGGGTGAAATACGAGTTCAAGAATACCGCCGACACGGCCGAGCATGTTCTGGTCGCCTTCCCGATGCCCGATATCGAGGGCAGCGGAGATTTCATGGTGGCGATCCCGACCGACGATACGGAAAATCTGTTCGGCTTCGAGACCACCTTCAACGGCGAACCGGTCGACGCCGAACTGCACCAGTATGCGTTCGCCGCCGGTATCGACCAGAGCGAGTTCCTCCGCGATCTCGACGTGCCGTTGGCGCCGTTCGGGATGGAGACCCAGGAGGCCCTCAACGGGCTCGACGATGCCGACAAGGTCCGGTTGCAGGAACTCGGCCTGGTGATGGCGATGGAATATGATGCCGGCAACGGCATGCAGACCGACTACGTGCCGATCTGGACGCTGCGGTCGACTTATAGCTGGGAGGCGGAATTCCCGGCGGGCGAGATCGTCGATGTCGAGCATAGCTATCAGCCGAGCGTCGGCGGCACCGTAGCGCTGACCTATCTCAGCGAGGGGTATGAGGATTACGATCCGGCGGCCGAAGCCCTTGAGAAGTATTGCACCGATGCGACTTTCATCAGGGCTTCAAAGCGCGAGCAGGCCAAGGCCGAGGCGGCGGAGAGCGGTTATCCGGTCGAGAATTGGATTTCCTACGTCTGGTCGACGGGCGCCAATTGGTATGGCTCGATCGGCAAGTTCACGCTGACCATCGACAAAGGCGCGCCGGAAAACCTGGTATCGTTCTGCTGGGATGGCGATGTCGAAAAGATCAGCGACACGGCGTTCCGCATGGAAGCGACCGACTGGTATCCGCCATATGACCGCGAACTCGAAATCCTGATTGCGGTGCATAACGAGCCTATGGAATAGACCCGATGGCGCTCACCATCCGGCCGGCGTCCCGCGCGGATGCCGGCATAATCTTCAAGTTCGTCAACGACCTCGCGGTGTACGAGAAACTGGCGCACGAGGTCGTCGCGACGGAGGCCGACTTCGAGCGAGACCTGTTCAACGACGCGCCCAAGGCGTTCTGCGAGATCGCCGAGTGGGATGGCGAGCCAGCGGGGATCGCGCTGTGGTTCTATACCTATTCGACGTTCGCCGGTCATCACGGCATCTGGCTCGAGGATTTGTTCGTCGACCCGGCGTTGCGCGGCAAGGGCATTGGCAAGGCGTTGCTGGTGGAACTGGCGCAGCGTTGCGTCCGCGAAAACCTCGGGCGGTTCGAGTGGTGGGTGCTCGACTGGAACGAGCCGTCGATCGCGTTCTATAAATCGCAGGGCGGGGTGATGGAGGACGGCTGGACCAAGGTCCGCGTCGACGGCGCGGCGCTGACGGCGCTGGCGCAAAGTGTAAAATGAAGTCGCATTGCGGTCGTCAATAACTCCGTCCTAACCCCGACTCTACTAGATATCTCAGATGGTCCCCTCCCGACGACACAAAGCCAAAATGCCTTCAGCGACGTCGGTTGTCGCCAGAAGTTATCCTGACAACATAATCGGTATCGATAACCGGCTCCCATGGCGGCTCAGAAGCGACTTAAGGCATTTCAAAGAGACGACTGACAAGCATGCCATAATCATGGGACGGCGAACCTTCGATTCTCTGCCAAAAAAACCTCTTCCAAACCGCTATAATATCGTTCTCTCTCGTGATCCAATTGTAGAAACTGACCAATTGAGGTGGGCAAAAGACATCTCAACTGCGTTGTTGCTTGCTGATACATTTTCTATTTGTAATATGCAAAAACAGTTCTTTGTGATAGGCGGAGAAACAATTTATGCGCAGTTTATCAACTTCATAAATCAAGTTTGGCTGACTGAAGTTTTTACAGGCAGTATGAACGGCGATGCAAAATTCGAGTATGTATTCAATAAATCGGAATGGTGGATTAGAAGTGAGAACGAATTCGCTCAATCTGAGTTCGACGAATTTCCATTTCGCCTCACACACTATATCAGGCGCAAGGAAGAACACCGAACGAGGGCGATCGAAGATTTTCGATATGGCGACGGTGTGAGTGTTGCACTCCTAGACCAGTGGCTTGAAAAATTTGGAGTGCCCGACGCCATCCATACTTTCGGAGAGCAACTCCCACTTCTCTAGTGAAGGGCCCTGCGGCGATTGCGTCGCGCCGTGAAGGTCGCACCGCATTGATCGCCTTCGGTGAGCCCCCTATATAGGGCCCATAACAGTTTACCGGATTTGGAAAGGCGCGCGATGCCCTGGGAGAATAACGCGGGTGGCGGCAAGGGTGGCGGCAACAATGCCGGCGGCCCTTGGGGTCAGGGACCGGGCGGTCCGAAACGACCCACCGGCGGTGGTGGCGGAACTCCCAATCTAGAGGAAATCCTGCGTCAGGGCCGTGAGCGGTTCCGTGGTGGCCTGCCATCCAGTGGTCTTCCCGGTGGCCGCTGGGCGATCGTTGGCGGTGTGGTGCTGCTGGTCGGATTCTGGCTGTTGCAATCAGTTTACACCGTGGAGCCGCAGGAAGTCGGTGTCGAGCTGCAGTTCGGCAAACCGAAGCCCGAATTGAGCCAGCCGGGCCTGCATTTCCACCTCTGGCCGATCGAGGCCGTTGAAAAGGTGACGATCACCGAAAACCAGACCCAGATCGGCTCGACTGCCGGAGCGCGTGGTCAAAACACCGACGGCCTGATGCTGACCGGCGACCAGAACATCGTCGATGTGCGATTCTCGGTGCTGTGGCAGGTTTCCGATCCGGCGGCGTATCTGTTCAACGTCGCCAATCAGGAAGAAATGGTGCGGAGCGCCGCCGAAAGCGCGATGCGCGAAGTTGTCGGACGCAGCCTTGCCGCGAACATTTTCCGCAGCGAACGCGCCGGCACCGAGATCGAGGTGCTGCAGATCACCCAGGCGATCCTCGACACCTATAGCCTCGGCGTGACTATCGCCCGTATCGCCATCGAGAACGTGGCGCCGCCGACGGAAGTGGCCGACGCGTTCGACGAAGTGCAGCGGGCGCTGCAGGACGAAGACCGCGTGCAGGAAGAAGCCCGTCAGTACGCTAACACCCTCCTTGGGCAGGTCCGCGGTGAAGCCGCCGGATTGCGGGAAACCGCAGCGGCGTACAAGGACCAGGTGGTTAAGGAAGCCGAAGGCCAGGCTGCGCGCTTCGTCTCGATCTATACCGAGTACAAGGCAGCGCCGGAGGTGACCCGCAAGCGGCTCTACCTCGAAACGATGGAAGTCGTACTGGGAAATTCCCAGAAGATAATCGTCGAAGAGGGCGCGAACGGTTCCGGTGTCGTTCCCTATCTGCCATTGCCAGGGCTCGCCAGTACGCCCCCCGCCACCCAACCAAAGTAAGGAGGACGATACCATGAACCGTTTGATTGCTGCCGGCGTCGTCCTTATCGCTGCTCTTTATGTCCTCGTATCTTCCATCTATGTGGTCAATGAACGCGAACAGGCCGTGGTCATGCGCTTTGGCCAGATAACCGACGTGAAGACCGAGCCGGGGCTGTATTTCAAGATCCCGACCAGCATCGTCGACAGTGTGCAGATCGTCGAAGACCGGCTGCTGCGGCTCGATCTGCCGAACATGACCGTGCAGGTATCGGGTGGGCAGTTCTACGATGTCGATGCGTTCCTGACGTACCGCATCAACAACGCCAGGCTGTTCCGCGAACGCGTGCAGGGCAACCTCGACGTGGCCGAGAGCCGGATGGCAACCCGTTTCGACGCGGCGCTGCGGCAGGTGTACGGGCTGCGTGACTTTGATGACGCGCTGTCGGAGGAACGTCCGGCAATGATGCGAGAAACCCGCGATCTAATCGCAGGTGAAATGGCGCAACTAGGGATCGAGATCGTCGACGTGCGGATTTTGCGCACCGAACTGCGTGCGGACGTCTCGCAACAGACGTTCGAGCGGATGAAGGCCGAGCGACTTGCCGAGGCAGCGCTGTTGCGCGGTCGCGGTGATGAAGCGGCGCGGACGATCAGGGCGCAGGCCGACCGCCTTGCCGTTGAAACGACGGCGTCGGCACAGCGTGACGCGGACATTCTGCGTGGTGAAGGCGAAGGCGAGCGCAGCCGGATTTTCGCCGAAGCTTATGGTCTTGATCCGGAGTTCTTCGAGTTCTACCGCTCGATGCAGTCCTACCAGCAGGCACTGGCGGGAGCGACGACGACGATGGTGTTGTCGCCGAGCTCCGAGTTCTTCAACTACTTCGGCAGCGATACCCCGGCCGGGGTGACGATCACGCCCGCCGATCAACTGCCGGTGGCACCGCCGCCGCCGGCCCTGTCGGTTGAACCGGCGACCGACCTCAATGTCGAGACCACCGAGCTGATGATTCCGGTGGATGATTTGCCGGCAGTCAGCACCCCGGCAGTCGAAGCGCCGGCCGTCGGTGCGCCTCCGGCAGCCGAGCCCGCGCCTGCGGTCGAAGCCGTGCCGGCGACGCCTGATGCGGTTGCACCGGCGCCGTAAGGGGGCAGTTTTTGTAAAGGTCGGCGAATTGCCGGCTGGTCATCGAATTCGTGAAAGGGCGCTCCGGCTATGGCAGAGGCGCCTTTTCAACACTTCGTGCGGTAGCGGTTGCTTGCGCCGCGACCGTGCTTGTTCTCTGGTGGCACGTTGATGCCGGGGAACCTGCCATGACACTGCGTTTGCTACAGGCCATTGGCCTCGCCCTGCTGCTCGGACTTTCCGAGATCGCGTCAGGTATGGCGGCCCCGGCGGGGCCCGAATCGGTGTCGCAGCTGGCCGGGGTGCTCTCGCCGGCGGTGGTCAACATCAGCACGACGCGACACATGCCGGGTGGCACTGGCGTGCCGTTTCCGAGTGGCCCCGATGGCTCGCCGCTCGGCGAGATGTTCGACGACGCCAACCCTAATGCCGGCAAGGGGCCCGAGGCGATGGCGGAATCGCGGAGCCTCGGCTCGGGTTTCATCATCAGCGCCGATGGGCTGATCGTCACCAATAATCATGTGATCGAAGGTGCCGACGAGGTGCTGGTGTTCCTGACCGACGGGCGCCGGTTTCCCGCCGAAGTGCTGGGGACCGATTTCAAGACCGACATCGCGGTGCTGCGGATCGAGGTCGAAGGGCAGCTGCCGTTCGTCCAGCTCGGCGACAGCGATACCGCGGAAGTCGGCGACTGGGTGATGGCCATCGGCAACCCGTTCGGGCTCGGGGGTTCGGTGACGCTGGGGATCGTCTCGGCGCGCAACCGGCAGCTCAATTCCGGCCCGTACGACAGCTTCATCCAGACCGACGCCTCGATCAACCAGGGCAATTCCGGCGGGCCGCTGTTCGACATGGACGGCATGGTGGTTGGGATCAATACAGCGATCATCGCTCGCGGCGGCATGGGGCTCGGTATCGGCTTTGCGGTGCCGATCAACATCGCGAAAAACGTCGTCAAGCAACTGACGGAATACGGCGAGACGCGGCGCGGCTGGCTCGGGGTCGGGATCCAGCCGGTGACCGAGGAGATCGCGCTGAGCCTCGGCCTGCCAGGCGCCAAGGGCGTCATGGTGGTCGACGTGACGATGAAGGGCCCCTCGGACGGGGTGCTGGAGGAGGGCGACGTGATCCTCGAATTCGACACTCAACTGGTCGGCACGATGCAGGATCTGCCACGGATCGTGGCCGAGACCGAGGTTGGGCGGGCGGTGCCGGTCAAGGTGCTGCGCGGCGGGGTGAACTATGTGTTCGACATTACTCTTGGCCGGCTCGAGGCGGGCGAATTGATGGCGCAGGCGCCGCAGGATACCGAGCCGGTGCCGGGTCAAAGTGCCGTCGAGCCGCTGGAGGAACTGCCAGACCTCGACGATGTGATGGGGTTCGCCGTGGCGCCACTCGACGATGCGGCGCGGGCGACGCACGGCATCGGCTCGGGCGTATCGGGGGTGATCGTCGACAGCGTCAAGCCGGGCAGCGATGCGGCCGAGAAGGGCTTTGTCGCGGGCCTGATCATCGCCGAGGTCAATCAGCAGAAGGTGGTGACGGTGGCCGACCTGACGACGCTGGTGAACGGCGCGCGGGAGGCCGGCCGGCCGGCGGTGCTGTTCAAAGTCACCGACCCGACGGGCGCCAGCCGGTTCATTGCGATCAAATTCTAGCGTCTGGGATTGGCGATGCGGTGGATAGCGTGCGGACGGAGCCAGTGGCCGGCCGGCTTTGTCGGGTCCTCGAAACTTGGCTGATCGTCGCGGTGCATGCCGAGTTTTTCCATCACCCGCTGTGAGTTGCGATTGCCAGCGGCGCTGAAAGCGACGATTTCGTCGATCTTGAGGGTGTCCCAAGCGAAATCGAGGATCGCGGCGGCGGCTTCGGTGGCGTAGCCGTGACCCCAATAAGGCTGCCCGAACAGCCAGCCGATTTCGATATCGCCGGGCCGGTCCATGGCGGCCTTAGTCGCGTCATCGACGTAGGTCAGCCCGATCTCGCCGATGAAGGCGCCGTCGCTGAGGCGTTCGGCGGCGAGGAAGCCGAAGCCATCCTTGGCCAGCGCGGCGATCATGCGGTCGACCATGCCGTTGACTTCGATCGCGGTCTTAGTCGGCGGGTAGAAATATTTGCGAACTTCCGGGTCGGCCTGGAAACTGGCGTAGGGCTCGCGGTCGGCGGGCTCCCACTCGCGCAGGATCAGGCGTTCGGTGGCAAGTTTCATGGCCGCGGATTCGCGATGCGGTAAAGGAGGTGGCGGCGGAACGGGTGATGGATCGGCACGTCCGGGTGGTCGAAATCGCCGAGCGGATCGTAGTGCATGCCGAGCTTTTCCATCACCCGGCGGCTTGGGGCGTTGGTGACGGTGGTGATGGCGACGACTTCGGGGAGCTTGAGCGTGTCCCAGGCGAGATCTAGCATCGCCTGCGCGGCTTCGGGCGCATAGCCCTGGCCCCAGAAGCGGCGGCCGAATTGCCAGCCGATTTCAACGGCGGGGGCGCCGGGAATGGCAGCGCGCAGGGCGTCGCTTAGCGGGGCGAGGCCGAGCATGCCGACGAACGCCGCGTCGGCCCGGCGCTCGACGGCGAGCATGGTGTAGCCGTGCTCGGCGTAACGCGCCATTGCCCGATCGAGGGCGATGGTGGCGTCAATCAGCGTGCCGACCGAGGGGAAGAAGCGGCGGACTTCTGGGTCGCCGATGACCTCCGCGTAGCGCGGCTTGTCGTCATCGCGCCACAGGCGGAGCACCAGCCGGGCCGTTTCCAGCCTCACCGGACGAACTCGTCTTCGGCAAAGCCCTGCAGGTACAAGAGGGCGGTCAAATCGCCGTGGTCGATACGGACCCGGGCGGCGGCGGCAACGGCGGGCTTGGCATGGAGGGCGACACCGAGGCCGGCGGCGCGCAGCATGTCAAGATCGTTGGCCCCGTCGCCAACGGCGAGCGTCGCGGCGATCGGGATGGCTTTTTCCTCGGCGAGCGCCAGCAGTCGCTGCAGCTTGGTGGTGCGATCGACGATGGGTTTTTTGACGGTGCCGGCGAGGACGTCGCCGTCGAAATCGAGGACATTGGCGGTGGCCTCGTCGAAGCCGATGCGCTTGCCGAAATGATCGGCGAAATAGGTGAAGCCGCCGGAGATCAGGGCGGTGTAGGCGCCATAGGCCTTCATGGTTTCGACCAGCGTGCGGCCGCCCGGCGCGAGGCTGATGCGTTCGCGGCGGACAGCTTCGATGGCTTTGCGGCCAAGGCCTTTAAGCAGCGCGACGCGGGTATCGAGGGCGGCTTCGAAATCGAGTTCGCCGCGCATCGCACTGTCGGTAATCATCGCCACGGCGTCCTTGATGCCAAGCGCGTCCGCCAGTTCGTCGATGCATTCCTCGTTGATCATGGTCGAATCCATGTCGGCAATGAGCAATTGCTTGCGGCGGTGCTCGTGCGGGATCAATGCAGCGTCGACGGCGCGGGAGCCGATATGGGTGCGGGCGGCGGCGAGCGGATCGGTTGACTCCGGGTCGATGATCTCGCAGGCAATCGTCTGGGCCAGCCAGTTGATCTCGCCGCCGGTCTCGCGGTGGATGGCCTGCACCAGCTTGTTGTCGAGGGCGGGATCCTGCGGATTGGCGATGAGACAGAGAACCGGCATGGGGATGTTTTGGACTTTTTTGGGGGTGAAAGCAGTTTGGGGGTGAAAAACGCGGCCCGCCGGAGAGCGGTGTTGATAGCGGGTCCGACTGCGAGCGGCAAGTCGGCGTTGGCAGTGGCAAGAGCTGAGGCCGAGGGCGGCGTCATCATCAATACCGATGCCATGCAGGTGTATGACGGGCTTCAGGTTCTGACTGCCCGGCCCGAGGCCGAGGATTTGGTGCTGGCGGATCACCGGCTTTACGGAGTGATCGACGCCGCGGTGGCGTTCTCGACGGGGCAGTGGCTGACGGCGGTGGGGGCGGTGCTGGGGGCGGTACCGCACGGGGCGCCGGTGTTTTTCGTCGGGGGGACGGGGCTGTATTTCGACGCGCTGATCAACGGTTTCGCCGACGTTCCTGCCGTGCCGGACGAGGTTGTCGCGGTGGTTGCTGCGGAGATTGCCGGGTTGGACGCGGTGGGACGGGGCCGTTTGCTGGCCGGTCGCGATCCGGCGATGGCGGCGCGGCTGCAGGCGCCCGATCCGCAGCGGGTGATCCGGGCATTGTCCGTGCTGGCGGCGACGGGCCGCTCGCTGGCATCGTTTCAGGATGCCGGACAGGCGGGGTTGCTGGGCGCGTTCGACGTAGAGCGGCTGGTGCTGGCGCCCGAACGGGCGGTGCTGCGGCAGCGGATCGGCGAGCGGTTCGCGACAATGTTTGAAACCGGTGCTGTGGAGGAGGTCGAGGCCCTGCTCGGTCGCGGGCTCGACCCCAGATGGCCGGCGATGAAGGCAATCGGAGTGCCGCAAATCGCCGACTGGCTACGCGGCGCGACGACGCGCGAGCGGGCACTCGAACTGGCGATCACGGCGACGCGGCAATACGCCAAGCGGCAGGAAACCTGGTTTCGCAACCGGATGGGCGACTGGCCGAGACTCGATCCGCTCGTCAGCGGTGGCTAAGCCTGGGCGGGCGGGCGCGGAGGAGGCCAAGGCGTTCGCGCATGGCGAAGCGGATGGTCAGGACGACGGCGACAAACGCCAGGCCGACGGCGAGGCCGATCCAGATCCCCACGCCCGCGAGGTCGGTGTAAAAACCCAGCAGCACCGAGATCGGCAGGCCAACGGCCCAGTAGCCGATCAGCGCGGCGACCAGTGGCACGGTGGTGTCGCTGAGACCGCGCAGCGATGACGCCGCCGAGACCTGGCCGCCGTCGACGAGCTGGAACAACGCCGCGACGGTGAGGTAGCCGACGGCCAGCGAGATGGTGCGGGCATTGTCGGGGTTGCTCGCATCGATGAACAGGCCAACCAGCGGCGCGGTAAAGGCTAGGAAAATGATGCAGCTCGCGGTCATGAACAGCAGCGTACCGGCCATCGAGACCCAGCCCGCCTTGCGGATGCCTTCGGGATTGCTCTGACCGTAGAACAGCCCGACCCGCACGGTCGCCGCCTGACCGATGCCGAGCGGTACCATGAAGGCAAGCGAGGCGAACTGGATGGCGACTGCGTGGGCCGCGACTTCCTCGACCCCGAGGCGTCCCATCAGCATGGCGGCGGCACTGAAGATGCCGACTTCGGCCAGCAGCATCAACCCGATCGGGCCGCCGACCCGGAACAGCGCCCAGAAATGGGGCCAGTCGGGGACAGAGAACCGGGCGAAGACGTGATAGCGCCGAAAGCGGTGGTGGGTCAGCACGTAGGTGGCCATCATCGCGAACATGACGAAGTTGACGACGCTCGTGGCGATGCCCGAGCCGGCGAGTTCGAGGCGTGGAAAGCCCCAATTGCCGAACACCAGCGCATAATTGGCGAAGCCATTGAGGAGGACGCCAGCGAGGGTGATCAGCAGGATGATGGTGGTGGCGCCATGGGCGGCGAGGAACGAGCGCAACACCATGATGCCCATCGCCGGCAGATACAGCCAGACGGCGAAGTGCGTGAAGCGGGCAGCGAGGCGCGACAATTCCGGGTCTTGGCCGAGGAACAGCAGGATCGGCTCGATCTGCCAGATGATCGGCGTCATCACCAGCGTCAGCAGGATCGCGACCCAGAAGCCCTGCCGGACGATGCGGCGAATATCTCTCAACTGGCCCGACCCACGGGCCTGGGCGACCATCGGCGCGACGGCACTGAGCAGGCCGACACCGAGCAGCTGGAAGCAGATGAAGAACGCCGTCGCCAGCGTACCGGCGGCGAGGTATTTCGGACCAAGCCGGCTCATCATGATGACATCGGTGGTGAACAGCGCGTTCTGGGCGAGTTGCGCGATGATCAGCGGCCAGCCGAGGACGAGCAGCGCCCGGAACTCGGCCAGCCAGCCGCCGGACGTGCTGGACTTCGCGCCGCCCAACAGCGTCGCCTCAGTTTCGGCCATGACTCAGTCCCACTTCGCGGCGGGAGATTTAGCCCAAGGTCGGAGGCGAGGGAAGGCTTGCTGGCTTCGACGCCTCTTGCCATCCGGCGCGGGGCTGGCGATTGATGCGGCAAGGGAGAACGTCATGCTGATCGATCTGAAAGACAAAGTTGCCATCGTTACTGGCGGCGGGCGCGGCATCGGGCGAGAGATTGCCCGGACGCTGGCGCGCGAAGGGGTCAAGGTCGCCGTCGCCGACATGCGCGAGGACTTGCTCGCCGAAGTGACGGCGGAGTGGGCGGGCGAGGGGTGGACGGGGCTGCAGCTCAAATTCGACGTGCGCGAAGCGGCACAGTGCCGGAAAGTGGTTGCCGAAGTCGAAACCGCGTTCGGGCGGGTCGATATCCTCTGCAACAATGCTGGTGTCGCCAATGGCGGGCCGGCTGAGACGCTGGCAGAGGAAATCTGGGACCTCAATTTCGACAGCAATACCAAGGGGCCATTCCTGATGGCTCAGGCGGTAATTCCGGTTATGAAGCGCCAGCATGCGGGCCGGATCATCAACGCGGCGTCGTTCGCTGCGACGATTCCATCGATCAATGGTGTAGCTTACGCGTCCTCGAAAGCCGCGATCGTCAGCATGACGCGCGTGCTCGCCGGCGAGCTCGGCCCATACGGGATTACCGTCAATGCCTATTCGCCCGGGATGATCCCGACCGACATGAACGGCTATGCCACCCGCAACGATATCGACAAGGGCCGGCTGCTGGACACGCTGACGCTGCGGCGCTGGGGCGAGCCGGGGGACATCGCCAAACTGGTCTGCTTTCTCGCGTCCGACCTCGCCAGCTATATCACCGGGACGACGATCGACATTTCGGGCGGCAAGTTCGCGACGCAGATGCCGTGGGTGGCGCACCGGGAACCGTGACGGTTCAAATGGTTAAGCGCGGCTTTTGGCAAACCGACCTAACGCGGCCTTAATCGTTGGCATCTAGCTTCGCTGCATCAGGTCCGGAGTGTCTCCGGACCAACGCTATTGCTTGAGGCCGGATGAGCGCGCTGCACGAGTTCGAAACGGTTGAGTTGCCGACGCAGGTTGTGCCGGCGAAGCTCGCCGTGCGGCTGACGCTCGAGCCGGTGGCTCCGGCAGCTTGGGATCGGGCAATCGCGAATTTCGATGGTGTTTGCCAGGAGCAGATGCTGGCGTTTGCCGGAGTGCGCTGGGCCTCGGCCAGGCCCGAGCCACTGATTTTCCGGCAGGGTAGCGAGATCGTCGGCGGGGTGCTGATGTTGATCCAGCGCCTGCCATTCGGCGTCGCTTCGGTGGCGCTGACCAAGTGGGGTCCGATGCTGAAGGACGCCCAGCGGGCGGATGCTGGGGCCATCCACGCGGCAATGATCGACGCGCTGGTCGCCGAATACGCCGACCGGCGCGGCATGCTGTTGTCGGTGATGCCGCGCGTTACCCACGCGGAAACCAACGCACCTTACGAGCAATTGATCGCTCGCGGCTTCACCGCCGGGCCGTTGCTGCGGTCGCCGGACCGGTATTTCGTAAACCTGCAGATCGATGACGCGGCCCAACGGCAGAGCCTGTCGCAGACCTGGCGGCGGAAACTCAACAAGGCGGAAAAGGCCGGGCTGAGCTTCGAGCGCGCCGGCGCCGCTGGGTTGGCCGAGTTCGAGCCGCTGTTCCGCGGCATGATCGAGCGCAAGAATTTTACCGATCACACGGCGTTTTCGACTGTCCCCGGCATGCTGGCGAATACTGCCGAGGCGCTGCGGCCCGAAGTGTTCCTCGTGCGGCACGAAGGCGTCGCCGTCGCCGGTGGCATCGTCTTCGCAGCAGGCGACACCGCGGTTTACCTCTATGGCGCGACCAGCGACGCGGCGTTGCCGCTCAACGCAGGATACTTCCTCCAAGCGCAGATCGTCGCTTGGCTGCGGCGCAACGCCAAGGCGCGCTGGTACAATCTTGGCGGCACCGATGGTGCGGCGGGGTTGCATCAGTTCAAGCACGGGCTGATCGGTTCGGCTGGGGTGATCCGGCAATTTCCGCCGACGGCGAATTACGCAAAGAGTTTGCGGGCCAAGGTGTTCGGTGCGGGCGCGCTGGTGGCACGCGAAAAGCTCGGCGAGGCGAGGCGCGGCGTCGAGAACCTGGTGCGTCGCAAGACCGCCGAGTAATCCCGGCACTTGACAGGCGGCGGGTGAGGCGACTATCGCTGGCACCATCAAATTCGTGGAGTTGTCCCGTGCGGACCAATCTCATCGTAGTACGAAGGCGCATCGGGCCCGTGGAGTAACTCTCCGCGAGGATCGGTGCGCGTCAACAGGGTCCCGAACGGGGCCTTTTTTATTGCCTGAAATTTCTAAGAATTCAGCGGCGATGCCGCGACGAGGAAGGACCAAGACAATGGCCGAGCAGATGACAGGCGCCGAAATGGTGCTCCGGGCGCTGACCAACAATGGCGTGACGCATATCTTCGGCTACCCCGGCGGCGCGGCGCTGCCGATCTATGATGCGCTGTTCCAGCAGGATGCGGTGCAGCATATCCTCGTGCGGCACGAGCAGGGCGCCGGCCATATGGCCGAGGGCTATGCGCGCTCGACCGGCAAAGTGGGTGTCGTGCTGGTGACCTCCGGCCCGGGGGCGACCAATGTGGTGACGCCACTGACCGATGCGCTGATGGATTCGGTGCCCTTAGTGGTGCTCTCGGCGCAGGTGTCGACGACGCTGATCGGCTCGGACGCGTTCCAGGAATGCGACACGGTCGGCATCACGCGGAGCTGCACCAAGCACAATTATCTGGTGAAAAACGTCAACGATCTGCCGCGCGTGCTGCATGAAGCGTTCCATATTGCCAGTTCCGGCCGCCCCGGCCCCGTGCTGGTCGATATCCCCAAGGACGTGCAGTTCGCCATGGGCACCTATCTTGGACCCGACGAGATCGGCACGACGCGGCATGCGAGCTATCACCCGGCGACGGATGGCGATGCGGCGGCGATCGCCGCGGCGGTCGACCTGATGCTGCGCGCCGAGCGTCCGGTGTTTTACACTGGTGGCGGGGTGATCAATTCGGGGCCGCAAGCGTCCGAACGGCTGCGGGAACTGGCCGAACTGACGGGTTTCCCGGTGACCTCGACATTGCTCGGGCTTGGCTCGTATCCCGGTTCGGGGCCGCAATGGCTCGGGATGCTCGGCATGCACGGCAGCTACGAAGCCAACATGGCGATGCATGACTGCGATCTGATGATCTGCATCGGGGCGCGCTTCGATGACCGGATCACCGGGCGGATCGATGCGTTTTCGCCCAATTCGACGAAGATCCATGTCGATATCGATGCGTCCTCGATCGGCAAGAATGTCCGCGTGCATCTGCCGATCATCGGCGACAGCGGGCTGGTGATGGCCGAGATGGTCCGCATCTGGCGTTCGCGCACCAACGCGCCGCGCACCGAGGCGCTGGCGCCGTGGTGGGAGCAGATCGCCAAATGGCGGGCCAAGAACTCGTTCGGGTTCACCAACTCGACGACGACGATCAAGCCGCAGCACGCGATCAAGCGGCTGCACGCGGCAACCAAGGGGCGGGACGTTTATGTGACGACCGAAGTCGGCCAGCACCAGATGTGGGCGGCGCAGCATTTCCCGTTCGAGTTGCCCAACCACTGGATGACCTCGGGCGGGCTCGGGACCATGGGCTATGGCCTGCCGGCGGCAGTCGGCGTGCAGGTGGCGCATCCGGACGCACTGGTGATCGACATTGCCGGCGAAGCCTCGGTGCAGATGACCATGCAGGAAATGTCGACGGCGGTGCAGTACAAGCTGCCGATCAAGATTTTCATCCTTAACAATGAGCGGATGGGCATGGTCCGGCAGTGGCAGGACCTGCTGCATGGGGGGCGCTATGCATCGAGCTACAGCGAGAGCCTGCCGGATTTCGTCAAGCTGGCGGAAGCCTATGGTGGCAAGGGGATCCGGTGTTCGGACCCGGCGCTGCTCGATGCCGCGATTGCCGAGATGCTCGATTACGACGGCCCGGTTTTGTTCGACTGCCTGGTTGAAAAGCACGAAAACTGCCTGCCGATGATCCCATCGGGCAAGCCGCACAATGAGATGATTTTGCCAGACTTCACCGAAGCCATCGGCGACATCATCGACGCCAAGGGGAGGCAGCTGGTCTGACGACCACTGCGGAGAATTGACATGAACGCACATCTGCTGCCGACGGGGTCGCCGTATTTCAGCGTGCCCGAGACGCAATTGCCGGAGCGGCATACGCTGTCGGTGCTGGTCGATAATGAGCCGGGAATTCTTGCCAGGGTGGTCGGGCTGTTTTCGGCGCGTGGCTACAACATCGATTCGCTGACGGTCTCGGAAACCGAGCATGACCGGGGGCTTAGCCGCATCACCGTAGTGACGGTGGCGACGCCCAAGGTGCTGACGCAGATCAAGCTGCAGCTGGCGCGGCTGGTGCCGGTGCACAAGGTGCACGACCTGACCGCCGAGGGCGCCTCGCTCGAACGCGAACTGGCACTGATCAAAGTTGGCGGCACGGGAGAGCCACGCTCGGAGGCGCTGCGACTGGCCGATGCGTTCCGAGCCCAGATCGTCGACGCGACAACCGAAAGTTTCGTGTTCGAGGTGACTGGCAAGCCGTCCAAGATCGACAGCTTCATCGCGCTGATGGCGCCGCTGGGGCTAATCGAAGTGGTCCGCACGGGGCTGGCGGCGATTTCGCGTGGGCCCAAGGGGATGTAGGAGTTTAGCTCAGCTTGACCAATCGCCTGCGGTGCGGCTAGGGGTCCGCGTCCGAGGGGGATGATGGTCATGGTGAGCCTGCCGCAGGCGTTGCGCGGCCCCGCGCTGATGGTGCTGGCGACGGGGTCGTTCGTCATCAACGACAGCTTCATGAAGCTGGCGACCGAAGGGTTGCCGCCCCTCGAGGTGCTGTTCCTCCGCGGTATTGCGGCGACGCTCTGGTGCCTGCCGCTGGTGCTGATGCTCGGCTATCGCACCAGCATCAAGCATGTGTTCGATCGTTATGTACTACTGCGCAATCTGTTCGAACTGTGCGGCGTGCTGTGCTTCGTCGTGGCGCTGGCCAATATGCCGATCGCCAATGTCACGGCGCTGGGGCAGGTGACGCCGCTGCTGTTTCTCGTCGGTATGGCGGCGGTGATGCGGGAAAAGATCGGTGGACTGAAGATTGGGCTGATCGGGCTCGGGTTCGTCGGCGCCATGCTGGTGGCGCAGCCGAGTGCCGCGGGGATTTCGGGATTTGCGCTGCTGGCGCTCCTCAACGCGGCGTTCTGCGCGGCGCGCGATATCGCCGGGCGCCGGGTGCCGGCGGAGGTGCCGGGGTTAATCGTGGCGTTTTGCGCCATTCTGCTGGTGGCCGTCGGGGCCGGTGCTGCGACGCTCGCGGTGGAGGACTGGGTGGCGCCCGACATGCGGCACCTGCTGCTGCTCGGGGCGGCAGGGTTGTTCCTGATGATCGGGCATTTCGCGATCTTCATGGCGTACCGGATCGGTGAAGCTGCGACAGTCGCGCCGTTTTACTACATGTTCAGCGTCTGGGCGGTGATCTCGGGGATTATCGTGTTCAACCAGGTGCCCAATCCTCTAGCGCTCAGTGGCATAGCGCTGATTATCGCGGGCGGGCTGGCCATCGTGCTGCTCGACGAACGCAAGCGGCGGCTGATCCCGGTGGCCTGAGCGGTTGAAGGGTCAACTCCGTACAATCGCTATCGGGCGTGGAGGCAGGCGCAGTTGCGACTCGAGCCGATCGCGGCAGCGTTCGATGTCGTGTCGGTTGCGTCATCGACGCAATTGACCGATAGCGTTCGCTGACCACAGCAACCGACACCAGCGATGCCCTCGCCACCCGCCCCATGACCAAACTTTCCGTCAATCTCAATGCCGTCGCGCAGTTGCGCAACCGGCGCAACCTGCCGTGGCCGAGCGTTACGGGCATCGCGCGCGTCGTGCTCGATGCGGGCGCCGACGGCATCACCGTACATCCGCGGCCCGACGAGCGGCATATCCGGCGGTCGGATGTGGATGATCTGGTGGCGCTGTTGCGGGTCGAGTACCAAGGGCGCGAACTCAACATCGAAGGCTATCCGTCCGAGGGTTTCCTGCGCCTCGTCGAGCGCGCGCGGCCCGATCAGGTGACCTTCGTGCCTGACGATCCGGGGCAGGCGACTTCAGACCATGGCTGGGACATCCCCGGCAATCTGGAGTTGCTGCGCGCCATCACGACGCGGATGCACGAGGCGGACATCAGGGTGTCGCTGTTCATCGATGCCGAGCCTGACATGCCGGCGCAAGTCGCGGCTGTCGGAGCGGATCGGTTCGAGCTTTACACGGGACCGTACGGCGCGGGGTTCACGGCGGAAGCACGCGCCCCGGAGCTTGCCCGGATCGCGGCGGCGGTCGAGGCGGCACGGCGGATCGGGCACAACGGCGCGCCGGGAAGCGGGCTCGGTATCAATGCCGGGCATGATCTGACTCTCGACAATCTGCCGGCGCTGAAGCAGGTGATTCCCGAACTGGCAGAGGTTTCGATTGGCCATGCCATCACCGCCGACGCGCTGCTGGTAGGTTTTGCCGATGCCGTTCGGCGATACAAAGCGGCGCTCGACGTTTAGATTGATCGCTGTCGGTTGACAGTGCATTCGCGCTGGGACGGCGCAAGCCCCTCATACCCGTTGCCGCTGGTCGATATTCCCAAGGATTCCGCGCCTTTCGTCACCCGTGGCTGATCGAAGACAACACTACCGGGATCACCGGTGTGGCCGGGCACACGAACCACCCTACTTGTAGACTGGGGGTGAGGTCACTTATCTCGCCTCAGTTACGATTTGATACTGAAAGAGATTCTAAAATGTCCAATCCCAAGATCGCCATCATCATCGGCTCGACGCGCCCAAACCGCTTTGGCGACAAGCCGGCAAAATGGCTGCTGGAGCAGGCGCAGGCCCGCGGCGATGCCCATTACGAACTTGTCGACCTGGCCGATTTCCCGCTGCCGCTGTTCGACGCGCCGGCCTCGGACGCCTGGATGCCGACCCCCAACGCGATTGCCGCGAAGTGGCAGGCCAAGCTCAATGAATTCGACGGCTATGTGATGGTAACGCCCGAGTACAACCACTCGACGTCGGGCGCCCTGAAGAACGCCATCGACTGGGCGTATACGCCGTTCGTCAAGAAGGCCGTCGGCTTCCTCGGCTACGGTTCGGTTGGCGGAGCGCGTGCCATCGAGCACCTGCGCGGCATCGTGGTCGAACTGCAGGCAGTGCCCGTGCGCCATGCCGTTCACATCGGCGGCTCGGACTTCATGCCGATCATGATGGGCCAGAAGACCTGGGCCGATATCCAGGACGCCTTCGTGCCGTACGCCAAGGACATGCTCGACAACGTCGTCTGGTGGACCAATGCCACCCGTGCGGCGCGCGCCGCCGACGCACCGGTCGCCAAGGCCGCCTGATTGCAGAGATTGCGGCGGGGGTTACCTCCTTCCCCCGCTGCGAGCGGCGGCGCGGCGTCACGCGCTGCCGTTACCATTCGCGCTGCCGATTGCCGTTGAGTGTGTTCCGGCAAAGGTGTAGACCGCGCCACCTGATCACCGGTGAGCAGACTCTCAATGAAGCAGACGACTTCGCCCAGCCCCTCAGCTGGTGGAGCGGCGACCGATCAGGCCGGCCACGCCAAGAACAAGACGTCATTGCTGGTGCTATCGGCACTCGGTGTCGTCTATGGCGATATCGGTACCTCGCCGATTTATGCATTCCGGCAGGCGCTGCATGCCACTCCGCCCGGCCAGACGACACAGGGGGAAATACTTGGAATCCTGTCGCTGATCATCTGGGCGCTGACCATTACGGTCACGGTCAAATACATCTTCTTCGTCACCCGCGCCGACAACAAGGGCGAGGGCGGGACGCTGTCGCTGGTGGCGCTGGCCCGCTCGGGCTTTGCCACGGCGCCGGGCTGGATAACTGTCGCGGGCGTCATCGGTGCGGCGCTGTTTTACGGCGATGCGATCCTGACGCCGGCCATCTCTGTGCTTTCGGCAGTCGAGGGGATCGAGCAGGTCGCACCCAGCGCCGCGCCGTTCGTGGTGCCGGCCGTGGTAGTACTGATCTTCGTGCTGTTTTTCGTGCAGCGCTACGGCACGGCGAGTGTCGGGCGGGTGTTCGGACCGGTCACGGCAGTGTGGTTCATCGCTCTTGCGGCAGTCGGCATCTCGCATATCGTGCAGCATCCGGGCGTGCTGATGGCGATCAACCCAGCTTATGGCGTGCTGTTTCTGATCCAGCACGCCGGCCTGTCGCTGATCGTCGTTGGGGCGATTTTCCTCGCGGTGACCGGTGTCGAGGGGCTGTATGTCGATCTCGGGCATTTCGGGCGCCGGCCGATCGTCATCGCTTGGTTCTCGCTGGTGTTTCCGTGCCTCTTGCTGAATTACCTTGGGCAGGGCGCCTTCGTGCTGGGGCATGACGGGCCGGTCGAGCATCCGTTCTTTGAGATGCAACCCAGCTGGGCGCTGATCCCGATGATCGGGCTGGCGACGCTGGCGACGATCATCGCCAGCCAGGCGGTGATTTCAGGGGCTTATTCGCTGACGCAGCAGGCCATTGCGCTCAACCTGTTGCCGCGCATGACGGTGCTGCACACCTCCGAGACCCAGTCGGGGCAGATCTACATGCCGCAGGTGAACAGTGCGCTGATGATCGCGGTGCTGATTTTGGTGGTCAGCTTCCGCACTTCGAGTTCGCTTTCGAACGCCTATGGTATCGCGGTATCCGGCGTGATGCTGGTGACCATCGTGCTGCTCGGGGTGGTGATGTGGCGGGTGTGGCGCTGGCACTGGCTGGCGACGCTGCTGGTGATGATCCCGTTCCTGATCATCGACCTCGGGTTCTTTATTTCCAACATCGTCAAAATTTTCCAAGGCGGCTGGGTGCCGGCTGCGGTCGCGGCGGTGATGGCGTTTGTGATGTGGACCTGGATGACCGGGCGCAAACTGTTGGCGGAAAAGACCCGGCGGGACGAGGTGCCGCTGCAATTCCTCGTTGATAATCTGACGAAGAAGCGTCCGATCATCGTGCCCGGGACCGCAATTTTCCTGACTTCAGATATCGAAGGCGCGCCAACGGCGCTGCTGCACAGCCTCAAGCATTACAAGGTGCTGCATGAAAAGAACGTCATCCTGACTGTGCTGACCAGCGAACTGCCGCGCGTGCCGGATGACGAGAAAATCCGGATCGAGGCGTTCAACGAACTGTTCTGGCGGGTGGTGGTGACGTTTGGTTATGTCGAAACGCCGAATATTCCAAAGGCATTGGCGCTGGCGCGCAAGCTCGGCTGGAAATTCGACATCATGTCGACGTCCTTTTTCCTGTCGCGGCGCTCGCTAAAGCCTTCTCAGCGGGGCGGCATGCCGTTCTGGCAGGATCGGATATTCATAGCGCTGGCGCGCAACGCTAGCGATGCGACCGAGTATTTCCATATACCGACCGGCCGTGTGGTCGAGATCGGGACGCAGGTGACGGTGTAGCCGTCACCGCACCATGTCGGGGCAGACATAGGGGACGCTGGCGGGAGCAAAGCGCTGCTCCTCATCGCCACCAATGAGCTTGAGGTTCAGCACCAGTTCGTCGGCCGTGACCGAAACAATGTCGGCGGCGATGGTCATGCCGTCCTCGTCCCAACTGATCGAAGTTGCCGACAGCTTCTGCCATTGCGACAGGCGGTAGGTTTCCCAGCATGAATCCGACAGCAGCGTGCCGTCGGCGAGGAACACTTGCATGACGCCTGGAAGTCCGTCGACACCCTGATCGGAACGGATCCACACAGTGTTGACCAGCGGATCGACACTGTCGTCGGCATCCGCCTCGGTGGTCATTTCGTCAGCCGCTTCTGTGTCCTGCGCGAACACGGGGGTGCAGGTGCCGACGCCCCACATGGCCAGCAGAGCAATCAGTGCAGTTTTGGTCATCGTGGTCCCTCAGTGTGATCCGGACGTGGGGTGCGAAACGGCCCGGCACAAGTGTCGCGCGAAGATTACGCCGGAGTTGTGGACGGCATCGGACGCTTAGGGATCGCATAGGCCGCTGCGACCTGCCTGCGGGTGAGCCCGAAACGACTGGCGACTGAAAAGAGTGCGCGGATTGCCCAGTAGATGGCCGTCGCGAGCAGGGTCGAGGCATAGCCATCGATGGCATAGTGCCAGCCGAGATAGGTCGAGCTTAGCACGATGAAGGCGACATAGACCCAGGCGATACCGGCCCAGCGGGGCGATGCTTCGCCGATGACCCAGGCATTCAGCGTCACGACTGCGACGTGCATCGAGGGGAAGGCCGAGATGCCGGAGCCAATACCCTGCGCGCCCTCGCTGTAGAGGTGCCAGAGGTAACCCTGGAAATCGACGGTGGCGGTCAGGCCATCGGAGTTCGCATTCAGCCAGGCGAACTGGCGGGCGAAGCGATCGAAATCGCCGGTTACTTCGCCATAGAATGCCGGGCCAGCTGAGAGAAAGAATCCCGCGAAAATGTTGCCGATCAAGATCCAGGAGGCAAAGAAGGTGATGGCGTAACGCACCCTGATGCCATCGGCGCGGCGGGAGATCGCGACCCAGAAAAAAATGGCATGCCAGAGGACCATCCAGAGCAAGTTGTAATTCACCTCGACCAGCTTCAGCACCATGTCGAAGCGGGCAACGTCGTAAAGCCAGACCCACGGGTCGACGCCGAAATGGATAAAGCGGTCGATATCCGCCTGCAGCACATCATAGAGGTAGCCTCCGGGGCCAGGGAGGGCGCTCTTGACGGCCGAAAAGGTGGTCACGAACGGCATCAGTGCGCCCATCATCAGCAGCGTGCCGGCAATGAAACGGCTGATGGCGCGCGGCGAAAACATGGTTCGGAAGGCGAGTTGCCGCCGCGAATTGAACTGATGGATGATGCGGACAATGCCGAGGACCAGCACGATGATCGGACCAGCCAGCAGATACAGCTTGGTCCAGGTCAGGGCGTAGCTGGCGAGCATCCCGAACGGCGCCTGACCGCGCGCCATGACAAAGGCTGAGCCGGCGATGACGTACAGGGCGACAAAGCCATAGATCGGACCGTCGGCATAAATGCAGCGCAGCGTTTCACGCGCCGTCTCGCGCATGCGCCGCTTAACAAATTTCCGCACCGATTTTCGCCTTTGGAAGACGAAAGAACTACCGGGACGAAGTTAACATTTGCGCAGGTCAGCGGCGACTTTCCAGTGATCGCAAAGCGATCACCGAACGTGGAACAGCCGGACGATGGCGTTCGGGTCGCCGATTTCCGCCAGCCAGTCCGGGACAAATTTGCTGTCGCGCAGGCGGGTGAACCAGTTTGGCGTCAATGGTTCGGAGATGGCGTCTAAGCGGTCGAGGCAGAGTGCGACAAGGGTGGCGCCGCGGGCCCTGAGGATCGCTTTGGCGTTGGCGTCGTCACCGGTGAAGAAACCGATGGTCGCGGTCATGCCAGTGGCGTTGCGGTGGTGCGGGGCCTCGACGACGGCATGCGGTGTGAAGGCAACGATGTTCGGCCCCAGGCCACGGGACGCCATGACGGTTTCGCGGGGGAGGGCTGCAAGCGCCGCGAGGCTTTCGGGGCGCAGGCAGGCGAGGGCCCGGGCGGCGGACTGGCGCGGAGTGAATGCATTGGCGATGGCGACGGGTTGATCGAGCGTCGCGGGGGCGGGCAGGAGGCTGATCGGCAGGGTCGCGGCAAACAGCGCCCAGGCGGCGACGAGCCCGGCGATGGTCAGCGGTGTTCCGCGGGCGAGATAATTGGCGCGGGCGGTGACGATTATCATGGCGCCGCCGGGAATGGCGAGGGGCGCAGCGAGGCGGATGCCGCGGACCTGCAGCAGCGTCACGAGGAAGGTGACGAGGAAGAGCGCGCCGACCACCAGCCAGTTCGCACGCTGCGGTCTGCGGGCGAGGCGAAGCGCGTAGACGAACAGCGCGACGACCAGGGGGACAATGACGCTCAGGCGTTCCAGCGGAAATTCGGCGATTGTCTCCAGCAGCGGGCGGACTTCCATCTCATTGTCCAGCCAGTGCGTCACCAGCCATGGATCGACGCCGGCATACGGGCCGGCGCGGCAGGCAGGGAACAACACGAGCAGACTGACGAGGACGATGGCGCCGAGACTGGCCGCAGCGGCGAGCCGGGCTGCGGGATGACTGAGCGGCATGGCGCTCAAAGCGACCAAGGCAGCGCCGGTGCCGATGGCGGCAATGAGGTAGACAATCGAGATGGCGTCGCAGGCGGGGGTCAGCCATTGCGCCGGCGGAATGGCGGCAAGGAACGCGGCTACGGTGGCGACGGCGAGGGTCAGGCCGAACCAGCGCAAGGCTTCGGCATGGCGCTTATCGACGACCCAGGCGAGCGTCGCCACGGCGATGCCGCCAATGACCAGCGGGCTGCCTTCGATGCCGATGGCGATAGAGAGCGCGACCATGGCGCCTGCAAGGATGGCCCGGCGCGGTAGACGCAAGGCGTCGAGGCTGGCGGAGACCAGCGTCACGCCGATGATCATCTGCACATTGTGATGATCGATGCGGCCGGGGAGGAATTCCGAGGCGATCGGCGGATAAAGGAACGGCAGGATGAGGCCGGGCAACTGGCCATCGGGGCCAAGCAGCCGGACGCAGAGGCGCGAGGTGACGAGCAGCAGCAGGCCGAGCAGTAGCAGCGGCCAGAGATAGAGCGTCGCCAGTTCGGCATTGGCCCCGAGCAGTGGCTGCAATAGCAGGATAAGGCCGGCGATCGGCGCATCGATGAGGCGGGACCAGTGGATTACCTGCCCGAACGGGGCGTTGTAGCGATACTGAGTGGTGTCGAACCAGGCCTGGCCGCCGAGCAGATCGCGCACCTCCGACAGCCGGGTCAAATCGTCATAACTCAGCAACAGCATGCTGTTTGCATTGAACTGAAGCCTTAGCACCAGCATGGCGCTGCCGATGACCCAGAACAGCGCCCAAGTGAGCAACGGGGTTCGCGATTGCGGCAGCGTGGGCACAGTGAGCGACAGCGACATTCGACGGGGTCCGCATGAGCCCGGAGTCTCCGGCAGGCGCGTTAAAGCCGCATCAACGAGAGACATAATCGGCACACCTTCGCGTGTGGGCAGCAACCGGGATTCCAGCGGTTAGTTCACGCAATGGGCTCGGCAACGGAGAACTCCTATGACGCAACTAACTTATGCATGCGCCGCTTCGGCACTTGCGCTACTGGCGACCAGTGCGATGGCGCAGGACAGCGCCGTGCTCAAAGGCAGTGCGGCTTTTGGCGATTGGAAAGCCGACAAGCCCGGGGTGACCCGGCTGATTACCCCAGCCGATCTTCAGGCGCCGAACCCGCAGGAATCAACTTCCAACGGCCCGGAAAATGCAACTCGGCCGGACGGGACGCTGCCGATAGTTCCAGATGGCTTCAAGGTGGATCTCGTGGCCACGGGCATCGAAAACCCGCGGGCAATGATGTTCGCGCCGAACGGCGATCTGTTCATCTCGAACAGCGATCAGGGCGAAGTGCTGGTGTTCAAGGCCACCGACGGCAAGCTGGCCTCAGAACCGACAGTATTTGCGACTGGCCTCAACCAGCCGTACGGACTGGCGTTCTATCCGTCCGGCGATGCGCCGAAATACCTCTATGTGGCCGAGAGCAACGGGTTGAAGCGCATTCCGTACGCAGTTGGTGATACGGCGGCGACGGCAGAACCGGAGACGCTGTTCGACAATATCGACCCCGAGCATCACTGGACGCGCGACATCGTGTTCTCGCCCGATGGGAAGACGCTGTATTACGCCGTCGGCTCCGGCTCCAATTTCGGTGAACTGATGGACCCAACGCCCGCCGGCGGTGTCGATGCGTGGATCACCGGGCATCCGCTGGGTGTCGCGTGGGGCAATGAGGAGCGCCGCGCGGCGGTGCTGACTTACGATCCCGATGGTAAGAACGAGAAGTATTTCGCCACCGGCCTGCGCAACTGCTCGGGCATCACGCTGCAGCCCGATACTGACAAAGTCTGGTGCGTCGTCAACAACGTCGACGAACTCGGCGACAACGTGCCGTTCGAGTACGCGACATCGCTTACCGAAGGGGCGTTTTATGGTTGGCCCTGGTATTACATCGGCGACAATCCCGATCCGCGTTGGGCGGAAACGCCGCGCACCGATCTAGTAGGCAAAGTTACCGTTCCCGACGTGCTGTTTCAGGCGCACTCGGCGCCGCTCGGCATCACCTTCTACGAAGGGGACAAGTTCGGGGCGGACTACACCGGGGACGCCTTCGTTGGCATGCACGGTTCGTGGAACCGCAACACCCGGACCGGTTACAAGGTCGTGACGCTGGCGTTCGAGAACGGCAAGCCGACCGGCGAGTACACCGACTTCATGACTGGGTTCGTTAATGACGACGCCAGCGTCTGGGGCCGGCCGGTGGACGTAACCGAAGGCCCGGATGGGGCGCTATATGTCAGCGATGATGGCAGCGGCAGCATCTGGCGCGTGTCAAAGCAGTAAGCCTGCAATCCGGGGCCGGCGGTGTTCGCCGGCCCCGTTTTCATGCGCAGTTGGTTTAGCCGCGACCCAGCACGCGATCACGGTCGCGGATGCGGCCGCCGGCTTGTTTCGGCCAGGAGCTGTAGGCATCGTCATTCTCACCCAGTGCTTTGCGGGCATGCAGCGGCCAGTTTGGGTCATCGAGGGCCATGCGGGCAAGCGACACCAGGTCCGCTTTTCCAGATACGAGGATGCTTTCGGCTTCCTCCGGAGTCGAGATGAGGCCAACCGCGCTGGTCGGCAGGCCGGCGGCCCTGACGGCTTCGGCGAGGTGAACCTGGTAGAGCGGCGCGGCCTTGAGCCCGGCGCCGTCGAACCCGCCCGAGGAGACGTCGATCAGATCGACACCGATTGCCTTCAGTTCGCGGGACAGCACGATGCTGTCCTCAATGTTCCAGCCGTCCGGTGCACCGTCGATGCCCGAGATGCGAACGAATAACGGCTTGTCCTGAGGCCAGACCTTGCGCACAGCCTCAGCGACTTCGAGTGCCAGCCGCATGCGGTTCTCTCGGCTGCCGCCGTAGCGATCGGTGCGGTGGTTCGCTGCGGGGGACAGGAACTGGTTGATGAGGTAGCCATGCGCTGCGTGGATCTCGACCACGTCGAAGCCGGCCTCGTCTGAGCGCACCGCAGCAGCGGCGAAGGCGGCGACGATCTCGGCGATGCCGGCCTCGTCGAGCGCGGTGGGTTTGGTGAAGCCGCGGCCTTCGGCGTGGATCAGCGCGCTGGGGCCGACGGGAGTCCAGGCTTCGAAGGCCAGCGCAACTTTCTCAGTCTCGGTTTCATCGAACCCGTTCCGCCACGGGATCGGGGTAGCGGCCTTCCGACCGGCGTGAGCGAGCTGAATGCCTGCCGCCGAGCCATTGTCGTGGAGGAAATCGACGATGCGTTTGAGCGCGGGGATCTGCTCGTCGGTCCACAGACCGAGGTCGGCATAGGAAATCCGGCCCTCGGGCAGGACCCCGGTGGCTTCGAGGATGACGAGTCCGAATCCCCCCTGCGCAAAGCGCCCCAGATGGGCCAGGTGCCAGTCATTGGCGACGCCGTGTTTGGCCGAATACTGGCACATGGGCGCGACGACGGCGCGGTTCTTCAGCGTCAACCCGCGCAGGGTGAGCGGGGAGAAAAGATAAGACATGGAGGACGGTGCAATTCTGCTGTGAGTTGGAAACGTTATCCTGCACTTTCGTGCTTCCATCGGCAAGCGACGATGGAGGGAAAGGGTACCGAGTGGTCGAGGTGATGGCTCCATACCGTCAATTCGAGTAGTCACTCACCAAAGTTCCGAGGCCCGTCATGCGTCCACAACTGACCCCGCTCGTGCAGTCACTTCCCGACACAGTGCCGTTCATCGGGCCGGAGGCGATCGAGCGGCAGTTGGGAGTTAGGCTACGGGCGCGGCTCGGGGCGAACGAGAGTGGGTTCGGACCATCGCCGAAGGTTATCGCAGCGATGGCGGCGGCGGCGCCCGAAGCGTGGAAATATGGCGATCCGGAGGTGTTCGAGTTGCGGCAGGCGCTGGCCGAGCACCTCGGCGTACCGGCTGCGAACCTTGCCGTGGGCGAGGGCATCGATGGGCTGTTCGGGTTGATCGCGCGGCTGTTCCTGTCGCCAGGCGATGCTGTGGTGACTTCGCTCGGCGCGTATCCGACGTTCAACTTTCATGCGATCGGGCATGGGGCGCGGCTGGTGACCGTGCCGTTCGCGGGCGACCGGGAAGACCCGGAGGCATTGCTCGATGCGGCGCGGCGCGAGCGGGCGAAGCTGGTGTACTTCTGCAATCCGTCCAACCCGATGGGGACCTGGTGGCCGGCGGCACAAGTGCAGGCGCTGATCGACGCAGTGCCAGATGAGGCGCTGTTGGTGCTCGATGAGGCGTATGGGGAGACGGCACCGGAGGGGACGCTCCCGTCGCTCGACGTGTCGCGGCCCAATGTGTTGCGGCTGCGCACGTTTTCGAAGGCCTACGGGCTGGCCGGGCAACGCGTCGGCTATGCCATCGGCGAGGCGGCTAACGTTCGGGCGTTCGACAAGGTGCGCAATCATTTCGGGGTGACACGGCTGGGGCAGGTCGGGGCGCTGGCGGCGCTCGGCGATCAGGGATACCTCAGTCAAGTAATTGCGCAGGTCGGTCGGGCACGGCAGCGCATCGGTGCGATCGCGATGGCGAATGGGCTGGCCCCGATTGCTTCGGCGACCAATTTTGTGGCGATCGATTGCGGGCGGGACGGAGCGTTTGCACTGCGGGTGCTGCGTGGGCTCGAAGCACGCGGTGTGTTCGTAAGAAAGCCGATGGCGCCGCGCCTCGATCGGTGCATCCGGGTCAGTAGTGGCCCGGATGCGGAGCTCGATGTGTTTGCCGAGGCGCTGCAGGTGGCGCTGGCCGGGGCATGACCTAGTGGTGGGTCACCTCGTTATTACCCCGCCATGGCGCCTTGCGCGGCAGCGCCGCGGTCGATGAGGAGGCGGTTGTAGGCGTTGAGGTAAGCCCGGGCAGAAGCGACGAGGGTGTCGGGTTCGGCGGCGTTGCCCGAGACGATGCGGCCATTCATTTCGAGGCGAACATTGGCGCTGGCCTGCGCGTCGGTGCCGCCAGTAACGCCGTCGACGGCATAGAGCACGAGGTGGGGCTGCTGGCCGATGGCGGTCTTGATGGCGTTGAAGATGGCGTCGACCGAGCCGGTGCCGTCATAGCCGGCAGTGACGTTCTGCCCGTCGATGCTCAGGGTCAGATCGCAGCGGTGGGTGCCGCCGATCTTGGAGACGACTTCCATTTCGACCAGCCGGACCCGGTCGCCGACTGATCCGACTTCGTCATCGACGAGGGCGATGAGGTCGGCGTCGTAGATGTGCTTTTTACGATCTGCCAAATCCTTGAAGCGGACGAAGGCTTCCTGGAAGGCATTGTCGCCGAGGTCGTAGCCGAGTTCCAGCAATTTATCCTTGAACGCGGCCCGGCCGGAATGCTTGCCCATGACCAGCGTGGTTTTCTTGATGCCGACGCTGGCAGGGGTCATGATCTCGTAAGTCTGCGCGTTTTTCAGCATGCCATCCTGATGGATGCCGCTTTCGTGGGCGAAGGCGTTCTTGCCGACGATGGCCTTGTTGTACTGCACCGGGAAATTGGCGGCGGCCGAAACGATGCGGCTGGCGCGGCTGAGATGCGTGCTGTCGATGCTCGAATGGTACGGCATCGCGTCGCCGCGGGTTTTGAGCACCATGACGATTTCTTCGAGCGCGGCGTTGCCGGCGCGTTCGCCGAGGCCGTTGATGGTGCACTCAATCTGGCGGGCGCCGCCGCGGACAGCAGCCAGCGAATTGGCGACCGCAAGGCCGAGGTCGTTGTGGCAATGGGCCGAAAAGATCACGGCGTCGGCGCCGGGGACGCGCTCGATGACGCTCCGGAACATCAGTTCGTGTTCCTCGGGCACGGCGTAGCCGACGGTGTCGGGCAGGTTGATGGTGGTGGCACCGCCCCTGATGGCGAGTTCGACGCAGCGGCAGAGGAAATCGAGCGGCGTCCGCGTCGCGTCCATGGCGCTCCATTCGACATTGTCGATCAGGTTGCGCGCCTGCGCCACGGTAGTGCTGATGATCTCCAGCACCTGTTCCTCGGTCTTTTTCATCTGATGTGCCAGATGGATCGGCGAGGTCGAGACGAAGGTGTGGATACGGCCCCGCCGGGCATGGCGCACGGCTTCGCCGGCACGGGCGATGTCGGCGGGAATGGCCCGGGCCAAGCCGGCGACGACGGCGTTTTTGACCTGCTTGGCGACGGCGGTCACGGCTTCAAAATCGCCATTGCTGGCGATAGGGAAACCGGCCTCGATAATGTCGACGCCCATCTCGTCGAGGGCCTCGGCGACCTGCAGTTTTTCCTCGAGCGTCATCGTGGCGCCGGGGCTCTGTTCGCCGTCGCGGAGCGTGGTGTCGAAGATGAAGACCCGATCGGTGTTGGCCGGGGTAGAGGTTTCGGTGCTCATGTGTCTCGTCCATCAGGCGGCTGGGGCAATAGCCCGCTCGGCCGCACATTGAAGTGTTCGGTTGGCCCGTCGCGTCCCCTGACCACCCGCCCGCTTAAGCGAGCCGCCGGTACTCAGGGGCTGATAAGAAGGAGGAGCAGGGCGCTCAGCAGCAGCAGGCCCGAGGCAAACACCAGCCGAGCCTTGAAGGCTTCCTGCTGGGCCGCGATGGCAATGGCGCGTGTGCGCTGCATGAAGAGAAATCCGGAACGCCGATAGATGGACACCATGCGCGCAAATTCGTGAGCGCGCAACAGGGTTGGCAGCGGCGTCAGCCGAGGTTCAGGGCGCCTTCGCCGATGATGACCGCGTGGCCACCGATACCACCGTGGGTTAGCACGCCGTTCTGCTTGCGGATCTGCATCAGGATGCGGCACGGGCGACCCATCTCGGTGCCCTGGCGAATTGCCAGTTCGCGTTGACCGTCGGGTTGTTCGAACGTGTCCGAGAGCAGACCGATCAGCGCTGCCGCTGCTGCGCCGGTGCCGGGGTCTTCGCCGAGCCCCATGCCGGGCGCAAACATGCGCGCGGCGTAGGCGTTTTTGGGTTCTTCGGGCGTGGCAGTGAAAATGTAAACCGACTGGCGCGCCTCGGGAAAGGTCAGCGCCCAGACGCCGCCCAGCGGCTTGACGCGGGCGAGGGCGGCGGCATTGCGCACGGGCACGAGGTAGAACGGGTTACCGGCCGAATACATCGCCGGGCGGAGCTGATCACAGCCGATGTCGGCGTCTTCGAGCCCGAGAGCGCGGGCAATGGCCTTGTCGGACGGCGCATCGCCAATGCGTTCGGGCAACCGGGGCAGGCCGAACACGGCCTTGGCGGCGGTCTTGCTCACCGACTCGACAACCGAGGTGATCAGCCCGACCTTGCCTTCGAGCCGCACGATCTGCAGCCGATCGCGGAGGCCGATCACCACGGCGGCGCCGACTGTCGGGTGGCCGGCAAACGGCAATTCGACTGCCGGGGTGAAAATGCGGATGCCGGTGGCGTTGCGCTCCGACTTGGCCTTGGTGAAGAAAATCGTCTCCGACAGGTTGAACTCGCGGGCGATGGCCTGCAATTCGCCATCGAGCAGGCCCTCGGCCTCGGGGACGACTGCGAGAGGGTTGCCGCTCAGCGGCCGCTCGGTGAACACATCGAGCAACAGATAGGGAAGTTTCATCGCAACAGGCCTCTGGCGCAGCCGGAGTTGACGCTCCAATCGCGGCTCCGCCAGCCGCGACCGTCTGCCAAGTCAGCAGTCGCGATTCACCATGCCCACGTCAAGCCGACGCTGCGGGTCCTGCTCAGGATTTTGGGATGGCGAAGCGGGCGCGGTCGATGCCGAGATGATCGCACAGCGCCTCGACGGCGACGGCGTGATCGTCGCGTTCCTTCAAGCCCGACACGGCGAGAGCGCCGATGGTGCCAACGCCGGCGACCTTGATGGGAAACGCGCCGCCGTGAAGGGCGTAGGCCAGCGGATCATGGCCGCGATCGGCCGGGTAATAACGCTCGCCATTGTTTTCGAGCATGGCGCGGAGACTGGATTTGTTGACGCGCTGGACGATGTAGACCTTGCGGCGCGCCCAGTGCTGGTTGTCGCCACTGGTGCCGGGCGTCGCAGCATAAAACAGCGGCCGGTCCCAGGTGCGGATATCGACGATGAGGCTGAGGTTTTCGGCGAGCGCGCGCGCATGGATCGAAGCGCCGATGGCGAAAGCCACGGTTTCGTCGAAGGCGGCGAGTTCGAGTCCCTGCTCCTGCGCCTTGATCAGCGCGATTTCCTCAAGACGGTCCACGGTTGGTTTCCTTGGTTCAAATGTTTGGTCCAGGCGTCGTAGAGCGGCTGGCGGTCGGCGGGCTGGCCGAGAATATTGACCAGCGCGACGTCGATATGAACGCCCGGAGCAGCGCGGTCAGTCCAGATGTTGCCGATCGGGATGACCCAACTGCCATCGTCGAGCGAACCGGGCTTCAGGACGATAGTCTCGGGCGTCGAGACCGGCTCGTTCCAGAGGAAGGAGCCGCAGGCGGCGCAGGAGACCATCACTGCCTTACGGCCGCTGTCGGCAATCTTCTCGACGCGGCGAAGGGCGCCGGAAAGGTGCTTCAAGGAAGACTTCGGCATCGGCATCGACATGCCGTAAGCCGAACCGGTGAGGCGCTGGCAATCCTTGCAGTGGCAGTTATACACGCCAAGCGGACCGGCGGTCAGCTCGTAGCGGACCACGCCGCAGAGGCACCCGCCCTCGACCGGAAACTCTGGCAGTTTCGGCACGTTCCACCCCCCGAATTCGCGCTGCACCATAGCCTTTGCCGGACGCCGCGCAAGGATGACGGATGCATTCAGCAATGGTTCATCGCCTAACGCTAGAACGGCGCTCAACACGGCGGCCGGGGGCTGCCATTCAGTTTCGAGGGCTTTCCACATGAACATCCTGACCAGCTATTTCCGCCATTCCGCTCGCCAGCGCACGCTGCGCCAGCTGCAGTCGATGCCCGCTTATCTGCTGCAGGACATCGGCCTCAACCATTTCGACCTGTCGCAGATCGCCCGTGGCGATAGCCTCGGGCATCCGAAGGCAGCACGCCTGCGCTGAGCGACATCACCGAAACTCCTGCGAGGCCCCGACCGGTTCGGGGCCCTGTGCTTTTGAAGTGCCGTCGATTTGCCTTGCCTGCCCGGCAATGGCGGCCGATCACCTGCCACAGCAGAAGCGAGGAGCCCCATGCGAACACCGTCGCCGAGTGATTTCAGCCTGATCGATCAAAGTCCGCATCTCGAGGCTCGAACGCTGGGGGAAAGCGCGTCGGATCGCATCGCCAGCATCGTCGGCTCGTGGCGGTTCATCCTGATCCAGTCGCTGCTGCTGTTCATCTGGCTGGTGTGCAACAGCATCGCCTGGTTGCAGCACTGGGATCCGTACCCGTTCATCCTGCTCAACTTGGTGCTGTCGTTCCAGGCGGCGTTCACCGCGCCCATCATCATGATGGCGCAGAACCGGCAATCCGATATCGACCGGCACAAGGCGCAGCTCGACTATGACGTAAACCTGCGGGCCGAGCTCGATATCGGGACATTGCACCAGAAGATCGACCTGTTGCGCGAGCAGGATATCGCCCGGCTGATCGGGTTGCTCGAAGTGTTGACCAAGGAACGGCTGGCCGGGGAACAAGCAACGACTAAATAACAAAGGGGCCAAATGGCCCCTTTGAGTCGCGGTCGAAGTGTTAGAGCGTCGAGATCAGTTCTTGGCCTTGTCGACCAGCGCGCCGGCCTTTATCCACGGCATCATGCCACGGAGCTTTTCGCCGACTTCCTCGATCTGATGTTCATCGGCGAGGCGACGGGTGGCCTTGAAGCGGCTGCCGCCGGCCTTGATTTCCTGCATCCATTCGGCGGTGAACTTGCCCGACTGAATGTCCTTCAGCACGCGCTTCATCTCCGCCTTGGTTTCGGAGGTGATGATCCGCGGCCCGGAGACGTATTCGCCCCACTCGGCGGTGTTGGAAATCGAGTAATTCATGTTAGCGATGCCGCCCTGGTAGATCAGGTCGACGATCAGCTTCACCTCGTGCAGGCATTCGAAATAGGCCATTTCCGGGGCATAACCGGCCTCGACCAGCGTCTCGAAGCCGCCGCGGATGAGTTCGACCAAACCGCCGCACAGCACCACCTGCTCGCCAAACAGATCGGTTTCGCATTCCTCGCGGAAATTGGTTTCGATGACGCCTGAACGGCCGCCACCGACGCCCGAGGCATAGGCCAGCGCGATGTCATGGGCATTGCCCGAGGGGTCCTGATGGACGGCGATCAGGCACGGCACGCCGCCGCCCTTGACGTATTCGCCGCGCACGGTGTGGCCGGGGCCCTTGGGGGCGATCATGATCACGTCGACGGTAGATTTCGGCTCGATCAGGTTGAAGTGCACGTTGAGGCCGTGGGCAAAGGCGATGGCGGCGCCGTCGCGGATGTTGGGCTCGATGTGCTCCCGGTAGATATCGGCCTGCAACTCATCGGGGGTCAGCATCATGATGACGTCGGCCCATTTCGAGGCGTCGGCGACGCTCATCACGGTCAGGCCTTCGCCTTCGGCTTTTTTCGCCGACGCGGAGCCGGGACGGAGGCCGACGACGATGTCCTTCACGCCCGAATCGCGGAGGTTCAACGTGTGCGCGTGGCCCTGCGAGCCGTAGCCGATGATCGCGACTTTCCGTGATTTGATGATGTTGAGATCAGCATCCTGATCGTAATACACGCGCATAGGTCTCTCCCGTTTGGCGTTGTGCAAGCCGTTAGCGGCTCTTTTCCTCACGCCCGTAGAGGGCGAAAAACTGTTGGGTCGCGGCGATGGCGTCGCGATCGATCTCGGCGGCGCCAAGATGCATCTCGTCGCCGAGCAGCAGGCGAATTTGTGTGTCGCGGACGACGAGGCCAAAGAACACCTGGAAGGCGGTTTCGCTATCGGCGAAATCGAGCAGCCGCGCATGGCGGCCGGCATCGAGCACCGGCTTCAGGCGCCGCCCCATTTCGAGGCGACCATTTTCGAGCACGATGCGGCCAAGGCCGCGTTTCTGCATACCAGCATCGGCGACGGCGAGGCGGTTGAGGGTGACCGACATTTCGCCGACCAGCGTGCCGAGCAGGTCGCGGGCAAACGCTTCGACACTGGAGCGCAACGTTTGTGCATCGAGCCGGTGCCGATCGACATGCGGGACGCGGACTTTGGCGGCCTGCCACTGCACGGTCGCGGTCAGTAGCCCGTCACGGTCGCCAAACCATTTGTAGAGGGTTTCCTTGGAGCACGAGGCTCGTCGCGCCACGGCCGTCATAGTCAGCGCATCGGAACCCTCGACCAGCAATTCGAGCGCTGCGGACAGCACCTGCTGCTGGCGCAGCGTGAAGGCTTCTTCGCGATGGTCGAGGGCAACGGACAACGGGCGGTTCCTGCGGCGAAGTGCGGTGTACCGTAACGTTCGGTACGGTGCAAGTGGGACTGGCGGTTGAGGCGCCGGGCGGTAACCCGGGAAATTTCTCACCCCTCCGTGAATGCTTCACCCAGGTGTAACTATTCGGACGAGGCTGACGTATTGTTGTGTTGAGCGTGACCGGCGCGATGCACACATGTGCAGGGCCGAATGGATGGGAGATCAGAATGAAGAAGACCAGGTTTGCGGTGGCTGTTGTTGCAGCGGGTGCCGCGTTTACCGCCGGTGCGCAGGCGCAGGACACCGCCGTGGCGATTTTTGCCGGCGGGTGCTTCTGGTCGATCGAAAGCGATTTCGACCATGCGCCGGGCGTGCTGAGCACGACTTCCGGCTACATCGGCGGCACTGTCGACAACCCGACCTATGAGCAGGTCGTGACGGAAACCACCGGCCATCGCGAGGCGGTGATGGTGACCTATGATCCGAGCGTCACCAGCTACGAGACGCTGCTGGAGACCTATTTCCACCTGATCGATCCGATCGAGGCGAACGGGCAGTTCTGTGATTTCGGCGAGAGCTACACCACCGCGATCTATGCGGGGACGCCCGAGGAACTGCAGCAGGCCGAGGCGGAGAAGGCCAAGGTCGCCGGTGAACTGGGCTCGCCGGTTGCGACAATAATCGCCATGGCCCCCACCTTTTGGCCGGCCGAAGCCTATCATCAGGATTTCTGGAAGGGCACCGACCTGCTGGGCAACGGCCTGACCCGGGCGCAGCATTACGCGCGTTATCGTGAAGGCTGCGGCAAGAATTACCAGGTCGAGCAGATCTGGGGCGCCGAAGCGTTCAAGGGCCTCGACGGCCACGCCTGACTTTTTGCATTCGAGGAGGCCGCGGCGCGACTGCGGCTTCTGTTACTTCAACTGCCCTGAGGGGCGCCGTCGGTGTTGGAATGCGGGTCGGTGACGACGGAGATTTCCGCCTTGCCCGAACCTGCATCCCCAGCCAGTTCCTTGTTTAGCGCCAGCTTGGCGGTTTCCGTCAGGGCGTGCAGGCCGGCAACGTAGTCGGGGGTCGATACCCAGGCGCGCAGCTGCAGCGTCACCTTGTCGGTAGTGAAGCCCGAAACGTGGACCGTCGGCGCCGGGTCGACCAGCACGCGTTTGTCATTGGTGGCGATGCGCAGCATAGCCTTGCGGGCTCGGGCGATGTTGATGGTGTCGGGCACTGTCAACTCAATCTGGATGCGCCGACGCGGCTCCCGGCTGTGGTTGGTGATGGCGCCATTCCACAGCTTCTGGTTAGGCGTGAACACAAACAGGCCGCTCGACGAGCGCAACCGAGTTCCGAACAGCCCGATCTCGATAACGACACCTTCGACCGAATCGCCCGTGATGTATTCGCCGATGGCGATGGGCCGTTGCCAGATCAGCATGATCCCCGCCGCGATATTGGAGAGCGTATTCTGGAGCGCGAGGGCTATGGCCAACCCGCCGGCGCCGAGCACTGCGAGGATCGAGGTGTTGGGTACACCGATGAAGCCGAGCGCGGTCACCACGGCAAACACCAGGATGCCATAACGGGCCACCTGGGCCAGCAGCGGGGCGAAGTTCTTGTCGACGCCATAGGCGTGCGGCAGCAACCGCTTGACTGTGGTCGCGGCAAGCTTGGAAAGCATATTTCCGAATACCACGACGGCGATGGCGGCGATGATCCACACCGAATTGACGATCAGCCAATCGATGGGCAACCAGAGAATATCGGCGGGCGTCAGGGCGGTTCTCCGTGTCAGGCCGGGCAGGAATGTCGCGCCGAGACACGGCAACCCGGCCCGGCACTCCCCCTTAGCGCAAATCCGGCGGAATGGCACACTGGACAGGGGGAGGTGGCTTTGCTATGTCCCCGGCCGGCCCAGGGTGCGTAGCTCAGATGGTAGAGCAGCTGACTCTTAATCAGCGGGTCCACGGTTCGAGTCCGTGCGCACCCACCAAGGCCGAATGAAATCAACGGATTGGCCGGTCCGTTTTCCCGATGGGAATATTAGGCCGGACCGCCAGTCCGCATGACTAGGCCGGCAAACTTCGGCTTCAGGCGCAGGCACTTGGGACGTCACTGTTGACGGTCCAGTCAGAAACCCGGCGCTAGTCGCTTAAACTTTCCATCTCATGTCGTTGGCTACTGGACTAATCCGCACCACTACGCTGGACTCTGGCTGATCTTGCGATATGCCTGAGTTGGCGGAGTGGGAGACATATCTTGGCGACAATCAACGTTACTGCAAATGTAGATTATTCGGATAACTGGTACGGCGACCTGTTCCAGTTGGGCGATACGGGTTCGGTGACGCTCCGCAACGCTACCACATTGCGTTACACTACCGCTGCAGGGCATGTAATTACGCTGTCTGGAACCGGGTTTACGTATAATGGTTTCGGCGGCCAGCCCTCGGATGGCACCGTTACAGCGATGTCGATCAGTAAGGGCGGCCTAACCTGGGTCAGTGCGACGGGTCTCGCGGTCGACTATCCCGATTTGTACCTCGCTGCCTTCGGCTATACGCGACGAGACGGGTCATTCGAGCCAGGCGACTCCTACTATACTTGGGTGTTGTTGCAGTCTGCAGATGATACCATCAACGGCTCGGCGGCGGACGATCAACTAATGCCCGGCATAAATGTCGGCGACGACACGGTGAATGGTTTCGGTGGCGATGACTACATCTATGCCTCGCAAGGTAGCAACGCCATGCATGGCGGCGATGGCAATGATACTCTAAGCTATACAGACTCATTCGGAAGTGGGTCGGCAACCAGGGGCATCACCCTAAATGTCGAGTTGGGTACAGTTGCTTCGCCATGGGGTGGCATAGATACGATCACCGGGTTCGAGATTTACGAGGGATCGAGGCTGGCCGATGTATTCACGGGCAGCGCTGCCGACGAGACCTTTCTCGGGCTACGCGGCAGGGATACTTATGACGGCAATGGCGGTTTCGACTGGCTCGATTACTCGCAAGACATCACCTATGGCGGCGGCAAGGGGATTGTCATAAACTTCCGGACCGGAGGCGTGTTTGATGGGTTTGGGACCCGAGATGCATTCACCGATATCGACGGCGTCGTTGGCACGGCCGCCGGGGACCAATTTGTCGGCCACAGCGGCTCGGAGACTTTCTACGGTGGCGCTGGAACTGACACCTACAACGGCAAGGATGGCTACGATCTCCTGACATTCTGGCGCAATAGCCAGTTCGGCGGCGACGTTGGCGTGGACGTCGATCTGGAACGTTTCGGTCACGAAGTTCTCAACGATGGCTTCGGACACGTTGAGCAAGCCGAAAACATGGAAGATATCGATGGAGCGCAGCTTGCCGACGTGCTGCGTGGCAACAGCTTCGAAAACTGGCTTACCGGGTACGGCGGCGTAGATACGCTCGAGGGACGGGGTGGAGCCGATCGGTTTTTCTTTAACGGGCTAGACGACAGTGGCGTCGGCATAGGAAAGCGTGACGTCATCATCGATTTCAACAAGCTACAAGGCGACAAGATTTCACTGGAGTATTTTGGTGATGCCAATTTTGTCGTCGATGGCGAACAGCGCCTCGCCTATGTTGGAGGAGCAGCCTTCAGCGGGGCGGGGCAAGTCCGCTGGACTGCGGTCAATGAGGCGGGCACGGTGAACGACCGGACAGTGATCCAGATCAGCACCGACAACGATGCAGCGGCCGAGTTCGAGATTCAATTGACCGGCCTGATTGCGATCCGTGCGGCGGATATCCTGTTGTAGGGATAGTTCGTCGCATTGGCCAAACCACGTTACTCCCGATGTCGCTGGGGCGACGGCGTTGGCAGTGACGGCAATTGGCGCAGCTTGGTTGGATCGAGCCTAGAGGCAGCGATCAGTTCCTGAAAACTAGGTTGTGGGTCTCGCGACGGAGATGTTGCGTGGTGCATTTTCTCGTGGCGGACGCAACCCGCTGACCCGCTGCCACCGGCCGGCGCGATTTGCCGCAGGAATTCGCGGTTTTGTCGGGGATTTGGTGCTGGGGCGGGGTTAACAGGCTGCTGAAAACGCCCCATATAGCGCAGTGCTGCCGACGTGCCGCGTAGCGCCCCCGCGCCGTTCGATGGAGTCTCCCGCAGATGTTTGGTTTTGACCTCAGCTTCCTCACCGCGCTCGGGCAGGTCATTCTCATCGACCTGGTGCTGGCCGGCGATAATGCCGTGGTCATCGGCCTCGCGGCGGCGGGGCTCGCCTCCGACGTGCGTAAGAAGGCTATCCTCATCGGCATCATCGCAGCGACAGTGCTGCGGATATTCTTTGCGTTGATTACAACACAACTGTTGCAGCTCGGCGGCGGCCTGCTGATCGCCGGTGGCGCGTTGCTGCTGTATGTGTGCTGGAAGATGTATCGCGAGCTCAGCGAGCCCCAGCACAGCCACGCCGAAGCCAGCGAAGCGCTTACCGACACCGATCTTAATGCCGATGGTACCATTGCTGGGCGGGCGCCCAAGAAGACGCTGCGGCAGGCGGTGATGCAGATCATCATCGCCGACGTTTCGATGTCGCTCGACAACGTGCTGGCCGTCGCCGGCGCGGCGCAGCATCATTTCGAGGCGCTGATTTTCGGACTGGCACTGTCGGTGGTAATGATGGGCGTCGCCGCGTCGTTCATCGCGCAATTGCTGACGCGCCATCGCTGGATCGCCTGGGTTGGTCTTGTCATCATTCTCTATGTCGCCGCGCGCATGGTCTATGAGGGCGCGGACCAGTTGCTGGGCTATACGCTGCCGCACATTCCGTTCGTCTATGACGGCGGGCATGGTGCTGCGGCGGTTGCCGCCACGGCCGGCACTGCCGTCCCGGCAATACCGGCGGCGCACTGAGTTAACCACCGGCTGAGATTCACGGCATTTTCGGATGTTCGGTCAGGATTTGTCGAGACCTAGACGATAGGTTGCAGGCTCCGAAACTGACCGACTCCGGAAAGGTCCGATGTCGCTTGTTGCCCACGGCTTTGAAACGCTCGACCTGACGCGGCCCGCCACCGCGGCGCCGGCGGCCGGTAAAGTCACGCTGCGCTTCATCGCGCCGGCGGACTGGGACCGGCATGCCGCCGAGTTCGATGAAGTCTGCCAGGAAGGGTTGTACGCCTACGCCAAACAGCGCTGGCCGCAGGTCGAGCACGAACCGGCATTGTTTTATCGCAACGGCGAACTGGTGGGCGGCGCGCTGATGATGCTGCAGCCGATGCCGCTGAAGCTTGGCACCATCGCGCTGGCGAAATGGGGCCCGATGCTCGCGGACACCAATGCACCGGACGGGCTGGCGATCTATCAAGGTATGATCGACCGGTTGGTCGAGGAGTATGCAGTCAAGCGCCGGATGATGCTGTCGGTGTTGCCACGGGCGTCGCTGGCACCGGTCAATAACCAGTATGACCATTTGATCGCGCGCGGCTTTGCCGCCGGGTCACGGCTGCTGTTCCCCAACCGTTACATCATCAATCTGCGGCTAAGCGATGCCGAGCAGCGCAAGAGCCTGGCGCAGAAGTGGCGCTACCACCTCAATAAATCCGAAAAAGCCGAGCTCAGCTTCGAGCGCGCCGAGTTCGACCAGATTGGCGAGTTCGATGCGCTTTACGCGGCGATGGCCGACCGCAAGCGGTTCCCCGATCACTCGGCTTACGACACGGTGCCGGCGCTGTTCGGGTCGGAAGTGCCGCTGCTGCAGCCCGAACTGTTTTATGTCCGCCACGCGGGCGAAATCATCGCTGGAGCGATCATTTTCAAGGCCGGCGACCGGGCGGTTTACCTCTATGGCGCGACCAATGACCGGGCGCTGCCGCTGCGGGCGGGGTATTTCCTGCACTGGCACATCATCCGATGGCTGCGCGATCATACCGAAGCCGACTGGTACGATCTCGGCGGTACCGACGGGTTCCAGGGGCTGCATCAGTTCAAGAAGGGCATGGCGGGCGATGCCGGCGTGATCACGCCGGTGCCGCGCGTCGCGAATTACGCGGCGTATAGATTTCCGATGCTGATCGGGCAGACCGCGTTTGCGCTGCGCGACGCCTATCATTCGGCGCGCCGAAGCCTTGACCGGTTGCATCGGGGGCGAGCTCGGCCGGATCAGCCGCCGCATATCGAGACCACTGCGAAACCTGAGGCCTGAGATGGGCCTCAGGAGCAAGCTCGCATCGCAATCAGCGATCATGTTCGCCGCGCGGATTTTCGGCGCCGGCGTGGTGTTTCTGACCCAGGCGGCCATCGGGCGGTTTTGGGGGGCGGAGCGGCTCGGCGAATATTTGCTGCTGATGGCGGCGATCAACCTCGTCGGCGTGTTCCTGCCGCTCGGGTTTGAAACCATCGGGACGTATTTCGCGGCCGAGTACCGCGCCAAGGGGCAGGGCCGGGCGCTGTGGGGGTTCCTCGCGCGGGCGTATTTTCATGTCGCGGTGGTCGGGGCGCTGGTGTTCGCGCTCGGCTATCCGGTGGTCGGGCTGCTCGGCGAACCGGGCGCTATCGTGCAGGCGCATTGGCTGCCGGTTGGGCTGATGGCGCTGAGCGCGGCGCTGGTAATGGTCAGCGGCGCGGCTTTGATCGGGCTCAAGCGCCCAATGGCGGGGTATTTCGCCGATTCGGTGTTCCGGCCCATGGTGGTAGTGTTCGCATTCCTGATCGCGCTGCTGCTGCTCGGCGCGCCGGATGCTGAATTCGGCGGCTTTGTCTGGTTTGTCGCCGGGGGCTATTTCGCCGTCGCAGTGGCGCAGTTCGCTTACATGATAATGGTCGTGCGGCAGATCCCGACCGAGATGCCGGTGCCGGTTGGCGAACAGCGGCGCTGGTGGCGGTTTGCGCTGCCGTGGATGGTGATTGTCCTCGCTACCGATTTCTTCTTCGACCTCGATTTGATCCTGCTCGCCGGCCATCTGTCGCGCGAGGAACTGGCAATCTTTGGGGTGTGCACACGAATTTTTTCTCTGGTTTCGTTCGCCGTGGTCGCGGTCTATTCGGTCACGCTGCCTGACATTTTCGAGAACGACGCCCTTGGTGACAAGGCCGGGTTCGCGCGGCGGATCGGCGACGCCAATTTGGTCGCCACAACGATTGCCGCGATCCTCCTCGGCGGGATGATCGTCGGTGGACCGGTGGCACTGATGCTGTTCGGGCCGGCGTTCATGGCCGGTGCGGCGCCGCTCGGCGTGCTGTGCCTCGGGCTCATCGTGCGCTCGGCGCTGGGGCCGGCGTCGCTGGTGCTGTCGATCCATGACCGCCCCTATGCGCCGCTGCCGGCAATTGCCCTCGGCGTCACCACGCTGGTGGTCGGCAATATCGTCATGGTGCCGCTATGGGGGCTGACGGGGGCCGCTGTTGCCGCGCTGCTGTCGATGACCGTGTGGTCGGTGGCGTTGTGGTACACGGCGTACCGGCTGGCCGGCGTGGACGTGTCGCTGTTCGCACGGTTACGGCGCGGCAATTCCCCCGACGCCGTTCCCGCCGAGTAGCGGGTTTCGGCTTAGCGGCCGACCACCGACCCGACCTTCTGCAGCAGGCGGCCGAGGCGGCCGATGCCCATGCCGCTGTCATAGCCTTCAGTCACCTTGGTGTAGGGTTTTTCAACGACGCAGTAATCCTGGCCGAAGATGTGGGTCTTGAAGGTCGCGGTGACGGTGTAGCCGTAGCGATCGAGCAGGGCGAGGGCGACGGTGTTTTCGGGGCGGACGAAGGTGTAGGCCTTGTGGAACTTGCCATTGTCCCAGTGCTCATCGAACAGCCGCATGCCGTAAAAGCCGAGGCGCGAGCGGCGGTGAGCCGGGAAAATCCACGACCAGTAGCGGAAGATGGCACCGTATTCCGGCCCCGAAATCAGGCCGCCGGCGGGGGTGCCATCGAGCAGTACGCAGATGACGTGGAACGGATCCTGCGTCTGCAGGGCCCTCAAGTATTGCTTGGTCAGCCGGCCCTTTTCATGCGCCTTGAACAATTCGTTGTAGTGCGGCGACTCGTCGATGACCGCCATCAGTTCGCGATGGATGATCTCGAGATCGGCCGGCGTTGCCGCCCGGTATGTCATGTCTGCCAAGTCTGCCTCCCGGGCGATTTGTCCTCAGTGTGCCAGCAATCGGACGACAAAGGGTTTATCGGCAGGGTTTCCGCGGTGCTAAGGGCCACTTATCAAGTCGCCTCGCGGCTTGCCCGGTGCCCGGCCCTTGGCTAAACCAGCTATGCGGTCGCGCTTGAACGGTACCAGTCAGGGTATCGGAGCCCCGGCCACTGCGCGGCCCCCGGGCGGTGCATCGGGAGGCCTGGAATGAACGAACCGCTGGTATTCGAGCCGAGCCCGGCTGCGCAGGCGCAGACCTTTACGTCGAAGGCGCAGTACGAGGCGATGTATGCCCGTTCGCTCAGCGATCCCGATGGGTTCTGGGCGGAGCAGGCGCAGCGACTCGACTGGATCGTGCCGCCGACGATCATCAAGAACACCAGCTTCGCGTTCCCCGACGTGTCGATCAAATGGTACGAAGACGGCGTGTTGAACGTCTCGGCCAATTGCCTCGACCGGCATCTGGCGACGCGCGGCGATCAGGTCGCGATCATCTGGGAAGGCGATACGCCCGGCACCGACGGCCAGGTCACCTATCGCGAACTGCATGCGCGGGTCTGTCGCTACGCCAATGTGCTCAAGGCCGAAGGTGTCAAAAAGGGCGACCGCGTTACCATCTACATGCCGATGGTGATCGATACCGCCGTGGCGATGCTCGCCTGCACCCGGATCGGCGCAGTGCATTCGGTGATTTTCGGCGGCTTCTCGCCCGATTCGATCGCCGGGCGCGTAAATGATTGTGACAGTCGGATCATCCTGACGGCCGATGAAGGCCGGCGCGGCGGCAAGCTGGTGCCGCTGAAAAAGAACGTCGACGAGGCTTTGGCCAAGGCCCCGGGCGTCACCCGGGTGATCGTCGTCAAAGTCACCGGCAACTCGGTGGCGATGACCGAGGGGCGGGACGTCTGGTATCATGAGGCGGCGGAAACGGTTGGAGCAGAGTGCGCGCCGGAACCGATGAATGCCGAGGACCCGCTGTTCATCCTCTATACTTCGGGATCGACGGGGAAACCCAAGGGCGTGCTGCACACCACGGGCGGTTATCTGGTCTATGGTTCGCTGACGCATGAACTGAGCTTTGATTATCGCGACGGCGAGGTGTTCTGGTGCACGGCCGATGTCGGCTGGATCACCGGGCACACCTACATCGTCTATGGTCCGCTGGCGAATGGCGCGACGACGCTGATGTTCGAGGGCATTCCGAGTTATCCGGACGCCAGCCGGTTCTGGCAGGTGGTCGAAAAGCACAAGGTCAACATTTTCCACACCGCGCCGACGGCGATTAGGGCGCTGATGGGGGCCGGGCCGCAATTCGCCGACAAGTACGACATGCCGACGCTCAGGCTGCTCGGGACGGTGGGCGAGCCGATCAACCCGGAAGCCTGGATGTGGTATCGGAAGCATATCGGCAAGGACCGCTGCGGCATCGTCGATGCGTGGTGGCAGACCGAAACCGGCGGCCACATGATCGCGCCGTTTCCCGGGGCCATCCCCACCAAACCCGGGTCGGCCACGGTGCCGTTTTTCGGGATCAAGCCGGTGGTGCTGTCGCCTGAGGGGCGGTTGCAGGAACAGACCAAGGCTGAGGGCGTGCTGGCCATCGCCGATAGTTGGCCGGGGCAGATGCGCAGCGTCTACGGCGATCACCAGCGTTTCATCGACACCTATTTTACTCAGTACAAAGGCTATTATTTCACCGGCGACGGCTGCCGGCGAGACGCGGACGGGTATTACTGGATCACCGGGCGCGTCGACGATGTGCTTAACGTCTCCGGGCACCGGCTCGGTACCGCGGAGGTCGAAAGCGCGCTGGTGGCGCACCCGAAAGTCGCCGAGGCCGCGGTGGTCGGCTATCCGCACGACATCAAGGGGCAGGGGATTTATTGCTATGTGACGCTGATGGCCGGCGAAACGTCGAGCGATGAATTGAAGGTCGAACTGCGCAATTGGGTCCGGAAAGAGATCGGCGCCATCGCGTCGCCGGACCTGATTCAGTTCGCGCCGGGGCTGCCGAAAACGCGCTCGGGCAAGATCATGCGGCGGATTTTGCGCAAGGTGGCCGAGAACGATTACGGCGCACTCGGTGACACGACGACTTTGGCCGATCCAGGCGTCGTCGACGATCTGATCGCTAACCGGCAGAACCGCTAGGCTGGCCGAGCAGGTCACGGAACAGTTTTGGGTTTCGTTAACCATTCTGCCGCAATCGGCGGGCATGGTTGCACTTGTTACCACCCGGGACTTCTGATGCGCGCCATTCTAGCACTGCTCGTCGGGCTGCTGTTTGCCCAACCGATTTCCGCCGCCACGCTCGAAGAAATGGCGGGGCAGATGATCGTCGTCGGATTTTCGGGCGATAGCGCCGACGACCGCTCGGTGGTCGCGCTACGCGATGCGATTGCCGCCGGCCGGCTTGGTGGCGTCATGCTGCTCAAGACCAACATTGCCAGCCTCAAGGCGGTGAAGGCGATGAATTTGAGCCTCCTGGCGGCGCGACCGGAATTGCCGCCGTTCATCACCGTCGATCAGGAGGGCGGCGCCGTTGAACGGTTGACCCGCGATGTTGGGTTCACCGAAATCCCGAATGCCCGGACCGTCGCCAAGGACAACGATCCGAAGCAGGCACTGGCGCTGTATGGCGACCTGGCCGAACGGATCGCCGCGTTGGGGTTCACCGTCAATTTCGGGCCGGTCGTCGATCTCGATATCAATCCGGACAATCAGGTGATCACCAAATTCGGCCGCTCGTTCAGCGCCTCGCCCGAAACAGTCGCCCTTTATGCCGCGGCGTTCGTGACAGCGCACACGCGGGCCGGGGTGATCTCGGCGCTGAAGCACTTTCCAGGGCACGGATCGAGCACGGCGGACAGCCATGAGGGGTTCGTCGATATCACCAAGACCTGGAGCCGGGCGGAACTCGAACCGTACCGGTTGCTGATCGCGGGCGGGTTCAACCAGCTGGTGATGGTCGGGCATCTCTATCACGCCGACTATTCGGGCGGCGACACGCGGCTGCCCGCGAGCCTGTCGCCGGAGTGGATCACCGGGGTGCTGCGCGGCGAACTCGGGTTCAAGGGCGTGGTGATCAGCGACGACCTTGAAATGGGGGCAATCCGGCAGCATTTCGGGCTTAAGGATACTGTCATCCGTGCGGTCAACGCCGGCATGGACGTGCTGCTGTTCTCGAACACCGCCAATTCCCGCGCCTCGCTCGGCGACGAAATCCTCGCGATCCTGGTCGCCGAGGGTAACCGCGATCCGGCGTTTGCCGCGCGCATCGCCGAGAGCTACCAACGGATCGTGGCGCTGAAAGGCGTGCTGACGCGGTAGGGCTGTTTCATCTTTGACCCCCGCGTTGTAAACTACCGCTGCCGTTGCGGGCGGAGGGCGGAATCGGTTGACGGTTGAAGCAGGCGACATCCGGCGGGTCAGGGCGCTGTTCCTGTCCGACGTGCATCTGGGCATGCGGCCGATCCGCGTGCAGCAATTGATCGATTTCCTGCGGGTCTACGAGGCCGAGACGATCTATCTGATCGGCGATATCCTCGATGGCTGGCGGCTGGTCAAATCCTGGCACTGGCCGCCCGAGTATCACGTGTTGACGCAATTGCTGCTCGACAAGGCGCTGGCCGGGACGCACATCGTGCTGCTGCCCGGCAATCACGACGAGTTCCTCCGCGAATACCTCGGCACATATTTCGGCGTCGTCGACGTGGTCGACCGCACCGTGCACATCACGGCGCAGGGCAAATCCTACCTGGTCATCCATGGCGACCAGTTCGACGTGGTGGTGGCGCATGCCAAATGGCTCGCCTATGTCGGCGACTGGGCCTACCGGTTTGCCTTGCGCATCAACATCTGGCTCAACTGGGTGCGTCGGCGGCTGGGGTTTTCCTACTGGTCGCTGTCGGCGTGGGCAAAGCACAAGGTCAAGAACGCCGTCAGTGTCATCGGGCGGTTTGAAATGGCGCTGACCCAGGAGGCCAAGGACAGCGATGTCGATGGCGTAATCTGCGGGCATATCCATTTTGCCGATATCCATGAGCGGCTCGGCATCAAATACATCAACACCGGCGATTGGGTCGAAAGCTGCACGGCGGTCGCCGAGACGCTCGAGGGCGAACTCGAAATCATCCGCTGGCAGGGGGTGGTCGAGGAGCGTCCACGCAAACTGCGGCGGCGGAGCAAGAAACGCACCGGCGTCGAAGTCGAACCGCCCGCATAGGGCTTTCGGCGGGTTGCCCTCGGCGCCCGGCCAGCGCATTGTCGTCTAACGCCTGATTTTCCCCGGAGCCCGTCATCCATGCGGCTGCCTTTGGCGGCGCGGCTGACATCGCCCGCGGCGCGCACTTCATTGTTTTATTCGACGCTGTTCGTCACGCCGGCGATTTCGACGCCATTCCTGCCGATCTGGCTCAGCGAAAAAGGCATCTCGCCGGCCGAGATCGGGTTCATCAACGCGTTGCCGTTGCTGATCATGGTGGTGCTTAATCTCGTCGTCGGGCGGCTGGCGGATCGGGCGAGCGACTGGCGCAGCGTCATCGTCGCCGGCTCGCTGCTCGCGTGTTTCGGGCCGATCGTGCTGCTGTTCGTCGATGGGTTCTGGCCGATCCTGATCGCCTGGACCCTGCTGGTGGTGCCATTCCAGGCCATCGCCCCGGTCGTCGATGCCGCGGCGTTCCGCATGACCCGCCGCACCGGCGATGATTTCGGCCTGATCCGGATGTGGGGCACCATCGGGTTCATCGTGGTCACCATCATCTCGGGGTTCGTGCTCGACTGGTGGGGAGCGCTGGTGTTCGTGCCGCTGATGCTGGTGGCGGCGCTCAGCCGCGGTTCGGCGTCGCTGGCGCTGCCGCTGTTTCGGGGCGGCGAGGAGCGCACCGGGCTGACACACCCGATTGATGCGCCGGTCAATCCAATGATCGCCATAAGGATGGGCGAGTTGTGGCGGCCATGGTTTATCCTGCCGCTGATCGGCGCGGCGCTGCTGCAGGGCAGCCATATGATGCAGATGGGTTTCGGGGCGCTGCTGTGGCGCGAACAGGGACTGCCGGGCTGGATGATCGGGCTGCTGTGGGCAGTGGCGCCGCTCGGCGAAGTGATTGTCATGTTCCAGTTCGAGAAGATTACCCGACGGTTTCCGGCTCGATACCTGCTGCTGGCCGGCTGTGCCTGCGGCATCGTGCGATGGGCCGGGTTTGCGATGTCGCCGACGATTCCCGTGCTGATCGGGCTGCAGTTTCTGCACATGGCCACGGTCGGGCTGGCGTTCGTCGGCATCGTCAATTTCATCGGCAACTGGACCAGCAGCGAGATCGCGGCCGAGGCGCAGAGCTTTTTCACCATGCTGCGGCAGGTGTCGACGGTGCTGGCATTCGCGGTGTTCGGTTACCTGACCGCGGCTTTCGGGGCGGGCGCATTCTATTTCGCGGCGGTGCTGTCGTTGGCCGGCGGCGTGTTGATCGTCATTTCGCTGCTGATGATGTCGCCGCGACGCGAGCGGAGCAGCCTGGCGCAGGCCTGATCCGGCTTGTTTTCTCAATTCCAATTGCGCTATTTGCGCCCGACGCGGATTCGCCGCCAAAGAGTTTCTTACATGACCACGGCAGCGACCGCGCGGGGCATTTCGCCCGAACTCCGCGCGGGCATTTTTCATTTCGCAGTTTATAGCAGCCAGGGCACCGTCTCGGTGTATCTCGCCATCTGGCTGGCGCAGCGCGGCATCAGCGCCGAGGAGATCGGCTTCATCAACGCGCTGCCGGTGCTGGTGCTGTTCGGCATCAACATGCTGGTCGGCCGCATCGCCGATCGCGCCGGGGACTGGCGGAGCGTCATCATCGTTTTGGCGCTGCTCGCCGGGATCGCACCGATCGCACTGTACTTCGTGTCTGGGTTCTGGAGCATCCTCGCGGTGTGGACGCTGTGCGTCGTGCCCAAGATGTCGCTGGTGCCGGTCATCGACGCGGCGACGGTGCGGATGACCCAGCGCAACGGTTCGGATTTCGGCATCGTCCGGGCATGGGGCACCATCGGCTACATGGTGAGCTCGATCGTCTCTGGGTTCATCATAGGCATGTACGGCGACGCGGCATTCGTGCCGGTGTTCCTCGGCATGTCGATCTTCCGGGCGCTGCTGTCGCTGCAATTGCCGCGCTTCCGCGCGCCGCCAGGTGCTCACATCGCCCCGTCGCTCAGCAAGCAGGCCAGCCACCTGCGGGAAGTGCTGCGACCGTGGTTCATCCTGCCGCTGGTGGGGTTCGGCATGCTGTACGCGACGCATTCGATTCTCGGAGCGTTCGCCGCATTGCTGTGGAAACAGCAGGGAATTTCCGAGGGGATGATCGGGCCGCTGATTGCCACCGCGGCGGCGGCCGAAGCAGCGATGATGTTTTTTTGGACCCGACTCGGCTGGCAGCTTTCCGCCCGGCACTTGCTGATCCTTGCCATGGCGGTCGCGGCGGCGCGCTGGACGGCGATGGCGTTCAACCCGCCGCTCGCCGTACTGTTCGGCCTGCAACTGCTGCACGCATTCACCTTTGCGCTCGGGTATTTCGGCTCGATCCAGTTTATCGCCAACTGGACCAGCGAGGACATTGCCGCCGAGGCTCAGGGTTTTGCCTACATGCTGCAGCAGGGGATGACGGTGATCGCGCTCATCGCCGTCGGGCCGCTGGTGACGCAGTTCGGTCCGGGGGCGTGGTTGTTCTCGACAGGGCTGTCGCTGGTTGGGATTGCACTCGTAATGGCGTCGCTCCGGTTGCAACCAAGGCATGCGCACTGAGGGCCGACGGCCAGCTTGGGTTTACCTCGACAGGTCTACCGCCGTCATCCCCGCGAAAGCGGGAATTTCCGTTTCACTTGTCCGCCCTTAGACAGCGATCCCCGCTTTCGCGGGGATGACTGTGTACGGGGCAACCTGAGTAGTAGGCGGAGGCCCCCTAAGGGGACTGGCGATAGGCTTCAATCCGCCTGTCGATCAAGTCAGGCGGCTGCTGGCGTGGGCGAGCATGGTGTAGACCTTGCCGCGATCCGAGAGCAGCTGCTCGCGGGTCTCGACGATCGGGTTGGCACCCGCCGCAGTACGCTTCAAATATTGCTCGAACTCGGTCATGTAAGCGACGGCCGCGCGGGCAAAATCATTGTCGCGCTGCAGGCGCTTACGGACTTCGTCATAGGTGCCTTGGCCGGTCAGCGTATAGATGCGACGCGAGAAGACGTTGTGCTCACCCGCCTGGTAACGGGCCCAGGCATCGGCAAACGAGGTGGTGTCGATCGAACGGGCGATCTCCTCGGTCAGCCCGGAGAGGCCGGCCTGCTGGGCTGATTGGGCGGTCTGCTGCTTGGCCGTGGCGTTGCGCAGCACGTCGCGGAGCCAGCCGCCACCGCTATCCTCGACTTTGGCCGGCTGCGGCTGGGCAACAACAGCTGGCGCAACCTGTACGGAGGCGGGCTGGGGCGTCGGCGGAGCTGCCGGGCGCGGTGTCGGCTGCGGTGCTTCGGCGACAACAGTGCCAGGCCCAGCCGGCTCGGCGGCGTTGCCGACATCGGCAGCCGGTTGAGCTGACCGGTAAGCCGACACATAGGTGCTCGGCTGCGGCCGCGGCTGCTGAGCCTGTGGCTGCGGGGCTGGGGGCAGCTGCGGTTCGGGACGATACGCCGGCTGCGGCGCGGGTTGCGGGCGATAAGACGACTGCGCGGGCGGCGGGCTAGACGGCCGTGCCGGGGCAATGGGACGCTGGTTCAGGTCATGCGTCGCGGGCTGGGCCCTGACGATCGCGTTAAGTTCGGCCAATGCCTCGATCTGTTCGGCGACGACACGGCGCATGGCGGCAGCACTGGCGCGGGTTTCCTCGGGCAGTTCGACGACGCCGCGCTGCAGTTCGGTGCGGGTGGCCTCGAGTTCGGTGCCGACTTCGCGCGCCGTGGCCCGCATCGCCTGCGCCGTCTCGTTGAACTTCCGAGTCGCGTCCTCAAGAGCCCGCTGCATTTCGGAGACCATGGACTGCTGGGCATCGCGCAGCACTTCGGTGGTGCGCTGGCTTTCGCTGTCGGCGGTGTCGCGAAAATCGCCGAGCTTGGCAGCAACGTCGCTGCCGGTGCTGAGCAGGGTATCGCGCAGGCTCGACGCACTGCCTTCGATGGCCGAGCGGACATTGCCGGTGATTTCGGACAGCGTCCCGTCGATGGCGCCGGTGGTTTCGTTGAGCACGCGGCGGACTTCGCCACTGGTCTCGCCGAGGACACGGCGCATATCGCCAGAAGCGACGGACAGCGTCGAGCGGAGCGTGTCGGTCGATTGGGTCAGTGCCGACTGGATGTCGCCGGTCGCCAGTTCGACAACCGTGCGCATGTCGCCGGTCGATTGGTCCAACAACCCACGGAGATCGCCCGTAGTCTGTTCGATCGAGCCGCGGAGCTGCACCGTGGCGGTATCGATCGAGCCCCGCAGATCCCCCGTAGCATGGTCGAGCGTGCCGCGCAGATTTTCGGTCGCATCGTCGAGGGTGCCGCGGAGTTGCACGGTGGCGTCTTCGACCGAGCTGCGAAGTTCGGTGGTGGCGCCCCCAAGGGTGTCGCGAAGCTGACCGGAGGTCTGCTGCATGACGGTGCGGAGGTCGAACGTGGTACTTTGCAGGGCGATCCGCAGCTCGGCCGTGGTTTCCTCGACGGTCGAGCGGATTTCGCCGGACGATTGTTCGAGCGTGCCGCGCAGGTCCTGGGTGGTCTGCTCGACGATGGCGCGAAGGCCGTCGGTGGTCTGTTCGAGACTGCCGCGCAGGTCGCCCGTGGTCTGTTCCAGCGTGCTGCGAAGCTCGGTGCTGGTCTGGTCGAGCGCGGCGCGGATTTCATTGGTGGTGCTGTAGAGACCGCCGCGCACCATGCTGGTCGATTGGTCGAGCGCGGTGCGCATGTCGCCCGTAGTGGTCGCCAGCGTGGTGCGGATTTCACCGGACGTCGCGCCGAGAATGGTGCGGACGTCGTCGGTATTGGTGGTCAGCGCCAACCGGATGTCTTCGCTCGAGGTGCTGAGGAAAGCCTGCAATTCCTCACTGTTGCCGTTGACCGTCGCACGAATATCGTCCGTCGAACCGACGAGGAAGGAGCGGAGATCCTCGGTGTTGCTGATGAGAGTAGTGCGGATATCCTCGCTGGAGGCGCCGAGCGCGGTCCGAACTTCCGCGGTATTGCCGGCAAGGGCCGAGCGGATGTCGTCGGTCGAGGCGCCGAGGAAGGTGCGAAGATCTTCGGTATTCGAGGTCAACGTGTTGTGGACTTCGCCGGTCGAGGCGTTGAGCAGGCTGCGGACGGTGCCGGTGTTGGTGGCCAGCGTCTGCTGCAGCGTGCTGGTCGCGGCATCGAGGGTGCTTTGCACCGAACTCGCCGTTTCGAGCAGCGCGTGCTGCACTGAGCCCGAGGTTTCGGACAGCGTTTGCGTGACCAGGCCGGCGGTATCGGCGAGAGCCTCACGCACGGTACCGGTGCCGACTTCGATGGCCTGGGTCAGCGCCGAGGTGGTGCTGTCAAGCGTGCTGGTGGCATTGCCGGCGGCCTGATTGACCACCTCGGCGACACGATCGGCGGTGTGCCGCAGCAGGGCATCGACGCGCTCGGTGTTGCCGGACAGCGCCTGTTCGATGAGGTTGCCGGTTTGGTGCAGGGTTTCAGCGGCGTGGCGCGACGAGCCGTCGATGAGGGCAGCGATGCGGTTGCCGCTCGTTTCGAGGCGGGCGGCGGACTCGGACTCGACCTGTTCAAGCATGACGCCGAGCGATTGGCGGGTGGCGACGAGCGTCTTGTCGATCCGCTCCGAGCTATCGGTCATTACGGCGGCGACGCGGCGGCTGTTTTCCTCGATCAGGGTGAACGCCTGCTGGCCCGCGGTGGCAAGAGTTGCCGCGACCTGCTGGCGGTTGGCTTCGAGCGTGGTCGCAACCTGCTGGCTCGACCCGGTGACGGCGGCGCTGACCCGATCGGTGACCGTGGTCAGGACCGTGTTGAGGCGATCGCCACTGGCGTTGAGCACCGCATCGACGCGGTCGGCGGTGCCGCTGAGCGAGGCTTCGACCCGGTCGCTCGCGGTGTCGAGAACACTCTCGACGCGGCTGGAGGCGTCGTCGAGCGCGGTTTCAACGCGGCCAGTAGTGGCTTCAAGCACGGACTTGACGCGTTCGCCGGTACCCGAAAGTGCGGCTTCGACACGTTCGCTGGCGTCGGCGATGACCGTCGCCACGCGACCGCCACTGTCGCTCATGACGGACTCGATCCGCTCGCTATTGGTCGCCAGCGCGGTATCGACATAGTCGCTGTGCGACCGGAGCGCCGCATTGACGGTATCGCTGTTCGAATTCATCACCGCACCGACACGATCGCTGTTGTCGGTCAGAGCGATAGCGACCCGGGTGCTGTTGTCGTCCAACACCGCGCCGACGCGATCACTGTTGTCAGTCAGGGCGATGGCGACGCGAGTGCTGTTGTCGTCAAGCACGGAGGCGATGTGGGATGCAGTCGCGGCGAGAGCGGAGGTGACCGTCGCAGCCGTCGAGTCGAGGGCGCCCGAAACCTGACCCGAGGTCGAGGTCAGCGCTGTTTCCATGGCGCGGCGGGCGATGACCAGGCGATCTTCCGTCTCGTTGACGGTTTCGGCGATCGACAGCGCGAAGGTGCGCATGCGGTGATCAATGTCGTCGGCACGGGTGGTGAAGCTCTCGGCGAGGGCATCCATGGCGCCGCGACGGTCTTCGAGGGACTTTAGCGAGAACTCGGAGACAGTGGTCAACGACTGCGAGGCCTGGTCGATGCTCTTGGCTTCGGCGTTGAGGTTGCCGAGCAGCGAACCGAACTGGTCAAGCATGCCGCGAATGGTGCCCTGCAACGCCGAGACGTGCTCGGTCACGAGGCGACCCGCCTGTTCGGTCGAGCCGATCGCGTCGCGGACCGTGTTCGAATACGTCGAGGTCTGCTGCGCAACGCTGTTTTCGAGGTTGGCGAGATTGGAGGTCGAGGCGTCGAGCACCTTCTGCAGCAGGATATTGCTGTCGTTGAGCTTGCCGAGTGCCGAGGTCACATCCGAGAGGATGCGGGTGGTCGACACCGACATGATGGCTTCGGCTTCGCGGGCGTTCTCGGCCAGCGCTTCGCGCAGCAGATTGCCGTGATTGCCGAGAGCGGCCTGCAGCTGGTCGGATTTGTCCGAGACCAGCGCCGCGAAGGCGTTGGTCTGCTCGGTGACCGAACGGTTCAGTTCGGTGACTTTGGCGCCGATGTTGATCGTTGCATCGACGGCCTTGATCGAGACGACCTCGTCGATCTGGCGCGCAGTATTCTGGATCTGGTCGAGCGCCGCGCGGACGGCGACGTCCATGCGGTGTGTGGTGTCGACCACATCATTGTGGATGGCCTGCGTGGCTACGCCGAGGCGCGACTGGATGGCTTCTTCGATGCGGTCGGCGCCGGATTCAAGGTCGCTCATCGATTTGATCAACGACGAGTTGATCGCGGTATTGAGCGAATTCAGCCGTTCGGCCGTGATGTCTGCACGGGCGGTGATCGCCTCGGGCAGGGTGCTCAGCCGGTCATCGATGGTGTCGACGATGGCGCGCCGTGCCGCAATGACGCCGCTGTCGATGGAGAGCGCCGCCTGGCGGGCGTGTTCGCCGACCGTCTCGGAGGCCGCGTTGATCTGAGCCGAAATGCCGCCTTCGGCATCCGCGATCCGCGCGACCGCGACATCGATATTGCGAGCGAGGCTGTTGGTAACTTCGGCAACCGTGTCGCCGAGCAGGGCGGCGATGCTGGTCGAGCGATCGACCAAAGTGTCGGTCACCGTGCGGAAGCTGCCTTCGATGCGACCGGTCGCCGCGATCGACTGCTCTTCGATGGTCCGGGCCAGCGTGTCGGTGCGCTCGCCCATGGCGGTCGAGATCGCCGTGGTATGGGCGCCGAGCGTATCGGCAAGCTGCTGAGTGCGAGTCGACAGCGTATTGTTGATGCCAAAAGTATGCTGCTCGAGGGTGGCCGAGAGGGCGCTGGAGCTATCGCCGATCGCGGCTCGCAATTCCTCAGTGCGTTCGGCCAGCCCGCTGGTCAGCATGCTAACGCGGCTGTCGAGTTCGCCGCTGATGATGCCGACGTGGCCGTCAAGGCTGTCGGTCAATTCGCGGGTCTTGGCGATAATGGTCTGGGTGACGAGCTGGACGCGCGAGCCGACGGAGTCGTCGAGCAGGCGGACATGATCGTCGAGCACGGCATTGAGGTCGCGAGACCGCGTGTCCATCGCCGTTTCGAAGGCATCGGCACGGCCGCCGAAGCTGGTGTTGTGGCGATCGAGCGCCGCGACGACGCGCATGCCCTTTTCGCTGACAACCTCGTCGAGCACCTGCAGGCGCTGGTCGAGCGCAGCGGCAACGGTATCGAGTTTGCCATCGAATTCGGACAATGATTGGGCGCCGGCCGAAGCCAGCACCTGACGGGCGCGTTCGCTCGATTCATCGACAACGGCACCGATTTCGATCAGCGCCGACTGGAAACGGCTATCCATGGCGTTGAGTTGGATATTGACGCTCTCGTCGAGGCGGTTGGCGACGCTGTCGACCAGGATTTGCGCGGCCTGGGCGCTGCGGTCGATGTCGCTCGCCATGCGCGAGCCGATTTCCTCGAGCGAATTGCTGACTTCGAAGCCGCGATTGCGCAGGCTTTCGAGCAGATTATCGCCGCCCTCGGTAAGGAGGCGCGACAGTGAAGTGGTGCGCTCCTCGATGGCATCGGACAGTGAGCCGGTGCGGGCTTCGATGGCTTCGGACAAGGTGGCGGCACGGGCATCGAGGGCATCGGTCAGGGCACCGGTGCGGCGGTCGATGACGGTCGAGAGTTCGGCGGTACGCTGCTCGAACTGGTCGCTCATGATCAGCGACTGATCGCCGATCGATTGATTGAGCCGCCGGGCGCTCTCGTCGAAGGCATTGACGAAATCCATGCTCCGATTGTCAACCAGCGCCACGAAAGCGTCGGTGCGGTCGGCCAGCGTGCCGGTCAGCGTGTTGCCGGCGGTTTCAAGTGCCTTGGTCAGGTTGCCGCCGCTCTCGATGATGGTGCCCGAGATGCGCTGGCTGATCATGTCGAGGTCGAACACCAGCCCGGTATGCGATTCGGTGATGGCTTCGCGGACGCGATCGGTGTTGGCGGTGACGTTCTCGCGCTGGCTGGCGAGTTCGGCGATCAGCGCCCGCATGCGGGCTTCGTTGTCGGAATAGGTCTTTTCGAGCGAGGTGACCTCGTTGTGGATCATCACTTCGAGCTCGCCGGCGCGCGACAGAGCACGTTCGAGACCGTCGCCGAGCGCGTTGACTTCGCGGCGCACGGCCTGGCCGACGGAGGCGACCTTATCGGCTGCGGTGGTTTCGGGCTCGGCAAGGCGAACGGCTGCCTGCGTTATCGAGGTTGCAGCACGACGCAGATCCTGCGCGCGCCGGAACAGCGTCGCGACGCCGAACAGTACCGCCACTGGCACGAACATCAGCGCCAGCAGATTGATGAAATCGATCGTGGTGATGAAGGTGCCGAACGAAGCCGACATCTGCGGACCATAGCGCAGGAAGCCGGCGCCGAGAGTCGCGGCGATCCAGACGATCGAGGCACCGACGGCTAGCACGGTCGGGGTCGACGAGGATTTCGCCTGCAACCCATACAGCACCTTCGACTGATAGCGATCATCGTTGGCAACGGTGCTGGCGAGGCTCGCCTGCTTTTCCGCGGTACGCATCCGCTCGGTCCGCTGGAACGACTGCGGTGATGGCTTCTGCAATTCCGGCGGATCGGTTTTCGTCGACTCGTTGTCGATGCCGAAAACCGAGTCCTTGAGTGCATCCTCCACGGCGGAGAATGCCAGGGCTGCGGGATCGTTTGGATTGGTGGCCATACTCTTTACAACTCTCGCATCGGCTCGTTGCGACATCGCGGCAGACGTTGAGCTGTTATGAAGCCCACCCGTTATGGGGTTGGTCCTCAATTGGGTACAATTTTAGGCGTCAGCCCGACTGCCCCAGCCCTCGCCGCCGCGCGCTGGTAGACAGCCTGTATATATTCAAATTGAAGCAAACCGAACCCTTTCTTAAGAGAAGGTTAACCCTCAGACCGCGAACCAGTGCTTGACCAAGAGATTCCATCGGTTCGGACGGCTGATTTAAGGCCTCGTTCACGGCGCAACCCTAGCGTTTTCCACAGGCCGGCGACGTTGCTCGGCCGGTCGAGGAGGCAAACATGCCCGCCACGCGCTTTTCTGTCGGCCAATCGACCGCCTATGTGCGGGCGGCATGGAGTCGCCCCATCGACATGGGACATCTGGCCAAACAGGCGCTCGGAGACTGGGGCATCGAACTCGAGGTGCTGCGTGTCTATGATGACCTGCTCGAGAGCTACGGCCCCCGGGTCGGGACGGTCGACGATGCCGCCGAAACCGGCCGTGCCCTCTATATGATCCGCGGTGCCTCATCTGGTGTTGGCGCGTGGGGGATTCGCGACTTCGCGGCAGGCGCCGAGGCCGAGCTGGCGGAAGTCGGCATACTCGGCATGGAAACGGTCGCCGATCTCGCCATGGCGATCGCCGAAGTCCGGATGTTCATCGCCGAACTGGTCGAAGCCAGCGTCGACACCAGCATCGGACACGCCTGACGTCGATTGCAGCGCTGCCGCCGCCGCTTGCCGCGGCTTGGGGCACTCGCTATATGCCGGCCTTCTCTCATCAAGCTGAGACCATGGCCAAGATCACCTATATCGAGAGCAACGGCACTCGCTACGAAGCCGAAGGCAACACTGGCGCGACTGTCATGGAGACAGCGATCATGAACGGCGTGCCGGGCATTATCGCCGAGTGCGGCGGCGCCTGCACCTGCGCCACCTGCCATGTCTATGTCGATGAGGCGTGGACCGAAATTGTTGGCGGTCCGTCGATGATGGAAGAGGACATGCTGGATTTCGCCTTCGAGGTGCGGCCAACGAGTCGGCTCAGCTGCCAGATCAAAATCAAGGATGCGCTCGACGGGCTTGTCGTCCACGTGCCCTCGCGCCAGGGCTGAGCGTTCGATAAATTTTGCTTCCGGCACCGTCGTTCCGGATTCTTTTGTCGCCTGCGGTGAGCCGACCATCGGGCCGTGCTACGGGGCGGGCTTGATGGGGAATATGAAAGCTATTGGATTCCAATAACTTGCGGAAAACCCCCGAATTCCGATATATTGTGGCTCGCGCAAATAAAGGTCAGCATGGGTGAACTCAACACATTTCCGTTGAGCTACAAAGTCGAGGGTCAACGCATCGTCATCATTGGCGGTGGCGAAGAAGCCCTCAACAAAGCCCGGCTGGTCACTAAGACGACTGCTTTAGTAGTCATTATTTCGCGGCACATTTCAAGCGACTTTCCGGGGTTGTCGATCGAGCGTGTCGAGCGAGCGTTCGTTCCGGCCGATCTCGATAGCACTGCCCTGGTGTTCGTCGCCGAAACCGGTGTCGACGCCGAACTGGCGAAGTCCGAAGCGCGGCGACGCGGCATTCCGCTCAACGTCGTCGACGTGCCCGCCGAGTGCGATTTTTTCACTCCGTCGTTCATCGAGCGCGCGCCGATCACCATCGCCGTGTCCTCGGAAGGCGATGCGCCGGTGCTTGCACGGCTCCTGCGGGCGCGAATCGAGGCGGACTTGCCGCCGCGCGTCGGGACGCTGGCCCGGCTGGCAGGTTCGCTGCGCGAGCGGGTCGAAGCCTTGATCCCAAGCAACGCGGCCCGCCGGCGGTTCTACGAGACGCTGGTCACTTCGCCCGAAATCGACACCGCGCTATCGCGCAGCACTGCCGATGGTCGGCGGGTAGCGCTTGGGTTGCTCGACACGCATGCGACGGAGGCGACTGGGCAGGGGTTTGTGCACCTGATCGGGGCCGGCCCCGGTGCCGAGGATTTGCTGACGCTACGGGCCCAGCGCCTGCTGCAGGAGGCCGATGTGATCGTCCACGATCAACTGGTGCCCAATGTGGTGGTCGAGATGGGCCGGCGCGATGCGCAGCGCATCTGCGTTGGGAAATCGAAGGGCAGCCATTCGATTTCGCAGCACCAGATTAACCACCTGCTGGTGACGTTGGCGCGCGAAGGCAAACGGGTAGCGCGGCTGAAATCCGGCGATCCGCTGATTTTCGGGCGGGCCGGTGAGGAACTCGCCGCGCTGCGGCGCGAGGGCATTCCGCATGCGGTGGTGCCGGGGATTACCGCGGCGCTCGCTGCGGCCGCTGATACCGCCACGCCGGTCACCCTGCGCAATGTCGCATCGGGGTTCCTTGTCGCCACGGCGCATGGGGCGGACGATAGCGAAGTGGCGCATTGGGCCGCGATCGCCGGGCAGGGGCTGACACTCGGCATCTACATGGGCAAATCGGTCGCGGCGGATGTCGCCGCCCGGCTGATCGCCGCGGGGATGAGTGCCGCAACCCCCGTTGGGGTCGTGGTCAATGCCGGACGTCCTAATCGCAGCCTGCATTTCGGCCAGCTTGGCGAACTCTCCGCCGGAATCTCGGACATCGCGCCGGGTCCGGCACTCATTCTCATCGGCGAAGCCGTCGCTGCGGGCGACTGGTCGGCAGCCACCGCGCTCGCCGAGCGCACTTCGCAGGTCGCATAGGGCAATCATGGAAATTCTCGCCGGAAACGAACTGCTCTCGGGAGCCGCCGTCTACTTCTCGCCATCGGGCGAGTGGGTCGAAAACCTGCAGGCGGCGCGCACCTTCGCAAAGGAGGAGGTCGAGGCACGTGACACGGTGATCGCCACTAGCAAGCGCACGCACCGCATCGTCGGCATCGAGATCGAGACGGTGACCGTCAATGACGGCATCCTCGTGCCCGACCGGATGCGCGAAAAAATCCGCGCCGAGGGCCCGACCGCCCCCTACGCCCACACCGACCGCCAGCATCTGTCCGAGGACGGCCATGTATCGATATGACGAATTCGACGCCGCGTTCGTACGCGAGCGCACCAGCCAGTTCTCCGACCAGGTGCATCGCCGCATTGCCGGCGACCTGACCGAAGACCAGTTCCGGCCGCTCAGGCTGATGAACGGGCTGTATCTGCAACTGCACGCCTACATGCTGCGCATCGCCGTGCCGTACGGCACGCTGTCGTCCAAGCAGGTGCGCATGCTGGCGCACATAGCCCGGACCTATGATCGTGGCTACGGCCACTTCACCACGCGGCAGAATATCCAGTTCAACTGGCCAAAACTGCGCGACGTGCCCGAGATTCTCGCTGATCTCGCCTCGGTCGAGATGCATGCAATCCAGACCTCGGGCAATTGCATCCGCAATATCACCACCGACCAGTTCGCCGGCGCCGCGGACGACGAGATCATCGATCCGCGTCCGGTGGCCGAAATCCTGCGGCAATGGTCGAGCCTCCATCCCGAATTTTCCTATCTGCCGCGCAAGTTCAAGATCGCGATGACCGGCTCGCCCAATGACCGGGCAGCGATCCGTTTCCACGATATCGGGCTGCAGGCGGCGCGCAATGGCGCCGGTGAGACTGGCTGGGAAGTGTGGGTGGGGGGCGGCCTCGGACGCACGCCGATGATCGGCAAACTGATCAACAGCTTCGTGCGGCACGAACACCTGCTGAGCTACCTCGAGAGCATCATGCGGGTCTACAACCGCTATGGTCGCCGCGATAACAAGTACAAGGCGCGCATCAAGATCCTCGTGCACGAGGAGGGTCTCGAAACCATCAAGGCGCAGGTCGAGCAGGAATTCGCCGAAGTTCGCGGCGGCCGGCTGACGCTGCCTGGGGAAGAACTCGACCGCATCGCCGCCTATTTCGCCGAGCCCGCCTATGAGCGGCTGACGGCGAGTGTCGTCGATGTGCCGCGGGAGAAAATCCTCAATCCGGCCTATGGCAACTGGCTCGAGCACAACCTCAACGCCCATCGGCAGCCGGGGTACGTCAGCGTCACCATTTCGCTGAAACCCGTCGGCGGCGCGCCGGGGGACGCCACCGATACGCAGATGGAGGCGATTGCCGACCTCGCCGAGCGGTATTCGTTCGACGAGTTGCGCGTTACCCACGAACAGAATTTGGTGCTGCCGCACGTCCGCATCGCCGACCTGCGGGCAGTCTATGACGGGCTGGTCGCCAACAATATGGCGGACGGCAATGCCGGGCTGATCTCGGACATCATCTGCTGCCCGGGCATGGATTACTGCGCGCTGGCCACCGCCCGCTCGATTCCGATCGCCCAGGAATTGACGCGCAAATTCGAGTCCGAGGCCCGCCAGCGCGATATCGGCGGGCTCAAGATCAAGATTTCCGGCTGCATCAACGCCTGCGGCCATCACCATGTCGGCCATATCGGGATTCTCGGCGTGGAGAAGAAGGGCGGCGAACTATACCAGATCACCGTCGGCGGCGACGCCACCGAGAATGCCTCGGTCGGCAAGATCCTCGGGCCGGGGTTCGAGGCCGAAGAAGTGCCGAACGCGATCGAACGGCTGGTCGATGCCTATATCGCCCGGCGCGTCAGCGTCGACGAGCCGTTCATCGCGGCGTTCCGGCGGCTCGGCGAGGCGCCGTTCAAGGAGGCCCTTTATGGCAATGCCTAGCCTGCAGCTGAGCGAGAAAAAGCCGGACAAGCTGCGCGCCCTCGGGGTGCTGGCGCTCAACGGCATGTTCGACGAGATGGACGCCATCGGCGTGCTGCGGCAGGCGGTCGAGGACATCCTGCCGGGCGATATCGCTATCGTATCGTCGTTCGGCGCCGATTCCTCGGTGTTGCTGCATCTCGTCGCGCAGGTCGATAAAGCGTTGCCGGTGTATTTCCTCGAAACCGGCAAGCACTTTGCCCAGACGCTCGATTATGTGGAGACGCTGCGCGAGCGCCTTGGCCTGTCCAATGTCATCACGCTCCGGCCCAATCCGAAGGACGTGGCCCGGTTCGATCCCAATGGCAATCTTTGGGAAACCGATCCGGATTCGTGCTGCCATATCAGGAAGACCGAGCCGCTCGACCCGGCGGTGGCGCAGTTTGGCGGCTGGGTGACCGGTCGCAAACGCTACCAGACAGTCGAGCGCGGCGTGCTGCCGCATTTCGAACTGACCAGCGATGATCGCATCAAGGTCAATCCGCTGGCGTATTTCTCGGACGCCGACGTCAATGCCTACAAGCTAAAGCACAACTTGCCCGAGCACCCGCTGTTCGATATGGGCTTCAAATCCATCGGCTGCGCGCCCTGCACTTCGGCAGTGGCCGAGGGTGAGGACCCGCGTTCGGGACGCTGGCGCGGTCTAAATAAAAAAGAGTGCGGCATCCACTTCGACTTCAACGGGGCAATCGCGAAGCCGATGACTGCAGCCAACACCAATCTGTTCAAGGACGGGGCATTCGTCGCTGATCCGTTCCGCGCCTGGACCGAAGGCGACGACCCGGCGACGGTCCGCTACACGCATGTGCCGCTGGCGGTTTTCCTCGCCAATCGCGCGGCGTTCCTCGCCAACCCGCATCCGCAGGGGCTGCTGGTGTCGCCGGGGGACAATGTCGAACTGATCGAAGGCGATGTGTCCCGGTTTTCGTCGATCGCCATCAACTTCCCTGCCTTTACCGATGGTCGCGGCTATTCGAGCGCGCGGCTGCTGGTCGAGCGGTTCGGGTTTACCGGCGAAGTGAGGGCGGTCGGTGACGTGCTTGCCGATCAGATCCCGCTGATGCGGCGCTGCGGCATCACCGCCTTCGTCGTTGTCAACGAGCCGACGAAACAGGCGCTGAAAGACGGTGCCCTCGCCGAAGTCGGGCTGTTCTACCAGCCAGTCGGGATCACCGAAGTCCCGGTCGGCACGCGGCCATATCTCCGGCGCGCCGTCTGAATTCCATTCACCGTTCCGCTGCGCGCAAGCGGGCCGTTACTCCAGCTTCGAGACTATGATGAGCACTGAAATCACCACCGATGTCGTCGTGATCGGCGGCGGCCCGTGCGGCCTGTTCGCCGTGTTCGAACTCGGACTGCTCGATCTCAAATGCCATGTCATCGACATTCTCGATCGGCCCGGCGGGCAGTGCGCCGAACTGTACCCGGAAAAGCCGATCTACGACATTCCGGGCTTCCCAATGATCACCGGGCAGGGCCTGACAGACAATCTGATGCGGCAGATTTCGCCGTTCGGGCCGGAATTTCATTTTTCGCGCATGGTGACCAGCCTGACCAAACTGCCGGACGGCGGTTTCCGGCTTGAAACCGACGCCGACGAGATTTTCACCTGCAAGGTGGTGGTCATCGCCGCCGGCGGCGGTTCGTTCCAGGCGAAGCGCCCGCCGGTCGAGAACATCGCCGCATACGAAGGCAAGTCGGTGTTCTATGCCGTGCGCAAGATGGACGATTTCCGCGACCAGGATGTGGTTATCGTCGGAGGCGGCGACTCGGCACTCGACTGGACGCTCAACCTGCAGCCGATCGCCCGGTCGCTAACGCTGGTGCACCGCCGCAACGCCTTCCGTGCCGCACCAGACTCGGTCAACAAGATGCAGGCGCTCGTCGCCGAGGGCAAGATTTCGCTGCTCATCGGCCAGATTGGCCATATCGAAGGCGCCAACGGCCAGCTTTCCGGTATTCATTTCACCACCGAGGCCGGTGACATGAAAGTCCCGGCGACGCGGCTGCTGCCGTTCTTTGGGCTGACCATGAAGCTCGGTCCGGTCGGAGACTGGGGCCTGGCGCTCAACGACAATCTCATCGCCGTCGACACCGAGAAATTTCAGTCCTCGGTACCGGGCGTATTTGCCATCGGCGATATCAACGCCTATCCCGGCAAGCTCAAGCTGATCCTGTCGGGCTTCCACGAGGCAGCGCTGATGGCTCAGGCAGCCAAGAAAATCGTTTCGCCCGACGAGCGGATTATTTTTCAGTACACTACCAGCTCGACCAAGCTGCAAAAGAAGCTCGGGGTCGCCTGACGGATGTTCATCCGCGTTACCGACCAAGACGGCGAAACCCATGAGCTCGAAGGGCTCGAGGGTTGGCGCGCCATGGAAGCGATCCGCGACTGGGGTCTCAACATCAAGGCCGAGTGCGGCGGGGCATGCGCCTGTGCGACATGCCATGTCTATGTCGGGGAACACTGGTTCGATCAACTGCCGCCGCCTTCCGACGACGAGGAGGATTTGCTGTTTTCCACCCTCGACAAGCGACCGACTTCAAGGTTGTCGTGCCAGATTATCCTCAATGACGGGTTGGATGGACTGACGTTGACTTTGGCCGAGAGCTCGCGGAAAGCCTGACACCCCTGCTTCCTCGCCGTCTTCGACAGGGAAGGAAAGCGAAGAAGCCGCGCTCATTCACAATTTTTTCAGTACCCGCCTTTTACCCTGCTGACGCGTCGACCATCGTCAACAGAGTTTCCTCCATGCTTAAGACCGCAGGGTGCGAGGGCTGTCGCACTGCCGACGCCTTTCCCATCGATTTCACCATGGCGTTCCAGCCAATCGTCGATCTCTCCGCCAACCGCATCTGGGGCTATGAGGCTCTGGTGCGCGGCCGCAACGGCGAGGGCGCCGGTGCCGTGCTCGCCGCCGTCACCGAGACCAACCGGTACACTTTCGATCAGGCCTGCCGGGTGCGGGCGATCGAGCTTGCCGGGACCAAACTGCCGAAGTCCTCGACGGCGCGGCTGTCGATCAACTTCATGCCGAATGCGGTCTATGAGCCGTCGGCCTGTATCCGTGCCTCGCTCGCCGCTGCTGCCCGGGTGCAGTTCGATCCGCGTCGGCTGATGTTCGAATTCACCGAGAACGAGCAGATCAGCGACACCGCGCACGTGCAGAACATCATCGCGGCCTATAAAAAGATGGGCTTCATGACAGCGCTCGACGATTTCGGGGCGGGTTATGCGGGGCTTGGCCTATTGGCAAAATTCCAGCCCGACCTGATCAAGATCGACATGGAACTGATCCGCGATATCGCCACGTCACCGGCGCGCAAAGCCATCGTCAAAGGCATCGCGGCGATCGGGGCAGAGCTCGGGGTGCTGGTGCTCGGCGAAGGAGTCGAGACCAAGTCCGAGATGCTGGTGCTGGCGGCGGCCGGGGTGCACCTGCAGCAGGGCTATCTGTTTGGCAAACCGCTGATCGAGACTTTCGTCGGCGAGGCCGGCATCCCCGTACTGGCGATTGCCGAGGCAGTCGCCTGAAGCGGCCCATCAGACTTTCGACCTAGGCGGAGCCGAGACATCGCGCTATCCTCGTCGCGGGCATTATCCATTCACGTTGAGGGTGAAAAAAATGGACTTCTATCCGCTGATGAAATTCCTGCATGTCGCGTCGGCCATCGCCTGGGTGGGTGGCGGCGGCGTGTTGACCTTGCTGGCCGTATTGGCCGACCGCGCAAAGAACGACAGCGAACTCGTAGCCATTGCACGGCATTTCGCGCGCGCCGGCGAACGTATCTACATGCCGGCGACTGCTGCAACGCTGATCACGGGAGTGATCGCGACAACGCTCGGCGGCATGTGGGGCAGCCTGTGGATCATCATCGCGATGCTCGGCATTGTCGTCAGCGGCGGCATCGGTGGCGCGCTGCTGTCGCCGCGTGGTAAACGGATCAACACACTGGCCGATGGTGGCGACATTTCGGGCGCCGCGCGGGTGACACGGGAACTCCTGCTGATCGCCCGGTTCGACTTGGTGCTGCTGTTCGCCATCGTCGCCGACATGGTGTTCAAGCCTTATGGCATGGGCGACTGGCTGACGCTGGTGCTGATGGCAGCGGCAATCGCCGGGGCTGCGGCAATGTTCCTGTTGCCAATGCGCCAGACAGCGCCCGCCTAGGGCTTTCCTCAGCCGCAAAACCTGACAAGGTGCCGCCTCCTTTTAGTGGAGACGGCGCATGGACGGATTGCTCGAGCAGGGGCTCAATCGCATCGACTGGATCCGGTCGCGGATGGCGCTGTTGCGCGGAGTGCGGGCGGATTTCGAAGTGCGCAAGCCGTTTGCCGGCAAAACCATCGGCGTGTCGCTGCACCTCGAACCGAAGACCGCGGTGCTGCTCGAAACGCTGGTCGCCGGCGGGGCACGGATCGTCGGCACCGGCAATTTCGGCTCGACGCAGGATGACGTCGTCGCGGTGCTGAAGCACTGGGGCCTGACGATTTTCGGCCGTCGGGAGATCGGCTGGGACGAGCATCTCGGCAATGTCGATGAGGTGATCCGTCACCAGCCCGACATCCTGCTCGACAACGGCGCCGACCTCGTCGCGCTGGCGATCAAGGCGGGGATCGAGGGCAAGATCCGCGGCGGGACCGAGGAGACCACCTCCGGCGATGACCGGCTGCGGGCGGAGTTTCCTGGGAAGGTGCCGTTCCCGATTATCGTCATCAATGATTCGCCGCTAAAGCAGATCGTCGAGAACCGGCACGCGGTGGGGCAGGGCAATGTCGAATCGATCATGCGGATGACCAATCTGATGATCAACGGCCGGCGTTTCGTCGTCGTCGGCTATGGCTGGTGCGGGCGCGGCATGGCGCAATATCTCAAAAGCTTCGGCGGCATCGTCGCCGTGGTCGAGCTTGATCCGATCAAGCGGCTCGAGGCCGTGATGGACGGTTTCAATGTCGCCACGCTCGAAAAGCTGGCGCCGTGGGGGCAATTCTTTTGCACGGCGACGGCGCGCGAGCGGGTGGTCGGCGAGGCGGCGTTCGCGGCGATGTCGGATGGCGCCATTCTGGCGAATTCCGGGCATTTCCCGACCGAGATCGATACCGACGCATTACGGGCGATGGCAGTCGGGGTCAGGCGGATGGGGCCGATGCTCGAGGAGTTCGAGATGGCCGACGGGCGGAAGCTGATCCTCCTGACCGAGGGACGGATGATCGAACTCGCCGGGGTCGAGGCCAAGGGCAATTCGATCGAGGCGATGGACCTCGGCTTCATGCTGCAGGCGCTGTCGCTCGACCGGGTCAATTCCGCGCCCGAAACGCTGGCGCCGGGGCCGCAGGCGGTGCCCAAGGACATCAACCGGACGATCGCGACGCAGATGGTCTCGGACTTTGCCCCGGACGCCTAACTCGGACTCCCGGTGCCCTTGGTCAGATTGACCAGCTCCGGGATGAAGTCCCTGACCATCGGTTGCTGGAGCGCGGCAAAGGGCAGGGGGCGGACGGCGCGCATGGCGGCAATGCCGACGCGGGCCGTCATCAGGCCGTTGACGAACCCTTCGCCGAGGCGAGCCGAGATGCGGGCGGCGGCGCCTTGGCCGACCAGTTGCTCGACGAATCCGTCGGTCAAGAGGATGCCACCGGTGACGGCAAGATGGGCAAGAATAGCGCCAACGAGGCGCAGCGAGCCAAAGAACCCCGGCCGGGCGCCATAGAGCTGGGCGATGGTGCCACCAAGCCTCAGGCTCTCGAAGATGACGTAGCCCATGTCGATCAGGGCGCGTGGCGATACGGCGGTGACCACCGCGACGCGGCGGGCCGAGGCGGCAGTCAATGCCTTGGCGCGGGCATCGAGATCGAGCATCAGCGTCCGCTCCGCGTGCCGCACGATGTCGGCACCATCGAACAGGGTTGCCGCATCGGCATCGAGTACGGTGCGGGCGCGGGCCATATCAGCGCGGCCGGCATAGACGGCGGACAGTTGCTGGACAATAGCGCGGGCAGGGTCGGGCTGGTCGCTGACCAGCACCTGCGCGGCGGCGTGCCGCAAATGTTCGAGGCCGTGCAGCCGGCGCAGCGCCCAGGCTTCTCGGATGGCAAGGGCAAGTGCGGCGAGCACGAACAGCGCCAGCGCCCCGAGCCCGACCCAGCCAAGCCATTCGGCGCGACGATAGAGTTCGCGGATCAGGCTGTCGGCGGCGAGGCCAAGCGCCAACGAGGCGATCAGGCCCATGGCGCCCCACAGTAGCCGGCCGAGCCATTTCGCACGCTTGAAGCGGGGCTCAGGTTCCAGGGTCAGCACCGGCAGGTCGGCAAAGGCGTCGGCCTCCGGCTCCACCCGTTGCACGGCCGTCGGCGGGACGGCGCGAGGTTCGCGGAACACTTCCTCGGGCTCTACCGGGCGGGAGGTCGAGCGGGCGATCGGTTCCCTCATCGCAGCCAGTCCCCGATCAGATACTCCAGCGCCCGATCGAGCCGGATATGCGGCAGCACCGCCACGCCGTCGCTTGTCCGGGTGGTAACATCGGGCGGTGTGAAACGCAGGAAATTGATCCGCACCGGGTTGCCGGGTTCCAGCACCGTATCTGGATTGGCCGGCAAGTCGCCGGGAAACAAGGCGATTTCTTCGACGCCATCATAGATCTTGCCGCCGATGGTTTCGCCGGCCAGCGGCTTGCCGATAATACACGGCAGGGTCTCGCCAGCTTCCTCCAGCGTCCCCTCGGTGGTGGCGCGGACCGAGGCCAGCGCCAGCGACCGGGTCTCGGCGCCGGCGAATTTGGCGCGGCGCGAGGCATCGGCCACGATCCGCTTGAGGATGGCTTCGAGCCGGTCGTGGCTGGTGTGGTGGACGTGATCGGCCTTGGTCGCGGCGAACAGGATGCGGTCGATGCGGCGCGACACCAGCCTGGTCCACGGATTGCCGTCGCCCTGCCGGTAGCAGGCTAGAATGCCGGTCAGCGCGGTTTCGAGATCGGCGACAGCTTCAGGGCCGGCATTGAGCGCCCGCAGTGCGTCGACGAGGACGATCTGGCGATCGAGCCGGGCGAAGTGGTTGCGGAAGAACGGCCGGACTACGATGCGCTTATAGGCCTCGTAGCGTTCCTCCATCAGCGCATAAAGGGTGCCGCGGCGGACTTGTTGAGTCTGAGCCGGCAACGGCGCGAAGGTTAGAGCCGGCGTGCCTTCAAGATCGCCCGGCATCAGGAAACGACCCGGCGGCAGGCTAGACAAGGCGCGGCCATCTTCGCGCGACAGGCGAAGATACTGGGTGAAGCCATTGGCAAGCAATTCTGCGCCGGTATCGGTGGCTGCACGTAGCGGGTCGAGCGCGTCGAGCGCCGCAAGAAACGCCTCCGCCTCGCGGGTCGACGCCGGACGGCGGGCGCGTTCGAGCGCGTCAGCGCTCCACTCGGCGAAACTCAGCGACAGCAGCGGCAGGTCGAGCAGCCACTCGCCAGGATAATCGACGATGTCGAGGTGCAGCGTCGACAGGCCGCCAAGGCTTTTGAGGAACCGCGTCGACTGGTATTTCAGCGTTACCCGCAACTGCGAAATCCGCCGCGTGCTGTCGGGCCACACCGGCTGGTGCCCGGTCAGCGCGGCGAGGTGCTGCTCATAGGCAAAACGCGGCATCGCCTTGTCGGGATATTGCGCGATCTCGGCGCCGACGAGCCGGCCATCGGCGGCAGGCGTGAACCCCGGCAGCCGGGCGCCCGTCAGCAGATTGTGGATCAGCGCGGTGATGAAAATGGTCTTGCCGGCGCGGGACAGCCCGGTCACCCCAAGCCGCAACGTCGGCGTGACGGTACCCGAAGCGGCGTCGCGCAGATTGGCGAGCGCGATGCCGAGTTCGTCGACGGCAATAGTCGGCGGTTGTGCCACGCGCAGGGCTCCGGATTACAGGGCGCAAGGTAGTGTCGTCCGCGGCCAATGCAAGTCGGAGGCCGTCATCGAAGCGTCATCAAACAGTCATGGCGCTGTAACGTCGCCTTCCTAATTGCTGGAACGGTTCTAAACAACCCGCCGCTGTTGAGGAGCGAAATACCCATGAACGACCAGTCCCAGATTTTTGCGAGCTCGCGGCTCGAAGCGAATACCGGCGAGGGGCACAATCTCTCCGCCAACCCGACAATGGGCGAGATCATCTCGGCCCGCTTTTCGCGCCGTGGCTTTCTCGGTGGCTCGCTTGCCGTGACGGCGATTGCGGCCTCGGTCAGCCCGATTGCCCTGCTGACCGCCGGTGAGGCACGCGCTGCCACTGGTACGGCATTCAACTTCGACGAGGTCGAGGCCGGCGTCGATGCAGACCACCATGTTGCCGCCGGCTATGATGCCGACGTGCTGCTGCGCTGGGGCGACGCACTGTTCGCCGACGCTCCGGAGTTCGATCCCGCCAACCAGACGGCTGCGGCACAGCGCCAGCAGTTCGGCTACAACAATGATTACGTCGGCTATATCCCGTTCGAGGGCTCGGCCGAGCATGGCCTGCTCGTCGTCAATCACGAGTACACCAATCCGCACCTGATGTTCCCCGGCATCGTGACGCTCGTCGAGGGCAAGATCACGCTCAACCCGCTGAGCAAGGAGCAGGTCGATATCGAGATGGCCGCGCATGGCGGCAGCATCGTCGAGATCGTCAAGGTCGACGGCAAATGGCAGGTGGTCCGTGACGGGGCGATGAATCGCCGCGTGACTGCCGATACCGAAATGCTGCTGACCGGCCCGGCCGCCGGCAGCAAGCGGTTGATGACAGTGGCCGATCCGGCCGGCACCAAGGTGTTCGGCACGCTGAACAACTGCGCCGGCGGCGTCACGCCCTGGGGCACCTATGTGATGGCCGAGGAAAACCTCCAGGGCTACTTCATGGGCGAACTGACGGCGGATCATCCCGAAGCCGCGAATTATGATCGCCTCGGTATTCCTGAGGGATCCTACGAGTGGGGTCTGCACTACGACCGCTTCGACCTGAGCAAAGAGCCGAACGAACCCAATCGCTTCGGCTGGATCGTTGAAGTCGATCCGCTCGATCCCACCTCGACACCCAAGAAGCGCACGGCGCTTGGTCGGTTCAAGCACGAAGGCGCCGAGTCGATTGTCGCCAAGGATGGCCGCGTGGTGTTCTATCTCGGCGACGACGAGCGCTTCGACTATGTCTACAAGTTCGTCACCGCCGGTACCTTCAATCCGGACGATCGTGCAGCGAACATGGACCTGCTCGACAGCGGCACACTGTTCGTTGCCAAGTTCGACGCCGCTGGAACTGTCGTCTGGATGCCGCTGATCCATGGCGAGGGCCCGCTCACGGCCGACAATGGTTTCACCAGCCAGGCCGATGTGGTGATCGAAGTGCGGCGTGCGGGCGATCTGCTCGGCGCCACCAAGATGGATCGGCCCGAAGACATCCAGCCCAACGCCGTCAATGGCAAGGTCTATGTCATGCTGACCAACAACACCAAGCGCACCGCCGAACAGGTCGACGAAGCCAATCCGCGGGCTGAGAATGCCTTTGGCCACATCATCGAGATTGCCGAAACCGACGGCGATTTCGCCGGCACGACCGGCACCTGGGAAGTGCTGCTTAAATGCGGCGATCCCTCGGTGGCGGAAGTTGGGGCGACCTTCTCGACCGAAACGACCGCTAATGGCTGGTTCGGCATGCCGGACAATTGCGCCGTCGACGCTGCTGGGCGACTATGGGTCTCGACGGATGGCAACAATCCGACGGTAACCGGCCGTACCGATGGCCTCTGGGCGGTGGATACGGAAGGCGAAGCTCGGGCGACGTCGAAACTGTTCTACCGCGTGCCGGTTGGAGCCGAAATGTGTGGGCCGCTGTTCACACCCGATGACGAGACGGCATTCGTTGCCGTGCAGCATCCGGGCGATGGCGGTGCCGATTGGGCAGGCTTTGGCCGCGTCTCCTACTACGAAGACCCGGCCACGAGGTGGCCCGACTTCAACGACGCGCTGCCGGTCCGGCCATCGGTGGTCGTGATAACGAAGCAGGGCGGCGGCAAGATCGCGGTTTGAGGCACTAGAACATCATTATCGGAGCGCCGCCCAAGGGCGGCGCTTTCCGCTATCAGCGGCCGATGTCCCGCATATCGAACGGCGTCGTCTGGTAAATCTCGTTGATCCAGTTCTGGAACAGCAAATGGGCGTGGCTGCGCCAGCGGTTTTGGGGTTCGCGCGTCGGATCGTCATCCGGGAACAGGTCGCGCGGCGGCGGGAGGGTGAGGCCGGCCTTGACGTCGCGCTCGTACTCATCGGCGAGCGAGCGGTTGTCGTATTCGAGATGGTTGAGCATGTAGAGCGCCCGGCGGTCGCGGTCGCCGAGCATGCAGACACCGATCTCGTCATTGTCGAGCATCACCTCGAGCCGGTCGCCGAAGGTGCTGCGATCGATATCGTTGTAGCGCGACACCGGGATCGAGACATCGTCGGAAAAACCGCGCAGGAATGGCGAGCGTGGGGTTTTCACCTCGTGGCGAAACACGCCGAAAGCCTTTTGCGGCATGCGGTAGCGCTTGGCGCCATGAAAGTGGTGCAATGCTGCCTGCGCGCCCCAGCAGATGAACATAGTCTGGTGCACATGGGTTTGTGTCCAGTCCATGATTTCCAGCATTTCCGGCCAGTAGCGCACTTCCTCGAACGGGATGTTGGCAATCGGCGCGCCCGTGACGATGAGGCCGTCGAACTTGCGGTTCCGGACCTCTTCCCAGGTTTGATAGAAGCTCTTGAGGTAGGCCTCGGCCGTATTCTTGCTCTGGTGATCGGTGACGCGGACCAGCGTCAAATCGACCTGCAGCGGCGTCGCGCCGATCAGCCGGGCGAACTGGGTCTCGGTGCGCTCCTTGTTGGGCATCAGATTGAGCAGGCCCAGCTGCAGCGGCCGGATATCCTGCCGGTCGGCGCGGGTCGAATCCATCACCGCGACGCCTTCGAGTTCGAGGGTCTTGCGGGCAGGGAGATCGTCGGGAATACGGATCGGCATTTTTTTAGCCTTCAAGGTCGAAGTGCGGGGAGGGCAGCTGTCCTCACCGCATTCGGCGGTCGATTGCCTTGCCGACAAGTGCCACGAACCCGGCCGTATCGGTGATTTCGGCCAGTTCGGCGGCCTCGATGGTGTAGCCGAAGCGATCGGCCAATGCCTGGTAGCGCGGCAACCGGTCCTCCAGCAGTGCCTCGAAACCCCAGGCGCCAAAGCCGGCGGGATCGACGGCGGCATCGTCGGTGATGCCCTGCTGCGCCTTGTACTCGGCCCATTTCTCGACAAGGAATTCGGGCTGGTAATACATTGGCTTCGGATGTTCCCGGAAGCGACGCACCAGCTTCCTCGCATCGTCGGAGCTGCCGCGGATATAGAGCAGCAGGGTATTTTCAGTCAGCGTCCTGACCACCGGGTCGTTGGCATTGAGATGGTCGATGACTTCGATCAGCGAGCCGCCGGTGTCGGCGATGAAATTGGCATAGCCATAAAGCGACTCCGCCCGCTCGATGAAGCGGGGCAGTTCGAGCAGTGCCTGCACTTCGGCATGACGGTGCTGCTCCTGCCGACGCTGGTATTCGCCGAGCGGCAATCCCCCACGCGCCGGATCGCCGGGGGTGCCGAGATAGGTCGAGAGCGGCTCTAGGTTGGAAAAGGTGATGTTGGAGCCGATCCGCATCGAGTCCGAGCGCAACAGATCGCGCAGGAACGGCACCTTCATGGCCTCGGCCTTGAAGTTGTCGACGATGAACTCGCCCATGTGGCGGGTGCCGATGCGGTAATCGACCGAATAGTGGAACCAGCCGGCCTTGCGCAGCAGTGCCGCAAGCCAGGTCTTGCCGACGCCGGCCATGCCGAACACGGTCACCGCGTGCTGCGGCTCGGCGGTAAAGGCGTCGCGCGTTTCGTACAGCATGAGGGCCCCGGGAACTGTGGTGTCGCTCTAGAGCAAGCGGCGGCGCCTGACAAGCAAGCCCCGCGACCCGGCAATTCGTGCCGGGTGGTGCGGCTGCTTCTGCCGGTACAGTGCCAAAAACGGCAGACGCTGCGATAAATTATCCAACGTATTCAATGTGTAGCTCACTTGGCACTGCCCTTGCATCTATTCAGCCGAGGCGGCCATGCGCCGCAACCCCAGGGGTCAAGGAGTCTCAAATGGGCATTTACGGCGCACTTTCGACCGCGGTTACCGGTCTTCGCGCTCAGTCCTTCGCGCTCGAGAATATCTCGGGCAACATCGCCAACTCGCAGACGACGGGCTACAAGCGCGTCGAGACCGATTTTGTCGATCTCATTCCCGATGCGCCGACCAAGCGGCAGGTTTCGGGTGCGGTGCTGGCGCAGTCGCGTTCGACCAACACCATCGGCGGCGACATCAAGACGGCATCGACCGAGACCTTCATGGCCGTCAACGGCTCGGGGTTCTTTGTCGTCGAGCCCAAAATCGGCCAGGCCGACGGTCAGGCGCAGTTCGCCGGTACTAATTTCTACACGCGGCGCGGCGATTTCGACCTCGATAAATCGGGGTTCCTCGTCAACGGCGCGGGCAATTATCTCAAGGGCCTGCCGATCGACAAACAGACCGGCAACGTCTCCGGCTCGGTGCCCGAAGTCATCAAGCTGTCCAACGGCTTCCTGCCCGCCAGCCCGACGACGCGGGTGCAGTATCAGCTCAATCTGCCGCAAAAGCCGCAGAACCCGGGCGCCGAGGCGGGTGTGGTCGGCAGTGAATTGCTGGTGCCGGCCAATTACGCCAATAACCCGACGACGGGCACGGCGGGCAATGGGTTCGTGCGGGCGTCCGACAGCGATCTGTTCCTCGAGAACTCGATCGCGGGCGGCGCCGTGACAGTGTACTCGCCCAACGGCTCGCCGGCCTCGGTCCAGCTCCGCTGGGCCAAGATCGCCAGTTCCGAGAGCGGCGGCACCGATACCTGGAACATGTTTTACCTGCAGAACAGCGCGGCAACCGGCACGGCGCCGATGTGGCGAAACGCCGACCCGGCCACCGACTACACCTTCGGCGCTGATGGCTCGCCGACCCCCGCGGTCGCTTCCACCACCATTGCCGGCATGACGGTCAACGGCGTCAATGTCGGCGATATCACCGTCGATTTCGGGACCAAGGGCCTTACCCAGTTCGCCGATGCCGATGGCAGCGCCACTGCCGAACTCAAGCAGAACGGTTTTGGCGCCGGCGAATACATGTCGGTGGTGGTCAATGAAAACGGCCGCATCGCCGCGACCTACACCAACGGCCAGCAGGTCGAAATCGCCCAGGTGGTAACCGCCAATTTCAACGGCGCCGAGCAGTTGAAACGCATGGACGGCGGACTGTTCGCCGCAACATCGGAATCAGGTGAGCCGATCTTCAACGCGACTGGCGACGGCGTGCTTGGCGCAGCACTCGAATCCTCGAACACCGATATCTCCGAGGAATTCACCAAGCTGATCGTGACACAGCAGGCCTATGCCGCAGGGACGCGCATCGTCTCGACGGCTGACCAAATGATGCAGGAAGCGCTCAACATGGTCCGCTAGCCGGGCCACCACGAGTATCCGGCCCGGCGCAGCACGCTCCGGGCCGAAGTCAATGGATGGAGGCTGATCGATGGGTCTCGGAGTAGCGCTCGGCAATGCCCTTTCGGGCATGGGCTCGAACCAGAAGGCGCTCGACATTCTGTCGCGCAACGTGTCGAACGCTGGCACGCCCGGTTATCATCGCCAGTCGATGAACGTCGTCGATTTCAGCAACGGCACCGGCAGTTCCACGTACGCGCGCGGTTCCGAGGCCACGCGCGCCTTCAATGCCACGCTGCAGTCGCACTACACCCGGCAGGTGGCGGATAGCTCTTACGCCAACACGATGAGCACTTATCTCGACCGGCTGCAGGGGTTTCTCGGCAAGCCGGGCGACACCGGCTCGCTCGACACGCAGTTCTCGAGTTTCGAGAACTCGCTGCAGGCACTGTCGACCAGCCCCGACGATTTTTCGGTCCGCTCACAGGTGATGAGCAACGCGCAGGGCATCGCCGAAACGCTGAACCGGTTGTCCGGCGCGGTGCAGGGGTTGCGCGGCGAGACCGAGGGGCAGATCGCCTCGCGCGTCTCCGACCTCAACAACATGCTGGGCTCGCTCGAAACCATCAATGGGCAGCTCGGCGACGTCCAGGTGTCCGAGACCGGCCGCTCGGCGCTGCTCGACCAGCGCGACCGCGTCGTTTCCGGCATCGCCGAAGTGCTCGACGTGCAGGCGAGCTACCGGCCCGATGGCAGCGTGGCGCTGATGACCCGCGCCGGCGTCAGCCTGATCGATGTGAAGGCCTCGACCTTCAAGTTCGAGCCCGCCGGCAGCATCACCGCCGCGTCGCAGTTCAGTCTCAACAGCGCCGAGAGCAAAGTCGGCAAGCTGACGCTGGTCACCCCCTCGGGCATGTCGCTCGACCTCGTGCAGCAGGGTGTGCTGCGCTCGGGCGAACTCGCGGGCCTCGTCAAGCTGCGCGACGACACGCTGGTGGCGGCACAGAATCAGCTCGACCAGATCGCCGCCGGTCTCTCACAGGCGCTGTCGACCGTGCAGACTGCCGGTACGCCGGCGACAGTCGGGGCTGCGACGGGGTTCGAGGTCAATCTCGCCACCATGCAGGCGGGCAATGATTTCGTCGTCAACTACACCCAGGGCGGCACCGCCAAATCGGTACGGGTGGTCCGGGTCGACGATGCGACCAAGCTGCCGATGGACTATGCCGATGCCAACGGCACGCGCGTCGTCGGCGTCAACTTCTCCGGTGGCCCCGCTGCCGCCGCGGCGGCGATCCAGACGGCTCTCGGCGCCGGCCTGACTGTCAGCAACCCCGCCGGCTCGACCATCCGCATCGTCGATGACGGCGCGGCGGGCACCACCGACGTCAAATCGATGACGGCGCGGACGACGGTAACCGGCACGCAAGGCTCGGGTCTCGCCCTATCGCTGTTCGTCGACGGCAACAATCAGGCGTTCACCAACAGCCTCGACGGTACGCCGCAAATGGTTGGCTTCGCCGGCCGGATCCAGCTTAACAGCGCGCTGCTGGCCGACAACAAGCTGCTGGTGCAGTCCTCGGCCGGCGGCACGCTCGGCGATGCGTCGCGTCCCAACCTGCTGCTGCAGCAACTCGGGTCGATGAAATTCGCTGGGTCGCAGACGGCCGACGGCCAGCCTGGGACGTTCCGCCTCAACGGCAATGTCACCCAGCTGATCTCGCAATCGCTCAACTACCAAGGCTCGGTAGTCGCCAATTCCCTAAACGCCGCCGATACCCAGCAACTCACACTCGACGCCATTAGTCTCCAGATGGACGACGAGTACGGGGTGGATGTCGATGAGGAAATGTCGCGGCTGATGGAACTGCAGAATGCCTACGCCGCCAATGCCCGCGTGATCAGCATCGTGCAGGAACTGCTCGACGCGCTGATGTCGATCTAGGAGACGCGCCATGATCGTCAATAAATCGATGTTCCCGGTCACCAGTTCGTTCGGCTCGATCAAATCGATGAGCGAGCGCATGGACCAATTGCAGGTGCAATTCGGCACCGGCAAGAAGGCCCAGACGCTCGCCGATATGGGCAGCACGCGGTCATTATCACTGACGCTTCGGGCCAAACTCGGGACTATCGAGGGCTACAAGCAGAGCCAGGATACGGTTAACCTCCGGCTGACGGTGCTCAACAAGGCGATGACGCGGCTCGACACCATCGAGTCCGAGCAGCGGGCCCTTGCCGTGCCGGGCAATCGCGGCACCGGCAACATCAACCTCGCGACGTCGACGACGCAATCGGCGGCGCGGCTCGACGAGGTGCTGACGCTGCTCAGTTCCGAGGTCAATGGCCGCTATCTGATGGGCGGCAACGAGACCGGTGGCAAGCCGGTGGCAACGCCCGCTGCGGCGCTCGATGGCGAAGCGGGCAAGGCGGGGTTCCGCACCGTCGCCAATGAACGCCGCGCTGCCGATCTCGGCACCGACGGGCTGGGGCGGCTTGATCTCACGGTCGCGACTGACACGGCGACGCTGGCCGAGGATGGCACCCATCCGTTCGGTTTCAAACTGTCGGCGCTGTCGACCACCAGCGCGGCGGTGACAGTGGCGCAGCCGGCGGGCGCGCCAAAATCGTCGTCGTTTGAATTTACCGCACTGCCGCTCGAGGGCGAGACGGTGACCATCGGGCTGACGCTGCCGGATGGCACGGCGGACGCGATCACGCTCAAAGCCGTAACCGGAACGCCCGCCGCTGGCGAGTTCCAGATCGGCACCAGCGCCAATGCGACGGCAGCCAATTTCGGCGCGGCGCTGGGGACGGCGCTGACTACCGAGGGGCAGACGACACTGGCGGCCGCCTCGACCTATGCAGCGGCCTCGAATTTCTTTGCCGGCAAAGGCGAGACGGTGATGCGCGCCAGTGGCGGCCCGCCCGCCACCGCACTGGTTGCAGCCAATCCGGCGACGACGGTGATGTGGTACACCGGCGAAGACAGCACCGGCACGGCGAGGCAGACCGTCGGCGCCAAGATCGACGATGCGACGACGATCAATTACGGCGTGCAGGCGAACGAACACGGGTTGGTCGAATTGGTGCGCTCGCTGGCGGCGTTTGCCGTCGAGAGTTTTCCCAATGGCGATGCCAATGCCGGGGCGCGCTACGACGCGATGGCGTCACGGCAGATCACCCATCTGTCGGAGTCCAACAATAACCAGGCCTCCTCGATCGAGGAGATCAGCGCCTCGCTCAGCATGGCGCAGGTGACGCTCCACAACACTCAGGAACGGCAGGGGGCCTACAAGGTGCAGCTCGAAACCGTGGTGGCCGATACCGAAGGCGTCAACAATGAGGAGATCGCGATGGAAATCCTGGCGCTGAAGACGCGGCTCGAAGCGAGCTATGCGACCACCGCCGCCGTGGCGCAGCTCTCGCTGGTCAATTACCTGAGGTAGTGGTTGCTGCTACCTGTTGAGCGTAGCCCATTACACGCCGTCCTCTCCCCGCATGCAGCCATCCTCGCGATAGCGGGGATCTCTGTTTGTGGTCGGACACGGGAAACGGAGATTCCCGCTTTCGCGGAATGACGATGGTTGGATCGGGGAGCCGGCTGAGGAGGACGAGATAGGCGCTCGTCCAACCCGTTCAGCGAGCGGCGGCGCGAAGGCCAGCAGCGAGTTCGCGGTTGATATTGATCAGCACGTCGAGCTTCCTGGCCTCGGGAACGGCCTCGGTCTTGAGCGTCTGCTTCAGGACAAACAGCCCGAGATTGGCGACGTTCTGGCGAATGGCCGGCGGCAGCGGATTGTCGGGGTTGGTGACCGACGACAGGAACACGTTCCACAGCTTGCGGTTGAACTTAAGCGCGCTGCGGAGGTCGGGCTGGGCAGTGTCCCAATTGTCCCGGATACGCTGCAGGTTGGTGGCGGATTTGGAAAGCAGATTGGCCTCCATGTCGCGCGGATTACCGGTCTGCTTGGCTACCTGCTGGTAGGCCGCTGCGCCCTGCTGCTGCATTTGCGAGAATGTCCTGCTCGTATTGGATGAGTTGCCTGGCAACCTTCAGAGCTTTGTAAAGCGAGCCGGTTAACATCTCGTTGTTAATCTGATCAACAAGCTGCGTGGCCGATGGCACCGCCCGCACGAAGTCATTGACAAGGCTGAAGTATTCCTCCTTGAGCGAACCAAGGTCGGTTTCGAGGTACATCAGCTGGATGGCCAGATAAATCCGCTTCGCCGGGGTGTCGGCGGAGGTCGGCGTCAGGATGTCCTTTTCCCGCAGGATCGGGGCGCTGCCGTCGATGAACAGGCGGGTGCGCTGATCGGAATTGGTGATCAGGCAATTGCCGACGATGAGCCGTTCACCCGGCTTGAGCTCGACCTTTAGCGACATTTGGCGTGTCCGCGAAAACTTTGCATGGCGGCACTATGCATTGGACGGATGACCAAAGCGCTACCGCCTGAGCCCGATTGTCAGGCTGACGACACCTAAACCGAGCAGCAGCACGCCCCCGACGATGAATGCCGCGCCGGTGCCGAAGCCTGTGGCAATCAAGCTGCCGAGAAACGGCGCGGACAGCATTACCGCCATGGTGACGGCTTCGCCGGCGGCGAACACCCGGGCGATCCGGTCGGGCGGCGTTTCGCGCTGGATAATGGTGCGGTAGGGCAGCAGCATAAATGCGGTGGCGCCGCCAGCGGTCGCCATCGCGACGAGAAACACCAGCGCCGGCACGGGCCAGCCGGCAAGCGCCGCAGCGCCAAGAAGGATAGCGACCGGGGCCGAGACCAGTGCGCCGGGGCTCATCAGCACGAACGGCCGACCGGCGGGTAGCACGCCGCCAACCAGCGAGCCGATCACTCCGCCGGCACCTGATGCGGCGATCGAGAGGCCGAAAATGGTGGTGCCGAGCCCGAAGTCGACGGCGAGGAGGGCGATAAGAGTGTCGTAGATGAAGAAAGCGAAGTAGGCGAAGGCGGCGATGATCAGGGCGAACAGCATGGTGCGGTTACCAAGGAATTCGCGGAAGCCCGCGGAAAGTTCAGTCCAGGCGTCAGAAGATTTGGCCGTCGACACAGGACGTTGCGGCAGTTTGATGCCGAGGAGAATCATCGCGGCGAGCAGCGATAGCAGCGCGTCAATGGCGAACACTGAGCCGATCGGCAGTAGCGCCAGCAGCACTCCACCGGCTGCGGGGCCGGCGATTTTGGACAGCTGGTTGATGCCCTGGTGCGCTCCATTGGCAGCCATCAACTGGTCGGGCGGGGTGATCAACTGGATGGTGCTTTGCCGCGCCGGGCTGAATGCCGAGTCGATAACTCCGCGGACAAAGACCAGGGCGAGCACGACGAACGGGTTCGGCGCGACGATGAACACCAGCGTCGCCGCGGCCCGGCCAAGGTTGGAGATTATCAGCACGCGCCGCAAATCCGAGCGGTCGATCAGCGTTGCGAGCAGCGGCCCGGCGATCACGTAGGGCAGCGTCAGCGCGACGGCGAACAGCGCGAGGATGAACGGCCCCTGCTGCCAAGTGTACACCAGCAGTGCGACGACCGCGACGTAGTCAAGCCAATCGGAAAAATCCGCCGGGATGCCGGCAAGCAGCAGGCGTCGTTGGGCCGGGGATTGGAGAAGCGCGCGGTAGGACATCGCCAAGCCCTAACGAGCCTGGGGCAAAAAGAAAAGGCGGGCCGAAGCCCGCCTTTCCAGTCAGTCTTGCAGCAAGTCCTAGAACAGGCGCAGCACGTTCTGATCGGCCTGCGATGCGAGCGACAGAGCGGTCGAGGACAGCTGCTGACGGGTCTGCAGGGCGAGCAGGTTGGCGGCTTCCTCGTTGGTGTCGGCGAGAGTGAGATTCGCGGCACCGGTTTCGAGGACGTTGATCATGTTCTTCGTGAAGTCCTGACGGGTCTCGACGACCGACAGGTTGGAACCGAACTTCGAGGCCTGGGTACGAAGGTCTTCCGTCGCGGCCTTCAAACCGTCTAGCGTCGTGTTGATGCCGGCATTGGTATTCCACGTCTGGTCATCGGAAATCTCGTTGAGACCGAGACCCGAAGCATTGAACGTGGTGCCCTTGACGTCGAGCTTGCTGGTGCCGTCTTCGTTGAACGTCACCTGCAAATCGTCGCCGTTCAGCAGGTTGACGCCGTTGAAGCCGGAATCTTTCGCCAGCTGGTCGATCTGCTTCAGCACATCATTGTACTGGCCAACGAGTTCCGAACGCTTCGAGTCGCCTTCGGTGGGTTCGTAGGTAGCGCTCGTCAGGTTGACGGCAGTGTTCACGGCCGCGTTGCTAGTCGCGACGGTGAAGGGGTTGCCGCCCTTGGTGGTGACGCTGATGGCACCGTCGACTACCTTGGCACTGACGCCTTCGAGGTCGCCGAGTTCGTTTTCGAGATCGTCGAGGTTCTGCACCTGACCGGCACCGGTCCCGAAGGTGATGGTCTCGGTGCGACCGCCCGCCGTGAACGACAGGGTATAGTTGGCAGCAACGGAGGCGGCGAGATCGGCGTTGGTGGCACGAACAGTGGCCGGGACATTGAGGCCCTTGGCCGTAGCAAGCGCGCCTGTGGCAGTGAACGAACCGTCATCGACGGTCGAGGTCAGCGTCAGGGTGGCGCCGCCGGTGGCCGTTACGTTGACATCGTTATCGCGCAGCAGCGTATCGAGTTCGGAGCTGTTGGAGAACGTCGTCGTGCCGTTGCCGGCGGCAGTGGTATAGGTCGCAGTAATCGAGTTGGTGCCATCGCTGATGGTGATGGCCGTGGCGTTGTCGCCAACTGCCAACGCCGATGTGGCGGTGTCAGCGGCGCGGGTATCGGCAGCGATCGCGGTGCCATCGAGCGTAAAGCTCGGGGCGGCGGACTGCAGCGCCTGACGGGCGGTTGACTGGGCGGCTTCGACGAGTTTGGTGATCGCCGAGATGCCCTTATCGGCAGCCGCGATAGTCTGGACGGCGTTCGACACGTTGTCGAGCAGACGGCCAAGATCCGAGGAGCGGCTGGAGAGGGCGGACGCGGTGAAGAAGTTCGTCGGGTTGTCGAGAGCCGAGTTCACCTTGAGGCCAGTCGCGAGACGTTCCTGCGTCTTGCCCATCTGGTTGGCGGTGGACTGAAGATTGAGCAGGTTCGAGCGAACTGCTTTCGAGAGCGTGATATCGGCCATTGGATTTTCCTCTTCTGAGTAAACCGATTATTCGGACGCCTCTTCCTGAGACGTTGGCTGGACTATGGCTTCGAGCCCATAAAGAAAGATTAATTCGGCGGGCCAATTGCGGGCAAAACTGCATCGCCACCGGCTCGGTAAACAGAGTCCTTACGTCATAAATTTCAGCCGGTTAGCGCGGGGCAGCGGAACCTTGGCAAAGTGTGAAGATCGGGCGCGCCGAGGGGTTCAGGCGAGCTTGTCGGTCAACCGCTGTTCGGGACTTGGCAGCGACCAGTTCTGGCCGATGCGCAGGGCAAGTTCGAGGGAGGTTTCGGGCACCGGCGACAGGGCGCCAGCCGCGACGGCTGCGGCAAACATGGCGCCCGGTGGCAAGGCCGGCAGTTCGGGCGGGGCGTTGTCGTTGTAACGGGTGCCGGTCTGCAGCGAAGTGGACACGGCCGGAGTGGCCGGCACGCTGGTGGGCGGCAGCTTGAGATCGCCCGTGGCGTCATTGCGCACCCGGGATGAATAGTTCCCGATGCTGATGCTGCTCTGGGCAACTGGTTCTGGCGCGATTCTGGCGCTCATCGACCTTGATCCTGCATTGGCCGCTTTGGCCGTTTACAGCATCCCCGGTCGGACTTGCACCGCGGTTATTTCGGCCGCTGCAAGTTGATGCAAGTTTTACCCTTCGATGTGCCTTACAGCGCCCGGTTAACGGCAATGCCGCGAGCAGCTGAAGACAGCGGTTGCTGCACACTGCCGCTGGCGCCGTAAGTCCGGGTACGGGTCTGGGCGCCAAGCACTTTCGCGACATCGGTCAGCAGGTCTTCGGAGACTGCCCGGGCGGTAGCGAGGACTCGCAGATTTTCCGCCATTTGTACGGCCAACGATTCATGGCCGTTGCGAAGCCGGTCGAACAGAATCGGGGAGTCGCGCTTGAGCCGCGCTGCCTGCCGCTGCACCGAGCGGGCGATGCCGACATAATCCTGCGCCAGTTCGGATTTGCTGGCAGTCAGTTGCGTTGCTTCGCGATAATGGCCGGCCCGCAGCATCATGGTTTCGGCGTTCATCACGTCGACCAACTGCCGGAGCGCCGTGTCGGCGGCGCGGCAGAGATCGTCGGCCGGCAGGGTGTCGAGGGCGGCGAGACGTTGCGCGGCGGTCATTTTCCATAAGCTCCGGCGGGAAGGGTGGTGGGCGGCATTTCGGCGGCCTGCTGCATCAGCATCAGGTCGCGCACGATCTGGTCGGCGAGGCCGATGCCGCCGGATTCGGCCATCGCGGTGGCCATCTGTTCGGACTGCAGGCCGCGCCAGGTTTCTTCGGCGAAGCCGCCGCCGAACGGGCCATCGGTCTTGATGCCGGAGAACATTTCCTTGACCAGCGTATTGAGGAACACGCCTTCGAGTTCGGTCGCCTGTTTCTTGATCTGGCTCAGCTTTTCGCCCGAGAGCGGGGTGTAGGAGCCGATGGGGGAGGGCATCACAGCACCTCGATTTCGGCTTGCAGCGCCCCGGCGGCCTTGATCGACTGCAGGATGGCGATGAGATCGCGCGGGCTGATGCCGAGGGCGTTGAGGCCATCGACGAGCTGCTGCAGCGTCACCGATTCTTCCACCAGCGCCAGATTGCTGTCCCTGGTCAGCACCTGGATATTGGTCTGCGGCTGCACCGCCGTCTGCCCCAGACTTAGGGGGTTGGGCTGCACCACGGTGGGGTTTTCGGAGATGGTGACGGTGAGGTTGGACTGCGCCACCGCGACGGTCGAGACCCGCACGTCCTTGCCCATGACGATAATGCCGGAATTCTCGTCAATGACGATCTTGGCGGGCATGTCGGTATCGACGACCAATTGCTCGATGTCGGTCAGCAGGTCGACGATGTTGCCGTTGAAGCCGTAGGGCAGGGTGATGCGCACCGTCGCGGGGTCTTCGGGCGTCGCCGTCGGCACGCCGATGAAATCGTTGATCGACATGGCGATGCGGCGGGCGGTGGTAAGGTCGGGGTTCTTCAAGGCGAGGCGCAGGGTGCGCTGGGTGCCGAGTTCGAAGCCGATCTCGCGCTCAATCAGCCCGCCATTGGTGATCCGCCCGGTGGTCGGCACGCCGGAAATCACCGTCGCCGCGTCGCCTGAGGCCTTGAAGCCGTTGATCACCACCGGCCCCTGGGCGATAGCGTAGACTTCGCCATCGGCGCCGAGCAGCGGTGTCACCAGCAGGGTGCCGCCCTGCAGGCTGTCGGAATCACCGAGCGCCGAGACAGTGATGTCGATCCGGCTACCCTGCGTCGCGAACGGCGGCAAGTTGGCAGTGACCATCACGGCGGCGACGTTGGCGGTGCGGACACTCTCACCTTGCGTATTGACGCCGAGGCGTTCGAGCATCGCCTGCAGCGACTGGCGGGTGAAGGGCGAGTTGTTGAGGCTGTCGCCAGTGCCGTTGAGACCGACGATCAGGCCGTAGCCGACCAGCTGGTTTTCGCGGACGCCTTCGATATCGACGATGTCCTTGATTCGCGCCGTCGCGGCCAGCACCGGCGCGAAGGGCGCGGCGATGGCTCCGAGCGTCAGCAGGACTGCAAGGAGGCGGCGCAGGAAGGTCGTCATGGTGGCTGATCCCCGTGACAGCCGATCCATCCCATGGTCCGGTGTGTCGAAAGAGGAGTTGCGAATATCGTGCCAAGTGTCGGCGGCGGAGCGTGCGGACCGGTCAAGCAGCTGATAACGCTGTGGAAACCCGGGACTTGCTGGGATACGGCCGAACCAATTGCAGGCGAAGTGAGCAAGTCTTGCCGGGTGCATTAAGCCGTTGTTAACCGTCGCGGGCAGATTTTGCCGGGTAACACGCCTCTCCCACGCCCGGATCACCTTTGCGCATCGACATCGCCAACCGCGTCAATACCAGTGCCGCTCGGCCCACCGGCGCGCGCAACGGCGCGGGTGCGGTGTTCGAACCCAACATGGGCACGACGACGCGCGCCGCGGCGACGGCAGCAGCCGGACCGATGCAGGACATCGGCTCGCTGCTGGCGTTGCAATCGGTCGAGGATCCAACGCAGCCAAAAAAGAAAGCCATTCGCCGGGCGCGCAATCTGCTCGATGCGCTCGACGCGGTCAAAGGTGACATGCTGGTCGGCCAGATCAACGAGGGACGGCTCAATTCCATCCTGTCGGTGATCTCGCAACGGCGCGAGAAAAGCGAGCCCGGTCTCGACGATTTGCTCAATGACATTGAATTGCGGGCGCGAGTCGAACTGGCAAAATTCGGCCGGTTCCCAGCGTTTTAACCCTGTAGCAAAGCTTGGGTAACATGTTTTTCAGCGTCATTTCGGCGCTTGCCGGTAGTGGGTCTGTTCACTATATAGGCCCGTCTAACGAGGCGTATGGAGTTGGGTCTTTCAATGGCGTCTTCTGCTGAAGTTCTTGACTACCGGCCGAGTGAAACCGAGCCGTTCCTCAATCCTCGGATGCGGGACTATTTCCGCAAGAAACTCGACGCCTGGAAAAACGACATTCTGCGCGAGAGCCGCGAAACCCTCGACAATCTCCAGGAAGAAAACCAGAATCATCCGGACATGGCCGACCGGGCCTCGTCCGAAAGCGACCGCGCCCTCGAACTCCGGACCCGCGACCGGCAGCGCAAGCTGATCTCGAAAATCGACGCGGCGATCAAGCGCCTCGAAGACGGCTCCTACGGCTACTGCGAAGAAACCGGCGACCCGATCGGCGTCGCCCGCCTCGACGCCAGGCCAATTGCGACCCTGTCGCTAGAAGCGCAGGAAATGCACGAGCGCCGCGAGAAGGTCTATCGGGACGATTGAGCGTTTTGGACATACGGAATTTCAAGGGCCCGCAGGTGATGCGGGCCTTTTGCATTTGGCGGATGCAGGCTCATATGACGTGCATTGCCCAGAGCCCTATCCACAAACGCTGTCATCCTCGCGAAAGCGGGGATCTCTATTTGGCGGCGGACAAGTGAAACGGAGATTCCCGCTTTCGCGGGAATGACGGTGGTGGGTTAGTTGCCGGCCCCAAACTTTAGATAACCGCCTCACACACCTCCGTCACTCCCGCGAAGGCGGGAACTAGTAGACACGGACGGTGAGGCTAATTTCGGTGGTTCAACCAGCTAGCTCTCCGCGTACTGGGTTCCCGCTTTCGCGGGAATGACGCCGTGGGCTAGTAGGTGGCATTAGGCCGTCGTGGCCACGATAGCCCCCTCACCCGCGCCCATACCGCGCCGTCAGATGCTCAGTAAAATACCTCGCGTTCAGCTTTTCGCCCGTGGCTTTTTCCAGCAGTTCCGGCGTCGAGAACCGCGAGGCCTGGTGCCAGATGTGATCGCGGCGCCAGGAATTGGCGATGTCGAAGCGGCCGTTGGCGAAGTCGGCTTCGATGTCGGGGTGGGCCTGTTCGAGCGCGTGCCATTGCTGGGCCGCCATCATCGCCCCGAGGGTGTAGCTCGGGAAATAGCCGAAGGCGCCGGCCGGCCAGTGGACGTCCTGCATCGGGCCGTCGGCGGGGTTGTCGATGGTCGAGAGGCCGAGATACTCCTGCATCTTGGCATCCCACGCCTCTGGAATGTCAGTGACGTTGAGCCGACCCGATACCAGCTCCTGCTCCAGTTCGTAGCGGAGGATGACGTGCAGCGGGTAGGTCACCTCATCAGCGTCGACGCGGATAGAACCGCGCTCGACCTGATGCACGTGCGGCAGGATGTCGGCGGTGGACCAGCGTTCGCCGAGGTGCTGCTCGATGGCGGGCAGGGCGAAAGCCCAGAAGCTCGGGTTGCGGCCGATCTGCTTTTCGACGAACAGGCTCTGGCTTTCGTGGATGGACATGCCGCGGGCGCGGCCGAGCGGCCAGTGCGACCACTCCTTGGGCAGGTTCTGCTCATAGAGCGCGTGGCCGGTTTCGTGCATGACGCCCATCAGCGCCGAGAGGAAATCAGTGGTCTTGTAGCGGGTGGTCATCCGCACATCGGTCGGGACGCCGCCGCAGAACGGATGGTGCGACACTGACAGCGAGCCGTGGGTAAAGTCGAAGCCGATGGCGGCCATCATGGCGAGGCCGAGCTCGCGCTGCTTGTCGATCGGGTAGGTACCCCCGAGCGGCTGTAGCGGTCGGTCGCGCAGCCTTTCCTCCTGCACCGCAAGTGCCTCGGGGACGAATCCCTTGAGGAACAGCTTGAGGTCGGCGAACACTGGGTCGACGTCGGCGACGCGGTTGCCGGGATCGTATTGCTCCATCAGCGCATCGTACGGCGCAAGGCCGGTAGCGTCGGCACGCAACTGGGCCTCCTCGCGCACTAGTGCAACGACGCCTTCGAGTGCGGGGGCAAAACCGGCCCAGTCGTTCTTGGCCCGCAGGTCGCGCCATAGCTGCTCGGAGCGCATGCGGGCGGTCATCTGGCGCTCGACGAACTCGGTCGGCAGGCAAGTCAGATTGGTATAAACGCGGCGAAACTCGCGCACCGCCGCCTGCTGGTCGGGGTTCAGCGTCTCCGTCTCGGCATCGGCTAGCCAGTCGCCGATCTCGGGGGCGGTCGCCTGCCGGTGATACATGCCGCTCAGCACCGACATCGCCTCGGCCCGCTTTTCACCCCCACCGACCGCCATGTTGGTCGCCTCGTCGGCCCCGAGAATGGACAGCGCATGATCGAGCGCTTCGAGCTGGTGGCCGAGGGCATCGAGCTTTTCAAACGACATGTTGGCACCGGGAGCTAAGGGAAGGGACGAATAGCGCATAGCGAAAGGCACGAAACGTGGCAATCCGACGGCGGACGGCCAAGGCTGATGCTTTCAAAATGGGGAAGGGCGCAGCCGGGGAGGCTGCGCCCTGAGGTGCCGGGGGCCCTTCTGGACCGACCGGGTTCGGCGCCGCGCCGTAGTGGGGGAAGCGCGGCGGGAATGGGGATTACCAGGGCAGGATGGCGTCCATCACCTGCGCGCCGTAGCGGGGTTGCTGCACATCGGTGATCTGGCCGCGGCCGCCGTAGGAGATACGGGCTTCGGCGATCTTTTCAGACGGGATGGTGTTGTCGGCCTGGATGTCCTCGGGGCGGACAACGCCCATGACGATCAGCTCGCGGACTTCGAAATTGACCCGCACTTCCTGACGGCCCTCGATGACCAGATTGCCGTTCGGCAGCACCTGGACGATAACCGCGGCGACCATGGTCTCGAGGCTTTCCGAGCGGTTGACCGAGCCGGTGCCGGAATCCTGGATACCGGAGTTGAATTCGACCGCGGGGTCGATCGGGACCGAGACGCCGCTCAGCACTGAGCCCAACGCCCCGCCGAGGCCGGCTTCACTGGTCGAGCTGCGGTCGCGCTTGCTGGCATTGTCGATGGCCGCCTTGTCGTTGATGGTGACGATGACGGTCAGGATGTCGCCGATCTTGTGGGCGCGCTGGTCCTTGAAAAAGCCTTTTGCCGACTGGCGGTAGAGCGAATTCGCCTCGTAGGTATCGGCGATGGCGGCGGGCATCGGCATGCTGACGGGCTGGTAGCCGGCCATCGTCGTCGGGTTGTCAATGGCGCTGAGCGCCGGCGCCTGGCCGACATTGGCGAGGCGATCCATGGTCGAGCAACCGGTGAGCGCAAGGCCGAGAACGGCGATGGTGGCGAGTTTGAACAGTGACATCGGGTGAACTCCGGAGGCAGGCGGCTAGAGGCCGGCCAGCTGAACTGGGAAGGCGGTGACTTCGACGGCACCGCTGGCGAGGGCCACGCCGTTGATGACGCGCTTGCTCATGAGGTTGAGGACGGACACGGTTTCGCCGACCGCCGCTTCGCCGAGCGCCTGGCCCTTGACGGTCAGGGTCATCGGGCCCTGGCGGAAATACAGCACCACGTCGTCGTTGCGGGAGATGACCTTGGGGTCGTCGACATCGGAGGCCTTCAGCATCATGCCGGCGCGGCTCTGGCGACGTAGCGCCTTGCCGACAAGGTCTTCGACCCCGACAATGCCGGCGTTTTCGGCGAAGGTCAGCTGCACGAAGCGCAGTTCCATATCGGCGGGCGACAGTACTGTGCCGGCGGCGGCGCTGGCGATCAGATGCGGGACTTCGACCATGATGTCGACGGTGCCGCTGATATCGATGGGCTGCGTCTGGCCGGCGATGGCGAAGCGGGCGGCGAAGCTGCCATTGGCGGGCAGGTAGCGCAGCGTCAGCAGCGTCGCCGGGGTGGCAGTGGCTTCGGCGTTGACCGGGGTGAACGCCGCGTCGAACATGGCGTCGGCGCGCATGCCCGGCTGCAGGATGCCGCGGCTGGCGAGATCGGTGGTGATGAGGTCGGTCAATAGGGCTTCATCGACCACCGCGGAGGCGCGGGCGACGCGAACGGCGGTCAGCGCGCCGGTAGCGTAGTCGAGCAGGCCTGCCTTGTCGGCGGCGGCGCGGATGGCGACGATATCGACAGTACCGGAGGTGCCGAGCGCCGGAGCGCGGAACAGCGCCGTGGCAGCGAGCAGCCCGGCATCCTCGAACAGATCGCCGATGGTGACGACGGGCGCCGAGACGACGATATCGGTGCGCAGCACCGGTGCGGCAAAGGCCGGCGCGGCGAAGGCGAGGGCAATAGCAAGGCCCGTGAGCAGCTTGGAAAACATCGGCTAGTCCTTCCCGTTAACGGAGCTGGCTGGTGGCCTGCATCATTTCGTCGGCGCCCGAGATCACCCGGGCGTTCATTTCGTAGGCGCGTTGCGCGGCGATCAGGTCGGCGATTTCGGTCACCGCATTGACGTTGGCGCTTTCGAGGTAGGACTGCAGCAGCGAGCCGGTGCTTTCGGCGCCGGGTGTCGAGATCTGTGCCGGGCCGGAAGCCGCGGTCTGGGCGAACATGTTGTCGCCGAGCGATTCAAGGCCGGCCTTGTTGACGAAGCGGGCGAGCTGCAGCTGGCCGATCTGGGTTGGGGCGCCATCGGTGCCGAGATAGGCTTCGACGATGCCGTCGGCCGAGATCGAGATGCCGCGGGCGTTTTCCGGAATGGTGATGCCCGGCTCGACCTGGAAGCCGTCGATGGTGACCAATTGGCCGGTGTCGTCACGTTGGAACGAGCCGTCGCGGGTGTAGGCGGTGCGACCATCGGGCAGGGCGACCATGAAGAAGCCCTCGCCGCGGATGGCAATATCGAGTTCGGCATCGGTTGGCACGACACTGCCCTGGCTCATGACGCGCGGCGTCGCCGCTGTCTTGACGCCGGAGCCGATTTCGATGCCGGCCGGCACGACAGTGCCCTGGTCCGAAGTCGAGGAGCCGGCCCGGCGATAGGCCTGGTACAGCAGATCCTGAAACTCCGCCCGCTGGCGCTTGAAGCCGGTGGTGCGCATGTTGGCGATGTTGTTCGAGATGACTTCGACGTTGCGCTCCTGCGCCGCCATGCCAGTCGATGCGATGTAAAGGGCTTTCATCGGAAATTCCTGTTCCTAGGCCTTCTCAGGCCTGAAGATTGCCAAGCCGCTGGATGGCGGAGCGGCGCAATTCATCCTGCTTCTGCATGATCGACGTCACGGATTCGTAGGAGCGGGTGACCCGGATCATCTCGGCCATCTCGCTGACGCCGGAGACGTTGGAGCGCTCCAGCGCTCCCTGCACGACGACGGTGCCAGTCGCCGCTTGCGGGGTACTGCCCGAGAACAGGTTGTTACCGTCGCGCGCCAGTTCCTGGGGATTGTCGAATTCGGCGAGCTTCAGCATGCCTTTGCCGCCGGCCGAGCTCGAAACGAACCCGGTGGCCGAGATGCTGATTTCGCCTTCGCTCGGGTCGAACTGGATCGGTCCGGAATCCGAAAGCACCGGATCGCCGTTGAGGGTGACGAGCGTGCCGGTGGCATCGACGAGGAACGCCCCGGATTTGGTGTATTTCTCACCTTCGTCCGTTTGGACCGTAAAAAACCCGTCGCCCTGGATGGCGAGGTCGAATTCGCCGCCGGTCATTTCGATCGGGCCGTTGGCCAAATCGTGGATGGTCGCCCAATCCTGGGTGTAGCTCAGCGGCTGGTCGGGGTAGGCGAAGTCGCGGTCCTTGGCGACCGGCATCACATACTCTTCGAACAGCAGGTTCTCGGCCTTGAAGCCGGTGGTGGTGATGTTGGCGAGATTGTTGGCCACCACGTCCATCTGACGCTGAAGGCCGATCTGCCGTGATAAACTGACTAGCTGCGCGTTTTCCATCTGGCGCGGTAACCCCGGTTCATTAAGTCCCCGGGCCACGCTGCTTCCCCAAGCGACGGGACCCGGCAGTAACGTTGCAGAAACCGTGCCAAGTCGAAAATTTGAATAAAATCAGTCGCCTGTCGGACAGCGGCGCGGAAGGCTTTGCCGCTACAGGGTTAATGCACGGCAGAGTTTGCCCGGCAAAATCTGCCGCGTCGGGGCCGTTTGTAACCAATCGTTAACCACGTGCGCCTTAGCTGGAGACCTGCCGGAGTCGCCGGCAATCCGGGGATTTTTGCACCATGGCCGTTGCCGAAGCCGACATCGATGCCGGCGCTGCGCCAGCCAAAAAAGGCAAGGGCAAGCTGCTGATCATGATCGGCGCCGGGCTCGCGGTGGTGATCATCCTCGCGGCGGTATGGTTCCTGTTCCTGTCGCCCAAACCCGCCCCTGCCGGGGAGGCGCATGCGGCCGAAGTGATCGAAGCGCCCAAGACCTTCATCTTCAACCTGCCCTCGATGATGGTGAACCTCAATTCCGAAGGCGGCACGGAAAGCTTCATGAAGCTGACCATCGCCCTCGAAGTCGCCGACGAGGCGATGATGACGACCATCCAGCCCAAGATGGCGATCGTGGTCGATGCGTTTCAGGTCTACCTGCGCGAACTGCGGAAATCCGATCTCGAAGGTTCGGCGGGCATTTTCCGGCTCAAGGAAGAACTCCTGCGTCGGGTCAACGTCGCCATCGCGCCGGCGCATGTGAACAGTGTGCTGTTCAAGGAAATCCTGGTTCAATAATGGCCAACCCCAATGACGGCGACAAGCTCTCGGAAGACTGGGGCCTCGACTCCGTCGCCGATGTGATGCCGCGCGCGCCCGCTGGCGGGAAGCCCGGCGAGTGGGACACCATGCTCGAGGGCAATCCGCCCAAGGAAGCCGGCGCCACGGTCGATCGAGTGCTCAACCAGGACGAGATCGATAGCCTGCTGGGGTTCGATCCCAATGCCGCGGGAACGGTGGAACTGACCGGCGTGCAGGCGCTGATCAATTCGGCGCTGGTGAGCTACGAGCGCCTGCCGATGCTCGAAATCGTCTTCGACCGGCTGGTGCGCCTGGCGACGACAAGCCTGCGCAATTTTACCTCCGACAATGTCGAAGTGACCCTCGAATCGATCTCCTCTGTGCGGTTCGGCGACTACCTCAATTCCATTCCGCTGCCGGCCATCCTGTCGGTGATCCGCGCCGAGGAGTGGGAAAACTACGGGCTGCTGACCGTCGATTCGTCGCTGATCTATTCGATGATCGACGTCCTCCTGGGCGGCCGACGCGCTGCTGGCGCTGTGCGGGTCGAGGGGAGGCCTTACACCACTATCGAGATGGCGCTGGCCCGCCGGATGATCGAACTGGTGCTGGAGGATACCCGCCGTGCCTTTGAACCGGTGACGCCCGTCACTTTCCGACTCGAGCGGCTCGAAACTAATCCGCGCTTCGCCGCGATCTCGCGTCCGGCGCATGCCGCCATCCTCATCGAGCTGCGCATCGAAATGGACGATCGCGGCGGCAAGATTGAAATCCTGCTGCCGTACGCGACCATCGAACCGATCCGCGAACAGCTGATGCAGATGTTCATGGGCGAAAAATTTGGCCGCGACCCGATCTGGGAAGGCCATCTCGCCACCGAGATTTATGCCGCCGACATCGAGATCGAGGCTGTGCTGCACGAGGTCGACATGCCGCTCCGCCGCATGATGAGCCTCGTTGCCGGCGACACCATCATGTTCGAACGGTCGCCAAGCGATCCGGTGAAAATCCGCACCGGCGAGATCGTGCTGACCGAGGCGATCATGGGCCGCATCGGCAACCAGGTTTCGGTGCGGGTCACCCGCCCGCTTAATCCGCCGAAAGTCACCATGGCCGACTTTGAAGCGCTCGATGCCTCCCGGGAGGGAAAATGATGTTCGGTCTGCCACTGGGATTTCTGGTCGAGGGCTCCGTTACCGTGCTGCTGGTGGTGACGCTGGCCTATTGCTTCATGCTCAACGAGCGGCTGAAGCGCCTGCATAATGACCGCGACCTGCTTAAGGTGATGGTCGCGGATTTGATCCAGGCAACGACTCTCGCCAACTCGGCGATCAAGGATTTGAAGACCACCGCCATCGAAGCCGACGCCATTCTCGGGTCGCGCCTCGAGGAAGCCGAACGCTTCGGCATCGAGCTGGCTAATCACGTCAACGCCGGCGCCTCGCTGATGGAACGGATCGCCAAGATCACGGCGATCGCCCGGCACAGCCAGAGCATCGAACAGCCGGTGGTGATTGAGGAGACAAACCGGGTGCAGTCGGCACTGCAGGCGCTGCAAAGCCGGCCGCGCATGCGGGGGCAGGCGGCGTGAAGCGACAGATTCGCCTGCTGCCGGTCGTGTTGCTCGCCGGTCTGGCGCTGCTGGCATTCAAGAGCATCGGGCTGGTGACGCAGGGCGGCTACGTGCTGACCGGGCCGGGCATCGCCATGGCCGAAACTGCGGCGCCGGCCGCCGATCATGCAGCCCCCGCCGCTGACGGAACAAGCGAAGGCGAGGCCACCTTCGCCGACACCCCGACGATGACCGATGCGGCACCGACGCTGCAGGACACCGCACCGACGCTCGGTAACGGCGACGCCGCCGAAGGCAGTCACGGTGCACCGGCGGTTGAAGGCGAGGCTGCCGTGGCCGAAGGCGAACACGCCGACCCGGCAGCAGATGCGGCGCATGCCGAGACTGTCGCAACTGCGGACGGCACCGCCAAATGCGCCATCGAACTTGCAGCGACGCCGTCGGAAAGCGCGGCCGCCGAGGTCAGCGAAACCGAGCCCCCGTGCGTGCCGCTGGTCGATGCCGTGCCGATGATGGAAGACGGCAATGGCAATATCGTGCCGCTGGCCTCGGGCGCCGATACGCCGACCGAACAGATCCTGCTCGAACGCCTCGGCGAACGTCGTGCCGAACTCGATACAAGGGAAGCCGAACTGGCCATTCGGGCCTCGCTGGTCGATGCCGCCGAACAGCGCCTCGAGGCCCGCAGCGCGGCGCTGGCTGACGTCGAAGCGCAGATCGCGGCGCTGGTCGAACAGCGCCAGGCGCTCGAGGACGAGCAGTTCAAGACCATCGTCGGGCTCTATGAAAACATGAAGCCGCAGGAAGCGTCGGCAATTTTCGACAAGCTCGACATGGGAATCTTGCTGCGCATCGCGCAATCGATGAACCCGCGCAAGATGGCGCCGATCCTCGCCAAGATGTCGCCCGACGTGGCGCAGGTGCTGACGGTCAATCTCGCCATGCCGCAGGTAGCGATCGCTGAGCCGCCGCCGAGTGGAGACCTCGGCGCGCTGCCGCAGATCGTCGGACAATAAACCGTTTCTAGCCGACGCGGTTAGCGCAGCATTAAGCCGGCCCGGCTAGGGTCGGCTGGTTGTTGCGTGCGTACGGTTTGCTGGTGGTGTTGCGTTTCAGTTTGCGGGTGAGGAGCGCCCTGCGGAGCGGGCTGCGTCTGGCCGCGCTCACCCTGCTGTTTGCGGCGCCATTGTCCGGGGTCGGCTATGCTCAGGATCAGGGGCAGGTGTTTGCCGCTGCCGAGCCGGGCTTTGGCCGCATCATCCTGAGTTTTCCGGGCCGCACCGACCTGCCGACCTATAAGCTCAAGATGGAAAACGGCGTCATCGCGCTCACTTTCGACGCGCCAGTCGACATCGCCTTGCCCGATCTCGCGGCGTTGCTGCCGGACTATGTTTCCATCGCCCGACTCGATCCCGATAAACTCGGGCTACGGCTCGGGCTGCGCACGGCGCTGAATTTCAACGGCATGCCAGCGGGCGAAAAGCTGTTCATTGACCTGCTGCCGGCCAACTGGAGCGGCTTGCCACCGGCGCTGCCGTCGGAAGTCATCGCCGAACTGACGCGCCGGGCCAGCGCTGCCGCCGCGCGTGCCGAACTCGAACGCATCGCTGAACTGGCAAAGCAGCTCAAGCCCCAGGTCGAACTGCGGGTCGGCCGAAACCCGACCTTCGTACGGCTGCAGTTCAACTGGACCGAGGACACCGAGGCGAGCTTTGCCCTCGAAGGGCAGGATGGGACGCTGAGTTTCAACTGGCCGGTGCCGGTCGATCTCTACGAAATCACCGCCAATCCGCCGGCGGAGCTGGTGGCGGCGACCAATGAGGTCTCGATCGGGGGCTCGACCATCCTCCTGCACGTCGCCCCCGGCGTGGTGCCGCGGTTTTACGCGGACAATCCCCGCGAGTTCATCGTCGATATCGACGTGGCCGGCAGTGCCGTACCGACGACGGCGGCCGGGGTGCTGGCCGAGGCAGCGGCGCCGGGAGCCGAGGTGGCACACGGTGCGGACGAAGAGCGTCCGGCCGGCGACGTGCCTCTCGCCGAAGGCGAAGCCGCGCCGGACGGACATGCGGTAGAGACCGCGCTGGCGACGCTGACGCCCTACGCCAAGGAAGTGGGCACGACGGTGCGCGTGGTGTTCCCGTTCGAGGTCGATACTGCCGCGGCGGTGTTCAGGCGCGGTTCGACCATCTGGATGCTGCTCGAAACGCCGACCAGCGTCGTCGCGCCCGAAGCCTCCGAAGCGCTCGATAGCGTGGTCAAGGATTTCGTCGTAACCACATCCGGTGATCTGCAAATCGTCCGGATGGACCTCGCGAGCGACCGACTGGCGACGCTCGGGTCCGAGGGCCGGGCCTGGGTGCTGTCGCTCGGCGATGCCCTGCTGACCCCGACCGAACCGATGGACCTCAACCGGCGGCGTGACGCCAAAGGGCAGTTCGAGATCACCGCGGACCTCGGCAAACCTGTCGCCGTGCACCGCTTCACCGATCCCATCGTCGGGGACACGCTCGAAATCATAACTGCCTACCCGCCGGCGCGCGGCGTGGTGCGGACACTTGATTTTGTCGATTTCTCGGCGCTGCCCAGCATTCACGGGTTGGTCATCAGGCCGACGACGGACGATGTTGCGGTTGCCATCGAATCCAGCCTTGGGGTGGTCTCGAGTCAGGGCGGGCTCATCGTGTCCGGCCTCGATGAGGCGCGCATGGCGCAGATCCACGGCGACAGCGCACTGCGCGGCAGCTTCATCGATTTCCGCCAATGGCAGGAGCCTGACCCGATCGCCTTCAACCAGCGCGTCGAAGCGCTTTCGGGGCAACTGGCCGTCGTCGAGGGGATTGGACGCGACAAGCTGCGCCTCGATCTCGCCCAGTTCTATGCCTCGAACCGGTTTTCCTATGAAGCGCTCGGCATCCTCAAGGTGATGGAGGGTGAGCTGCAAAACCCGTCGCTCAAACCTAAGCTGGTGTTGACGCAGGCGATCGCCAATGTCGAAGCCGGAAGGTCGAACGAGGCGTTGGCGCTGCTCAATTCGCCGGCGCTGGCCAACGAAGTCGATGCGGGGATGTGGCGGGTGATCGCCCGCACTGCTGCCGGCGATTTTGCCGGGGCGCGCAGCGATGCGCTGGCGACCGAGAGCATCATCGGCGATTATCCGGGCTGGGTCCGCAACGCCTTCGCGCTGTCGGCGGCCGAGGCGGCGGTCGAGACGAACGATGCCGTGCTGGCCGAGCGATATCTCGGCCTCGTCCAGTTCGCCGATATGTCGCTCGAAGAATCGAGCCGATACCAATTGTTGCGCGGACGTGCCGCCGAGGTAGCGGGCAGGCTCGATGAAGCGATGGATGCCTATGGCCAGGTCATCGCTTCCGACGTTCGCCCGACGCGGGCCGAGGCGGTGTACCGGACGCTCGAACTGCTCGACGCGGAAGGCAAGCTCGACATCGCCAAGGCGACGACGACGCTGGCGGCGGAGGCCATGCTATGGCGCGGCAACGCCCTCGAAGCCGACATGCAGCGGCTGCTCGCCGACCTGTATTTCCGGCAGGACTCCTTCCGCGAGGGCTTCGAAGTGGTGAAGGCCGTGTCCTCGGTCTATCCCGAGAACGCCGCGACCACGGCCCTGACGCTGATTGCCGAACGTAAGTTCGGCGAGTTGTTCCTCGATGGCGAGGCGGATGCGCTGTCAGCAATCGACGCGCTCAGCCTTTATTACGATTTCCGCGAGCTGACCCCGGCGGGGGTGCAGGGCGACGAAATGATCCGCAATCTGGCGCGTCGCCTGGTCAAGGTCGATTTGTTGGGGCAGGCGGCCGGCCTGCTGCGCTATCAAATCGACAGCCGCCTCAAGGGGGCGGCGCGGGCGCAGGCAGCGGCCGAACTCGCCGCCATTGAAATCGCTAATCGCGACCCGCAGGCGGCGTTGACGGCGCTCAATGACACGCGCCTCGCCGAATTGCCGCCGACGCTCGAACGGCAGCGCCGGCTGCTCGAAGCGCGGGCGCTGATCGACGTCGGCCGCGACGAACTCGCCATCGACCTGTTGCGCGACGTCACTGGCCGCGAAGCCGATTATCTACGGCTCGACGCCCACTGGAAAGCCGGTCGGTTTGCCGAGGCGGCGGAAATGCTCGAGACGATGTATGGCGGCGCCCCGGGGCCGACCGACGAGGCGCAGCGGCTGGATGTCATCCGCGCCGCCGTCGGCTTCGTGCTCGCCAACGACCAGTTGGGCCTGTCGCGGCTGCGCACCAAGTTCGGCGAGGTGATGTCGCAATCGCCGCAATGGCCGCTGTTCGATTTCGTCACCAGCTCGATCGACGTCGCGGCCAACCCGGATTTCCTACGCGTGGCGCGCGAAGTCTCGGGACGCGACAGCCTGACGGCCTTCCTCGCCGCCTACCGGCAGACCTACAGCGCCGATTTGACGCCAGTCCTCCCGACCGCCCCGGCCGTCGCGGGTTAGGTACTCGTTCAGCACCAGGACACGGTGTCATTCCCGCGGAGGCGGGAACCCAGTACGCACCCACCCAGCTTGGTCGAGCGGTGGTAACCTCAGCTCCTCGGCCTACTGGATTCCCGCCTGCGCGGGAAAGACGGCGGTGGAGTTGGTGAGCTGGCAATAGCGCAATTGACCTAAGTACTGACGAAGCTGCGGACCAGTGAGCCGGCGACGAGGTACCAGCCGTCGACCAAGACGAAGAAAATCAGTTTGAACGGCAGGGAGATCACCACTGGCGGCAGCATCATCATGCCCATGCTCATCAGCACCGAGGCGACGACCATGTCGATGATGACGAACGGCACGAACAGCAGGAAGCCAATTTCAAAGGCGCGGCGAAGTTCGGAAATCATGAACGCCGGGATCAGCACCTGCAGCGGAATCGCCGCCGGATCGTCGGGGACCTCGATCTCGGTCAGATCGACAAACAGCTGCAGATCCTTTTCGCGCACATTGGCGCGCATGAAGGCGTGCACCGGTTGGGCGCTGAGCTCGAACGCCTCGGCGAACTCGATCTGTCCCGCCATCAGTGGGGCGATGCCGGTGTCGTAGGATTGCTGCAGCGTCGGCGCCATGACGAACGCCGTCAGGAACAGCGCCAGCGCCACCATCACCGAATTGGGCGGCGCGGTCTGCAGGCCGATAGCGGTGCGCAGCAGCGACAGCACCACGACGATGCGGGTGAAGCTGGTGACCATCACGAGGATCGAGGGGGCCAGCGCCAGGACCGTCAGCAGCCCGACGAGCTGGACGGCACGCTCGGTGAGTGTCGTGTCGTCGCCAAAATCGACCGAAATATCCTGCCCGAAAGCAAGGCGAGGCAAGAGGATCAGGCCGAGTGTCGCGGCGATGCCGGCAAGCGGCAGCCAGAAGCGGCGCCTAGAAGCGCGGGTCGTCGCGGTTGCCGCCTTTTTTGCCGTCGCCGAAGCGCGGATTGCCGATGATCTCTACCCGAGCCTCTGTAGCTGAGTCGTCGGATTCCGGTGCAGGCTTCTCGGTGTGGGCATCGGTGCTGCGGAGGCGCGACGCGGCGCGCAGCA
>JAQGJK010000015.1 GCA_028290665.1 Devosia sp. | reverse complement strand
TGGCGATCCTTCACCACGACAGTCGAGATGCAGGTTATAGCCGCCAACATCGACCAGTCGCCCCGCGGGCGGATAGGCAGTCGCGTCGCCGGCGCTCGCAATGGCTTCGTAGGCAGCGCCGGCTGCGGCCACGAGCGCCAGCGCGCCTAGGGTCCCGCTGGTGATACGCGCGAGGGTCCGGGCCAGGCTGTGCCGCGGCCGGCGCAGTGCGGTCAGTGCATGATCCAAGAGCAGGCTGTTATCAGTGGCGGTCATTTTTGGCGTCTCCAGGTTGGTGTGACGCGCTTATCCACGCTCCTGAGACTGCGAGATTGAACGCAAGGGCTAATCTTGCGCTATGCGGTCACGAAACTCTGCGCCGTGTCCTGGAGGCGTGCGGCAGTCGGCGCGAGGCCAAACATGCGGCGACAGGTGCGAGACAGGTGAGCCGAGTCTGCAAAGTTGGCGGCATGGGCGGCCGCCGTCCAGGTGGTCCCACCGAAACCGAGGGCAAGTGCGACGTTGAGGCGCTCCCACAGAACGAACGCCTTGCACGAGACACCGGTTTCGCTGACGAACAGGTGCCTGAGCCGTCCAGGGGACAGCCCCACTGCCGCAGCAATCGATGACAGCGACATTGTCTCGTCAAGGTGGTTACGAATATGGCTGATGGCCTTGAGTACCCGGGGATCTGTCGTACCGAATGCTCGTCTGACGCCTGAAAGATCAGCGATCACGTCCTGTGCCAGCCCGACAAGTTCCGCGTCACTGGCATCGGCTGCATAAGCCTTGGCAAGCGGGGCAACGAGACGCGCGACGACCTGTCCAGGCAGTGCCGCAATGCAATTGCTTCCGTAGCGGTCGAGCAATGCACGTCCGGCGGCGCCCTCGGGCTCGAACAGGATGTTGGCAACGACTAGCCCTGTGGCCGCAAAGGCGTGAGGCACATCGGGAGCAATCACCGCACCCGGATAATCCACCCATTCCTCGTTATGTGCCCGGCGAAACCGGACCATTCCCGACAGCGGCAGGCTGATCTGGATGGCATGGTGCAGATGGACTGAATTGCCTCCACCGATCAGCGCAAGCCAAAGGCTTCCACCTTGCCAGAACATGACTCTGCCGATACCTGCGAGCTGCATAGGAAAAGCCTGATCGAAGGCGCCTATGTTAGTCTGGACCGGACTTGGTACCAAGATCAACCAATATGGTCGCAGAGCTTTTTCAACTCAGGGCATGCGCCGCTGCGCTGTCAGGTTGCTACCGATAGAACTGTCAAGTTGCTGCTGACTGCCAAACAGATTTAGGTCCTCGATCATCAGGCCCTGACGATTGCCAAGGCTGGATGTGCTTCGGACCAAAGGTTCGAAGCGTCGCGCGGCTGAGGAGATGACGCCGAGAGTAGAAGGTATCCTGGACGGCGGCGTGAGTGGTGAGGTGGCGCTGCGCTGAAGCCTGCCCTTGAAGATTTGCATCTGCCGCTCCCGTCTTCGGATGGGCACATGTGACGTCTTTGTCCGACTATTTTCTCGCAGTCGGTCTGGGCGGTGACGGTCTCGTAGGCGCAGAGAGCCTGGTGCCGGAACAAACGGTCCAAGGCCGGCTGTGGTAATGGCTTGTGGAACGACCGGCTGGTTGCGCAGCAGGCGTCCGAGGTGGTCAGGTCTGCATCTGGCTCGCGTCGTTGCACGTTAAGGTCGAGCACTCCACCTTCATAATCGACGGCGCGCCACGAGTCATTCGCTTGCCGCTCATAGAACAGACCATCTATTCAAGATGCCAGCGCGGGAGGGGTCAGGACGAAGCTTCCGCATCCCGTCCCGCTGCCTCTTGGGCCTGCTGCGCCTTTCGTCCGTCGCGCCAGTCACTGAGCCTGCGCTTCATATGCGAGATCCATGCACGGATAAAATAGGCCGCCTGTCCGGTCATTTTCGCGCGGAGGGTTTGCGCGTAAATCATTGGCGGAGGAAGCGGCCGCACCACTCCCAGGGTTCCAATCAGGCCCGATTTGAAGGCCAGGAGACCTGCGGACCCGTCAGTGCCGCCAAGATTGTACCAACTTGCCCTCGTGTTATCCCTGAGCCATCGGAGGGTGTTAAACTGTAGAAAGAAACCAGCATTCAATGCCAGGCCGGCTGCACTGGACGCGCCATAAAGATATTCGGCAGTGTCGCCTGCCTTGAAGGCAATGATCCCGGCAACCGGAACCCCAGCGTGCGTCGCAAAAAACAGCTCGTATCGCGCTGCGTCCACTTCGTGCCCTAGCATGCTGGATGCGGTGTCGTAGGCTGAGCGGTCGCTCAGGCCTTTCCGCGCGTGCAACTCCCGAAAGAGTGCGTCAAATTCCGGTAGCCGGTCAGCCTCGGCCCGAACGAAGGCGAGATCAGAGCGGTCGGATTTGTTGAGCATGCGTCGCCATCTCGGCAAGAAATTCTTGCGCAGTTCCTCATCCGAGTGCCGAAGGCTCGCAAGATAACGTTCAGTCGGCCGCAGGTCAGGTGAGGGTGCAAAACCATGCCGCGCCAAGCTATCAGCCAAGTGGTTTTCTAATTTTGCCGACACATGGGGTTGGATCGACAGGGTCATGCCGCGATGCTGGGCGTAGTCTGATTTCAGCATGGTAACGATCTCATCGTAGTAGAGACGTTCCCCATCATCCTTCCTTGCCAGGACCGGTCCCCATTTTACGACAGCAACAGTTCCTAGCCGGAGGGGCAATCTCTGGATGACGACGAGCGCGCCGCCGACAGCCACGTCGCCTTCGAAAAAGAGCAAAGGCTCAAGTTCAGCATTTAACCAACGAGCCCTGCCGAAGGCGAAAAGTTGCTCTTGGCAGATAGTGCTAAACCCCGCGACGGTCTGATCCCACGAGCGTCCGCCAACTAGCCGCCGGGTCAAATTCATATTCAGACTCCCCCCACTCACGGCCATTTTAATTGAAATGTGGGCCTGCGAGCACTGACTCAATCTAAGCGGTTTGTTGCTGGCTGGTCGCAGCAATATTGAGTAATGGGTTAACCACGCCCCGCCACTCGGGAGGAAAGGGTCCGTAACGCGATGCTGCTCAATCGATCGCAATACGCGTTGCGTACTGCGGCCGGGCTCATCGACAAGCTGGCACATCAGCAGCGAGTTCGGCCGGTCGCCCGTCTAGAGGACATGGTCAAGCCAATCTTGGGCGCAATGAGCTCCGACAGGAAAAGCGCCGAGGGCGGGCAGCCGGCATTTCCAACCAAAGATCAGGTGAGACTCGTCTACCTATGTGTATTTAGCGGAACGCCTTGATATTCCGAGGCGTGCAGCTGTGCTCTACGGTTTGCACAGTATTAGTTCAGAGCTATCAACATACGAATAGGGCCGTATCCGATGCAAGCCAAAGGTAGCGGACAGAGCACATCAGACGGCCCAGCCGGCCTTTGGCGGAGCCCTCAACCAGCTTACGGAACAGCCCCCCGACTTTTGCTATAAGGTCAGCGTGACGCTGCACGCCAAGCTTGCGATAAACGCGGCTCAGGACCAACCGCGCCGTCCCGGACGTTGAGGCGAGACGTTCTGCGAGCTGGTTCAGATCAATAGGTCATGAGGGCGAGCCTCCAAGCCAGCGATTGAGCTTCAGGAACCCAAGCGAGGTCTGCGGTGGCGGCAGATCGCGTCCCATCGCGATGGTCGCCACTTCGCGCGGCGAGAGACCGTAGGCGTTCCGGAACGCACGACTGAACGTGGCCTGGTCGTTAAATCCAAACCGCAACGCAATGGCGCCGATCCTGTCGCCTGAATGCCCGCGCGCCAGCGAGCGATAGCTATGCAGCAGCCGGCGTATCTGGATGTACTGGCGAACCCCGCCGAAACCCTGAAACAATCGGTACAACGTTGCTCGCGACATGCTGAACTTTTCCGCCAGATAATCGGGCCCCAGATCAGCATTGCCGAGTTGAGACTCGATCTCGGCGCGAAGCCGTCGCACGACACTGCCGGGAGCTACGCCGTCTGCGACATCGTTTCCGGCCACTGAATCGGCGGCGGCGGCGACCAGACGGGCTGTCGCGTTGGCGACCTGCTCGGCTGTCGATGACGACAGGGCCCACTGTTGGCCAGCAAGCGCAATCAGGTGCGCCATTAACAGCCCGTGCATCGGCGCGCCGCTCCGCAGAACCATTCCGTGCAAGCCATCGAGGCGACCAACCAGTGGTTCCAGCAGGCTTCTTTGTATAGTCAGCGACAAGTTAGCATACGCCGTGGCCTCGATGTTGATCGGCCTGGTCTGGTCCAGCAGCACGATGTCGCCAGCCTCCACCACGCTCTCGACACGGTTGGCGGTAAGCCGGTAGCGGCCTTCGGTATAGGCTTGAACCGTAAAGCTATCGAGACCCCCGCGGGCGATGACTCTTGGGTCGCGGAGGAATAGCGACGCCGACGATCGGGTGGCGGTTATGGCAATGTCGGCAAAATGCTGCCCAGTGGTCTTCATGAAGAAGTCCGGCAAAATGTCGGACGCAGCGATCTCGAGATCGAAAAGCGGCGACACTGCCCAGCGCCATTGCTCAAATTCGTCTTTAGCGCCGCGATCGACTGCGAAATCGAAACGCGTCGATCGCAGGCCCGTCTCCAGATCCGGCATGGTGTCCCCCGGAGGAAATGATATCGCCTGAGCGACAGTAGTTGGCAAGGCGTCTCAAATTGCGTTCGGCTTGTCGCGCTGCTGCCGATTTGGCTTTTGCTAATAATTCAGCTCCGCTATCAAAACACCGACCGCGAATGCCAGAATTTCACGCGCGGTACTTTGGGGGGACGCTTTGCCGACAAGAACCATGACCACGGCACAGGCCGCGGCGCAGTTGACACGCAACGATGCTAGCTGGTCGACCAATCTCGCCGAGCCCACCACCGTAACCTACGCCTACCGCAACAGTATTCCAGCGGGTTACGAGGGCGACGAAGAAGGGATCGAAGCTGGGACCTTCAGCAGGTTCACCGCGCACCAGATCGCCATGACCGAGTTAATCGTCAACCTCTACGAAGAGGTGTCCAACATTAAAATGGTACGCGTCAGTCCCACCGGATATTCGAACAACGCTACGTTTCTACTCGGGAATTATGAGAATGAAGCGGAAAGTTCAACTTATGCCTACTCCTATTCGGTAGGCAACCAGGACCGGAGCGCGGCGTCGACCGACGGCGACTTCTGGTACAATCTGCGCGGGCCCAACGATGATGGCGGCCCGCCGCTGATGCCAATCGGGTCGGACAATTACACTACGGTCCTCCACGAGATCGGCCACTCGTTCGGGCTTGAACACCCGACGGATTACCCCGATGATTTCGACTACACGCGTGACGCCTTTTACGTTCAGGACTCGCTGCAGTACTCGGTGATGAGCTACTTCGCCGCGTCCGAGACTGGCGCCGACCACAAGGGTCAGTTCGCGAGGACCCTGCTGCTGCACGATATTGCTGCGCTCCAACTCCTCTATGGAGCGAACCTCACCACGCGGATCGGCAACGACACCTATGGGTTTGGTGGCGCCGGGGTCTATGACATCAACACGGCGGCCGAGAAAGCCGTGTTCTGCATCTGGGATGCCGGCGGCAAGGACACGCTCAACTTTTCATTGTACACCAACACACAGAGCATCGACCTCAATGCCGAAAAGTTCTCGTCAACGGGCGGTCTGAAATGGAACATGTCGATCGCCGCCGGCACGGTGATCGAGAATGCCATCGGTGGGTCAGGCGTGGACACCATCATCGGCAATGCCGTGGCCAACATACTGACCGGCAACAACGGCAATGACTCGCTGATCGGTAACAATGGCAACGACACGCTGATCGGTGGAGCCGGCAAGGACGCCCTCGACGGCGGCGCGCAGATTGACACCGCCAGTTATGCCGAAAAGGCCGTCACGGTCACTTTGACGCTTGCCGGCGCCACGGCGGCAACCGTGTTTATCAACAGCGTCGCCGAAGACTCTATCCGCAATATCGAGAGCGTAATCGGCGGTAGCGCGGCCGATATTTTGACCGGCGACGCGCTCGCCAATGTGCTCGACGGCGGAGCCGGCAACGATACCTTGAACGGTGGTGCGGGCGCCGACACGTTGATTGGCGGTCTCGGCAATGATCGCCTCACCGGTGGCGCCGAAGCCGACTCGTTCCGTTTCGTCGGAGCACTCGGCGCTGCCAACGTCGATACATTCGTCGACTTCACCGGGCGCACCGACAAGATTCAGCTCGACGATGCGATCTTTCTCGCGGTCGGCAGCAGTCTCGAGATCGGTGAATTTCGCACCGTCGCAAGCGGCAATGCTGCCGATGCGGATGATAACCTCATCTATGACGCATCGACCGGCAAGCTTTGGTATGACGCCGATAGCGCCGGTGCCAGCGCGGCAATACTGGTCGCCCAGCTCGGCTCGGCCGCGTTCCACGCGACCAATCTCGTCTTCACCGATTTCGTGATGATTTAACGTGGAGCGCCCTACCGTGTCGAACCAATCAATTCTCCGAGCCGGAACGGTCCTGCTTAGCCTCGCCGCGCTGACATTCGGCGCTTCTCCGGCGAGTGCGGGCGATGTCTCCGGCTGGTATGTCGGCATTTATGGCGGTGCCGCCGCTACCAATGACGTCCCGCTTCGCGGCGATGCCTATTTCGCGCAGCTGTTCGGGCCGGGCATCGTCGAAACGCCGACGGGTTACGTCAACGACGGCGGCCTCGACGCCGATTTTTTTGATTTTCTTGCTTCGGGACCGGACGAATACGAGTTCGCCGATTTCGGCTACGCCAGCGCGCTCCTGACTGATGGCGTGCTCGACATCGGCAACAGTGCGACTGCCGGGATCGTCGCTGGCTACGGCTTCGGCAACGGCTTCCGCGTCGAGGGTGACCTGTCCGTCGTCAGTTTTTCGTCCGGCCTCTATGCTGGCGAATTCGCCATGTTCCAGGATGCGGATGGCTGGGTCGAGCCGACTGGCGAGTGGGTCTGGTCCCATTCGGGCGAGTTCGAAGACGTAGCGGATACGCCGGTAACGCTCGAGGAAGATTTCGGCGTGAGCTTCCGCCGCGGCGTGGTTTTCCTGCTGGCCAGCGCCTACTACGACATCGATACCGGCACGGCACTCACACCGTACGTTGGGGCCGGCATCGGCGCTGCGCTAGTCACCACGAACTGTTTGTGCGCCACGTCCGCTCAAACCCACCTCTCCCCAGCGGGTCAGCTCGGAGCCGGCGTCAAAGTGGCGGTCAATGATAAGGTTGCCATCGATTTCGGCTACCGTTTCAAGGTCACGGGTGGTGGCGATTTTCATGCCACCGACACGACCTTTGACGGCTTCGGCTCTTACGAAGGCGTCTCCGTCCGCTCGTCGGGCCTCATCGCAATGCACACCATACAATTGGGCGTAACCTTGGCACTGAAATAATCTCTAACTAGTTGAGCCAGATTGAGCCAGACTGTGTTGCGAATGATGTCGAGCGGGATCTGCCTGTCTGCTCTAGGCAGAAGCGAATGGCCGTGACGCCCAAGACGGCGTCATATTCTACCAGCGGCTTTGCGCCTCATTCCGGTTGCTTAGCGCAAGCTGCCAGCGCTCGAAAAGCGGACATCGAGAGTGTATCGAAACGACGGTTGTGGGACATATCATGCAATTGCGTAGCCCGCTGGCTAAGACCGGGCCTGAACGCCATAGCAAGTTCTCGGAGGTTGCTGCGGCTTGACAAGCGAGTCTCAGTTCGGCGGTCTTTAGTCCGTGGCGACTGCTAAGCGGCAACGCAGCTGGAGCGTATCGCTCCAGCTGCAGATGTCAGTCCAGTAATCTATCAGTTCGAATGAGCTAGTTCGCCCTCGCCCTTATCGTTGTTGTCGACCCCGGAGGCATTGTCCTCTGAGACGTCGTCTTCTGGTTCGCTCCCTTGCGCCGCCTCCTCGATATAAAGCACGGCGGAGCCGGTTGCGGCGTCAACCAGATAGTTAGTTTCAAGGCCGTCTGAGGCGACCACGGTCACGCGGTACGCGGCCTTCCCCATCACCATGTCAAGCGTAAGCTCGACGACCTTGCCGCCCGACGCTTTTTCCGCGGCGTTTACGGCATCGGCGGCAGTGACCGAGGTGGCGGCTAGAGCCTGCATTTCGGTGTCGCCGGCAGATACCATGTCCGTCTGAGCGATGGCGTTCCCGATGGGGTACGCGAGGGTCATGACCAGGAGGGATGTGGCCGTCATTGCGTTGAGTTTCATGCTTACGCTCCATCTTTTCAAAGGCCATTTGCCTTCGTCAGCAGGAGTAGTTCGCTTAGCTTACCCGCACCTGTCGGCGAACTTACGGCTGTGTATGACTTCGGGCTGGATCAAGGCAGCCCTTGTCCGGCAACAACTGCAATAGCTCGCCACCGATCCAGCAAGCGAGGGCCCATGCGGCCCCGAGGAACCACCCGGCGAGGACGTCGGTAGGATAGTGAACGCCAAGATAAACGCGCGACAGGCCAATGAGGAGAGTGAGCAGCACTGCCGTGCCAATCGCAACGACGGCGATCGCTCGCGATCGCGTCAACCTGGCGAGCAACATACCGATGAAAACGAAGGCCAGCGCCGATACTGTCGCATGTCCGCTTGGAAAGCTGGATGTGAAGACGCGGATGGCGCCGCCGAAGTCGGGGCGGGGGCGGTCGAAAAACAGTTTGACGATATTTGCCATCGCAATACCCCCAGCGATCGCAAATACGAGCAGGACTGCTGGTCGATAGAGCCGCGCCAACACCAAGCAAATTGCCAATATAATGGCGACAAGCCCAACAACCAGATTGCTGCCCAATGCGGTGATGTCCCGCCCGGTCTCCTCCAGCCACGGCTGACCGAGCGGATCCAGTGGATTCCCCTGGTCGCGAAATACCAGTGTGGCCGCCTGGTCGAAGGCCGCAGGGTTGCCCTTTGTTACGGCAAAAGTCGTAAGAGCGAACATCCCGAGCAGAATTGCCAGGACTATGGCAACAGGGAGCAAGCGGGGAGACGAATTCTGGACGGATGTCATGTGGGCAATCTTGCCACGCACCCATGCAGGCGTCTCGCCAACAATCAAACCTTACAGCGATGTAAACTAGGCGACAACGTCGCGTGAGGTGACAGCAATTAGGGTCACCGTCAGTTGCAGTTCCACGAAAGACACTGACAAATGAAGCTCGCTCGTATCGCCGTTGCCGCCTGCCTCCTTGCCTCGCCGCTGGCTGTTGGTATGCCGTTCCTCTCCACCGTCTTTGCCCAAAGCACGACTGCGGGCGCCCTGGGCGATCTGTCGGCAATGCGCGCCATCGCGACGGACGTCCGGGCCCTTGTTGCGGCCGGCGACCTCGTTTCCGCCAAGGCTCGCATCACGGAGTTCGAAACTGCCTGGGATACCGCTCAGCCCGAACTCTACGCCAAAGACGCGCTTGCCTGGGGCGCGGTTGATACCGCCGCCGATGGTGCCATCGAGTCCGTCCGCGGCGATGCGACGGCCGAAGCCTCTACCGTGGCCATCGATGCGCTGATCGCGCAGCTCGACAATCCCGGCGCCGCGGTGTCCACCGCACCGGCCCCGGCCCCGGCCTCGGCAGCGGCAGCGGCAGCGGCTATGGTCGCGGTCACGGACGCCAACGGGCACCCGATCCCGTGCGAGGTCATGCTCGGCGACATGCGCGCGCTTAAGGCAACCGCGACGCCGGATGCCGCGACGGTGCCCAAGGTCACCGAACTCGAGAGCAAAGCTGTCGAACGCTGCAATGCAGATGACGACAAGCGCGCTGACGGCTTTCTGGCCGAAGCTATCACGCTGCTGAACCAGTGACGGAAAACCGGGATAAAACCATGAGCACCGTTTCCATTCCTCAATTTCAACTGGCCGCAGAACCAAGTGCCTACAACCGCGTGCCGGCAGTGACCGTGGATTTTTGGCTGATCAAGCTGATGGCCGTGACGGTTGGCGAGACCGCAGCGGATTTTCTTGCCATCAATCTCGGCATCGGCCTCCAGTTGACGACGATCATCATGGTCGGCGTTCTTGCGGTCGCCATCGGCCTGCAATTCACCCGCAAGCGCTACGTGCCCTGGACATACTGGCTCGCCGTTGTCCTCGTCAGCGTGGTGGGCACGTTGGTGACTGACAATCTGATCGACACCTTCGGCGTACCGCTCGAGATCACCACCATCGTCTGCTCGACCTTATTGGCACTGACATTCATCTCTTGGTATCTCAGTGAAAAGACGCTCTCGATCCACACAATCGTCACGACGAAGCGTGAAGTCTTCTACTGGGTCGCCATTTTGCTGACGTTCGCGCTTGGTACGGCAGTCGGTGACTATATCGCCGAAACTCTGGGCCTGGGGTATATGCTGACGGGCGTCCTGTTTGTCGTCATCATCGCGGCCATCGCCGCAGCGCACTTCCTGCTGCATATGAATGCGATCCTCAGCTTCTGGCTGGCATACATCCTTACGCGTCCGCTCGGGGCCTCTTTCGGCGACCTGCTGTCCCAACCGGTCGAGTACGGCGGCCTCGGACTTGGCACGGTTGTGACCAGCGCCATCTTCCTTATCGTGATCGCCGGCCTCGTTGCCTACATGACCATCATGGGGCCGAGGCGGGAACCTGCGGCGTTAGAGTCCTGAGTGCTTGCTTGAGGAGTGGCGGCGCCCTCTTGGGCGCTGTCGTCTTCGTTTGACGAAATCGCGCTCCTCGCCCAGAGTCTCGTTCATGCGTATTCTGTTTGTTGAGGACGACCTTCGCACCGCCGACTATGTCAGCCGCGGCTTTATCGAGGCGGGGCATGTGGCAGATGTGATACGCGACGGTCGCGACGCCCTCGTCCATGGCATGAACGAGCGTTTCGATGTCATGGTGGTAGACAGAATGCTGCCTGGACTCGATGGCCTGTCGCTGGTCAAGGCTCTCCGCGCTTCGGGCAATACGACGCCAATTCTGTTCCTGACTGCCGTCGGTGGCGTCGACGATCGGGTCGATGGTCTCGAGGCAGGGGGTGACGACTATCTCGTCAAGCCATTCGCATTCTCAGAATTGCTGGCTCGGCTAAATGCCTTGGCGCGCCGTCCACCGGCGCAGCTCGAAAAGACCAGGTTGCAGGTTGCTGACCTCGAAATCGATCTTGTCCGCCACCTCTGCCGCCGGGGCAGCGTTGCGATTGACCTTCTACCGCGGGAATTTACGCTGCTCACCTATCTGATGCAGAATGAGAACCGCGTGGTAACGCGCACTATGCTGCTGGAGCGTGTCTGGGACTTTCACTTCGATCCACAGACCAGTGTAGTCGAAACCCACATCAGCCGGCTACGCGCCAAGATCGACAAACCTTTCGACCAGCAATTGCTGCATACGATTCGCAATGCCGGTTATAGCCTGCATGCTTAGGTCGCTTCTGCGCAGCACGCCCTTCCGGCTGATGGCGGCCTTGACCATCACCTTCTTCGCGTTTGTCTGCCTTGCCGGCTTCATAGCGCTCCTGCTTGTCCGCGCCGATCTTGCGGCGCGCATGGAACAGCAGTTGCAGCAAACCTTCGCTGTGATAGCCCAGTCTTATGGCGAGGACGATCTAACCGACCTTGCCGATCTGGTTGCCAGCAATGCGAGCGCCAACCCCAGCGTCCAGCGCGTCTTCATGCTGCGCAACGCTGACGGGCAGATTCTTGCAGGCAACATTGCCGTCGCGCCGCTGCTGCCGGCCGGATGGGCTACCGTCACGGCGGACCAGATCGGGTTGACGGGGTCGCGGCAGAACTACCGGGTGCTCGTGGGTGATATTGGAGAATATTCCCTGTTGGTGGGGGCGAGCTATGCCGAGCCTGACGCGGTCGGAACGGTCGTTTTCGACAGCTTGGCGGTCGCTGGCGCCCTGTTCTTTACTGTCGTGGTGAGTGCCGGCATCGGCATTGCCGCCCGCGGCCAGCGCCGTATCGACAGCATTGCCCAAACGATGAAGCGGATCGGCCGCGGCGAACTCGAGGCGCGCATACCTCTCACGCACAATCGCGACGACATCGATGAGCTGTCCGTCCAGGTCAACCAGGCACTCGACCGCCTGTCCGCTCTCGTTGAGGGTATGCGCCATGTCAGTGTCAACATCGCCCACGACCTCAAAACCCCGTTGAACCGCCTGACCTTCACGCTGATGACTGCGGCGGGCACGGCGGAAAAGGGTCACTCTGTGCTGGCGTTGGTAACTCAAGCACAGGATGAGGTCGGTCAGATCAACACCACCTTCGATGCACTGTTGCGCATCGCCCAAATCGAGGCCGGGGCTCGCCGAGCGCGGTTCAAGCCAGTTTCCATCGCGGCGGTCTTGGAAAACTTGTACGAGGCCTATGCCGAAGTTGCCGGTGAGAGCAGCCAGGAACTGGTTCTGAAGTCGGAAACACTCCCACTAATCAACGGGGACCAGGACCTTCTTACGCAACTGTTCGCAAACCTGATCGAGAACGCGATACGACATTGCCCGAATGGCACTCGCATTGTGATTGAAACGTTACGTTCGTCAAAGCAGATCATCGTGTCCGTTAGCGATAACGGACCTGGAATCCCTTTAAAGGCGTACGGTAAAGTCTTTGAGCGCCTCTACAGGCTCGAGGAGAGTCGGTCTACCTCGGGGAGCGGACTCGGCCTCAGCCTCGTGAAGGCAATTGTCGACCTTCACTCAGCCGAGATCGTGGTTAGTGACAATGCCCCCGGGACGAAAATGACAGTAATTTTCAACGTTTAGGTGCAAGGCCCGCACCGCGAGTTATTCCGCACCCTAAAGTGGCACTTCGGCGACTTGGATGACGATGCTTTATCCAGCCGCAACTGCAGGGCGCCGTACGGCAGCTTGGCAGATGCAAATGGCGCGTGGAAGCGGACAGTAGGCGCGAGGGGCTATGCAAGGGCCCGAGCCGTTGATCGTGGAGCGGTTGGTCGAGTTGCATCGTTTAAGGACGGCCAGGGGCCGAGCAGACGCACCGAGCCCCCGTTTCGCCGACAGCGGGCTCTATCAACCGCCTGACGGCCGGGCTGCCGCTTCATCATCTGCAGGACCCGTAGGAAAATTGACGTGAACTGAATGGCCCTTTCAGGTCGGACGCTGCCGCAGCAACGCACCCTCATCTCTTTCCTCCCGATCTTTGGGAACAACCTCAAAGCGGCCATTACTATGCCCACTAAGGGCAGCGGCTTCGCGCCAGAAGCGGTCATTGGGTACCGGGAAACTTAAGCGACTATGGCGAGTTGATCCGGACTGATGGACACCAATTGAGGAGGCATCGGTGACTACGTACAAGGTAGGCTATTTCGTCGGAAGTCTCTCCTCGGCATCAATCAACCGGGAGCTCTCGAAGGCGCTAATCCGCCTCGCACCTAAAGATTTAGAGTTTACCGAGATCCCGATCGGGAACCTGCCTCTGTACAGTCCGGACTACGACGCGAACTTTCCGCCCGAGGCTCGGGCCCTGAAGGCTGCGATCGCGGCATCTGACGCCGTCTTGTTCGTCACCCCCGAGTACAACCGGTCGATCCCAGGCGGGCTGAAGAATGCCATCGACTGGGCCTCCCGGCCGTGGGTAACAACTCCTTCGCCCAGATCCCGGCGGCCGTGATTGGCACGTCGAGCGGGCAGATCGGGACTGCGATTGCCCAGCAGAGCTTGCGCGGCGTGCTCAGCTTCTGCAACGCTCGGCAGATGACAGCGCCGGAAGCTTACATTCGATACTCTCCCGAGATCTTCCCCGGTGACGGAGAGGTCACCGACGAGTCCACGAAAGCCTTTCTCGCTGACTACATGAAGCAGTTCCTGATCTACGTCGTTCGAGTAATGACCGTTATTCCTCGTCCGTAGGATCCGTGTGTCCGGAGCCCCTGCCGCCAAATCGTCGGCAGCGCGCAGCAGTAATGGTATCGCGACTAGAGCATGGGGCGATTAGCACGCCGCTACTACCGCTGGATGGAGGTCATGGTCCCCGTAACCATAGCGGCCCCGCGGTCAATGCCGCCGCGGCTTCAACGGAGCGGGGCTGCCGATAGTGCTTGAACTCATGGCCCCAAACCAAGCCGAACGGGAATGCCTCGAGCTTGCTTACGCCGATGATCAGGCAAAACGCTGGGCTCAAGCTGTCATTCCGGCCAAGTGCTGCAAGGTCTGAAGTGAGTGGTTTAAAGTTTAGCAGCTCCGCGCTTCGAGGGCCAAGAGCTGCCGGCATTGCTACTTTAGCGGGAGATACAGTTCGACGACCACCTCATGAGCCTGAGTGCCGGCGATTGGCACCATCTTCCGCTCAACGTAGGCTGGGAAGTCGCGAGCCTCCTCACCGCTTTGGGGCAACCAGTCCCGGTACATGAACAGCCCGGCGGCTTCGTGATTGTTGGTTTGACCGGGATATCGCAGCACCGCGCATCTGCCCCCTTCGATTAGGCCTGACTGCATTGGTGCATCGACTTGGCCAATGGCTGGCTCCGTCGCAACGCAGATATCCATGCTGTACGTTTCTGGGTCTGCAGGTTCGCGTTCAGATCGAAAGACCATGAAACTCGATCGTCCGGTTTCAGGAGTGAGTCCGTGCGCTTTGCACCAAGACCGAAAACTTTCGAAGGTCTGGGGGAGCCTGGCTCGATCTCCCCGGTGCTCAAGCAGCGCCACTGAAGTTGACGGAACGTCCCGTATGGTGATGTCATCGTAGTCAAATATGATCTTCATCAGCTTGTCTCTCGCGTTGTTCAAAGGGCCAAAGGCCGAAAGCCACGAGCTCCAATCCGGCGACTTCCGGAACGAAGAGGGGGATTGCGTTAGCCGTTGCCGGAAGGCGCGGGCAAAAGCATCCGGTGCCTCGTAACCTGCATTCATCGCTATTTCCGTAACGCTTTGGGCGTCATTCCAAGCGAGCGCATGCGTTGCCTGCTTCATGCGGGCGAGCTGAACGTAGCGATGAACAGAGACTTCGAATGTTGCGACGAACTGCCGATGGAAGTGAAACTTCGAGAACGCTGCAACATGACTCAACGTGTCTAGACCGAGAGCTTGGTCAAGATGGGCGTCGATGTAGTCCAGTACCCTGATCAGCCGGGCTTGATAGTTTTCCAGTGCAGTCGTCATCGCTTCCCTCGTGGCACCCCCAATTGAACGAGAGACATGCTGAGGCGCTCGGCAGGAATTGCTGTATCGCCCCCGGCAGTGGATTGAGAACTGACGGCTGCCTTTGAGATACCTCACTGCCCAGTGGACGGACCACAACGGGGTCGGCACGACCAATCCGGATAACCTTTTCGTCGTTTCTGCTGCTGCCGCTTTAGCCAGTCGAGAACAGTCATGGGTATCTCACAGTGTGATCCTGCTGCAAGGAGGCCGGCTACGCCCTGCACACGCAATTTCGTCGCACGCTCGAGCAGATCCAAAGACACGATCCTCGATCCGTTCTCCGGGTCAGGCACGACACTGATGGCTGCGGCAAGCCTTGGTCGTCAGGCTGCTCTGGTCGAACTCGATCCAGGCTATTGCGATGTCATCGTCGAGCGTTGGCAGAAGTCTGCTGGCAAGACGGCAGTGCGTGCGGTGGACGGCAGGACCTTTGCCGAGTTGAAAGCAGTAGCAGGGCTGGGCACTGGCACCGCCATACGGGAAGCAGACCCCGGTGAGGAGGCCATCTGATGCGTGGACGCAAACCCAGGCCCAACACGCTGAATGTCATCGATGGCGGTATCGGCCGTAGGGTAGCCGGCAAGCCACGCCCGCCGACCTGTCCTTCGCATCTCAATCCCAGCGCCAAGACGGAATGGAAACGTCTCGCACCCTCGCTGTTCCCGCGCGGCATCATCGGGGAGGCCGACCGGGCCTCGCTGGTCGCGTACTGCCAGGCCTACGGGCGCTGGGTTGGAAGCGGAACGAAAGCTCGCTGAGACGCCGCTGCTGATCAAGCTGCCGTCCGGATACATCCAGCAAAGCCCATGGCTCACCGTCGCCAAGAGCCAGCTCGAAATCATGGCCAAGTTCATGAGTGAACCGGGACTGTCGCCAGTGTCGAGGACGAGAGTCGCCATCAAGCCGAGCCTTTGTCCCAAGCCATGGGAGTTCGGGCAGGAGCGGGCGCCAAGGGCGGCGGATCGGTATCTTAGCAGATGACGATCGGCTGTTGCCTTCGCCGTAAATGCATCCGGCGGTTGAAACAGTGATCCCTCGAGCCGATCACCTGTTCGAACGTACTACTGGGAAGCATGGCAACGGTTTCGTTGGGCCTATTTGGCCAGCGGCAGACTTTCGAGCGTTGGCCTTACGCCTTCTGAAGGCCCCGTGTTAATCGAGCAGCTTCATGCGGTTGCTGGTAAATACTCAGGCCCGCCACTGCCAACAGGCGGCTCTAGAGCGCGCCAGAAGCGATGCAGCCTTGATTATTGCTGGATTGATCCTATATCTGGCACATACGTTTGCGCTACAAGGCTATCTGACTGCCGGTTTCCCGGTCCTAGGCTACCCCCCTGTTTTCAAGAGCGTGTTAGACCTGCCCGAGCATGTTGCCGGGCAGCAATGAGGCTCGCAGGGCGTTTCGCCGAGGGCACGAAGAGATAAGGCTACAGCCATGATTACCGGCACAGTAAAGTTTTTCAACGCAACCAAGGGCTTCGGCTTCATCTCCCCCGAAGGTGGCGGCAAAGACGCGTTCGTTCACGTCTCCGCGGTCGAACGGTCTGGTCTCAATGGCCTCTATGAAGGCGACAAGGTGACCTACGAGCTCGAGACTGGCCGCGACGGCAAGGAATCGGCAACGAACCTGACGCTCGTTCAGCAATAATCCACGGCGGGTCTGCGTCATCGCAGGACCGAGAGCTGCCTCCCGGCTTTGGTGAGGCCCACATTCAAAGATCCGGGCAATACGCCCGGATCGACTGAGACAACATGACATATCCAGACTTTCAGGCGCCCGCCGAGCTCTATCTCGGCAGGGACCGCCAAACTGCTGCTGCGCAGGGACCGCGGTCCTTCCGCACAGCAACACAGGCCATTCGTTTCGCAATCGAGGAGGCCGCTCCCGTCAGCCTCCACGGCGCGCGGGTCGTCATCGACAACGAGACATTTTCAGGCAGTGAACTCGTGTGGCTCTACCAGAGCCCCGAGTACCCGCTCGCACGCAGGCATCATAGCCAACGCAATCAGTCGTTACGGCCGATTGCTATCCACTCCGAGGAGAATTTCGATCATGAACCGGTTCAACTACAATGCCGCCGCGGAACTCTTTCCGAGCAGGCGCTTCGCCAAAACGCAGGTCACCCAGTATCGGCGCTTCGCCAGGGCCTCTGATGCCATCCAGCATTGCATCGAGGAAATGCCCGCTACGGCACTCGCTGGCTCCTACCTCGAAGTAAATGAGCAGCGGTTCGAAGGCGAGGCTATTCGTGCCCTCTATGACGCGCCGGATTACCCCCTTAAAGCGGCGTAGATAACCGCTGGGGACGCGCCCAACACGTTACACGTCATCGATGGCGGTATCGGGCAGACCGTCTCCGGCAAGCTGCGGTCGCCCACTTGTCCCTCGCATTCAATCCCAGCGCCAAGGCCGAGTGGCAACGTCTCGCACCATCGCTGTTCCAACGCGGCATCATCGGCGAGGCCGCTTGGGCGACGGGCCTCTGCTCCACTCACCGAGCGGGCCGTCTCCTGCTCGTCACTCCTGGCGCAGCCGAGAGGCCCCCCTGCGCCGCCCAGTTCAAGCCATTTGTCCAGGATGACCGAGCCAACGGTGAAGCCGCAGGCGTTGGCGCCCCCGCCCGGGGGCGCAATGGCGTTAAACGTCGGCGTCAGCACAACGATGTCGCCGCCCTGGCGGACGATAATCCTAATCGGATTGGCGGTGCCGGGAGTTGTGACAGTGTCGTAGCAATTGAAGCCAACATTGGCCTGCGACGGGCAGGCGAAGACGGAGAACAACCAGCGATGCGGCGCCACCCAGTTAGTCGCCCCATGGCATTTCGAGGGTACAGTCCTTGGAAAAGTGCTCCATGATGCGGTCCAGATCGTGGGCGTTGAAGGCTGCACACAGCTCCATCAATGCCAATCGGATTTCCATTCTTATCCTGCGGACTACGGGCCTAACGGTCTTCAGCAGATCGAGCGCCAGCATGCCTACAATTATGCCGTATAGTGTCAGCGCGAGAAAAGGACTCCCGACCGCGGCCTATTGCGTGAGGCGAGTCGGCACTGCAAACGGGCAATCACCCATGACATCTTGGCTTAGGAAGTGACCGGTATCCATCGAAGCCCTTGCCACTAATGTCTGCGAGGCGCATGTTGCCGGATATATTGTCAATGAACAGTAGGTCGGTACATACAACAGAAATCGTCAGGGAGGATAAAATGACGGCTTGGGAGATTCACGGATCCCAGTTCACCAACTGCAGTTGCGCATATGGTTGTCCTTGCCAATTCAATGCTTTACCGACAAAGGGATATTGTCAGGGCCTGACTTTTGCGCGGATCGATACCGGTCACTTCGGTAGTACGCGCCTTGATGGCCTGAACCTGGGCCTTGCCATTGCATGGCCCGGCGCCGTGCACGAAGGTCGCGGCGCCATGCAACCAGTCGTCGATGAACGTGGTGATGCGGGGCAGCGCGAGGCCATGCTAAGCATCATCACCGGCAAAGAAACCGACCCGATGGCGACGTTCTTTGCGATCTACACGGCGACCTGTGACACTATCCATCCGCCGATCGCAACGCGTATTGTCATCGATCTCGACATCGATGCCCGCTTTGCAAGTTACGAGGCCTTGGGTGTTGTCGCCGGTCGGGGCAGCCCGATCCTCAACCCGATTACCCAGGAAGAATACCGTGGCGGCATCAAGCTGCCAAACGGCTCGGAATTCGGCGAATGCGAAGTTGGCCGCGGTTGGTCTGAGAGTGTTGGAAACGTGCCGATCAAGGTGGATGACAGTCATGCCCACTGGTCCGAGCTGCATTTGAATCAGCACGGGCGCATCCACTAGCTGGCTGTGCCCGGGAGAGTTGCCAATGGGCCTGATCAGCGCTTCCGCGCGCGAAAGCGCCATTGAGACGCTGCTGCACCGCGACCGGGTTGTCGTGACTGCCGCGCTCGTCATCGTTGCCACGCTCAGCTGGATTTACGTTCTGTGGTTGAGCGGCGTGATGAGCGCCGGTTCGATGGAAATGGCAAGCCAGGACATGCCCGGAATGAACATGGGCGCTGCGATGCAGCCGACGTTCCGGGCTTGGTCGGCGATGGACTTTGCATTCACCTTCGTCATGTGGGCGGTGATGATGGTGGGAATGATGACGCCTTCGGTCGCCCCGATGGTCCTCCTCTATGCCAGTGTCGGTCGAAAGGCTCGCGGGGACCGCGCCCCTTTCGCTTCAACCGCATGGTTTTTCGCTGGCTATCTCATGGTCTGGGTTGCCCTCAGCGTTGCAGCAACCGCTGCTCAATGGCTTCTTGCCTCAGCAGCGCTGCTGTCGCCCGCAATGGCGACGACCAGTGGGACTCTTGGGGCTGCCGTCTTAATTGCCGCCGGAGTCTATCAGTTTACACCCCTAAAAGAGGTTTGCTTGCGACAGTGCCAGACACCAATGGCGTTCCTCGCAAGGACCGGAGGGTTTCAGGCGGCACCCGGAGGGGCCTTGCGGGGTGGTGCACAGCACGGGGTCTACTGCCTCGGTTGCTGCTGGGCGCTGATGACCTTGCTGTTCGTCGGCGGGGTCATGAACGTAGTGTGGCTTGCGGGCATCTCCATTTTCATCTTGGTCGAAAAGACCGTACCTACCAATCAATGGGTTACCCGGGCCGCGGGGATACTTTTTGTCGCGGCCGGAACGTGGCTGTTGTTTGGAACCCATGGCTGGGTCGAGGGATAATCTCTTACTACAGTCCAAGACTAGCCGCCCGCCAGAGGCTGAAAAAGAAGCTAACCCGGACACCGCAGCCGATCAGGCTGCCCTTGGGCTACATTCAGCCAAGGCCGTCGCTGAGTATCGCCAACGAGCAGCTTTAGATCATAGCGGCGTTGACGAGCAGACCGGGGAATAGCCGGACTTGCAAACGCGGTTGTGGATGAGCCGAAGACTGGGTTCAGGCCCTGAGAGTCTGATACCCGAAAGCTGTAAGGGGCAATGGTTCCGCCTCTTGGATCAGTGACTGACTGCCGACCAAGTCCCGCTCTGACGCAGTGGAAAATAGGTGACTTATTAGGTCCTTCAGCCGCAAGCGTGGTGAATTTCAGTTGGATACTATCCGGAAGCAACTCCAGCAGCAGTGATGGAGCAACCTGCTTGATACGGCCGTCGACGTAAGTCGCAGGGCAATGTCGATTGACACTTGACTTTGCGATATGGCGGGGATGAATTTAGGCTTGTCTTCCTTGGGCGGTTGAACACGTCTGCGCGTCAATTAATAGTCAGTACAAGTATGTCCAGTTCGCGGTGTTTAATTCCCGCGACGGTATAGGCTTGCTGGTTTGGACCGGCCGGCTTGCTACGCTTACGCGCTTACCAGCCGCGCGAAGGCGACGGTTTCCGGGGAGACTGCCATGGCCATCAGCCGCACTTCGCTTCAGTTCGTCACCGAAAGTCAATCGCTCTGGGGGCCCGGAAAGGCGCTCAACCTCAGCGTGGATACCGGCGATTCACTAATCTACGACTCCGGAAAGATCACTCAGGACATCAACATAAACGCCGGCATTTTCGGCATTACCGGCACCGGCTTCGTGCAGTTCCGGGTGGGGCTTTACGCTTACGCGCACCTCGGTTCGACGGGGGGCTTCGATGCGACGGTGAACATGGAGGTCGATGTCGAGCATGATGGTGGCGCCGAGATCGGCCAGAAGGTCAATTTCGATTTCTCGACGTGGCGCGTTGTCAGCACTGACCTTACGTCTTTCCCCTTTGACGGCAGCCCGCGCGCCGGTCTTGATCTCATCGCCGAGTTCAAGGCGGGTATCGAGGACGGCAATGTCTGGTACCCGTTTGGCGATACCGATTTCGAGACGACGCTGGTCAACCTCGAAATGTCGTTCCCGATCATCAAGTTCGACTCGCGCGACCTCAAACTCGAGATTTCGCTGTTTAAGGATGCGGTCACGATTACCGGCATGTTGCCGACCGGCGCCGCGACCGAAGGTTCCGGCGGCGAAAACGATCTCACCGTGTCGTCGTCGGGCTCAGGCGAAGACTTCCTTACGGTGGAGGCCGATCTCGACGCGCTGCTAACGCAGTTGCTCGAGAAAATTCCCGGTGTCGGCTCGGTCATCAAGGCGATCAGCGAGATCGTGTTTGGCGAGCACGAGTTCGATATCAATAATTATTTGTCATTCGTCCCGGCCAATAAATTTGTGCTGGCCGCGACCATGCTCGACGTCAGCGCCTATGCCGGCATTCACGTCACCGAACAGCTCGAGCTCGACATTACCGGCACCGATGAAAATGAAACGCAGCCGGACATCAAGATCCGGCTGGTCTCAGACAACGGCACTGCAAACGACATTTCCGACGACCGGGTTTATTTGACGAATCTCGGCCAGGACATCGACGTCGACGCGCCGATCCAGATGCCCGGCGGGCCGACGGTGGCCGAAAGCGGCACCATGACGGTGACCGCAACCTATTCGCTCGAAAACACCACGATGGACCACGATGTGGGGATCGGGCTCAACGCCAGCCTGACCATCACCGCGCTGTTTGCCGAACTGCGCGGCGAATGGGTACCGCCGTCGCTCGCCTTCACACTCGGGCCGTTGCTCGAAAAGACTTTCCCCACGGGCGGTTTCAGCGCCGACCTGTTCACCGTCTATAACCCCGACCCGTTCAAGCTGGCAGCCGGCGCATTCAACACCGTCACCGACGATTACGAAGTGTTCTTCACTTACGATGCGCCGGCCAACTGGGACGTCAGCACGTTCGAGAACGCGCAGAACGCCTATCTAGACTATCGCCAGCGCCTGGTCGAAATCTTGAACGTCAGCCTCGCGGATTTCCAGTATCTCTGGAGCGGCCCCAACGGCACGCAGAACGTCGCGGCGCTGTCGGGCGTCAGCAACGTCGACCTGCCGTCCGCGGTCAACCATTCGCGGACCTGGCTCGCCAACATCAATATCGGCGTCCGCCTCAACGAGGCGGCGGGATCCAATAATTTCGTCATGGTCGATCCGGGCGATCCCCCCGATTTCAACGACGGGCGGCTGCGCGCCAATATCGGCACCACGACGCAACTGACTGCCGGCGGGCCGACAGTGTTCGGCTCCACCAAGGGCTTCAATCTCCAAACCGTAACCGCCGACGCGCTGGCACTGCTCAATGCGCTCGCCTCCACCGCCGGCAAGACGCTCCACGTCGAATATGACTACATCCCCGTCGGCGACCCGAGCCGCACCCTGATCACCACCAACCCAGTGGAATACAAGGGCGATGAATTCGGCGATTTGCTGGTGTTCTTCCAGGGCGATAACGGCAACCGGCCCTCGCATTTCGACGGCGGCGACGAAGCCGTATTTGAATACGACACCTTCGTTGCGAACTTCCTTGCCACCGACCCCAACTCGGCCGTCAACATCGATCTCTTCAAGGCCAAGACGCTGACGCCGGCTCAGTTCTCGACCATTTTCGGCGAGACGGCCGACACCAATGATGACGTCAATCTGAAGAACATCGAGGCGCTGGTTCTCAGGACCGGCAATGCGGACGACAACATCGTCACCTACGCGTTCGCCGACTATCTCGAGACCAATGGCGGGCGCGACATCGTTCACAACCGCCAGGATTCCTTCCGCGACCAAATCCGCCTCGGGTCCGGCGACGACATCGTCATCTCTGGCAATTCGGGCGGCACTACAAATACCGACGACATCTACGGCGGCACTGGCTACGACATCGCCTACCATTCATCGAGCCTCGGCCAGCGCGTCGATATCTTCCGCAACGGCGCCTATGTCGCCGGAGGCGGCCCGACCGCTGCGCCGATCGGCGCCGACGCGTCGATGGCGCAGATGTTCACTGTCCTCATCAACTCCGCCGCAATCTACACCCTCAATCCCCTTTCCACACGGGTCACCTGGGACGACGATCTCGCGACCGGCAGCAACGATGACTGGATGCTGATCGCCAATGGCACGAACAACGGGCAAACTGTCTACCACGCGTCCATCGAAGCCATCGGCAATGCCGGCAGCACTGGCAATGACGCCATAGTCTTTACCGGCGGCCCGGTCACCAATGGCGGCGACGGTTTTGACCTGCTGATCGCTGACCTGCACGGCTATGAGGATGAGCTCCACGTCGGCAGCGGCATCAACATCTACTACAACACCACAGCAGTCCGTTTCGGCGACGCATTGATCCAGAATTTCGAGCGTTACGCGATCATCGGCACGAGCTTTGCCGACAATTTGATCGGCTATGGCGGCGGCAATTTCTTTTCTGGCGAAGGTGGCAACGACGTCCTCAATGCCGGCTCGGGCAATATCGAAGACATTCTCCTCGGCGGGGCGGGCAGCGACACCTTCTGGTGGTATGGCGGCGCCGGCGCTGACATCCTCGACGGCGACGATGGCCTCTATGATGCCGGCGCCGGATTCGATTATCTCGATATCTACGCCTTCATTGTCGAAGGCATCGCGCACGGCCTCTACCACGACTTCCACACCAGCGTCGGTGACATCGGCAATGTCAACGGCACCGATCGCGGCGGCAAGGCCTTCTACACATCCGCCGACACCATCGCGCAATTGCTCGAGGCGATGACGCTTTCCGCCGATTCCAGCCAAGCGAGGGCGGTGTCGTTCTTCGGCACGGCCAATGCCGACTTCATGACCTACGTGAATATCGAGTCGGTCAACCAGGAAGGCGTCTACGATTTTGACGACCTGCTGATCTATCAGGGCGGCGCGAGCTATGTCGGTTACGACGACGAGAACAACCATTCCGAGCAGGATACTTTCGTCGCTGATTTCAGCGAGGAGAACATCGGCATAAGCATCGAAAACTATCGTCTGGTTGGCTACACCCCCCAGGAAGGCCCGTTCGGGGCTCCGGTGGGTGCATTCGACCTCGGCAATGGCGTCACCGTTCAGGGTATCGAGCGCGTCATACTCAAGCTCGGTACCGGCTCGGACTTGGTTCAGGGCGGCGTCCATGACGACTACATCGCGGGCGGCGGCGGCGTCGACAAACTGGCCGGTTTTGGCGGCAACGACATCGTCAATGGCGACGCTGGCGACGACATGCTGTTCTGGTACAGTGACGGCGTCGACGTCTATGACGGCGGTGCCGATGGCGACCGCCTGATCGCCAACGGCAGCGCCGCCGGCGGCCTGCAGCTCGCGCTGCTCAATGCCGGCGGCAGCGTCATCGGATCCGAGGCCGTAGGTGGCCAGTTCGAAGACTACCTGCCGTTCCTGTTGAACGCCGTCAATGCCGTGAGTTTCCGCTACGCCTCCGGCGCCAATCAGGTCACCTACAAGAATTTCGAATTCGTCGACGTCTTTGGCACAGCGTCCGTCAACGACCTTGTCCTGTTCCAACATGGCCTGGTCTATGTCGGGGGTGAGAGCGCCAATGACCGGGACACTTTTCTCGCCGATCTCAGGAGCGACACCGAAGACTTCATCTATGACGGATTGGACGTCGGCACCAACGGCACCGTCCTCAACTCGACGATGTTTGGCGACGCCGTCATCACTGGCTTCGAGCAGATGGTGGTGTTGCTCGGCTCGGGCAACGATCACTATGTCGGCTCGGCGACGAGCGACGTCATCGATGGCGGCTTTGGCGACGACCGTCTCGAAACCGGTGGCAGCACCACCGGCTTCGTCGAGCGCCTATTCGGCGGCGAGGGCGACGACACGCTGATCGTCAATAGCGGTTCGGGTAATCTCGATGGCGGCAATGGCTATGACCGCGCCGATTTCAGCGGCCTTGGGTCCGCAGTGTTCCTCGAGATGGCGGTAGGGAACGGCCCGAGCGTGCAGCCCCAGCTCGCTGACTATGCCGAGATCGACAATTTCTTTGATAACGTCCTCTCGGTCTCGACGACCTTCTTTTATTCCTACTTCGCCATCAGCGACAACTCGCTGCAGCGCGTCAGCTTCACCAATGTGGAGGAGGTCAAGAGCACCGCGGCCGTCAACGGTACGCTGATCGCGGGCTCTAGTGGCGGTTTCATGGTCGGCGGCTACCTCGGCGATACTTTTATCTCGCGTGGCGGCAACGACATCATGGTCGGCGGCGGTTCCCAGGACCGCTACCTGTTCGACGGCAGTTTCGGTAGCGACATCATCGCTGGCGAGGAGCAGGACAATTGGGAAACGCCTGGCAACGCCGTCGGCGCGGAAATCTTCTTCACCGACCGAAACAAGTCCGAAGCCGTCCTATCGCGCCAGAACAACAATCTGATCATCGATTTCGGCCTGAGCAACTACTTGACTATCGTCGATTATTTTGCGACCGGCGCGGTCTATGGCCTCGACTTCACGTTCAATTTTGCCGATGAGCGTGGCGCCAATCTCGATTCCGCCAGTGTGCTGATCGATGGCAATGTCGTTGCAGGCGGCATCGGCACGCTCGTCGCGCTCGGCGGGGGCGCCGATATCACGAACGGCGTCACCATCCAGGGCACCGGCGGTAACGACAACGATATCGACAACCCACTGCCCATCGGCACCGACTTCCGCGACACCTATCTCGGCGGCGACGGCGACGATTTGATGAAGGGGAGTCTCGGCTCCGACGTCTATGACGGTGGCGCCGGTATCGACATGGTGTCCTTCCTCGACCTCGTCGATGGCGTCACCGTCGATCTCAACACCAATTCGGGCTTCAACGGTGCTGCAACCGGCGACGTGTTCGTCGGGATCGAGAACATCGCTGGCGGCCAGGGCAGCAACACCTTCTACGGCGACCGCTGGAACAACACCTTCGTCGGCGGCAATGCTGCGGACGGCATGGAAGGCCGGCCGGGCGACGATACCCTGCTTGGCCTCGGCGGCGATGATGCGATGCGTGGCGATGAGGGCAAGGACAGGATTTACGGCGACACCGGTGTCGACACGTTGAACGGCAATGACGGCAATGACTATTTGTCCGGCGGCGCAGACGACGATTTCGTCTTTGGCGATGCCGGCAACGACACGCTCGATGGCGGCACCGGCAACGATCTGCTTGACGGCGGCAGTGGCGACGACACGATGACTTATGGTGGCAAGGAAGACACTGCGGTCGCGGGTTTCGAGGATGGCATCGACAGCTTCGATGGTGGGTCAAACGATGCCGGTGGCGATACCGCCGATTACAGCCGATTCACCTCCGCTATCGGCATCGATCTGACGCTGACGGTCGGCACCGTCAAGACCCGCAACGGCGCCGACTACCTGCCGACGACCGGCACAGCGCGCAGCATCTCGAACCTTTCGAACGTCGAGAATGTCACCGGCTCCCGCTACGACGACGATCTCCGCGGCAATGGTGGGAGCAATGGTCTTGATGGCGGCGCGGGCGATGATGTTTTCGTCGGCGGGGCTGGGGCCGACATCATCATCGGGGGGGCCGGCAGCGACACCATCGATTACTCACGGGAGGGCGGCCTGCTCGCTGCTGCCGTCAACATGTCCGGAGACATGGTGACCAGCCTTGTCGAGGACACCTTCGGCGATTTCGATCTGCTGCAGTCGATCGAAAACGTTATCGGCACCAACGCTTTCGGCGACCAGATCATCATGAATTCGGATGATAACATCGTCCGCGGTCTGGGCGGTGCAGACGATCTGCAGGGCCGCGCCGGCAACGATACACTCATCGGCGGCGTCGGCGCCGATATCATGGACGGCGGCGACGGCCTCGATCTCGTCAGCTACGAAAATTCGATGGTCTCAGTCACCGTCGACCTCGATGCCCAGACGGCGACCGGCGGCGACGCGACCGGCGATACGCTGATCAATTTCGAGGGCGCACGCGGCTCCGAAGTCGGTGATTTCCTTTACGGGTCCGACGTCGCCAATCCCGATGGTACCGGGGGCAATGTTTTCGACGGCCAGGGCGGCCATGATGAATTGTTCGGTTATGCCGGCAACGACACTCTCATCGGCGGCGCCGGCGGCGACGACCTTCGCGGCGGCTTCGGCATCGACATGGCGAGTTATCGCACCTCGCTCATTGGCTTGGTTGTCCGTCTCGCGACTCCGGTCGGCAACACTGGCGATGCCGCGGGCGACACCTTCCTCGAGATGGAAGATCTCGAAGGTTCGGCGTTCAACGATACGCTGGGCGGCGACGCTGGCGATAACGCCATCTTCGGCGGCGAAGGCAACGATTTGATCGAGGCGCGGGAGGGCGAGGATTCGCTATTCGGCGGCAATGGCAACGACACGCTCAATGGCGGTGCCGGTGTCGACTTCCTCGATGGCGGCTACAATATCGACACTGTTTCCTATTTGGGAACACTGACCCAGGTTGTGGCAAATCTGAAGGACGACGGCCTCAATGCCGGGGCGGCGCTCGGTGACGTGTTCAGCCGTATCGAGAACCTAACTGGAGGCAATGCGGGTGACAGACTCACCGGTGACGATGGCAACAACCGCATTGATGGCGGTGGCGGTGTTGACCAACTGCGTGGCGGTTTGGGCAACGATACTTACGTCATCAGCGAGCTCGGCGACAAAGCCTATGAGGCCAACAACCAGGGCACGGCCGATCTGGTCGAGAGCGCCATCACCTACGATCTTGCAGGGCAGGCGCTTGAAAACCTGACGCTTACGGGTGTTGGGATCATCAACGGTTTCGGCAACTCAGCGGCCAACATCCTGCGCGGCAATGGACAGAACAACCGGCTGGATGGCAAAACCGGCATCGATCAGCTGTATGGCGGTCTGGGCAACGACACGTTCGTGATTACCGAGCTCGGCGACAAAGCCTTTGAGGCCAACAACCAGGGCACGGCCGATCTGGTCGAGAGCGCCATCACCTACGATCTGTCGGGGCAGGCGCTTGAAAACCTGACGCTGACCGGCGGCGGCGTGATCAACGGCTTTGGCAACTCAGCGGCCAACATCCTGCGCGTCAATGGCCAGAACAACCGGCTGGACGGCAAAACCGGCATCGATCAGCTGTATGGCGGTCTGGGCAACGACACATTCGTGATTACCGAGCTTGGCGACAAAGCCTATGAGGCCAACAACCAGGGCACGGCCGATCTGGTCGAGAGCGCCATCACCTACGATCTGTCGGGTCAGGCGCTTGAAAACCTGACGCTTACGGGTGTTGGGATCATCAATGGCTTTGGCAACTCAGCGGCCAACATCCTGCGCGGCAATGGACAGAACAATCGGTTGGATGGCAAAACCGGCATCGATCAGCTGTATGGCGGTCTGGGCAACGACACCTTCGTGTTCCGGGTGAAGGAGGACAGTGGGCTCGGTGCGGCACGCGATGTCATCAACGACTTCGAGGACTTTGCCGGTAACGATACCATCGACCTATCGGCGTTCGCAGGCACGCTGACCTATATCGGTCAAAGCGCCTTCAGCACCGCCAATCAGGTTCGCGCGATCCAGTCAGGCGCTGACGTGCTGATTGAGATCAACACCGTCGGCACGAGCGGAGCGGAATCCGAGATCCTGCTCAAGGCTACGGCGATCGGCACCATCGATGCGGGAGACTTCATTGGTTAGAGGGGGGTTTGAGGCCCAGCTATGAACGGCTCCTAGCCGCCATTCCAGCAAGGAGCTAAACCGAATCTCCCTTGATGGCGTAGCCGTGTGCGGCGTTCGATCAGACCAGAACCTCGATCGCAGTTCTGGCGATGGTCGACTACCAGGTCATTCCGATAGAGGCCGGTCGAAATGCGCAGTCGGCTTTGTTTCCATGCCAGATACATCTGCAAAATCAATCTATTACGAGCGCTTAGGTCGTCCACTGCGCCAAATAACGGGAAAAAAATTTGCGTCCGAACAGGGAGCTCATCCGGGCTTTCAGGGAAAGCCATCGGCAGCGATAATTGCCTGGCCGCCAGGAGCAGGCAATGCAGGCGCTACCGTTCGCGCGGAGGGCTACGCAGCTCTGCTGACGAAGGGCAACCGGCGAGCGGTCAAGGGCTCCCGCATCCTCCTGCACTTCGCAGACTTGGCCGAGTTCTCCGAGGGGCTGCTGTTCATCGTCAAGGCCGACAACGCTCCATTCAGTGCCGACGAGTTCGTGATCCGCAAGCTCAGCGCCATGGCGCCCCGGACGGGTGTGCGTTGCCGGCAATACCGTGTTCGGCGGCAATGACGTTCAGTGGCTGAACATGATTGCCGCCTTGGCTGTGAGCGCCGGGGTACCAATGGTAGCGGTGGGTGCAACGGCGAAGCGAGCCGTCGTTCGCCACGATGCAATTGCTGCGCGATCGACGCTGACAATGACACTTTCGGTCGATTATCGGGCTGTCGATGGAGCGGTCGGCGCAAGGCCGCCTGCCGCGATAAAGGCCGCGCTCGAAGACCCGATTCTGATGGCGCTTCAACGAGAACGAACTGGCCAGCTGCGTGAGTTGAGCAGCTTACTTGCGGATGCTGCCGATCTGGCCACCCATCAACACCACGGCGCCGATAGGCTGGTCGATGGACGCCAGCGTTCCGCTCGATGGGGCCTCGATTTCGACGACAGCCTTGTCAGTCTCGATTTCCGCGACGAGCTCGCCCTTGGTGACGGTGTCGCCGATGGCCTTCAGCCAGCGGACCAGCTTGCCTTCGGAGACAGTCAGGTCGCCAAAGGGCATCTTGATGGGTTCGTCGCCCGCAACTGCAGTAGACGACGGAATGGCGGCGCTCATGGCGACAGCGGTTGGGGCGGCAGCGACGGCCGGCTTTGCTTCGGCAAACGCAGTGGATGCGGGCCGCTCGCTCGCGTGCCAGTGATCGGGGATCGGCGGTGTGCCGGCAATAACGCCACGGGCCGCGTCGACGATGCGCGATGTGTCGATGACGACGGCGCGCTCAAGCACAGGAGCCAGGGGATGCGAGGTGGGCGCGGTGTGGATGCGTCCGACAGGTCCATCCAGTTCGTCAAAGGCCAGTTCGTTGATCATTTGCGCGATCTCGGCGCCGATGCCGCACATGGCCCACGCCTCATCCACCACGAGAAGCCGGTGCGTTTTTCGGACACTCTCGACGATGGTCCAGACGTCGAGCGGCACGATGGTCCGCAGATCGATGACCTCGACGTCGATACCTTGGGCCGCGAGCAATTCGGCTGCCTCAAGCGATCGGGGGACCATCTGGCCAGCGGTGACGATTGTAAGGTCATTGCCAGTGCGGGCAATTCGTGCGGATCCGAAGGGCACGTAGTGTTCGCCGACCGGCACTTCGCCCTTGCTGGCGAACAATGCCTTGGTCTCGAGCATGATCACCGGATCGCTGCTGCGCAGTGCCGTTTTCATCAGCCCCTTGGCGTCGGCTGGTGTCGAGGGCACGCAGACGATCAGGCCGGGCAGATGCGCAAAGATCGGATGATACATGCCGCTGTGATGCGGGCCCGAACTGCGGAGCGCACCGACGCCGGCGCGGATAATGACCGGCGCATTCATGCCGCCATTGCTCATGTAGCGCAGCTTCGCCGCCTGGAGAAAAATCTGGCCGGCGGTCTCGAAGACGAAATCGACGAACATCAGGTCGGCGATGCTGCGCGCGCCGGTCGCCGATGCACCAATGGCGGCCGCGGTAAAACCCTGTTCTGAAATCGGGGTGTCGATCAGACGCTCGGCGCCGAATTCCGCCCAGAGGTTCTTGGTGTGGGCAAAGCTGCCCCCACGTTCTCCCGTCCCTTCGCCGAAATAGAAAATGGCATCGTTGGCCCGCATCTCCTCGGCGATCCCATCTCGGACGGCTTCAAGCCAGCCCTGGACCCGAGTTTCGCCGACGCGCTGAGGTTTGAGCGCTTCGGGAGGATTGATGGGATTGGCAAAGACATGTTGCTTTACCGTTGCCGGGTCCGGCTCGGGCGAATTGCGCGCAAACACGAGCGCATCCTGCACCACTGTCTCGATCCGGGCCTCGAGAGCGGCCAGTTCCTCGGCATCGGCAGCGCGAAAATCCTCAAGCAGCCTGGCTCGAAACATGTCGATGGGATCGCGCTTGATCCAGGCGTCGATCTCCTCCTGGTTCCGGTACGTCCCGACGACCGGATCACCCTCATGATGTCCGACCGTGCGGTAGGTCTTGCACTCGAGCAGCGTCGGACCGTCCCCAGCGCGAGCGCGTTCGGTCGCCTCTTTCATGGCAAGCCACACGGCAAAAACGTCGTTGCCGTCCACCGCGACGCCGGTCATGCCGTAATTCTTCGCTTTTTCCGCGATTTCAGGGTTGTTGGTGATCGACTTCAGCGGCGTGGCTGTGGCGTAAAGATTATTCTCGCAGACGAACACGGTGGGTGCGCGGTTCACCGCGGCAAAGTTGAGGCCCTCGTGGAAGGCCCCATGATTGGTGGCGCCGTCACCGAAAAACGCCACGCCGATGTCGTCACGGCCCTGCAACCGTGCGCCCATGCCGATGCCGACGGCATGGCCGATGCCTGCGGCGACGATGCCATTCGTGCCGAACAATCCAACTGAGCGGTCATAGAGGTGCATAGTGCCACCCCGTCCGCCACAGATGCCGTCGACCCGACCAAAGATTTCGGCCATTACACGTCGCGGCTCCGCCCCCTTGGCAAGTGCGTGACCGTGCCCGCGATGGGTGGATGTGACCCAGTCGGTGCGGCGCAGATGTGCGCACACCCCCACGGCCGTTGCTTCTTCGCCAATGTAAAGATGGAGGAAACCTGGCGTTTCGCCATTTCGCGCTGCCATCTGCATGGCGGTTTCGAAGCGGCGCAACAGCACCATCTGTTCGAACAGACCGATCAAGACCTCGCGGTCGGGCAGGTTGCTGGCACCAGGCTGCCCAATTTGGCGAGATGCGGAAAAAGCCATTATAGTACCTCTGAAGTCGATCGGCCCGGTAATCGCGGTTTCAGTGCGCGGGCAGGGCGGCAGCGAACTCGTCGATCGCATCCTTGCCGTCGAGAACACCGAACTCGAGTTCGTAGCGGCGTTCCTCGCCGGGCTCGAGCATCACCGGATAACCCTGCTGTTTCAGCTCTTCGGGTGTCGAGAACGGATTGGTCGCCGGCTCGAGTCCGACAGCGTAGAGGCCTTCAGCCATCTGACGCCATGCGATGTAATGAGGGAGTTGCTTGGCGTTGTAGCGAAGGAATACCCCGACGCCACCGCGCTCCGGTCGCAGGTTGCGGTTGACGACTGCGACTGCGACCATGCCGTCGGAGTCCGGCTTCATCTTGACGCCATAGGCTTCGACGCCGAAGCGCTGTTGCGGCGCAACGAAGTCGCGGAACTTGTCACGGCTTGCCTCGCCCTTAGCGAAATTGGACAGCGATGCCGCCAGATCCTCTGCGTCCTCCGCCGGAGTGCACAACAGTTCCGAGCTAGCATCGAGGATTGGGAAGCCGATGTTGAAATGGTAGAGCATCTGATGCGGCGAGGGATAATAGCCCTCGTTGCGCACCACATCAGAGATGGTGACGCTGTTGCTGCCAAGTTCGGTTTCGTAGCGGCGCTCCAGCAGCAGGTTCTCGCCATACGCCAGCTCCTGCCGCACCGTGCCCGAGACCCAGAGGCGGCGATGGTCGCCGTCCCAGTCCTCGCCATAGTTGAAACGGTCTGCGGGGGTCATGGAGATGCGGTCATGGATGCCGTAGACTTCGGTCATGCGCGTACCGTAGCCGTAATGGTCGGTTGGCAGTTCCTTCTGGTTGCCGATGTGGACCAGGCCGCAGGTGTTGAAGAGCCCGCCCAGCGCCGTGCGTACGAAGGAATAGGGGTCGCCGTGACCGCCTTCGTAGTACCAGGGGGCCGGGAACAGTTTCGGGGCCAGCCAGGCAAGGCTCAGGCCCTGAAATTCGGCGCGCCCGATATCGAGGCCGCGATCGGGCAGCACGCCGAACTGAAATCCCGTGCCAGTGCGTACCTCGAGCGTACGCACGCCACGGGAATGTCCTTCGGCCGACTCGGCCAGTGAGACGCCGCCAATCTGGGCGATGTTGCCAACCCGGCGAAGCAGCTGTTCGCGCGAATAATCCCAACCTGAAATGCGCATGAACGTCTCCTCGATCTAGGCGTAGCTGGCTAGGCGTGGCTGGGCTTGCCGCCGACGCCCATGTAGGCAGTGACCCCGCCATCAACTGGGATGGTGTGTCCGGTAATCATGCCGCTCTCGTCGGAGGCGAGAAAGATGATGACGCTGGCGATGTCCTCGACCTCGGGAAGGCGGCCCATCGGTGTGCGTTCAATCAGTGCTTCGACGTTGAGCGACCCACTCGATACGGCGTTGCGCAGGGCCCGCGTCATGGTCCAGCCCGGAGCCACGCAGTTGACGCGAATGCCATCGAGCGCCCATTCAACCGCCAGCGTTCGCGTCAGGTTGATGATGGCTGCCCGGCTCGCGGTGTACCCGGCGCGGCGCGGTGTGCCGCCATAGCCGAGGATCGACGCGATGTTGATCATCACGCCGCCCCGGCCGCGGGCCAGCATGCGCCTCGCCGCACTGCGGGCCGTGATGAACTGGCCGGTTACGTTCAGTCGAAGCACGTGTTCGAACTCGGCGACGGACATGTCCACCGACTTCTTGATGATGGTGTCGCCAGCAAGATTGAGGAGGATGTCGGGACAGCCAACCGCCGCGTTGACCGCCTCGAAGGTCCGCTCGACCGCATCCTCGTCCATGACATCGAGGGCGTAGGCCGAGGCCCGCCCGCCGGCCTCGACGATTGCGGCGGCGGTGCGCTCGGCCGTTTCCGGCCGGCTATCGGTAACCGCTATGATGGCACCTTCGCGCGCCATGGCGAGGGCGCTCGCCGTGCCAATGTCACCGCCGCCCCCCGTAATGATGACCACGCGGTCCTTGAGCCTCATCGTCCCCTCCAGTGTCCCGTCTAGGCTTGCAGAGCCCTGCGAGAGCCGCCTTGCTGCACAACTCGCACAACCGAAACCGGTCCTCCAGCGCGAATTGCCGCTCCTCCAGCAGGCTCATTTTCATATATCAGATACGAAGCCATGCGCAATGATGCCAAACAAAAAACCGTCAAGTAATTGAAAATACATTGAAAATACGGAATGGCTATACAGATAGTATATCATCTTCCGCCGCCTCATTGACATGTCTTTCGATCAACACGTAGCATGCCCCTGCCGGGTTAGATCGGAGGCAACAATGCCCCGCGTTCGGCGATGGAGGAGATGTAAATGGAGGAGTTGGGGGTGACTGACAAACCCGGAACAGCGACCACGTTTGGCGCACGCTTTGCTCGTGCGTTTCGCGGTGCATTGACGATGAGCGCGCTCGGCGCAGTCATGGTTGCAGCATCGGCTCAATCGGCATCGGCCGATGCCATCCCGCCCAAGAATGGCAGCCAGTATGTTATTGGGTGGTCGTTCCACAACGATCCACTCAACGAATTCTGGAAGCTGTTCATCGACAGCATGACGTCGACGCTCGAAGCGGGCGGCGCCAAAGTGATTTTCTGCAGCGGCCAAGGCGACGCAACCAAGCAGGCCGACTGCGTCGACCAGTTCCTGACGCAGAACGTCGATGCGATGGTGATTGCCTCAACCGACTCGGCCGCGATCATCGGGCCGACCCTCAAGGCCAACGAAGCCGGCGTGCCGGTGTTTATGTGGCTCAATGGCGTGGCCGCCAGCAGTGGGGTCAAGGTCCTGATGGGCAACGAAACCGGCGACCAGCCGGCGGGCAGTGGCGCGGGTCAAGCCATCGTCGATGCTCTGATCGCTAAATATGGTTCGGCCAAAGGAAAAGTGCTCGAAGTCCAGGGGCTGATGAGCCAGACGTTGGCCCAGGTGCGTTCGGCCGGTCTCCATGAAATTACCGACAAATACCCGGAAATCATCGTCACCGCGAAGGCTGGCGACTTTGACACCGGCAAGGCAGCCACGATCATCCAGGACTGGATCACTGCCAATCCCGACACCGATGCGATCTGGCTCGCTTCCGATGCCAACTATACCCCTGCCGCCCGCGCCGCACTCATGGCCGTCGGCCGCTGGGTCAAGGCCGGCGAAGCTGGCCACGTGATCCTCGTGGGCATGGACGGCTCCAACCTTGCCGTGAACGCCGCGAAGTGCGGCTACATGGACTACGTCGCCGACTTCACCTTCCCGCAGATCTCGCCGATGCTGGCGCAGCAGGTCCTGCGCTACCTTGAGACCGGATCGGTTGCCGCCGTGGGTGATGTGGTCCCGGTTACCGACTCGACGATCACCGGCGTGCCGGTCATCGAACGTGCGGAGTTCGCAGGCCCCATCCTGTCGATCCCGATCTTTGGCATCACGCCCGAGACTGCCGAAAACCCGATCCTGTTCGCCAACAAGTATCAGGGCGCTCCCAACGGCCTCAGTGTTTGCGAGTAACGGGCTGGCGTAATTGAACGGCCGTCGGCCGGCGCCTGCAGTGGCGCTGGCCGACGGCGATTGGTTGAATTCGGGGGGAATCATGAGCTTGGCGCCGAGTGCCGCCGCTGAGACTGTTGTACCGGCTGCCCTCGCGGCGCTCGCGATCAGCAAATCCTTTGGGCGCACCCGCGTGCTCGACCGGGTCAATTTCGAAGTGCGCCGCGGCGAGGTTCACGCGCTGGTGGGAGAGAACGGCGCCGGCAAGACGACGCTGCTACGGATCCTTACGGGGCGCGAGCAACCCTCGGATGGCGGACTGCTGGTTGCGGGCAAAATGCTGCCCAGCCTGACCCCGACCCTTGCCCAGACCTATGGCATTGCCATCGTGCCGCAACACGTCGAACTGGCCGAGCATCTCTCAGTTGCGGACAATATCTATCTCAATCGCTGGCCGACCCGCAGGGGCCTTGTCGACGTTGCTGCGATGCGCCGTGAAGCCGGCCGCATTACCGCGCGGGTCGGACTGGAACTCGATCCGGACCGGCTGGTCAGCGATCTCTCCTATGTCGAAAAGCAGATGCTGGAGATTTCTCGCCTCTATGAATTCGATCCGCGTGTCATCGTGCTCGACGAGCCGACGGCGGCCCTGTCGGTCAAGGAAATCCGCGTCCTCTTCCGGTTGATCAAGCAGCTCAAAAGCGCTGGTATCGCGGTAATTTACGTCTCTCACTATCTCAGCGAAATCGCGAGCATCAGCGACCGGGTCACCGTGCTGCGCGAAGGGCAGGGTGGTGGCGTCCTATCCCATCGAGGACGTGACTACCGAGCGCATCATCCATGACATGGTCGGCCCGATTGCCAACCTCTACCCAGTTCGCAACGTGACCCCCGGTGCGCCAGTGCTGGAGGTCAACCGCGTCAGCCACAGGCCGATCGAAAACTTCTCGTTCACCATCCGCACCGGGGAGGTCGTCGGGCTGATCGGCTTGAAGGGCGACGGTATTTCCGACCTGCTGCGGACGATCAGCGGCGTCGCCGGACGCTACCCGCCAGGCGCCGTCAAGATGAACGGCAAGGCTGTGCCGTCCGGCCGGTCGAGCGTCGCGCTGCGCATGGGGCTTGGCTACCTCAGCGAAGAGCGCAGTCGCTGGGGGATCTTGCCCGGACGGAGCGTCGTCGAAAATGTGTCGACCGCGTCGCTGCGCGACTTTACCTTTTTGCGCTGGCTGCTCGACCTCGCCAAGGAACGCAAAGTCATCGGCGAAGTGCTCCGCACTTTCCTCGTGCGCACGCCGCGGCCCGAGTCCGACATCCGTGAACTCAGCGGCGGCAATCAGCAGAAAGCCCTGTTGGCACGGCTTTTCCGCGCCAAGCTCGACATCTACATCCTCGACGATCCGACACTTGGCGTCGATGTCGGCTCGAAGGCCGAGATCAACCGCCTGATGAATCAGCAAGTGGCCGGGGGGGCGGGCATCCTGCTCAGTACCTCCGACCTCTCCGAATTGCTCGAGATGAGCGACCGGATCATCGTGATCCGCCACGGCAAAGTGGTGCTTGAGGCGCCCAAGGGAACGCTCGGGCTGGAAGCACTCGAAGCCCTGCTCGAAGGAGAAGACAATGACTGACCCCGGTCAATCGACGCTGCCCGCAGCGCGGCGCTGGCAGCTTCCGGCTGTCTTTGCGCGCGTCGGCTTCATCTGGATCTTGCTGCTCCTCACCCTCTGCGGCGGTTCGCTGTCCTCGCCCCAGTTTCTCTCGGTCGACAATCTCTTCAATGTGCTGCTGGCCTCGGCAGTGCTCGGATGCCTGGTGCTGGCGCAAAGCGTGGTGCTGCTGATCGGCAAGTTCGACCTCAGCACCGAGGCCAACATGATCTTCGTCGCCATTCTCGGGGCGCTCCTGATGGCGCAGCCGGCGGGCACGGCAGCGCTGGTCGGGGGCGGCTTTGGCCTCGCCTGGCCGCTGGCGATCGTGGCCATGATCGCGATGGCGGCCTTTATCGGCCTCATCAATGGGCTGCTCGTCGTCAAGGTCGGCATGAACGGGTTTATGGCGACCCTCGCGATCTCGATCATGCTTGGCGGAGCGGCGCTGGTGCTCGCCGAGGGCCGGACTTTGTTCGACATCCCTAGCGCCTTCCGTTGGGTCGGAAGTGCAAAAATTGGACCGGCGCCGGTTGCCGCGCTGTTTCTGCTGCTGCTGTTTGCGATGGCCCACGTCGTTCTCGCCCGCACCACTTTCGGACGCCGGCTCTATGCTGTGGGCAGCAATCGCGATGCAGCGCGCGCCTCCGGTATCAACGTCGACTGGGTTGAAATCTCCGCGTTCGTAATCTGCGGCGCGCTGTCGGGCGTTGCTGCCTTCCTCCTCGTCGGACGTCTCGGGACAGCCTTCGGCCGGCATCTCGAATGGCGCGTTGTTCCTGTCGCTGGCGGCGGCAGTGATCGGTGGCGTCAGCCTGTTCGGCGGACGCGGTACGGCAGCCGGAATGCTCGGAGGCCTGCTGATAATCTCAGTGATCAACAACGCCATGAATCTAGCCTCGATCCCGTCCAACATGATACGAATCGTGTCTGGAGCAGCAATTCTACTCGCTGTTTTTGTTGATGCCTTGCGCTCGCGCGCCGTGTCGAAACGCTAAGGTCTGCTCGCGCAAAAATGCCTACATCTGAACCCAAACCGGGTCGACGCAGCCTGGTGAAGCGGCTACCGGCGGCCGGGTACAAGGGCGTATCGACAGTGCGCGCCCCGACGCAAAAGCTCGCCGCTTTCGATCGGCTGGCATCGATGATCGTCGAGCTCGAACTCCTGCCCGGTGCTCGGCTGATCGAAGCTGAGCTCGCCGAAACCCTTAACGTTTCGAAGACCCCGATCCGGGAAGCTCTACTGCTGCTCGAGTCCGAGAACCTCGTCACGATTACCCCCTATCAGGGCGCTTCCATTACGTGGTTGACGCTCGAGGAATATCGCGAGGTGCATTTCCTGCTCGATGCTCTCGAAATTCCGGCACTGCCGATGGTCATCGAGAGAATCTCGAAGGAAGACCTGACGGTGACGCGGCGCCTGCTCGACCAGGCGATACGGGCGCGGGCCGTGGGGGACAGCATGCTGTTCGGCGAGTTGACGACCAGCATCCATACTAGGCTGTTCAGTGCAGGGCGGTCGCCGCGGCTCGCGCGCATCATTAGCGGCCTGGTCGGCCGACCCGGACGGCGCTACGCCCGGGTCTTTCAACACCAGTTTGCCGATACCTGGGACATCGAGCTTGAGATCATTACGGCGCGTTTCGAAGGCATCGTGAACCGGGACATCGAAGCAGCGGCACGTGCGATGAGCGAGGGGCATGCCCGGCTCTATGAACTGGCTGCGCAGCGCATCGATCATCCCGTCATCAAGCCCTACGTCCTGGCGCCAGAACCAATTCCGGACGTTGAGGTTATTCCTATTCGACCGGGCGGTAGGCGGAGCCGACGCCCACAGTCAGCACGGAGTCGCGATTAGCGGTTTGCTGCATGAGCACTCGTAGGGCCGGGCAGCTGGTCGCAAGGCTGGTCGTCGAGACACGCCGTTTGGCACAGGCCAAACCCTCTGACAAGTCCATGGCAAGATAAGCCAAGAGTTATAGAGCGAGTGCTGTCAAGTTGTTGAGTCGTCACAGACGTATCTCAGTCTTTTGCTCACCAAGCCGTCGTGATGGCCCAAGCTACATGCGCCTCAGACGCGAAATGTCCGAAGCGTTGCACGGCCAAGATTTGGAAGCACATGACGGCCGTTCGTCGGGCAATGATGTGAATCAGTTGGCCATACTCACAATAATCGCCACATCTTAGATCCAACCAGTTCTGGAAAAGTATTTGACGTCGCTCAGCTGATATCGAGACCCGACTACGTTTCGTCTCCATGGTGGATGGCGTGGCTTGGTTCGGAGCGATGGTTGATCTCTTCTGCGATCATCACGCTGGTTTTTGGAGGCGCGCCACACGCGATCGTGCCTGACAAGCTCATTGTAACCGCTCCACACAAATCGATATTGTACGGTAGCGGACAAATCCGGTATGGTTAGCAGCTGTTAACCAATTTCCGTTCCAATCACCGTAAGCCTCCTGGGCATCGGCGCCAACCGTTCGCTGATCGTGAGATGGACTATGACGCTTCACTTTACGCAAAACGTATTTCCGATGTTCAATCCGGCGGATCTCGATGACGTGAAGGATCCATGCCCTGTCTTCGATGGGCATCTTTGGCATATGTTTGGTTCCGGCGGGACAGTGACAACCGAAACCTGGACCCTGTTTCACGCTACGACTGCCAGCCTCGATGGTCCCTGGATCGAACATGCTCCGGTAACTTTGTCGATCAGCGGCTCAGGCATTGCAGCCCCGGGCATGATCTACGAAGAGGGCGTCTTCCATATGTTCGTCCAGACCGAGTTCATGAAGTCTGGTGGCCGGGTTGAACATGCCGTTTCCAACAACGGATTTGACTGGGTTTTGCTGCAGCCGGCAATTTTGTCCATTCCGGAAAGTGCGGAACATGGGGTCTATGATCCCCATCCTGCAGTGATTGGCGGGATCAAGTATCTGGTGTATTCGGCGATGCCAAACTTCACCAGCGTGCCGCAGCCCGACGTCTATCTGGTGCGCAGCACCTCTGGGACGTGGTTTGGGCCCTGGGAGCGCCTCGGCAAGATTTTGGATCATGCCGAAGTGCCTCATCACAATAGTCGCGATCACCCTGATTACGAGTGGGGGATCGAAGGGGCGCAACTTGTGGAACTGCCCGATGGGCGGGTCTTGATGAATGCGACATGCTTTCTGCCCACGGGCGAACGCGGCAGTCGGCAGCGCGTGTTCTTTGCCATTGCCGATAAGGTCGATGGCCCTTACCGCTCGATCGGTCCGGTTCTTGACCAGTTGCGGTCGGGCGAGAATGGTCACTCGACCGTGATGATTGCAGGTCACCAGCTGATCCTGTTTTACCAAAGCCGCGTCGAAACTACCAAAAACCGCTGGCGTTTTGGTGTCGCCAGTTTTTTGCTGAGCGATGTGATCGCTGCATAAAGGCAGGCTTCCAGTCGGCGCCAGCTTGCATCTTTAGGCTGACTCAGCCGACGGTGACTAGGCACTGGGGAGCCCTTAAGCGGGATGTTGGTGTCGCTCTTTGAACGCGTAGGGCGGTCTTTGGTGATAGCCGAAGCCGGTATCCTCGTCGCTTCGGATCGCGAAATGGGGGAGGCTGCGGGACGCAATCGTTTCCAGGCGTTCCGCAGTCACCCACCCGCTACGACAGCGACGCGCGCGAAGTTACTCATCATGGCCAAGCCCAATCAGCGGCATAGCGCTGTCAGCTTAGGCCAGTTTTAGAGGGTGCTGATCTTCAAGAAGTTCGGGGCCAGGTCTCGGGCACGGCTTGCTTGCGACCTTAACCTAACGCTTTCAGATCGGCGATGGTTTTCAGGATGACGGCCTCAACCCGCTCGCGCTCCGCGCCGACGATTTCTGTCCGTGGCAGGCGCACGCCCGACGACGCGCCATAGACCAGGTGTTCCGCCAGCTTGATGTACTGCACCAGCTTGACGTCGGTATCGAGGTGGAAAGCCGGCGTCAGCGTGCGATACAGCTGGCGCACCGCGCCGAAATCGCCAGCGCGCCCGGCGTTGAAGATTTTGACGCATTCGGCAGGCCACGCGTTGGTCATGCCCGAAACCCAGCCGGTAACGCCGAGCGCCAGGCTCTCGAGGATCAAATCATCGACGCCGCAGAACACCGCGAAGCGATCGCCGAACGCGTTATAGAGGTCGGTGACGCGCCTGATGTCGCCGGACTCTTCCTTGATGCAGACGATGTTGGGCTCGTCGGCGAGTTGCGTCAGCGTCGCGACATCGACATCGACCCTGTAGGCGATCGGGTTGTTGTAGATCATGATCTGCAAGTCGCTGGCGCCGGCAATGGCCTTGTACCATCCGACCGTTTCGGCCTGATCGGTGCGATAGGCGAGGCTTGGAAACACCATGAGCCCCTCGACGCCGAGGCGCTGGTAGTTTTTGGCCGCCGCCTTGGCGTCTTCGGTGGACCGCTCGGCCAGCCCCGACAGCAGCGGCACGCGCCCGGCGACCACTTCCCTTGCGGCCGAAACGACGCTGTTGCGCTCGGCCTCGGTCAACGAAGCGTTTTCGCCCAGCATCGGCAGCACGATGATGCCGGAGACGCCATTGGCGATCAACCGGTCGATGCTCGATTGCGTTGCCTTGATATCCACCGATCCATCGGGCGCGAGCTTGGTCGTTACCGCCGGAAATACACCGCCCCAAATCATCCTCGTCTCTCCAATTTGATAAAATTGCAGACGCCGCCGACGTCGAATGTGTCCATCGGCGCGCGCCACATTAGTCCCGAAATTCCGGCTCCAGCCGATCGAGGGTCCGCTTGACGCTTTCGAGATGCATCACTGCATCGGCATTCTCGGCCCGCATCTGACGATAGGCCGCTGCCGCTATCGTATCATCCACGGCGATGATGGGTCGCCCGGTGGACAGCGCCAGAACCTGCACTTCGCAGGCGCGCTCGAGATAATAGAGGTCATCCCATGCTTCCGCGATGGATTTCCCCAGCACCATGACGCCATGGTGCTTCATGAACAGGATATCGGCGTCGCCGACGCTGGCAGCGATGCGCTCGCCCTCGCGCTCGTCCAGCGCCAGGCCGTTGTAATTCTCGTCGACGGCGGTGCGGCCATAGAATTTCAGCGCCGTCTGGCCGGCGAACACCAGCGGCGCGCCTTCGACCATGGTCATCGCTGTCGCGTAGGGCATGTGCGTGTGAAAAGCAGCCTTGGCGCGCGGAACGTGCTTGTGCACCTGGCCGTGGATAAAGAAGGCCGTGGCTTCGGGCACGCCGTCGCCGGCCATGACGTTGCCGTGGTAGTCGCAGATGAGCAGCTTGGAGGCAGTTACTTCGCTGAAGGCATGGCCGTACGGATTGACCAGGAACAGGTCGTCATAACCAGGCACGACCGCAGAAAAATGGTTGCAAATGCCCTCATGCATGCCTAGCCGAGCCGCCATGCGAAAACACGCTGCGAGGTCGACACGCGCCTGTTGCACGGCATCGCTATCCAGCGCCGGGGCGTTGCTTAGGGTTGCTGCCGCGCCGATCGGTGCGTGTTCGGTGTCCAGCGAATGCGCCACGGCACTCTCCATGTGATGATCAGCTGCGGTGATGGTCAGGCGCGCCGAAGGTCGACGACGTTGTCGGCTCTGGGAAGCGTGATACTGCGCCAGGCCGGCGGCAGGCCGGCGTCCCACGCCAAGAAGTCTGCGATCATGCGCTGGCGCTCGACCATCGGGAGTTCCGACATCGGCGGCAGGACGCGCTGCCACGCGGCATCGTCGAGCGAAGCTGCTATGATGGCCTTGGTCGACGCAATGAACGGCCGGCGCGAGAGGATGGCGTCGCCGCTCATCAGGTAGGGCAGGGTGACGCGGCGATCGAACGCCGTTGGCAGGTCCATCATCGCCCGCATCAGCCGGGGCATGACATTGGCGAGTCCGCACACCGTGCCGCGCGCGCCGCTGGCGAGCACCTGCGGCAGGTGGATTTCGCTGCCGGTGAAGATCGACAGATGCGAAAACCGCCGGATTAGATTCTCGGTGAAATCGACATCGCCACCGCTGTCTTTGACGCCGGCGATCATCCCCGGATAGCGCTCGTCCAGCCGCCGGACGACCTGCGGGGTGATCGGCACGCCGCAGATATCGGGGAAGTGGTAGAGATAGATCCGCATGTCCGACCGCGCGACGCGCTCGATCACGGCGGAAAAGAACTGGAAGGTGCCGTCTTCCGTGATACCGCCGCGATAGACGCAGGGCGGCATCAGCAGCACGCCGTGGACGCCGTGTGCAGTGGCGTGGCTCGCGAGCCTGACCACATCGGAAACGGGCATGGCGCCGACGGAGACGATGAGTTTGCCGGCCGGGATGCCCGCCGCGATCAATGCATCCAGCGTCGTCATCCGGTCTTCGACTGAAAATTCGGCGCCTTCGCCCGTGGTGCCGAACAGCGCCATGCCATCGCAGCCGGCCTGCATCAGATACTTCACCCGCGCAAGGAGCCGGGGCACGTCGGGCTGCAAGTTCGCCAGAATGGGCGTGGTTACGGCAACGACGAGGCAATTGCTTTTCGGCAGGCTGTCCATCCGGACCTCATGGATACAGCGCCGCCGCAGGGCTTGGCCGCCGATGCCGTTCATCTTCAAGATTAATCGTAGATTGTCAACATTGTGCTTGACGGTGCCTTGGTCGGGTGTGAGCATCATCGTCAGGACGCAGGCTGGGTTAAGGGAATTTCGGGCCCGGGCCGCAACAAGGGGAACAACGACCATGACCGCTTCTGGGACTTCTGCCTTTTCGGGCCGCCTTGGCCGCCGTACCGTGCTGGCTGCTGGCGCCGCCGCGCTGGCGCTGCCGTTTCTCGCGACGCGGGCGTTTGCTGCGGCCAAGGTTCTCCGCATTTCGACCCCCGGCGCCGAGAACGAAATCCAGTCTCAGGCGCTGGTCGCCTTCAAGGACGCGCTGGAAAAATCCATGCCCGGCGCCTTTGACGTGCAGATCCACTACAATGGCACACTGTTCGCGCAGGGCACCGAAATCGAGGCCATGCAGCGCGGCAATCTCGAAGTCGGCATGATCTCGCCGCAGGATATCGCGCCGCTGATCCCGGAATATTCGATCTTCACCAACGGCTACCTCATTCGCGACGCCGCCCATCTCGATGCTGTCTATGACGGCGAGGTCGGGGTGGAATACCGGGCAAAGGTCGCCGCCGACCTCGGCCTCGAAATCCTGCGCAGCCAGTATCTCGGCTCGCGTCAGGTGATCCTGCGCGAGGCGCGCGACGTGAACGTGCCCGCCGATCTCGCCGGCCTCAAGCTACGCATGCCCGGCTCGGAAACGTGGCAGTTCCTCGGCAATTCGCTCGGCGCCAGCGCCACGCCGATGGCCTTCGAGGAAATCTACCTCGGCTTGCAGACCGGTACCATCGACGGCTTCGAAAACCCGCTGGCCGACGTCATCGCCAATAAGTTCTACGAAGTCACCAAGGAAGTCGTGCTCACCGACCACCTGGTCGCCAACACCTTTTTCACCATCGCAAAGCCCTATTGGGATGCGCTGAGCGATGACGAGCGGAAGGCGGTTTCCGATGCCGAAGACGCGGCGAAGGCCGGCAACGACGCCGGCGTGCTCGCGGCAGAGGCCGATGCCAAGGCGTTCCTTGAATCCAAGGGCCTGACGATCGTCACGCCTGACGTGGCTGCTTTCCGGACGCAGGTGCAGCAGCGGTTCCTCGACAGCGATTTCGCCAAGACCTGGCCCGCCGGCCTGCTCGACCGCATCAACGCCGCCGGCGCCTGAGCATGAACCCTGGCTTTCGCAAAGCCTGGACGACTCTCGCGGAGGGCGTGGCGGCACTGAGTTTTGCCGTCATGTTCTTCGCCTTCATCCTTCAGGTGGTGTCGCGCTACGTCTTCAACGCGCCCATCGCCTGGACGCTGGAACTGTGCTCGATCTCCTATGTGTGGATCGTGTTCTGGACCTGCGATATCCTCGTGCCGCAGCGTCAGCAGATCGTCTTCGATGTGCTCTACAACTGGTTCAAACCCGGCCCGCGCCGCTGGGTTGCCATCTTCAACACCGCCTCGCTTGGCCTGATCTTTCTTGCTGCCGTCCCCGGGGTGCTCGACTATATCCACTATCTCGGCAAGCGCAGTTCCATGCTGCTGCATGTGCGCATGGACCTAGTCTATTCCTGCTTCGCTATCTTCATGATCGCCGTCGTCGTCGGCGCCGCGATCCGCCTCAGGCGACTGGCGAGCGCCCGCTGGCAAACCGCACTCTAGGACCGTCATCCCCATGAGTTTTTCGGCATGGACGATGTTCGTCCTGTTTTTCCTGTGGTCGTTCCTCGGCATGCCGATCGGCCACGCCATGCTCGCCAGCGCCATCGTCTACCTGTTGATGACGCATCAGGACATCGCGCTGGTCGCGACCCAGAGCCTCAACGGGCTGTACGGCAGCTTCGTGCTGCTGTCGGTACCACTGTTCATCCTCGCCGCCGAAATCATGAATGCCGGCGGCCTGACCGAAAAGATGTACGGCGTCGCCAACATGCTGGTCGGGCGCTTCAAGGGCGGGCTCGCCCACGTCAACATTCTCGCCAGCGTGATCTTTTCGGGCATGAGCGGCTCGGCCCTCGCCGATGCCGCCGGGCCCGGCAAGCTCGAAGTCGATGCGATGGTAAAGGCCGGCTATAAGCCTGGCTTTGCCGCCGCGCTGTCCTCGACCTCCGCGATCATCGGGCCGATCATTCCGCCCTCGATCCCGATGGTGCTGTACGGCGCGGTCGCCAACACGTCCATCGGCTACCTGTTCATGGGCGGGGTGATCCCCGGCCTGCTGCTCGCCGGCGCTCAGTCAGGCGTCGTTACCGTGCTGGCGCGCTACAAGGATTTCCCGGTCGAACCGGTGCCGAAATTCCGCAAAGCGATTGTCGACGTCGTTCACGCCATCCCGGTGCTGTGCCTGCCAGTCATTCTGTTGGGCGGCATCTATTCCGGCGCCGTCACGCCCACCGAAGCGGCTGCCGTCGCGGCCTTCTGCGCGCTCATCCTCGCCCTGTTCTGGTATAAGTCGCTGACGCTGCGCAGCTTTTACCGCGTGCTGGTCGACTCGTCCAAGGCTACTGCCCTGGTCGCCATCACCATCGCCGGCGCGCTGGTGATGAACTGGATCGTCGCCGCCGAGCAGATCCCCGAGGTCATGGGCCACTGGATGATCGAGCTCAACCTCGCGCCGGCGGTGTTCATGCTCGTCGTCACGCTGCTGTTCCTGGTGCTCGGCGCCTTCCTCGATACGCTGCTGATGCTGCTGATCATCATCCCGATCCTGATGCCGACGGTCCTTTACCTTGGCATCGACCCGGTGCATTTCGGAGTCGTGTCGGTCGTCAACCTGATGATCGGCCTCGTCACGCCGCCGATGGGCGAACTGGTCTTCCTTATTGCAGGTGTTTCCGGGATCAAGGTCGCCGATATCACCAAGGAAATGTGGCCGTTCCTCTTCGTCCTGATCGCGCTGCTGTTCGTCCTCGTCTACGTCCCCCAACTCACGCTCTGGCTGCCCGAGACTATGGGCTACGAAGTCCAGGGCAATTTTATGCGCTGAAGGCCGAAAGAGTAACGCCCATGCCCGCCATGAAAGACCTTGTCAAAGGCACCGATCGCTACCGGCACTTTATCAGCGGCCAATGGGTCGATTCCACCGTCAAGGAATGGATCGAGGTCGAAAACCCCGCGACGGGCGCGATCATCGCTTCGGTGCCGCGCGGCAGTGCCGACGATGCGGACCGTGCGGTGGTTGCCGCCTATCAGGCCCAGCCCGCTTGGGAAGCCCTGCCGCCGGTCGCGCGCGGCCAGATGCTGAAGGACCTCGCGCGGCTCATCCTTGAAAACCGCGAGCGATTGGCCCGCGTCGTCATCGCCGAGCAGGGCAAGCCCCTGCACGAGGCACGTGGCGAGATCGAAAGCGCGGCGCTGTACCTGACCTACGCCGCCGAGGAAGCCCGCCGCATCACTGGCGACATCATTCCGTCCGACAATGCCGACGAGCAGATCTGGATACAGCGCGTCGCCCATGGCGTCGTGATCGCGCTGACCGCCTGGAATTATCCAGCCGCCCTGATGTGCCGCAAGATCGGCCCGGCGCTGATTGCCGGCAATACCGTGGTGGTCAAATCGCACGAGGGCACGCCGATGGTGGCGCTCGAGATCGCCCAGCTCTCGGCGCAGATCGGCTTTCCGTCGGGCGTCATCAACGTCGTCAGCGGCACCGGCGAAGGCATCGGCCGGGCGCTGGTGACGCACCCCGTGCCGCGCCTGATCACGCTGACCGGCAGCGTCCGCGCCGGCAAGGACATCTTCCGCCACGCCGCCGAGGATCTGAAGATCCTGCGGCTGGAACTGGGCGGCAAGGCCCCGTTCATCGTCGCCGAGGATGCCGACATTGGCGCCGCAGTGCGGGCAGCCGTGTTGTCGCGTTTTGAAAACTGCGGCCAGATCTGCATCTGCAACGAGCGCATGTATGTGCATGAAAAGATCGCTGACGAATTCCTCGACAAGTTCGTCACCGCGGTAAAAGCGCTGAAAGTCGGCGACCCGACCACGCTGGTCGATGTCGGGCCGAAATTCTCCGGTCCGGAACTCGATAAAGTCGAGAGCATGGTCGATGCGGCCAAGGCGGCTGGGGCTGAAATCCTCACCGGCGGGCGTCGGTTGACCGAGAACGAGTTTTCGCGTGGCCACTGGTATGACCCGACGGTGATGACCGTGACGGATAACGCCATGGCCATCATGCAGGACGAGGTGTTCGGCCCCGTCGTGCCGGTGATGCGCGTGACCGATTTCGACGAAGGCCTCCGCCTCGCCAACGAAAGCCGCTACGGCCTCTCGGCCTATGTGTTCACGAAAGACGTCCGCCGCATGATGCGGCTGGTCAAGGAACTGCGCTTCGGCGAAATCTACGTCAACCGGCCGGGCGGGGACGCGGTGCACGCCCATCACGGCGGGCTGCGCGACAGCGGCATCGGCGGCGAAGACGGCAAATACGGGCTGGACGCATATTTCCAGAAGAAGACGATTTATGTGAATTACGCCTGAGGTGACTTACGGCACGGCCGCATAGGCCGTGTAGGCCGAGGTCGCCAGCCAACCACAATCGACCGGCAGCGTTACGCCGGTAATGGCTGCGGCGGCATCCGAACACAGAAAGAAGATCGCTTCCGCCACGTCCGCCGGCTGCACGAAGCGGCGCAGCGCCGACTTCTCGATGATCAGCTTCGGGTCACGCTGGCCGCTGTCGAGCCGCGCCTGCATGGCGGGCGTCAGCACATAGCCGGGCGCCACCGCGTTGACGCGTACGCCCCTCGGGCCAAGCTCCGCGGCCATCAATTCCGTCATCATCTTGATCGACGCCTTGCCCATCGCATAGGCCGGCTGGCCCGACGGGCGATAGGTAGTGAGCGATGCCATGTTGATGATCACCCCGCTGCCCGCCTCGGACATCAGGGTGCCGAAGCTGCGGTTGACCAGCAGCGAGCCGCGCACGTTGATGGCGTGGATGCGGTCGAACTCAGCCATGTCCATTTCGGTGTAGCGCACGGCGTTCTGCAGCACGCCCGCCGAATTGACCACGACGTCGACATGGCCATGGCTGGTGTAAACCGCTGCGCAGAAGGCGACGATTTCGGCTTCCGAAGCGACATCGAGATGGTGGTAGGTCGCGCCGAGTTCTGTGGCGATGGCCTCACCCCGCACATCCCCCACATCGCCGATGACCACCGTCCAGCCGGATGCCGCAAAGTGTCGTGCGGTCGCTTCGCCGATGCCGCTCGCCCCGCCGGTTACTACTGCGACCTTGCTCATGCGCCGTCTCCCTGAAAGCCGTAGTCGGCCTGTGCCGCCTGGGCGGTCACCTTGCCATTGCCGATGTCGCGGGCGATCGCCGCCGGATCGCGCCACGTCGGATCGCCAAAGCCGCCGCCGCCAGCCTGTTCGTGGCGGATGACGGTGCCGGCGGTGATCTCCAGCGTGATCTTGGCCGGCAATTGTCGCCATGCTCCGTTCTCGCAGATCGAATTGCGCGAGGACGCTGCCGGTTTGCCGCCGAACAGCCCGTAGGGCGGATGCTCGTGGCGGTCGGCGCGCAGCTGCAGCACTGCCGTATCGGCCAGCAGCCGGTATTGCCGGACCAGCCCGAGCCCGCCGCGATATTGCCCGGCGCCGCCGGAATCGGGGCGAAACCCGTACTCTTCCATCAGCAGCGGGAACTGCCGCTCCAGGCTTTCGATCGGCAAGTTGGACATGTTCTGGCTCGGATTGGTGATGCCCTCGATGCCGTCTTTGTTGGCGCGCCCGCCCCAGGCGCCATTGATCATGTCGACCAGCACGAACGGCCTGCCACCGGAATAACCGCCGATCGCTACTACGGTGTTGCCGCCTTCACCCGCCGCCATGACCTTGCCGGGCGCGATCTGCGCCAGGCCACCCATGACCGCATCGACGACGCGATACCCGGTCAACGCCCGTGCCGCCACCGGAGCCGGCATGCGGGGGTTGAGGATGGAGCCCTCGGGCGCCAGCACGGTGATGGCGCGATAGACGCCGGCATTGTTGGGCACGTCATGGTCGAGCGCGCAGCGGATGGTGAGATAGGTCGCGGATTTGACGAAGGAAAACGTCGCGTTGATCGCGCCCTTCACCTGCGGCGACGAGCCGGCGAAATCGACGGTGAGGTGGTCGCCGGTGACCGTGATCTTGCACTGGATGGGGATGGCCGCCGCCGAAAAGCCGTCGCCATCGATGTAGTCGGTGAAGTGGTAGTCGCCATCCGGCCAAGCCGAGATCGCCTTGCGCGTCAGCGTCTCGCCATAGTCCAGCAGCCGGTCGAAATACACCTCGAGGTCGCTCCCGTAGCGGTCAAACAGCCGCCGCAGTTCGCGCTCGCCGATCAGGCAGGTCGCAAATTGCGCGTCGATGTCGCCGAGCACCAGATCGGGCAGGCGGACGTTGGAGGCGATGATCTGCAGCAGCGTCCGGTTGACCGCGCCGCGCTCGTACAGCTTCATCGGCGCTATGCGCAGGCCTTCCTGGAAGATCTCGGTGGAATCGCTGGCATTGGAGCCCGGCACGCGCCCGCCGACATCGCAGTGATGGGCGATGACGACGGAAAATCCCAACAGCGTCTGCTCGGAAAAGATCGGCTTGATCATGAAGATGTCGGGCAGGTGCATGCCGCCGTTGTAAGGGTCGTTGAGCACCACCACGTCGCCGGGGAACAGGTTTCCCGCGAACTGCGCCAGCACCAAATCCATGGCATCGGGCACCGCGCCGAGGTGGAGCGCCACGGTTTTCGCCTGCGACAGGATGCGGCCCCGCGCGTCGCAGAGCGTCACCGAGTAATCGAGCACATCCCGCACGATGGGGGAGCGGGCGGTGCGCATCACGGCATAAGCCATGTCGTCGACGATGGTATCGAGGCCGCTCTTGATCACGGCGAAGGTGATGGGATCGAACGCGCTCACGGCATTTGCTCCAGCGTGGCCAAGATGCTGCCGGTGGCGGTGACCGATGCGATGGCGCCGGGCGGGATGACAATGGTCGTATCGGCGCTCTCGATGATCAGCGGGCCGGCCAGTGGTCCCTGAAAGTCCTGTCGCCGCAGCACGGTGGTTTCGAGCCAGCCATGGCCGCTAAAGCAGCCCATTCGAACCCCCGGACCCGTGCCAGTGGCGGCGCTTTCGGCGCTCCTGAGGTTGAGGAAATCCAGTGCGGCGTGGCTTTTGCCCTGGCTGTGCAGGCGCAGCGACACGGCCTCGACGGCATCGCTCGGGCGATAGCCGTAGGTTTCGTAGTATTTCTCGATGAACGCCGGGAGCAAGACTGCGAGCGCTGCCTGATCCGGGTCGCGGACCAGCGCGATCGGCAGCGCGGCATCCTGGCCCTGCAGCCGGAGGTTGATCTCATAGCCGAGCGTAATGCCATCGGGCGCGTAGCCTTGCCGCGCCAGCGCGGCAAATGCCGCCTCCTCCATCTCAGCCTGTAGGGATGAGAGTTGACCGGGTTGAAGCGCCTCGATCGGCATGTGCGTGTTGCGCAATTCGTGATGCTCGACTGTGCCGGCCAGCATGCCCATGGCAGTAAATACGCCCGGGGATGGGGGGAACAGCACCTCGGTGATGCCGAGGATCGCCGCGACATCGCAGGCATGCACCGGGCCCGAGCCGCCGAAGGCCATGAGTTTCAGGTCGCGCGGATCGAGGCCGCGCTCGACCGTGACGGCGCGGATGGCGCGGACCATGTTGGAATTGGCGATGTCGCGAATGCCCAACGCCGCCTGCTCGACGGTGAGGCCGAGAGGCGCGCCGAGTTCCCGGGCGATGGCAGTTCGCGCCGCCTCGACATCGAGTTCAAGGCTGCCGCCGGCGAGGAACGGCGGCAACAGGCCAAGCACGACGTTGGCATCGGTAACGGTGGGCCGCTCGCCGCCGAGGCCGTAGCACACCGGGCCGGGACGCGCGCCGGCCGACACTGGGCCGACGGTCAGCAGTCCGCCCGGGTCGATCGCGGCGATGGAGCCCGCGCCGTTGCCGACTTCGGCCACATCGATGGTCGGGACGCGCATCATGTAGCCGCCGGCCTTGATGAAGCGGCTCGGCACCGACATGCCAGCGCGGAACTCGTATTCGTGGGTGCGTCCGAGCACGCCGCGATGGATCAGCGCCGCCGAGGCGGTGGTGCCGCCCATGTCGAAGACGACGAGGTTTTCCTCCCCCGTCGCGACGCCGAGCCGCGCCGCGCCGACCGCACCGGAGGCGCGCCCGGAGGAAATGAAGAACACCGGTTTTTGCTGCGCGATCGCGGCGCCAGAGAGGCCACCATTGGAATTGCCGATCAGCAGCGGCGCGGTGACGCCTTCGCTTCGCAGTTTCTGTTCCAGGCGGTTGAGATAGCCGCGCAGCGCCGGCAGCACGTAGGCGTTGACCGCGGTTGTCGAACTGCGTTCGTACTCACCGGGCTCGGGCAGCACGTCGATCGACGCGGTGACTGCGATATGCGGAAAAGCTGCGGCGAACGCATCGGCGGCAGCGCGTTCGTGCGCCGGGTTCTTGTAGGAATGGAGGAAGCAGATCGCGACGGACTCGATGCCCTCCCCGGCAAAGAAGGCGCCGGCAGCCAGTACGTCGTCGATTTCGATCGGCGTCAGCACGTCGCCGGCGGCGTTCATGCGTTCGCGGACTTCCAGCCGATAGCGCCGCTCGACGAGCGGTCGCGGCTTGTCCCACGACAGGTCGAACATGCCGGGCGTGCGCAGCCGGCCGATTTCCAGCACATCGCGAAAGCCCATGGTGGTCAGCAGGCCGCAGCGGGCGCCGGCCATCTGCAGCAGCGTATTCGAGCCGACGGTGGTGCCGTGCAGCACTTCCGACAGCGTTGCGGGCTCAAGTCCGGCTTCGGCGAGCACCAGGCGCATGCCGGTGATCACGGCCTCTTCGGGTTCCGCCGGGGTCGAACTGACCTTGCATGAAAAGCTCACGCCATCGTCGCGCAGCAAGACGAGGTCGGTGAACGTACCCCCGATATCCACGCTCAGTCGCGCCTGCATGCGAGCCTCATTGTCGATTTTCAGCAAGTTCGTGGAGCATCACAGCGTCGGTAGTGCTCAGTTGCGCTCAGGACTTGTCGATCGCCAGCGTGCCGTTATTGGACCAGTTCTCGCGATCGATATCGATGAACACGATATCGAGGCCTTCCGGCTTGCACTTGAGAATGCGCGAGGCCTCACGCGTCACGACTTCGGCGAACTCGCGCTTCTGCTCCACGCTGCGCCCGCGCAGCAATTCGACCTTGATCATCGGCATTTTTGGGACCCGGATTGAGGTTGTTGAAGTTCAGTCGCAATCGGTGCGCTACAGCCAGGCGTTGACGTGCCATGGCGCGAATTCATCCTCGCCATAGCCGAGAAGTTCGCTCTTGGTCTGCTGGCCCGACGCGGTCGCGATCATTCTCTGGAAGATCACCTCGCCCACCTCATCGATGCTCGATTGCCCCTCGAGAATGGTGCCGCAATTGATGTCCATGTCCTCTTCCATGCGACGGAACATGGCGCTGTTGGTCGCCAGCTTGATCGACGGAGCGGGGCGGCAGCCAAAGCAGGAACCGCGCCCCGTGGTAAAGGCGATGAGGTTGGCCCCACCCGCGACCTGACCGGTGGCCGAGACCGGATCGAACCCCGGAGAGTCCATGAAAACCAGGCCTTTGCTGGTCACCGCCGCACCATAGCCGACGACATCGGCGAGGTTGGTCGTGCCGCCCTTGGCGACGGCTCCGAGGGACTTTTCAAGGATGGTGGTAAGGCCGCCGGCCTTGTTGCCGGGGGACGGATTGTTGTCGAAACCCAGCGGTTCGTTGGCGGTATATTCCTCCCACCACTGCAGCAGGCCGAGCAGCTTTTCGCCGACATCGCGCGACGCGGCGCGTTCCAGCAGCAGGTTCTCGGCGCCGTAGATTTCCGGCGTTTCCGACAGGATCGCCGTACCACCGGCGGCGACCAGCCGATCGACGGCCGCGCCCAGCGCCGGATTGGCGGAAATGCCGGAGAAACTGTCCGACCCGCCGCATTGGAGGCCGACCATGAGTTCGCTGACCGGCAGCGATTGGCGCTGCGCCTTGGATGCTTCCTCAAGCATTCCCTCGACGATCTCGATGCCGCGCGCCACGCTGGTGCGAGTGCCGCCGGTGTCCTGCATCACAAGTTTACTGAGACGCGGCCCGAGTTCGAGGCGCTCTTCCTCGATCAACTGGTCGATCTGGTTGTCTTCGCAGCCGAGGCCAACCATCAAGGTGGCGGAGAAGTTGGGGTGCTCGGCATAGCCCGCCAGCGTCCGCCTCAGCATGCCCATGGAGCGCGAACCATCGGCGACGGAGCAACCGGACTTGTGCGTCAGCGCTACGACGCCATCGACGCCCGGGTAGGGGGCCAGCCGCGACGGATCGCGAAAATGGTCGGCGATCATGCGCGCGACCAGCGCCGAGCAGTTCACCGAGGTCAAGACGCCGACATAGTTGCGGGTGCCGACCTTGCCGTCAGGGCGAAGGTAACCGTCAAAGCGCGGCACCGCCTCGGCTGGCAGCAACGGCGCGTTGCTCAGCCGCGTGCCGATCGCATGACCGGCCATCGAGGCTTCGAAGTGCATGTTGTGGAGGTGGACGTGCTCCCCGGCGGCGATCGGTGCGCTGGCGAGGCCGATGGGTAGCCCAAGTCGATGGATTTGTGAGCCGGCCGCCAGTGCCTGCAACGCTACCTTGTGACCAAACGGGATCGCCATTGTCGCAACAGCAGGGAAGGGGCTCAACGCCTCGCCCGGCGCCAGATCGCGCAACGCGATGCCGACTTCATCGCCATTCTTGAGCTGCAGAACGGAATTCATGGCCGGCCCCAATGAGAATTGGTAGAATGTCAGCAATCAGCAAAATAGCAAGGCGCGATGTGGCGTGGTTGGCCGGACGTCAGGCCTGACCCGTCGTCTCTCGGGCCACAAATGCCGACAGAAGCTTGACCTCGGCCTCGTTGTGGCTTTCGGCGAGTTGTTCGGCCAGGTTGGCATCACGCGCCACCACGGCATTGATCAGGGCCGCGTGTTCTTCTGCCAGTACCTTGTAATCCTTGGGATAAAAGCCCGAATGCACCATGTGGAAGCGCACCTGCTGCATCAGATAGCCATGTTGCTCGGCGAGCCTGCCGTGATGGGCGATGTCAATGATTTCGCGGTGCAGCCGAAAGTCGATGTCGGTGACGTCCTGATAGCGTTTTTCGTCGACGGCAGACGCGAGATCGGCCAGCGTCCGGCGCAGGCGCTTTTCATCCGCATCGGTTACGTTGCCGGCAGCGAGCCGAGCGCCCAGTCCCTCGATGGCACCGCGCAGCGTATAAAGTTCCCAAGCGTCACGTGGCGTCGTTTCGGAAACCTGCCAGCGGGTGAATGCCACCTGTTCGACCAGGCCCTCGCGGGTCAGCAGCGCCAGCGCCGCGCGCACCGTGCCCCGGCTGACTTCCAACTCCCCGGAAATCTGGGTTTCGAGCAGGCGCGCCCCGGCAGGAAGGATGCCGCTGAGGATGTGCGAGCGGATGCGATCGGCCGCCTGCCGGTCGAGCAGGCGTTTTTCCGATTTCAGGCTCGCCAGTTTGGGCATCGGCCGGGCTTTCCGCAAGTGCAGTGATGGTGACGGGTGATAGAACCCGCCCGGAGCCAAAGCAATCGCATTGCTGGGGATCTGTCGTCAGCAATCGCCAATTCGCGCGGGATCTAGCGTTCCGCTGGATCTCGGCCGAGAGTGGGAAACGCCCCCTTCGAACTGGAACGGTTGCTGCCGTAGGGAAAGCCGCTTGTGGCTGGCTGTTGTTGAATCCAGTTTGGACTGAAAGCCACGTCGGTCGCTGCCATGGCCTGGCTTCTTGGCAGTTCCAGCTCGCTGTCAAGTTTTCGAGCCGTGACGTAGTTTTACTTGAGGGGCGAATTCATCACATCCCCGGGTTCGCTAGGCGTTTACGCCGAGCACTGATCCAATCCGAAGTACAATTTTTGCCCCACTGGTTCGAACCTGACAACGCCCTTGGCAATGGTCCGTAGGTCGACCGGTCGCTGCCAGGCCGGTCGGTTAAGAGGTTAGCGCCAACCCCACCAACAAACGGATCGGAGCGAGTGCCACCTGAAATGGCGTCATTAGACGCTCGGTCATTTCATTGGCCGATATTCTGTTCGGATCTCATGAGGCATTGCTATAGAAGCATAGAATTCAATTTTGCAAATTCTTATATACTATAATTCAATTGTGATGTCTCGTTTAACCACAGAATTGTATGGTTAGGTGCCCAGAATTCAAGACTATGGGGTCAAGGCGCAAGCATTGCGTGTAACTGTATGGTTTCACTTAGGTCTCCGACGATCGTGCGCTTATCGCCGTCTCTTCGCACTATGAGGGTCGGGGTGACGATTACGTTGTCGCGGACAGCGCGCTTTCCGCTCGTGAAGACGTCGACTATCTCAACGTCGAAAATGATGTCCTCATCCCGAAAGGTATCCAGCGCCGCGTAAAGATTTTGCTCCGCACGGACCGAATTTGGCGTTGACCGGGCAATGTACAGTTTCAGGTCAACCACCTTTGGCGTCCCGCGACCCGATGACACGTCATCCATTACTGGCCTGCTGTTCTGAATCGATGTGCTGATAGTCTTCGCGAGTTGCCGCTCGAAGTTTGGTCACGCTAGTCATTTTCAGTCCTGAACGTGAGCCGCTCGTCTGCGTCCGTCCTGGCGAAATCTCGTACAGTCTTCTCGTCGAGGCCGAGCAGTGCGACTTCTCGCTCCTTCCATTCGAGATCCTGCTTGGCTTTTTGCAGCAGTGACTTGAGATCGGCGACAGTCTTGTCAAGTTCGAAGCGCGTCCGCTTTTCGGAGATTTCTCCCTGGAGGTGTTCTCGCCGGTCGCTTGCCTGTTTTTGATGACGAGCGGACCCCATGAGCACTTCGCCCTCGGCAGTGTAGACATCGACAATCTCGACGCCGCCAGAACCGAGGATCATTTCGCTCACCTGATTGGAATGTGCGGTGCCGCGCGACTTGATGATCGTTAAGGCCCGGTTGCGTTCGCCTTGTTTGGGCACGTAGGAGACGTGCAGCCAAGTATCGGCGACCGTCGAGACATGGCTCGCTGAAAGCTCCTGCCCACCGCCCACATTCTCTAACAACGAGGTGCATAGGACGGTGATGCCGGCAGATTTTGCCTCATCTAGTATGCGCTCATAGACCTGCTCGGCGAAAGGAAGCTTAATCTTTAGCAGCGCGGATAGCGGGTCGATTACAAGAAATTCAGGTTTATGCGCTGCAATTAGCTTGCGGATGGCGACGAAGTGCTCCTCAGGACTCCGGCTGGCGGAAACCAGCGACTCCATCAAAAGGAGCCCGGATTCAACATGTGCCCCGAGATTCAGCCCGATCGACGTCATGTTCGAGATGATTTGCGAGCTGCTCTCGTCGAAGCTGACCAACAGCGCCCTTTGCCCTTTGGCACAGGCGGCGCTCAGAAAACTGGCGCCGAGACTAGTTTTCGAGGTGCCAGGGGCTCCGGACACCAGCGTGCAGCTCCCGCGGATGTAGCCGCCGCTGAGCATTGTATCGAGACGTGGAACGCCTGACGAAACACGGTCAGAAAATGCGGGATGACCTAGCCGCGTGTTGCTGAAGCCAACGACTTCGATACCGGATTTGCCGATCACCAAGGGCACCGGATTGGCGGCGAAGCCCGAACCCCGATACTTCATGACCCGGATCGTGCGCGAAAAGGCCGTAGCCGTCAGGCTACCCTGGAAGCCGATCACGCAGTCGGACAGATACTGTAGAATGTCGGCGCGTCGCGCGTCGCGTTCGCTTGGCCCAAAAGACTTGACGGTCACGAGTGCGGCGACTCCAGACGCGCGGACCCACTCGCCAAGCCGGAGCATCTCTTGCCGTTCAAGCGCCTCGTTGTTCAGTGCGCCGAGTAGGACATCGACACCATCGAAGGCGACGTTGCGCGCGCCCGACTCCGTGATCAGTGCAGTGAGGCTGGCCAAGAGACCAGAAAGGTCAAAGACGCCGCCTCGCACCGTGTCGACAGGAAGTCTCGCGCCCAGCAGGTAAATGTCGTCATTGCTGATCTCTGCCAGCCCCCAGTCGAACGAGGTGAAATTTTGCCTGATCTGGTCAGTGGGCTCTTCGAATGCAACGAAGACACCGCGCTCACGCCGCTGTTTGAAGCTGTTCACCAGCGTCTGCAAGGCGAATACCGTCTTGCCTGAGCCTGGATCGCCGACAATGGCGGTCACGCCGACTGCCGGCAGTCCGCCCTCTGTTATATCATCAAACCCGGGGATGCCGGTGAGCATTTTCAGGATCGGTATCGGATAGCTTTCTGGTCCCTGGGACCGAGCTTCGCTGGATGTGCCGCTGGGGTCTTTGGTCATGATGCACTTGCCTTCTGCCTGGCGCTGACCGGCGCTTCAACCGAGATCGACTTTGGAAGCTTGATATTCCAGGCGATAAGGTAGCCAAAATCTTCAGCTGTAAGCGGCAGGCTGAAGAGATAACCTTGCCCCGTCTTGCACCCCTCGTCGCGGAGGAAGTCCGACTGGACGACAGTTTCAATGCCTTCCGCGACCACCTCGAGGTTGAGGCTCTTGGCTAGTGCAATGATCGCCCGAATGATCGACGCGTCGCTGGAATCGATGACCATCTGGCGAACAAAAGTCTGGTCGATCTTGACTGTGTCGATCGGGAAGTCTCGCAGGTAACGAAACGACGAGTGTCCGGTCCCGAAATCATCGACCGCAAGCGTGAACCCTAGCGACTTCAGCGCTATCAAAATTTTGACAGTGGACGGCGAAGCCTCGATCATGAAGCCCTCGGTCAATTCCAGTTCGAACTGGCTTCCTGTAGTGCCGGTCTGCTGCAGCGCGGTTTCGATCGCTGGAAGCAGCCCCGGGTCTTGGAGCTGCACACCAGACACGTTGATGGAGATTTTGGGAACATCTAGTCCGAGACGTTGCCATGACTTTGCCTGCAGCATCGCTTCCCTGAAAACCCAGGCGCCGAGTGGAACAATCAATCCCGATGATTCGGCAAAAGGGATGAACGTGTCGGGCCGTTGAAGTCCCAATTCCGGGTGATACCATCGCACCAATGCCTCTGCGCCGACGATGGTCCCGGATTCCAGATCAACCAAGGGGTGATAGTGAAGCCTGAACTGGTTCTCTTCGATCGCCTTGCGGAGCGAATGGCGCAGGATCAACTGGTTGTGCTGGCGGTCGTCGCTATCGTTTGCATACACGTGATGCATCCCACGACCGACACGTTTTGCCGCTTGTAGTGCGAGCAGTGCGCGCTTCATCAGTTCCGATTGAGCTGCCGCCGGTTCGATGGGGCCGTCCATGCCCTCGAACGGATATGCCGCTGCGCCAACGCAGGCCTCCACCAACACCTCGCCACCCGGCGTCGGATGTGGCGCAGCCAAGATCTGGGAGAGGTGTTCGGCCGCATCTCCGATTGCCGCCTGTGCCGACGGCAACACGCAATAGAGGGCGAACTCGTCGCCGCCCATCCGCGCTGCAGTCCCGTGATAAAGTTCGGCAAAGTCGTTGATGCGCTTTGCTACGGCGCGAAGCACCGCGTCAGCACTGGACAGTCCGATGGCTTCGTTGATTTCCTCGAACGCATCAAGGTCGACTTTGAACAGCGCCAACCGGCCTTGACTGGCGTTGATCCCGTTGACGGCCTTGAGTAGCGCAGTGGCAAACAGCTCCCGGTTCGCCATGCCCGTCAGCGGATCATGATAGGCCAGATAGGAGAGGCGCTCCTCGGCGGCTTTTTCAGCAGTGATATCAAGACCGACTCCATCCCAAATTACATCACCCGAATCTGCGCGGCGCGGTTTGGAATGGTTGCGTATCCAGCGGATAGAGCCTTGTGGCGCCTTCAGGCGAAATTCCAGGGAAAGAGGCGCAAGCTCGGCAGCCGATCGCGCAATGCCGTCGCGAACGGTCGCTAGATCGTCAGGAAGAATATAATCCCAAAGGTCTGGTACCTTGGTCATATCGTCTGGTGGAAAGCCGAGGATGGATCCGAACGAGGGGCTGAAATAAGTCATGCCGAGCGAACCGTCGGCCTTGAGGCTACGCTGAAAGAGATATCCGGGCATGTTCTCCACGATCGATGCAAGACGCGCTTGCATTTCGGCCTTCTCGTCGTTTAGACGGCGCCGCTCGGTCACGTCGGCCTGGATCCCAACGAAACCGACTATGTTGCCGCCCCTGTCAAACTGCGGATTTATGCGAAGTTCATTCCAGAACGTCGAGCCATCCTTTCGATAATTCAGTAGTTCCAGATTAACCGGAGCTCCTGAAGTCAGGGCGCTTCGGACGGCCGCAACTGATTCGCTGCTCGTCAGTGGGCCTTGCAGAAAGCGACAATTCTGACCAATTACTTCCTCCGCTGTATAGCCGGTGATCCGGGTGAAAGCCTTATTAACAAAAATAATCGGGCAATCGGGTAAGGTGTTGTCAGCAATAATTATTCCCGAGGGGCTGTGGTTAACCGCAGCTTCAAAGTCGATGTGCGCCGCGGTCACCTCGTTTGCAGGGGCTTGACGAAAAAGCGACCAGTGACGTTTCAATTTTTTTCGGAGATTGATCAAAACCATTCTCCAGTTATCATAGACAAAACTAGGAATCCAACTACTTCGTACGATAACGAACAGACTGCTGGCGCTATGAGCTTTACGGAATTTGGTTCCCCGGATCGGCATGTGCGCCGTCCGACGCGAAAATCAAAAGCTGCGGCAAGCGGTGTGCCGCCTCCTAACCAATTCTCTTAGTTACCTCTACCGACCGATTTGACCGGGCGTCTTTAGCCACGCCAGCGTTCGCTCGTTCGGAAGGGATTGTGCTCTGCGCTCGTTTTAAGCAGTCGCGATAGTCCATGCCGCTTGGGCTTCGCCACCGCCACTAGCGGCTTCAGAGCGCCAAAAGCGATGCAGCCTTGGGGCTGTAGCTGGTGTCGCGGACGCGCGTTGCAATCAAGCCGAACCTTGGTCCCAAGCCACGGGAGTTCGGCAGGAGGGGAGCCAAGGGCTGCGGATCGGTATCGTTATCCGGCATGCTAACGGGCTCGCGCCGATAATCAGAAAACTTGGCGGCCTCAATGCTCAGCCCACCATACCCCATCCCATGAGCTTGTAGTATGCTTCCAACCTGCACAGCTACCATCTCCCACCGGTTAAAAGGGCTATCTTGTTCGAACCAACTGAGGACGTCAGACTGATCAAGCTGGCACAAATCGATGAGGGAAGAGGCCAACTCCTATCGCTTGGTGCTACAGACTTACCATTTTTTCCTAAGCGCCTGTTCATTGTTCGGAATGTGCCAGCCGAAAGCCTCAGGGGCGGACATGCACATAAGGAAAACGAGCAGCTTCTGATCTGCTTGAGAGGGGCGGTCACAGTCCGGTTCGTCGCCGCAGGACAGCGCGGTGAAGTGCGTCTCGCCAATACTACCCATGGGCCACATCTGCGCGCTGGTGTGTGGGCCGAGCAGTTCTACGAAACCGGAGATAGCGAACTGCTCGTCCTTGCGAGTATGCCTTACGACCCCGACTCCTATATCCTTCAGACCCATGCGATGGAATAGTTGCGCCTCATGGAAGGCTCTAAGACGATCTCGAATGCAGACGTTACTATCTGCGTCCCAGCGTATAATTCAGCCGCTTTCATTGATCGTACGCTGCGCTGTGCACAGGGTCAGACCCACAGCAACATCCGCATCCTGGTGTCAGTTGACCGCTCAAGCGACGAGACTGTCGAGATTTGCCGAACCTTCGCGAGGGAGGATGCCCGCATCGAAGTCTTGGTCCAAAATGATCGGCTAGGGTGGTGCGGCAACGTCAATGCCCTGATTGATCGCGTCGATACGGAATACTTCTTCGTGTACTTCCACGATGATCTGATTATGCCTCAATACTGCAGTCATATGTTGATGGCTTTGACACATGATACGGAGCTTGCCAGTGCCAACTGCGACCTGTTTGACTTCGGCCTCAAAGAAGGCCTCAGACCGGGGCGATCCTATCACGGGTCCGTAGCGAAGCGTCTTTTGACCCTTTGGGGCGTAGAGGGCCGAGGAACCCCTCTACGAAGCATGGTGCGGACCGAGCGGATTGGTAAGGATTACCGCCTTCCTAAAGAGGACCGAAACAGCTTCACTCCGGGGCAGACCTTGTTGATGCGGCTGGTCGCTGCTGGGCCCGCGCAGCGCGTGCCGGAAACGCTGTACCTTCGCTGGCGGCGATCTGGAGGCTTGACCGGCGGTTGGGCAGCTTTGCCGATTGAAACAGTTCTCGAGGGATTGCGCAGAGACTTGCAGGACGTTTTCGCCACCGTCGACGAACTCATCGAAAGCAGTCCAGACAAAGAAGTGATCAAATTAGCCGCCATCTTAAACGCTCTAAGAACGATAGCTGGACGCTGTCGCACTGAAAACGTGTTGCTGCCGGAGCCTCGGGACTTGCATCCTGCCGCTCCAGAGTTGGTGCTGCCGTTAGCCCTCGATCGGTTTGGCACCGAAATCGCTGGAACGCTCGCCAGACATCTAGAATCGGTGGCCCGCCACCGCGTTCGCCCATGAAAGGTCGCAACAGCGTTCGAGTGGCCGTAATGGGCGCCGGAATCATGGGAACGTCTACTGCCCTGTTCTTGGCGCGTTCGGGCTGCGACGTCGAGTTGTTCGACCATGCAGCCGCTCCCATGATGGGTGCAAGCCGCTGGAATGAAGGCAAAATTCACCTCGGTTATCTCTACAACGCCGATCCCACGTTGCGTTCGGCGACAAAAATGCTGGCAGGTGGTTTGGCGTTCAAACCGCTGGTCGAGCAACTTATCGGATGCCCGATCGATGCGTGCATGACCCAGCATGACGATATCTATCTCGTGCACCCGGAATCCGTCGTTAGCGCCCCCCAAATGGCAGACTATTTTGGGCGACTGGATTCGCTGATCAGCGGGCATCCCGATAAAGGGGGCTACCTCGCAGATATTAGCCCGTCAGTGCCCCTCGAAAAAGCAGAGACGAGCCGTCTGGCTGCCAAGGGCCTGACGCACGGCTTCCGGGTGCCTGAGAGATCGGTTGAAACAAATTGGATCGCCGATCGATTCGTGGATGCTCTTGCAGCCGAGCCCCGCGTCACCCTACGTAGCTCTACGCAGGTACTGGGCGCGCATCCAGTCGGCGATGGATGGTCGATCGACGGCAGTTCTGAAACGCACTCGGGTTTCGACATGGTCGTAAATGCCCTTTGGGAGGGGAGACTTCAGGTCGACAGTACGATCGGTCTTCGGCCCGTTGGCAGGTGGACGCATCGCTATCGCATGTCTTTGTTTATCGAGACCGATGAGGACCTCGATGTGCCAAGCATTGTGCTGGCGACCGGTCCGTTCGGCGATATCAAAAATTATCCCGGTGGTCGATCTTATGTCTCCTGGTATCCCGCGGGGCTCATTGCTGAAGGAACCGAACTTGCGCCTCCAGTGCTCCCGGCGCTCCCAGACGTCGCCGACATGGTCCCTCAGTTTCGCAACGCGCTAGTGAAGCTCCTTCCGGTTGTGGAGCCGGTGTTTTCTTTGGCCAGACGTGTAGTCGCGGGGGGTGGCTGGGTGTTTGCAACGGGAGGCGGCTCCCTGGCAGATCCGGGGGCGACCCTTCATCGTCGCGATGAGTTCGGGATAACAGAGGCCGGGACCTACTTTTCGGTTGATACCGGGAAGTATTCTACCGCGCCTTGGTTGGCCCGGCGCCTCGCCGATCGCGTTCTGGAGCTTGCGATCACGTGAAATCTGGAACGGGGCGCAAGAGCACGGCGGCTTCAGTGCCGAATGTTCCGACTGCCTGTCACGCCGCCGAAGCGATCGACACGAAAACGATGGAGGGCACGACCTATAACAATAATCTATAGCTTGTTTCAGAAAGCCTATTTGTGCAGCAGTTTGTCCCCGCCTAGCGTCGCGCTAACGCTCAGGGAGGAACTGGCAATTGAAGACCACACTAGGAATCCGTTTCGATACACTCGCACTGACGGCGATGTTCTCGTTGGCGCTCGCAGGCGCCGCCACTGCACAGACCGCTCTCGAGACGCTCGAGGCGGCTGCGAAAGCTGAGGGCAGCGTTCTCGTCTACACCTCGGTTCAGGACGCCGATATGGAAGCCAAGGTCGCGGCGTTCGAGGCGGTCTATCCTGAAATCCGCGTCGACTACATCCGCCTGCCCTCGAGCCAGGTGTTCACCCGCTTCGTTGGCGAATCCGATGCCGGCGTCACCCAGGCCGACCTGCTGGCCACCGGTTCGAGCGCGCTGTACCAGAGCCGCCCCGAATTGTTCATTCCGATCGGCGCCGAAAATCTGCCGTCGCTGACCGAAGTACCGGCCATCATCGAGCCCCTCAACGACCGGTACCAGGTGTTCGTAAACGACGTGCAGCTCGTCACCTACAACACCGACACCGTGTCTGACGCCGATCTCGCCGAGCATCTCGCGAGCTGGGAAGACCTTGCCGATCCACGCTGGGCGGGCCGCATTGCGCTGGTCGATCCGCGCAACTCCGCAAACCAGGTGTCGTTCCTGCTCAACATGCAGCGGCTGTATGGCGATGAATGGTTCACCCGGTTCATGGCCAACACCCCCGAAATCGTCGGCACGGCTTCGGCCGCCTCCCAGCAGGTAGCCGCAGGCGCCTACGATATCCTCGTCCCCACCGTGCCCTCCCAGTCGGGTGCGCTGCGGGCGCAGGGTGCCCCGATCGGCCTTTACACGCCGGCCGGTCTCAATCACGTCACCGCCGCCGGTGTCGCCGTCACTGCCGGCGCCTCGCATCCCAATGCGGCGCTGCTGTTTGCCAACTGGCTGCTGACGCCTGCCGCCCAGGCGCTGCAGTGCACTTTCGGCGGGATTCCGAACATCGAGACGACAGCGGCGGAATGCGAAAAGCTGCTGCCGGCCGAGTACGACCTCGCCCGCGACGTCATTCCGGAGGCCGAGGCAAATCATGTCTTCGGGCTCGTCGGCCTCCAGCCGTAAGGTCGTCGCATGACCTTTGCTGCGGCTGATATCAGCCGCGGCGAAGTCTTCTGCCGGACCAAGGGAGCAAGTTTAGCCGTGTCGTCGACAGCGTCTGCACCGCGCGGGGGGAGCCCGCGGATCGAGATCGTCGATCTCGTCAAGAGCTACCGCCGCGAGGGCGGCGCCGCGATTACGCCTGTGAACCACATCGACCTCAGCGTCGCGGCCAACGAACTCGTCGTGCTGCTCGGGCCGAGCGGCTGCGGCAAGACCACGCTCCTGCGCTGCGTTGCCGGGCTCGAGCGCCCCGATGCCGGGGAAATCGTCATCGACGGCAAGACCGTGTTCTCCTCGAAAAAGGGCATCTACCTGCCAGCCGACCAGCGCGCCATCTCGATGGTCTTCCAGTCCTATGCGCTCTGGCCGCACATGACTGTCTCAGAGAATGTCGCCTATCCGCTCAATTCCCGCCGTGCCCCCAAAACCGAAATTGCCGTGCGCGTGCAGCAGGTGCTGGAAATGGTCGGCGTTGGCGGGCTCGGACAGCAATACCCAAGCCGCATCAGCGGCGGCCAGCAGCAGCGCGTCGCCCTGGCGCGGGCGCTGGTCGGCGGTTCCTCGGTGGTGCTGTTTGACGAACCCCTGTCCAATGTCGATGCGCAGGTGCGCGCTCAGCTGCGCTTCGAACTGCAGGCGATGCAGCGCCGGCTCGGGTTTTCCGGCCTGTACGTCACGCACGACCAGACCGAGGCGATGGAACTTGGCCACCGCGTCGCCGTGCTCGATGCCGGGGTCATGGCCGCGCTCGGCACGCCGCACGATGTCTACAACAACCCGCCCAACGACTATGTCGCGCGCTTCGTCGGCGTCGCCAATATCTGGGGGGGTACGGTGACATCGCTCGACGGCTCGACCATCGCCGCCAAGACTCCGTTCGGCACGCTGCTGGTTGCAAAGCGCGTGTCACAGCTGGCGGACATCGCGGTCGGCGATGCCGTGTCTATCGTCGCTCGCCCCGAAAACCTGCGTATCGACGTGGCAACGCCTGGACCACTGCCCGAAAACGCCGTTGCCGGCACCGTCGAGGCGCAGCTGTTTTCCGGGGCGCATACCGAGATCATCGCCCGGCTGGCCGACGGGCAATTGGCCACTGTCTGGGTGCACGACCAGAGCCGGCTCGCTGCGCTGGTGGTCGGCACGGACGTCCACCTCAGCGCCGCGCCGACCCAGTTGCGGCTGGTGCCCGCAAGCTCGGTGGCCGCGCCATGACCGCCCCCGCCATCGATCGGGCGCCGAGCCGCTTCCAGCCCTATACCGTCATCACCCTCCTCTGCGCCGCTTTCATCGTGCTGCTGCTGGTTTATCCGCTCGCCCGGATGTTCTGGGGCGTGATCGTCGGCGGACCGGGCGGCGATCTCGGCGATGCGCTGGCAACGTTCACCCGCCCCTGGTTCCTGCCAGTGCTGTGGAACACCGTGATCATCGTCGGCGTCAGCACGGTGTTCGCGCTCGTCATCGGGGCGACGCTGGCCTGGGTCAACGTCCGGACCGATGCCAGCATTGGCGCGGTTGGCTCGCTGATGCCAATCATTCCGCTGCTGATCCCCAACGTCGCCCTCGCCATCGGCTGGGTCTTCGTCGCGGCGCCGCGGGTCGGCTTCCTCAATGGCTGGCTCGACCTCCTGCCATTTAATTTTGAGGTCAATATCTATTCCTGGGGCGGGCTGATCTTCGTCTATACGATCAACGCCGTTCCCTATGTCTACCTCATCGTGGCGTCCGCCCTGCGCAATCTCGATCCGGCGCTCGAGGAGGCCGCCCGCATCAACGGCGCCGGACTGTTCCGCACGCTCCGCACCGTCTCGATCCCGGCGATCCGTCCCGCTTTGGTGTCCTCGGCCCTGCTCGTCACCATCACCAGCCTCGGCGTCTATTCGATCCCGAGCGTGATCGCGACGACCGCCAAGATCGACCTCCTGACCACCCGCATCGTGTTTCTGCTCAACCGCGATTTCCCGCCCAAGCTCGCCGAGGCGCAAGCCCTCGGGCTGCTGATGCTTGCGGTTGTCGTCGTGCTGTGGTGGGGGGAGACGCGCCTGGCCCGCGGCGGCCGCTTTGCGACCCTTGGCGGCCGTGCAGCGGGCAATTCCAAAATCGAGATGGGACGGTGGAAATGGCCCGCGCGCGGGTTGACGCTCGCTTACCTCGCCTGCACCTCGCTGTTCCCCATCGGCGCGCTGCTGCTGGTGTCGCTGCAGCCCTACTGGACCCCCAAGGTCAATTTCGCCCTGCTCGATTTCGGCAATTACTACAGCGCTCTCTACGTCAATCGCCTTGCAGCCACCGCCTTCGGCAACAGCCTGTTCCTGTCGAGCGTCGGCGCGCTCATTGCCATGGGCATTGCCATCGTCATCGCCATCTACACGGTGAACCGCTTCAACCTCGTCAGCGCGACTGTCGATGCGACCATCAAGTCCTCGGCGGCAATCCCCAACATGATCCTTGCCGTGGCGTTTCTCGTGGCCTTCAGCGGTGCGCCGTTCTTTCTCGCCGGCAGTTCCATGATCCTGCTGCTGGCTTTCATCGTCATGTACATCCCGCCCGGCTCCATTGCCGCCGCCGCGGCCGTGAACCAGGTAGGGCGCGACCTGCGCGAAGCCTCCTACACCAGCGGCGCCAACGAAGGTCGCACGGTGCGCAAGGTCGTCGTGCCGCTCGCCGTCCCGGGCTTCATCGCCGGCGGCGCCATCGTCTTCGTCCACATGATGGGTGACCTGTCGGCGGCCGCCCTGCTCTCGGGCGCCAGCAATCCCGTGGTCGGCTTTGCGATCCTGACCATCTGGGAAGCCGGCACCTTCGGCGTCCTCGCGGCCTTTTCGATGATGCTGTGCGTCGTCAACATTCTCGTCATCGGCGCCTTGTTCGGCGTCGGCCGGCTCTTCGGTCGCCGATGACTTCAGTTTCCCAATTCCCCATTCAATTTCAAGGAGGGCTTCTCATGCCAAATGTCATTCGCAGTTTCGACCGCCGCCCGGCTGACCTCATCGCCGGTGTCGGCAAATACAGCACCGCGACCATCCATGAGGCGCAGGGCCGCCTCGGCGCCCTCGACAGTCGGATCAAGCCGGTCAAGCAAGGCGTCCACATCTTCGGGCCGGCCATCACCGCGCAGTGTCATGTCGGCGATAATCTGATGATCTTCGAGGCGATCAACCTCGCCCAGCCGGGCGACGTGCTGGTGATCAGTGCCGGCAACCATGCAGAGCAGGGCGGCTTTGGCGACGTGCTTGCCTCGGCCTGCCGGGGTCGCGGCATCGTCGGTCTCGTCATCGACGCCGGGGTGCGCGACGGCCGAGGCCTCCGGCAGTCGGGATTCCCGGTGTTCTCCCTTGGCCTGTCGATCAAGGGCACGGCCAAGGAGACCCTCGGGACCATCAATCATCCAGTGGTCGTCGGCGGCGAACTGATCACCCCCGGCGATATCATCGTCGGCGATGATGATGGCGTCGTTGTCGTCCGCAAGGATCCGGCAGAATTGGCACTCGCCTGCGAGGCGCGTGAAGTTGCCGAAGCAGCAATGATCGAAAAGCACCTCCGGGGTGAACTCACCTTCGACGAACGCTACGCCTCGATGCGCACCAAGGGCGCGACCTGGAGCGACTAGACCTGGTGGTCCAAAGCGGCAACCATTCGCCTCAGGGAAAGGAGCAGGGTATGTACCAATCGTCGCAAACGATGATGGTCACTGCCATGCTCGATATCAGGCGCCTTAAATATTTCGTCGCCGTGGCGCGCTGCGGTTCGATGGCCGCTGCGGCCCGGGAACTCAATATCGCCCAGCCCGCACTCAGCAACCAGACGGCCGAACTCGAACGCCTCGTCGGCTTTCGAGTCTTCGAGCGGCTGCCGCGCGGCGTTCGACTGACGCAGGGCGGCGAATTGCTGCTCGAGCATGCCCGCATCATTCTCGACAGCGTCGCCAGCGCTGAAAACGCTGTGCGGGCGCACGCCGATTCCGCCGAGCGCAGCAAGGTCATCCGCCTCGGGCTGCTGCCGTCGCTGGCGCTCATCTATGGCGATGCGGTGCTTGAAGCGGCACGGCTCCGGTTTCCCGACATTGCCGTGCACATCCTCGAAGTCCGCAACGACGAAGCCGTGCGGCTCGTGCAGCGGGGGGAGCTCGATCTCACGACGACGCTCGAAGCCGCCTATAGCGCCATGCCAACGCCAATTCTCGACGAACCGATGCTGGTCGTCTCGCGCGATCCGCTGAAGCCGTCATACCTCCTTGCCGAACTCGCGGGGCTCGATCTCATCCTGACGACCCTCTCACATCCCTCGCGCATCGATCTGGAGCGCGAGGCGGAGCGGCACGGGTTCAAGCTGCGCGTGGTGATGGAGATCGACAGCCATTTGACGCTCAAGCGGGCGGTGATGCAGGGCCTTGGCCAGGCCGTCATTGCCTATACCGGAGTGCGCCTGGAGGTCGAGAGTGGTCAGCTCAATGCTGCCCCGATCAGCGATTTTCCGCTCAAGCGTTCGGTCTATCTCGCGCGGGCCGCGGGCTTTGACAGCCGCGTCACTGCCCAGTTCTTTCAACTGCTCCAAATTATCACCAGGGACGCCGGCGAGCGGCACTGAACGTGTCGGCGCTGCGTCATCGCAAGGAAAACTCTCATGCTGGATCTTCGGGCCCCCAACAGGCTTCGCGAAAAGCTGGCCGCCGGCGTGTGCGTGACCGGTACGGCGATCTATTCCTATTCTCCCAACATGGTAGAAGCCGCTGGCTACAGTGGCATCGACTTCGTCCGCATCGATTCCGAACATGCCTGGCGCCGTGACGATTCGATGGATCACATGGTGCGCGCTGCCATCATTGCCGGCGTGGTACCGATTGTCCGCATCGATCGCGACGATCCCTATCTCGCGCGCAAGGCCTTCGAGATCGGAGCGGGCGGCATCGTCGTTCCAAATGTCACGACGGCAGAAGACGCGCGTGCCATCGTCCTCGACGCTCGCTTTCCACCTCTCGGTCGGCGCGGCCTTGGGGGGCTGTGCCTTGCCGGGGAGTGGGGCCGACGGGATACTGCCGAATGGGTCGACCATTCCAACCGCCAACTGCTGGTTGGCGTGATGATCGAGAGCATCGAGGCCATGCCTAACATCGATGCGATCATGGCCGTCGAGGGTGTCGATTTCGCCCTGTTCGGGCCGGGCGATTTTGGCATGTCGCTGGTCGGCCGTCCGCCTGCCGAGATCGCGGCGGAGACGCGGAAGGCCCTCGCCGCCACCGCCCGCGCCGCCCGCTCCGCCGGCAAGCACACCATGTACGGCGTCGGTCTCAGTGACATCTCGGCTCAGGAAAGCCTCGACCTCGGCGTCACCATGCTCGAATTTTCGCACGACGTCGTGATGATCCGCAGCGTGCTTGAAGCCAAGGTGAAGACCTTCGGCAGTGCAGCGATCGCCCGACCCTGAGGGGGCGTACTGTCCATTCCTGTCAATTTAGCAATTGAACGATGGAGAGCGTCAGACGCAGGGCCTCATCCCTCCTGGGGTCGAACCGCGCAACTTTTGGCCCTGGCGGCAAAATCACGCAACGGCGTTGAGGCACAAGACGACGAGTTCAAAGTCCGGTCGCGATCCGACTGCCAGTCAGGGACTTGAGCCCCCGATCTTGGGTGGCCGGAACTCTGGCGCCTCATCGTCAGAGAATGCAGGCACAAACGCTGGCTCGGTTGATCCTGCAACATGGCGCAGAACTCTGGCCCGAAGCGTCTGCAGGGTGTCGGAGTGTGTTTTGTCATGGGCAAGGTTCACCATCTCGCGTGGGTCGGCTGCAATTCCGGTGAGGAACCAGTCCTCGTCTGCAACCGCGATCGGCCTGCCGTCCTGTCGCGTGTTCATGTCAAAGCGCCAGCGCTCGGTGCGGATGCAGCAGCGCCGCGGCCAGCTGCCGCCGTTGTGCCACAAACCGCGATTGGTCGCAGCCGAGGCCCTGGCGCCCGGTGCTCCCGTGCCCACGGTCGCAAATATTGCATCGGGCGGCGGGTCACTGAACACCGAGCGTCCGTGAAAGCCCGGATCCGGCTCAATTTCCGCAAGGTCACAAAGGGTGGGCGCCAGATCCATGTTTTCGCTAAGATCGCCGCGTCTCTCGCCCTGTGGTACCTGTCCTGGCCAGCTGACGATGAACGGCGTGCGCTGGCTCTGTGGGGCAAAGACCACCTTTCCGAACAGTCCATTCTCGCCCAGTGAGGCGCCGTGATCTGAGGTAAAAACAACGATGGTGTTGTCCTCCAGACCATGGGTGACCAGAGCCGACAAGACCAGTCCGACCTGAGTATCGAGCCATGTGGTCAAGGCATGGTAGTCGGCCTGCGCCCGCTGCAACTGCTCGTGGGAGAATTCTCGCCCTCCAACCATGTCGGCATAGGCTTCTTCGTAGGCACTCCCATACCCGCGTGGGAGCGTTGTGCCCGGCCAGGCGGCAGCCGGGTAGAGGTCGCGATAATGCTGTGGTGGAAGTACCGGCGTGTGTGGCTGCAGGTAAGAAACCCGGAGCAGGAACGGCTTGTTGCCCGCATTGGCCAGCCAGCGAACCGCGTTCCATGTCACCTGCTCCGGCGGATACAGCTTTTCCGATGGAAAGGTGCCGCCAACGGGAGAGGGGAGCCCTCTTGGCACGATTGGCTGGAGTGACGCGGGATCGCTTTCCAACCCGAAGCCATGCATGCTCGAGCCGGCATTATCCTCTTCCTGCCACGGCGTATAGGCGAGAGCATAGTGGCTTTTGCCAAGCGTCGCAGTCCGCCAACCGTGCTCGGCAAAGTGCTCGGTGAACGTCTTCAGGCGGACTGGAATTGGGAAGGACTTCCACGCGCCTTCGTTGAAATAAATCCCGGTGCGTTCGGGCGGTGCGGCGGTCAATGTGCTCATGCGCGAAGGTACGCACACCGGGGAATTGCAGAAGTTGTTGGTGAACCTGACACCGCGCGCTGCCAGCGCGTCGATGTTCGGCGTTGCTACCGGCGCCCAGCTCTCGCCATAGCAGCCAAGCGCAGACGCCCGCAGTTCATCGGCCATGATCCAGAGGACATTGGGCTTTGCCATCAAGCGCTCTTCCGGCTGAGATTTTGCGCTTCAACTCAACGCGCTGCTGAGGATACGGACCGCCAATCGTCCAAGCAATATGCGTCTAACCACGCCCTCGATTCCTAACGAGACCGGGATTCAGCATTTCGCTCTCTGCACGCTGCACAGTCTTTAGGGACCAAAGGGATAGTCACCGACGACGGAAGCGAAATCCGGTTCCGAAAACCTTCGGTCGTTGGGCTTGGATATTCCACCCCTCGGGAGCAGTGCGCGGCTGCTTGCGCCCTCATTTCGGTCGTTCAAGGTGCGTTGGCGAATTCCTGAAAAACGGTCGTCGCTGCAGCGGCCGTATCGCCTACTGCGCGCGTGTAAGAAGTCAGAAAGCGATGCGAAAAGACGGATCGCGGCAGCCCCGTTCGTAGGAACTCGTCCACCCGATCAGAATGGGTCGAAGTTGCCGTCATCCAAGGTTTGCTGCCAGGAATCTTCGCGGCCGAAATTGTTTTTTCTCCTTCCATGCTTTCTGTCGCCTTCTCTGGGCCGGGCTTCAATATCCTGATCGCGCCAGTCCACGACACGACAGTTTCGCTGGCATCGGTGGTCGTCCGACAAGGATTGGAAACGGCGCTCATACGTCGGCAATCCTGGCGTACCAGTCGGCGTAGGGGGTGTTTTTGGCCATGTGCCTGTTGTAGTCGGGCGAACCGTCAGTCCACCAGACCTCGCCGCGTTCGCCGAGGCCGCGCTTGGCAGCGTCCACTTCGGCGCGGGCGCGGGCTTTCGCCTCGATGTCCGTCGTCCAGACGCGACGCCTGGCGCTCATGAGCCGATCGACCAGTACCTGCCGATCCTCGGGCGACAAATGCGGATTGGCCGCGCGCCACAGGCGGCCGCGAACGACGATATATCTGCCATCCGGTGTGCGTAGCGGTTCAGACAAGGTCTGTCTGAACTGCCGCGGTGGTTACCGAGTTCCAGAGGTCAAGGTCGCCTGTCGCGACGGGCGGCAAGTCTGCTTGTCAACCGCAGCGTGGCGGGCATTCTCGAACTGACGCATTTGGACTATAGTCGTAGGTGTTGCCTTGATCTCGTCCAGCACAGGATCAGTACAATCTGGCGCGCCGATGATCGAACTCGATCGTGCAGGGGCTGAGGAGCGTGTCACCAGTCCGCAGCGGTGCTTAATCCAAAGATAATCCGGCACATTTCGTCCTATACTTTAGTCTCTACCCGTAACAACAGCGAAAATAGCACCGGCGCGGTTGCTGCACGCCCCCGGCATGCGATAGGTTCGGGCAGGGCTTGGATGCTAATCCAAAAATAGCCCAGAGGAGATTACCCATGAAGTTGATGCTTGGCACCGGACTGCTGGCCGTCGCACTGGCCGGACTGTCCACCGCTACCTTTGCCCAGACGACGCCAGCCGCACCCGCCGCCCCAGCTGCCCCGGCCGCGCCAGTCCCCTATTTCACCGGTAACGCCCTCGGGCTGCCCGTCAACCCGGCCGCCGACGGCGTGTTCAACCCCATTTCGAGCAATGTGAAGGTGTTCGGCGCAATCTATGCGACCGAAAGCTGCTCCTATGACGCCGATCGCGACCTGATTGTTGCACCAGCCCGCGGCGCGAACCAGTTGGTCCAGACCAACAATGCGTTTGTGGCACTGATCAATCATGACGGTTCGGTCAACACTGCCCGCTGGATCGGCGTGCAGAACCCGGGCGCGCAGCGGGACAATCTTGACCCACCCCTCATTCTCAACGAGCCCTTCGGCAGCGACATCGAGGGCGGCATCCTGTACCTCGCCGATCGTGACGGGGGTACGCCCGACGCCGCCAACCCAGGGCAGGCGCTACCCAGCGTCGCGGTAATCCGCAAGTTCGACATGAAGACCGGCGCGCCGGTCGGCGAAATCAAGGTCGAGGGTTCGGGCTGGTTCAATGACCTCGAAGTGGCACCCGACGGGACGATCTATGCGTCCAATACGGGCACCGGCGGCGACACTCCCGATCCGTCGACCTGGCAGATCTGGAAAATTACCCCGGCCGGTGAGGCCTCGGTGTGGATCGAAGGCGAGCCGCTGTTCCAGCCGAATGGCATTGCCATCGACGGCGACGGCAATATTGTCGTCGTCAATATCGGCAGCGACGATGTGCAGACGTTCTCGGCAACAGATGCGTCGCTGCTGAAGACAGAAAAGGCAGCACAGCCCGGCAATGACGGCTTGGTCATTCTTGAGGACGGCACGAAATATATCAGCAGCGTGATGCGCGGCGGCGTAACCAAAATTACGCCCGACGGCACGGCGACGCTTATAGCCGAGAACATCCCGAGCGCCGCATCCATGTGCTATGACGCCGGCGCCAACCAGCTCGTTATCCCGATGAATGCCAATAACGGCCTAGCCTTCATCCCACTGGACTAAGCTTCCCTCCGCAGCACATGGAGATCGCGGGTCGCCAAGATTCCGCGATTTCTGCTTCCGTCGTAAAGATGGCCGGCCCCGGACTGTAACAACCGAGGTATGGTCGACTGCGATCGGGTCTTCGGTGTGCTTAGTGGGTGGTAGCGTGCTCATTCGCGCATTGTCGTTGGTGGTTTCGCTTGGCATTTACGGGCGACCCTGAGGAATACTCAGTCGATGAGAGGCATCGCCGCTGCTACTTGCGTTGGCATAGGGCAGCACCCTACCAAGACGACCCGGGTCGTCCGTGCCGAGCGATGGAGCGGTGCAGTTCAGGTTAGCCAGACGGCTGCCTGATAAAGCGTAAAATCTCAGCAGGCGGCCGACTCTACCACACGCCCCAGACGCCCTGGCATGATCGGACCCGAGTCAGCATCGAAAAAGGTGCGAAGATTCTGGTCCGGACGGGACGCTATTCGCCCAGGACGGCAGGCTCTAGTTTGGGGCTGATATGCGCCCTGATTTCGATCGTTGGTGCGACAATGACCGCTGCCTGAAAGCGGAAATATGTATAGCTGCGAAGGACGCCACCCAAACGACGCTGGCGGACTCCCGCCAATGTGAGTGGTTCGGGTAAGCGGTACGTTTCGCAGTAGGCGCACAAGGATTGAGAGTGCTCAAAATTCTCTCTTACGGCGGGTAAGGGCGCCCGCCTGGAGCATAACGACGACGAGCAAAAACAAGCCGCGTATGACAGATTGCCAATAGGCGGACAGGGAAATCCAGCCCTTGCCATTTTCGAAATTGAGGACGTTGAACAGGATGCCGAGCAACAGCACGCCGGCAAGTGTCGCGGCAACTGATCCAGAGCCACCGGTCAGCAGGGTGCCCCCGACGACCACCGCAGCAATGGCGAACAATTCCCAGCCAACGCCCTCGATGGGCTGGCCGGCGCCGAATTGGGCAGCGAGAATAACGCCGGCGAGCCCAGCAATTCCGCCGCTTGCCAGATAGACGATGAACTTGGTGGTATCGACGGGCAAACCCATCAGCCGCGTCGCGTCCTCCCCGCCCCCGACGGCTAGAACTGTGCGGCCGACTGAAGTGTAGTTGAGGACGGTAGCGCCAACGACATAGGCCAGCGCGGCGATCAGGGCAGGGACCGGAAAGATCCATAAACTGCCTTGTCCGATATAGGTGAAACCGCTTTCATAGGACACCGCGACCGACTGATTGTTAGCCAGCAACAAAGCGGTGCCGCTGGCGGCAAGCATGGTCGCCAGCGTTGCAATGAACGGCATGATATTGAGCCGTATCACCAAGAGGCCGTTGATCAGCCCGACGATGAGGCCAACGCCGACGCCCGCGGCGAGGCCCAGCGCCGGTCCAAAGGGGCTCGCCAACGCAGCGGCAACGCTTCCGAGTGCGGCCGTCGAGCCGACCGAGAGGTCGATGCCACCGGTCATGATGACGAAACACATGCCGAGCGCGACCAAGGCAAACATCGAATTGTAGCGCAGCACGCTCTTGATGTTGTACATGCCTTGGAAATTTTCTTAGCGTAGCCAGCCGAAGGCAATCAGGGCGAGGAGTGCGATAACAACGCCATAGGTACTCAGCAGGCCGCCAAAATCGATTTTTCGCACTAGCGCACTCTGTTC
>JAQGJK010000026.1 GCA_028290665.1 Devosia sp. | reverse complement strand
ATCAGGATGGATCCCGGCCTGCGCCGGGATGACGGGGTGGTGGGGCCGGGTTTCAGTCCGTACTCCTGCATCTGTGGCTACCCCCACCCTCGATCCCTCCCCTCAAGGGGGAGGGAGGCGATGGGGTGAACCTATGCATTCCAAAGCTATCGCTGCTTGAGACAGAGGGGGAACGGGTGCGGCATACCCTCCCCTCCCCCTTGAGGGGAGGGCTAGGGTGGGGGTGGGTCCAGGTGCAGGAGGGGTGGATGGAGGCGCGGTGTTGCCACAGGTGCGCAGCCTTGGCGGTGAGTTTAAACTCACCGCTGCACCATTTCGTAAATCATCCGGGTGAGGCTGGTTTCGCGGATGAATGACTGTGGACAGATGGAGTTTACTGACCCTCCTGATGCATCCGTGGCGCGACCCCCGCCCTATCCCTCCCCTCAAGGGGAGGGGAGGGTATGAGGCACCGGGTCCCCTCGTTGCATCGCTGAAAATCAGGCCGATTGCTCATTTCGGGAAGTCGGGAAGTCCCGGCGCTATCGCGGTGAGTGCGCAATCCCTTGTGCCGGCTGCGCGCCTGCAGGCTGCTTGGTACGGGCGGCGAGAGCTTGGGCCCGTTCGGCAAGGGCCGCCCCGACCGTGGGGATGAAACTCGGGTTATAATGCCCGAGGTCTTTCATGACGGTCGCAAAGCCGTGCGTTTCGACGAGGCTGGTCGGGTTGAAGAAATCGTGCCGCTGGTGGGCTTCGACATAAGCGGCGAGCCGGGAATTGAGCAGGACGCGCTGGGGAATTGGTTGATCGAGGCTGTCGCGCTCGACAAAGCCGACGAATAGCACAGGTTGGGTAAACCGCTCTGCCAGCGTGGCGATTTCGGCATCGATCCGGTCGGCGGGAAGTTCCTCGAACGTGGCTTCGCGGATAATGCGTTGCAGCAGCGCACCGTCCGGCAAGACCTTGGCAATGCCATCGCGCGCCGTGTCGACGTTGCTCTTGAACAGGGCGGATAATTGCCGGCGACTGACGCCGCTCTTGATGGCTGCGCTATCGAAATGGTTCTTTTGCAGCTGCCAGTTGTCGAAGGCGATGGTCCGGACCGACGATAGTTCGACGACGACCACGTCGCACCCTTTGAGCCGCGCGGCGAGCAGGTCGCGGCCATCGAACGGCTTGGTATTGCCGATGCTGAGCAGTGGTGCATAGACGGAAGGAACGGATTTGCTTCCGCCCAGCAAGTCGAGCGCCTGGTTGATCTCCACCGGGTTGTGGACATGTCCGAACAACACGGTAACGCGGCCGACCGAATTGCCGCCGTGCACCGCTTTGAGTGGCGCATACACGCGGCAACTACCGATTACGGCAATATTTGGCAGTTCGCGATCCGCTGTCCCCATCACCTTCCTCCGCGTTTCACGCTCGAACTTCCACCCGATCGTGCCGCTACGCCATCACTTACCGCATCCGAGGTGGTGTTTTTCGAGATTTCACCCGGGAACCCGTTCACCGTTCGCTCAATCTCGGGATGATCTCGACGAAGTTGCAGGGTTTGTGGCGGTAGTCGAGTTGGTGGGTGAGGATGCCTTCCCAGGCGTCGCGGCAGGCGCCGCGGGAGCCGGGGAGGCAGAAGACGAAGGTTTCCCCGATCAGCCCGGCGGTGGCGCGGGACTGCAGGCTCGAGGTGCCGACGGTGGTGGCGGAATACTGGTGGAAGAGGACCGAAAACCCCTCCATGCGCTTGTCGAACAGCGGCTCAACTGCCTCGGGGGTGACGTCGCGGCCAGTGAAGCCGGTGCCGCCGGTGGTCACGATCACATCGATATCGCGCTGCACGACGAAGCGCTGCACCGCGGCGCGGATCTGCTGGATATCGTCGCGCACCACGTCGCGCTCGGCGCAGGCATGGCCATCGGCTTCGATTAGGGTTTTCAGCAATGCGCCGGCGGTATCGGTCTCGATGGTGCGGGTGTCGGACACAGCAATGACGGCGATGTTGAGCGGCACGAACTGCCGATCGGTAAAGCGCTCAGTCTTGAACATGCTTGGGTTCGCCTTGCGGGTTGGCGGGTGCTGCCGACGAGGTTTCGGGCGGCAGGATTTCGCCGGACATGACGGGCGGGATGATAACCGCCGGCGGGGCGGCGGCGGCCGGTGCGTGCGTTGCAGCGCGCTCGGCGGCCATGGCGAAGTCATCGGCCCGCGGATCGAGCACGCCGGTCTCGGGCGTGATTGCCCTGTCCGGCCCCATCGGGCGAAAGCGGACGCGGCCATTGGCGTCGCGTACCGGCCGGATGCGCATGCGGAGGAACGCCATGATCGCGAGGGCACCATGGAACGAGGCGGTGATGATGAACAGGCCGACGGGCTTGTAGAGGTTCATCACGATGGCGGCGATGATCGGCCCGATGGCGAGCCCGAGGCCGAGCACCAGCAGCATGCCGCCGGCGATGCGGGCGAACTGGCCATCTTTCGCGAAGTCGTTGGCATGGGCCACGGCGATGGCATAGATCGGATTGGCGGCCAGCCCGTAGATGGCAAACAGCACGTAAAGCCAGATGCCGCCCGACGGGTTGAGCAGCACCAGCAGCGCCCCGATCAGCGCCGCGGCGAGGGCCAGCGCGATCAGCACGACGCGGCGATCGATCCGGTCGGACAGCCGGCCGATGGGGATCTGGCCGATCGCCCCGGCGATGGCGGTGACTGAGAACAGATAGGCGATGCCGGCGGCGTCGAGCCCCTGCGCATAGCCATAGACCGGCGCCAGCGTGCCGAACGTGCCATTGGCCATGCCGACCGAAAACGCCGCGATCACCGCCAGCGGCGACGTGCGAAACAGCAGCGGTACATCGAGCTTGGCCGAGGATAATGGGCGCGGCTGTGGGCTCGAGGTCAGCGCGGTCGGAAGCACGGCGCAGATGAAGCTGATGGCGCCGATGACGAACGGCAGGTAACCCGCCACGCCGGTGATGGCGATGGCGAGTTGCCCGATGGTCGAGGCGGCCATGTTGATGGTGACATAGATCGAGAACACCGTGCCGCGATTGCGGTTTTCGGCGACCTCGTTGAGCCAGCTTTCGACGATCATCGCCGCACCGGCAAAGCAGAAGCCCGACAGCGCCCGCAGCGTGATCCAGGCATAATCGTGGATGATCAGCAGGTTGAGGAGGATGGTGACGGTGCCGATGGCGGCCATCACCGAGTAGGCGCGGATGTGACCGACCTTGCGCACGATCATCGGCACGACGATCGAGCCGGTGACGAAGCCGACCGACCAGCCGGTGCCGATCAGCCCGAGCGACAGCACCGAGAACTGTTCCTCGGCGCCGCGTACGCTCAGCAGCAATCCCTGCAGGCCGCCGCCGAACATCAGCAGGGCCGAGCCGATGAACAACGCGTAGATCTTGATGATCGAGGCCATTTTTCTTCTTCTTGGACGCGTTTTCAAGTGGCGCGTCAGGCCGTGCCGCCTAACTCCGACTTAAATCGGGCGACGCCCGCAAGTCACCCGGTCAATTGGGTTGAGGTGGCGGATTTCGCAGCAGCTCGCGCAGTTTGAGCAGGTCGCGCCACACCAGCGCCTTGGCTGGCGGATTGCGCAGCAGGAAGGACGGATGGAAGGTCGCGAGCCCGGTGACGGCCAGCGATCCGAACTGCAGCGCCTTCGTTTGACCGCGCATACGGGTGATGCCGGTCGTGACCTCGAACAGCGCCTTGGTCGGGACGTTGCCGAGGGTCAGCAGCACTTTGGGCCCGACGAGTTCGATTTGGCGGGCGAGGAACGGCGCACAGGCAGCGATTTCCTGCGGCGTCGGATCGCGATTGCCCGGTGGCCGCCACGGCACGGCGTTGGCGATGTAAACTGAGGTGCGGTTGAGCCCGATCGCCGCCAGCATGCGATCGAGCAATTGTCCGGCTCGGCCGACAAAGGGTTTGCCCTGCAGATCCTCCTCGGCGCCGGGCGCCTCGCCGACCAGCATCACGTCCGCCTCGGGGTTGCCATCGGCGAACACCAGCTGCGTTGCCCGGAGCTTTAGCGCGCAGCCATCATAGGCGCCCATGATCTGCTCCAGCGCCGCAAGCGAAGTTGCAGACGCAGCAAGCGCCGTGGCTTCGCCGCTGTCGGCGACGAGGCCGGGGAGGGGTGCCTGTTCGACTGCTGCGGGGCTCGGGCGGGCCGGCACTGCGCGCGAAGCGGCAAACCGATCGATTGGCGCGTCCTCGACGGCGAGGTCGACCCCGACGGCGCGATACCAGTCAAGCAGCGCCAGCGCTTCGCTATCGGTCAGTGGATCGGGCATGTGGGCCTAGACGACGAGGAAATCTGAGGCGGTGAGCGCGAGGTTGGCGGCGAGCAGCGCGAACTGCACGCTGCCGCCGGCGGCGTCGCCATTGCTGTCGTAAAACAGCTTGCCGGTATCGGTTTCATAGATAATGCGATCGGCACTGTCCGTCGCTGTGCCGGTGGTGTTGGCGGCAAAGCGTGCCCCGGCGAGTGCGTCGGTCGGCAGGACGCTAAAGATCGCGTCGTCGAGGCGGATGGTATCATCGGCGACCGAATAGCCGACGATGGTATCGATATTGTCGGCCCCGAGCGCGGTGCTGAAGTCAAAACGGTCGGCTCCTGCCCCGCCATTTAGCCTGTCGCTACCGAGCATGCCGTTGAGGATATTGGCGCCGGCATTGCCGGTGATGACATTGGCCAAGGCGTTGCCGACGCCGCTGATAGCCGCCGTTCCGGTGAGTGTCAGCCGCTCGACGCTGCCTTTGACCGCTGCGCTATCGAGTTTGAACGAGATCGAGGCGAGGACGGTATCGGTACCATTGGAGCCGGCAGCGCTTTCGTCGACCACATCGCCGCTGTCGTCGACGACATATTTGTCGTTGCCGTCTACCCCGAGCATGATGTCGGCGGCGCCACGGCCGTCGAGGATGTCATTGCCACCGAGGCCGATGAGCGTGTTGAAGGACCCATTGCCGGTCAGCACGTTGCCGAGGGCATTGCCGATCGCGTCGATCGCCGTGCCGATGAGGAAAACGTCCTCGATGGCGCCGAGGAAGCGCGTGGTGTCCCGGAGATCGACCGAGATGATTGTGATCACAGTGTCGATGCCATCGGCCATCGCATCGCTTTCATCGACCACGTCACGGGCAGAATCCACGTAGTAGGTGTCGCTGCCCCGACCGCCGATCATCGTGTCGTCGCCGATGCCGCCATTGAGCTTGTCGTTGCCGCTGCCGCCATCTAGCAGATCGTCGCCGCGTAGCCCGAAGAGTATGTCGGCGCCCTGAAAGCCGGAAATGTCGTCGTTGAGGAGGTTATTGCCAAACAGCAGATCGACTTCCCGGGTTCCATCGACGTTGCCGTCGCGTGGGTCGAAGATTTGCGAATACACCAGGAAATACTCATCCGACTTGTCATTCCAGGTGAGAACGAGCCGACCGTCCTTGAGTTCGGCGATATCGAGGAACTCCGTGCTATTGTAGATAATCGGAACGGCTTCGGCGACACTGTGCGTCGGACCCTGTCGGTGCCCGTCGGCATCGAATATCTGCAGTTTTATAAGGCCGTTTTGAAACCAGACGGAAACAAAACCGCCGTGGTCGAGCGCTTCGATGCGCGGATAATCCTGATAACCGGAAAAATTTGAACTGAGGCTGAATTTCGTGGTCAGCGCATTTCCGCCAGCGTCGAAGATGCGTGCGCGCAGGTTGCGGCCGGCTGAGGTGTCCTCTGTCCATGCCATTACGAAATTGCCGTTGGCGAGCGCGACCAGATGGAAGTCTCCGTTTGCAACGTCTGACGCAACAATGGCCTCTGTGGTGGAGGACCCGAAAGCGGTGTTGGCAAACACCCTGAGCCAGATATTGGTGCCGCTGAGGTAAGCTGTGGCGATCTGGCCGCCGTCGAGCGTTTCGACCTCCGGCCGGGACTGACGGCCGAGCGTTACCGCGGTGTTGATCTGTAAATAGCCAAGTTGCGCCCCGTCGGCAGCGTAGGAGCGCAGATAGCTGTCTTCCGTCCCATCGTCGTAACTGGCCCAGGCGACGATGAAGTTACCCGTCGACTCGGATTCCTTGCCGGCGTCGGTGATACTTGCACCAAATTCCGCTCCCGGATTTGAAGCAACTTTGAACGCGTCGACAAGCCGCGCCCCGGTCGCCGAATACCGTTCGACGACCACATCGTAATTGCCAACCGTGTCGTCTATCGTCTCGCCATAGGTTAAGGCGAAGCTGCCGTCCTTCAGTACTGTCACTTCGGCATCGAATTTGTTGTGCGCGTTGCCGGGATCGATGGTGATCTGTTGACCGACGCGGCTGCCATTGGCGCCGTATCGTTGCGCGAGGACCTCGCTGGTTTCCGAATTGCGCTGCCAGACCACGACGTACCCGCCATCATCGAGCGCCGTAACGCGGGCGGTATTTTCATTCCCGGTCGCCAAGTCGCCAGCACGCGCCCGTTTGTTCCAGCTGATTAGTGAAATTGCCATATCCCCCGACTGCCGGACACCAACCCTAGCCGACTGGGAACCAGTCGTCACGCCATGCTGATCGCCGGCGGGGAATGTCGCCTTGCACCAACGGACGGGCTCTGTAGTGTGCGCGGCCTCAGAACCGGACATTTCTCACATGGCTGACCTTGGCGACCGCGACAGCATCGAGACCGACGTCGTGATCGTCGGCGCCGGGCCCTCGGGTTTGGCCGCTGCCATTCGGTTGAAGCAGCGCTACCCGGCGTTGAGTGTCACAGTTGTCGAAAAATCCGCCGAGCTTGGCGGGCATATCCTGTCGGGGGCGGTGATGGACCCGAGGGGGCTCGATGCACTGATCCCGGATTGGCGCGAGAAGGGCGCGCCGGTCGGGCCTAAGGTGACCGCCGACCGGTTTCATTATCTGACTGCCAACGGCGATTTCGTGGTGCCTAATTTCATTATTCCGCCGCTGATGCACACGCCCGACGGGCTGGTGACCAGCCTCGGAGATCTCTGCCGCTGGCTGGGCGAGGAGGCGCAGGCGCTGGGGGTCGATATTTTCCCGATGACCGCGGCAACCGCTGTGGCGACCAACGAAGCTGGCGCAGTGATCGGCATCATCACCGGGGATTTGGGGCGTGCGAAGGATGGTTCGGAAAAACCCGGCTTTGCCCGTGGGATCGCGCTGCTCGCCAAATATACGCTGATCGCCGAGGGCGCGCGTGGGTCACTGACCAAGGCGCTGCTGCCGGCTTTCGGGCTCGACGCCAACAGCGATCCGCAGAAATACGGGCTCGGGATCAAGGAAGTCTGGCAGATTGCCGCTGACAAACACGAGCCGGGCCGAGTCGATCATTACCTCGGCTTCCCACTCGATACGAGCACCGGGGGCGGGGGGTTCTGTTATCACGCCAATGATCGCAAGATTTATCTCGGGCTGGTGGTGCACCTCGATTACCGCGATCCGGGGCTGTCGCCGTTCGAGGAATTCCAGCGCTTCAAGGCGCATGACGCCATCGCGCCGCTGCTCGAGGGGGCGACGCGCCTCAGCTATGGCGCGAGGGCGCTGACGTCGGGCGGCTGGCAATCGATTCCCGACCTGGCGTTCCCGGGCGGAGCGCTGATCGGCTGCGCCGCGGGGTTCATGAATGCACCGCGTTTGAAGGCGATCCACAACGCCTTCCTGTCGGGCATCGCTGCAGCCGATACGGTGGGCACGGCTATCGCCGCCGGACGATCGCACGACCGGCTCGAGACGCTGCAGGACGCCGTGCTGGCGACGGGTATCGGCGCCGAGTTGCGGCCGGTGCGCAATATGAAGCCATTGTGGTCGCGCTTCGGGCTGCTTGGCGTCGGGCTCGCCGGGTTCGACATGTGGTGCAATGCCCTGTTCCGGGTTTCCCCGTTCGGGACGCTGCGGCACACCAACGCCGATTCCCAGTCGCTGCGTCCGGGGTCCGGGGACCGGGCTTATGAAAAGCCCGACGGCATCACCCGCTTTGATCGCACCGGCTCGGTATATCTGTCTAATATCGCCCATGACGAGGACCAGCCGGTGCATCTGCGGCTGCGCGACCCAGCGGTGCCGATCCGCGACAATCTGCCGAACTACGGCGAACCGGCACGGCTCTATTGCCCTGCCGCGGTCTATGAGGTCGTCAAAATTGGCGGGTCGCCCGAGTTCCGCATCAACGCCGCCAACTGCGTCCACTGCAAGACCTGCGATATCAAGGATCCGGCCCAGAATATCGACTGGGTGCCGCCCGAGGGCGGGTCGGGCCCGAACTATGCCGGCATGTGAGGTCGGCTGCCGATCTCAAACCGTCACGACATCGTGCCCGCCACTTGCGGCCCGGTCCCAAAATCGACATCCTGCCGCGCAACTTGCGCCGGTACATCCGCGCCCATCCACTGGAGCATCGAAGGCTTTGGCCAAACTCGTTCATCTCTTTGCCGGTACCCTGCTGATGGTGTCGGGGCTGGCCCTGTCCGGTGCCGTCGCCACCGCGCAGTCCGAGATCGCGCCGCCGCTTGCTAATCCGGAGACTTTCGAGCCGATCGACCCCGGTGTTACCGGCAGTTTCCTCGCCGGCGAACAGGCACTGAAGGATTTGCGCACTAGCGAAGCTGCGAGCTTTTTCATGGCCGCGGCGCAGGGGGATTGGGACAATCCGCTGTTGGTTGAACGCGCCTTCATCGCGCAGGCGGCCGATGGTCAGATCAGTGCTTCGGCATCGACAGCGGAGCACCTGCTCGAATTCGATCCGGGCAACCAATTGGCCGCCGTGGTCATCGCCGTCGAGGCGATGAAGCAGGGCGAGTTCGATGCCGTGGTGCAGGCAGTCGGCGGCATCGGCGACGATAGCTTCAACGCCATCACCGCCCAGTTGCTGGCCGCCTGGGCCATGACCGGCAAGGGCGACGTCGATGGCGCGAGTGAGTTGCTCGATGAACTCGACGACGCCGGCCTCCGCGATTTCAGCGTCTATCACCGGGCACTGATGCTCGATGTCGCCGGCCGTTCCGATGAGGCCATCGGCTTTGCTGCCGAGGCGCTGGCGGTGACCCCGCTCGATCCGCGGCTGGTCGAGGCCAATGCGCGCATCCTCGCCAATGCCGGGCGTTTCGACGACGCCAATGCCGTCATCGCCGCCTATGAGGCGCGCGGCTTCAGCGATCCGTTGCTAACGGCCCTGAAGACCAAGCTCGCGGCCGGCGAAAAGCCCGGCCTGTTCCTCTCGACGGCGCAGGGCGGCGCCGCCGAACTGTTCTACAGCTTCGGCGAAGTGCTGCTGCAGGATGGCAGCGCCGATGTTGCCATGATGTACATGCAGTTTGCCCGTTACCTCGATCCCAAGTCCGATATCGCGACTATGGGCTATGGCCAGCTGCTGGACTTTTCCGGCCAGAACGAAGCCGCCAACCGCATCTACGACTCGATTCCGGCCACTTCGCCGCTGAAGCCCGGCGCCGTGGTGCGCATAGCTCAGAACCTCGACCTGTTGGGCGACCGGCCCGAAGCGCTGCGCCGGCTCGGCAACATCGTGGCCACCAATCCCGACGATATGACTGCCGCCACGGCTTACGGCGACCTGCTGCGCTATGACGAGCAATATGCCGAAGCGGCTGTCAATTACGGCAAGGCGCTCGATGCCAAGCCCGGCGATGTGGCGTCCGACTGGCGGATTTATTACGTGCGCGGCATCGCCTATGAGCGGGCCGGCGAATGGCCCAAGGCCGAGGCCGATTTCCTGAAAGCCCTCGACCTTAATCCGGGCGAGCCGGATGTGCTGAACTATCTCGGCTACAGCTGGATCGACCAGGACATGAACTTTGACCAGGCGCTGGGACTGATCGAGGAAGCCGTCGCCGCGGTGCCCAACAATGGTTACATCGTCGACAGCCTCGGCTGGGCTTTCTACAAGCTCGGCCGGCTCGACGAAGCCGTGTCGGTGCTCGAAACCGCCGTGCAGCTGATGCCGACCGATCCGGAAATCAACGACCATCTGGGTGATGCCTACTGGCGCATCGGCCGCACGCTCGAAGCGCGTTTCCAGTGGAACATTGCCTCCTCGCTCGACGAGGATGATGGGCCGGTGCGGGCCCGCGTGACCTCGAAGCTGATCAACGGCTTGCCGCCGCTCGAGCCGTTGACCGAGGCGATGACCCAGTAAGCTCAAGCCCGTTGCGCATCAGCGAAGCGGCGCCGGCCAAGCTAAACCTCGCGCTGCACGTCACCAGGCGGCGTGACGACGGCTATCACGACCTCGAAAGCCTAGTGGTGTTCGCCGATGTCGGCGATGAGTTGAGCGCCGAACCGGCTCCGGCCGATACGCTCGCCATTCGAGGTCCGTTCGCGCAACGGCTCGGGACCAGCGACGGCAATCTGGTGATGCGCGCCGTCGCGGCGTTCCGGGCACGGTTTCCGACGCATGTCGCAACCGGGCTGAAATTCACGCTCGAAAAGAACCTGCCGATCGCTGCGGGGCTCGGTGGCGGCTCGGCCGATGCCGCTGCGGCGCTGCGCTTGATGGCGGTGCTGGGGGAACCCGATATCGCCCCGCGCGACCTCGTTGCCATCGCCGCCACCCTCGGGGCCGATGTGCCGGCGTGCCTGTTGTCGATGCCCGCGACCATCCGGGGCGTCGGCGAGATCGTGACGCCGCTGCGGGCTTTTCCTGCGGTGCATGTGGTACTGATCAACCCGCTGCTGCCGCTGGCTACCGCGGAAGTGTTTCGCCGGCTGCTGATCCATGACAACGAGCCGCTGCCGCCGCTGCCCGAGCCGATGACCCGACCCGCTCAGCTCGGCATCTGGCTCGCCGAGACCCGCAACGACCTCGAAACGCCGGCCATCGCCATGCTGCCCGAAATTGCCGCGCTGATCGAGCGAATGGCGCGGGCCGGCGGCTGCATGCTGGCGCGGATGTCAGGATCGGGTGCGACGGTGTTCGGAGTGTTCGGCTCGGCGGCGCTGGCGCATCAGGCTGCCCATGAACTCCGCGCCGAATGGCCCGACCACTGGGTCGCGGCGGCGCCGCTGGTCAATCAGTAGGCGCGCCCGACCGAGAATTCGGCGATCTCGCCGAGCAAGGCTCGCATTTCGGAATTCGGCAGGTTGCGCAGCGCTTCGCGTGCGGCATTGGCATGGCCCTCGGCCACTTCGACCGTGCGTTCGAGGGTGCGGTAGCGATTGAAAATCGCGATCACCTCGCCAAGGCCGCTGTCGGGTGCATCGGCATTGCCGAGCACGCCGGCGATCGTCGCGCGCTCCTCGGCGCTGGCTTCGTTAAGCGCCAGGATCAGCGGCAGGGTCATCTTGCCTTCGCGCAGATCGTCTCCGGCATTCTTGCCCATTGTGCCGGCCTCGCCGCGATAATCGAGCACGTCATCGGCCAGTTGGAACGCCGTGCCGAGCGCCAAGCCATAGGCCCGCAGCGCCTGCCGGCCCGCCGCATCGGCGCCGCCTGCCATCGCGCCAATCTCGGTCGCCGCCTCGAACAGCGTCGCCGTTTTGGCGCGGATCACTTCCTCGTAGTCGGCCGGGGTGGTCGATAGATCGCCGGTCTTGGCCAACTGGAACACTTCGCCTTCGGCGATCACCGTCGAGGCCTTGGCGATCACCGACAGCGCCGGCAGTTCGCCGGTTTCGACCATCATCATGAACGCCTGCCCGAGCAGAAAATCCCCGACCAATACGCTGGCCTGGTTACCCCACACCATCCGCGCCGCCGGCCGGCCGCGCCGCATGTCGCTTTCGTCGACGACATCGTCGTGCAGCAGGGTGGCGTTGTGAAGGAATTCGATGGCCGCGGCGAAATTGACCTCGGCGCCATTGGCCTCGCCGAACAGCTGCGCCGCGGCGACGACCAGCATCGGTCGCAGCCGCTTGCCGCCGGATTCGATCAGGTAGCGCGCTAGTTCCGGGACCATGTCGACATGCGATTGGGCACGGGCGAGGATCATGTCGTTGACCCTCGCCATATCGGCGCGCGTCACTTCGATCAGCCGCTCGATGGCGCTGGTCTCGCTGCGTAACTCTGCGGTCGCGGCAGATGCTGCCATGAAGTCCTCATCGCCGCCTCGCGGCATTTCCGGTTGAGCCGATGGGATCGGCCCGGTAGTCTTGCAGCCGAACCCGCCGGAAGGTGCGATGTCCCTAGACCAGCCACGCGCCGATGTAAAACCGGTTGTAAATCACCTCGCGCCGACAATCGATGCCTTTCTCGGGGGGGCGCTCACCGTGTCGCAGCCCGCCAAGGGCTATCGCGCCGGGCTCGATGCCGTGCTGCTGGGGGCCGCGGTTGCACCGGGTAGCCGCTCGGTGCTCGATCTCGGCTGCGGCGTCGGTACCGCCGGGCTGGTGGCGCTGTCGCAGCGAAGTGATCGCACGGCGCTGCTCGCGGAGCGCGATCCCGACCTCGTGGCGCTAGCCGTGGCCAATTTGGCGGCCAACGGTTTTGCCAACCGCGCAAGGGTGGCGCTGGTCGATGTTACGGCGAGGGGGGTCGAGCGCAAGGCGGCCGGCCTGTTGCCTGACGCCTTCGACACGGTAATCGCCAATCCACCATTCTTTTCCGCCGGGCAGGGGACCCTCGCCACCGATCCAGGCCGTGCGGGAGCCCGGCACATGCCGGCCGATGCGCTCGACCTGTGGGTCAAAGCCGCCGCGACATCGGTGTGCAATGGCGGCGAGACGATTTTCGTCCTGCCGGCGACGCTGCTTGGCGTCGTGCTGGCAAGTTTTGCCGTCCGCTTCGGCGCCATCACCGCGTTGCCCCTGGTGCCACGACCCGATGCGCCGGCATCGCGCGTTCTCGTTCGCGGTGTGAAAGGCTCGCGGGCACCGCTGACGCTGCTCGCCAGCCGGGCGCTGCATGGCGCCGCAGGCCACGACTTTGCCCCGGAGTTCGAGGCCATCCTGCGCGGCACCGGACGACTTGACTGGTAAAACCCGGCGCCTCCCATTACATCGGATCAACTCTGGGGGCACCGATGACTGGCTGGCTCATTCGCATCGCCATCTTCGCCGGCATCGGCATGCTGATCTGGTTCGGCGTGCGCCGTATCCTCCGCGACTGGCAGCGCGGCTTCCGGGCCGTCGATGCCGACCGCCGCAAACGCGACCTCGCCGAACGCGGCCGCCCCGATGTCATCACCCTCGAACGCGACAAGGACGGCACCTATCGGCCGAGTGACGACCGGGATCGGCGTTAGTTTGCCGTCTCGGCAAGACTTCTTAACCCGGTTGCCTCGTGGTAAGAGCCCCGCGCCTCGCCCTCCGGACTTATCGCCAGATGCTCAATGATCTCCCTGCCCACATGGACCCGCGGAACTCGTTCCAGGGCCTGATCCTGACCTTGCAGCGCTATTGGGCGGATCAGGGCTGCGTTATTTTACAGCCCTACGACATGCAGGTTGGCGCCGGGACGTTTCACCCCGCGACGACGCTCCGGGCGCTGGGGCCGAAGCCGTGGAAGGCCGCTTATGTGCAGCCGTCGCGCCGGCCCAAGGATGGGCGCTATGGCGACAATCCCAATCGGCTGCAGCATTATTATCAGTTCCAGGTGATGCTGAAGCCGAGCCCCGACAATATCCAACAATTGTACCTCAATTCGCTGTCCGAGATCGGGCTCGACGCGAAACTGCACGACATCCGCTTTGTCGAGGACGATTGGGAAAGCCCGACGCTCGGCGCCTGGGGGCTGGGCTGGGAATGCTGGTGCGACGGCATGGAAGTCAGCCAGTTCACCTATTTCCAGCAGGTCGCCGGGTTCGAGACCAAGCCCGTGCCGGGCGAAATCACCTATGGGCTCGAACGCCTCGCCATGTATGTGCAGGGGGTCGAGAACGTCTACGACCTCAATTTCAACGGCCGCGAGGGCCCCGAAAAAGTCACCTATGGCGACGTGTTCCTGCAGAACGAGCGGGAGTTCTCGAAGTACAATTTCGAAGCCGCCGACACCGAAATGCTGTTCCGCCACTTCGCCGATGCCGAAAAGGAATGCCTCGCTTTGCTGAAACTCGGCGCCAGCGAGGGGCGCCAGAGCCTCGCCGTGCCTGCCTATGAGCAGGTGATCAAGGCCAGCCACAATTTCAACCTGCTCGACGCCCGCGGCGTCATCTCGGTCACCGAACGCCAGAGCTACATCCTGCGCATCCGCGAACTGGCGAAAGCCTGCGGGGAGGGGTGGCTGCAGACCGAGGCGGGGGGAGCGACGTGAACAGATTGCAGTTTCTAGTAATCTGCCTGTACCCTGTACCGGGGATGATCGAGGTCGCCCGCGTAAGCGGCTAGCTTCGATCCACAGGGGGACGTCGTTTTGGGCTTAAGACTGTTTCTTCATGCCGTTCGGCTAGTTTTTGACAATCTGCAGTACGCATTCCGGATTTCGATCCTGCTGTACTTCGTTCCAGCAATCGCGGCGTATTCGCTGCTAAGCGGCGCCGACGTCGCGTCGCCCTCGCCGCTTGCCGTCCTGGTCTCTTTTCTTGCTGGTTTGGGCAGCCTCTGGATCGCGGTTGCCTGGCACCGTTTCATTCTGCTGGACGAGTTGCCGGTTGGCTGGCTGCCGCGCTTTCATGGCGATCGCATTCTTGCTTATTTCGGCTGGTCGCTGGTGCTCAGTCTACTGTCGATCCCCGTTGTTTTGCTCGTCGCATTGTTAGTTAGTCCGGTGGCGTTGCTAGGGGGAACGCTAGGCGCGGTTCTGATCTTCCCAGTCATCGTCTTTATCCTCATGGTCGTACTCTATCGACTGGCGCTGATCCTTCCGGCCGCTGCCATCAAGCGACCGCTGCGATTGGGCGAGGCATGGAATGCGACGCGTGGCGCCAGTGGTGATATTCTTGCCTTGGCGTTCATCTCGGCTATCGCCGCGCTTGTTATCTCCATCCCATCAATGATGCTGGTTGGGTCCCTACGTCCGCTCGGCATCATTTGGGAGGCAGCTACCAGCTGGCTGGCTTTGTTAGTCGGCGTCGGTATTATCACTACACTTTACGGTCACTATATCGAAGGTCGCCCGCTCCCCTCGAAAACCACGCCGATAACTTCGACAACGCTCTGAGTTTCAGTGCGCCGTCGATTAAGACTGAATTCCAGCCGGTCCGCTTAACGCTGCGGCGTTGCTGTTTCGACGGCCTCGCACTGCCTTGAATCTCATGAAAACGCCCACTCACACCAGGCTCAACCGCAAGACCATCGCGCCGCGGAATCTCGCGGCGAAGTCGTTGCGGCAGGGGTCGTTTGAGCAGCGGGTCGAGAAGGACCCGAGGGCTTATGTGCGGAAGGGCAAGTATCGGCCGGGGCTGCCGCTGGAGCCTGAGGACGAGGTTTGACGCAGCGCTGTTGAAGTCGTGGCGGGCAAGTGACACTGTTGCGCTCGAAGTGCGCCGGCATCGCGGGGGATGTGACGGTGCGCTGCAACTGGGGATAGTTTCATGTTCGGCTGGATCGTGCTCGGCATCATTGCCGCCATCGTCGTTTACGCCATCGTGCTCTACAACAGCCTGGTCAAAAACCGGCAGCTGACCGAAGAGGGCTGGTCGGGCATCGACGTGCAGCTGAAGCGCCGCACCGATCTCATTCCCAATCTGATGGAGACAGTGAAGGGCTATATGAGCCACGAGCGCGAAACGCTCGAAGCGGTGACCAATGCCCGCGCCGCGGCCACGAGTGTCGCCGGCGGGACGCCCGAACAGCGCGCCGCCGCGGAAGGCCAGCTGTCATCGGCGCTCGGGCGGCTGATCGCCACCGCCGAGGCCTATCCCGACCTCAAGGCCAACACCACGTTCCTCGAATTCCAGGGCGCACTGCAGACTGTCGAGGATGAAATCCAGTTGGCCCGCCGCTATTACAACGGCGCCGCGCGCAACCTCAACATCGCCGTCGAGAGCTTCCCGTCGGTGTTCGTTGCCAACAGTTTCGGCTTCAAGAAGGCCGAGTATTTCGAACTCGAAAACGCCGCCGACCGCGCCGTGCCGACTGTCAAGTTCTGACCGGCGGCGCATCATGCTGAGGATGGTTTCTCGCCACTGCTCGACGGGGCAGCCCTGGCTACTGGCGTTTCTTACCCTTTTGCTGTTCGCGGTCCCGGCTATTGCCCGCGAGGAAATCCGGGGCTTCGACAGCAATGTCGTGCTGGCGACCGATGGCACCGTTACGGTGACCGAAACCATCGAAGTCACAGCCGAGGGCAACTCGATCCGTCGCGGTATTTTTCGCGACATTCCGACGGTGCTGATCAACGATGACGGCTCCCGGCTGCGTTCTGATCTCGACGTGCTGGAGGTGCTGCGCGACGGCAAGGCCGAACCCTATTCGACCGAGAGCATCCAGGGCGGCATCCGCATCCGCATCGGCGATCCCGATGTGCTGATCAGCACCGGGCCGCACCGCTACCGCGTCAAATACACCTCGACGCGGATGGCCCGGTTTTTCATCGACCACGACGAATTGTACTGGAACGCCACCGGCAATTATTGGGAATTTCCCATCCGGCGGGCGACGGCGACGCTGACGCTGCCCGAGGGCGCCGTGGTGCGGCAATCGGGCGGTTATACCGGCGGGTTCGGATCAACCGAATCCAATGTCGAAATCGTCCCGGGCGCCACGCCCAACACCATCAGTTTCAAGCTGACCAGCCCGCTCGCGCCCTATGAGGGGATGAGCGTGTTCGTCAATTTTCCGAAAGGGGTGGTGGCCGAGCCCGATGGCGCCACCGCCTTTTGGTACTGGCTCTCGGACCACCGGGACCTGATCCTGCCGGCGCTGTCGGTGCTGATCGTGCTCGGGTATTTCCTGTACGCATGGAACGCTGTCGGGCGCGATCCGGCGCGCGGCACCATCGTTCCGCTGTTCCATCCGCCCAAGGGCTTTTCGCCGGCGCTGGCGCATTTCGTCCACTACATGGGCTGGCAGCAGACCGGCTGGACGGCGTTCACCTCGGCGATTTTCGACCTCGGCGCCAAGGGCCTCCTCACCATCGACAATGCCGGCAAGGCGTTGCGGTTGACCCTCACCAATGCCCGCCCGGACGCGCTGCCGGCCGGCGAAAAACTGGTTTACGACCACATCGCCGCGAGCGGCACGCTGACCATCGACACTACCACCGGCCCCAAGCTCAACGCCAAGCGGGGGGAGTTCATCGCGACGATCGAAAAGGAAAACCGGCAGGTCTATTTCAAGAACAACTTCGGCTACATCATCGTCGGGTTCCTGTTGTCGATGGCCTGCCTGCTGCTCATGGCGCTGACCGGCGTGCTTGACTGGGTGTGGCTCGGCGCTGCGGCATTCGCCGGCGTGTTCCTCGGGCTATTTACCGGGGTGTTCAAATCGCTGTGGACCGGCGCCGGCATCTCGAAAATCGGCATCGGGATCGGCATCGTCATCGTGCTGATCAATCTCGGCGGTAGTATCGCCTCGATCTTTTCCGGCCTGTCGTTCAGCGCCGCCATCATCGGGGCGGCCTCGATCACCCTCACCAACGTTATCTTCGCCGTGCTGATGCGCGCCCCGACGGTGCAGGGCCGCAAGGTGATGGACCAGATCGAGGGCTTCCGCATGTATATGGACACCGCCGAGGAAAATCGCCTCAACATCGTCGCCGAGCCACCGCTGACCGTAGAGCGCTTCGAAGGCATCCTGCCCTTCGCCATCGCGCTCGGGGTCGAAAAACCGTGGTCCAAGCACTTCGAGGCTGCACTCGCCCTCAACGCCGTGGCCGGCGCGACCGCCGGGGCTTACCGCCCGCTGTGGTATTCCGGGTCGAGTTTTTCGCCTGGCAAACTGTCCAATTCCGTCGCCTCGGTCGCCGCCGGGATGAGCGCCGCGATGATCGCCGCGCAGCCGGTGTCGTCGTCATCGTCAGGTGGCGGCGGCGGTGGTGGATTTTCAGGCGGTGGCGGTGGCGGTGGCGGCGGCGGGGGTTGGTAAGCGCGGGCCCCGGCAGACAGTTTCGTCAAGGCGCGAAGTGCTCTGCGGAGAGCGCATACGCCCGCCCAAACCCATCGATATAAGTCGCGGAGACTGGCCGCAGCGCGACGAAGCTGAAATCCGGCAGGTCGATGTAAAGCTGCGCCTTGGGGTGCGCCGTAAGCCATGCCGATCGGAGTGCATCGGCTGTCGGGAGCCACTCGGCGTGGCACTTGAGCGCCAGCCTCGGGTAGGCGACCGGGTCGCCTTTGCCGACTTCGCCGATTAGCAGGCCGCAGCGTGGATCGGCGCGAAGCGCGACGGTGTGCGCCGCCAGCGCCGAGATGAAAGTCAGTGGCCCACCATCGGGCCCGATCAGCAGGTTGACGCGGCTAATATTGGGGTAGCCGTCGGCCGGATCGAGCGTGCCGAGCGAGCCGTAATGCGCCGCGTCGATCAGCGTTCGCACTTCCGCCATTACTGCCGGCGTGACCTCTCGCAACGTTGGCGGGGGATCCGGGACTTTTGGCATTTAACGCTCCTGTTACCGCGCGATGGACAGCTCGGGCGGCGCTTGTTACGCAGGCCCGTCACTCTAGCGCGAAGTTTCGACATGCCCGAACTGCTGCTTGAACTGTTTTCCGAGGAAATTCCGGCGCGCATGCAGCGGAAGGCGGCCGAGGAACTGCGCAAGGCCGTGACCGATGCGCTGGTTGCCGAGGGGCTGCTTTATGAAAGCGCCAAGGCGTTCGTGACGCCGCGCCGGCTGGCGCTGACCGTCACCGGGGTGCCGGCCCGCTCGCCCGATACGCGCGAGGAGAAAAAGGGGCCGCGTGTGGGCGCACCGCAGCAGGCGATCGACGGGTTCCTGAAGGCCGCGGGGCTCGCTTCGATCGATCAGGCGCGGATCGTGACTGACCCGAAGAAAGGCGAGTTTTACGTTGCCGTGGTGGAAAAGCCCGGCGCCGAGGCGACGGACATTCTGGCGGCGCTGCTGCCGGGGGTGGTCACTGGCTTTTCCTGGCCCAAATCGATGCAGTGGGGCGAAGGCGGGCTGACTTGGGTGCGGCCGCTGCGCGCCATCACTGCGACATTTGGCGCTGAGAACGATGAGCCGGAAGTGATCGCGTTCAACGTCGGCGGCATCGCTTCCGGCCAGACCACCTTCGGCCATCGGTTCCTCGCGCCCAACGCTATCCGGATCAAGCGGTTCGACGACTACCTGACGGCGCTCGAACGCGCCAAAGTGGTGCTCGATATTGATCGCCGGAAGGACATCATCCGCACCGACGCGGAGCACCTCGCGTTCGCGCAGGGGCTGAGTGTCATTGCCGATGAGGGGCTGCTCGAAGAGGTCGCGGGACTGGTCGAATGGCCGGTGGTGATGATGGGATCGTTCGATCCGGCCTTTCTCGCCGTGCCCGAGGAAGCCATCATCGCGACGATCCGCGTCAACCAGAAATGCTTTTGCTTGCGTGATGCCAAGGGGAAGCTCGCGCCCAAATTCATCATCATTGCCAATCAGGTGGCGAATGATGGCGGCGCCACCATCATCGCCGGCAATGAGCGTGTTATTCGCGCGCGGCTGAGCGATGCGAAGTTCTTTTACACCACCGACCTCGCGACCCCGCTGGCCGATGCGGTGCCCAAGCTCAAGGACGTGGTGTTCCACCAGAAACTCGGCACCCAGTTGCAGCGCGTCGAGCGGATCGAAAAACTCGCTGGCGAGATCGCCCCGCTGGTCGGCGCCGACCCCGTACAGGCGCGTCGCGCCGCCCGGCTGGCCAAGGCCGATCTCGTCTCCGGCATGGTCGGGGAATTTCCCGAGCTGCAGGGCCTGATGGGGCGGTATTACGCGCTGGCGCAGGGCGAGGCCCCTGCCATCGCCGATGCCATCGCCCAGCACTACAAGCCGGTCGGGCCGACCGATAAGGTGCCCACCGAGCCGGTCGCCATCGCCGTGGCGCTGGCCGACAAGCTCGACCTGCTGACCGGCTTCTGGGCGATCGATGAAAAGCCCACCGGCTCCCGTGACCCGTTTGCGCTGCGGCGCGCGGCGCTGGGGGTAATCCGGATTATTTCCGAAAACGCTCTGGCATTCCCGCTCAAGGTCGAAAAAGACCTCCTCGCCTTCTTCCACGATCGCCTGAAAGTCACATTGCGCGATGCCGGCGCCCGGCACGATCTGGTCGATGCGGTGATCACGCCCGATAGCGACGATGTGCTGGAAATCACCCGGCGGGTCGAGGCGCTGTCGGCGCTGCTGTCGTCGGCGGATGGCATTAATTTGCTCGCCGGCTACAAGCGCGCCGCTAATATTCTCGCCGCCGAGGAAAAGCAGGACAAGCGCGGTTATGGTGGGGACGGGTTCACCTGGACCGAGCCCGGCCCGGAGGAATTCGAACTCCGCAGGGTCGTCGCGAAGACCTATTCCGAGGTGTCGGCTCGTGTTGCCGCCGATGATTATCGCGGCGCCATCGCCGCGCTCTCGACCTTGCGCCAGCCGGTCGATGCGTTCTTCACCGAAGTGCTGGTCAACGATCCCGACGCCGAAAAGCGCGCCGACCGGCTGACGCTGCTCGCCAAACTTCGTGACACCATGCGGCTCGTCGCCGATTTTTCGAAAGTTGCCGGGTGATGAAACCCCTGTTGTCCACTGCCGCCCTGTTGCTCCTCGCCACTCCGGCGCTGGCGCAGTTGCAAACCGTCGAGCTCAAGGACGGGCGCTACAATTGCACGCTCGGCACCTATTACATGGGCGATATCGAACTCGAGGACGGCCAGTATCGCGGCCCGGCCTGGGACGGAAAGTTCGAGGGCGACTACCCCTATGAACTGACTGAAGGCGGCACCATCAACTGGGACGGCCCGCTCGGCGGCCTGTCCTCGGGCGGCAACACCGTGGTCGCAACTGTCCTCGGCGACGTCGGCGGCACGGTTGGTTTCGACATCACCATTCAACTCGAAAACGGCAATTTCTCGCAAGTCACCTGCAGCCCCGAATAGCCGGGACGCGCACCAAATGACCACCCCCGTCTCCCTGCAAGGCATTCCCTATGATGCCAATTCCAGCGCGTGGCGGGGACAGGCGGCGGGGCCGGGGGCGATCCGGCAGGCGCTGCTGGCCCCCTCCGCCAATGCCTGGAGCGAGCTCGGCGTCGACTTTGCCAATGCGCCGGATTTCCATGATGCCGGCGATCTGTTGATCGGCGACTGGCCGCCGCTCGAGGCTAATCTTGCTATCCGCGCCGCGACCGAAGGGCTGATCGACCGCGGCCACCTTGTGCTGTCCCTCGGCGGCGACCACTCCATCGCCCACCCGCTGATTGCCGCGCACGCTACCCGCTACCCGGGTCTCGCCGTGCTGCACATCGATGCGCATGGCGATCTTTACGACGATTACGAGGGCAATCCCTTCAGCCACGCCTCGCCATTCGCGCGGCTGCTGGAGGCCGGGGTGATCACGCGACGGGTGCAGGTCGGCATCCGCACGCTCAATGCGCATCAACGGGAGCAGGTCAAACGCTTCGGTGTGGAGTGCTATGAAATGCACGCGCACGAGGCGCTGCCCCAGCTGGCGTTTGATGGGCCATTCTATATTTCGCTCGACCTCGACGCGATGGACCCAGCGCATTGCCCCGGCGTCTCGCATCACGAGCCGGGCGGGCTGACGGTGCGCGAGGTGATCCGGCTGGTGCATCGCACCAAGGGCGAGCTGGTCGGCGCCGATATTGTCGAGCTCAATCCCTCGCGCGACCTCAATGACACGACGGCGATGGTGGCCGCCCGCTTCGTCAAGGAGATCGGCGCGCGGCTGCTCACCGGCGTTGTCGTCGGTTGATTTAACCTGTTTGCAATCCCGCCGATGTTCTGCGATTGTTCTCGCAGGGGATCGGGGAACAACAATGACTGGCGTCGAAATGGCGTTGCTTGCCACCATCGCGGTGCTGGCGGCGCTGGGGATGTTTTTTGCCGCTGTCGCGGCCCGCGGCACGATGCGGCAGTCGCGCCTGATCGAGGAAGGCCTGCGGCTTGGCCGCGCCGAGTCGGGGCAGGCAGCTCGCGATCTCCGCATCGAAGTGGTGCACGCCATCGGCGCCATGGCGCAGGCCTCGGCCGCGCAAACCGAAGGTATGGCGCGCCAGCAAAAGGAGCAGTTGCAGCTGTTTGCCGAGCAGTTGCGTGCCTCGGCCGAAACCGCGTCGGTCCAGCATCGGCTCAATCACGAGGGGCTGGTGACGGCAGTCAAGGAACTGCGCGGTGGTGTCGATGTGAGGCTTGGCACGATGCAGACTGAAGCAGCTGCAGCGGCAAAGCTGCTTGCCGAAACCGTCAACGACAGTTTGAAGCGCTTCGGCGATCTGACCGAGGCGCAATCGCGCCGGCTGTTCGATATCCAGAAATCCCAGCATGAAAGCTTCGAAGGCAAGCTGACCGGGCTGACCGATGCTTACGCCAAGGCCGGCGAATCGCTGCGCGAGGGGCTGGAAAATCAGCTGAAAGCGCTGCGCACCGAAAACGGTGAAAAACTTGAAGCGATGCGGCTCACCGTCGATGAGAAGTTGCAGGACTCGCTCGATCGGCGGCTGGGCGAATCCTTCAAGGTGGTCAGCGATCGGCTCGAAGCCGTGCACAAGGGCCTTGGCGAAATGCAGACGCTCGCCACCGGCGTCGGCGATCTGAAGCGCGTGCTCAGTAACGTCAAGGCGCGTGGCACCTGGGGCGAGGTGCAGCTTGGCGCGTTGCTCGAACAGACGCTGACCCCGGCGCAGTACCGGAAGAACGTCATCACCGCCGACACCGGCGCCGACCGCGTCGAGTTCGCCATCGTCCTGCCGGGGCAGGGCAAGGGCGAGGAAGTGTTGCTTCCGATCGACGCGAAATTTCCCATCGAAGATTATGAGCGATTGCAGGCTGCGGCCGAACTTGGCGATCTGATTGCTGCCGAAGCCGCCACCCGAGCGCTTGAGCAGCGGCTGAAGGCCTCGGCCCGGGACATCGCGACGAAATATGTCCACCCGCCGCGCACTACCGATTTTGCCATCATGTTCCTGCCGACCGAGGGCCTGTATGCCGAGGCCATTCGCCGCCCCGGTCTCACCGACGAATTGCAGCGGCTTTACCGCGTCAGCGTTGCCGGGCCGACGACGCTTACGGCGATCCTCAGTTCGTTGCAGATGGGCTTTCGTACCCTCGCCATCCAGGAGCGTTCGAGCGAAGTCTGGAAGGTGCTCGGTGCCGTGAAGACGGAGTTCGAGAAATTTGCCGTGGTTCTGTCGGGCGTGAAAAAGAAACTCGACCAGGCCGCCCGCCAGATCGAAACCGCCGAAACCCGCAATCGCACGATCAATCGCAAGCTCCGCGAAGTCGAGGCGCTGCCGATCGCCGACGCCGAACTGCTGCTCGGGACTATCAGCGGCGGGCTTGAGCTCGACATCGAGGATGCCGAAAGCGAGGAGCGCCTCCTCCCCTCGGCCTATTTCGACGCTGACGACGAGGTCGATGCGGTCGCGGAGCGGGAACTGGCAAGCTGAGCGGTGGCTGTATCGGCCAGCGTGCGCAAGGGGAGACGGCGAGCCCTCGGGCTCGACCCCGGGGGTAGGCGATGGGGGCTGATGATTGTCGGGCGAGTGGGCGGTTGTAGGGTCCATCGAGAGTCAGCCGCCCCCTCATCCGTCTCGGATACCCCGATCCACTTTCTCCCGCGAGGGGAGAAGGGAGCGACAGGGGTGTTTGCAGAGTGAGGTCGAGGCGTCAGGCCCTCACCCGGCGCCGCGCGCCACCCTCTCCCGCGAGCGGAAGAGGGGAAGGAAGTGCAGCGAGGTGTTGGCGCTATCGCTGTCGCCCTTGCGGGAGAAGGACGATCGAAGATGGTGCCAGCGGCTCCATCGCCTTCTCCCCTTTCGGGAGAAAGCCTGCCCTCGGGCTCGACCCGAGGGTGCCGGTGGGCGGATGAGGGGTCTGATGATTGTCGGGCGAGTTGGCGATAGAGCGGCGTAGCAGCCGAAAGGCATCAGACCCCTCATCCGTCGCTTTGCGCCACCTTCTCCCTCAAGGGAGAAAGAAGGCAGAAAATGAGCGTCGGCGGCCCTATCGCCCGCTCCCGCTAGGGAAGAAGGAAGCGCGCAACCTTACACCGGCGGTAGGAAGCGTTCGGGTTTGGCGGGCTTGAATGGCGCCATGCCTTCATTGGCTAGTCGGTCGGCGCGTTCGTTGAGGTCGTGGCCAGCGTGGCCTTTGACCCAGTGCCAGCTGACCGTGTGCCGCTGCGTTGCGGCTTCGAGCGCCTGCCAGAGTTCGACGTTCTTGACCGGCTTCCTATCGGAGGTTTTCCAGCCGTTCTTTTTCCAGCCATGGATCCAGCCGGTCACGCCGCCTTTGACGTAATTGCTGTCGGTGAACAGTTGCACGGTGCAGGGGCGTTTCAGTGCATTGAGCGCTTCGATCGCCGCGGTCAGTTCCATTCGGTTGTTGGTGGTCAACTGCTCGCCGCCCTTCAACTCGCGTAGATTGCCGTCGCTTTCAAGCACCGCGCCCCAGCCGCCGGGGCCGGGATTGCCGGAGCAGGCGCCATCGGTGTGGATGGTGACGAAGTCGGTCATGCAGCGGGACGCCTGTAGCTGTACCACTCGCAGGTGTGGCCGTGATCGTTGTCGCCGGTGTGGGTGTAGACCCCGCCGAGCTTGCGGAGGACTTTGAGCGAGTTCTCGTTGCGTACATCGGCAAGCCCGATGAAATGGTCGCGATCGGTCGAGCGCCAGTACCAGTCGCGGAGCGCACTCGCCGCCTCGAACACATAGCCATTGCCCCAGAATTCCGGGTATAGCGAGTAGCCGATCTCGGGCACTTCGTCCGGACCATAGACGCCGAAACCGCAGCGCCCGACCAGCACGCCATCGGCTTTGCGCACCAGCCGGAGCTTACCCATCTGCTGGCGGTCGAACAGGTCGATCCAGTGGGCGAGGGCCGCGTCCATTTCGGCATGCGTCCACGGCTGGCCGTGTTCGGTGAGGTAGCGGGCCACGACCGGGTCGCCATGCAGGCGGTAAAAATCCCCGATCTGCTCGGGCTTCCAGCCGGTCAGCCACAGCCGGTCGGTTTCGATGAGGGTCAAATCGGGGGTGTTCAAACGGCTACTGGCCTCAGTTCTCGGGGCAGGTTGAAGGTGATGGTCTCGCGCTGCTGGCCCGACGCGGTGACGCTGATCGTATAGCGCTCGGCGAACGCCTCGATCACTTCATCGACCAGGGTTTCGGGCGCCGACGCGCCAGCGCTGATGCCAAGCCGCCGGATGCCTTCGAACCGGCTCCACTCGATCCGGTCGGCGCGTTCGACCAGCATGGCGTTGGGGCAACCGGCGCGCTGTGCCACTTCGACCAACCGTACCGAATTGGAGGATTCGGGGGCGCCGACCACCAGCATCGCCTCGACGTTCGGGGCGACGCGCTTGACGGCTTCCTGCCGGTTGGTGGTCGCGTAGCAGATGTCTTCCTTGTGCGGCAGCGCGATCGCCGGAAACCGCTGCCGCAGCGTCGCGACGATGTCGCGGGTGTCATCGACCGACAGCGTCGTCTGTGTCACGAACGCCAGCTTCTCCGGGTTGCGCGGCTGGTAGGCCTCGGCGTCGGCGACGGTCTGGATCAGGGTGATGGACCCCTCCGGCAATTGCCCCATCGTGCCGATCACTTCGACATGCCCGGCGTGACCGATGAGGACGATCTCCCGACCCTCGTTGAAATGCCGGTTGGCCTCGATATGCACCTTGCTGACCAGTGGGCAGGTAGCGTCGAGAAAGAACATCCGCCGCGCCGATGCGTCGGCCGGCACGGCCTTGGGTACGCCATGCGCCGAGAATACCACGGGCGCTGCGGTACCGGCGGGAATTTCCCCGAGCTCCTCGACGAACACGGCGCCTTTTTGCTTGAGGCCCTCGACGACGTATTTGTTATGGACGATGGCGTGGCGCACATAGACCGGGGCGCCGTATTTTTCGAGCGCCAGTTCGACGATCTGGATGGCGCGGTCGACCCCGGCGCAAAAGCCGCGGGGCGCGCACAGCACGATGTCAAGTTGCGGCCTTGTTTCCATCTTTGGTCAGATGCTTTCTGGCAGGGGCCAAGTCAAGTGCTGTTGCGGGCGGTGCGGCATTCGGCAATTATGGCGAACGGAATTCGGGAAGGACGGCCTCGTGAGCATCGCGCAGGAGATGTTTGCCATTGCCCCGGCGTTGGGCAAGGCGAACCTCACCCCCGCCCAGGCTGGGTTGCTCACGGGCAAGGCGCGCTGGATTTCGGCGATCGCCGACCTCGGCCTGCCGACTGTCCCGACCATCTGCATTACCTGGGCGGCGTGGGCCGCGCTGCAGGCAGAGCGGCACGACGCGGATAACCGCCTGCGCACCCATTGGGTGGCGACGCTGTTCCGCCTCGTAAATCGCAGCTACCAGCCGCCGCCGCTGGTGGTTCGCACCTCGGCCGCAACCCACAGCGCCGGGCTGATGCCGGCAAAACCGGGCATTGCCGCGCCGCACAACGCTGCCGAATCGGTCGATCCGACGCGTCCGCTCGGTCGCGCCATTGCCGAGGCGTTCGAATCGTTCGGCACGGAGGACGACCGGCAGCTGGTTATCGTCCAGGCGAGTGTCAGCGGCGAGCCCCGCGCCTTTCTCACGCGCGACGCGCAGACCGGTGCGCTCGGTCCCGCGGCGCCGCAGGGCGGTCCGCTGCTTCGCCTGCCGCCAGAAACCACTGCGTTGTCTTTGGCGCTTGACCGATTGTCGGGGCGGCACATGGTCGCGCTGGTTTCGGTGGAGGCCGGGGTGCCGGTGTTCATGTCGGCCCGGCCGATCGAAGTTGGCGCCGCAGCCGAGCTCGAAGCCGCGGTCGATCGCGTCAGCCGCGGTATCTGGAGCAAGGCTGAGGCGGTGCGCCGTACCGATCCGTCGCGGTTGTCGCAGATGCTGCATCCGCGACTGAAATCGAGCACCGCGATCAAGCTCGCTACCGGCCTCGGAGTTTCCCCGGGGGCGGCGTCCGGCGTCGTGACCTTCACCGCGGAGGACGCAGCGCGGTTGCGGGCGCGTGGCCGGCATTGCATTCTCGTCGTCAACGAAACCGGCCCCGCTGATATCGAGGGCATGAAGGCCGCGACCGGCATCCTGACTGCCCGTGGCGGCATGACCAGCCACGCCGCGGTGGTCGCGCGCATCACCGGCAAGCCATGCGTCGCCGGTGTGCGCAGCCTCTCGGTCGATCTCGCCGACATGAGTTGCCGCATCGGCGACAAGGTGTTTCGCGCCGGGGATCGACTGACCATCGATGGCACCGATGGTGCGGTCTATATCGGCGCATTGCCGCTGGCCCAGCCCCATATCGGCGGCGCTATCGGTACGCTGCTCGACTGGTCCGACGCCACTCGCCGCATCGAGGTGCGCACCAATGTCGAGACTGTCGAAGCCGCCAATACCGCACTGAGCTTTGGCGCCGAAGGCATTGGCCTTGCGCGTTCGGAGCACATGTTTTTCGCCAAGGAACGCATGGTGGCGCTGCGCCGGCTCATTCTCTCGGAGGATGAAGATGACCGCGCCAAGGCCCTGACCGGGTTGATCGATTTCCAGACCGGCGACTATGCGGCGCTGTTCTCAGTGATGGGTGGCCGGCCGGTGACGGTGCGGCTGTTCGATCCGCCGCTGCACGAATTCCTGCCGCGCTCCGATGACGACATCGCCGAAACCGCGCGGTCGCTCGGGCTCGACGAACGCGCCCTGCGCCGCCGGCTCGAGCGGCTGAGCGAAGTCAACCCGATGCTCGGGCATCGCGGCGTGCGGCTGGCCGTGACCTATCCGGAAATCCTCGAAATGCAGATCGCGGCGCTGATGGCTGGCGTCAAGGCCGCCGCTGCCACCCAGGTCCCGGCTGTCGCTGTCGAGGTCATGGTGCCGTTCGTTTCGACCACCAGCGAAGTGACCTTCATCCGCGACCGCGTCATGGCAATCCTCGAAAGCTCGGGCCTCGAGCGCTCGGGCCGCGTGCTGTTCAGCTTCGGCACCATGATCGAATTGCCGCGCGCGGCGCTGCGGGCCGGAGAGATCGCGCAGGGGGTCGATTTTTTCTCCTTCGGCACCAATGATTTGACGCAGACCACCTTCGGCATCTCCCGCGACGACGCCCCGGCGTTTCTTGCGGCCTACCAGCGGCTGGGGCTTTACGAAACCGATCCGTTTGTCACCCTCGACCAGCAGGGGGTCGGCGAACTGATCGCCATCGCCATCGCACGCGGCCGTGCCGCTAACCCCAAGCTCAAGATCGGTATCTGCGGCGAACATGCCGGCGACCCGGCCTCGCTCAGGTTTTTTGCCGGGCTCGGTGTGGACTATGTCAGCTGCTCGCCCTACCGCGTTCCCATTGCCCGGTTGACCCTCGCACAGGTCGAGTAACGCGACGGCGGGCTATAGTAATTCGTTAACCCCCGTGGCGATTGTGCGGCACAGCGGCAGTCAAGCCGCTTGGCGGTTGCGACTCAGTTGGACTTGCCTCCGACATTAACCGGATAGCCACTGGCAACTGGCCGGATTGTCGGCGTTTACCGGGCGATAACCCTAATGGGGGATGATCCGGATTGTCGGCATTTTTAGCGTCCATGCCTTGAATCAAGTTGCGTTGTGAGTTGCGGACAGTATGGCCCATCGAGTAGGGGCGCAGCGGGCCAGACCGGTCCGGCGTGTGCCACGCCTGGCGAAGTTCATCTTCGCGGCGGTAATTTTCTCTGCTGGGTATGGCGCCTTGACCGGGAACGCCGTCGGCCCGGGCTTTGGTGAGATCGCCATGCCGGACGGCACCGCGCTGCCGATTACGCAACTCGCCTCGATTGCCTATACCGACACCGATGTAATCATTACTGGCGCCATCGACCATGTGTTCGAAGCCGGCGCGTTCGTCGGCCCCAATCGCGCCACCAAGACCGACCGGCAGCGCATCAGCATCGACGCCGCCGATTTCACCGCCGGCTTTGAAATTGGCCGCACCGAACTCGCGGCGCTGCGCGTGCCCGGCACGCCCGATGTTCAGCTTGCGGCTGTGCCGATCATCGTGGCGCCCGCAGCGGTCGCTGTCGCCGCGCTCGATCCGGAAGTCATCGCCAATTCCTCGGCGCTCGACGCCATCGCGAGCCTCGCGCCCGACCAAATCATGCCGATGGTACCGTCCCAACAGCTCGCCTATGCCCGCGAGTTGGCGCCGCCGACCCCGACAACGCTATCGCCCGAGGAACTCGCGACTTCGGACCGCGAATTGTGGTGCCTTGCCACGGCCATCTATTTCGAAGCTCGCGGCGAAAGCTATCGCGGCCAGATCGGCGTCGCCCAGGTGGTGATGAACCGCGTTGCCCACAAACTCTATCCCAACACCATCTGCGGCGTGGTGTTCCAGAACTCGCAGAAGCGCAATGCCTGCCAGTTCTCGTTCGCCTGCGACGGCATTCCCGAGACTATCAAGGATAAGAAATCCTGGCAGCAGGCCGAGGATATCGCTCGTGGCGTGGTCGGCGGCACGCTCTACCTGCCGGAAGTCGCCAACGCCACGCATTATCACGCCAACTACGTCTACCCGTACTGGGCGCCGCGGCTAAAGAAACTGACGACCATCGATCATCATATCTTTTATACCTTCAAGCGGGCCTGAGCCCGCTTGCAAACGGCAGACGGTTATTGGGGTTCAGTCAGATAGGTCGAGCCGGGGGCCTTCGGGACTCCGACGAAGGAGTCCGCGCCGATCAACTCGGCCGGCATCCAACCGGTGCCATCGACATAGAACCACGCCGTGCCGCCGAAATGTTGCGGCTCGATTTCGGATACTTCGACGCCGGGATATTGCACATGCGGCGACGCGAGGGCATCGGTCGAATACACCCCGGTATTGGTCGTCGTGATGTTGACCCAAGTGGTGTGGCCGTAACCGATCTTGCGAACCACGCTGACCGCCTGCGCGTCGGTATCGACCCAGGGTTCGGTGCCGACGCGGAACCGGCTCTCGCCGATCTTGATCAGCGACGCGGCGCTGAACCCCTGCGGAGTCAGGAAATCGGTACCCGTGGTCGACAGGAAGCGGACTGTCGGGTCCTTGGCGAAGGCCGCGGGCAGCATGTCGGGCAACATGAACAACCCGGCCGCGACACCGCCGACGGCGCCTGCGATAACGACATAGCGGGAAATGGTCTGCATCGATCTGCCTCCGGGCTGTGACGCGGTCGGCGCGGCAAAAGGTCGAATCTTCCGCCGGCGTCGATCACACCATTAACCCTTCATCAACCATGTCGCTCCGTCCAGTCAAAGCGGTTTTGGCGCCAGGGTTAACCGGCGCGGATAATTTTAATTGTATTTAATTCAAAGGCTTGCGAGTTTGGGCTGAGTGGCCGCGACCGCGAGCGTTTAGCGCTGCGCCAGCTTTTCGAACTCGGCGATGAACCTTGCATTGGCCTCGGGCGCCGGCCATGGCTTGAGCAATTGCGCGATGGCTTCCCGGTCAAAGCTCACAAGGCTCGGCTCGCCGAACCATTTGCGGGCTTCGACAGCACCGAAACCGGCAAGCGTCACCGCTTCGAGGTAGGCGGCTTCCCGATCGGCTTTTTTGATTTGCTTGATCAGTGCTTCGGGCGCGCTGGCGGACAGGCCGAAGCGCAGATGGATCGCGCCGAGCAGGCGCTGCTCCACCTCCCGGTAATTGCCGCCCATCGCCGCCTTGAACGGCGAGATGATGTCGCCCATCACATATTCGGGCGCGTCGTGCAGCAGCGCGTGGAGGATCGCGGTGTTCGGCGCATCGGGGTTGAGGGCGCAAAAGATCGCCATGACCACCACCGAATGCTGGGCGACCGAAAAGGCAAAATCGCCGGAAGTCTGGCCGTTCCAGCGCGCCACTCGGGCGAGGCCATGAGCGATGTCGGACAGTTCGACATCGATGGGGGAGGGGTGGAGGATATCGAGCCGGCGTCCCGACAGCATCCGCTGCCAGGCCCGCGATGTCGCCGCTGCCATGCCAACCCCTATTTGAGCTTAAGGCGCCCTGTCGCCCACGGGAAAGCTACGCGTCGGGGCCTGATTCGCCAAAGTGGTACGTCGCCCAGAGCGGCAGGCTGACGGTAACCGGCTGACCGGCTACGGTCACCGCTGCCGGATCGGTGACCCGGTCGAGCCGCAGGATGGCGACGGCCCCCCCATCGACCACCGCCCCGAGCGTGCCGGCCTCGCGACCGCCGGCGAGTACTGGCGAGCTGGAGGGAGCAACGACGCCGGTGACCAGCACCGGCCGGCGCCGCGCTGTGCCGCGATGCTTCATCCGGCTGACGACTTCCTGGCCCACATAGCAGCCCTTGTCGAAATCGATGCCGTCGAGCAAGTCGAGGCCCATATCGTGCGCGAACACTTCGCCCGGTGGAAAATCGGCGCCGAGTTGCGGAATGCCGGCGGCGATGCGCTCGCGGGCGTAGATCGTGCCATCGGCAAGCCAGCCTGCGGTTTCCTCGACCGGGGCGATGGTCCGCCAGCCGAGGTCGACGGCGCCATGCCGATCGGTATGGGTCACGCCACCGGGCTCTGTGTCCTGTGTAAAGCCGACGCGGTGGGTGGCGGACAAATCCTCGATCACCACCTGCGCCCTCAGGCGATACGTCCGCATGCGTTTGAAAAAGTCATCGGCGACCGAGCGGTGCACGTCGAGCCAAAGCGCCTCTTCGAACCACCCTGCCAGCCCTTCGGCCAGTACCTTGCCCTGCGGGGTCAGCAGCGCCCACCACGCTGCGGGGCCTTCAGTCTTGGGGATCGGGCCGGTGACGACGTCGTTGAGCAGCTTGTGGGCATCGGGACCGGAAAACCGGAACACCGCGCGATCGTCACGCAGGGCAGTCGTCATGATCACTTGCCTCTTGGACGCAGCGTCCACTAAATCGGGTCGACAATTGGGCGACAAATGCCTGAGCGGGGACGGCAGACATGGCGCACTACGACCGGGTTTTCAAGCACGGTACCATCGTCAACCAGGATGGGGTGCGGCGTGCCGATATCGGGGTCACCAGTGGCCGGGTAATGGGGCTCGGCGACCTCGGCACGGCGTCGGCCGGCGAGATCATCGATTGCACGGGGCTGCACATCCTCCCTGGGGTGATCGATACCCAGGTGCATTTCCGTGAGCCAGGGCTGACCCACAAGGAGGACCTCGAATCCGGTTCATTGTCAGCGGTGATAGGCGGCGTTACCGGCGTCTTCGAGATGCCCAACACCAACCCGTTGACCATCTCGCAGGCGACTTTCGAGGATAAGATCCGCCGCGGCACTGGCCGCATGCACTGCGATTTCGCGTTTTACATCGGCGGCACGCACGACAATATCGGCGACCTTGCCGAACTCGAACGCCTGCCGGGCTGCGCCGGGATCAAGGTGTTCATGGGCTCCTCCACCGGTTCCCTGCTGGTGCCCGACGATGGCGGGCTCGAAGCGATCCTGTCGGCCATCTCCCGCCGCGCTGCTTTTCACGCCGAAGACGAATATCGCCTTGAGGAGCGGAAGCCCTTGAGAGTCCCGGGCGACCCGTCGAGCCACCCGATCTGGCGCGATCCGATGGCGGCATTGATGGCCACCGAGCGGCTGGTCAAGCTGGCCCGACGCACTGGCAAGCGTATCCATGTGCTGCACATCTCGACCGGCGAGGAGATGGAGTTTTTGCGGCTGCACAAGGATGTGGCGAGTGTCGAAGTCACGCCCCATCATTTGACGCTCGACGAGACTGCCTACCAGCGGCTCGGCACCTATGTGCAGATGAACCCGCCGGTGCGCGACGCCGCTCATCGCGCCCGCATCTGGGAAGGCGTCGTCGATGGCACCGCAGATATTCTCGGCTCCGACCATGCGCCGCACACCCGAGCGGAAAAAGACCATCCCTATCCCGAAAGCCATTCCGGCATGACGGGGGTGCAGACGCTGGTGCCGATCATGCTCGACCACGTCAATGCCGGGCGGTTGAGCCTCGAACGCTTGGTCGACATGACCAGCGCCGGCCCCAACCGGCTGTTCGGCATTGCTAACAAGGGCCGTATCGCCGCCGGCTACGATGCCGATTTCACCGTGGTGGATCTGCAGCGCCGCGAGACCATCCGCAACGATTGGGTCAAGAGCCGAGCCGGCTGGACCCCCTATGACGGCGTCACCGTCACTGGCTGGCCAGTTGGCACAATCGTCCGCGGCCAGACGGTGATGTGGCAGGGCGAACTCGTCACCCCGGCAATTGGGCAGCCGATGCGGTTCGGCGAGGCGCTGGGACGGGTCTAGGTTTTAATCCCCGGCGATGAAGGCCTGCACTTCGCCTTCGGCCGACAGGTAAAGCCGCCAATACAGCCAGCCGCCATATTCCGCCATGCCGAGGAAGGGCTGATAGCCCATGATCCGGATGCCTTCGACGCGATGCGTGGCGTCGAGCGCCGAGAGGTCGTCGAACACGGCGAGCGATGGCCAGACATACAGCACGCTGCCATCGCCGGCATCGAGCGCCGCGAACTCGCTATCGAGCAGCGAGGCAAGAATGGCGAGCGTTTCGAGGCCGTCGCCATCAGCCGATTCGTTTTTTAGGTAGTCCACCGTGTCTTCAGTGTCACCAAAGCTCACCCGCGGCTGCGAGGGCTGGGCATCGAACAGGTTGCCGAGGCTTGCCATATCCCCGGACTGCGCTGCGGCAACCAGCGCGGCATAGGTTTCCTGCACCGGGGCCGGGAGTTGCGACAGATCGCGGGAGACGGCATAGCCGCCTGGAGGGGGTTCGAGGGTTGCCTGGGCGAGGGACGGTAGGGTGAGGAGGGTGAAGACGGCGGCGAGGATCAGGCGCATCGGGGCCTCCTGTGGGGGTGAGGGTGTGGAAGTTACAGCAGAAAGTCCCCCCACCCTAGCTTTGCTACGCGCCAGGGCGCTAACGACGCTACCCTCCCTACTTCGGGGGAGGGAGGAATCTGATGGCTATTTGCAGACCACTGCTGGTGGGCATATCACCTCGCGGCAACACTAAATGCACTGGCAAGGTGGCGCATCCAATCAAACCTCCTGCACCTGGAGCGACCCCCACCCTAGCCCTCCCCTCAAGGGGGAGGGGAGGGCATGCGGCACCCGTTCCCCTCACTTAGCTGACTGTAAGTGCAGTAGTTTCGGAATGTGTAAGCCAACCCCATTGCCTCCCTCCCCCTTGAGGGGAGGGATCGAGGGTGGGGTAGCCACGGGCGCATGACCCGGTGTTTGAGTTCGGCCCTACCACCCGTGCGCGGCCTACTGCAACTGCCGCTCGAGATTGTATTCCCCGGCGCGAATCCGCTCAGGCAGCCCGTCGACCAGCAGCGCCGTCGCTTCTTCGCCGTGGTTGCGGACGAACGTTGCCAGCGCCGCAAACAGGGCGGCATGAGCGAGGGCCAGGGTTTCGACGCCTTCGTCCTCGGCGGTATTCCAGGCGCCCGCCAGGTATTCCAGCGCGGCCTGCCGTTCGTCGCGGTCGGCGTCGGAGCTGTCGTGTGCCATCGCGGCGGCGAATTGGTGTTTGGTGTCGGCCATAAAGCTGGCCTAGCATGCCACTTGAGCCGCATCGCCACAGATGTCACCCGAAGGTTAACGGAGCCTCAGGCGTTTTACTTAACGCGTGTCGGCAGCCTATTCCGCGAAGCGCTGATGGATGTCGCGGGCGAGGTCGACGGCCTCGGTCAGCAGTCGGTTGAGCGCCTCGTGAGCGATATCGGTGCAGGTGCGATGGAAGCGTGAATAGGCCGTGTAGCCGGCATTGAAGGCCCCCGACAGCCGCTGCCTGCGGTCATCGTCGGGCTTGTCGAGGTCGATCAGTTCACTCATCTGCTGTCGCCAGTCCTGGTTGCCGGCTTTGCAGAGGGGCTGCAGGAAATAGAGGCTACCCATGATCTCGGCGAGCCGTTCCATTTCCACTTCATAGGGCGGATCGACGGCCCGGGCAGGCGCGGCAAACGCAACAACGGCAAGGAGGATGAGCAGGACACGGCGCATGCCAATCGTCTTAGGTCAGCTTGCCTGGAGAAGTCCAGTTACGCTCACGTGCGGTCAAAGATCGCAAACGCCCGCTGGACTACCTCGTTGAGCCGGTCGGTGGTTGCGAGGCTCGGCAGGTCAGCGAGCCGCGCCCAGCGATACTCGGCGATTTCATCGGAGGCGACGATTTCGCCGTCGAACGCCTCGGTCGCGAATACCGCCAGCCGCCACTGGCCATTAGGGGCGGCAAAAGTCCGGACGCCGAGCGGTTTCAGCGCAAAACAGTTGAGCCCGAGTTCCTCAAATACCTCGCGCTTGGCGCAGGCCTCGGGCGTTTCCTCGCCCTCACGACGGCCACCCGGGAGCGTCCACAGATTTTGCGACGGCGCCCGTGCCCGCCGGATCAGCAGCACGCGGTCACGATCGAGCAGGGCCACACTCGCGGCATTTGGAACCGGCAACATGCCGCAAGACATCGGGTTTGCGTGGCGTGTTGCAAGTGCTTAAATTGGCCGCGGGAGATCAACAGCATGTGCGGTCGCTACGCCTATACACTGCCGCCGGAGATGATGGTCGAGCTGTTCAAGACGTTGAACGAGCTCATCTATCCTCCGCGCTACAACATCGCGCCGACCCAGCCGGTGGTTGCTATCTGGCAATCGGAAGGTCGCCGGCAGGCGCATCTGGCGCGCTGGGGCTTCATGCCCGGATGGGTCAAGGACCCGAAGGACTTCCCGCTGATCATCAACGCCCGGGCCGAGGGCATCACCGACAAACCGGCGTTCCGCAGCGCCATCAAGAACACCCGCTGCGTGGTGCCGGCCACCGGCTACTATGAGTGGATGATCGGCCCCGACAAGAAGAAACTGCCGTATTACATCACCCTCCGCGGCAACGCCCCGATGGCCTTTGCCGGGCTCTATTCGATCTGGATGGGCCCGAATGGCGAGGAGGTCGACACCGTCACCATCTGCACCACCGCCTCGGGCGAGGACACCGCCCACATCCACGATCGCATGCCGGTCGTCCTAACGGGTGACGACGTCGACGCCTGGCTCGATACCGGCAGCCTCAACGGACTGCAGGCGCAAAGCCTGCTGGCGCCGCTCCCGGCGGGGACGATGGCGTATTATCCGGTCTCGACGGAGGTCAATTCAAACCGCAACGAGGGTCCGCAACTGATTGAACGGGCTAAGGAAACTGTGGCGGATCCGGAGCCGAAGCAGCGGGTAGGGTCGGGCCAGCTGGACCTGTTCTGATTGCGCTACTCTGGCGCGTTGAAACGATCGGGTCATTACTTGATGGCCATCGCCCAATGATCGCTCAGTGCAGACCGAAATATCCGAGCGCATCGCCCATCGCTTCTTCTTCATAGCCGAGATGCGAGAGCAGGACGCGGGCCAGGGCTTCGTAGATGGTGTGGGCTGCGGCGAAGGTCTCGGGGCCGGGGGCACTGGCGAGGGTATTCAGGGTCTCGACCAGGCGCTCCAGCAGCTCGTGCACGACGACATGCTCGGCTTTCAGGCGTTCGGCGATCCGCCTGAACCCCTCACCCTGCTGCGCCAGAGCCGGGAAAATCGCGTAATCCTCGATGGAATGGTGCATCTCGACGATCTGGCAATGCTGCCCGCAGAGATTGCCGAAACGGCGGTAGTTGGCCACCATCGCAAGCCCCGACGTCTCGGCAGCGATTTCCGCCGAGGTTACCCCGCCGGCCGCCGCGCGCGTGATCAGCGCGTCGAGCGTCAGCATGTTGTGGCGGAGGTGATCGTGGATCATCCGTAGATGCTGGCCGGGCTCGCGCTGGGCCGGTGTCAGGCCCTCCAGTTTGATGGGTTCGGGACGCGTGGCGTCGTCGAGGAATTGGATGTCTTCGAGCATTGGGGGAGTTCCGCGGGTCATTGTCCCGAAATGGCCCCGGCCGGCACCGCTATCAAGTAGGCACCAAAGTGTTGCCGACCACTTAGTCCAGCAGCTTGCCTGGATTGAGAATGCCGAGCGGGTCGAGCGCCTGCTTGATGGCCCGCATCATTTCGAGCGCCACCGGGTCTTTGACCTGCTTCAACAGGGCGGTCTTGAGCTGGCCGATGCCGTGCTCGGCCGAAATGGAGCCACCAAGGCGGAGGACGATTTCATAGATCGCCTCGTGGACGACCTCGTCGGAGGCCTCCATGAACGCTTTCGCGTCGGCCCCGAGGGGTTGGCTGAAATTGAAGTGGATGTTGCCGTCACCCAGATGTCCAAAGGGGACTGCCCTGATGCCGGGCACAAGGCGCTCGGCCGCGGCAACCCCTTCGGCGATCAACTGCGGCACGTCGTCGATCGGCACCGACACGTCGTGCTTGATCGAAGCGCCTTCCTTCGACTGCACCTCGCTCATCTGCTCGCGGAAAGCCCACATCAGGGCGCGATCGGCAATCGATTCCGCGAACACGGCATTGTCGAGGAGGCCGACGGAAAAAGCCGCCTCGATGGCGGTCTTCAAGGTGCCGGACGCGCCTTTGGTGAGGCGCGACACTTCGATCAGCGCATACCATGGCGACGGACCGGGCGTCGGGTCGCGCGCCAGCATGCCATGGCGCAATTGCATTTCGAGGCCGAGAGCGGGCACAATCTCAAAGGCGCTGAGGCGTCGACGGGCCCGGGCCCGCAGGAACTCGAACAGGTTGAGCGCGGCATCGAGATTTGAGAGACTGACAATGGCGGTCTCATAATCTTCCGGTTGCGGGAAGATCTTGAGGGTGGCAGCGGTGATGATGCCGAGCGTGCCTTCGGCGCCGACCAGCAAGTCCTTGAGATCGTAGCCGGTATTGTCCTTCTTGAGCGAATTGAGGCCCTGGTACAGCCGACCATCGGCCAGCACGGCTTCGACGCCCATGGTAAGGTCTCTTGCGTTGCCATAGGCGAGGACATTGACGCCGCCGGCATTGGACGACAGCACGCCGCCGATCCGCGCCGAACCCTGCGACGCGAGCCAAAGCGGGAAAATGGCGCCCGCGGCTTCGGCCGCGGCATGCGCCTCCTGCAGGATCACGCCGGACTCAACGGTCATGTGTCCCGCCGCGGCGTCGACGGACCGCACCCGGTTGAGGTTAATCGTGCTGACGATGATTTCGTCGCCAAACCGCGGGACCTGGCCGCCCACCAACCCGGTATTGCCGCCCTGTGGAATGAGTCGCAGCCGGTGTTCCGCAGCGAAGCGGACAATCGCCTGCACCTGCGCGACTGTCTGCGGCAACACGATTGCCGTAGCGGTCTGGTGGAAGCGCTTGCGCGGTTCGATGAGGAACGCCCCCATCCGGGCGACCTCGCCGATCACGGCGGACGGCCCGAGCAATTCGGTCAGGCCGGCGATAATCGACTGGGAGGAAAGCGCCATGGCGGTGATCTTAATGGTGGGGCAGGCGACGCGGAAGGGATAACTTGCCCGCCTAAAACGGCTGTGCGACAAGCGGCAAAAGCGCGATTGCGGTACGGGAGAACGATATGGCTCAGGGTTTGATGGCTGGCAAGCGCGGCCTGATCATGGGTGTTCTCAACAAGAATTCGATCGCCTGGGGCATTGCCCAAGCGCTTGCCGCCCAAGGTGCCGAGATCGCCTTGTCGTATCAGGGCGAGGGCATCAAGCGGCGCGTCGAACCGCTTGCCGCCGAGATTGGCGTCACCACGCTGGTCGAGTGCGACGTGACCAACGACGTCGCCATGGACGAGACCTTCCGGGTGCTCAAGGAGAAGTGGGGCACGATGGATTTCCTCGTCCACGCCATCGCCTATTCCAACAAGGATGAGCTTGAGGGCCGCTATCTCGATACCACCGCCGAGAATTTTGCACTGACGATGAACATCTCCGTCTACAGCTTCACCGCCGTGGCGCGGCGTGCCGAGGCAATGCTCAACCCCGGCGCCTCGCTGCTGACGCTGAGCTATTATGGCGCCGAGAAATACGTGCCCAATTACAACGTCATGGGCGTTGCCAAGGCTGCGCTCGAAGCCTCGGTTCGCTACCTCGCCGCCGATCTGGGGAAAAAGAACGTCCGCGTCAACGCCATTTCGGCGGGCGCTATCAAGACGCTGGCCGCGTCCGGTATTTCGGGTCTTCGTGACATGCTGCGCTACCAGCAGAAGGCCGCTCCGCTCAAGCGCAACGTGACCCAGGACGAAGTTGGTTCCGCGGCCCTCTATCTGCTCTCCGATCTCGCCTCGGGTGTTACCGGCCAAATTCAATATGTCGATTGCGGGTTCAACATCATCGGCATGTTCCTCGACGAACCAGCATCTGCCGAGGCCACGCCGGCCACCTGATGATGACCGAACTCGTCTGGCCCGAACTCTGGTTCATCCGTCACGGCCAGACCGACTGGAACGCCGAAGGCCGCTATCAGGGCTCGCGTGACATTCCGCTCAATGATGTCGGCCGGGCCCAGGCCGATCTCAACGGCGCGCTGCTGCGGCGCCTGATCGAGCGCTCCGGTAGGAAGCCTGGCGATTTCAACTGGTATGTCTCACCGCTCGGCCGCACGCGGGAGACCATGGAGCGCGTGCGCAACAGCTTTACCGACCCATTGCCTGAGGTCGCAATCGAACCGCGACTGGTCGAAATCTCGTTCGGGAAATACGAGGGGCTGCTGCACACTGAACTCGCCACTGGGTTGATGCCGATTGCCGGCGAGCGCGACGCGGCATTTTGGATGTTTCGGCCCGACGAGGGCGAAAGCTATGAGGATCTCGCCACGCGGATCATCAGCTTCGCCGGCGACCTTAAAGGACCCTCGGTGATTGTCTCCCATGGTGGCGTGCTGCGGGTGTTTCGCCGATTGATCGAGGATTTTGCCCCCGAACGCGCCGTCAACTGGTTCCCGCCACAGGATTCGGTTGTGCATTTCGCCGATGGCAAGGCGACAGTGTACCCGGCTGGCGAAAGCTGGGACGATTGACCCGCGGGGCCGCGCCCTCCTAGAAGCCTTTACCGTCCCGGGGTCCTGTCATGTCATTCAACACGTTCGGCCACATGTTCCGGTTCACCACCTGGGGTGAAAGCCATGGGCCGGCGTTGGGGGTGGTGGTCGATGGCTGCCCGCCGGGCTTACCGATCAGCGCGGAGGTCATCCAGCGCGATCTCGATCGGCGCAAGCCCGGGCAGTCGCGGTTCACAACGCAGCGGCGCGAGGATGATGTCGTCCATATCCTGTCGGGGACTTTCGAGGACGAAAATACTGGCGGCGAGCGCACTACGGGCACTCCGATTTCGCTGATGATCGAGAACACCGACCAGCGCTCGAAGGACTATGCGGAGATCAAGGACAAGTATCGGCCGGGCCACGCCGATTACACCTATCACCAGAAATACGGCATCCGGGACTACAAGGGCTCGGGCCGCGCCTCGGCGCGCGAAACGGCGGCCCGGGTCGCTGCGGGGGCGGTGGCGCGGCTGGTGGTGCCCAATGTGACGGTTCGTGCCAGCCTCGTGCAAATGGGGCCGCACAAGATCGACTATGCCAATTTCGACTGGGCGGAAGTCGACAATAACCCGTTCTTTTGTGCTGATCCCAAGGCCGCGGTGCTGTGGGAGGGCTATCTCGATGGCCTGCGGAAGTCGGGCAATTCCGTTGGTGCGGTGATTGAAGTCGTCGCCGAGGGTGTGCCTCCAGGGTGGGGTGCGCCGATCTACGGCAAACTATCCGCCGATCTGGCGTCGGCGATGATGAGCATCAATGCGGTGAAGGCCGTGGAGATCGGCGCGGGCTTCGAGGCGGCAAGCCTGATCGGCACTGAAAACGCTGACGAAATGCGGGCCGGGAATGCCGGGCCGAGCTTTTTGACCAACAAGGCAGGCGGCATTCTTGGCGGAATTTCGAATGGCGATCCGATCGTCTGCCGCTTCGCCGTCAAGCCGACTTCGTCGATCCTCACGCCACGTCGGAGCGTGACGACGAGCAATGAGGATACCGAAGTGGTGACCAAGGGCCGGCACGATCCGTGCGTCGGGATTCGAGCGGTGCCGATTGGGGAGGCGATGATGGCGTGTGTGCTGGCCGATCATTTCCTGCGCCATCGTGCGCAGACTGGTCGGGATGGCGGGGTTGGGTATTAGAGCTTCCGAAACACTGCGACGGTTTCGCGATTGCCATCGCCGCCGGTGATCGGGGAGGGGAGGGTTGTCAGCGCTTCCCAGCCCCCGGCAGCCATGAAATTGGTGACGTCGTCATTCACTCGCTCGATCGCCGTCGCGTCGGTGACGATACCGCCGCGCCCGACATTGTCGCGGCCGACTTCGAACTGCGGCTTGATCAGGATGATTGTGGTGGCGCCGGGTTTGCACAGGGCCAGCGGCGCGGCGAGGACTTTGACCACCGAGACGAAGCTGACGTCGCAAACGAGGACGTCGATAATTTCCGGGATCAGTGTCGCGGTGATGTCGCGGGCATTGGTGCCTTCGAGGCTGACGACGCGACGGCTCCTCCGCAGGGAGGCGTGCAGTTGATCGTGACCGACATCGACGGCGTAAACCTTCGCTGCACCGCGTTCGAGCAGCACCTGCGAGAATCCACCGGTCGAGGAACCGATGTCGAGGGCGATCATGCCGGTGACGTCGATGCCGGCGGCGTCGAGTCCGGCGATCAGCTTGAGCGCCGCTCGCGACACGTAGTGCGCCGCCGGATCGTCGAGGACGATGATGTCGGTGGCGGCAACTTGCTGATGTGGTTTTGTCGCCTGGACGCCGTTGACGGTCACCGTGCCCCGGGTGATGGCGTCGCGGGCTCGCGCCCGGCTCGGCAACAGACGGCGGGCTTCGAGCGCCAGGTCGAGGCGAATGCGTCCGCTCATGCCCCGATCAGGCGCTTGACCTTGCCGACCGCCGTATCATGGCCCTCGCCATAGGCGATGGTGCCTTCGAATTGCCCGTCGGCATTCAACAGGAATACCGTGGCGGTGTGATCCATGAAGTAGAATTCCGGCTCGGTTTCGTTCTCGCGGCGCTCGGCAAACACACCGAAGGCGGCTTCGGCGGCAGTGACTTCCGCCGGTGTGCCGGTGAGCCCGACGATGCCTTCGCCATAGCCGGCGAGATAGCTGGTCATCGCGTCGATGGTGTCGCGCTCGGGATCAACGGTCGCGAAAATGATACGCAATTTGTCGGGACCGACGCCCAGCTGGTCTCGGATCGCGGTCATTTCGGCCAAAGTCGTCGGGCAGACATCGGGGCAGAAAGTGTAGCCAAAGAACACGAGCGATGGGACGCCCTTAAGGCTGGCATCGGTGAAATTGCCGCCGGTCGTCGATTGCAGGGCGAACCTGCCGCCGTTCACTCCGACGGCGGTGTTGACCGGGCGCATTAGGTAAAACGCCGTGGCACCGATGGCGACGACAGCGACAAGCGCCCACAGGATGCGCCGGAAGGTGCGGAGGCTCCGCGGGGCGGGGTCGGCCATGGGTTAAATTCCAATTAGGCGTCGAGCGGCTCGGTGCCGGTCGGAACGCCATTCCTGAGCGTGATCTTTTCGATCCGCGCTTCTGCCGATTTCAGCAGCATCTCGCAATGCGACTTAAGCGCCTCGCCGCGCTCGTAGATAGCAATCGACTCCGCCAGCGGCGCCTGGCCACTTTCGAGTTTGGCGACGATAGTCTCGAGTTCGGCGAGCGCGGTTTCAAAACTCATGACGGCGATGCCGTCGGTCGCGGCGGCGGTCACGGGTTTGGCCATCGGAACCTCCTAGCCGGCGTGGCGCTCGGCGGTGCCATCCATAAGCACGCCGACATGGCTTGTCACCCCGTCGGCCAGCCCGTGCCGGTCATAGCCGCCCTCCAGCATCGAAACGACGCGGCCACTGCAGAGTACATCGGCGGCATCCATCAGCCTGGCCGTGACCCAGGCGAAATCGTCGGGTCGCCAGGTGAGTTGGGCGAGGGGGTCGCGGTAATCGGCGTCGAACCCGGCCGAGATCAGCAGGATATCAGGGCGGAAGGCCGTAAGTGCCGGGAGGATGCGGGCGAGGTAGGCCTCCCGCATCGCCTCGGTGCCGCTGTTGGCAGCGAGCGGAGCGTTAAAAATGTTGCCGACGCCGATTTCGCTAAGCGCGCCGGTGCCGGGATAGAGCGGCATCTGGTGGCTCGAGGCGTAGAATACCGTCGGATCGGCCTTGAAGATATCCTGCGTCCCATTGCCGTGATGCACGTCGAAATCGACGATGGCAATCCGCTCGGCCCCGTGCCGCCGCTGCGCCTCGCGGGCGACGACGGCGATCGCATTGATCAGGCAAAACCCCATCGGGGTCTCGATTTCGGCATGATGCCCGGGCGGGCGCACGGCACAGAAGGCATTGTCGGTCTCGCCGAGGACGACCGCGTCCAGCGCCAGCAATCCCGCCCCGAGCGCCGTCGCCGCCGCATCCATCGAACCCGATGAAATGAACGTATCCTCGTCGATCCGCCCGATCCCCTCAGCGGGGCGGGCCCGGCGCAGGGCTTCGAGATAACCGGGAGCATGGACGAGTTCGGCTAAGGCCAAATCGGCCGATGGTGCACTCTGCCGCAACAGCCCGGCAAAACGCGGCTTCGAAAGCGCCTCGTTCACCGCCCGAATACGATCCGGCCGCTCCGGGTGGCCCCCGGGCGTCGCGTGCGATTCGAAATTCGGCTGGCTGACCAGCAAAGTCGTCATCGACATTTCTTGACGGGACCGGTGGGGGTTTGTCAAACACCGGTGATGACATTTCCGGCGATTTCACTGGCGGAGGCGGCAGCGCTGCTGCGCGATGGCCAGGTTTGCGCGTTTCCGACCGAGACGGTGTACGGCCTCGGAGCCGACGCGACCGACGACGACGCGGTGCTGCGGATCTATGAAACCAAGGGCCGGCCGCGCTTCAACCCGTTGATCGTGCACTGCGCCGATCTGGCGATGGCACGGCAGGTGGCGGTGTTCGACGGGACGGCGGAACTGCTCGGGCAATTCTGGCCGGGCCCGCTGACCCTGGTGCTGCCGGGCCGGGCAGGGAACCGGATTTCGGACCTTGTTACGGCCGGGCTCGACACTGTCGGGGTGCGGATTCCGGGGCATGCGATGGCCCGGGACCTGATTACCGCAGTCGGCCGCCCGCTGGCTGCGCCGTCCGCCAACCCCTCGGGCCGGCTATCGCCGACGACCGCCGGGCAGGTGTGGACCGGCTTTTCCGGACGCGTGCCGGTGCTCGATGGCGGACCGTGTCTGGCGGGCGTCGAGTCGACAATTCTCGCCGTCGACGGCGCGCGCGTCGTGCAATTGCGGGCGGGTGCGCTGGCGCGAGAAGAGATCGAAGCGGTACTCGGGCGGCCGGTGGAACTGCCGGCCGCCGATGCGGCCATTAGCGCACCGGGTATGCTTGCCAGCCATTACGCACCCCGCGCGACGCTGCGACTGAATGCCGAAGCGGTGCGACCGGGCGAATTGCTACTCGGCTTTGGGGATGTCCTCGGATCGGCCCGAAACCTCTCGGCGTCGGGGGATTTGCGGGAGGCGGCGCGCAATCTGTTCGCGATGTTGCACGACCTCGATGGCAAGACGGACGCTATCGCCGTGTCGCCGGTGCCGATGACCGGGCTTGGTGAGGCGATCAATGACCGCCTCAGTCGCGCCGCCGCACCGCGCTAATCGCGGACTTTATAGGGCTTCGAATCGCGCCAGAACCGCATCAGGCTCTCGAGATCGGCGTCGCCGGTATCGGGCAGCTTGATCTTGAGGTTGACGAAAAGATCGCCCTGCCCATAGAGACCCTTGCCTTTCAGCCGCAGCGATTTGACCGTGTCGATGCCGGCCGGCAGGTTGAGTTCGACTGAACCATCGAGCGTCGGGACCCGGACTTTGGCGCCGAGCACGGCTTCGTAGAGCGTGATCGGGACATCGACGCGCAGGTCGAGACCGTCGCGGCGGAACAGCTTGTGACGCTCGAAGCGAACGGTGACCAGCGCGTCGCCCGGGTCGCCGCCCATCGGGGAGGCGTTGCCCTGGCCCTTGAGGCGGATCTGCTGGCCGTCCTCGACCTTTTCGGGCAGTTTTACTGCGAGCACTTTACCGCTCGGCATCCGTACCTGCACCGAGGCCGCGGCGTTCGCGTCTTCGAGCGAAGCCGTCGCGACCACGGCGATGTCATCGCCCTTGGCCGAGGCGCGCGCGGCGCTGCCACCCATAGTGCCGATGAACGGATCCCATTGCGCGCCGCCGGGCTGCGGACCGCGAGGCCGGCGCTGTTGGCCGCTAAGGCCGCTCATAAATTCCTTGAGCACATCTTCGGCGGAGAAAGCCGCACCGGGACCTGCGCCCTGCCGCGCCCTGCCGGCACCAGGGTTGAACCCGGCATAGTTTGGCTGACCGCTGGCGTCGATTTCACCACGGTCGAATTGCGCCCGCTTGTCCTTGTCGGTCAGCAGTTCATAGGCACCCGAGGCCTCGGCGAACTTTGCCTGCGCCGTCGGGTCGTCCTGGTTCTGGTCGGGGTGAAACGCCTTGGCGAGCTTCCGATAGGCGGATTTTATCGCCTTTTCGTCAGCATTCCGCGGCACCCCGAGCACGGTGTATGGATCACGCATACTCTTGATACCCAAATCATCGGCGGCGGTTGCGATGCCGCCTGTCGCCGATCTATATGGCGATGGCCTTGGCCGATGTCCAGCATCGGCCGGGCAATCCCTGGAGGCTTTGGTGCCAGCATTGTCCGACCTGATTTTTGATGATGCCTTTACTGGCGCAATCGACCCGTTCGCCCTATTCGAAGAATGGTTCGCGGTGGCGAAGGAAAAAGAACTCAACGATCCGCATGCGATGGCGCTCGCCACCGTCAATGCCTTGGGCCTGCCCAATGTCCGGATGGTGCTGCTCAACGCTCGGGATCAACGCGGTTTCGCGTTTTTCACCAATTTCGACAGTGCCAAGGGCGAGGAGTTGCAGGCTCACCCGCAGGCGGCGCTGGTGATGCACTGGAAATCGGTCCGACGGCAGGTCCGGATGCGCGGGCCGGTCGAAGTCGTGACCGTGGCGGAAGCCGACGCCTATTTCGCGACCCGGTCGCGGGGCTCGCAGATTGGCGCACACGCGTCGGCACAGTCTCGGCCGCTGGCATCGCGCGACGAGTTGAAGGCGCGCTGGGATCGGCTCGACGCCGAGTTCGGTTCGGGCCCAATTCCGCGCCCGGTGCACTGGTCCGGGTTTCGGCTGGTGCCGAGCGAGTTCGAGTTCTGGCAGGACGGGGAATTTCGATTGCACAACCGGATGCAGTTCCTGCGGGCCGATGCACAATCACCTTGGACGCGGCAGCGCCTCAATCCCTGACGCGCTGCGCTTGCGGCGCTGTCCGCGGCATGGAATCGTGTATTGACGACTGGACGGGGCGCAGCGATGTCGACGGGGCAACTGGGTGAGAGGCAGGTCGCGGTGCGCTTTACCGGCACAAGGCGGCAACTGTTCGGCATCCTCATCCGTGGCTATGTGCTGATGATCCCGACCATCGGCGTTTACCGGTTCTGGCTGACCACGGCGAAACGCCGCTTCTTCTGGTCGAACACCGAGATCGATGGCGATCCGCTGGATTACACCGGCAGCGCGCTGCAACTGCTCATCGGCTTCATGCTGGCCGTGGCGATTTTCCTGCCGCTCTACGGCTTGTTTTTTTATCTGCAGACGCAGAACCAGACCGTCGCCGTGCTGGGCATTCTCGCGGTGTTCGTCGGGCTGTGGTTCCTGTCCGGCTATGCACTGTATCGCGGCCGGGATTTTCGGCTGTCGCGGACGCTGTGGCGCGGCATCCGCTTCGACCAGGACGGCAATGCCTGGGGCTATGCGCTGTGGCGGTTCCTCTGGTCCGTGTTGATGGTGCTGACGCTCGGGCTGGTCTATCCCGGCATGGCCGCCGGCCTCTGGCGTTACCGCTACAACCACACCTGGTTCGGTAATCGGCAGTTTAGCATGACCGGCAATTGGCGAAAACTCGCAGGCCCGTACTATCTCGCCTATTTCCTGACCTTGATTTCGGCACTGATCACACTCGGCTATGTCATCGGGGCACAGGGCTACACCAACACCGATGGCTGGTTCATGCCCGACGCGACTTCGGTGCTGCTCGGGGCGGTAACGCTGCTGATCTTCTGGGTCACCAGTTCGATATTCCGCGCCCGCGAAACCACGCGGATGCTGTCGACGTTGCGTATTGGCGCCTGCGAGGTGACCGTCAACGTCACGGCGCGGTCGTTCATGCTGCAGAGCGCCGTGTTCGGGATCGTGACGTCGCTGGCGCTGGGTCTGCTGATCGTCATCGGCGTGGTGATCCTGTATGCGGTCGGCGGCGAGGCCCCGGGGTCAGATGGCTCGCTGCCCAATTTCGCCACCATTTTCAGCGGCGGCCTGATCAGCGCCACATTGCTCGTTATCGGCTACCTGCTGGTGTTCGGCACCTTCACCCTGCTGTGGGAGATCATCCTCGGATTTGGTTTCTGGCGCCTGATCGCGCGGGGCACCGTGCTGACCAATCCCGATAGCCTCAAGACCGTGCAGGCCCGCGCCGAAGATCATTCGCTGGCGGGCGAAGGTCTCGCCGATGCGCTCAATGTTGGGGCGTATTGATGCAATTGACCGGCCGCTACTACGACGGACATTTGGCCTCGCCGCTCGACGTCATCTGTCAGGTGGAACCCGCCGCTGCGGGCCCGATGCTCGCCGTCTACGGCTTGATTAGCCGCGAACTGGTCGAGCAATGGCCGGCGGGCGGGGTGTATCCGGTGCCGGGTCGCAAGGGCGAGATGCGCATCGGCATGAGTGCCGAACTCCCTGGCGCGCGGCTGCTCGTTACCGACGCGGCAGAGATCGAGCGCGCGACGGCGATGCTGCCGGCGCTCGGCGAGCATTCCCGTGCCGATTCGCGGCGGCAGCTGGTGATCGCGGCGTCGAGTTCGCTGGCGCTGGTCGCCGTAATCCTGACTTACCTCGTCGGCGTGCCGATCCTTGCCGAGCGCGTCGTCTGGCTGGTGCCGCCGCAATGGGAGGAAAATCTCGGCGAAACCGTCGCGATGCAGATGGAGGACCAGTTCAGAGAGCAGGGGACGTTCGTCGTCTGCGACCCCAACCCGCAGAGCGTCGCCAACCGGGCGCTGGCCCGGTTCGGGCAGGAGGTGCTGGCCGACACCAATTCGCCGTTCAACCTGTCGATCACCGTGGTGAAATCCGAGATCGCCAATGCCTTCGCGCTGCCGGGGGGACGCACCTACATTTTCTCGGCGCTCATGGACACCGTCAAAAGCCCCGATGAATTCGCCGGCGTCGTCGCCCACGAAATCGGTCACGTGGTGTATCGCCACGGCTTTGAGCAGATCATCGCCACCGCCGGCACCGGTGCACTGGTCGGGTTCATTCTCGGCGACATGACCGGCTTGTCGGTGGCCGCGGGTCTTGGTTCGGCATTGATCGACACGCGCTTTTCACGCCAGCATGAGCGGCAGGCCGACGAGTTTTCTGCCGCAGCCGCGCTGCGCCTTGGGTTCAGTCCGCACGCGCTAGGGGATTTGCTCGACCGGATCGCTGCTGATGACGACATGACCAAAGCGCTGGCGCTGCTCAGTACGCATCCGCTGACGGAGGAACGTCGGCTGGCGCTGGAAGCCCAACCGCGCACCGATACGCCCGGCCCCGGTCCATTTAGCGCCGCGGAGTGGCGGGCGATCACCGCCATGTGCGACAGCGTACCGCTGCGCGACGCGACCACCGGCACCTGATGCGCATCCTCGTCCGCACCTCGAAATGGGCAATCTGGGCCCGGCGGCTGTCGAGTTTCGCGCTGCCGTTGCTGGTGTTTCCGGTGCTGCTGCATCATCTCCGGCTCGTCGACAGCACGGCGTTCGAATTCATTGGCACTATTGCCTTGGCGGTGACGCTGCTGGCGCTGGCGGTCAGCCTCAGTGCGCTAGTCCGCCTGTGGAATTCGGGCGATCAGGGGTGGAGCCGGGCGCTGTGGGGGCTGGTGATTGCGCTCGGCTGTCTCGTGCCGTTCCTGTGGCTGGGGTACCTTGCGTGGCGCGACCCGCGAGTACTCGACTTCGCCACCGATCTCGCCGACCCCCCGACGCTGGTCGTTGCAACCGCCAGTCCACTGACGCCGACCGAACTGTCGGAAGTCGCCACGACTTTCCCCAATGCCCGCCAGCGGCGCTATCCGCTGACCGCCGCACAAACCTTTGCCATCATCGACAACCTCGTCGCCAGCCGAGGCTGGGAAGTGATCGATCGACAGCCGCCGGTTGGCGTACTCGGCATCGGCACCATCAATGCGCTCGAAACCACGCCGTTCGGCTGGCGTGACGAAGCTGTGCTGCGCGTGCGCGGCGACACCGCTGGTACCGTAGTCGACATGCGCTCTGCCTCGATTTCGGGCTTTCACGATTTTGGCGCCAATGGCGGCCGGATCGAGACCTTCCTGCTGGCGCTCGATAACGCCGTGACCTTGCTGATGCGCGACAACCCGGCCGCCATCGCCCCGCTCGACGGCAGCGGTGCTGAGGAGGTGCCCGAACCCGTCGAGGGCGACGCTGGGGGCTAGACCGGAGTGACGCGGAGGCCGAACGGCCCGCGCCGCGTCGCCACCTCGCCACGGCTCGCGAGGTACTCGATGTGGGCCGCGAGCGTCATCCGAGCCGCAATGACCAGTGCTGGTTTAAGATCGGGATAAATCCGCCGTCGGAGGGCGCCGACACTGCGATCGCCAGCGATGACACCAGCAACGATTTGTTGGTTTCGGGTCTCCCGATGCGCCCTGAGCGCAATGGCATAGGCTTTGCCATCGGTGATCGGACCGCCATGCGCCGGCAGATAATGTGTGTGCGGCAACTCGATGACCCGGTCGAGCGAGGCAAGATAGCTCCCCATGTCGCCATCCGGCACCGACACCAGCGTCGAACTCCAGCCCATGACGTGGTCGCCGCTGAACAGCATGTCGGTGCCATCGACGGCGAAGGCGAGGTGATTGGCGCAGTGCCCGGGCGTCGCGATGACAGTCAACGCCAGACCCGCGACGGCAAGGCGTTCCCCATCGTGCAGGATGCGATCGGGCTCGAGCGTCCAGTCGCACGCCCCTGCCAGCGCGATGCGCTCGTGCGGGAGTGCTGGTCGCGACAAACGGTGCTTGCCGCCAAACCACAATGGAGCGCCTGTTGCCATCTTGAGAGCGGGTGCCAGCGTCGAGTGATCCTTGTGCGTATGGGTCAGGATGATGGCTTCGACCGGTCGCCGGCCGATTGCGGTCAGCAAGGCCTCCAGATGCTTATCGTCGGCGGGTCCGGGGTCCAAGACGACGAGCGATGCGTCGCCGAGGATGAAGCTGTTGGTCCCGGTGAAGGTGTAGGGTCCGGCATTGGGCGCGGTTACCCGAACGATGCCTGGGGCGACGCGGACTGGCACGCCGATCTGCGGAAGAAAATCTGGTGCAGCCGGGAGGGACGGGGCTGGCGACGCCATTGCGGATTGATTGCCTTGCGATTAGAAACGGGACTACGCGCTTGCGATGGAAGGGTACGAAATGGCCGCCGGTTTGACCACGCCGAACACGCTTTACGAAATGCTGCAAACCCGCACCTCGACGTCGCGTCTGGTGGCTGGCATCGTCGCGGCAATCGCCGGATCGATGCTGCTCGCGTTGGCCGCAAAAATCCAGGTACCGGTGTGGCCGGTGCCCGTGACGCTGGCGACCCTTGCGGTGGCGCTGATCGCCGGTGCTGCCGGCTGGCGCATCGGCGTCGCGAGCGTCGTGCTGTACATCGTCGAGGGCCTCTCCGGCCTGCCGGTGTTCGCCAATGGCGGTGGCCCGGCTTACATCCTCAGCCCGACTTTTGGTTTCATCATCGGCTTCGTGCCGATGGCCTATCTCATCGGCCGCGCCAGTGAAGCCAGCCTCGGCAAGAAAATCCTGCCGATGTTGGCGATCATGCTGGCAGCGGACGCCATCTGCCTGGTCTTCGGCTATGCGTGGCTTGTTGCATTCTCGGGCGGGGCGACCTGGATCGATCAGACCGATGTCCTTGGCAGCGCCTTTGCCCAGGCGGTGCAGCCGTTCCTGATCTGGGATGCCCTCAAGATGGCGCTTGCCGCGATCACCGTCTCCGGCGCGAGCGCGGTGCTGCTCCGCAGGTAAAGCATCGATCCGTTGAATGCTGAAAGGCTGGCCCATGCGCCAGCCTTTTTTGCTTACGCGGATCTGACTCCGCCACACGTGACCATGCACACCTTGGTCGCCTGCCCGATAGCAGGTCCTGGCGACCGACTGCATTCCCTCGACAACTCCCTATCAGATGAAAAAAGCTGGCACGGCTGGCCGGCTCGCGATGATGTGTCTGGCCTGCAGTGGATAGCCGGGCAGAGTTTAGTCGTTTCGTAACCATGTCGCACCGAATGTTGCTGGCAAACGCGCTTTGGGCGCAGGGGACAAAACGATGAAACTGATGCGCGTCTCGATGGTGACCGCCGCCTTTACCCTCATCTCGTCGGCAACGGCTTTGGCGCAGGATGCTGTCGCGATCGACGCTTTGATCACCGTCGATGCGATCAACTCGGCGGCGCTTTCCGACATTGCCCCGGAAAAGCAGCCGGTGGCACCGGTCAACGGTGCGTTGGTATGGGCGCGCTTAGAGGCTGGCAAACCTAAGGCGCCGAGCCCCGCCATAGTGCGCCTGCAAATCCTGCTCGATCGGGCGGGAGCCTCCCCCGGCGTCATCGATGGCTATGATGGCGACAATGTCCGCAAGGCGGTATCGGCCTTCGAAGCAATGCAGGGTTTGCCGGTAGATGGCGTGGCTGATGCCGAAATGTTGGCACGCCTCGACACCGCCGAGGCGGTCATCGGCAGTTACGTCGTGACTGACGCCGACGTTGCTGCGATCGTCGCGCCGCTACCGACCGATTATGCCGAACTGGCGCTGCGGGATTACCTTGGTTTCACCAGCGTTACGGAAGAATTAGCTGAACGATTTCATATGGACGAGAAGTTTCTCATCGCCCTCAATCCGCAAGCAACTTTCAGTGTCGGCGAAACGATTTATGCCGCTGGAGTTGGGCCGGACCGGACGGGGCAGGTGGTACGCATCGAGGCCGACAAGGACAAGCGGCAGGTGTTTGCCTATGGCGCCGACGGCATGCTGATCGCTGCTTATCCCGCAACCATCGGCAGTGAAGACAACCCATCACCCTCGGGCGAGCATACCGTCGAAGCGGTCGCGCCAGACCCGACTTATACCTATAATCCGGAGGTCAACTTCCAGCAGGGCGACAACACCGAGGTGCTGACGCTCCCGCCCGGTCCCAACGGCCCGGTGGGTTCAGTCTGGATCGATCTATCGGAGCCAACTTTCGGCATCCACGGCACGCCGTCGCCGTCGCTGATCGACAAGGTCGGCTCGCATGGCTGCATCCGCCTGACCAATTGGGACGCGGTCGAACTGTCGAAGATGGTGTCGAAAGGCGTAGTCGTAAGCTTCGTGCCGGCATGAAGGCATGAAAACGCCGGCCCCGCTGGGGCCGGCGTAAGTATGAACGCCTAGTTGAGAGCGACGCGGTTTCAGTATTTGCCGAGTGTAACCTTGCCCTGGCCGATCTCGTCACCGGCAGCGTTAAGCGCCGTGATGTTGGCCGAGTAGGTATTGCCCTGGCCGCCGGAACACGGCGGCAGATAGCCGGCGCTGGCGTAGTCGCCTTCAGAGCGGGCAGCAGCGGCAATCGTCACACCGTCAGGCAGGCCCTCTGCGGTGTTGCCAGGCACGCTTGGCAATTCGACAGCCCCGGTCTGGTCAGGGGTGACCGCGAATTCCACAACGCCGTGGCCGCCATCATTCATCGGCTGGTAGGTCTCGTCATTGAACGACAGGCGAATTGCGGTGGTCAACTCCGGAACGCCGGTCAGCATCAAAGCCGGGGTGGCGCCCGCGCCGCCCTGCAACGGGCAGTTCTGACCAGCCGGCACGGTTTCGCCATTCCAGGTTGCGTCGGCAAAAGTCGCGGTAATCTCAGGCATCTGAGCGAAAGCTGCGCCGGTGAGCGGCAAACAGGCGGCGAGCATGAGCATGGCGATGATTTTCTTCACGATAGATTCCTCCCTTGTTGATTGCAGGTGAAACATCAGGTCGACGAGATTGTTGCAGGGCTTGGCCGAGATGCGTCGTGCTGGCGGCTATGTTCGGTATTGAAGAAAAAGCAGCGCGAATTGGTGGGCGACTGGCCCGGCACTAACTTCGCGGAATAAAAAAGCCGGACCTCGTGGGAGGTCCGGCTCAATTGGTCGGAGTAGAGTGATTCGAACACTCGACCCCCTGCTCCCGAAGCAGGTGCGCTACCAGGCTGCGCTATACTCCGGCATGATCTCGGCGACGGGTGCGGGCGGGACGATCGATCCGCTGGCCGATGTATCGCGGCGGTTTATAGTGGGCATTCCCGGGCAAGACAAGCGGCGATTCCATCCGTTTCCCGCTTGGTTGCGGGGCCTTGGCAAAGCGTGTAGGAACGCGCGCGTTGGGGCGTCGCCAAGTGGTAAGGCATCGGTTTTTGGTACCGACATTCCTAGGTTCGAATCCTAGCGCCCCAGCCAGTCCCGATACCGCTGCGCATCACCTCGCCCAATGCATGAATTCGATCCCGGCAGCGTCGCCGACGGCGAACACTGCATCCCGTGCCACTGCATAGTCGCCGGGCTCGAGATGTTCGAGCATCAGCGGCACAGGACTCGGCAGCTGTTGCAACGCGGTGATGTAAGCGCGGTAGTCGAGGACGCCGGTACCGATGATGACCTCGTCGAGATGCAGCGCCGCCTGCGGGCGAAGCGTGATGTCCTTGGCGTGACACGAAACGATCCACGGCCCAAGTTTCTCGAAGCATTCGCGGATCAGCGCCGCGTTATTCCAGTACGTGCGCGGCGCCATGATCAGATTGACGGGGTCGAGATGTGCCGCGAAGGCCGGACGGTCAATCGCAGCAATTAGGTCGACATAGGCGTCGATGCTATCGGGCAGGCTGTTCTGCATCATTTCGAGCGCGAATTTGGTGCGGCGGGGTTTGATGCTGTCGAGCAGGTGGCGTACCGTCTCGACGGCGGCATCAAACGCTTCCGGCCCGAGATTGCGCGGATCGGCATCATGATCGGTTCCCGGCGCAAACGACCCGAGATAGCTCACCGCGCAACGGGCGCCGACTTCGTCGGCAATTGCCAGTTGTTCGGCGGCGTAGGCGAGATTGGCCCGGCGCCGCTCGTCTTCGGGCGCGATCAGGTTCCGCCAGATGCCGATTTCCGCGATGCTGACATCAGCTGCCAAGAACGCCGTCTCGATGGCCCGCAGGCGCGCGACATCATCGAGCGTTACCGGCGGACAGTAAGCTGCGCCATAACCGAACGCGACGTGGGCGCGGGCAAACGCTTCGGGATCGTTCGCATCGACGGGCAGTCCGTGGCCGCCGAGCCGGATCACACGTCCGCTAGACATGGTTGCGCCAGCTGTGCTCGGGCGCGTAGCCGAGCCGCTGCCGGGCTTTGTCGATCGACAGCAGAGTGTCGTTCGGCCCGAACGAGCGCTTTTGTGGCACATTGGGGAAGGTTTCGGCGAGCAGTTCGGCATTGGGTCGGCTCATCACCGTGTCTGGACTGGCAATGATGAACGGCTCGAAGCCGGTAAAACTCGCTTCGAGACCCTTGCGCACTGCCTGCGCCCCGTCACGCGCGTCGATATAGCCCCACAGGTTCCACTTGCGCGCCTTGGCGTCGCTGTCGTAGCCCGGGAATTTGGCGTAGTCGGTGACGTCCATGACGTTGGAAAAGCGCAAAGCCACGATCTTCAGCGCCGGATCCCAGCGGCAATACTGTGCGGCCATGGTCTCATCGAGCAGCTTGCCGAGCGAATAGGCGGTCTCCGGCCGCGGAAAATAGTCCTCGTCGACGGGCACGTACGGCGGCGGATTGTCGAAGGGCAGGCCGAGCACAGTTTCCGATGAGGCGAAAACGATGTTTTTCACCCCAGCCAGCCGGCACGCCTCGAACACGTTGTAGGTCGAGGGAACGTTGTTTTTGAGCGTGCGCGAATTGGCGGTAAGGCCGGGGGCCGGGATGGCCGCGAGATGCACCACGGCATCGACCTTGTCGCGGCTCTCGTCGATACCGCCAAGGATCGCCTCGGCTACTTGCCCGAAATCGGTGAGGTCGATCCTGACGGTCTTGGTGATGGCCTCGCGCGGCATCGCCTGATCGAGATTGAGCACGCTGTGCCCCTGATCGACGAGATCGCGCAGCACGGCACGACCGAGTTTGCCGCTGCCGCCGGTGACGATGATGCGCATGATTTTCCTCCGATTTTGACGGGACCCTAGCAACGCCGTCGGACGGCGCAAAGGGTTCTGCCGGTGAATGCCCGCTGAATGCCGCTCTCAGCATGGATTCAACGCAGCGTTGTCAGAACAGTGACGTCAACGGCGGCCAGGCAGGCTGGAGCGAAACTCCCCGCAGGTCTGGCGCCAAATGGGATCACCCGGACTTCACTAGCCAAACAGGCGGGCGCCACGAGCGTCCGCCTTTTCCGCGTCTCGGCGTCAACCTCGCTTTAAAAATGAACAAACTCTGAATGGCGGTCTCAGCGCGGGTTCAAAGCTTCGGCACTAGGGTGATCACAACGAAACGCCACCCCAAACTCCGAGGATTTGAAATGCACAAACATCACGAAACACTCCTGATCGCCGCTCTCGCCGGCCTCATCGTCGCCGGCGCCGCTGCCTTCGCCGTATCCCCCGCCATGGCGGAAGGCTACTCGGTCGATGATCAGGCTCAGGTGGTCGGCGTCGCCGACTGGGACGTGCTCAACATGCGCAAATGGCCGGCGTCCTATTCAAAGAAGGTCGGCGCGCTTGAGCCTGGCGTTCACGTCTATGTCGAGCGCTGCATCGTCGTCGCAGTCGGAGCCGACTGGTGCCTCGTCGAACGCGGCGAGCAGAAGGGCTGGGTTAATTCCCGGTTCCTGACCATCGCGACCGACTGGGACATCTGACCCGCGACTATTGTTTCCTTCCTGCCTCCACCGCTCGTCACCCTCCCTGACGAGTTGACTTTCCCGGCCCGGCGTTATCCTTCAAGGATCACTCCGAGGCCGGTTTTTCTGTGATGGACGCAAATCCAATTCTCGCCGAGCAGACGCGCGGCAATGTCATCGAAAACCGGCATCGCGGGGCTTTCGTCGTCTCGGACGCCGCGGGCCGGATCATCGCTTCGGGTGGCGATATCGCGCTGCCGGTGTTCCCGCGCTCGGCGATCAAATCGATGCAGGCCATGGCAATGGTGACCTCAGGAGCCATCGACAAATTCGCCCTGACCGAGGAACAACTCGCCCTCGCCTGTGCCTCGCACCATGGCGAAGATGTGCATGTCGCGGGGGTGACGGCATTTCTGGCGCGGGAAGGGCTCGATGTTTACGACCTCGAATGCGGTGCGCATCAGCCGAGCAACGGGCAGGCGCGGGAGCAATTACGGGCGCGCGGTGAGGCGCCGACGGCACTGCACAACAATTGCTCCGGCAAACATTCGGGCATGCTGTCGGTGGCGCTCGCACTTGGCGTACCGACGGCCGGCTATGTCCAGCGGGAACACCCGGTGCAGCGTGAGGTGCGGGCGGCGGTTGAAGCGGTGATTGGCGAAGGCCTCACCACCGATCGCTGCGGCACCGATGGCTGTTCGATCCCGACCTGGGCGGCGCCGCTAGTTGCGTGGGCCCGCGGCTTCGCCCGGCTCTCGACCGGGGAGGGTCTCCCGGAAACTATCGCCTTGGCCGGCCAGCATGTGTTCGATGCCGCGACCCGGCATCCGCTGCTGGTTGCCGGCACTGGACACCTCGATACCGTGGTGATGGAGGCATTTCGTGGCCGGCTGATGCAGAAGGGCGGCGCTGAAGGCGTGCAGTGCGGCGCCATCCGCGACCTCGGGCTCGGCTATGCGGTCAAGTGCGACGATGGCAACATGGCCGCATCGCAAGCGATGGTGGCGGCACTGTTGCTGGCGTTCGCCGGGCCGGATGCAGCGCAGCGCGAGGTGCTCGAGGGTTTTGTGACCCAGCCCATCCGCAATGTGCGCGGCCCGGTGGTGGGTGAAATGCGGGCGGTAGGTTTCAATCAGGATCGAGGAGGAGCGCCCGATTATCTGTAAGTGAGCACTTGACAGATTGTCTGCTAATGGCTTACATGTATCATGATCAAAAGCTTTAGAAGCAAAGGGCTTGCAGAGCTTTGGTCGACAAATTCCAGTTCTAAAATCGATGCCAAATTTTATCGTCGTCTGCTGCTTCGGCTTGATGCCCTCGACGCTGCGGTGCGGCCTGCGGACATGAATTTGCCAGGCTTCGATTTTCATGCGCTGAAAGGTTTCGAGCCAGTCCGATACACCATTCATGTCAATGGACCGTGGACACTTACCTTCGCTTTCGAGCCCGATGGGGCCGTGGCCATCGATTTCGAGCAATATCACTAGCGAGCCAATCATGACGCTGTACATCGCCAATCGATCTGCTGCCCGGAGCCCAAATCATCCCGGAGCGCTGCTCGCCGAGATTATTGCCGGCATCGGTAAATCCAAGGCGGAGATTGCGCGCTTGCTCGGGATTTCCCGGCAGCACCTTTATGACATCCTGCTTGAACGGAAGCCGGTATCGCCGGAAGTGGGTGTGCGGCTTGGCAAATTGTTCGGCAACGGCGCCGGACTGTGGATCCGGATGCAGGCGGCCTATGACACCTGGCATGCCGAGCGGGACGTCGACGTCAGCGGCATTGTCACGTTGGAAGTGTCCTGAGCGACGCGACAAGCCTCGTCAGGGCTTCCTGATGTCGGTTTCTAGCCGACTGCATTTTCGCCCATGCTGACGTGTGGGAACTGGGCGGCGTCGCGGGCGAGGTCGGGGGTGACGATGTCGTCCCAGGCCATGCCGATGATGGCGTAGCCGCGGATTTTGCTCAGCACATTGCCGTCGATGCGCACCGGACCGACCGCCGGATCGTCGACGACCGACACGGCAATGCCGATTTCGGCGTCGGTGATGATGTTGTCGGTAACGATCACCGTGTCGAGGAATGGTCCCCAGCCGGCGGTAATAGCGGTGCCGGGGACAGCACTGATGGCATTGCCGGTGATGACCGTATCGGCCTCGCCGTGGATGCCAAAAGGGGTGGTGTCGGGGTTGGTTTCCGAGCGCGGCGCGATGTTGCGGACGAGATTGCCGGAGCAGATGGCGAGGCGTCCACCGGCATCGAGATTGGTCATCGAGATGCCGCCGGCAGCGCCATCGACGACATTGTTGGCGATGATCGAGCCCGAAAAAGCGAATTCCGAAAAGATCGCGACCTCGCCAGAACTGGTGCAGATATTGCCCGAAACCTGGGTGTCGCTAGTCGAGTTGAGCCGGATCGCGGAAAAGGCGCAGTCGGAAATCTGGTTGTCGGCGAGAATTACCGCATCGGCGCGGAAGACGTTGATGCCGTTGCCATTCTGGCCGTTGCCGCCGCGAACCCAGTCGATGGCGGAAATGGTGTTGCCGGTGACGATCGAGGCGTCGCGGCGGTTTTCCGAGCCCCAGATCAGGATGCCGTTATTGGCGCAATTGCGAATGCGGTTATCGGCGATCCGCAAGCCATTGCTGTCGAGCGAGAAGATCGCCGCGAAGGCGTGGCCGTCGAAATCGCCATCGGCGATGGTGCCGCTGCTGGCGCGGAGGACGAGACCATTAGCGGCTGAGCCGAGGAAGGCGCAGCGACTGAGCGTAAAATTTTCGGCGTCGACGATCTCGATGAGGCCCGAATCGCCATCGGACGGGCCGCGCGTTTCGCCGGCAAAGGTGATGCCGTCGAGGTTGACGCTGGGGGCGCCGTCGATCTGGGCGATGCGAGCGCTGCCGAAGGGGGCGAGGATCGTGGCGCTTGGGACGCCGATAATGTTGGCGAGGGCCGGAAATTCGAGGTCGGCGACCAGATAGGTGCCGCCGGGGATGAACAGCGGGCGTCCGGCGGCAACGGCTTCAGAGATTGCTGTCCGCAACGTCGCGGTCTGATCATCGACACTGTCGGCGATAAGGCCGTAGTCGGCGGCATCGAGCGGACCGACGGCTAAGGCCGGGCCGGTCAGGGGCAGGGCGGTGATGGCGGCAAAGCCGGCGAGCAATTGGCGGCGCGTAGGGCGATAAGCATGGTTCATGGCACCAGTTTCGCCGGATCTGACGCCCAAGGCTACGTCTCGCTGTCGGCATGGTTAGGGCGTCGGTGCGACTTACCGCGAGAGTGCAAGCTTGCCGCCCCGCCGCACGGGACTATAACTGGGCAGGCAAATCAGAGGCGCCCATGCTCGTTGACGACAAGGTCTATCTCGGCAACAGCGACCGGCCGGAATATCTGCAGCTCAAATACGGCAATCGCCACGGGCTGATCACCGGGGCGACCGGTACCGGCAAGACTGTGTCGCTGCAAATCATGGCGGAAGGTTTTTCGCGTGCCGGAGTGCCGGTGTTCTGCGCTGACATCAAGGGCGATCTCTCAGGTATCGGGATGATCGGGACGCCCCAGGATTTCCTGGTCAAGCGCGCCGCCGACATCGGTTTTGAGGATTACACGTTCGAGGCTTTCCCCGCGATTTTCTGGGATCTGTTCGGCAAGCAGGGACATCCGATTCGAGCGACCATCTCGGAGATGGGCCCGGTGCTGCTGGCGCGGATGCTCGACCTCAACGATGTCCAGGAAGGGGTGCTCAACGTTGCCTTCAAGCTGGCCGATGATGAGCAATTGCTGCTGCTCGACCTCAAGGATCTGCGCGCGCTGCTGGTCGAAATCGGCGAGCGCGACGACGAGATTTCGACGCGGTACGGCAATGTCGCGACACAATCGATCGGTGCCATCCAGCGGGCGCTGCTGGTGCTGGAGCAGCAGGGCGCGGACAATTTCTTTGGCGAGCGGGCGCTCGAAATCGCCGACCTGATGCGTACGGCCCCTGACGGGCGAGGCGTGATTTCGGTGCTGGCAGCCGATGATCTGATGCAGGCGCCAAGGCTGTACGGGACGTTCCTACTCTGGCTATTGAGTGAGTTGTTCGAAGAACTGCCGGAAGTGGGCGACCTCGATAAGCCGAAGCTGGTGTTCTTTTTCGATGAGGCACATCTGCTGTTCGATGGGGCTCCAAAAGCCCTGATCGACAAGGTCGAGCAGGTGGTGAAACTCGTGCGTTCCAAAGGGGTTGGCGTCTATTTCGTCACCCAGAACCCGATGGACGTCCCCGAGGCCGTGCTGGCGCAACTCGGCAATCGGGTACAGCACGCGCTGCGCGCCTACACGCCGCGCGAGCAGAAGGCCGTACGGGCGGCGGCCGAGAGTTTTCGGCCCAATCCGGCGTTTGATACGGAGCAGGTGATCACCGAACTCGGGACCGGCGAAGCGTTGGTCTCGGTGATCGAGGACAAGGGTATTCCCTCGGTCGTCGGGCGAACGCTGATGCGGCCGCCTTCGTCCCGCCTCGGGCCGATTACTCCGGAGGAACGGCAGGCGCTGATGGCGGCGAGCCCGGTGGCGGGGCTGTACGACACGGCGATCGATCGGCAATCGGCCTATGAGGTGCTGACGGAAAAAACCGCGCGGCGCGAGGCAGATGCGGCACGCGACAAGGAGCTGTCCGACGAGCTGAAAAATGGCCTGCCGGAGCGATACGATGCGCCAAAGCCCCGCGCTGCGACGCGTTCGACCCGCCAAACCCCGGCCGAGGCGGCGATGAAATCCTTCCTGCGCTCGGCGGCGACGGCGCTTGGTGGGGCGCTGGTGCGCGGGATTCTCGGTGGAATGAAGCGTGGCCGGCGCTAGCTCGACGGCGGGTGCCGGACGGCGGCCGTTGCTCGCCGTCTTTGCGTCCGATCGTGGACCCGGCGATGCCGAACGGGCCTCGATCATGGCGCAGGCGGGCGGCTATTTTGCCCGGCATGGCGCAGACATTATTGTGCTTGACGATGACTTAATGCTGCCGGTGCCGTTGATTACTGCGGCGCGTGCCGGCGGGGGTCAGGTGACCATCATCGGCAGCCCGACAACCCATTTGCCGGTGGCGCTGAGCGAAGTCCCGCTCGAGCGGTTCGACACCAAGGAAGAGCGCATCGCGCGGATGGCGGAACTGGCGCAGGTGTTCGTCGGCCTGCCGGGTTCGCTGCAATCGGCCGCGAGCCTTTATGCCGTGTGGGCGCGGGCTGGAGCGGGCGCCAGCGGTAAGGGCGTGGCGCTGCTCAATCGTAACCGGGCGTTCGAAGTGCTGCGCGGGCTGGCGGTCGATGTGGTGGCCCACGACGTGCGCGGCCACGACCGAATCATTCAGTTCGCCGACACCGTGCCGGCGCTATGGGGCAAGATTGCCTGGCTGACCGGGAGTTAAGCATGCCGCGGCCGGTCCGATGCGCGCCCAAACAGCGGGATGACATTGTCGCTGCCGCGGATCAGCGCCTGGAGGGCCTCGTTGCCGAGGCGCGGCGTCGGCGGCCGCTGGTAGTTGGACCGGGTGCGCAGCCGGGCCTGGACCCGCTCCCGCAGATAACGCGGCGACATCGGCTTGACGATGACTTCGGCAATGCCGGCGCGCAGGGCTTCGAGCTTGGTGGCCGGTTTGATGGCGTGCGCCAGCGCGATGACTTCGAACTGGCGGTGGTCGAGTTGCGGGTTGCCGCGCAACGCCAGTGTCAGTTCGGCTGCGGGCGCTTCTTCGCAGTCGAAATCGGCGACGATGAGATCGACGGCGGCGAGATAGAGATAGGTGCGCACCGCGTCGAGAGTTTCGAACTGCCGGACGCGCAGGGCCGGATCGGTTGCCAGCATGGCAGCGAGAATCGAGGAGAGCGCTGGATTGGCGGCTATGACGACTACGGTACGGACCGGCTCGCGCAATCGCGTCTCCTATGGTTAACCAAAAGCTAACACACGGGAAGCGTCGCCGGTAGCGCGAGGTTGCATGCCGCCAGGGTGATTTCGGACTTGACGACTCTGCGGCAACAAAAAAGCCCGCCGAAGCGGGCTTTTCCGATGGAGAGTGTCGGAGTTACTTGGCTGCTGCCGCGTAAAGTTCGGCGACATGATCCCAGTTGATCAGGCTGTCGACGAAGGCTTCGAGGTATTTCGGGCGGGCGTTGCGGTAGTCGATGTAATACGAGTGTTCCCACACGTCGACGCCGAGGATCGGCGTGGCGCCCTTGATCAGCGGCGATTCGCCGTTCGGGGTCTTGTCGATGGACAGCTTGCCGTCTTTGACGGCGATCCAGGCCCAGCCGGAGCCGAACTGGGTGGTGCCGGCGGCGATGAAATCGGCCTTGAACTTGTCGTAGCCGCCGAGATCGCTGTCGATCGCCTTCTGCAGGTCACCCGGGATCGACTTGCCGCCGCCATTCGGCTTCATCCACTGCCAGAAGTGCAGATGGTTGTAGTGCTGGCCGGCATTGTTGAAGAGGCCGGCGTTCTTGCCGTAGCTGGCCTTGACGATTTCTTCCAGCGACTGGCCTTCGAGGCCCGAATCCTTCAGCAGATTGTTGCCGTTGGTAACATAGGCCTGATGGTGCTTGTCGTGGTGGAACTCGAGGGTTTCCTTGCTCATGAAGGGCCCGAGCGCGTCGTAGGCGTAGGGGAGCGGGGGAAGTTCAAAAGCCATTTGCAGCCTCCTGATGGTGTTGAAGTTGTGGATGCTATTGAGGTTTTGCCGCGTCGCGGGCACGGATCGGCGTTCCCGACCGATATAGGCCGGAAGCCGTGCCGCGACAATCGCTTCAGGGGGAGGATTTGTCCAAACCCAGCACCCACAACGCAAAAGCGTAGCTCTGCGCGGTTTCCTTGATGTGCTCGAAGCGCCCCGTGGCGCCTTGATGACCGGCGCCCATGTTGGTCTTGAGCAGCAGCGGTGCAGTGCCGGTCGCCGTCGCACGTAGCCTCGCGACGTATTTGGCCGGCTCCCAATAGGTGACGCGCGGATCGGTCAGCCCGGCGAGGACGAAGATTGGTGGGTAGGCTTTGGCGGCGATCTGTTCGTAGGGCGCGTAGGAGGCGATGAGGGCGTAGTCCTCGGCGGAGAGGATCGGGTTGCCCCATTCGGGCCATTCGGGCGGGGTGAGCGGCAGGGTGTCATCGAGCATGGTGTTGAGCACATCGACGAACGGCACCTGGGCGATGATGCCGGCGTAGAGGTCGGGCCGCATGTTGGCGATGGCGCCCATCAGCAGGCCGCCAGCGGAGCCGCCCATGGCTACGACTTTCTTGGCGTCGACGAAATGCTGGCTGGCGAGGGCTTCAGTGGCGGCAATGAAGTCGTTGAAGGTGTTGAGTTTATCGCGATGGCGCCCGGTGCGATACCAGCCATAGCCCTTCTCCATGCCGCCCCGGACATGGGCGACGGCATAGATGAAACCGCGATCGGCGAATGACAGCGCCGAGATCGAAAACGCCGCCGGCAGCGAGTAGCCGTAGGCGCCGTAGCCATAGATCAGGCCCGGCGCGGTGCCGTCGATCGGGGTCGAGCGGTGGTGGAGGACAGTGACCGGAACGCGCTCGCCATCGCCGGTGTCGGCGAAGATGCGGCGGGTGACGTAGTCGTCGGGATTGTGCCCCGAGGGGACTTCCTGGCGTTTCAGCAGGGTGCGGGCGCCGGTCAGGAAGTCGACGTCGTAGGTTTCCGACGGCGTCGTCGGGGAGGAATAGCTCAGCCGCCAGGTTGGGGTAGCGAACTCGTAGCCGAGCGACATGCCGAGGGAATAGGCCTCCTCGTCGAAGCCGACGGTTTCCTCGGCGTTGGTTTTAAGGTTGCGGATGACGATGCGCGGCAGGCCTTCGAAGCGTTCGAGGCGGAGCAGATGGGTGGCGGTGACGTCGGCGGACAGCACTAAGACGCCCGGCCGGTGGGGGATCAGGTCGACCCAGTGCTCGGCGCCTGGTGTCGCGGCAGGGGCGGTGACGATCTTGTAATCTTCGGCGTCGTCGGCGTTGGTGCGGATGTACAGCACGCCGTGCCGCTCATCGACATCGTACTCGCGACCGGCGATGCGGGCGGCGACGAGGATGGGGTCACCGCCGGTCGCGGCGTCGATCAGGCGGACTTCGCTGGTCTGGTGATCATGGCTGTCGATGACGAGATAAGCGCCCGACAGCAGGCGGCCGATGCCGACGAAGAAGCCGGGATCGGACTCTTCGTAGATGATGGCGTCGTCGGTTTGCGGGGTGCCCATGGCGTGGCGGCGAACCCGGTAGGGGCGGTGGTTGTCGTCGTATTCGGTGTAATAATAGTGGCGGCTGTCGGCAGACCACTCGCCGTCACCGGCGGTTTCCGCAATGATTTCAGCGGTATCGGTGCCGGTCCCCAGGTCGCGGAAGTGGACGGTGTAATATTCCGAGCCCTGCCGGTCGGCGCTCCAGGCCAGCCAGCGATGGCTCGGATCGTGATCGGCGCCGCCGAAATCGAAGAATCCGTCGCCGGCTTCGGTGTTGCAGTCGAGCAGAATTTCCTCGGAACCCCCGGCGCGCGGGGTGCGGACGAGTATGGGATATTGCTTGCCGGTCTCGTTGCGGGCGTTGTAGGCGAAGGGGCCGTCGGGGGTCGGGATGCCGGTTTCGTCCTCTTTCATGCGGCCGCGGATCTCGCGGTAGAGGGTTTCGCGCAGCGCTTCGGTCGGTTTGCCAAATGCGGATTCGTAATAGGTATTCTCGGCTTCGAGGTATTCCCGGATGTTAGGTGCGAGGGTTTCTGGGACTTGCATGACCTCCTGCCAGTTGTCGGCACGCAGCCAGTGGTAGGGATCGTCGCGAGTGATGCCGTGGTGGGTGGCGCTGTGCTTTTGCTGTTTGGCGATCGGCGGGGTCGGGGACATGGACGGTCTCGGGATGTGGCGGGTGAACTGCTAACCCTCGCAAAAGCTTGTGGCAATTGGCTGTCGGGCCGGTTGAGGGGTTGTCCTGCCGGTGCCAGCCGCTAGATTGCGGGCGATTTGCCGTTTTGGGACCAGTTCGCTTGCCGTTTCGCCCCGATTTGCTGCTGGCGCTGCTCCCGGTCGCCCCGTTGCTGCTGGCGCTTGTCGCTGCAGGCATGACACTTGTCCTGCGGCGGTTTGCCGGCGTTTTGCTTGCGGTGTTGCCTGCGGCGATGTTCGCTTACCTCGCGACGCTGGTCGAACGGGTCGCCGGCGGCGAAATCATCCTGGTGCATCTCGACTGGATCGTCAGCTATGGCATCGGTCTCGACCTGCGACTCGATGGCCTCAGTTTGGTATTCGCGATGACCATCAGCGGCATCGGAGCGGTGGTGCTGATTTACGCCGGCGGGTATTTGCGGGGTCACCCGGACCTCGGCCGGTTGCTGGCGCTGCTGCTCGGGTTCACCGGGGCGATGCTCGGATTGGTACTGGCCGACAATCTGGTGCTGCTGTTCGTGTTCTGGGAGGCGACCAGCGTCTTTTCGTTTTTGCTGATCGGTTTTGACCGGGGTCGGCAGGCGGCGCGGCGGGCGGCGGTCCAGGCGCTGCTGGTGACCGGCATTGGCGGGCTGGCGTTGTTGCTTGGCGCGGTGCTGCTGGCGGCGATGACTGGGACTTGGCGGGTGAGCGATTTGCTGGCCGGCGGCAGTCTCGGCGGCACCGCGGGTTACCTGCCGGCACTGCTGCTGGTGCTGCTGGCGGCATTCACCAAATCGGCGCAGGTGCCGTTTCATTTTTGGTTACCCAATGCGATGGAGGCGCCGACCCCGGTGTCGGCGTTCCTCCATTCGGCGACCATGGTGCAGGCGGGGATTTACCTGCTGGCGCGGCTGTCGCCGGTGCTGGGCGGGACCGAGGCGTGGACCGGCGCGCTGGTTGCTGTCGGCGGGGTGACGCTGCTGTGGGGCGCGGTGGCGGCATTGCGGCAGACTGATCTCAAGCTGATGCTGGCGCAAACCACCATCGCTTCGCTCGGGCTGCTGGTGCTGATGCTGGGGCTCGGCTCCGATGCGGCGGTCAGCGCGGCGATGCTGTATTTTGTCGGGCACGCGCTTTACAAGGCGGCGCTGTTCATGGTGGTGGGGGCGATCGACCATGCGACCGGGACGCGCGAACTCGGGGCGCTGTCGGGCCTCGCGCGCCGGATGCCGCTGAGTTTTCTTGCCGCGGCGGGTGCGGCGCTGTCGATGCTGGGGCTGCCGCTGACGCTCGGCTACTTCGGCAAGGAGGAACTGTACCTGGCACTCGGGGGCAGTGGCCTTGAGCTGGCGGCGCTGATCGTCGCGGTGCTGGGCAATGGCGTGCTCGGGGGTATTGCGCTCGCCATCGCCATCAGGCCGTTCCTCGGGCCGATTGTGCAAACTCCCAAGCGGGCGCATGAGGCGGGCCTGAGCCTGCTGCTCGGGCCGCTGGTGCTGGCGGCGGCGGGTATCGGGGCGGCGGTGCTGATCGGGTGGTTCGGCATGATGGCTATCGCGCCGGCTGCTTCGGCGGTGGCGGGGCGGGCGGTTGCAAGTCATTTGAGTCTTGTGCCGGATTTCGGTTCACTGGCCCTGTGGTTGTCGCTGCTGACCTGGGGTGTGGCGGCGGCGACTTTTGCGCGGCTCGACCAGTTGCGGACACTGCTGCGGCGGGTGCAGGGAGCGGTGCGGTTTACCTTCGATGCCGCGTTTGATCGGGCGATGTTCGGGCTGATCCGGTTGGCTGGGGCGGTGACGCGGTTTATCCATCACGGGCGGCTCGAACTTTATGTGGTGACGGTGTTCGGCCTGCTGGCGCTGGCTCTGTTCGTGCCGATGCTGAGCTACCGGGCGCTGCCGCCATGGCCGCTGCTGCCGCAGTTGAGGTTTTACGAATGGGGGATTTTTGCTCTTGCCGCTGCCGGGCTGGTGGCGCTGCTGCTAGCGCGGACGCGGCTCGGCGCCATCGTCGCACTCGGGGTGCAAGGGCTGGCCGTGGCGTTGGTGTATCTGGTGTTTGGCGCCCCCGACCTGGCGTTTACGCAACTGGTGGTCGAAGTGCTGGCGGTGGTGATTTTGACGCTGGTGATGACGCGGCTGGCGCTCGACCGCCGCGATCCGCGTGAAATCGAGGACCTGCTGCGCGACGGAACGCTGGCGGTGCTGTGCGGCGTCGGGCTAACGGCGGCGCTGCTGCTGGTGCTGTCGCATCCGCTCGACCCGCGGCTGGCAGAGTTTTTTACCGCGCATAGCGTGCCCGAGGCGCATGGGCGCAATATCGTCAATGTCATCATCGTCGACTTCCGTGGCCTTGATACGCTCGGAGAGATTTCGGTGGTACTGGCGGCGGGGATTGCCGTGCTGGCGCTGCTGCGCCGGAGCAAGCCAGCGGCAATGCCGGTGCTGCCAACGACGGTGCGAAAGCCGCGACGGCGGCCGCCGATCGTGCTGGTGCCGGCATTAAGCGTGCCGGATTTAAAGGCACAGGCTGCTCACCCCGTAGAGGCAAAGCTTCGGCCAGACGGGAGTGGGGCATGAACTCGCTCCTGTTCCGCACCATGGCGCCGGTGATCGTCGCGGCGATGCTGGTGTTCTCGCTGTATCTGCTGCTGCGCGGCCACAACGAGCCCGGTGGCGGCTTCGTCGGTGGGTTGATCGCCGCGGCGGCCATGGCGCTGCTCGGCATGGCCAATGGCGTTATGGCGACGCGCCGGGCGCTGCATTTCGACGCGCTCAATTATGCCGGGGTCGGGGTGCTGCTGGCGGCGCTCGCCGGGGTGCTGTCGGTGTTTTATGACGTGCCGTTCCTGACCGGGCTGTGGGCCGAGGTGCAATTGTTCGGCACGCCGATAAGCGTGTCGACGCCGATGCTGTTCGATCTCGGCGTTTACTTGACGGTATTCGGCAGCATCGTTTCGGTGGTGCTGGCGCTCGAAGCTGGCGGGGAGGGCGCGTAGATGGAAGTAGCGCTGGCCATCCTCGCCGGGCTGTTCTTTGCCACGGCCATCTGGTTCCTGCTGTCGCGCGGCATCATCCGCATGTTGCTGGGGCTGGTGGTGCTGGGCAATGCGACGCATCTGCTGATTTTCACCGCCGGCCGGGTGACGCGCGAAGTGGCGCCGATCGTGCCGGTAGGGCTGCAGGTGCCGGCGTTGGCGACTGCTAATCCGTTGCCGCAGGCACTGATCCTGACGGCCATCGTCATCGGCTTTGCGATGTTCACCTTTCTGCTGGTGCTGGCCTATCGCGCCTACCGGACGCTCGATGCCGATGACACCGCGTCGATGCGGCTGGCCGAGCCCGAAGACGGGCCGCGCCCGCCATTGAGCTATTGATGGGCACCGGCATGACTGCTGGCCCGACCGTGATCGCCGACTGGCTGGTGGTATTGCCGGTGCTGCTCGGCCTCATCGGCGCGACGGTTTTGCTGCTGTCGCGTCGGTTCGACAAGGTTTCCGGCGCGGTTGCCGTGCTGTTCGTTGTCGCCATCATCGCGGTGGATGCGGCGTTGCTGCAGCGGGTGTTGGTCGACGGGCCGGTGGCGATGATCATGGGCAATTGGCTGCCGCCGTTCGGCATCAGCTTTGCCGCCGATGTGCTGGGCACAGCGCTGGCGCTCGCGGGGGCGGTGGTGACGCTGGTGGTGCTGGTCTATGGTTTTGCCGAGCGGTCGGCGACGCGCTCCGCCGATGGGTATTTCGCACTGGTGCTGCTGTTGCTGGCGGGGGTCGGCGGCGCGGTGCTGACCGGGGATCTGTTCAACCTTTATGTGTGGTTCGAGGTCCTGTTGATCGCGGCGTTGGGGCTGCTGATCAGCGGTCGCCGGGTGGCTCAGCTAGATGCGGCGATCAAATACGGCTTCCTCAATTATCTCGGCACCACAGTGTTTTTGATCGCGCTCGGGCTGCTGTATGGCGCGGCGGGGACGCTCAACATGGCTGACCTGGTGGCCACGGCGCCGCGCACCAATCCGGCGGCGATGGCGGTGGTGGGGACACTGTTCCTGTTGGCGTTCGGGCTGAAGGCGGCGGCGTTTCCGGTCAATTCCTGGCTGCCGGCGAGTTACCATACCGGCTCCCCCGCGGTGTCGGCGCTATTCGCCGGCCTGCTGACCAAGGTCGGGGTCTATGCGCTGCTGCGGACGCTGGTGACGGTGATGCCGGGCGTCGGGGATTTCCTGATGCCGGCGCTAGTGGCGATCGCGGTGCTGACGCTGCTGCTGGCGCCGCTCGGGGCCATCGCCGAGACCAATCTGCGGCGGGCGCTGGGGTTTTTCGTCATCGGCGGCATCGGCATGGTGCTGGCCGGCATCGCGCTCGGGGGCGCGCAGGGGATTGCCGGGGCGAGTCTTTATATCCTGCAGGCCATGCTGAGCATGGCGGCGCTGTATCTGGTCGCGGGGTTGATCGAGACGGTGACCGGCGCGACCGACACGCGGGCGATGGGCGGCGTTTATGGCGCCAGTTCGCTGGTGTCGATGCTGTTCCTCGTGTTGCTGCTGGGGGTCGCCGGGGTGCCGCCGTTCCTCGGTTTCTGGCCCAAGTTGCAAGTGCTGCAGGCGGGTATTGCACGGTCGGGGCTGGCAGGCGGTGGGCCGGTCGATGCCGTGGCGCTGCTGCTGATTGCGGCGATCCTGCTCAATGCGTTCCTCACCCTCCTCGCCGCGTCGCGGCTGTGGGCGCATATCTTCTGGCGGCAGGGGCCGTTGCACGACGGGGTCGAGGGCGCGCCGCTGCGGCACCAGCACCTGTCGCGGCGGGAGGCGTGGTTCGGGGGAATGTCGGCGTTCGTGCTGGTGATACTGATCCTCGGACTTGGCCTGTGGCCTGAGCCGCTGCTGCGCGGCAGCCTGATCGCCGCCGGTGATCTGCTCGATCCGGCGCGGTATCTTGCGGCGGTTGGCTTCGGAGGCGTGCCATGACCCTGGCGCTGATCGTCGTCGCCGTGACGTTGCTGTGGGGCGTCGTCAGCGGCAGTTTCGAAACCCTCAACCTGTTGCTCGGCGCCGGGTTTGGGCTGCTGGTCGGCTTCATTCTGCGCGACCGGGTGAAGGCGACGGGTGGGCTGCGGCGGGTGCGGGCCATCGTCGCGCTGGCCGGGCTGTTCGTGTGGGAGTTGCTGGCCAGCGCGATCGGCGTCGCGGTGCTGGCGCTGACTCCCAATCTCAAGGCGCGGCTGCGTCCGGCGATCATCGCCTATCCGCTGCTTGTGACGACCGATGTTGAGATCACGCTATTGGCGAGCCTGATCACCCTGACGCCGGGGACGCTAAGCCTCGATGTGTCGGCCGACCGAAGCGTGCTGTATGTCCACGTGTTGCAACTGACTAATCGCGAGACGCTGATCGCCGGGATTGCCGCGGGCTTTGAGGCGCGGATCATGGCGGTGTTTCGATGACTGCCCTGGCGTGGCTCGAACTGGCGACGTGGGCAGCGCTGGGGCTCGAGGGGCTGGCGATGGCGTTGACGCTGGTGCGGCTGGTTATCGGGCCGACGCTGCCCGATCGGATTCTGGCGCTGGACCTGCTGACGACGCTCACCATCGGCTGCATCGTGATTTTCGCCATCCGCACCGGCATGACGCTGTATCTCGACCTCGCCATCGGGCTGGCGCTGATCGGTTTCCTCGCCACCGTCGCCCTCGCGCGCTACCTGCTGCGGCATGGGACGAAAAGTCGCGGTCTGGAACAGCGGGAGGAAAAAAGCCACAATGTTTAACGACGCGCTGGTCTTCGCAAGTATCGTGTTAGTAATTTTCGGCGCGCTGTTTGGGCTGCTGGCGGCCATCGGATTGCTGCGCTTCCCCGATTTTTACACCAGAATGCACGCGGCATCGAAAGCCGGAGCCGTTGGCTGCGGTCTGATTTTCGCAGCGATTGCAATGGTTTCGCTCGATGGGCCGGTGGCATTGCGAGCGGGGCTTGGCATCGGCTTCGTGCTGCTCACCACCCCGTTATCCGCACATCTACTAGCGCGGGCGAGCTATCTGACCGGGCACCGTCCGGCAGCATCGACTGCTGTGGATGAGTTTGCAGACACTGAAAGATGAGTTTGCGGACACTGAAAAGCGACAATCCTAGTCATGTTCGGCCGTTAGTGCATACACAGTTCATTTGCTCAAACGTTGCACGAGACTGCAAACACGTTTACCAATCGCTACAACGGCACCGGCCAATATCATCGGTGTCCCTGTTGTATACGAAAGGCTAGAGTATGAATGATCTCACCCGTGTCGCCCTCGAGGGCGGCAGTGAGCTTATCGAATTGAGCACTGAAATTGTCTGCGCCTATGTCAGCCACAATGCCTTGAGTTCGACTGACCTGGCGAAGTTGATTGTCGACATCCATGCGACCCTGACGGCGCTGCACACCAACTCGGTCCCTGTCATCGTCGAAGACCAGAAGCCGGCCGTTTCGGTAAAAAAATCGATCAATCCGGATTTTATCATCTGTCTCGAAGACGGCAAGAAGTTCAAGTCGCTGAAGCGGCATCTGCGGACGCATTACGATTTGTCGCCCGAGCAGTATCGCGAAAAGTGGAGCTTGCCGGCCGACTACCCGATGGTTGCACCGAACTATTCGGCAACCCGCTCGCGTTTGGCCAAGGACAACGGTCTCGGCCGCAAAGCCGCCTGATCCATTGAAACACTGAAAAGCGTCGCCAACGGCCGCCCCCATCGGGCGGCCGTTTTGGTTTTTGCGGTTGGGGTTCGAACTCAGGGTGACAGCGTCATGGGGTCTCCACCGCATCACACATAAATTAGCGTTGACTTATCAATCAGTCCTCGCTAATGAGTGGAGATGCCTGAACCAGCCAGCATCGATGTTGTTCTCCGCGCCTTGGCCGATCCGACCCGGCGGGAGCTGTTCGAGCGGATCGTCGGCACCGAAGAGATCAGCGTCGTCCAGCTGACGGCGGGGAGCGGCGTCAGCCAGGGTGCAGTGTCGCAGCATTTGAAGCGGCTGAAAGCAGCGGGGCTGGTGCTCGAACGGCCCGACGGGCGGAAAACCTTTTACCGGGCGCGGCCGGACGGCTTTGAGCCGCTGTTCGACTGGATGACCCATTACGGCGTCTTTTGGCGCCAGCGCCTCGGCGCGTTGCGCAGCCTGTTGCAGGAGATCGATCAATGATTGCCGAAGTTCTGGAGACGGCCAGCCGGGCCATTGTGGTCGACGAGATGTTCCCGCAGGCGCCGCCGCTGCTGTGGCGGGTGTTGACCAGCGGCGAATTGATCGCGCGCTGGCTGATGGCGCCGACCGGCTTTGCCGCGGTGACCGGCACGGAGTTTACCTTCCAGACCAAGCCGGCCGGACCCTGGGACGGGACCATCAACTGCGAGGTGGTGGAGGTGCGGGTTGGCGAGTTGCTGTCCTATACGTGGCGCAGCGGGCACTCCGACAATGTCGGCTACGGCTCCGAACTCGATAGTCTTGTGACCTGGCTGCTGACGCCGGTGGCGACCGGCACGCGGCTGCGGCTCGTCCACTCCGGCTTCGTGCTGCCGCGCAACGTCACGGTGTTCGACAGCATGAGCAGCGCCTGGCCCAAGGTGGTCCGCAGCCTTGGCGAGTTTGGCGACAGCGACTGAGCTTTTATCCACCCGGGAGATTTTGCATGACCGAGCCCTATACCGGAGGCTGCGCCTGTGGCGCTATACGCTATGAAATCGCCGCCGAGCCGCTGATGATGCTCGACTGCCAGTGCCGGCAATGCCAGCAGGAAAGCGGCACCGGTCATGCCTCGCACCTGACTTTTGCCCGGCTGCCGGGGATGGTTTCCGGCGCCGCGACGGTGTGGACCGCGGTAGGCGACGGCGGCACCGTGAAGGCGCGGGCCTTCTGCCCGATTTGCGGCTCGCCGGTGTACATGACCTTCCCGGACAACCCGGATTTCCTCGTCATCCGCGCCGCCAGCCTCGACGATCCGAGCCGCTATGCACCCCGGCAGGTGCTGTGGACCCATAGCGCGCAGGTCTGGGATCACGTCGATCCGGGGCTGCCGGCGTTCGAGAAAATGCCGCCGGGGTGATCCGGCCCGCTTCTGCCCTTTCCTGCCCGTCTCCGACAGGGGAGGATCATGAAGATAAATGGGCCGGGTGTCGAAATCGCTGGTAGTCGCGCGTCATGGTCCTGAACAGGGAAACTGACCATGACCAATGCACTCGCAACCCTCAAGGCGGATATCCTGATGGGGGAATGCCCGCGCTGGCACGCCGGCCGCATCTGGTTCGCTGATTGGGTGGGGCAGACGATTTACGCGCTGACCGAGGCGGGCGAGAGCGAGGCGATGGCCTCGGTCAAATCGCTGCCGATCTCGTTCGATTGGACGGCGGACGGCACCTGCCTCGTCGTCAACTCGACGGGCAAACAGTTGCAGAAGCTGGTAGCTGGCGAACTCGCGGACTTCGCCGATCTGAGCGACGCCGAGTTCGGCTACAACGAGATCGTCTGCGACGACCGCGGCAACACCTACCTCAACAACGTCAACTTCAAATTTCCCGGCGGCGAGTTCCAGCCGGGTTTCATTGCGCTAGTGCGGCCGGACGGCACGGTGGAGAGGCAGAAGGGCGATCTGGCGTTCCCCAACGGCATGGTGATCACCCCCGACGGCAAGACGCTGATCTGCGCCGAATCGTTCAACAGCCAGCTGACGGCATTCGACATTGCGGACGATGGCAGCCTGTCGAACCCCCGGCTATGGGCGAAACTCGAGGGGCAGGGCGGCGACGGCATTTGCATGGATGCCGAGGGCGGGCTGTGGGTGGCCTCCGGCCCGCGCTGCGTCCGCATCGCCGAGGGCGGCGCGGTACTTGCCGAAATCCCCATCGACCGCATGGCCTTCGCCTGCATGCTCGGCGGCGCCGACGGCCGCACGCTGTTCATCTGCGCCAACGAATGGACCGGGGAGATCAATCGGGGCAACCCAACCGGGCGGCTGTATTCGACCCGGGTCACGGTGCCGCATGCGGGGTTCCCGCGGGCTGGGCGAGGGGGGTTATCCTCCTGACCGACTGCCTCGCGCCCCCTTGAGCCGATAACCCCAACCTCCCTGCTGGTTTCCCGATGTTGTCCCCGGGGGGTGGTTGTTGTGCGAACAATATAGGAATATAATCCTATTAAGTTTGGAGGGTGCGATGCGGGTTTTGAGTGGCGAGCGGCGTGAGGCGGGGCTGTGGCGGCAGGCGGGGGTGCGGCGCGATCTGGTTGGGTCGCTGGCGCTCGATCTGGCGGCGGTGGCTAACGGGGTCGATGCAGCGGTGCTGGTGCGCGAGAAGCGCGGCCGGGCGGCGGTGGTGCGGGCGCGGCAACTGGCGATGTACCTGCTCAATTCGACGCTGTCGCGCGGCATGGCCGAGATCGGGCGGCAGTTCGGGCGCGACCGGGCGACGGTGCGGCACGCCTGCCAGCTGATCGAGGATGCCCGCGACGATCCGGGGTTCGATCGCCTGGTCGAGACGCTGCATGTCGAACTCCGGAGCTTTGCCGAGGGGGTGACCGATGCCGCGGCGTGAGGCGGCGATGGCGGCGCCGGTCCGGGTGGCCGACACCACCCCGCTGCTTCGGCTCGCCAAACCGCAAGCGGGGGAAAGCGAGGCGTTTCTCGGGGCGCGGCAGCTGGAGGCCGCGGTGCGGCTGCAGGGCCTGTTTCGGCGGGCGGCGCTAATGCCGCGGCTGACCATGTCCTATGACGCTGTGCGAATTCCAGGCGGCGGCGGTGGGGGCAATGACCTTTCGGATAGCGCCGCCACTGCACGGAAACAGCTCAACACACTGGTGGCCGGCCTGCCGGGCGATTGCGCCGGAGTGGTGCTCGATGTCTGTGGGTTCGGCAAGGGGCTGGCGGAAATCGAGGCGGAACGCCGCTGGCCGCGGCGCAGCGCCAAATTTCTGCTGCGTGCGGGACTCGATGCGCTGGCCCGGCAGTGGGGCCTCGACGACCGGGCGGTAGGGCCGGCGTCGCGGCGGCTCGAAGTGTTCATCGGTGAGGGTGGGTTGCCGACGGATAGCGTCCGACGCCGTGAACGCGAAATGTGACCGGAGCCTAGCCAAGGTCTCACCGGAGGAAATCGCCATAGTCGCATAGATGTGCATCGCAAGCGGGCCGTCAATATAGAGAGGATATGGGGCAATTAGCCCGCCTCTGGTGATCCTGCGCTGCGCTTTGAAACGCATATGCTGCGCATTGAGAGACCGTGCCATGGCAAGGCTAGCCGACTGTCGGCGCTGGGCTTTAACCGCTGGTACGGCCCGTCGCCTAGCTACACGCCCTTCATCCAAATATGTAGAAGTCAGGGGTTCCACTGCCGCGCCAAAATAAGACCGCAAAAAAGGGCGAAGCCGGCGATAAAGAACGGATACGAGAACAGCAAACGGCCGGCGGGTGACGAAATCTCGGTACCGCCGCTCTCCCCGTCCATGATTATTGGCTTCTTCAAGGTGTTGAACTTCGCTCGGTCGGTGGCGTAGACCCAAAGTTCGCGAACATAGTTATAAACCAGAAAGGCCGTAATGGCCGGCAAACACACCAAAATCGCGTAGTGGAAAAATCCGCGAATAAGTCCGTCCATGGCCGATTCCTAAGCCCGATCTCGGTATTGATGACCTTATCTTCGCCGAAAAGAATTTTCATCAGCGGATTTTGAATCCGTATTGGGGTCAGGGTGCGTTGACTTCCTCTCCCGTGCAAGTCACGGGGGAGGGGGCGGCTGGAGGCTCAGAGACGGAGTTCGCGCCGCCCCCTCCACCATCCTGCGGATGGTCCCCCTCCCCCGTCTGCGACAGGGGAGGATAGCAAGAGGGCTTGGCGGTCTTTCAGGCGAGCGATGTGACGAGTGCGGCGCGGCTTTGGCTCGGCCTGTTTTCCTCTCCCGTGCATGGCACGGGGGAGGGGGACCGGCAAAGCCGGTGGAGGGGGCGGCCATAGACACGGCGGCGGAGTTTGCGCCGCCCCCTCCACCATCCTGCGGATGGTCCCCCTCCCCCGTCTGCGACAGGGGAGGATAGCAAGAGGGGCGTGGCGGTCTTTCAGGCGTGTGATGTGACGAATGCGGCCGGCTTTGGCTCGGCCTGTTTTCCTCTCCCGTGCATGGCACGGGGGAGGGGGACCGGCAAAGCCGGTGGAGGGGGCGGCCACGGACACGGCGGCGGAGTTTGCGCCGCCCCCTCCACCATCCTGCGGATGGTCCTCCTCCCTCGCGACTGCGGGGGAGGAAAGCGGGGGATGTCTTGCCAGGGTGAAGTTCGACTTTTGCAAAGCCGGGCTACACGTTTTTGCATTGGCTAGTCGGGAGGTTGCGCCGTGGCTCGGCTGCTTGCCTCTCCAGTGCATTGCACGGGGAGGAAAGTAGGGGCTCGACTTAGCCGGCCACCCGATCGTTGGCTCCGTGATGGTCATGGCACACGCCGTGTTTGGGGCTGGCCGCTTGTCCCTCCTATACCGGCAGGCGCCCGACTGGTCCGCCGGTTCGACATTGGAAAATCGGGCAGCGATCACCGCATCGGACCGCGCTTTGCTGCTTGCGGCCAGAACGGCTCGGCATCATCGATGCAACGACCTGATGCTCGCGTACGCTCGACCGGCCCGTCGCGGCCGAGACACCCGAAGCAATTGCTGCGCGGGCTCAGGTCTGCATGGCAAGCATCCCCCCAACTTAACGCCGCCGCCGATGCACGGTCTGGATGCATCGGCCTCCGTCGCTATCCCGCAACCAGATCAGCTTGCGGGCGGCGTTCCGCCAGCGCCGCTTCGTATGCCGACTGCATCATGGCGAGGACCGACTCGGCGGGTTGCGGTGCACCGAGGTGGAAGTGGCGCAACTCTGCCATGAAGGCGGACCAGAGCGGCGGCCCGCCGGCTTCAAGCACCTTCGCGCGGGTCGAGAGCTCCGTCGAGGCGAGGGTGTGGCGCACCCCCCAGCTGCCCATGACCGCCATCATCGGGACCAGATCGATGGCCTTTTCGGTCAGGCTATAGACCACTCGCTGCTTGTGGCCGGGATCGCCGCAGCGCGACAGCAGCCCATTTGCCGCCAGCCGTGCCAGCCGGTCGGCGAGAATGTTGGACGCGATCCCTTCCATGTTGTGGGCGAGGAGCGCTCGAAAAGTGCGGTGGCCGCCGAACATGATGTCGCGGAGGATGATCAGGCTCCAGCGATTGCCGAAGGTCTCGAGCGTCAGGTCTATCGGGCATCCCGAGCGGCGGCGGCTCATGCAATGCATCCCTCAACCGGTTGCGAATTAGTAATGGTTCTACCCCGCGAGGCACTGCTAGCACAATGCACGGCGTAACTGGCAATCCCTCCGGACTGCCACCACTCGACAGGAGCCACCCATGGCCAAGCTCGTTTTTGCAATGCTGCAGTCGCTCGACGGCTATGTTTCGGGTGTCGAAGGCGCGCCCGGGCTGCCAATGCCGGACGACGCCCTGCATCGGCACTTCAGCGACCAGCTGAGCCACTCGGCCGGCAGCCTCTACGGCCGGCGCATGTATGAGATCATGCGCTACTGGGACGAGGATCAGCCAGCCGAGGACGATGTCGGCAACGCGTTTGCGACGGCCTGGCGGGAGAAGCCGAAATGGGTGGTGTCGCGGACCCTGCACTCGGTCGGGCCGAATGCGACGCTGGTGAACGGCGATCTCGAACAGTTCGTCCGGACGCTCAAAGCCGAGCAGGAGGGCACGATCGAAGTCGCCGGACCCGAACTCGCCGGAGGCCTCGCCGAACTCGGCCTGCTCGATGAGTACCAGCTTTACCTCCGCCCCGTGGTGCTCGGCGGCGGCAAACCGTTCTTCAACACCCCCCGATCGCTACTCCACCTCGTGTCAAGCGAACAGCTCTCCGGGGACACGATGAAATTGACGTACGTTCCCGCCTGAGGCGTCGGGGGCCGTCGCCGGGCGGATGCGGGCGCCGTTGCGTAAGAGCTCAAGGCAATCCGGCCGCCGGATTGGTCGCTTGACGATGGTGATGGCCGACGCTGCGTAGTGGGTGGGTGGTCCCCGTCCCCGTCTTTGACGGGGGAGGATAGTAGGGGTGATGAACTCGGCCGGCTCGATGAGTAGCGGCTTTACCTCCGCCCGGTGGTGCTTGGCGACGGCCGGCGGTGCCCGATCAAGCATCGGGTCCGCCTTTCGTTCACTTGTCGGCAGCCCGTCTCGTCACTGATCGGCCACCTTCGACATTGCAGTTCGGTTTGTTGAATTGCCGACACTCAGGGGGAAGTTGCTGATGTCGAATGGATGGGAAGAGTCCGCCGAGGCCTGGATTTCAACGATAGGCGTCGAGGGGGATTTTGCGCGGCGGTTTGTTCTTGATCGGCCCATGCTCGACCGGGCCCGGTTGAGTGAGGCGAAGACTGTTCTCGACGTCGGGTGCGGTGAGGGTCGGTTTTGCCGGCTGCTCTCCGCATGGGGCCTCATCACGACTGGCATCGACCCGGCCGAATCTTTAATCCGTAAGGCCAGACAATTGCATCCGGAGGGTGAATATTGCGCCGTTGGGGCAGAGCTATTGCCGTTCGAGGATCAGTCGTTCGATCTCGTCGTGGCCTATATGAGCCTCATCGACATTCCCGACTTGGCAAAAGCCATCGGTGAAATGACTCGGGTATTGCGCTCGGGCGGGCACCTTCTGATCGCGAATCTGAACAGTTTTTACAGCGCCAGTAATCCGACGGGGTGGCGGGAGGCGGAAGACGGTACAAACAGTTTTTTGATTGATCATTACCTCGAAGAGCGGTCCGACTGGATCGGCTGGGGCGAACTCCGTGTGCAGAACTGGCACCGGCCACTTGGGACTTACATGGCGCTGTTACTCGGCAATAACTTGCAGTTGCGATACTTCGATGAGCCGCCGCCGCATGGCGGGAACGCCCAGCAGATCGATCTTTTCAGAAGGGTCCCCTCCTTCCTTGTGATGGATTGGGAGAAGCCGCGTATGCCGGTGGCCGCCTGAGGGGCGTTATTGTTGTGGCCGCTATGGGCGCTGCCGGGGTTCGCGCCGCCCCCTCCACCATCCTCTGGATGGTCCCCCTCCCCCGCTGCTGCGGGGGAGGATAGCAGGCAAGCAGGGTGCCGGCTTGTCAGGCGACCGCTGTGAGGGGCGCGGCTGCGGCCTTGGCGGCGGCTTCGGCTTCGCGGATCTTGGCAACCGAGGTGCCTTTGTGGCCCCAGTTCTTGTTGTCGACTTCCTCGATCACGATGAACGTGTATTCGGGATTCTTGCCGAGGATGCGGACCAGCATCTCGGTGGTTTCCTCATAAATCTGGAGCTTCTGTTCGTCGGTGGCGCCGTCGGTGATCTCGATGCGAACGTAGGGCATGGGTCCCCCCTCAATGTTTTTGACACCCTCATAAGATCAGGTGCCTCGCGTTTTTGCTAGCCTGAGAAGGCGATCGCTGAGGCCCTCGGGGTGTTCTAGCCAAGCTGGCCTCACCAGTTGAGTCGCCGATCGACCTGGAATGCGCTGCGGACCACAGCGCAGCGATTTCGGCGCTGCTGATCTAGCCGCCTCGTTGCGACCCGTCGGCAATTCCGGTCGTTCAACTTGAAATTAATAGGGTACCCCCCTATGTTACTCGGATGAGTCACATAATTCAGCAGAAGCCGAAACTGCTCGCTCGGATCCGACGCCTCAAAGGGCAGCTGGAGGCCGTCGAGCGGTTGCTTGAAAGCGACGCTCCCTGCGCCGAGATTCTCAATCTGGTGGCCTCTGCACGCGGCGCCATGAGCGGTCTGACCGCCGAACTGATCGAGGACCACATTCGGGAGCACATCATGGCAGTGGCTGACCCCGGACAACGGGAGCAGGGCGCGGCCGAATTGATCGAAGTCGTGAGGACGTACCTGAAATGAGCGCCATCAACGCGCCCGGCCCGCTTGGCGCCGGTCATTCGCATGTCTTTCTCGGTGAAAATCACGGTCGCAACGAACGCCGGGTCTGGCTGGTCATTGCCCTGACCGTCTCGATGATGGTGATCGAGATCGCCGCCGGTTCGGCCTACGGGTCGATGGCACTGATCGCGGACGGCCTGCATATGTCGACCCATGCCGCCGCGATGCTGATTGCCGCGGGGGCGTACTACCTGGCGCGCAAGCACGCCGGGAATGGCCGGTTTACCTTCGGGACGGGAAAGTTCGGCGATCTGGCGGCATTCTCGAGTGCCGTGGTCCTCGCGTTGATCGCCCTGTTCATCGCCTATGAGAGTGTCCAGCGGTTTTACCATCCGGTGGCGATTTCGTTTGGCCAGGCCATCGCGGTTGGAATCGCGGGCCTGATCGTCAACCTGATCAGTGCGTGGCTGCTAAGAGGCGATCACGCTCACCATGGCGACCACGATCATCATCACGGGGGCCATGAGCATCGCCACGATCATGCACATCAGGGGCACGGCCGCGATAATAATCTGCGTGCCGCCTACCTGCACGTGCTGGCCGATGCCCTGACCTCGGTGCTGGCGATTGGCGCGCTTATCCTCGGGAGCATTTATGGCTGGCTGTGGCTCGATCCGCTGATCGGGATAGTCGGGGCGCTGGTCATTGCCCGCTGGTCATGGGGCCTCATACGGGACGCTGGCGCCGTGCTGCTCGATTACATTCCGGCGGACGAAGAGCTGCCGGAACAAATCCGGCAGGCGGTCGAGACCGGCGGCGAACGGATTACCGATCTCCATGTCTGGAAACTCGGCCCCGGCCATCACGGCGCAATCATTTCGGTGAGCTCGAAAAACCCCGAAGCGCCCTCGTATTACCGGGAAAAACTGGCTCATCTGCAGGAACTCTCGCACCTCACGATTGAAGTCGAGCGCCTCGAACCGGATTTCTCCGGCAGCGGCCGCTAATGGTCCTCGTTCAGACTGTCGGCGACAGGACGCCTGAGTGTCGTATAGGTCAGGCTTGCGCCGGCGCAAAAGCAGCCAAAGCATGTCGGTCGGTCGCGGCATTTCGAGTGCCGTTGACTATCGGTTGAGCATCGTCGAGGGCATCCAGGATCAAATGGCGGTTTCGCCGTCATGGCATACAGTCCCGGCCTCAGGAGAGTTCAGGTCCGTGTCACTGGTCGCAAAGATGCTCTGGGTCCTCGAAAGCCGGTTTCGTGAACCGGTGTCGCTCGATGACCTGGTGGAAGTGACCGGCAAATCTCCGACCTATCTGTCGCGCCTGTTCCCCATGGTCACCGGATATTCCATCACGGGATATCTGCGGGCCCGCAGATTGACGGAAGCCGCGCGTGCCCTCGCAGCCGGTGCTCCCGACATCCTCGCCGTCGCTCTCGACGCTGGCTATGGCTCGCATGAGGCATTCACCCGTGCCTTCCGCAATCAGTTCGGCATCACGCCCGAACTGCTGCGACGACGACGCAGTCTTGATGACATAGCCCTTGTGGAGCCCTATCCGATGACGACCGATATCAATGTCAATCTCACCCCACCGGTGTTTGAAAACCGCCAATCGATGCGGTTCGCCGGCATTTCGCAGCGTCACCAGATGAGCCATGGGGCCGGCATCCCGGCACAATGGCAGCAATTTCAGCCCTATCTCGGGAATGTCGATGGCGCGTTGGGCAAGGCGGCTTTCGGCATTGTCGGGGACGCTGAAACCAACGGCGAGGACTTCGAGTATATTACGGCGGTCGAAGTGCGGCCCGACGCCGACCTGCCGCCGGAACTGACGGTCATCGCGGTGCCGGCATTGCGCTGGGCCCGGTTCACCCACTCGGGCGATGTGACCAGCCTGCGCGCAACCATCGGTGCCGCGTCCGACTGGCTTGCGGAGGCTGGCTACGAGGCGAGCGGGGCTCCCTACAGCTTCCTCGAATATTACGGCCCGGCCTTTGACGCGCAAAGCGGCGCTGGTGACGTCGAGGTGTGGTTCGGGCTCAAGGATTGAAGTTTATTGCCGGAGTAGGGCGCCTGGTCCTCTCCCGTGCATCGCACGGGGGAGGGGCGGCTACGGATGCTGAGTCGGTGTTCGCGCCGCCCCCTCCACCATCCTTTGGATGGTCCCCCTCCCCCGTCTTTGACGGGGGAGGAAAGCAGTGGGGTTGGCTTAGCGGTCGAGCCAGGCGGCTAGGCCGTCTAGGGTCTGCAGGCCGTATTCGACTGCGCCGAAGCCGATGACGAACTGGCGCCGTTCGCGGCTTGGGTGGAGTTGGCGCATGGTCAGCACCGTCTTGCCGTCGGTTTGCGAGTCGAAGGTTACGGTGGTGCGAAAGCGGTCGGGGTCGATGGGGTCGGGCGTGCCGTAGTCCATCACGATCCGTTCGTTCGGGACGATCTCGATGAACCGCATGAGGTTGGGGAAGCGCTGCTGCTGCCCCTCGAACAGCCCCACCATATCGAACCGCCAGACGCCGCCTTCGCGAATATCGGCCTCGTGCGTCTCGATCTCGAGGCCGGTCGGGCCATACCACTCGGCCAGCGCCTCGGGGTTCAGCCAGGCGGCAAAGACTTTTTCGCGTGGGTGGTTGAGCAGTTTGACCAGGACGATTTCGCGATCGAGCGACCAGGTCTCAAACGGGTTTGCCATGCGTTTTTTCAGCCTCATCTATCTTGTCGAGGTAAATTTCCAACCGATCGAGCCGCTCGGCCCAGCTTCGGCGCTCCGCTTCCATCCACTCCGCCGCCTCATCGAAGCGCTCCTGCACCAGCCGGCACCAGCGGCTGCGTCCGCGCTTTTCGCTGGCGATCAGCCCGCAATCTTCCAGCACCTTGAGATGCTGGGCAAAGGAGGGCAGCGCCATGTCGAACGGTTCGGCCAATGCGGTGACCGGCACCTCGCCCCGGGCCAGTCGCGACAGCACCGCACGACGGGTCGGGTCGCTGAGGGCGTGAAAGGCGAGGTCGAGGGGGGTCGAATGATGAGGCATGTGGATCAGTAGGGTGAGTGACGGGGGCGGTCAAGGATAAAAAGGTACTTGCCTTAGTTTCCGGTCCTGATATAGAGGCATTTGCCTTAGTATCAAGCCCGCCTGATGGGGGGCGGTCAGGCAACCACCACAAGGAGGAACTCCGATGGCTGTTCGTGTTGATCTCATGATCTCGCTCGATGGTTTCGCGACAACGACGGACCAGACGCCCGAGATCCCGTTTGGCGAGGATTGGCCGCGTCTCACCGGTGCCTATGCGGCGACGAAAACGTTTCGCGAGCGCGTCCTGCAGGATAATTCGGGTGGCGGAACCACCGGCGTCGACGACGACTACGCGCAGGCGTATTTCGTTGACGTGGGCGCCGAGATCATGGGCGCCGGCATGTTCGGACTTCATAATTTCCCCGACGATGCGAACTGGCGTGGGTGGTGGGGAGAGGAGCCCCCGTTCCGCTGCCCGGTCTTCGTGCTGACGCACCGGCAGCGGCCTGCCATTGAAATGGCGGGTGGCACCACTTTCCACTTTCTGGCTACCGACCCGGTCGAGGCACTCCGGCAGGCAGTGAGCGTCGCTGGCGGCAAGGATGTGCGAATTGGCGGGGGCCCGACCGTTGTTCGCGAGTATCTCAAGGCTGGCCTAGTCGACCACCTGCATGTCGCCATCGCGCCGATCTTGCTCGGGCGCGGCATCCGCCTCTGGGACGATCTGCGTGGCTTTGAGACCGGCTACGCAGTCAAGTCGGAAACGGCACCGAGCGGCACCATCCACCTGACGTTCCAACGCTAGCGAGGTTGGTCGAACTGGCGGCGGCAAAGTGCGGAGAACCGGTGCGTAGTCCTGAAGTCATGCACTTCAACGAGTTTGGCAGCTGTTGCCCGGGTTCGGCCGGCGGTTCGCCCTGGTTCGTTTTAGTGGCAATGCACCGACAGCGCTGTGGGCGAGGCGGGAAGCAGGGTATCGAGCGTCACCTGACCGAAGCGTTCGGTGAACAGGGCCTCCGCCTGCGCCATGGTGTCGGACAGAGCGGTGTTGACGGCGCGCTCGACCCGGCAATCGGGTGCGGCGTTGCGGCTGCCGATGGCGAACAGGCCGGGGCGGCCGAGGGCGGCGTAGACGTCGAGCAGGGTGATTTCGGCGAGTGGACGGGCGAGGGTCCAGCCGCCGCCATGGCCTTTTTCGGCATGCACGTAGCCCGAATTCCGCAAGCCGGCCATGGTCCGCCGCAACACTGCGGGGTTGGTGCCCATGGTGTTGGCCAAAGCCTCGGAGGTCAGTGGAACGCTGACCTGCGACAGGTGCAGCAGGACATGCAGAACGCCTGAAAGTCGGGTGTCTTTGTTCATTTGAGTTATCTGTGGGCTCAGTCACGGCCTGTCAACTGCCGCGATTGACGTCGCGTCTTCATTCATGTACCAACGATTGATACATGAGTTTACGGCGCCGTGTCCATTGGGTTCGCAGCCCTGGTCCTCCAGGGCAGGGCGACGCGCTTTTGAGGGGAAACGAATTGCAGCATGATGTCATCATTATCGGCGGGAGTTTCGCCGGCCTCGCCGCCGCGCTCTACTTGGCACGGTCGCGCCTTTCGGTGTGCGTCATCGACGCGGGCAAGCCCCGCAATCGATTTGCCGAGCATTCGCATGGTTTGTTCAGTCAGGACGGCAGCAACCCGCGCGACATGATCGCCACCGCGCGCGCGCAGGTCGCCGCCTATCCGAGCGTCAGTTTCGTCGATGGCGTCGCGGTCGACGTTGCGCGCTCAGGCGGCGGCATCGCCGTTACACTCGAGGACGGTGCCGTGCTGCTGGGTTCGAAGCTGCTGCTGGCGTTCGGCGTTTCCGATATTCTGCCTGAGATTTCCGGCATTGCCGAACGGTGGGGCAAGACGGTCATTCATTGCCCGTATTGCCATGGCTTTGAATTCAGCGGGCAGCGGCTTGGCGTGCTGCAGCAATCGCCGATGTCAGTGCATCAGGCGCTGCTGGTAGCGAACTGGGGGCCGACGACATATTTCCTCAACGGCGCGGCGCTCCCGGATGCGGCAGTACTGGCGCAGTTCCGCCGCCTCGACATCGCCATCGAAGCGGCGCCGATCGAGGCGCTGATTGGCGAGGGCACGCAGCTGTCCGGTGTCGCGCTGGTTGGCGGCCGCTCGCAGGCGATCGATGCGCTGTATGTCGGGCCGTCGCAGGTGCTGAACAGTCCACTGGCGGGACAACTCGGTTGTGCGATCACCGCCGGTCCGTTCAGCCCGTTCGTCGCGGTGGACGAGATGAACCTGACGAGCGTTGCCGACGTCTATGCCGCCGGCGACATCACCCGCGGCGGTGGCTACACCGTGACCTTCGCATGCGCCGACGGCGTCATGGCGGGCTTGGCGACTCACCGGGCGCTGCTGTCCGAGGCGCACAAACTCGGAGCGGCGGCATGAATTCGTTTCAGCCCCCCGCCAGCACCTCCTACCACGATACGGCGCTGCGGCAGGTCCCGGGCCTCTTAGCCGTACATCGCATGGTTTCGATGCTCGTGGCGGAGCGAACCCCCGACGACGGGCGGGTGCTGGTCGTCGGAGCCGGCGGCGGCCTGGAAACGCGGGCGCTGGCCGAGGCGCACCCCGGCTGGTCGTTCGATGGCGTAGACCCGTCCGAGGCGATGCTGAGCCTCGCGCGCGCGACACTGACCGAGCATGCCGACCGGGTGCAACTGCATCAGGGCTACATCGCAGACGCCCCCGAGGGTCCGTTCGATGCGGCGGTGAGCCTGCTGACCTTCCACTTCATTGTTCAAAACGAACGGCTCAGCACGCTTCGGGAGATCCATCGCCGGTTAAAGCCCGGCGCCCCGTTCGTCCTCGCCCATATCAGCTTCCCCCAGACCGAGCCCGAGCGCTCGCACTGGATCGCCCGTCATGTCGCCTATGGCCAGCCCGATGATGTCGACCCGGACATCCTCGAACGTGGCCGGCAAGCCATCGGCACCCGCCTGACCATTCTGGCCCCGGCGGAAGAGGAAGCGATGCTGCGCGAGGCCGGGTTCGACGAGGTCAGCCTGTTTTACGCAGCGCTGAGCTTCAAGGGGTGGGTGGCGTACGCGTCGAGGCCGTGAACAGCGCGATCCGGATGCCTCAGTCGCGCGATGTGGAGAGCCCGGCGAGAAGCGGCGTGTAGGCGTCGAGCCGGCGGGACACGAATTCGGTGAAGTGGCGGACGCGTTTGGTCTTGCTGGCGGCGGCCCTCGCCAAACAACTCGGCTTCGCCCCACTCACGCTTGGAAAGTTCAACGAAGGAGGCGCGCTGGTGCACGCCCGCGGCCGCGTCTGGGGGCCGCTCATCTTCAAGGATGTGTTCAAGCAGGAGCAGTAGTCGACATCAATGGATTGATCGAACGGATTGCGCGCTAACGTCTCGGGTAGCGCGCGATCGAGAACCACGCAGCGCCGGATCCTTTATCGAGGCGAAGGTGTCACGCTTTTTCGAGCAGCTCCGCCAGTTCGTTCGGCATCAGTAACGGCACGTCGTGTCCGCAGGGCAGTTCGTGTACGCTCCATGCTGCGTCACTGCGGAGGGGCAAGGCGAACTGGCTAAGGCCGGTATTTTAGGGCAGCGACTAGCGCCGCCAGGGCCGGCGGGACCTGTCTCCGGCTTGGGTGATACAGATAGTATCCGGGGAAGTTTGGGCACCATTTGGCAAGGGTGCGTTCGAGGCGGCCCGCCGCGACGTGGCCTAGAACTTCGTTCTCGTAGACGTAGGCGAGGCCGTGGCCGGCAAGTGCGGCTTCGAGCAGCAGCTCGGAATTACTGAAGGTCAGCGGTCCCTCAACGCGAACCTGGAGCGGCCGTCCGTCCTCGACGAACTCCCACCCGAAGACGCCGGAGGTGCGCAGGTGACGGTAGTTGATGCACCGATGTAGAGAAAGTTCGCGAGGCGTACCCGGGTGGCCATACTTTTCGAAGTAGGAAGGCGCTCCGACAACGGCCAAGGGCACGTCCGGACCGATCCGAACCGCGATCATGTCCTTTTCGACGATGTCGCCGAAGCGAATGCCGGCATCGATTCTCATCGCCACAATGTCGATGAAGCTGTCATCGACAAGCATCTGCAGCTGCACATCCGGGTACTCCGCGAGAAATTTCGGCAGTAGCGGCATGACCACGGAAGAGATTGCATGCTTCGTTGCAGTGAGCCGAATGGTGCCGGCAGCCTTGCCGCGCATGGCGCCGAGTGCATCAACCCCGGTGGCGATATCGTCTAGCGCGGGGCGCAGGGAGCGAAGCAGCGTTTCGCCCGCTTCCGTGACCGACACCGACCGGGTCGTGCGCGCCAGCAGCCGGACGCCCAGCCGCTCCTCTAGCATTTTTATCGCATGGCTGAGAGCCGACTGCGACATGTCGAGTTCGGCCGCTGCGCGGGTGAAACTTGCGTGCTTGGCGACGACTTCGAAGGCCGCCAGATCATAAAGATCGTCTCGTTTCATTTATGCATCAAATCGCTAGGGGCATTCGAATTATAGCGTCTAATCGAAATGACCGCCACGCACTAATTTACGGCATGGACGATGGCCAAGCGCGCCATCTCGCAACCATCAGCCCCCGTGTGATGTCATGAACCACTTCGCTCCTCTGCTTTTCCAGCCCTTCGCCTTTGCCAACGGCATGGCCTTACGCAACCGGCTCATCATGGCGCCGATGACCACCTGGTCCGGCAATGCCGATGGGACGGTGACCAAAGAGGAGTTGGCCTACTATCGTAAACGGGTGGGTGGAGTGGGGCTGGTCATCACTGGCTGTACGCATGTCCAGGCCAATGGCATCGGCTTCACCGATGAATTTGCATCATTTGACGATCGCTTTATCCCAAGCCTCCGCAGTCTTGCCGAGGCCGCCAAAAGCGGCGGGGCGCCCGCCGTCCTGCAAATTTTCCACGCCGGCAACAAGGCTGTACCGGACCTCATTCCCGACCGGGAGATTGTCAGCGCCAGTGAGGTCGGCATTCCGGCCACGGCATTCGCTGCTGCAGCGGTCCCACGGGAGCTGACGCAGACCGAAATTCTTGAGATTGTTACTGCCTTTGGCGAGGCCACACGCCGCGCGATCGAGGCGGGGTTCGATGGTGTCGAACTGCATGGCGCGCACGGTTTCCTGATCCAGAATTTCTTCTCCCCCCACTTCAACAAGCGGCAGGACCAGTGGGGCGGCTCGCTTCCGAACCGCATGCGCTTTGCCCTCGCCGTCGTGGCGGAGGTTCGTCGCGTTGCCGAGCTTCATGCGAAGGGGCCCTTTCTGCTGGGCTACCGCATTTCACCCGAAGAGCCGGATGCCGACGGCCTTCGGATCGACGACGCCCTGGCGCTGATCGACCGCCTCATCGAGGCCAAGGTCGACTATGTGCATGTTTCGCTTGGCAACATCCTGACGAACAAACCTATCGGCAGCGCCGGTTCGGAGACCATCGCACGGGTCATCGAGAGGCATGTCGAAGGCCGTATCCCGCTGTTTGCGGCAGGCGGAATTTTGACCCCCGCACAGGCATCGGCAGCACTCGCGATCGGCCTCTCCGGTGTCGCAGTCGGCCGCGGCCTGGTTATCAATCCGGATTGGGTGGAACGCGCGCAAGGCGGCGACGCACTATCAATCGCGACGACGCTCGATCCCGCACAAGTCACGGACCTCGGCATCCCGGCAAAACTGTCGAGGATTATCGAGGCCATGACAGGCTGGTTCCCCCTGGCGTCCAGCCCCGACCTTTCATCCAAAGAACACGAGGCTTGAACCATGCAATACAGAAAACTCGGCAATTCAGGGGTCTCGGTTTCGAACCTCGCGCTTGGGACCATGGGGTTTGGATCGGAAACCCCCGAGTCCGAAGCCTTCGCCATCATCGACGCTTATCTTGAAGCCGGTGGCAACATGCTCGACACTGCCGACGTCTATGGCGGCGGTGCTTCAGAGGAGCTTCTCGGACGGTGGCGTGCGAGCAGACCCGCCGATCTGACCAACAAGGTGATCTTCGCGTCCAAAGCGCGGTTTGGCACCGGCCCCGATGTCAACGAGGCGGGCGCGTCGCGCCGCCATTTGAGCCGCGCGCTCAATACTTCGTTGAAGCGCCTCGGCGTCGATGCGATCGATCTTTACCAACTGCACGGCTGGGACCCGCTAACCCCGGTGGAAGAAACCTTGACGTTTCTCGACGCAGCGGTGCGTGCCGGCAAAATCCATTATGTTGGCCTTTCCAACTTTACCGGCTGGCAGCTGCAGCTGATGCTTTCCACGGCAAAGGCCATGGGCCTGCAGATGCCGGTTACGCTGCAGCAGCAGTATAGCCTCGCCTCAAGAGAGATCGAATACGAGGTCATTCCGGCTGCGCTCAACAGCGAACTCGGGCTTCTCTCCTGGTCGCCACTGGCCTCTGGCTTCTTAACCGGCAAGTACACCCGAAAAGCCGATGCAGGCGCCGATACGCGGTTTGGCTCCGACAATGCCATGATGCGTCACATCGGGAAGGACCTGTTTTCGTCCGACCGCAACTGGGCGACGCTGGAAGTCGCTCGTCAGATCGCCGGCGAAATCGGCGCCAGCGTTAGCCAGGTAGCGCTGAGCTGGGTCACCAACCGCCCGGGTGTCACAGCATCGATCATCGGCGCGCGGACCATGGCGCAGTTGGAGGAAAACCTACCGGCAGCCGACATGCAGCTTGGCGCCGACGCCACGACCCGGCTGGATGAGGTCAGCGCCAACACTCCGAACGACTACCCTTACGGCGTGTTTGGCAGGCTTCAGCGCCACCGGTACATCGACTCGAGCGATCAGGCTCTGCGAGAGCTGCCGCCCGCTTAAACCCCCAAGGAGTTCTCCTATGCGGATGTTCTTTCTTAGCCTGGCCATCGGAAGCAGCGGCGGCGCCCGCCGACCATGGCATCCCGCAGGATGATCAGGCTCCACCGATCGCGGAAGGCTTCGAGCGTCAGGTTGATCGGGCATCCGGAGCGTCTCAGTCTCATGGATCCTCCCCAAACCAGTTGCCAAATAGAGGTGGTTCTTGCATCGGGCTGAATGCTACCACAGCCTCGGGAACAATTGAGCGTGGCGTGACGGGCGTCACCCAGCAACGAGGGACGGGATGGCCAAGCTTTTCTTTGGGATGAACCAATCGCTGGATGGCTATGTCGATCATACGGAAATGCAGCCGCCCAGCCCAAAGCTGTTCCGTCGTTTTGTCGAGCAGACGGACGGCCTTGCCGGCAGCCTTTATGGCCGTAAGCTCTATGAGCTGATGAGCTACTGGGATGAAGACCAGCCCGGCTGGGACATCGACCACCGCGCCTTTGCCGTGGCCTGGCGCAAGGCGCCGAAATGGGTGGTGTCGCGCACGCTGACTTCGGTCGGGCCCAATGCGAAGCTGGTGCAGGGGGACCTCGAGGCGGAAGTGCGTCGGCTCAAGGCCGAAATCGACGGTGAGATCGAAATCGGCGGGCCTAGTCTCGCGCGTACCCTGACCGAACTGGGCCTGATCGACGAATACCGCATTTACCTCCACCCGGAGGTACTCGGGAGGGGCACCCCCTTCTTCGCCGCAGCGCGCCCGCCCTTGCGTTTGGCCGGCAGTGAACAGATCGATGACAACGTGTTGAGGCTTAGCTACGTCCCGGCCTGATGGTGGGACTGCGTAGGGCCCTGTCACCGCGGCGACCGTCCGCGTGAGATGAACTTGGGCATATCGCCCACCGCGGTTTGCTGCCGCGGCCGTTGGTGAAACAGGTCTGAAGGACCTGGCGGGGCGGTTGAGATTGAAGGAGACGAATTCTCCAGCCTCGCGTTTTGCGGTCTCGATCTGTTTCACAATCTGTCACCATGCCCGCGACTTTGAGACCTGGGGAAGCTGATGAAGAAGCGGTATCGGACGCTGGTGGGTGTTTTCGTAGTCTTGGGCGGCGTTTACGTATTCAATAGCAGCTGGCGGATTCCTACGCCGCTTGATCCTCAAGTCGAGTTGATCGCGCACCGAGGCATACACCAGACTTTTGACCGAGTTGGGCTGGAAAACGACACCTGTACGGCCGAGCGGATCACGCCGCCGACGCACCGATTTCTTGAAAACAGCATCCCCTCGATGCAAGCGGCTTTTGCAGCGGGGGCCGCGATCGTTGAGCTCGATGTTCACCCCACCACCGATGGGCAGTTTGCGGTGATCCACGACTGGACGCTCGATTGCCGAAGCGACGGCACGGGTGAGACGCGCTCTCACGACATGGCGTATCTTCGGACGCTGGACATTGGCTACGGCTATACCGCCGATGGCGGAACGACTTTTCCATTGCGGGGCAGCGGCATCGGCCTGATTCCGGAACTCAAGGACGTCTTGGCCGCTTTTTCGGACCGGCGGTTTCTCGTCAACTTCAAGAGCAACGACACCCGCGAAGGCGACATGCTGGCCGCCTTGCTGGTGGACCATCCGGAGTGGCGACCGGCGGTATGGGGCGCCTATGGCGGGGACGCCCCGACTTTTCGAGCCAACGAGTTGATCGGCGACCTGGCCGTCTGGTCCCGACGCGGCCTGATGGATTGCCTGCTTGGCTATGCGGCTCTTGGATGGACCGGCTTCATGCCAGAGGCCTGCCAGGACACAATAATCATGGTGCCGATCAATGCCGCGCCCTGGCTCTGGGGCTGGCCCAACCTGTTTCTCCAGCGGATCGAGGACGCCGGCAGTCAGGTGATCCTGCTTGGCCCCTACACCAGCGGCGACCCGGGAACCGCCGGAATCGATACCGTAGACGTGCTAGCGCAGGTGCCGGACAGCTTTGAGGGCTATCTCTGGACGAACAAAATTGAATTGATCGGCCCGGCCTGGGGAGCCCGGTGAGTGTTTTGGTCCTTTGAGAGCGGTCAGGCAGCTACTGCGGTTGCGCCGCGGCGATTTGCCCGTTGGAGCATTGCGCGGTCCGGTGCCAGACGACAAATCGTAACAACGACGGCCCTCCCAAAATTTTTTGCAGTCAGTGGAACCCGACCGTTTGGGCAACGTTACGCGCGCGAACCGAGGCCGAGTAGGCTCGGTTATCCGCACACCGGGCTGGTGTGCCGGGTCCATGTTGCTACACGAGGATATGGCTATGAAAGCATTCGACTACGCCCCGTTCTACCGCTCGACGGTGGGTTTCGACCGCCTGTTCGACATGCTCGACCACAGCGTCGGGCCGGACTGGCCGCCCTATGACATCGAAAAAATCGGCGAAAACGAGTACCGCATCAGCATGGCGGTGGCCGGTTTCAACGCGGATGAAATCGAACTGATGCAGACGGGGACTGAACTCCTCGTCGCTGGGCAGAAGCAGGCGACCGAAAACGAACGGCAGTTACTGCATCGCGGCATTGCGCAGCGCAATTTCAAGCAGACGTTCAACCTGGCCAACCATGTCAGGGTCGCCGGAGCGGCGCTTGAGAACGGCCTGCTGAGCGTCAAGCTGGTCCGGGAAGTGCCCGAACAACTGAAGCCGCGGCGCATCGAGATCGGCACGGCTGCCGGCGCTGCGCCCAGCCAGGATAATCAGCCCCAGCAGATCGAGCAGGGCGCCAAGGCAGCTTGATCAGCGCGTTCCAGGACTTGACCAGCGCATTCCAAGACTTGACCAGCGCCTTCCAAGACAAGTGATCGGCTCCCCGGCTCGACCGGGGAGCATTTTCCGTCATGGAGAAGTAGATGAACCAACTCAATTCGGATGACTTGAACCCCGGCTCTGCAATCGGCCCGCAGAGCTTTCACACAGACCCGGATGATGTCCTCAACGACCCCGACCTGACGGTCGCGGACAAGCGGGCAGTATTGGCGAACTGGGCCTCCGACATACGCGCGGTACGCAACCGCCCCGCACTCCGCCGCCTCGACAACGGCGCAGTCGTCGACATCGACGCGATTTTGGCTGCCATGAAGCGCCTGGACGATATCGCCGATGACAGGGTCGCTTATTTTGAACCTCGCCGTGCCCGTCGACCGCATGATCTTCGACACGGGCAAAATCGGCTTCGGAGTTGGCGGTTCTGGGAAAACGACGATGACGATGATCCGCCACCATGTCCGGCGACAGCCCTCCCCTGGAAACCGCTGCCAACGCTCGACGCCGTAGCGACGTTGGAGGTGGCATGACCGTCACGGCTTAGCGGCGTTTGTGACTGGCTGACGTTATCTGCTCCCGCCACTTCCACCGCCCGGGCATCGCTCCGGGGCGGTTGACCCTCGCGGTGAGGCCGTTGGAGGGAGTGGCGGTTAGGGGTTAGCAATGGTCGGGTGCGGAAATTGTGGCGGCAGTAGCGCGGGTCGCGATCCCGGCGGCGGGGCGGTTGGAGTGGCGGGCGATTAGTACGGCGACGAGGCCTTTGAGGATCATCGCATGGCCATCGCCGCGGCAGGCGAGGCGGGTGCTGAAGCTGGTGCCGGCAAGCCAGAGTTGCCGGTCTTGGCTCAACGACTCCAGCCCCGGTGCCGGTCAGCGGAACAACCGGAAGCTGCAGAATTCGCACCCGAATTCTGCACCATGCAGTTCATTGAGTTTGCTGCGTGGGAAAGTCGTGCATAATTCTTGATTTTTGCGCCAGATCGCCGAGCATGGCATAGTCGGAACGATGCGTGATACATTCCGCCATTCCTGTCTGTCCGGGCTGTTCAATGCAGATTTTGACCGACCGGCTGCTTCTAAGGCCGCTTCGCGATGACGACCGCGCGGTCAATGCTGAAATCTTCGCCGATCCTACCGTTCGAAGATTTGCGCTCAGCGTGCTGGAGCCTAAGGCTGCGAATGCTCGCTTGGACAGGTTTATGGCCGAGCATACCGAACGCGGCTTCGGCATGCTGGCTGCTGAAGACAGGCGCGATGGATCATTCATCGGGGTGATTGGGCTGACCGGCTTCGGCGCGGTTCTCAAGGCTGCCATTCCCTCGCAGCCAAGCCTCCAGATCGCCTGGCAACTTGCCACGCGTGTATGGGGTCAGGGGCTAGCGACTGAGGGCGCGCGAGCCGTGCTGGACCATGCTTGGACTGCCCTACACGAAACCGAGGTCGTTGCTGTTACAGCTTCGATAAACATGCCAAGCCGCCGCGTGATGGAGAAGATTGGGATGCACCATGAACCGAGTGATGACTTCCTGAGCCCCGATTTCCCAAAAGGTCATCCGCTCGAACCGCATGTTCTATACCAGATTAGAGGAGGCCCGCCGCTCCCGCCCGCTCCATAATGCACATTCTACGCACGCCAGATGATTGACCGAGTCCTAGACGTTGGCGGCGTAGCCACTCGTCTCGCGTGCGACATGTCGTGCGTGCAGTATTGGCGCGATGAAATCGGCTGGGCCCACGGGTATCTCGACCACCTCCGCAAACCTAACCAGCCACTGCCCGCGCATCATTCCTCATCCGGTTGACCATGGCGATGAGGCCGTTTGAGCGTTGGGCGGTGAGGTGTTCGCGTAACCCCAATTCGTCGAAGACGGCGATGGCGTCGGTGGTGGCGATTTCGGCGGCGGGGCGGTTGGAGTAGAGGGCGATGAGGACGGCGACGAGGCCCTTGACGATCATCGCATCGGAATCGCCGCGGTAGGCGAGCTGGTCGCCCTCGGTGGTGCCGGCGAGCCAGACCTGGGAGACGCAGCCATGCACCTTGTTGGCGTCGCTCCGCTCGGCCTCGGTCAGCGGCGGCAGCGCCTGGCCGAGTTCGATGAGGTAGCGGTAGCGCTCCTCCCAATCATCGAGGAAGGCGAGGTTGTCGCGGATTTCGGTGAAGGCTTGGGGCTCGGTCATCGTCCCTATTTAGGGAACAGCCGAGGTCGAGAGAAGAGGGCGCAATGAAAGAGCCGCAGATGCGGGGCAGCGCATCTGCGGCTCGGAAGACTGGGGGCCGCTTGACTATGTCGGGGATGAGACGCGGCCCCCAGCTTCATCCCATCCAATCCGGACGCGGGCGGGGATCCGGCGCCGGATCAAAAGTCGGCGAATCCTGCATGGGTGGACCGACAGATGGGGTGGAGAGCGGCGCCTTGGCAACGACCGCGATGGGCGCGGCCTCGACGCATGAAAACTGCAGGCACGATTGAGCGATAACGTGTTCGATGACCAGTTGCTGGCCAATGGCCACGGCTTCGGTGCCGGCATCCCGGGCGAGCCCGGCATAATCGGCGTCCGGTCGAACGGCGATGAACGCTACCGCCAGCCAGAAAGCGCTTCGCAACAGCATTGTCGCCAACCACCGAACCTCAACCGGCAGGACCATCCCACCGGCGACAGGACCAACGCTACCGGGGGCGAATTAAAGTCGAATAGCGCAATTCGATACAATTTTATCGGATCGGTGCGACCTGCCAATGCTCATGTTTTGTTCACCCTGATCGTCGAAAGCCGCGACCCGTACGGGGCAAATGCGCTGCCCCGGCGCGCACTTAAGGGTGTCTTCAACTCTAAAACGCAGGTTCGATCCAACGCGACCATCAATCTGGTCCAATAGTAATCCGGCGTCGGGCAAGTGAGTTTGTATATGCGTAGCCTCTTGGCTTCCAGCCTCGGCAAACTGAGCGCAGCGCTGGGTTGGCGCGGCGCAAGGGGCCATACCCCTGGCCAGTCCGTCCCAACGGCACGTCCAGATCTGTTGCGGCGCGAGACGCTGCTGACCAATTCCCGCATCCTGCTCGCCGCCGGCCTGATCGGCATGCCGTTCGCGATTTATGACCTGATCATCGGCGGGTTGCTGCCGTTCATCCTCGCGATGATTGCGCTATCGGCCGGCGTGCTGACGCTGGCACTGCACGAACGCGGCAATCTCGATGGCGCCGTGTCGGGCCAGGTTTACGGCATGCTGCTGCTGGGGCTGGTGCTCACGGTAGCCGATCCTGCGTTCGCCGATTTCGGCCTCGCCGTGGCGCTGCTGGCGCCGGTGCATGCGTCGCTGCTGGCACCGGCGGCGATGAAGACCCGCGCCTGGGCATTATTGTCGGCGGTGGTGGCGTTTGCAGCCGTCGCGACGTTCGGGCTGCTGCCGTGGACGATGCTGTACCCGACTTCGTATGCACTAGTTTCGGCGCTGAGCTTTGTCGTCGTCGCCATCGTCGTCAGTTTCACCGCCAATCGGCTCAACACCACGTTCGATGTCTATGACCGCGCCCAGATCAATGCCTACCGGCATCTGATCGAGCATGTACAGGACGCGGTGATCCGCTTTTCGGCAGAGGGCGAGGTGCTGTTCACCTCGCGCTCCTCGGAGACGCTGTTCGGCTGCCGGCGCTATGAATTGTCGGGCGGGGGGCTTGGGGAGCGCATCCACGTGCTCGACCGGCCGCTGTATCTGACAGCCTTTGCCGACGCCAACATGGGCGGCAAAGCCCGAACTATCGAAGTCCGGATGCGGCGCGACGATCCGAATGCGGCGATCAAGCTGCCGATGTTCGTCTGGGTCGAGGTGGCGTTGTCGCCGGTACTCGAGGGCGATCATCCCGAGCAGCGCTACGAAGTCGTGGGTCTGTTCCGCGACATCACTGAGCGGAAGCAACACGAAGTCGAAATGCGCGAGGCAAGAAAAACTGCCGAGGACGCCAATTCTGCCAAATCGCGGTTCCTCGCCACCATTGGTCACGAATTGCGCACCCCGCTCAACGCCATCGTCGGTTTTTCCGAAATGATGACCACGGGGATCGGTGGCAGCCTGACGCCGCAGCACAAGGAATATGCCGAGTTGATCCATGGCAGCGGCATGCACCTGCTCGACGTGGTGCGAATGCTGCTCGACATGAGCCGGCTCGAAGCGGGCAAGTTCGAATTGCAAACCGAATCGTTTGCCCCCGAGGGGCTGGTCGGGCCGTGCGTCTCGATCATCGAGCCGCTGGCGCGCGAAAAGCAGGTGACCCTCAAGACCGATTTGCGGATCGGGCTGCCGGATGTGATCGCCGACGAACGCGCCTGCCGTCAGATCCTCATTAACCTGCTGTCGAACGCGGTAAAGTTCTCCAACGATGGCGGGCAGGTGGTGCTGTCGATGTGGCGGCAGGGCCAGAGTCTTGGCATCTCGGTCAAGGATAATGGCATCGGCATGTCGACCGAATCGCTGGGCCGTATCGGCGAGCCATTCTTCCAGGTGCATGACGGACTGGCGCGGCGCTACGAGGGTACCGGGCTCGGGCTGTCGATCGTCAAGGGGCTGATCGACCTGCATGGCGGGCAATTGCGGGCGATGTCGGAGCCGGGCTACGGCACGACGATCACAGTTTTGCTGCCTCTAAACGGTCCGGAAACCAGAGTGGGCGACACTGGGGTGGTGACGCCACTGCGTCGCGAGCCCCAGAACCAGCAGCAGACGACAATATGGCCCGAGCAAAAGAGAAAAGCTCTATGACTGCAATGATCGCGCGCCTGCCCCTGATGGCGGGTGGTGCCGCCATGGTGTCCGTTGGCCGTGGCGGTCATTGGGTCGTCGGGCAAATCGTCGACCAGTTCAAGCGCGCCCCGGCGGCGTCGAGCAGTGTCGTGGCGCTGAGCGTGCTGTCGCTGCTGGCGGCGAGCAACGCGCTTTACAGCCAGACCATGCGACACCCGGCGCCGATGTTCGCGCCGGCGATCGCCGTGGCGGGCACCGCGGTGCCCTCGCTCAGCGGCACCCCGGAGATCCAGCCGGTATCGCGGCCGGTGAAACTGGTGCCGTCGGCCTTGCCGGCGACCGCCGATGCCGTCCCGGCCGATCCGAATGCCCCGGTCGGCAATGCCGACGTGTTCGCCGTGCAAAAGAAGCTGCACGACATGGGTTTGTTCACCGGCACCGTCGACGGCTATTATGGGCCGATGACCGCCAAGGCGATCCGGGCGTTCGAGACGGCGCTCGGCTACAAGCCGCAGGGCGCGCTCAACCCCGAGATCATGGCCGCCATCATCGCGGCGCCGATGCGCCTGCCGACGGTGACCGAAGTGCCGATCGTGGTGCCCCAGCCGACCGAACAGCTGATCACCGCCTCGATTACCCCGCCGTCGCAGCCGATGCCGGCGCTGCTTACGGTCGCGCCGCAGCCGCAGGTGCAAGCTGAAGCGCCGGCTCCGGTGCTGCTGACGCCCTCTCCTGCGCCGACGACGCTGGCGGTGCTGCCGATGCCGACCCCGGTTGCTGCACCAGTCGCGGCACCGGTGACCGATGGGTTCGAACGGGTCGCCGAGGGTGCCGAATCGACACTCGATGCCATCGCCGGAGCGCTCGTCGACCTCAATGCCAGCCGCAGCGGCCTTAGCGGCACGACGCAGGTGGCAATGGCGCTGACCCCACCGGGGACATTGACCGATGACGGGGCGGGGCAGGGACCGGCCCTGCAGCCAGCCGCCGATGTCGCACTCGTTTCGAAGGTGCAGCGCGGACTGTCGAGCCTCGGCTTCCTCCACGGCACCGTCGATGGTGTCGCCGGTGAAGCGACGGCCAAGGCGATCCGCAATTTCGAGGTGTATTACAATTACCAGGTGACTGGCGAAATCACCTCGGGGCTGTTGGGTATGCTGCTCGAAAACGGCGCGACGCTGTAGCCGCGATGTCGTTGCTGCGAAGCGATCTGTGGGTCGCCGCGTTCCTCAGACGACACAACGATCTCGGCCATGTCTGCGTCATCACCCGACGCGGCGATCCGATCGCCGGGCAGATCTTCATCGAGATCGATCACCTCAACGGCACGGTGTCGCTCTATACCCCGGCGCCAGCGGCGGCCCGGACCGATGACGGCGCCGACTGGGTATTCGAGCGACGGTTCGACCAGGTGGAGCCGGGAAAGGTGCGCGACCGCATAACGCGTGAGGCCGATTTCGACCCCGATTTCTGGGTGGTGAGCCTCGAACTGCGTCGCGGCGATTTGGGCATCCTAGTGATTTAGCCTGAGCCGAACCTGGCTTCGTGGCAAAATCAGCTGGCGCGGCGGACGCCGATGCGGGCGAGGGCGTCGATGGCTTGGTCGACCTGTGGATTGCCCGAACGCGAGGCGATGCGGGTGCGTTCGGTTTCGACGCTGAACGGCCGGTATTCGGGCTTGGCGAGATCGAGCAGATTGACCTGCCCGCGCCAGACACTGATCAGATAGGCCATGGCATCGGGACGCACGGTGCCGAACAGGCCGGCGAATACGGCCAATTGCTGGGTGCGCTCGCCTTCCTGCGCCGTGGCGTGGATCAGGACGCGCAACCCGTCATAGGAATTGCAGCCAAAGCTGCGGAGGATGACGAACAGCGAGGCGCCGCTGACATCGTGGGTGATCTGGCCGCAGCGCACTTCATCGAGCCCGGTAACCTGGGTCAGGAGGCGGGTGACTTCCGGGCGACGGTTTTCCGAGAACAGCTTCATCAGGGCCTTGGTCAATTCGCCATTGGCGACCGAGAGCTGTTCGAGCGTACGCTTGATCGCCGTTGGCGGGGTGTTGCGCTCGGCGAACGCTTCGATGACCTTGACCCGATCGCTGTCGATCAGATCAAAAAATGCCGGGGCGAGCATGGCCTTGTCGAAATCGGCGCGGTTGGCGAGCAGCCCCGCCACCTGATGATCCATCTGCGCGGCGCGGGCGAGGGCCGACAGGAAGCCGCCCTGCGCGCCGATCGAGGTGTTGGCTGCGAGTTCGCGATAGACCTTACGGCTGTTCATCTGGAACAGCTTGGCCAGCACCGGATGCGACAGGTCGCGGCGCTTGGCAACGGCGGCAGCGGCGCCGACATCGTAGCGGGCGACGATTTCGAGAGCGGTTTCGTCCGACAGCGAGGGCGTCGACTCGAGGAAGTTGGACAGCTCATCGCCGATCGAGCCGATGATCAGCGCTTCGAGGGCAGGGGAGAGGTTATTCGACTGGCTCAACTGGCGCGCCGCCTTGGCCCGGGCAATTGGAGCGGCGAGCGGAAACAACCGGCCGACCAGGGTTTCGAACTGTTCGAGCTCCGCCGGGGTCGGCTTGCCGCGACGCGCAAAGGCATCGCAGGCCGCGACCAGCAGCGTGTTGGTGCGGTCGGTGCCGCCAGTCTCGATCAGCACTTGGAACGTCTCATAGGGTTGGAAGCCGAGCATCTTGATTCCGCTACGGGGTCGATGTGGTCACTATTGGCGTTGAAACGTTAGCGGACTGTTAACCATGACGATCCCTTAGTGGTGGTCACGGAACAGCGTCATCCGTTGCCTTTGAGTCAAAATGGTTTGAGCAAGTTTTGCGGCCAAGTTTCGTGGTGGAGGCCCAATTGGGCAAGCTCCTGCAGTTTCAACCGAGGGATCGCTCCCTGAACCAGCCCCCGGCTCCCGGGGGTGGACAATTGCTGCTGTTCACCGGGGTTCGCTACCACCGGGAACCGCAACTGCCAGTGGCGGCAAAGCCGACCAAGCCGGCACGACCCGGACGGCGGCGTGGCTAATCCGGTCTCGATTTCATCCCTGCTGCTCGTGTTGGCTGCCACATTGTCGGTGACCGGCTGCGTTGCGACGGCCGGCGATTTCAACCGGCGAGCACCGAGCGCTTTGACTGGGCAATTGCTGCCCCAACTCGGCGAGACGCTCTCCGGGCTGCAGGGTGAGCCCGTGTCGACGCTGCTCGTTGCCGACGAAGAGGAGGCGATGGTCAACCGCGTCTGGCGCTACCTCACCGCGCCGCATGCCGCCGACTGGAAATTCAACCTCGCGGTGGAGTTGAAGGCCAGCCGGCTGTCGCCAAGGCTGCCGGCCACCAGCTTCGAGGTGACCCGGTATTACAATTACCTGCGGAAAGACGCCTACGCCTCGTCGCGGGTGCGCTTTGCGACCATCGCCGCCGACATCGATCGTGACATCGCCATGCTGCCCGAGACGTTCGCCGCCATCTGCGTGGTGCAGGAACTCGACCGCAAGCGCGCCGTGGCCCTCGCGGCGTCGTCGCTCGGTCCGGTGCTGCCGGTCGAGGTCGCCGACCGGCGGATCGAGAACGACAACAGCATCGCCTGGTTCGTCGCGGCGCTGCGGTATCGTTACGACAGCTATAGCTTTGCGCTCGATACGTTATTGGTTGAGACGCCGCATCAGGAGGCGCGCGAGGTCGACTGGCGGCTCGGGGCATTGCAACTGTTCGTGGCCGAGGCGATGGGCGGGCGGTTTTGCGCAGGCGGGGGGGAGGCCGATCCATTCGCCGGCGCGGCGATCGCCTCACGGTATTCGAAATGGGCGACGGATGATGGGGCGGTGCAGATTAAGTAGGGGTGCGGTGAGTTCGGCGGTAGCAAGTAGACAGTGAGAAGCGCGTGGCTCGGCGGGAGCATCTAGTCGATGCTCCTGCATGTGGAGCTACCCCCACCCTAGCCCTCCCCTCAAGGGGGAGGGGAGAGATTGGGGTGACCCGGTCCCCTTATTGGGGACGTTGGCAGAGCCTTAGCCCGCCTAGTTCGCGCCCTGGATGTTGCCGCAGGCGAGTTGGCTTAGGGCGGCTTCGAAGCGGGGGCGCGTGGTGGGGTGCGGCGGGGCCAGGCGGACGAGGATGAAGATGTCGTCGGCGGGGGCTTCGACGATGAGCAGGCCTTCGGAGATGTCGATCTGCTGTTCGGCGAGCAGACGCGTTTGCGCGGCATTGAAGATGCCGAGGTCGAGGGTGCGGCCGATGCCGTCGCGGTTGGTGGTCGAATAGGCGATGATGCCGGCGCGGGTGAACACCGCCAGCGACCAAAAGCCATCGGGGAGCGTCCCCGTCAGCACGCCAGGGCCCTGCGAGAGATCGACCTGACACACCGCATAGGCGAGGCCCGGATCAAGGTGCAGCGGATTGGGCGTGCCCGGCAATACGGCGGGCAGGACCACGACCTTGTTGCGCGCGTCGAGGGCCGAAATTTTGGTCCAGACGTCGTTGGTGGCAAGCATCGGCAGCATCAGGATGACGATGAGGTGGATCACCCCGCCGAGCAGCACGCCTCCAACCAGCCAGAGCAGGGTGCGGATCATGCGCACTCGCCCCGGGTGATCGCGGGCATGGTGGCAGGATCGGCGCCGAGGTTGGACGCGAGCTGGGTGTCGTAGAAAGTCAGCACCAGCGAGAATGGCCCGTTGCCGGTGACCTCGAGCCAGTTCTGACCGGCGAGGCGGCTCGAGACGTTGATGATGGCGATGCCATCATTGGTGCGAGCGACATGGGCGCTGTCGAGATTAGGGGGCGTGCCGGCGCTGGCGACGTTTCGTCCATCGGGGCCGACTGCCGCAAGCGTCCACAGGCTCGCCGCCGGCGTCGGGCCTTCGACGCGGTAGCGGCAGGCGAGGTCGAGCGGCTCGCCGGCACTATCGGCGGTGGCGATGAACTGCAGACCCTCGCTGCGCCCGAGTTGCAGCGCCCCGGTGCGAGCGAGAAGGGCTCGGGTATAGGGATTGGGCGCCGGGGAGCCAAGATCCGGCCACGCGGCCCATGGGCCGAGCTGCCGCGCGCCGCCGAGGCGGCCATCGTTGAGCGCATACCACGACAGCCCGAAACCGACGCCGAGGGCTACGGCGACGAGCAGGAGCAGGTGGAACACAAAGCGCAACGGCTCAAATGCCCTGACTGACAGCAGCGTCGGGAATGACGGCAACCTGGCCGGGACCGGGGGCCACCGCATCGAGCGTCTGCTGCAGCCGCTCGGCCAGATCGAGCAGCTTCTGGCCGGCTTCGGGAGTCAGCGTCGGCGGACGAACCACCACCGGCACTGTCGCGGCATCGGGTCCGGCATCGGCCACAATGACCGGCGTACCGAAATCGAAGTCGACGCCGAACACCGGCTTGATGTCGATATTGGTGTGGGCGTAGGCCATGAATTTCTGCCACGCCACGGTCGGCAGCGTGCCGCCGGTCAAGTTTTTCGTCGATTTGTAGTCATCGTTGCCGAACCAGACGGCGGCGACGTAGTTGCCGGTGAAGCCGCAGAACCAGGCGTCTTTGTAGGAACTGGTGGTGCCGGTCTTGCCGACGGCGGGGACGCCGGGGATGTCGGCGCGCTTGCCAGTGCCATTGGTCACGACGTAGCGCATCATCTGGTTCATGTAGGCGACGGTCTGTTCCGAGAGGATGCGTTCCCGCTGTGCGGCGGGATCGAACTCCCAGACCACGTCGCCGCGGAGCGTGGCAATGCGGGTGAAGCCGAAAGCCTCGGTTTTCAACCCGTCATTGGCGAGGACCGCATAGGCCGACGTCATGTCGATGACACTGACCGAGGCAGGGCCGAGCGCCAGCGAACGGGTGACCGGGAAATCGGCGCGAAGGCCCATGCGGTGGCTGAGTGCGGCGATCGGATCGCGCCCGGTCTTGATGGACAGGTTGACCGGTACGGTGTTGATCGACTGGCCGAACGCCGAGATCAGGCTGATATTGCCGACCGAATTGCGCGAATAATTCACCGGGCACCAGTCTCCGATGCACTGGGTAGCGCCGCTGACCACGGATTCGGGGGTCAGTCCCAGCGCTTCCATGGCTTCGGCATAAACGAAGATCTTGAACGAGGAGCCGGGCTGGCGGGTCGAGACGATGGCGCGGTTGAACTGGCTCTGGGCGTAGTCGACGCCGCCGACCATGGCGCGGATGGCGCCATTGGTATCGGTGACGACCATCGCCGCCTGGCTGACGCCATATTGCTCTCCCTGCTCGCGCACTACCGAAGTGACGGCATCCTCCGCATAGCCCTGCAGCATGGTGTCGACCGTGGTGCGGACGACGAAATTGTTGGAGGTGATGCCGAGATCGGCGACTTTGGCTTTGACCTCCTCGAACGCGTAATCGAGGAAATAGTTGGGGGAATTCACATCTTCGGAGCGATCGACGGCGATGGCCGGATGGCGCCGAGCGGCAGTGACCTGGCCTTCGGTCAGGAAGCCGGAATCGACAAGGTTTGAGAGCACGAGATTGGCGCGGCCGCGCGCGGCGGCGAGATCGACATGCGGGGCATAACGCGTCGGCGCCTTGAACAGGCCGGCTAGCATGGCGGCTTCCGACAGCGAAATGTCGCGCACGTCCTTGCCGAAATAATAATCTGCAGCGGCGACGACGCCGAAATTGCCGCCGCCCATATAGGCCTTGTCGAAATAGAGCTTGAGGATTTCGTCCTTGGTGTAGTGCCATTCGAGCCAGACGGCGAGGAAGGCTTCCTTGATCTTGCGTTCGAGGTTCTGCTCGGGGGAGAGGAACAGGTTCTTGGCCAGCTGCTGGGTGATCGAGGAGCCGCCCTGCAGCGACCCGTCGCCCCCGGCATTGCTGGCAAGGGCGCGCAGCGTGCCGACCAGATCGATGCCCCAATGCTCGTAGAACCGTCGGTCCTCGGTGGCGAGCGTCGCCTTGATCAGGTAATCGGGCAGTTCGGCCAGCGCCACGCTGTCATCGGAGCGGATGCCGCGGCGGCCAATCTCGCTGCCATAGCGATCAAGGAATACCACCGAGATGTCCTCGGCGGCATTGATCTGGCCCGACGCGGTAATGTCGAAGGCCGGCGTGGCGAGCGCCGCCATGAACACGCAGCCAATGGCAAAAAAGCTTAAGCCATCCGAGGCCACTTCGGCAAAGAAACGTTTCCAGCCGGTGACATGGAAAATGGACATGAAGTCCTGAAACCGGGTATAGCCGCGCCCGAGCGCGTGCCAAAAGTCATAGAGCGTTGAATCGAGCCAGGCGTCGGCCGCCAGCATGCCCGACTTCTTTCGGCGCTTTTCCTTGTGGTAGAATGGATCCTGCACCGGATGCCCCAGCCATGTGGGTTAGGAATGTGGGTTAGCCCAGTGCTGGAATAGGATTGCCGACCGGCGCTGTCCAGCGCAAAGCAGACACAGTGGAGTGACGATGCCGTTCTGGGAGCACAAGACTCTCGCACAAATGACCGATGTGGAGTGGGAAGCGCTCTGCGACGGCTGCGGACGCTGCTGCCTGCTCAAGCTCGAGGACGAGGATTCAGGGGTGATCATCACCTCTGACGTCCGCTGCCGACTGCTCGACGGCGACACCTGCGGCTGCAAGGATTATCCGAACCGGCTGAGCATCGTGCCCGATTGCATCAAGCTCAACCTCGACAATGTCACCAGCATCGACTGGATCCCCCAGACCTGTGCCTATCGCCGCATCGCCGAGGGCCGGGGGCTGGCCTGGTGGCATCCGCTGGTGTCGGGCGACCGGCAGACGGTGATCGATGTCGGGGTGTCGGTTAAGGGCCGGACGTTTTCCGAGGATGAGATCGCCCCGGACGAGTGGGAAGATCACGCGGTGGACTGGCCGGAGTACGAACCGCCGGATCGGCTTTAGGGTTGGGTGGTGGAGGGACGGATTGGACGCTGGGGGCTGGGAGAGGCATCAAGGTGGTTTGCGGCCTTCGCCGCAATGGCGTGTGCGTGTGGCGGTGATTGCTGAATCGGGGAGTGAATTTCATCCGTGGCAACGTCGAGTGCGAAGCCTTCCCCCAGCATCTGGAGCTACCCCCACCCTAGCCCTCCCCTCAGGGGGGAGGGGAGGGTTTGTGGCGCGCGGTCCCCTTATTCGAACGTCTGTTCTCACTGTAGTTTTGGAGCGCACGCGGTAATTCCGTCGCCTCCCTCCCCCTTGAGGGGAGGGATTGAGGGTGGGGGTAGCTGCGCGTGCATGACGAGGTCATCGGACTCGGCTTCTGGCCGCGTGCGAACCATCCGTCCATACCTCCGAGTAAGCCCGTTTAACCGGGACTTAACCATAAGGGCGGAGGTTTGGGGCTCGTTGTTTCCGGGTCGGACCAGAGGATAGAACGCCATGTCTGATACCATTTTCCATTCCCGGCCGGGCTTCTGGGATCGCGTTGCGAGCGCGTTGCATGAACTCAATCCGTTGAGCCGGCAGGGGCCCTCCGCACACGCGCCGAAGCCAGACGGCCTGCGGAACGGCGCAGATGCCGCGATTTCGGCCGACTGGAAGCGCTGCGCCGACCGCCATGTGTCGATCTCGGTGATGCTGATCGAAATCGATGGCTATGCCGAACTACGGCGTGGTCACGGGACGGAAGTGGCGACCCGCCGCCTGGTGCGCGTTGCCGAACTCGTGCGCTCGCACATTCCCGCCTCGAGCCGCATCGTGCAATTGTCGGGCTCGGGCCGGCTGGTGGCAACGCTGCCCGATGGACCGATCCTGCTGGCGCGGATGGCCGCTGAAAAGATTCGGCGCGAGGCGCTCGGGACCATTCCGGCGACGAGCCGCAAGGCCGGCGACAGCGTCACCATCGGGGTCGCCGCGGCCAATCCGGCGGAAGCCGGGCATCGCGAATTGCTCGATGGGGCAGTGCTGGCGCTCGGCCGGGCGGTCGACCGCGGCCGCAACCGGGTCGACAGCATCGACCTGCGCAGCGAACTGGCGCGGATGGCGATGGTTGGGTGAAGAGCTGCTCTGTCTAACGAGCGCGGCGTCATTCCCGCGGAGGCGGGAATCCAGTATGCGCCAAGTTGGCTTGTAGCACCGCTTGGGGTTTAGCCTCGGATGCGGTGGGTACTGGGTCCCCGCCTTCGCGGGGATGACGGCGGTGGGGGTGGTGCGGCTAAGTTGTCCCAGCCGCGCCCGGTTTACTCCTCGGAGGTGAAGTCGACCTCGAGTTCGGTGCGTTCGCCGGCGACAACGGTGGCTTCGACTTCCACGGGTTCGCTGCCGCCGGTGGGAGTGACTTCGACGATGTAGTCGCCGGCCGGAAGCGTCATCTGGGCTTCTTCGCCATAGGCGTAGCCGAATGATTTACGCTCGCCCTGAATGTTTTTCTTGGTACCGAAATATTCGAAGGACTCGCCACCCGGCGCCGCGATGTAGAGCACGCCGGCGCCGAGGATGGCGTCGAGTTTGAACTGCTCGCCGGCCTTGACGGTGAATGGCACGTCGACAGTCGCCTGCTCCATGGTGACGCGGGCGAGGTAGTCGCCGGCTGCGAGGTCGTGGGCCGTATCCGGGCCGTAGCCGTACGAGAAGTTCTTGCGGCTGCCGTCGATGGCTTCCTTGGCCGACAGGATTTCGATGAACATGTCGCCGTCCTCGACCTTCATGCCCTCGACGTAATAGCCATTGACGATGACGTGGCCGGTGCCGACGACGATGTCGCGCTCGACGGTTTCGCCCGCCGCGACGGCGATGGTTTCGGTGACTTCCGCGGAACCGAGGGTGACGGTGACCACCGTATCGCCGGCTGGGACCACGAGGTTCACATCGCCATAGCTGGTGGTGCTCTCACCATTTGGGAACTCGGTGTAGACGGCGGCGTCGCCGTCCGTATCCGCATCGGCGGTGGCCTTGGGGTGGAGGATCAACCGGCCGGCGTTGAGCACGAAATACGGCTCGGCGGTTTTTCCGGCGACGATGGTGATGGGCTGCGAGACGACGGCGTAATCGGCGCGGGCGGTGAGGATGTAATCGCCGGGTTCGAGCACGCCGCGCCAGCCGGCGTAGTATTCGGTGTCGACATAGTCACCGGCCCGGCCGCGGGAATCGGGCTTTGCCAGTTCCCAGACGATGTAGAAATCATCGGGCAGCGGATCATCGCCCTCGGCCATGACGATTTCAGGATCGATGCTGATGTCGCTGACGGGTGCCTCGACCGGCGCTTCGACGGGGGCTTCGATCGTGGTGGCCGGTTCGCTGACTTGCGCCACCGCGGTGGTCAGCGCTTTGGTGAGCGAGGCGGCGTCGGAGGCGGCGAGGTATTCGCCGCCGGTGTTTTCCGCGAGACACGCAACAGCCTGGCCCTCGGCATCGGACAAACCGAAGCCGACGACATGGGCGGTGAAATCGACGCCGGCGCCTTCGAGCGCCGCGCCCAGCGCGCACGGATCGGCCTCGCAGGTTTCGAGCCCGTCGGTAATCAGGATCACCGTCGCCTTGTCCTCGGTGTAGTTGAGATCCTCGGCTGCGAGCTTGACCGCGGCGGTCAGCGGGGTCTTGCCCTTGGGGGTCAACCGGTCGGCCGCGGCGATGATGGCATCGGCAGTGCCGGCCTCGGGCTCGACCAGGAGTTCGATATCGTCGCAATTGCCCTTTTCGCGATGGCCGTAGGCGATGAGACCGAGTTCAATGTCGTCGGGCAGCGTGCCCAGCACATCGGCGAGGGTCTGTCGCGCGATGGTGATGCGCGCCACGCCATCGACTTGTGCCCACATCGACCCCGACGCATCAAGCACGATGATGGCCTTTTCGGCGGCGAGCGTTGGCACGGCAGTGGCAAACATAAGCAACACGCCGGCAAACAGTGTTCTGATGAGCCTCATGGGCGACCTCGAATGTCATGAATGACGGGTGGCCCGATGTGGCCGGAGGGGAATGCAGGACTACGCGGCGGGATTACAGCAACGGTGTCGCACCAGTTTTCCACAATGGCAACCGATCGCGCAACTTGTTATAAACTTTAACTAAATTGATCCGACATGGTTAGGATTTGGGCAAGGTTAATGATGAATTAAAGCTGAACGTGCGGTTGTGCGGCAGTTCAGCCATGATCCTCCATATCAGGCGTCACCCGCGCGGCACCGCGATCGGGCCGCCTCCTGCGATCTCCAGTTCTATCGACCTGACATCAGTCAGTTTATCCCATGCAAAACTCAGCCCACCCGCGAGGGTGGGTTTTTTGCATGTGCCGCTGCGGGCGGACCGAAGTCGAGGCATGCGGAAACGAGGGGGTGACTTTCGGCGCCGATCGGCTATGACCGCCGGCCCTCCTTGACGTTAGGCGAAGCGACCCGATGCAGTGCGGCCTCGATTTCGGCACCTCCAATTCGACCATCGGCACGGCGGCGAACGGGATGCCCCGGTTGTTCCCGATCGAGGGCGACCGGGTCACCATCCCGAGCGTCATCTTCTTTTCCTTTGAGGATGACCGCACGCTGTTCGGCCGCGCCGCGCTGGCGGAGTATGTCGCTGGTACCGACGGCCGGGTGATGCGGTCGCTCAAAAGCGTGCTCGGCAGTGCGCTGATCAACGACAAGACCCGGGTCAAGGATGAGGTGCTGGCGTTTTCCGATATCCTCGGACTGTTCATCGGCATGCTGAAATACCGCGCCGAAGTGGCGCTGGGGGCGCCGATCGACGCGGTGGTGGCCGGCCGACCGGTGCAGTTCGTCGACGACGACCCGGTGGCCGATCGGGAAGCGCAACAGCAATTGGAAGAGGCGCTGCGCAGCCAGGGGTTCGATGCCGTCGAGTTCCAGTTCGAGCCGATCGCCGCGGCGCTCGATTATGAGCGGACCATCACGGGCGAAAAGCTGGCGCTGGTCGCCGATTTGGGCGGCGGCACCTCCGATTTCACCGTCATCCGGGTGTCGCCGGACCGGGCCAAGGCCAGCGACCGCAAGCGCGATATCCTTGCGACGGCGGGCGTCCATATCGGCGGCACGGATTTCGACCGACTGCTGTCGATGCGCCAGATCATGCCGCTGCTCGGGCGTGGCAGCCCGACCGCTGACGGCAAGCGGTATCTGCCGGTGGCGCCGTATAATGATCTGTCGACCTGGCACCGGATCAACCGGCTGTACGATCAGCGGACCATGATCGAACTGCGCCAGACCCGCCGCGAGGCGCGGTCGCCGATGCCGGTCGAGGACATGATGGCGATCATCGAGGCGCGCGCCGGGCACCGGCTGCTGACCGCGGTAGAGGACAGCAAGATCGCGTTATCAAGCCATGAGCTTGTGGCGTTCCGTTTCGATGTCGACGAGGTAGTGCTCGAAACCCCGATCGCGCGGGACGACCTCAATGCCGCCATCGAAGATGCCGTCGGGCGGATCACCAAGACCATCGACAAGACCCTGCACCTCGCCGGGGTGCGGGCCGGGGCGATCCAGTCGCTGATCCTCACGGGCGGCTCGACGGAAGTCCCCGCCGTGGCGGCAGCGCTCGCAGCGCAGTTCCCGGAGGCGGAACTGGTGCGCACCGACGCGTTCGGGAGTGTGGGCTTGGGGCTGGCGCTGGACGCGTCGCGGCGGTTCGGGCCGGCGTAGGGGTTCGAGCGGGGGCCGACGAAGCGATGCTTATAAAACCGACATCGTCTGCGTGCTATTGGCAAACAGTCCGGGGGCGTGATGCAGGGGGAACGTGCGGGTGAGGTGTTCCGGGCTTTTCTCAAGCTCGGTTTGACGGCGTTCGGCGGCCCGATCGCGCATCTGGCGTATTTCCGTACCGAGTTCGTCGAACGCCGCCAGTGGCTCGATGAGCGCAGCTTTGCCGATCTCGTGGCGCTCTGCCAGTTCCTGCCCGGGCCAGCGTCGAGCCAGGTCGGCATGGCCATCGGCCTGTCCCGTGCGGGTTTTCTCGGTGCCCTCGCGGCCTGGACGGCCTTCACGCTGCCGTCGGCGATTATTCTGGTGCTGTTCGCCTACGGGATCACGGCAACCGCCGGGGTGCTCGATGCCGGGTGGCTGCACGGCCTGAAGATCGCCGCCGTCGCAATTGTCGCTCTTGCCGTGCTGGGGATGGCCCGAGCCCTCGCGCTGGACCGGGAACGGGCGACACTGGCGGCGGTCGCTGCCGGCATGGCGCTGTTGTTCCCGACGGCGTGGGGACAGATCGGCGCCATCGCGCTTGGCGGCCTTGTCGGGGCGGTGTGGTTTCGACAGGGGTCGCCGACCGAACATGTGGCACTGCCGATCGCGCTAAGTCGCCGCACGGGGGTGATTGCGCTGCTGGCTTTCGCCGTGCTGCTGACCGGCCTGCCGCTACTGGCTGCAATCACGGAAAATCATGCAATCGACCTGATCGATGCATTTTATCGCTCGGGCTCGCTGGTGTTCGGCGGCGGCCATGTCGTGCTGCCGTTGCTCCAGGCCGAGATCGTGCCTCCTGGTTGGATCGGCGAGGACGTGTTTCTTGCCGGATATGGCGCGACACAGGCGATGCCCGGCCCGCTTTTCACCTTTGCCGCCTATCTTGGAGCGGCCATGACCCCATTTCCCAATGGCTGGCTCGGGGCAGCGGTTTGCCTCGTCGCCATTTTTACGCCCTCGTTCCTGCTGGTCGTCGGGACGTTGCCATTCTGGGAGGATCTCCGCCGACAGAAGCTGACGCAGGCCATGCTCGAGGGCGTCAATGCCGCCGTGGTGGGGTTGCTGCTGGCGGCGCTCTACTCGCCCGTCTGGACTTCCGGCATTCTCGATCCGGCCGACTATGCCCTCGGGATCGCCGCGTTCCTGCTGCTCTTCATGTGGAAGACGCCACCGTGGCTGGTCGTAGCGCTGTGTGCGCTGGCCGGCGGTCTGATGGATTTGCTGCCGGTCCCATGATGCGGCGGACGGGCCCCGGATGCCGCTCCGCAATTGTCGCCTCTGGAAAGGGAAATACCCGGAGTCGATCAGACCGTGCCGGCGGAACGATCCGGGGATCGTCAAGTTGTCCGGGCCCGGTGTTGGAGAGTGTGGAATGAAAGCCTTGAATTTGATTACGCTGCTGCTGGTGATTATTGGCGGCATCAATTGGCTGCTCGTCGGAGCAGCTCAGTTTGATCTGGTTGCCAGCCTGTTCGGTGGCCAGCAGGCCGCGCTGTCGCGCATCATCTATGTACTGGTTGGCCTTTCCGCCCTCTACCAGTTGGTGCCGTTCTCACGCGCCCTGTCGAGCGGCGAAGTTCCGGCTGAGCGCGGCCGGCTGTAGCTGACCGATTGCTCTGTAAGAAGAAACGGGCCCGGTCGGGTCCGTTTTTTTGTGGTTGGTACTACGCCGCCAGCCGGTCGGCCTTGATCCTGAGGTTGACGATCAGGCCGTCGACCGACCAATCGTAGCTGATCGAACCGCCCAGTTGGCCATTGACGCTTCGCGCCAGCATCTTGCTGCCATAGCCCTGGGGTCCGCCGGCTGCTGGCACCGTCGGCCCGCCGCGTTCGGTCCAGACGATGAGGATTTCGTCGTCGACAGTCGAGCCGGAGACATCCAGTGTCCCCGCCTCGGCGGACAGGGCACCGTATTTGAGCGAATTCGTCGCCAGTTCGTGGATGACCAGGGCCAGCGTCGTCGCCGCCAGTTCGCTGACGCCCATTCGTGGCACCGCCACCCGGATGCGGCCGCTGAAGGCGCCCATGTCCTCGTAGGGTGACAGCAGCACGCTAAGGAGATCGCCGAGCAATGCCGCGTCGCCCTGATGACCGGGCAGTGGACGCACCAGATCATGGGCACGCCCGAGCGCCGCGAGACGAGCGGTCAACTCGGTGGCCATTTCGGCGGCGGTGGTTGTCGATCGGGAGGTAATCTGGGTTAGGCCGGAAGCGATAGCAAGCAGGTTCTTGACGCGGTGGCTCATTTCGCCGGCCAGCAATTCGTGACCTTCTTCGGCCTGCTTGCGGCCGGTGACGTTGAGAAACACCCCGAACATCTGACGCAGATGCATCCCGGCGTCATTGCCCACGCCGCGCGCTGAAATCCAGCGGATTTCTTCACCGATCATGATGCGGAAATCGATTTCATAGGGGCCGACGATGCCACGCGTGCCGACGAAGGCGGCGCGGACGCGGTCGCGGTCGGCCGGGTGGATATGGGCCGACAGGTGTTCGAAGGTGACTTCGCCGCCTCGGGGCACGTGCCACAGGGTGCAGCCCTGATCGTCCATGGCGAAGTCGTCGGTGTCGACATTCCATGACCACAGCGCCACTCCGGCGGCGTCGATGGCGCGTCGCAGATTACGCTCATTCCAGAGAGGCGGGGCCGGGACGCTGGACTGCATGCTGAAACTCTGACCGCTGGATAGCTCCCTACATAATTGAAAAATCCGAATTGCCGCACGGATTTTCCAACACAGTGAGGTGTTGGTTCAGCAATCGCGAACGCGGCGGACCAGACGGCTCCCTCCATCGGGGTTTTGCTGTCGGGCCAGGCGAATCGCAGACCTGCCCGATTGCGCACAATCAAGGCGCTGCGGGCGTTTCCCGATGTTGTCCCCGGGGGGCCCGCGTGGGGTAGAGTTCAGCTACGGTCGAGAAAGTGGGTTTCGGGAGTGACCGGCGGCCGGAAGCGACGCGGCCCTTTGCCGTCCTCGACCGCTTCGCTGCGGAAATGTCCCTTGATCCAGCGATTATAGAACGCGCCCTGCGACGCCGACGCGGTAAGCGCGTCGAAAAACAGTTCGGGGACATCGAAATACTTGTAGCGCCGCCCGCTATCGCGAAACCAGATCGACAATTCCTGTCGTTCGGGTCGGTAAAACACGTGGCGGATTGCCGAGGAGGCCATTCTTGACCCTCGCTTATGTGAATGAATCCGCAGAGATGAATCCGGGGCAGAGTCAAACGGTTGCCGGAGAATCCGAAATCGGATTCACAAAAGATTCATCATGGCTGCGGGTGCGGGACGGTGAGCGGGTCCGCGAGGTGCGCCACGATTATGAGAGGGGCATCGGGACCCGTAGCGAAATCTGCGAGAAGTTCTTGATCACCATGAACCAGCTTAAATGGCTGGTGAAGCGGGAAGACTGGCAGCGCCGCAGCATCCATCGGGTGACGGCGCGCAAGCAGATCATCAAGCGGCTGTTCCGCATCCTCGACCACAATCTGAAACATTTGGAGAGCAAGATGAAAACGGCCGGTTCACCGGAAGTCGCGATGCTCGGCAGCCTGGCAACGACGCTCGGCAAGCTGATCGAACTCGATACCGCGCGGCAGAAATCGCCCCGGGCCAAATCGGCAACCAAGGATATCGAAGCGCTGCGCCGGCAGATCGCCAGGCGGATCGACGACCTCGCCAATGCTTGATGCGGCGACGCTGACGGCACGGCAGGTGCAGGCGCTGGCGCAGCATTGGCCGCTGTGGGCGCGCCCGGCACAACTGGCGCCGGCGGGCGACTGGACCACCTGGCTGGTGCTGGGCGGGCGCGGTTCGGGTAAAACCCGGGCCGGGGCCGAGTGGGTGCGGGCGCTGGCGACGGGCGAAAACCCGGTGTCGCCGATCGCGCTGGTCGGCGAGACCATGACCGAGGCGATTGCGGTGATGGTGCGCGGCGACAGCGGATTGCTGCGCATCCATGGCGATGACGAGCGGCCGGTGCTGCGTGGCACGACGCTGCGCTGGCCCAACGGGGTCGAGGCGCAAATCCTCTCGGCGAGCGACCCGGACGGGTTTCGCGGGCCGCAATTTGCCGCGGCGTGGTGCGATGAAGTGGCTAAATGGCCGGACCCCGAGGCGGCGTGGGACATGCTGCAGTTCAGCCTGCGGCTCGGCGATAACCCGAGGCAGGTGGCGACGACGACGCCGCGGCCGACGCGGTTGCTGAAGCGACTGCTGGGTGATCGGCTGACGGCGGTGACGCGGATGCGGACCGATGAGAATGCCGCGAACCTCGCGCCGAGTTTCCTCGACGCGGTGGTCGGGCGTTATCGCGGCACGGTGCTGGGGCGGCAGGAACTCGATGGCGAACTGATCGAGGATTTGCCCGATGCGCTGTGGCGACGGGAAATGTTCCGCCCCGATCCGGGTGGTGAGACGGGTGGGGAAATGGGGCGCATCGTCGTCGCGGTCGACCCGCCGGTGTCGAGCGGACCGCGAGCGGACGCCTGCGGCATCGTCGTAGCCGGACGGCGCGGCGCGGGGGCGGTGGTGCTGGAGGACGGTACGCTGCCCAAAGCCGGGCCGCTCGACTGGGCGCGCCGGGCGGTGGGGCTGTTCAAGGACCATCAGGCCGATTGCATCGTCGCCGAAGTGAACCAGGGCGGCGATATGGTGCGGGAAATCATCGCGCAGGTCGATGCCGGCGTGCCGGTGCGCAGCGTCCGGGCGACGCGCGGCAAATGGGTTAGGGCCGAGCCGGTGGCGTCGCTCTATGCACGGGGGCTGGTGACGCACCGGCCGGGACTGACGGCGCTCGAAGACGAAATGTGTGCCTTCGGCGCTGACGGCAAGGCCGACGGGCATTCGCCCGATCGCGTCGATGCGCTGGTGTGGGCGCTGACGGATCTGCTGTTGCGCGAAGCACCGGCGCCGCGCCTGCGCGCTATCTAAAAGCGCTGTGAGTTTTGATAAATCAAAACAGCGCTTTAGCTGCCGCTTTGCCGCAATTTGTCGGACGTCAAACGCAGCCGTTTGACTGCAAAATGCTCTGAAGGGGATCAGAAAAATGTCGAGTTGGTGGGGCCGCCTGAGGGGCGGGGGCGTCGTTGCGCCGCGTGAAACCAAGACGGTGCAGAGCCTCGTCAGCATCACCAGCCTCGGGGAGGCGGACTGGAGCCGGCGGAGTTTCGTCAGCCTGGTGACCGAGGGGTTCGCGAAGAACCCGGTCATGTACCGCTGCATCCGGCTGATCGCCGAGAGCGCCAACCGGGTGCCGCTGCTGGTCAACGATGGCGGGAAACTGTTGTCCGAACACCCGCTGCTCACGCTGCTGTCGCGGCCCAATCCGCGGCAATCGGGCGGCGAGATGTTTGAGGCGGTGTTTTCCTACCTCGAGACGGCGGGCAACGCGTATCTGTCGGCGGGGATCGTCGATGGCGAGGTGCGAGAACTCTATGCGCTGCGGCCCGACCGGATGCGCGTCGTGGTCGATGGCGCCGGCTGGCCCGTGGCCTATGCCTATACCGTGCACGGCAAATTGCGGGAATTCCGGCTCGACGCCGAGCCGATCGCCGGGGTGCTGCACATGGCGCTGTTCGACCCGCTCGACGATGCTTATGGCATGGCGCCCCTGCAGGCGGCGCAGCAGAGCCTCGATATTCATAATGCCTCGGCCAAGTGGAACAAGGCGCTGCTGGATAACTCGGCGCAGCCTTCGGGTGCGCTGGTTTATGCCCCGGGGTCGAACCTGTCCGACGACCAGTTCAAGCGGCTCAAAGAGGAACTGGTCGAGGGGTTCGCCGGGGCGAGGAACGCCGGGCGGCCGATGGTGCTCGAAGGCGGGCTCGACTGGAAAACCATCGCCATGACGCCGCGCGACATGGATTTCATCGAGGCGCGCAACGCCGCGGCGCGCGATATCGCGCTGGCCTTCGGCGTGCCGCCGATGCTGCTCGGCATCCCCGGCGACCTGACCTATTCCAACCAGGTCGAGGCCAACAAGGCGCTGTGGCGGCACACGATTATTCCATTGGTGCGGCGAGTGGCGGACGATCTGAGCTTCTGGCTCGGACCGGCCTTCGGCGGGGTAACGCTGGTCCCCGATCTCGACGGCATCGAAGCGCTGGCGGAGGATCGGGCGGCGCTGTGGGCGCGGATCGGCGGCGCGGGGTTTTTGAGCGATGCGGAGAAGCGGGCGATGTTGGGGGTTTGACTAGGCGGGTCTACGTAGCGCACCTTTTGTCGGGAGCCAATTCAAGAACTCACGGCCAAGATCAGTAATTTCGAAGGTCTGGCCGCCCCTTGTGGCGAAAAGCTGACCCACGGGAAATTTCACCCAGTCTTCGAAAGAAAACTCAACAGGATAATCGCTCGATTCATAGAGGCTACGTATATTGATTTCGTCGACTTTCCCTTCTGTGCTTACAGCAACTTGAAGAGCTCGTATTTGACTTTCGAAAATAATTCCCCAAGCCGCCTCAAAATGCCTTGTCATCCTAGTAAAAGCAAGCTCACTTATCAATATATCAATCCTATCTTCTTTTACAAAAACAGAAATCGAATTGTGAAGTTCCATTTCTAGGTCTGCTATAGGCGGAGTACGACGAAATCCGATCGGCAATTGCTTAAGTTCGCCACTTTTTTCGAACTGACTAACAGCAGCTACTACGGTTTGCTGCTCGGCTAACTCTACGCCGGCAATGCCAGCTTTCCTCACCCGTTGCATCGCTGCGGAAAGGTCACTGCGGAAAATCATTGCTAATACAACCACCGTTACCGGCCAGGCAAGACTGGAGAAGAATTGAAGAAACTCTACCACGGTAAACTCTTGTTAAAAAACAACTCGTTGCGCCACTGATAGTATCAGCAGCAACGCAGGCGAACAATCTTAATAGGCACATGGAATCGCACATGGACGAATTGACCAAAACGATCGCGACGCATGGGGATCTGGCGCATCTGGCGCTGTTTTTGTGGGCGAGCGGGGCGAGTGGGTTGTTGGGGTGGACGCTGAGGGAACTGGCGGCGGCGAACCGGCGGTTCAATGATTTCGTCACCGAGATCGCGGCGCTGAATGTGTTGTTCAGGCGGGGGGATGAGTGATGGGCGCGCGGAGTTCGGGGCGCGCGGCGGCGCGGGAGGTGTTTCGGGAGTTTGTTGGGAATTTGGGGCGATCGGTGGGGCAGGGGGTTTTGGGTAGGCCCTCACCCGGCGCTGCGCGCCACCCTCTCCCGCTGGCGGAAGAGGGGAAGGGGGGACTTGCCCGATGATGGGGAGTGGGGAAGGGGGTCGAAGTAGATGACGGCTTTGCCGATCGATGATGACGGGCGGTTCGCGGGGTATGCGAGCGTGTTCGGGCAATTGGACGATGGCGGGGACCGGGTGATGCCGGGGGCGTTTGCCGCGTCGCTCCAGCGGCGGGGGCGGGAGAATATCCGGTTGTTGTTCCAGCATGACCCGGCCGAACCCGTCGGAGTGTGGGAGGCGATTGCCGAGGATGGCTTCGGGCTGTGGGTGGCGGGCCGGCTGGTGCCGGGGGTGCCGCGGGCCGATGCGCTCAGGCGGCTGATCGAGCGGCGGGCGGTGGACGGGTTGTCCATCGGCTTTCGCACGGTGAAGGCGACCCGCGAAGCGGGGGCGCGCAAACTCTGGGCGGTCGATCTCTGGGAGATTTCGATCGTGACGTTTCCGATGCTCGACGGCGCGCGAATTGCCGCCGCGAGCGAAGCCGGCGCCGAGGCCCGGCTGCAGCGCTCGCTCACGGCGGCGCTCGATGTTTTTAGACCTTAAGGAAAAACCATGACCAAGATTGCGACCGACCGCCTTGAGAACAAGGCGGCCGCCGGCGTTGGTGCCGGTACGACCGAAACCCTGTTCCGCGATTTCATGGCGGGGTTCGATGAGTTCCGCGCCAGCAATGATGCGCGGCTCGGCGAGATCGAGAAACGCGGCGCCGCCGATGCGCTGCTCGAGGACAAGGTGGAGCGGCTGAGCGGGGTGCTCGACAGCACCAAGGCCCGGCTCGACCGTCAGAGCCTCGACCGGGCCCGGCCGGCGCTGGACGGGGTGCGGCCTGGTGCGGGTGGCGACGAGTACAAAGCGGCGTTTTCGGCCTATGTGAAGCGCGGCGAGGAGAAGGCGCTGTCGGTCGGCTCCAACAGCGATGGCGGCTATCTGGTGCCGGCGGAAGTCGAGAACGAGATCGCCCGACTGATGACCGGGCTGTCGCCCATTCGCGCCATCGCCGGGGTGCGGCAGGTGTCGTCGGCGGTGTATAAGAAGCCGGTGGCGCTGACCGGGCCGGCGGTCGGCTGGGTGGCCGAAACCGGGTCTCGGGCGACCAGCACGACGATGACCATCGACGAGCTGAGCTTCCCGACGGCGGAACTCTACGCCATGCCGGCGGCGACGCAGATGTTCCTCGACGACGCGGTGGTCGATGTCGGCCAGTGGATCGCCGACGAGGTCAACGCAGCGTTCGCGGCGCAGGAAACCACGGCGTTCATTTCGGGCAACGGCAGCAACAAGCCCAAGGGCTTCCTCGCCGAAACCAGGGTGGCCAATGCGAGCTGGGCCTGGGACAGCCTCGGCTACATCGCCACCGGCGTCGACGGGGATTTTGCCGCCAGCAACAAGAGCGACGCGCTGGTCGACTTGGCCTATGCGCTGAAGGCCGGTTATCGGCAGAACGCCAGCTGGGTGATGAACCGCAAGACCCAAGGCGCGATCAGGAAGCTCAAGGACGCCGACGGCAACTACATCTGGCAGCCGGCACTGACGCGGGACGGATCGGCGACGCTGATGGGGTTCCCGCTGGTCGAGGCCGAGGACATGCCGGACATCGCGGTGCATTCGTACTCGATTGCTTTCGGTGATTTCCGGCGCGGCTATCTGATCGTCGACCGGCAGGGGGTGAACATCCTCCGCGACCCGTATTCGAGCAAGCCGTACGTGCTGTTTTATACGACGAAGCGGGTGGGTGAAGGTGTGGCGGATTTTGACGCGATCAAGCTGCTGAAGTTTGGTGATGCGTAGCCGAGACAGCTAACTCGGCCTGATGGCCCTTTCGCGGTGAAATGATCGTGGGGGCAGTGTGTGTGGCTTCACCCCCTCCCGGCCTCCCCCATCAAGGGGGAGGAGGTGGGGCGGGTTGGCTGTGATCCACTTCGCTGACTGCTAGTTTTACAGGCTCGCTGGGCGAGATTTTTGCGCCTCCCTCCCCTTGATGGGGAGGGCTGGGGTGGGGTGAGCCACGGGCTCCGTGGGCGCTTTTGCGTCCCGACCTCAACAAAACTTTTCCAACATCAAGAGAACCCAACATGACTCATTACCTTCTCGCGGGACCCGCGGAGGAGCCGATGTCGCTGGCGGCGGCGAAGGCGTATCTGCGGGTGGACGATGCGGCCGAGGACGGGCTGATCGCGACGCTGATCACCGCGGCGCGGCTGCATGTGGAGGCGATCACCGGGCGGGCGCTGGTGGCGCAAAGCTGGCGGCTGGTGCTCGATGCCTGGCCGGTGTGCCGGGTGATCGAATTGCCGGTCGGGCCGATGCTGAGCCTGACGGTGATCACCGCCTATGATGCCGAGGGCGACGAGCATCTGGTGCCGCTGGCACAATTTATCCCCGAGACCCGGGTGTCGCCGGCGCGGCTGTTGCTGCCGCTGGCGGTTGCCGGGATGCCGGCGCTGCGCGAGCGGCGCGGGCTCGAGATCGACTATGTCGCGGGGTTCGGCGAGACCGGCGACGACGTGCCGGCGGACCTGACACAGGCGCTGAAAGTGCTGATTGCCTACTGGTTCGAGCATCGGGACGCGGTGATCGTTGCCGGTTCGGGCGCCGTGGTGCCGGCGGGGTTCGACCGGCTGGTGTCGCCCTACAAGCGGGTGCGGCTGTGATCGCCGAGAGCCCGATCGGCGGGCTGCGCGACCGGGTCGGCTACCAGAAGCGCATGTCGACGCCCGAGGCCGGGGGTGGGCAGACGGTGGATTTCGTGCCGGGCGCGACGCTGTGGGCCCGGGTGACACCGCTCGGCACGCGCTGGGGTGCGGCGGCCGATGGGCGCGGGGTGACGGCGACGCATTCGGTGGTGCTGCGCTTTCGCACCGATATCCACGCCGGCGACCGCTTCGTGTTCCGAGGACGCAGGCTGGTGGTCGAGAGCGCCGAGGGCATCGCCGGCGGGCGAACCTTCCTTGGGTGCCGGTGCCGGGAAACCGCGGTGACGGGATGAGCCATCCGATCGTCCAGCTGCAGGGCGCGCTGGTGGCGGCGCTGCTGGGTGATGCCGACCTCATGGCGCTGACCGGGGCCGGCGGGGTGTTCGATGCGCCGCCCGAACGCCGGGAGCCGCCCTATGTGGTGATCGGCCGGCACGATGTGCTGACCCATGACGGCGATGCCGCGGTGGGGTTCGAGCACCGGATTTTAGTGCACGCCTGGGCCGACCGGCCGAGCCGGAAGGCCGCGGTGCTGCTGGCCGAGCGGGTGGTGGCGGTGGCGTTGGGATTGACGGTCGCCGGGGCGCTGGTGGTGACGCATGTGGTGCATGAGCGGACCGATACGGTGGTCGATGCGGAGACTGGATTGGCGCGCGCGGCGGTGGGGTTGCGGGTGTTTACGGAGGTGGGGGAGTAGGCCCTCACCCGGCGCTACGCGCCACCCCTCGGGTCAAGCCCGAGGGCAAGCTCTCTCCCGCTAGCGGAAGAGGGGAAGGACGAGGGGGGCGCGTGTCAGCGCCTCTCCTCCCTTCTTCCGCTCGCGGGAGAAAGCCTGCCCCGGGCTCGACCCGGGGGTGCCCGCAGGGCGGTTGAGGGTCTTGTTCATTTTGGAGGCGAGAAATGTCGGCGCAGAGCGGGCGGGATATGTTGTTGAAGCTCGACCAGACGGGGTCGGGGAGCTTTCTGACGGTGGCCGGGCTCCGGACCAAGAGCCTCGCGTTCAATGCTGCGGTGATCGACATCACCGATGCCGAAAGCGCTGGGCGGTGGCGCGAACTGCTGAGCGGCGGCGGCATCCGGCGGGCGGCGGTGTCGGGGGCCGGGATCTTCAAGGACCAGAGTTCGGACGCCGAGATCCGGTCGCTGTTCTTTGCCGGGACGCTGCGCAACTGGCAGCTGATCCTGCCCGATTTCGGCACCGTCGCGGGCCCGTTCCAGATCACCGCGCTCGAATTTTCGGCCGAGCACGCCGGCGAAGTGACCTTCGAGCTGGCGCTCGAAAGCGCCGGACAACTGACTTTCACGGGAGCTTGAGCGATGGCCAATCTGCATCGGGGCGAGATCGCGGCGGTGATCGGCGGCGAGGAACTGACGCTGTGCCTGACGCTCGGGGCGCTGGCCGAATTGGAGGCGCGGCTCGGGGCCGGCGACCTTGCGGGCTTAGGCGAGCGCTTTGCCGGCGGGCGGATTTCGGCGCGCGATCTGACGGCAATCCTCGGGGCCGGGTTGCGTGGCGGCGGGCAGGCAATTGCCGATGACGATCTGGCGCGGCTGGCGATCGAGGGCGGGTTGCGGGGCGCCGCCGAGATCGTGGCGCGGCTGCTGCGGGCGACCTTTGGGGAGCCGGCGTGAGCGGGTTCCCCTGGGACGCGGCGATGCGGTTCGGGTTGGGCGTGCTGCGGCTGCCGCCGGACGCGTTTTGGCGGATGACGCCAAGGGAATTGGCGATGGCGCATGAGGGTGTGGTCGGGCGGCGGGCCGGGCCGCTGAGGCGGGTGGAGTTTGAGGGGCTGATGGGGCGGTTTCCGGATTAGCGGTGGAACGAGGAAGCGGCTTGGTGCCGATCGGCGCGCCATTTCCTCGTGTCATGCATGTGGAGCTACCCCCTCCCTCAATCCCTCCCCTCAAGGGGGAGGGAAGGCGGTTTACCTTGGAGGACGGTGAAAGTGGCGGATTTGTTTCCGGATGGGTTTTCGGCGGAGTTGAATGACGTTTCGGCGGAGCTTGGGCGGATCGGCGAGCTTGCCGATGGGGTGGCGCGGTCGGTGTCGCGGGCGTTTCGGGGGGCGGTGAGCGATGGGAAGTCGCTGAATTCGATCCTGTCGGACATCTCGCGGTCGTTTGCCGATATCGCGCTGAAGGCGGCGTTGAAGCCGTTGGAGCAGCTGATCGGCGGGGCGGTGGAGAGCCTGTTCGCGGCGACCAATCCGGCGCTGGGCGGGGTTACGGCGTTCGCCAAGGGTGGCGTGGTGTCGAGCCCGTCGTTTTTCCCGGCCGGGGGCGGGCTCGGGGTAATGGGCGAGGCGGGGCCGGAGGCGATCCTGCCATTGTCGCGGGGGAGTGACGGGCGGCTCGGGGTCGCGGGTGCCGGGGGCGGGGTAAGTGTCACCATGAACATCACCGCATCCGATGCGCGGAGCTTTTTGAGCAGCGAGGCGGAGGTGTCGGCGATGCTGCTCAGGGCAGTGCGGCGCGGGGCGAGGGCGAGCTGATGGCATTTCATGCAGTGCGATTTCCACTCGGCGTGGCGCTCGGCAGCCGCGGCGGGCCGGAGCGGTTGACCGATGTGGTGACGCTGGCGAGTGGCCGGGAGCAGCGCAACAGCCGTTGGGCGCAGTCGCGGCGGCGCTACAATGCCGGCTACGGGATCAAATCCCGCGCCGACATGCAGGCGGTGCTGGCGTTTTTCGAGGAGCGCCGTGGCAGGTTTCACGGGTTTCTGTGGCGCGATGGGCTCGATTTTTCATCGTCGGGGACCGGCGTGGTGACGGCGCTCGATCAGGCCATCGGGACGGGTGATGGCGTGACTACGGTGTTTCAATTGGTGAAGCGCTATGGCGCAAGTTTTGACCCGCATGTGCGGCCGATCACCAAGCCGGTGGCGGGCAGCGTGGTGGTGGCAGTGGACGGCGTCGCGGCGGAGTTCGCTGTCGATGCGCTGACTGGGCTGGTGACGTTTGCGGTAGCACCGGGCGACGGGGCGGCGATTACCGCGGGGTTTCTGTTCGACGTGCCGGTGCGCTTCGACATCGACCGGCTCGATATCGAATTGACCAGCTTTGACGCCGCCGATGCGCCGAGCCTGCCGGTGATCGAGGTGCTTCAATGAGGACGCTGGATCTGGGGTTCAAGGCGCATCTCGAAAGCGGCGCGACGACGCTGTCGAATTGTTGGCGGCTGACGCGGGGCGATGGGGTGGTGCTGGGGTTCACCGACCATGACCGGACGCTGAGTTTTGACGGCACCGAATTCGTGCCGGCGCATGGGCTCGATGGTGGGGCGAGCAAGGCGCGGCTGGGCGGGCAGGTGGATACCGGCACGGTGATCGGGTTGCTGCATAGCGACGCCATCGCCGAGGCCGATATTGCGCTCGGGCGGTATGACGGGGCGATGGTCGAAACCTGGCGGGTGAACTGGCGGGCACCCGAGGAGCGGCATCTGCTGCGGCGTGACAGCATTGGCGAGATTATCCGCGAGGACGGCGTGTTCCGCGCCGAATTGCGGTCGGCGCAGGCGGCGCTGAATGTGGTGCGCGGGCGGGTGTACCAGGCGCTGTGCGATGCGAGCTTTGGCGATGCGCGGTGCGGGGTGGATGCTGCGGCGTTCGCCGTGCCGGCAAGTGTGGTGGCGGTCGAGGATCCGCATCGGCTGGTAGTTGCCGGGCTCGACGCATTTGTTGCGGGGTGGTCCCGGTTCGGGAGTTTTTTGTGGGACGGCGGCGCGCGGAGCGGGATTGTCGACCGGGTGCTGGAGCATGCGGTGGTCGGCGACGCGGTGGTGCTGACGTTCGAGCAGCCGGTGGGTGACTGGGTGCTTGTCGGCGACGCGGGTGTCGTGACGGCGGGGTGCGACCGGCGGTTTGCGACTTGCCGCACGACATACGACAACGCCGTCAACTTCCGGGGTTTCCCGCATATTCCGGGCACCGACTTGGTGCTTCGAGTACCGCGGGCGGGGGAGACGCTCGACGGTCGGGCGCTGTTTTCATGAATCCGGAACTGGTTGTGGCCGCGGCGAAGCTGTGGCTCGGCACGCCGTACCGGCATCAGGCTTCGGCGCTGGGGCTCGGCTGTGATTGCCTCGGGCTGGTGCGCGGGGTGTGGCGCGCCGTGCTGGGCGCGGAGCCCGAGACGCCGCCGCCGTATGCGGCATCCATCCGCGATGGCCGAAATTTGGGGAGTCTCGAAGCGATGGCGAAACGGCATCTGATTGGCGCCGGTGGCGCGCCGCGTCTCGGGCAGGTGGTGCTGTTCCGGCTGCGCCGGGCGGTGGCGCCGCGCCATTGCGGCATCGTCAGCGGTCCGGGGCGCTTCATCCATGCGCAAGAGGGGCTCGGCGTCGTCGAGGCGGCGCTGGGCGAGGCGTGGCTCGGGCGCGTCGCGGGCATCTATGAGTTTCCGGGAGGGATCGGCTGATGGCAACTCTGGCACTGTCGCTCGCCGGGCAATTCGCCGGCGGCGTGGTCGGCGGGCCGTTCGGCGCGACGTTCGGGCGGGCGCTTGGAGCGCTGGCCGGCAGCGCCGTCGATGGCTGGCTGTTCGGCGAGCAAAAGCCGGTAGCGGCGCCGGCGGATCTCCGGCTCACCGGGTCGCGCGAGGGCGCGCCGATCGCCCGGATTTACGGCTGGAACCGGGTGGCCGGCAACATCATCTGGGCGACAGAACTCGAGGCGGTGGAGCCCGAGGACACCGGCGCCAAGGGCGGGCTGTTTGCCGCCGATCCCGGGGCGAGCCCACTGGCGGCGAACTTTGCCGTGGGCCTATGCGCTGGTGAGGTGCAACGCCTCGGGCGGATCTGGGCCGATGGGCAATTGCTCGAAACTGAGGGGCTGACGCTGCGGTTTCATCGCGGTACCGAGGACCAGCCAGCCGATAGTTTGATTGCCGGCAAGCAGGGCGCCGACGCGGCACCGGCCTATCGCGGGCTGTGTTACCTGGTGTTCGAGCGGCTGCCGCTGGCGCCGTTCGGCAACCGCATCCCTAACATCACCGTGGAGCTGTGCCGGGCGATCGGCGACCTCGAACCGGCGATCCGGGCCGTGACGGTGATCCCGGGGGCGACGGAGTTCGGGTATGACCCGGTGCCGCGGTTGCGCTTGGTGTCGCCGGGAGTGACGCGCGCCGAAAATGCGCACCTGTCGAGTGAACTCAGCGACTGGACGCTGTCGCTCGACGAATTGCAGGCGCTGTGCCCGAACCTCGAACGCGTGTCGCTGGTGGTGGCCTGGTTCGGCGACGATCTGCGCTGCGGGCATTGCACGATCCGGCCGAAAGTCGAGGCGGCGGAGCGGGCGGTCGAGGGGACGGCCTGGGCGGTGGCGGGGCTGTCGCGCGGCGCGGCGGGTGTAGTCAGTACGCATGCGGGCGGCCCCGCTTATGGGGGGACGCCATCGGATGCGGCAGTGCTGGCGGCGATTGCCGATCTTAAGGCGCGCGGGTTGGCGGTGACGCTGTACCCGATCGTGTTGATGGATATCCCGGCCGGCAATGTGCTGCCCGATCCGGTGTCCGGTGGGACCGGGCAGGCGGCGTATCCGTGGCGGGGGCGGATCACTTCGGCTTCTGCCGGGACTGGAACCGTTACGGCCGAGGTGGAAGATTTCCTCGGCGGCGAATGGGGTTATCGGCGGATGGTGCTGCATTATGCGGCGCTGGCGGAGGCGGCCGGCGGCGTTGATGCGCTGCTGATCGGTTCGGAATTGCGCGGGCTGACGGCGCTGCGCGACGCCGGTGATGGGTTTCCGTTTGTTGCCGGGTTGGTGGCGCTGGCGGTGGATGTGCGGGCGGTGGTCGGGGCGGGGACGCAGCTCAGTTACGCGGCGGACTGGTCGGAGTATTCCGGCGTCCAGGGTGCTGGCGGCGAGCGGTTGTTCAACCTCGATCCGCTGTGGGCGTCGGCAGTGATCGATGCGATCGGGATCGACAATTATATGCCGGTCGCCGACTGGCGGGACGGGGAGGCGCATCTCGATGCGGCGGTGGCGGGGTCGGTTTATGACCTCGATTATTTGCGGGCCGGGATCGCGGGTGGGGAGGGGTTCGACTGGTATTATGCCAGCGATGCCGACCGGCTGGCGCAACTGCGGACGTCGATTACCGATGGGGCGTATGGCGAGCCGTGGGTGTGGCGGTTCAAGGATATTTTTGCGTTCTGGGACAATTCGCATTTCGACCGGCCGGCCGGGGTACGGGCGGCGGCGCCGACGGGTTGGGTGCCGCGCTCGAAGCCGATCTGGTTCACTGAGCTGGGCTGTGGGGCGGTCGATAAGGGGGCCAATCAGCCGAACATCTTCGGCGATGCGAAGAGCGCAGAAAGCGGGCGGCCGTATTTTTCGAACGGGTTGCCCGATGCGTTGATGCAGCGGCAGTTTTTGCGGGCGCATCTGGCGCATTGGGCGTCGGGCGCCAATCCGGTGTCGGAGATTTATGCCGCGCCGATGGTGGATTTGTCGCGGATGGCGCTGTGGACCTGGGATGCGCGGCCGTTTCCGGCGTTTCCAGATGACCGTGCGGCGTGGGCCGATGGGGTCAATCATGCGACGGGGCACTGGCTGACCGGGCGATTGGGCGCCGCTGCGAGCGATGAACTGGCGCAGGCGGTGGCGGCGGATTTCGGCGTGGACTTGGCCGCCGTCGAGGCGCGGTCGCCGCTGCTGCACGGGATGCAGATCGAGGGGCCCGCGACGGCGCGCGAGGCGCTGGCGGGATTGACCGGGGCGACCGGGCTGGTGCTGGCCGAGCGGGCCGGGGCGTTGCGGCTGCTGCGGCCGAACGCGGTTGCGGTGTTTGAAGTTGCGGCGGATGAGCTTGCTGCCGAGGACGCGCCGCTGGAGGCGCGCCGGCGTCCGGATGCGTCGGAGGCGATCGGACGGCTGACGCTCGGTTACACTGACCGGGAACGCGATTATCAGCCGGGGAATGCTACGGCGCTGGCGCGGCCGGAGGCAGGGATGGCGGCGGAAACTTCGCCGCTGGTGCTCGACGGACCGGCGGCGCGGCAGGTGGCCGAGCGCTTGCTGATCGACCGGATGGCGGCGGGCGAGACGCTGGAACTGCGCCTGCCATACGCGTTCCTGGCGCTCGAACCGGGCGATGTGCTGGCGCTGGCCGGGCGACCGGGGCGCTGGGTGATCGAGGAAATCCGCGATGCCGAGACGCGGCAGTTGAGTTTGCGGGCGCTACCGGCCGATCTGGCGGTGACGACGGTGTCGGATGGCGCACGGGAGGCATATCTGCCGGCGGCGCTGCGGGCCATTCCGGTGGTGGCGACGGTGCAGTTGCCGCCGCTGCCCGAGAGCGTCGCGCAATCGCGGCTGCTGGTGGCGGCATGGTCGGACCCGTGGCCGGGTTCGGTCTCGCTGGTCGACGAGGCGACGGGCAGCACCGTACTCGCGATCGACCGGCGGTCGACGCTCGGGGTGCTGGCCGAGGCGCTGGTGCCGGGGCCGCTGGCGCTTTGGGATCGGGTGTCGGTGCTGACATTGGTGCTGAACTCCGGGCATCTGGCCTCCGCCGAGGCCGTCGCGGTGCTGGGCGGCGTCAACCGGGTGGCGGTGGAGACCGATGCAGGCGGTTGGGAAATTATCGGTTTTGCCAACGCCGAACTGGTCGCGACACGCACCTATCGGCTGACGATGCTGCTGCGCGGGCTCGATGGCAGCGACTTTGCCATCGGGACGGCGGGAGCGGGAAACCGGGTCGTCGTGCTGGATGGACGGACGCCGACGCTGCCCGTGCCGGCAAGCCTGATTGGCGAGACGCTGATGCTGCAGGCGTATGCTGGGAGCGGTGATCTGGTCGGTCAGGCATTGACTGCGGAGCTCGCGGCTGAGCCGGCGTTGCCGCTGCGGCCGGGGCATCCGCGGGCCGTGCGCAACGGTGTCAATGGCGCGGTGACGCTGCGCTGGACGCGGCGCAGCCGGGGCGATGCGTCGGGCTGGGGCGCGGCTGAGGCGCCGCTCGAGCAGGTGCCCGAGGCGTATTTGGTGACCATTCGCGACGGCACCGATGCGGTGCTGCGGACGCTGAGTGCTGGAACACCCTCGGCGATTTACAGCGCCGTGGAGCAGTTGGCCGATTTCGGCGGCGTGCCGATGAGCTTTGCCTTCGACGTGGCGCAGGTGAGCCCGGTGCTGGGACCGGGTCACCGGGCGCGGGGAGAATTTCATGCCTGACCGGTTTGCCGAAAGCCTTGATCAACTGCTGCTGCACGAGGGCGGCTTTGTCGACCATCCGCAGGATCCCGGTGGCGCGACCAATCTTGGGATCACCCGCAAGACGCTGGCACGCTGGCGGCGCGTCTCGCCTTGGTGGGGGCTGCCGGTGGCCGAGGTCAAGGCGCTCCGGCGCGCCGAGGCCGCGGCGATCTATGCCGCCGACTATTGGAAGCCGGTGCATGCCGGCGAGCTTCCGCCGGGCATCGACCTCGCGGTGTTCGATTTCGCCGTCAACTCCGGACCGGCGCGGGCAGCCAAGACGCTGCAGGGGGTGCTGGGGGTGACGGCGGATGGTCGCATCGGTCCGGCAACGCTGGCGGCGGTCAAGGCACGAGTCGCGCTGTACGGCGCGGCCGGGCTGATCGATGCGCTCAGCGGCCGGCGGCTGCAATTCCTGACGCGTCTCGCCACCTTCGCCACGTTTGGGCGCGGCTGGACCCGGCGGGTCGAAGCGATCCGCGTCGCGGCACGAGCTGCGGCGGGCAGTTCACCTGATGTTCAACAGAGAGAGACCACACCAATGGATGTTTTCACCGGCTATCGGACTTATCTCATCGCGGCATCGATGGTTCTCGCGGGTCTGGCCCAACTGCTCGGCATCGATTTGCCGGCGCTCGATGGGCAGTCCGCGGGGCAGTTGATCATGGAAGCAGTCGCGATCATTTTCCTGAGGAAAGGGATTAAAAGCGACATCAGCAACGCCTGAACGATGAGTGAGGACTAAGATTGAGTCTGCAAATACAACGCGTTGTACCGGGAACAATCCCAATTTTGCCATGTTCATTCCCGGTTCAGCCGTTCGCCCCTAGGGTGAGGGCATGAAAAAGTTCCTCACCTCGATGATCCTTGCCGGTTTTGCCGCAGTGTCGATGATGCTGCCGCTGGCTGCACTTGGCCCTGCCGCTGCACAGGACGAGTCCTGCCTGTCAAAGCGCGATATCCAGAGCGTCGTCGCGTCGGGACAGATCCTGGCGCTGGACGACGTACTGGCAGCTGCCGGGTTCGACGGCTCACAGGAAGTGCTGTCGGTCAATGTCTGCGATTACGGCGGCGAATTGTATTATGTGCTGGGTGTAATCGATGCCTACGGGCAGGCGCAAAACGTGACCTTGAACGCCGTTACCGGTCAGCAATAGACTAGAGCGTTTTCAAGCGCAGTGAATATCGGTTCGCGTGAAGAAAACGCGTCTAGATAATTGGCCGAGGCGGCCGTTCTGATTCTATCGGAACGAAAGGCCCTCGGCGCGGAAACAGGCGGGGGCTCTGATGCGCGTACTGGTCGTCGAAGACGATATCAATCTCAATCGGCAGCTCAAGGAAGCGCTCACCGACGCCGGCTATGCCGTCGACGTGGCCTTCGATGGCGAGGAGGGTCACTTCCTCGGCGACACCGAACCCTATGACGCCGTGGTGCTCGACATCGGCCTGCCGCAGATGGACGGGCTCTCGGTGCTCGAGGAATGGCGGCGAGCCGGCAAGATCATGCCGGTGCTGCTGCTGACGGCGCGCGACCGCTGGAGCGACAAGGTGCAGGGCATCGATGCCGGCGCCGACGACTATGTGGCGAAACCCTTCCATATGGAAGAAGTGCTAGCCCGGGTGCGGGCACTGGTTCGACGGGCCGCCGGGCTCGCCAGCAATGAAATCACCGCCGGCCCGGTGCGGCTCGATGTGCGTTCAGGCAAGGTAACCGTCGACGGTCAGTCGGTGAAACTCACCAGCCATGAATTGCGGCTGCTGAGCTATCTGATGCACCACAAGGGCAAGGTAATTTCGCGCACCGAATTGACCGAGCATCTCTACGATCAGGATTTCGACCGCGACAGCAATACCATCGAGGTGTTCGTCGGGCGGTTGCGCAAGAAACTGCCCGAAGATTGCATCCAGACCGTCAGGGGCCTCGGCTACCAGATTCTCGAGACCTGATCAGTGGCGCAACGGCGGGGCTCGATCGCGGCGCGGCTGTTCATGCTGTCGACCGCCTGGCTGGTGGTCTCGCTGGTGGCGACCGCGTTCCTCTTGACCGAACTCTATGCCGGGGCGCTCGACAACCGGCTCGGGGAAACCCTCGATCTACAGCTCGAATCGCTGGTAGCGCGGACGCTCGAAGCCGGCAATCCGCAAAGCTCGGATGTCGAGCTGACTGATCCGCGCTTCGACCGACCGAAATCGGGGTGGTACTGGGCGATCAAGGACAGCGACGGGGCGCTGCTCAATCTCTCGGGCTCGATCGTCGGCAGCGAGATGCCCGCCATTACGCTGCCGTTCAACGCCAACAACACCCGCACCGACGTGGCGCGCGATGCCTTCGGGACGGAGATGCGGATGGTCGAGCGCCAGATTCGCATCGGCGATCGGGAGTTGCATATCATCATCTCGGGCAACCTCGATGAAATCCGCGTCGAGGCCGGCAGCTTCCGCGGCCAGACGCTGACCGTGCTCGGGTTCATTGGCATCATGTTGGCGATCATGAGCGCCATTACTGCGCGGATTGCGCTGCGGCCGCTGGGGCAATTGCGGGCAGCCGTCGAGAGCGTGCGCGAAGGCGAGACCGATAAGGTGGCGGGCAATTTTCCCTATGAAGTCGCGCCACTGGCCGAGGAAGTGAATGCATTGCTGCGCTCCAATGCCGGGATTATCGAACGCGCCAAGAGTCAGGTCGGCAACCTCGCGCACGGGCTGAAAACGCCGCTGGCGGTGCTGCGTAACGAAGCGAACGGACGGCAGACGGTGGTGGCGAGCGTCGTCACAACCGAGACTGACAAGATGGCGGCGATCGTCACGAACTATCTCGACCAGGCCCGGCTGGCGGCACGGACGCGAATCGTCGGCAAGAAAGCCGATGCGAACCTGGCGGTGAAGCGCTTGGTGCGGGTGATGGGCAAAGTGCACCCGTCGCGCGAAGTCAGCCTCGTCGAACCGGTGCCGGCGACGCTGCCGTGGTTCCGCGGCGAGGAGAGCGACCTTGAGGAGATGGTCGGCAATTTGCTGGACAATGCCTGCAAATGGGCCAAGGCGAGTGTCGAGGTGACACTCGGCGAAGATGCCTGGGCTGGATCGCGGGCGCTGGTCATTCGCATCGAGGATGATGGCAAGGGCCTGACCGAGGACGAGGCCAAGGCCGTGCTGAAGCGCGGCGTGCGGCTCGATGAAAAAACTCCCGGCAGTGGACTTGGTCTTGATATTGTCAAGGAACTCGTTGACGTTTACGGAGGCGGCTTCGTGTTGGGACGCTCCCGACTCGGGGGGCTCAGAGCCGAACTGCTGTTGCCTGCGGCGCGTCCGACCCCGCGCCTTCCGGTGCGGCAGGCTGCCGCCTGACCAACTTTTGCCGTATTGAAACCGCATCTTTCCCTCTGGCCATTCTGGAAATTTATATGAGCAGCTTGCTTCGCGCGGTATCCCTTGTTCCCCTGCTCGCGCTCGCGGCGTGCGGCTCGACCACGTCAGTGACGCGGCCGCCGATCGTCGGCATGGCCAATGCTGGCACCGTATTGCCGATGCCGCCGCAGCAGCAGGGCATGTCGGTTGCCGAGACCACTGCGGTGGCAGCCGCGATGATCGACGTCAATGCGTTCGTCGAAACCACGGCGTTGCCGCTGATGACCGCGCGCGACAAATCCGAAGCCAGCAACGCGCAGTATTACGCGCTGCAGTTCGGCCGTCCCGGCGCGCCGCGCTTGTGGAAGGGCGACAGCTCGGCCAACGGCAGCGTGCAGGTCGGGCCGATCGTGCGGGTCAACAACCTCGATTGCCGTGATTTCACCCACGCGGTGTCGATTTCGGGCAAGGCCTATAACCGCAAGGGCACTGCCTGCCGCGAGAACGGCATCTGGGCAGTGGTTTCGACGGCGGTATAACGCGCCAAAAGCGTTTGTTTACCAGACTGGGCTAAACTCCAGGTTCGTTTAGAACCACAGTTGAGCCATGCCCGCCAGTTCGCCCGAGCCGCAGCCGCAGGAACTCCCTGCCACCAGTCTTCGTGCGCGCCTCAATCAGGGCGAGCGATCGGTACCGTTTCTCGGGCTGCTCGACGCCGTGCTGGTCGAGGCGCCGGTGCCGTTTCCATTCGACGGCTCAATCTCTCGCCAGCATGCGACGCAGCTGTGGACCTGGATGGCGCGCGATCTCGGTGCCGATCTGTTCGACCGGCGGTTGATCGAGGCGGGGACCATGCCGGTCGGCATGCTCGAAGCCGCGATGCCGCAATTGCTAGGCCGGGTCCGCGATGCCGTCGCCGAAGCCGGGACTTCGCCGACGGCCGATGCCCGAGCCAAGGCGGTGGTCGGCGGCGAAGAAATCTGGCAGCGGCTGCCCGTGGTGCTCGGCGCCCTCCGGGCCCGGGCGCTGCTCGGCAAGGCCGCGGCGTTTGGCCGGGCGACTAATGCTACCGCCGACGACGCAGCGCTGGCGACCGCACTGCAATCGATGCCGCTGCACGACAAGGCCGTCGGCGGCCCGGTAATGCACGCGATGATCGGCGACGTCATCAACCCGGCGCGGCTGGTCATCGCCGCGACCAAGATCGCCGGCGATGCGGGGGAAGGGGCCATCACCCGAGCGGGCCTCGCGCCGTTGATCGACGCGATCCTTGCGCACGCGCAGAACCAGCTACACCTCATTGACCCAAGTGGTCCGTTTGCCGATTTCGACAGGCTGTGCCGGGCGCTGGAGCGGTTTCATCGCCTGATGCGTGCGGTGACCGGCTATATCGTGGTGTCGCGGACCGGCCGCTGGGCAACGGTGATCGCCGGGTTGACCAAGGCAATTTCCGACCGGCTCGAACGCTCGGTCCGCACCATCGGGTCGGAGGTCAACCAGTCGATGCGGCGGCCGCGCGAAGGCAATGACCGGGTCGACAGCGAGCGGCTGCTGGCGGCACTCAACGGGGTGTATCTGCTGGCGACGATCCGCGATTGCAAAGATTCCCTCGCCATCAACGCGCTGTTCGACCACGCTTGGGCGCAAACCGGCGAAACGCTGGAATTCCACCTCACCCGCAATCTCGACCTGGTGCGGGCTCATCCCGGCGATCGCGTAGCGTGCGAACGCCTTGAGGCCGGGATCAAGATGGCGGAACTGCGGTTCAATGCCGAGTATGCCGACGTGCTGCGCCGGGCCTATGAGAGTGCGCTGAAGCACTAGCGGGCCGTCGTTGCGTCGGCCGGGCGTAAGACTACCCTTGCGGCGTGGGTTTGGCCTGCCGTGCGCACGAACACCTGGGCTCCAGCCATGACCGTTGCAGCGAAATAGGCACAGGTGCCGCGCTTGCCGGTTGGCGCCGGGCCGATGACTGCGCCGATGGCGGCCGGGGGCTTGGCGGGGTCGGCCGAAGGGTAGATCAGCGCGCCGATTTCTACCGCCCGGTTGTCGGGAATTTCAATCAGCCAGACCTGCGCCCCTGGCCCGTAGCGGCCAACCAGCCATGCGGGCGTTTCGACGATCGGCAGCGAGGGGATCGTCGGGGCTTTTTCGCGGGCGTCGATCAGGTCGCGCGGCATGACGCAGCGTTCCTGCGCCACGGTGCCGGCATCGGCGGCGGGAGTGGCGTCGAGCGCGACGGCAGCGGCGACATCGGCGACGCCGAGCACGCGATTTTCCCGCGCCAGCTGATGATCCTCGACCTTGCGGAACGGCCACCAGTTTCGTTTGGCCACAGAAGCGGCAGCGGGGCGGGTGATGAAGGTGAAGCCGCCATCGAGGTAGGTGTCTTCGATATCGGCTGTTGCCGGGGCGATTGCCGGTGGAGCATCCGGCGTTTCGTAGAGGGCGTCGATGCGCGGATCATCGATATCGGGAGCAAAGCGGAGGAACAGGCGGGCCACAGCGGCCGCACCACTCTGCAAACAACCGCGATGGCTGTTATAGCCGGCCATGGCCCCGGCGAGGGCGATGTCGGGGACTTCGCCGACGGCTTCGAGGCGCGAGCGTGCCGCCTGCCAATGGCTGGCGCCGCCGGCCATGTGCCACAACGTCAGCTCGGGTTGCCAACCGCCACTGACGATCAGCAGCCCGGTGTCGAGCGTCACCGGCGGAGTCGTCGCGCCCTGTAGCGATGTGCCGAGCGTTACCGTCAAGCCGCGACCATCGCCGGGCGCCTGCCGCGCCGCGATCGGGACGGTGCCGGGAAACAGCGGGATGCCATAGGCCTTGGAGAACTCGATGAACCGCGATTGCGGCTGCAGGCGGCTGTCGGCGATGCGCGCCACCGCGAGCCCGGCATCGCTTGCGTACATGCCGAGCCGGTAGGCCTCGTTGGTCGAGGTGCTGACCACCGCCGAACGGCCGGCGAACAGTCCGAACCGGTCGGCGAGTTGCCACGCGGCGAGCGCCCCGGTGACGCGCGGCAGGCGGTTGCCGGGGAACAGCGGCAGCCGTTCGATCGAACCCTGCGCGAGGATTACGGCACGGCCGCGCAGATCGACGATGCGGGTGCTGATGCCATTGCCAGCGGTTTCGACCTGATGCACCCGCACCGTGGTGTCGAACACCGCCAGCGCTTCGGCGCGAAGCAGGATAGTGACGTTGCTGAGGGTCGCGAGTTCGGCCGTCATCCGGGCAATGGTGACCTCCGGGGCGTCCTCGCCTTCGACCGAGCCAAAAAACCGGGCGCTGCCTCCGAGCATTGGAGCGCGCTCGACCAGCACGACGCGATCCCCGGCGCGACCGGCGAACAGCGCGGCCGACAGGCCGGCGAGCCCGCCACCAACGATGACCACATCGGCCGGGATGGTGGAGGCGGAGGCGCGGTCGGCCCAGGGTCCGGCGAGTGCGACGCTGGAGTCGAACAGGTGATTGAGACTGCGGGCCCGGCCGCTGAGGCGATCGCGAAGCCGGCCGAAAAAGCTGTAGCGCGATGGTCCGGGATCGCGGACGCCGAGGCTGGTGAGGTCGAGCCCGTTGAGCGCCGGCAGCCGATCCATCGGCAGGGCTTTGGTCGCATCGCCGCGGCTGCTGCGTTCGATCACCGGCGGCGAAAAGCGCGCGTCGAGGGCCAGCGCGTGCCCATTGCGCCGCCCCGCGGTGTCGAAGCCGCTGGCGAGCGCTGCGGACAATACCGTGTCGCCGGCGAGGCCGGTGACGGTGTGGCCGTTGAGTCGGAAGCGCACCGGGCGGCTGCGGTCGATGGCGCTGGCAGCGAGGTGGCGCGAGGCGCCGTCGGCAATGCGAAAGGCGTGCTCGGTCACGAAACGGCCTCGGCGGGTACGCGGACGCTGGCGAGGCGATCGAACTCGGCGATGCCGCTGCGCTTCAACATCGAACTGCCGCGGCGCTGGAAATATTCGGCCTCGGCACCGGTCGAGGCCCGGGCGAGGTAGCGCGCCAGAGCGGGCGCGAAAAACAGCGCCGGATCGCCGAAACCGGCGATGGTCATGGCGCGAATGGTGCCAACAAGGCCGACCATCGGCGCGCCGTCGAGGGGGGTCAGCATGCGATAGACCGCCTGACCGGAGCGACGCACCTGTTTGCGTCCGACGAGCGACGCGCCGATCCGTGCCACGGCTTCATCGGCCCGGCCGGCTGCGAGTGCAGCGATGCCGGGGGTACCGATACGGGCGAGGGTCACGCCGCGATCGACGTAAGTGATCACCGGGCTCGGCAGCGCCGTCGTCGGCTCGGTCATCAGGCTGAGCGCCGGCAGAGCGGTGAACCGCTTGGCCAGCGCATCGGGGGTCAGGATATCGAGCGCCGCGCCGGGGTCGGCGATGATGACGTGCTGGGCGTCGATGCGGTCGGATGCGCCGGTCAGCGTCGCAGTGCCATCGGTGTGGAACTCCGTCGCAGTGGTGCGGAGGTTGCGGCGGAGCAGTTTGAGTTTGGCCAGCCACTCGTCGAGCGCGGGGACAAGTCGGGGCCGAACCGAGCACCACGCATCGTCGAAGCGAAAGATCGCGCCGCTGCGGGTGACCGCGTCGAGGCGCGGCCGATCGATGGCGATGCCGAAGCCGAGCGCCACCTGCTGGACGTGCGACAACGCCGCCTCGGTTGGTTTCTCATCGGCGATGAACAGCGGATCGACGCGTTCGAGTCCGGAGCGCGCGCCGAGCTTGCCGAGTATCCGGACGGTTTCTGGCGCGCTCTCGGCGAGCACCGCCCAGGTTTCGGGCCGCGTGATGGCACCGACGGAGAGATCGATGCCGCGTTGCAGCCGGTAGGCGGAAAACGGCTCGGCGACGAGGCAGACCTTGCGGCCATGCGTCGATGCCAACAGGCCCGCCAGCAGGCGCGCCAGCGGGGTCGATCCGAAGATGGCGATGTCCACCGATTCCGCTGTCATTCAGGTCCGTTAGATCAAACTGCGACGTGCGGCAATGCGCGCAGCACACGGGCCGGTGTTTACCTCCCTTTCGCCACCAAAAACCCCTATAGGGTTCAGCCATTGTCCGAGTGCAGGCTGCGACCCCGTCATGGTCTTCTGGTTACTTGCCATTGTCGTCACGGCGATCGTCTGCGCGGCGCTGTATTTTGCCTCGGCCGGTCGTTCTATGAACGCCATTGCCGGTACCGCCGTGCAGGGCCATTTCCGGCTGCAACTACGTGACATTGAAACCGATCTGGCCAATGGCCGGCTGGGGCCGAATGAAGCGCTGGCGGCCAAATCCGAACTGGCGCGCGAAGTGCTGCGGCTGGAGGGCGAGGCGCGGCAGGTCAAGCCGGTGGGGCAGCGCGAGGCTACGGTGCTGCCGTTCGCGGTGCTGGCGGTCGCGATTATTGCGTTCGGCACCTACAGCTTCATCGGCAATCCCGAGCAGCCGAGCCAGCCACTGGCCGGTCGCACGGCGGAGCAACCGGCGATGGACCTGGCGACGGCGCTGCAGACGCTCGATACTCAGCTGGTTGCTCGGCCCGACGATCCGGACCTGCTCGCGCTAGCAGGGACGCTGTACCTGCAGGGCGGCCGCGTCGACGATGCCATCGCGGTGCTGCGCCATGCACTCGAAGTCGCGCCGCCGACGGCCGATCGGGAAACCGACCTTGCGGAGGCATTGTTGTTGAAGCAATCCGGGGTGATGGCGGGAGAACCTCAGGCATTGCTTGAAAGCGCGGTGGCACGTGAGCCGACGCATATTCGCTCGCGGTTTTACCTCGCGGCGGAAGCAACGCGGTCGGGTGATTTTGCCAGTGCCGTGACGCAGTGGAGAGCGCTGTTGGCTGATGCCTCCGACGACGAGCCTTGGGTCGCGGCGGCGCGCAACGGCTTAAGCATGGCCGAGGCCGGACTCGACGGTGGGGATGCGGCCGTGCCCGATGCTACCGCAATCCGCGGCATGGTCGATGGGCTGTCGGAGCGGTTGTTCGTGAGCGGCGGGACCATCGAGGAGTGGACGCAATTGGTGCGGTCGCGGCTGGTGCTAGGGGATGCAGCGGAGGCGCAGCGTGCCTATGATGCGGCGAAACTGGCGTATCCAGATGCCGCGACGCGGGCCGAACTCGATACAATCAGCCTGACCGGGGGACTGCGCTGATGGCCGAAATACGCAAAAGCTGGACCCGTAAGCAGAAGCGGCTCGGCATCATCGCTGGCATTGGAGTTATCCTCGGGCTGGCGACGACGCTGGTGCTGGTGGCGCTGTCGAGCGAGATCGTGTTTTTCGTGACGCCGAGCCAGATCGCCGAAAAAGGCGTCGTCGCCGGCCAGTCGATCCGCGTCGGTGGGCTGGTGAAGGACGGCAGCTGGTCCCGGGAGGGTGATACCAATCACTTTGTCGTCACCGATGGCGCCAGCGACGTTGCAGCGACCTTTGTCGGAATTGTCCCCGACCTGTTCCGCGAGGGGCAGGGGGTGGTGGCCGAGGGGGCGCTGGCGGCAGATGGCAGTTTCGTCGCGAGCAAGGTGCTGGCCAAGCATGACGAGAAATACATCCCGCGCGAAATCGTCGACGAGCTGAAAGCCCGCGGTGAATGGCGCCCGGAGGGGGGCGGGCCGTGAGCATCGAACTTGGGCATTTTGCCCTCATCCTCGCCTTCGGCATCGCGTCGGTTTCGGCGGTGGTTGGCTATGTGTTCTGGCGCGGCAGCGAACGCGTCACGCATTACCTGCAGCAGGGCGCGGTGCTGCAGTTCATCCTGGTCGCCGGGGCTTTCGCGGCGCTGATCCAGGCGTTTGTCAGCTCGGATTTCTCGCTGAGTCTCGCCTTCGAGAACTCGCATTCGCTGCAGCCGCTACTCTATAAAATCACCTCGGTGTGGGGCAACCACGAAGGCTCGATGGTGCTGTGGATCCTGATCCTCGTCGGGTTCGGCGCGGCCGTGGCGCTGTTCGGCCGCAATTTGCCGCGCGATCTGCTGAGCCTCGTAATCGCCACGCAAAGCCTGCTGGTCGCGGCGTTTGGCGGGTTTACGCTGTTTACCTCGAACCCGTTCGCCCGGCTGTCGCCAGCGCCGTTCGAGGGACGTGACCTCAACCCGATCCTGCAGGACATGGGGCTCGCGGTGCATCCGCCGCTGCTCTATGCTGGCTATGTCGGGTTTTCGATCTGCTTTTCCTTTGCCATCGCCGCGCTGATTTCGGGCCGCATCGATGCCGCGTGGGCGCGTTGGGTGCGGCCATGGACCATGCTGAGCTGGACCTTCCTGACGCTCGGCATCGCCATGGGATCCTATTGGGCCTATTACGAACTCGGCTGGGGCGGCTGGTGGTTCTGGGACCCGGTCGAGAACGCCAGCTTCATGCCATGGCTGGCGGGCACGGCGCTGCTGCATTCGGCGCTGGTGATGGAAAAGCGCAATGCGCTGAAGATCTGGACGGTGTTCCTGTCGATCATCACCTTCTCGCTGAGCCTGCTTGGCACCTTCCTCGTCCGCTCCGGGGTGCTGACCTCGGTCCACACATTCGCCTCCGACCCGACGCGCGGCTTGGTGATTCTGTCGCTGCTGGCGGCCTTCATCGGCGGGGCGTTCATCCTGTTCGCCATCCGCGCCTCGGCGCTGCGCACCGGCGGGCTGTTTGCACCGGTGAGCCGGGAAGGGGCGCTGATTCTCAACAATTTGTTCCTCGCCACCGCAACGGGCGCGGTGCTGATCGGGACGCTGTATCCGCTGTTGCTGGAGGCGTTGACCGGCACGGTGATTTCGGTCGGCGCGCCGTTCTTCAACCTGACTTTCGCCGCCCTGATGACGCCGCTGCTGCTGCTGATGCCGCTCGGGCCGTTCCTTGCCTGGAAGCGCGCCGATCTCGTTGCGGTCACACAGCGGTTGGCGTTTGCCGCCGGCCTGGCGATCCTTGCGGCGATCACGCTGTTCTCGCTCAGCGGCTCGCCGATTTCGCTGGCACCGCTGGGGCTGGCGCTTGGCTTTTGGGTGGCGTTCGGCGCCATTGCCGAACTGATCGACCGGGCCAAGCTCGGCCGTGTCCCGCCAATGGAAAGTGTCCGTCGATTGATGGGTTTGCCCCGCTCGGCGTTCTCGACAGCGCTGGCGCATTTCGGCATTGGCGTCACCGTGCTCGGCATCGTCGCCACCAGTGCGTGGGAAAATGAGCGGATCATCGCCATGCAGGTCGGTGAGACGACGACGATCGGCGATTTCAGCGTGGAATTCGCGGAATTCGCAGATGCGCCGGGGCCGAATTACAGCTCTGAAAATGGGCACTTTATCGTGACCGACCAGCGGGCCGGCACGCGCGATGTTGTCGCCGAGCGCCGTACCTATGTGGCGAGCAGCATGCAGACCACCGAGGCCAGCATCGAGACCTACGGTTTCTCGCAACTCTATGTGCAACTCGGCGAAAGCGCCGCCGATGGCACGCATATCGTGCGGCTGTGGTTCAAGCCGTACATCACGCTGATCTGGCTTGGGGCTATTATCATGGCCGCGGCAGGAGCGCTGTCGCTGACTGACCGGCGTTACCGCATCGGCGCCCCGCAACGCCGCGCGAGGCATGCTGCCGAACCCGAGGCAGCGGAATGAAACGGCTGCTGCTGGTAATCTTGCTGGCGGTGATTGCGCTGCCGGCGTTTGCCGTGTCGCCATCGGAAATCCTCGGCGACCCGGTGCTGGAGGCGCGGGCGCGGGAAATTTCGGGCGAACTGCGCTGCCTGGTTTGCCAGAACCAGTCGATCGACATGAGCGACGCCGATCTCGCCCACGATTTGCGGGTGCTGGTTCGCGAGCGCCTGACTGCCGGCGACAGCAACCAGCAGGTGCTTGACTATATCGTGGCACGATATGGCGAGTTCGTGTTGCTGACCCCGGTGTTCGCTCTCCACACCGTGATGCTGTGGATCGCCGCGCCGGCTTTTCTGCTCATCGGCATCGGGCTGGCGATCCTTGGAAACCGCCGCAATCGCGGACGTCTGGCGACCGGGGAGCTGAGTGCTGAGGAAGCCGCCGCACTCGAACGGCTGACAGCCGGGACCGACGCGCCGCAGTGAGGCTCCGCCGCATTCCCGCCGCGACACTTACCAACTTGTAATGCCGGCGACACTTCGCCGAAAGGTGCGTTGTCCGATAACAGCTCGACTCCGATTGCGAGCCGTTTGAAGGAGAACAGACATCATGCGCTCGACTTTACTATCCCGTACGCGTCGCTGGATTGGTGCCTCGGCACTAGCGATCGTCATCGGCCTCGGCGGCGGTGCCGCCTTCGTCGCCACCAGCCAGACTGCCAATGCCCAGATGCAGAACGCGGCCGCGATTTCGACCCCAACCATCATGCAACCGAGCTTTGCGGACCTCGTCGATTCGGTGAAGCCTGCCGTCGTTTCGGTCCAGGTCGAAGCCGAAGAACCCGGCAGCAATATCCAGGGTGGCCAGGGTGAAAACTTCGACTTCCAGTTCCCGGACCTGCCGGACGATCATCCGCTGAAGAAGTTCTTTGACCAGTTCGGTGACCAGTTCGGCGGTCAGCCAGGTCAGCAGGGACAGGGCGGTCAAGGTGGACAGGGCCAGCAGCCGCGCCGGTACATCGCCGCCGGCTCGGGTTTCGTCATCTCGGCTGACGGCTATATCGTCACCAACAACCACGTCGTGACTGACGCTACCCGCGTGACCGTGACTTTCGACAACGGCAACGAGATGGAAGCCAAGGTCATCGGCACCGATGAGCGCACCGATCTCGCCGTGCTCAAGGTCGATGCTGCCGATCTGCCCTTCGTCGAATTCGCCGACGATGCGCGCGTCGGTGACTGGGTCGTAGCCGTTGGTAACCCGTTCGGCCTCGGTGGTACCGTTACCGTCGGTATCGTTTCGGCCCGTGGCCGCGATATCGGCGGTTCGTCCTATGGCGATTTCTTGCAGATCGACGCCGCCATCAACACCGGCAATTCCGGTGGTCCGGCCTTCGATCTCAACGGCAAGGTGATTGGCGTCAATACCGCCATCTACTCACCGTCGGGCGGCAATGTCGGCATTGCCTTCGCCATCCCGTCCGGGACGGTCAAGACCATTGTCAATCAACTGATCGCCAGCGGGACGGTGACGCGGGGCTTCCTCGGCGTCGCTATCCAGGACGTCAATCACGACCTCGCAAAGAGCCTCGGTCTCGCCCAGTCGCGCGGTGCACTGGTGACCGAACCGTCCGAGGGTGGCCCTGCCGACAAGGCCGGCATCAGCTCCGGTGACGTGGTCACCGCCGTCGATGGCGATCCGATCGACAACGCCCTCGACCTGTCGCGCACCATCGCCGGCAAGGCCCCGGGCAGCACAGTTGAACTGACTGTGTGGCGCAACGGCGCCGAGCAGAAGATCAGCGTGACGCTCGATACCCTGACCGACGCTCAGGTCGCCCAGAGCAACGAGCCGACGACGCCGACTCCCGAAGCGCCGCCAGCGCCGCAGCCCTCGAGCGTCGGCATCACCGTGGTGCCGAATTCGGGTGGCGACGGCCTGTTGATCCAGGACGTCGTTCCCGACAGTGCTGCGGCCGACAAGGGCCTGGCCGTTGGCGACGTGATCCTCGAAGTGAACAACACGGCGGTGGCCACTGCCGAGGAGTTCGAAGCCGCGATTGACGCCGTCCGTGCCGGTGGCTCGGGCACGGCGCTGGTCAAGGCCGAGCGCAACGGCAATCTCCGCTTCCTCGGACTGCCGCTGAGCGAATAAGCCTTATAATGGCTCCGGAGCGATCGGCTTCGGAGCCAATTTTCCAACTCACGACTCACGGTTTCGTGAGGCGTTGCGATGCGGAGGCCAACATGAAAATCCTGTTGATCGAAGACGACCGGGAAGCGGCGAGCTATCTGATCCAGGCGCTCGACGAAGTCGGGCACGTCACCCATCATGCGACCGATGGCGAAACCGGTTACGCCATGGCTTCAGGGATGGATTACGACGTGCTGATCGTCGATCGCATGCTGCCGCGGCGCGACGGGCTTTCCATTGTTGAATCGCTGCGCGCCGAAGGCGACCAGAGCCCGGTGCTGATCCTTTCGGCGCTGGGCGAGGTCGATGACCGGGTGACGGGCCTCCGGGCCGGCGGCGACGATTATCTGGTGAAGCCCTATGCCTTCACCGAACTGCTCGCCCGCATCGAAGTGCTGGCCCGCCGCTCGAGCCCGGCAGAAGCCGCGACCAGCTACGATGTCGGCGGCCTGCGACTCGACCGCCTTAGCCGCAAGGTCGAGCGCGATGGCGAGACCATCATTTTGCAACCGCGCGAATTCCGGCTGCTTGAGTATCTGATGCGCAATGCGGGGAAGGTGGTGACCCGCACCATGCTGCTCGAAAACGTCTGGGATTATCATTTCGACCCGCAGACCAACGTCATCGACGTCCACATGTCGCGGCTGCGCGGCAAGATCGACAAGGGCCACGCCAACCCGCTGCTGCACACCATCCGCGGCGCTGGCTACATGATCCGTGTTTAAGCTCGCCGACCTCTGGCGCACCACGACGGTGCGATTGACGGCGACGTTCGTGCTGATTTTCGTGCTGTTTTCGGTGCTGCTACTGGGCATCATCTCCTACCAGTCGAGCATCCAGATCCAGCGCCAGCAGACCGCGGACATCGACCGCGAAGTCGCGGCGATCGTCCAGGTCGACAAGAATCGCGGCTTTCGGGCGACGATCATTGCCGTGGATCGGCTGTCGAGGATGCCGGGGCCGGGGATTTATTTCCTCGGCGATCCGACCGGGCAGCGCATCGTCGGCAATGTCGAAACGCTGCCGCCCGAGGCGATCACTGCGCCCGGCGTGTACAGCTTCGACTACGATAAATCCCAGCCCTTCGGCGAGGATGGCGGCCCGCGCAACAAGGGCAATGCCGTGGTGCGCTCAGTGGCGCTCGACAGCGGGTTGCTGCTGGTGGTCGGCCGCGACGTCGTCGAGCGGCGCGGCTACACCGCCATCATCATCCAGAGCTTTGTCATCGGGGTCGTCGGTATCCTGGTGTTTTCGATCATTGCCGGCCTGTTTACGGCGTTTCGTGTGCTGCGGCGCATCGACACGATCAACGGCACCGCGACCAAGATCATGTCGGGCAATTTGTCGGAACGCGTACCGATCACCGGCCGCAAGGACGAGTTCGACGGGCTGGCAACCAGCCTCAACGCCATGCTCGACCGGATCGAGCAACTGATGGTGGGTTTGAAGGAGGTAACCGACAATGTGGCTCACGACCTCAAGACGCCACTGACCCGGTTGCGCAACAAAGCCGAGAACGCTCTGCGCGATACTGCCGACCCGACTTCGCGGACCGAGGCACTCGAAACCACCATTGCCGAGAGCGACAAGCTAATCCGCACGTTCAACGCGCTGCTGCTGATCGCGCGGGTCGAGGCTGGAACGCCATCGGGGGCGCTCACCGACCTCGACCTCACCACCGTAGTTGCCGACGTGGCGGAACTGTACCTGCCGGTGGCCGAGGAGGAGGGGCTGACGCTGACCACCGAGATCGCCGAGGGCGTACGGCATCGGGGTAATCGCGAACTGCTCGGGCAGGCGGTAGTCAATCTCGTCGAGAACGCGCTGAAATATGCGCGGGTCGGTGATCGGCCGGGCCATATCGTCGTCGGCCTGCAACTGGCTGGTGAGCGCACCCTCATCAGCGTCGCCGATAACGGGCCGGGCATTCCGGAAGCCGACCGGGCGCGGGTGATCGAACGCTTCGTCCGGCTCGACGAGAGTCGCTCGGAGGCGGGCTCGGGACTTGGGCTGTCGCTGGTCGCCGCTGTGGCGCGCCTGCATCGCGGCGAATTGCGGCTCGAGGACAATGCGCCGGGCGTCCGCGCCGTCATCGACCTGCCGGTTGACTGAGGCGGGTTGCCGGCTTGGCTGGGCCGTGGCTATGTCGGGCGATGAATGTAGCTTTGCACACTCTCCTCGCCGACGCGCCATATCTCGCCGACCTCGCGCGGGTGCATGCCGATTGGTTTGCGGTTCAACCGCAGGACCAGCCGGACGCGGCACTGGCCGATGAACTTGCCGACGTTCGGGCCCTCGGCCGTTCCGGGGCGGCGGAAGACGTCTTGTCGATTGGCCTGCGCCGAGCCAAGGGGCGCATCGCGCTGCTCGCGGCCGTTGCAGAGACCGGGGGCGGCTGGAGCACGGCGCAGGCGACGGCGGCACTCTCTGATCTCGCCGACGCGGCGCTCGAAGCAGCGCTCGATTTCCTTGTCCGCAAGGCGGCGGAGAAGGGCGATTTGAAGCTGACGCCCGAGAAGGCGACCGCCGCCAATTCTGGACTGATGATCTTTGCACTCGGCAAGCATGGCGGGCGTGAGCTCAACTATTCCTCCGATATCGACATCGTGGCGTTCTTCGAGCGTGGGCGCGACGTGCTCACCGACCCCGATGAGGCGACAAAAACCTATTCGCGGCTGGTGCAGCGGCTGGTGTCGCTGATGCAGGACCGGACGCTGGGCGGTTACGTGTTCCGCACCGATCTGCGGTTGCGCCCCGATCCGGGCTCGACGCCGGTGGCGATTTCGACCGAGGCGGCGCTGGCCTATTATGAGTCGCGTGGGCAGAACTGGGAGCGGGCGGCCTGGATCAAGGCGCGACCGTGCGCCGGCGATGTCGTTTCAGGGGCGGCGTTTCTGACGGAATTGGCGCCGTACATCTGGCGGCGGCACCTCGACTTCGCCACCATCGCCGATATCCAGGCGATGAAACGCCAGATCAACGTGGTCAAGAACGTCGGCGACGTGCGGGTGGCAGGGCACAACGTCAAGCTCGGTCGCGGCGGTATCCGCGAGATCGAGTTTTTCACTCAGACCCAGCAACTGATCGCAGGCGGGCGGGACCTGTCGCTGCGTGTGCGGCCGACAGCGTTGGCGCTGCAGGCCCTCGCGACGGCGGGATGGATTGCGCCAAAGACGGCGTCCGAATTGACCGAAACCTACTGGTTCCTCCGTGCCGTCGAAAACCGGCTGCAGATGCGGCGCGACGAACAGACCCATGCACTGCCCGAGAGCGATGCCGAGTTGGCGGTGGTTGCCGAGATGCTCGGCTTCCCAGACCTGCCGAAATTTGCCGCAGCTTATCGCGCGGCGCTTACTCGGGTGGTCGACTATTACGCGCAGCTGTTCGCGGAAGGTGAGAGCCTCGGGACCAGCGAGGGCAATCTGGTGTTCACCGGGGCCGATGATGACCCGGGGACGCTAGAAACGCTGGCGCGGCTGGGCTTTGCCGATCCGGCCAAGGCTTCGGCGCTGGTCCGCAAATGGCACTATGGCGGCTATGGCGCGACTCGCGCGGCGGCGGCACGGGCGCATTTGACGGAGTTGCTGCCGCCATTGCTGAAGACTATCGCCGGGGCCGGCAATGCCGACGAGGCGCTGGCGCGGTTCGACCATTTCCTATCGCGACTACCGAGCGGGGTGCAGCTATTCGCACTGCTGCGCAATCACGACAAGCTGCGCGAACTACTGGTCGCCTTCATGGCTTCGGCCCCGCGCATGGCCGACGCGGTGATCCACCGGGCGCATGTGATGGATGGGCTGATCGACCCCGCATTTGCCGACGAGGTCAACCGCCGCGATGTGCTGGTCGGTAAGGTCGATGCGTTCATCGGCGAAGCGCGGAGTTATGAGGACATCATCGACCGCGCCCGGATCATCGGGCAGGAGCAGAAATTCCTGCTGTCAGCGGGGTTGCTGTCGGGCACGGTGACGGCGGCGCGGGCGGGGGAACAGTTCACTGCGCTGGCGGAAACGCTGTTGCACCGGCTGTATAATGCGGTTTGCGTCGAGTTCGAGCTGCGTCACGGGCGGCTGGCGGGCGGTACTGTGGCCCTTTTGGCCTTTGGCAAGATGGCGAGCCGCGAGATGACGGTCACTTCTGATCTCGATTTCATCCTGATCTACGATGCTCCGATCGGGGCGCTGTCCGATGGTCCGCGGCCGCTCGATCCGAGCGCGTATTATGCGCGGCTGACGCAGCGGCTGCTCGCGGCATTGTCGGCGCCGACAGCGCAGGGCGTGCTGTATGCGACCGACATGCGGCTCAGGCCTTCGGGCAATGCCGGTCCGCTGGCGACCAGCCTCGCGGCGTTCCTGTTATACCAGACCGACAGCGCCTGGACCTGGGAGCACCTGGCGCTGAGCCGGGCCCGTATCGTGCTCGCCGACCCGGCGTTGCAGGCGGCGATCGAGGCGGGGATTGCCGCGGTGCTGGCTTCTCCCGACGATCCGGGCAAACTCATCGGCGATGTCATCGAGATGCGCGCCCTGATGACGAAGGAACGGCCGCCGCGGCATGCGTTCGATCTGAAGCTCGCCGCCGGGGGGCTGGTCGATCTCGAATTTATTGCACAATCCGCCCAACTGGTGGCGGGTGATCGCATCGGCCTACCACAGGCGCCGCCGGCTGTGGTGCTGACGCGGCTCGGCGAACTGGGGCTGGTGCCGACGGGCGAGCGGCTGGCCGAAATCCACGCGGCGTATTCGACCGTGCTGCAAATCATGAGCGCCGCGCTCGCCGATCCGCTGCGCGACGAGGGCTGGACCGATGCATTCAAGGTGCTGCTGGCTCGCCTCGCCAACGCACCGAGTTTCCAGCGGTTGGCTGAGGACATTGCCGACATGGAAGCTGAAGTGAGTGACGCCGCGGCGGACTGGTACGCCCGCGCTAGTAGTCCAGGTCACGCGACCGAAGCGTAGGCCTCGGGCTGCAGCGGCAGCGATATCGCCACGGTGGTGCCGAGTGCCGGGCTCGAATCGATGGCCATATGACCGCCGCTGAGTTCGGCGATGGCCCGGGCGATGGCGATGCCGAGCCCGGAATCATTGGCGTCCCGGGTGAAGGTCGCATCGCCGAAAACGAAGGCTTGGGCGAGGCTTGCGAGCTTTTCCTCGCTCATGCCGATACCGGTGTCGGTAACTTCAAATACTACGCCATCGGTGGCGGCGAACACTGCGAGGGTGACTTTGCCGCCGGCCGGGGTGAAGCGGATGGCGTTCTCGATGATGTTGTTGAGCATGCGGGTCAGGCAGAACCGGTCGCCATAGAGGATGGCGTCGCTCGGCTCGTTGACGACGAAGCTGAGGCCGGCGCGCATCGCTTGTGGCCGATGCCGGTCGCCGATGGCGAGCAGCAGTTCGTCGACGTCGATCGCTTCGACGCGGAGAGTTTTCTGGCCGCTTTCGAGTTCGGCAAGATCGAGGATGGTTGCGAACGAGGCCAGCAGCCGCCGGCCCGAGCCGAGGATATTCTCCGCATAGCCTTTGTAACGCTTGTCGCCGAGCGGACCGAAGGTCTGGTTGGCGAGGATTTCCGAGAACCCGATGATGTGGTTGAGCGGGGTGCGCACATCGTGGCTGAGATGCGCGAGGAACGAGGTTTTCGAGCGGCTGGCCGCCTCGGCCTTGAGTTTTTCCTCGTGGTAACGCCGCGCCAGATGCTTCTGCTCTTCGCGGATCGAGCTGATCAGCAGATCGGCCTTTTTGCGCTCGGTGACGTCGGTGACCAGCGTCACGAAGCCGCCTTCGACCAGTGGCCGCTCGTCGATCATCAGGCAGGAACCGTCTTCGCGATGCACTTCGATCAGCCGGTTGTTATCGTCCTCGCTGACCAGCCGGACATAGCCGCCGACCGAGAGGTTTCGCACTGCCGCCTGGTATGAAGCGCCGGGTCGGGCCTGATCGTCGCCGATATAAAGCCGAGCCTTATACTGTTCGTTGCAGACGATCAGCCGGCCCTCGGCCGTCCAGCAGGCGACCCCGAACGGAATGGTGGAGATCAGATCCTTGATCGGCACGGTTCGGCCGCGGCCACGGGGCGCCACGGCGCCAGTTGCCGGACCGGCGAAGGCGAAGCCGATAACGGCGAAGGCGAGGCCGTAGGCGAAGGCGCCGCGCGCCCAGATACCGGGAATTGCAGCATTGTCGGTGATTTGCAGATCGAGTGTGCCGATAGCGCCGCCATTGACGGCTTGGCTTACGGTTTCTTGCGGCACGCGTTCGGGGGTCGACTGGTTGCCGACCAGTGACATATGGGTCGAGGCGACGATCTGGCCAAGTGGGTCGCGGAGCTGAGCGATCAGCAGCCGGTCATATTTCGGAGCCGTTCGCAGCAAGGCGAGCGCAGCGCCATCCTCGCCTTCCATGCCGATTTCGATTGCCATGGCCTGGGCAACGAGTTGCAGGCGTTCGCGCTGGTCGGCCAGCGTGCGAAAGGCATCGGAAGCGGTGAACAGGGTCGCGGCGCTGAGCGCAACGACAACGATGGCGAGCTGTGTCCGCGTCGCCAGGCGGATAGTTTTGCCGATCTTGCCCGAGCCGATGGCTCTGGCCGTATCCTGTATCTGGTGACTCTTCCGCACAAAGAATCCCCGTGCTCCGACGTCGGATTTCTCCGCCGACCGCATCCACTTCTCCATAACTGTCGGTGAACAACGACACGCTCGACCGGCCCCGAAAATCACTTTGAATCACCGACGGACTCGCTGTCCATAGTCGGTTTTTCGAGGGCAGCTAGGCGGTGCGGAAATAGCGAGTCGGTTGAGTCACTTAAGGCACCAGAAAAAACTTTCCAAAATTACCGATCCGTTAACTCAGTAAGATGCAGTCCTAGGACGCAAAAATGCACATGCCCGGAAACGCTGGGTTTCCTGACATGGGACCTTTGCATACGCATTCAACCTGCGGTTGATTCGAGCATGCGGTTCAGAATCTCGCTGGCGTTTCGGCTAAGACCGTCGCGTTGCCGAAGGCTTTCCAGCGCCTGTCGCGCGGCTGACCGGCGGTTAGGCTCGAAGCTTTGCCATACCCGAAAACCGGTGAGCAGCCGCGCCGCAACCTGGGGGTTGCGGGCATCGATATCGGCGACGAAATCGGTGACGAACCGGAAGCCGCTCCCGTCCGGTCGGGCGAATTGCACTGGATTGCCCATGGCGAAAGTGCCGACCAGCGAGCGCAGCCGGTTGGGGTTGTTGAGCGGGAAATCGGGCTCGGCGAGCACGGCGCGGATACGGTCGACCGTGCTGTCGTCGGCGGCGGACGCCGTCAGCGCCAGCCATTTGTCGAACACCAGCGGATCGCCGGCAAAACGTTGGCGGAAATCCGCCATCAGTCGCTCAGCGTCCGAAGTCCAGCCGGAGACCATGGCGGCGAGTGCCGCGAACCGGTCGGTCATGTTCGAGGCCTCGGCGTACTGTGCGGCGGCGAGCCCTGCAGCGCCTGGGGCCTTGCCCAACACCAGCAGAGCCAAAATGATGTTGCGCAGCGCCCGCTTTCCGGCCTGATCGGCCGTAGGGGCGAAGGCGCTGGAGACCGCATTGGCGTGGAACACCTGCAGCAGGTCGGCTCCGACGCGAGCGATCACGGCGCTGATAAGTTCCCGCCGCACGGCATGAATGCGGGCCGGGTCAACGTCCTTGTCGATGGCACGGGCGATGTTGGATTCCGTCGGGAGCACCAGAGCCAGCGCCTTGTAGGCGGGATCTAGCGTCTCGGACGTTGCCGTATCGGCAAGCGCCGCCGCCAGCGCATCGACCGCGCTTGCCGCCCAGGCTTTGCCACCGACGGCCGCAATCATCATCCCCATTGCCACGTCCTGTAGCGACTGCCAGCGGTTGAACGGATCGCTGTCGTGGCGGGCGAGGAACAATTGGTCGGCCTCGGGCAGGGGGGTGGTGAGCTTTACCGGCGCCGAGAAGCCGCGGAACAGCGACGGCACCGGGCGATTGGCGACGCCGGTAAAGGTCAGTGTGGCGCTCGGCGCATCGAGGATAATCATGTCGTCGCGGACCGTGCCGCCCGAGACGCCGCTCCAGCCCATCTCGCTGCCGTTCGGACCTACCAGCGCGAACTTGACCGGCATCACCAGCGGCAGCTTGGTCGGCTCGCCCGGTGTCGGATCGACAGTCTGCGTCAGCGTCAGCCGATAGGTCTTGCTGGCTTCGTCGTAACTGTCGGAGACCGAGACGGCTGGGGTGCCGGCCTGCAGGTACCAGGTCTTGAATTGCGTCAGGTCGACGCCATTCGCATCCTCGAACACCTTGAGGAAGGCCTCGATCGTCGTCGCGTCGCCGTCATGGCGCTCGAAATAGAGGTCCATGCCTTTGCGGAAGCCGGCTTCCCCCAACAAGGTAGCCAGCATGCGGACGATTTCGGCGCCCTTTTCGTAGACGGTCGCCGTGTAGAAATTGTTGATCTCGCTGTAGTGGTCGGGCCGCGGCGGGTGGGCCAGCGGGCCGCCATCCTCGGGGAACTGCGCGGCGCGCAACGTCCGCACATCGTCGATGCGTTTGACTGGCCGCGAGCGCTCGTCGGAGGTGAACTCCTGGTCGCGGAACACCGTCAGCCCTTCCTTGAGGCAGAGCTGAAACCAGTCGCGGCAGGTGATGCGGTTGCCTGTCCAGATGTGGAAATACTCGTGCGCGATGACGCGCTCGACACTCTCGAAATCGCCATCGGTGGCGGTCTCGGGCCTGGCGAACACCAGCTTGTCGTTGAAGATGTTGAGGCCCTTGTTCTCCATCGCGCCGAAGTTGAAGTCTGACACGGCGACAATGTTGAACACGTCGAGATCGTATTCCCGCCCGAAACGGCGCTCGTCCCAGGCCATCGAGCGCTTGAGGCTGTCCATCGCCCACAGGCACTCGTCCTGCTTGCCGTGCGTCGCGTAGATGCCGAGTTTCACTGGCTTGCCCGAGGCGGTGGTGAACTGGTCCTCGATCAGCCCCAGATCGCCCGCTACCATGGCGAACAGATAGGCGGGCTTCGGGTGCGGATCGTCCCACACCGCGTAATGCTGGCCATTGCCGAGATCGCCAGCTTCGACCGGATTGCCGTTGGCGAGGAGAATCGGCGCCAGCGCGCGGTCGGCGATCATTTTGACCCGGAAGGTCGCGAGATTGTCCGGCCGGTCGAGGAAATAGGTGATGCGACGGAAGCCCTCCGGCTCGCACTGGGTGCACCAGGTGCCGTTCGAGCGATATAGCCCCATCAGCTTGGTGTTCAGTTCGGGCTCGATGGTCACCTCGGTATCGAGCACGAAGCGCCGCAGCGGCACCTCGACGATGGTCAGTGCCGAGGCAGTGGCGACGTAGGCGCTCTGGACCAAGGGCGCGCCATCGATGGCGACCGTTTCGAGCTTCAACTCATCGCCATCGAGAACGAGGGCCGTTCCCGCCGGCGTGCCGTCGCGCGGCTCGATGGTCAGCAAGGTCCGGACCCGGCAGCGCTCGGCAGCGATCTTGACCTCCATATCAACCGCTACGATCCGATACGGGCTCGGCTGGTAGTCCTTGAGGTAGATGGTGTTATCGCTCTCGGTGCGCATGGCGGCTCCTTAATTCTCGGAATTCTCGCGCGACGGATGCAGCGCCGCAAAACCTGATCGGCAGGAAACGCTGGTTGGGACATAATTGTGGCGCAACCGCAACAGCCACCGGCAACGAATGCTTATATTCTAGGCGGCTGGCCACCCCCATGCCCGATTGCGCAGGGCGGGTGCTCCCGGTACGCGACGCCCGGTTTGCGGGATGCGCGTCATTCAACCAAGACGTTCGCCCGGCTGTGTCGGAGCGCAAGACGGCAGGCGCTGCGTCATGGTGCGTGCCGGGGCGAAGCGCCGGGGCGAAAATGAAGCGGGGGAGGAGAGGGGAGTTGGGAATGTTCGACAAACTGCTGATCTGGTTCGAGCGCCGAATCAATCCCTACCCGGTCGGCGCTCCCGAGGAGCCACCGAAGGGGCTGGTTGCCTTTTGCCTCTACTACAGTCACGGCGCCAAGAAATGGCTGTTCCTGATGGCGCTAACGTCCGGGCTGATCGCCGCTGGCGAAGTGCTGCTGTTCGGCTTCATCGGCGAACTGGTCAACTGGCTGGCCATGTCCGATCCGCGGACCTTCCTTGCCACCGAAGGCTGGAAACTGGCGCTGATGGGCGCTGTCATGGTGCTGCTGCTGCCGCTGTTGCAGGTCATCAGCACCGGTATCATCCACCAGACTTTGCTGAGCAATTTCCCGCAGCGCATCCGCTGGATGAGCCATCGCTACCTGCTGCGGCAGTCGATGACCTATTTCCAGGACGAGTTCGCCGGTCGCGTCGCGGCGAAGCTGATGCAGACCTCACTCGCCGTCCGCGAGGTGGTGATGAAGCTGCTCGACATGCTGGTGTATGTCGTCGTCTATTTCACCGGAGCGGTCATTCTCGCGGCGTCTGGCGATTGGCTGATGGCGCTGCCGTTCCTGTTCTGGCTCGTCGCCTACATCTTTTTCATGCGGTACTTCATCCCCAAGCTCGGCAAGGTGGCGACCGAGCAGGCCGATGCGCGGTCGTCGATGACCGGCCGCATCGTCGACAGCTACACCAATATCGCCACGGTGAAGCTGTTCAGCCATTCCAACCGGGAAGAGGCCTATGCCCATGAAGCGATGGATGAATTCCTCGACACCGCCTACCGGCAGATGCGGCTGTTCTCGAAGCTCAACATCTCGATCAACTGGATCAACGCACTGCTGATTTTCTCCGTCGCCTTCGTCGGGATCGGTTCGTGGCTCAATGGCGGGCTGTCGCCGGGGGCGCTCGCGGTGTCGCTCGGCATCGTCATGCGCTTCCAGGGCATGAGCCAGTGGGTGATGTGGGAGATGAGTGCGCTGTTCGAGAACATCGGCACGGTGCGCGACGGCATCGCCTCGATCTCGATGCCGCGGCTGGTCCCCGATGTGCCTGGCGCCAAGCCACTCGGCCGGGTGAACGGCGAGGTGCGTTTCGACAATGTCGGGTTCCACTACGGCAAGGACAAAGGCATCATCGAGGGGCTCGACCTGCACATTCGGGCGGGTGAAAAGATCGGTCTCGTCGGTCGGTCTGGTGCGGGCAAATCGACCATCGTCAATCTGCTGCTGCGGTTCTACGACCGCGAAAGCGGCTCGATCAGCATCGACGGCATTGATATCGCGACCATCGACCAGGACTCGCTGCGCGCCAATATCGGTGTGGTGACACAGGACACCTCGCTGCTGCATCGCTCGGTGCGCGAGAACATCGCCTATGGCCGCCCCGATGCCACCGAAGCGGAGATCGTCGCTGCCGCCCAGTTGGCAGAAGCCGATGGCTTTATCGCCAACCTCGAGGATTCGAAGGGCCGCAGGGGGCTCGACGCCCATGTCGGCGAACGCGGTGTGAAGCTGTCGGGCGGCCAGCGCCAGCGCGTTGCCATTGCCCGGGTGCTGCTTAAGGACGCGCCGATCCTCGTCCTCGACGAGGCGACTTCGGCGCTCGACAGCGAAGTCGAGGCGGCGATCCAGGACCAGCTGCAATTGTTGATGCGCGACAAAACGGTGATCGCCATCGCGCATCGGCTGTCGACCATCGCCATGATGGACCGGCTGATCGTGCTGGAGGATGGCAAAGTGGCCGAGCAGGGCACCCATGCCGAGTTGATCGCCCTCGATGGCATCTATGCGAAGCTGTGGCACCGCCAGTCCGGCGGTTTCATCGACTTCGACGGGGAAAGCGCCGAGGTCGGGATCGCCCGGCAAGGCGCAGCTGTCGGCGATGCAGCGGCGGCGGAATAGACCGGAATAATATCGCGAAACCAACCACAGGAGACCATCATGAGCCATGAAACACCGGCCACGCGCCACGCTCGTCCGGCGAGCACCGTCAATCGACAACCCCGATATAAAGCTCAGCCCTGACCGGTCAAATCCGTCAGGGCGCGGCTCGCAACTCCGAGCGTCCCATGTTCAATCGCGTCGTCGCCTATTTCAATTCCTGGTACAGTCCCGTCGCCCTCGCTGCCGATCCGCAGCCGCCTAAGGGGCTCAATCCGTTCCTGTTTTACTTCATCCGCCAGTTCAAGGGCGCCTTTTACATCCGCATGGCGCTGGTCGCTATCGGCTCGATCGCCGATGCAATGATGCCGATTTTCGTCGGCCTGATCGTCGGCATGCTGGCGACGACGCCGCCCGGCGAGATGTTCTCGGTCAATTGGCGGACTTTTCTCGTGATGATCGCCGTGGTCGTGGTGATCCGGCCGTTGACCTTCATGCTCGATACGCTGGTCCGCAACCACGCCATCGTGCCCAACCTCGTCAACATCGTGCGCTGGCAGAGCCATTGGCACGTCATCCGCCAGAGCTGGACGTTTTTTCAGAACGATTTCGCCGGCCGTATCGCCAACAAGATCATGCAGGCGGGCGAAGCCATTGAAACGGCGGTCAATCTGACCATCGACGCAGCCTGGTACGCCGTGGTGTTCGTCGTCGTCGCCGTGGTGGTGCTGGCCCGGCTCGACCCGGTGCTGCTGATCCCGATTTTCGTCTGGATGGTGCTGTACGGCGTGCTGTTCACCATCACCATGCCGCTGATTGCCCGGCATTCCGAGGAGTTGTCGGAGGCGAAATCGATCGTTACCGGCCGCATCGTCGACAGCTACACCAACATCCAGACGCTCAAGACCTTTTCGACCGGCGGGCACGAGGACGCCTACGTCTCGGAATCGGTCATCGGCCACGCCGTCGAATTCCGCAAGCTGATGCGGGTGTTCACCTACATGTGGTCGATCCTGTTCATGCTGAACGCCGGCCTCGTGGTCTCGATCACCTGGATCGCGCTCAACGGCTGGAACGCCGGCACGCTGACCGCCGCGGCGGTGGCGACGGCGGTGCCGTTCGCGCTGCAGATCATGAACATGAGTGGCTGGATCCTCGAAGTTGGTTCGCAGATTTTCCGGCAAATCGGCAATGTCCGCGACTCGATGATCACCATCGCCGAGCCGCTGACCATGGTCGACAAGCCCGCTGCGCCGGCGCTCAAGGTCGACAAGGGCGGCATCGTCTATGACGCGGTGCAGTTCAACTACTGGCGCGGCAAGGAAGGCTCGGTGCTCGAGGATTTCCACCTGACGGTGGCGCCGGGCGAAAAGATCGGCCTCGTTGGCCGCTCCGGGTCGGGCAAGTCGACGCTGGTCAATCTGGCGCTGCGGATGTTCGACGTGCAGAGCGGCAGCATCCGCATCGATGGACAGGATGTTCGGGACGTGACGCAGGAAAGCGTCCGCGCCGCCATCGGGCTCGTGAGCCAGGACACCTCGCTGCTGCACCGCTCGGTGCGGGAGAACATCAAGTATGGCCGTCACGACGCCACCGATGCGGCGATGTTCAGGGCGGCGGAGCAGGCCCGCATCCACGATGTCATCGAAACGCTGTCCGATCCGAAAGGGCGGCGCGGCTATGATGCGCATGTCGGCGAACGCGGTGTGAAGCTCTCAGGCGGGCAGCGCCAGCGCGTCGCCATCGCCCGGGTGCTGCTGAAGGATGCGCCGATCCTCGTTTTGGACGAAGCGACTTCGGCGCTCGACAGTGAAGTCGAGGCCGCGATCCAGGAGCAGTTGACGACGCTGATGGCCGGCAAGACGGTGATCGCCATCGCTCACCGGCTCTCGACCATCGCCGCCATGGACCGGCTGGTGGTGCTCGACCAGGGTCGCATAGTCGAGGAAGGCACGCACAGCCAGTTGCTGATTTCTGGTGGTCACTACGCTCAGCTCTGGGCGCGCCAGTCGGGCGGGTTCCTCGATATCGAGACGATCGCCGCGCAATAGGCCGGGGAGGGCTCAGGCCCTCCCCTTCATTGGCAGTCGAGGCGTCAATTGCACCGAGCTGGCAACAGCCGCCAAAACCGCGCGAAAGCGTGAACGGCACTGGACCGGGCGGCGCTGGCGGATGACAAGTGCCAGCCGGTATCGGAACGCCAATGAGTCTCTTTTCGCCGCTGCATCGCCTGTTCGAAGGCTGGATCGACCCGTTCCGGGCGACCGCCGAATTGCGGCCGCCGATGGTGACCTGGCGGTTCTTCTGGTTCTACATCCGGCAGGCCAAGCTGCCGTTTTTCGGGTTGCTGCTGCTGGGTGGCGCCGTGGCGCTGGTCGAGGCCGCGCTGTTTTACTATGTCGGGCGGCTCGTCGATATCCTTGACAGCTCGGACCAGGCGCTCGGCTGGGGTGGCCTGATTGCGAACTATGGCGGTGAGCTGCTGTGGATGCTGATCGTCGTGCTCGGCGTGCGGTTCGTCATCACCTGGTTGTCGGCCGCTGTGGAAGAACAGACGGTCAATCTTGGCTTTTACAATCTGGTGCGCTGGCAGGCCTATGCCCACGTCATCCGGCAGAACCTCGGCTTTTTCCAGAACGATTTCGCAGGGTCGATCGCCAGCAAAGTGTGGCAATCGGGCGGTGCCGTCGGCGATTTCATGGTCAGCCTGCTGCAGGTGGTGTGGTTCATCGGCATCTACACCATCGCCACTATCTTCCTGGTCGGACAGCTCGATCTACGGCTCGCCGCTGCCGTCATCGTCTGGATCGTGCTGTTCGGCCTTCTTGCTCGCTATTATGTGCCGCGGATGCGCAAATACTCCGCCGCCGCAGCCGAGTCCGCGTCGGTGCTGACCGGGCGTATCGTCGACAGTTACTCCAACATCCAGACCCTTAAACTGTTCGGCACCGCTGAAACCGACGACCGGTTCGTCAAGTCGGGGTTCGAGGGCTTCATCGCCGCCATGACCCGGTTGGCGCGAACCCTGGTGGGCGTCCGCACCGCCATGGGCATGCTGTCGGGTGTGATGATCGCCGGCATCGCGGCGCTGACGGTACATTTGTGGAGCGAGGGGCTGATCAGCGTTGGCGGCGTCGCCTTCACCACCGGCCTCGTGCTCCGGCTGTATAATCTGCTCGGCCGGCTGATGAACCAGCTCAACGGGCTGATGCGCAATTACGGCACGGCGCAGAACTCCGCCGAACTAATCGCGCGGCCGCTCGGTCTCGTCGATGCGCCGGACGCAAGACCTTTGGTGGTTACCAAGGCAGCAATCCACTTCGACAAGGTCAGCTTCCACTATGAGCAGGTCAGCCGTCCCGTGCTCGATGCGCTCGACCTAACCATCGCGCCCGGCGAACGCATCGGCCTGATCGGCCGGTCGGGGGCGGGGAAATCGACCATCGTTAATCTGCTGCTGCGGTTTTACGACGTGCAGGGCGGCGTCATTTCCATCGATGGACAGGACATTTCGCGGGTCACCCAGGAATCGCTGCGCGCCAATATCGGCGTGGTGACACAGGACACTTCGCTTCTGCACCGCTCGATCCGCGCCAACCTGACTTATGGCAGGCCGAGCGCTACCGATGACGAGATGGAGGCTGCGGCGGCGCTGGCCGAAGCCGACGAGTTCATCGAGCAATTGATCGACCAGAAAGGCCGCACCGCCTATGACGCCTTCGTCGGCGAGCGCGGCGTCAAGCTGTCGGGAGGCCAGCGCCAGCGCGTCGCCATCGCCCGGGTGCTGATCAAGAACGCCCCGATCCTGATCCTCGATGAAGCCACCTCCGCGCTTGATTCTGAGGTCGAGGCGGCCATCCAGGGGCAGCTGAAATCGCTGATGGCTGGCAAGACTGTCCTCGCCATCGCCCATCGGTTGTCGACCATCGCCGAGATGGACCGCCTCATCGTGCTCGACGGCGGCCGCATCATCGAGGCGGGCACGCATGCCGAACTGCTCGCCCTCGGCGGCAGCTACGCCCAGCTGTGGAGCCGCCAGTCGGGTGGGTTTCTGGATCTCGAGGGCGAGATTAGCGGCTGACAAAGTTGGTCACGATCAGACTGCGACTGACCCACCGGGTTCTAGGTTTATTCGTGGCGGGCCCGAGACGATCGGCCAGCGGGGAAGGGACGCCAGACGCAGGAGCACCCGACCGTCATGGCTGGCATCCTTCCAGACGCTGCCTTTCGTCGTCGCCGCCCGAAATCGACGATTTTTGAACAATCGCGCGCCGGGCCGCAGCGCTCGCAGTGGTGTAGTGTAAATGCCCTTACTCTCGTAGTCGATGAGGCTGAAGGCGGCCCCGCGGGCTGCCGCAAGAATCGGCAGGACGGCGGGGTCGCCTGGCAACAGGCGGTGCAGATATTCCGCAACCCGCAACAACTCGAACTGGGCCCACCAAGGCGCGTCACGGCGCAGTTCGCGCCATTTGGTCCGGCCGGTGTGAGCCTCGAAGCGAAGCCCCCCGGCCCGCTTGCTCCAACCGGCGGCAAAGCATTTGTGGAGGACCTCAGCGATGGCCCCGATCGACCCTCCGGTGCCTGATCGACGACCCTCTAGCAACATAGCAGCGCCGTGAATGGCCTCGGATGGCCGCCAATAGCCCGGGACTGGGGTCCAGTCGGGCCGAAAATAAAATGAAAGGGCGTCATGGTCGGCGGAGATCAGCCTGCGAACAATGTCGAGCTGCGAGTCACGCGCTCTTTGAATAGCCCCGACTTCGGGGTGGACTGCCGCGGCAAAGCACAGAAACTCAACGGCGTCCTTGTTGACATCCATATCCTTCAAGCCGAGCGGCGTTCCCACCCGATCACGGGTGCCGGCCCGTGCGCTGTCTGCCATCTGCGCGGTGCCATCGCGCGCCAGTGCCCCGAAATATCCGCCATGGACTGGATCATGGGCGTTGGCCTGCAGCCAGTCGAAACCTTCAAGTGCCAGAAGGCGGGCAGATTCGCTTCCGCTGGCGGCGTAAACAGCGGAACAGGCCTCCACCGCATAGGTCATGCCATGCGCGTGCTTGTAGATCTGGTCCAGTGGCTGGCCCGCGCGGTCGGTTTCAATGAACCAGCCACCATAGGCGCGGTCCCACAGCGGACCGCTCAACGCTTCGAAGCCCCGTTCAGTCGCTGCCTTGAGATGGGGGTTAGATGGAAAAGCCATGGAAAGTTCGGCAGCGACAAGTGTCTGCCGCGCCTGGAACTCCAGCACCTTGTGCTGTGACCCCGACGGCTGCCAATCAACGTCGAAATCGCAAAGAAAGCCTCCGAACTCGAAATCGATCGAGCGCGGAAACCAGGGCTCGATTACATGCTCGATGAGTATCTCGCGATAATAATTCGCGATCTCAGGGTAGTCCGTCGGGATGGGCGGTTTCACACACAAGAACTCCCGTTACGGGGGGCCACTCTAGCGCGCCTCGCCTCTGGTTCAAGCCGGTTCATCGAGCGACGGCGCATCGAAGCGCTCACGAAAAGGCGCGGAAGCAGGCTTGCAGGGGCGACACCTGCGTGAGACCACTGAGCCCTAGCCGCGCGACAAACGGCCCGGCAAAGCCTGAACAGGCATCCGAAGAGGGGGAACTGATGGCCAGTGCATCGATCAAGCGTAGCCGCGTTAACGAGATCATCCGCGAGAGCGACGCGTTTATCCGGTCGTTCGGCTATATCCTGCCGCCGTTTGCCTATTGGTCGCCGGCCGAGTTCAGGGCAAAAAAACCCGAGGCGCAGAACATCATCGGCGCCAACCTTGGCTGGGACATCACCGATTACGGGCTGGGTGATTACGAAAAAATGGGGCTGTTTCTGTTCACGGTGCGTAACGGCAATGCTGCCGATCTCGCTAGGGGCAGAGGGATGCTCTACGCCGAAAAGGCGATGATCTCGAAGCGCGATCAGTACTCGCCGATGCATCGCCACAACCTCAAGGCCGAGGACATCATCAATCGCGGTGGCGCGACGCTGGTGATTGAACTCTACGGCGATACCGATGGCCAGTGCGACAAATCCAAGGGCACCGTGGTCTATTGTGATGGCATCCGTCGCGAATTGCCGCCGGGCGGCAAGCTGCTGCTGAAGCCCGGCGAGAGCGTGACCCTGATGCCCAACGAGCACTGGCACGCCTTCTGGGGCGAGGGCGGCGACGTGTTCATCGGCGAAGTTTCGACCGTCAACGACGACAACACCGACAACGTTTTCGATGATCCCAAGATCGCCCGCTTCGGCGGCATCGAGGAGGATGAGGAGCCGTTGCACCTGCTGGTGTCCGACTATGCGAAATGGCTTGCGTGACGGTTGGGAGGTGCGGATGCCGCTCGACAGCTGGCTGTTCTGGGCGCTGCTTTCGGCCATCTTCGCGGCGCTGACGGCGATCTTTGCCAAGATCGGGGTCGAATCGATCAACTCCGACATGGCGACGTTCGTGCGGACTATCGTTGTTGTCGTGGTACTGGCAGGAATCGTCTCGTTTACCGGCGCCTGGCAGCCGATCAGCACGGTGCCGGGCCGGACCTGGCTGTTCCTCGGACTGTCGGGGCTTGGCACGGGCGCGTCGTGGCTCGCCTATTTTCGGGCGCTCAAGCTCGGCAATGCGGCACAGGTCGCGCCCATCGACAAGCTCAGCGTGGTGTTCGTCGCGGTGTTCGCGGCGCTGTTTCTCGGCGAGAAGCTTTCGTTACTCAACTGGTTCGGGGTGGTGCTGATCGGCGCGGGCGCCATCATGGTCGCAGTCAGGTTCTAAAGTCTGACGCCGCGCCGGTTGACTTTGGAGCGGCCCTGTCCAATGCCTGAACCAAGTTCGGCGACCTCCCTCGCCCATTCCGGAATTATCGATGTCTCAACCCGTGGCGCCCATCGAGGAGCGCCAGACCTTCGGCATTGGCCTGTTGCTGTCGTCCCACATTTTCCTGACCCTGCTGGACGGGTCGGCAAAATGGCTGGCCGTCAGCGGCATGCCGACGACCGAAATCGTCTTCATGCGTTATGGCGTGCACGTGGCGCTAATCCTGCTGCTGTTCCTGCCACGCGAGGGCAGGGGGCTGTTCCGCTCCAACAATCTGCTACTCGAGATTCTGCGCGGCCTATGCCTGCTCGGCTCGACCCTCGGTAATTTCGTCGCCATGCGCTACCTGCCGCTGCCAGTCACTGGCGCGCTGATCTTCACCATGCCGCTGATGGTCTGCGCGCTCTCGGGCCCGCTGCTCGGCGAACAGGTCGGCTGGCGGCGCTGGCTCGCCATCTGCATCGGCTTTGTCGGGATCCTGATCATTGTCCGTCCGGGAACTGCCGCTTTCCATCCGGCTGCAATTTTCAGCCTTTGCGCGGCCCTGGCGGGGGCGTTGTATTCGATCCTGACCCGCAAGCTCGCCGGCGTCGATAGCGTCGCCACCCAGCAATTTTACGCCGGCGCCACGGCGTTGCTGTTCGTGTCGCCGTTCGCGATGAATGGCTGGGTGTGGCCCGACACCGGCGCCAGCTGGTTTGCGTTCTTCGCACTCGGCGTCGGTGGGATGCTGGGCCATCAGTTCCAGACCACGGCGCATCGTTATGCGACGCCCTCGACGCTGGCGCCGTTCAACTACATGCAGCTGTTCTATCTGGCGCTGCTCAGCTGGCTGTTGTTTCAGCAGCCACCGGAGATCTGGTTCTACGTCGGCGCGCCGTTCATTATCGGCTCGGGCCTCTATATTTGGTTGCGCGAACAGCAGCTGGCCCGGGTGCAGACCGCGCTCATAATGGCGGATTGAGATGGCGCGCCCCGACCGTCCCGTTGCCGGCATCGAGGAGCGGCGCCTGCTCGCCATCGGCCTCGTGCTCGTCGGCTATTTCTTGTTTGCCATCACCGACAGTTTCGCCAAATGGCTGTCGCAAAGCGGGATACCGACCATCGAAGTGGTCGCTGTGCGCTATGCCGGCCAGCTGCTGCTGATTTCCGTTCTGCTGATCCCGAAGCAGGGCGCGACAGTGCTGCGCACCAAAAGTCTCGGCCTCGAAATCCTGCGCGGTCTGTGCCTGTTGGGCTCGACGCTCGGCAATTTCTTTGCGCTGACCTATCTGCCGCTGACCATCACCGCCTCGATCAACTTCACCATGCCGTTCGTGCTCTGCGCGCTGTCGGTGCCGCTGCTGGGCGAAGTGGTCGGCTGGCGGCGCTGGCTCGCCATCTGCGTCGGCTTCATCGGCGTGCTGATCATCGTCCGACCGGGCACCGAGGCATTTTCGCCGGCGGTGTTTTTCTCGCTGGTCGGCGTGGTGTTTTCGGCGTTTTATTTTCTATTGACTCGCCGGCTCGCTGGGGTCGATGCGCCGGGAACGCAGCAGTTCTACGCCGGCCTCGTGGCGACGCTCTGTGTGCTGCCGTTCGCGATCGGTGGCTGGATCTGGCCTGGCGGCTGGGATGGCTGGTTCTCGTTTGCGATGATCGGTCTCGCCGCGCTGATCGGGCACCAGTTCGTGACCATCGCGCACCGTTACGCCCCAGCTTCGGTGCTGGCGCCGTTCAACTATTCGCTGATCGTGTACCTGACGATTTCAAGCTGGCTGGTGTTCAACCAACCGCCCGACGCCTCAATTTTCATTGGTGCCCCGATCGTCATCGGCTCCGGGCTGTATATCTGGCTCCGGGAGCGGCAGCTTGCAGCGAACAAAGAGCATCTAGCGGAGCCGAGGTTACGCTCCGATGTCGGACCGATGCCGGTAGAGGATGCGACGCAAAAACCTTAATCGTCGCGTCCAAAAAGTTTGCGGAGCTCGTCTTTTGCGTCCTCAAGGACCTTCAGCTGCTTTTTCGGCAAGTTCTTGCCGGCGCGGTTTATGTAAAAAGTCAGCATCGACATTGCTGACTGATACGGTTCGGACTTTTTTCTATCGCTGTCCTCAGCCGACCGCTTGAGCGATTTTGCAATCTCCTTTGGGTCGTCGGACTCAAAGACTCCTTCCTTGAGGTCCATCGCGTCGGAATGTTCGGTCACTTCCGCAGACCATTTGTTGTCCTTAGGCGGCGCGGCGTGTTTTGTGGGCATGGCAACTTCCTCCGTGTCCCGACCAACTTCATCGGCTGGTTCCGGTTCCCGGAACGGCCCTCTGCAATGTGAGTTGAAAGAAGACTGAACCACAGCAGGAGGTTGTCATGCCGCAGGGTGACAAATCGAAGTATACCGACAAGCAGGAACGCAAGGCCGACCATATCGCCGAGGGCTATGAAGACCGCGGCGTGCCGGAAAAAGAGGCCGAACGCCGGGCCTGGGCGACCGTCAACAAGGACGATGGCGGTGGCAAGCAGCCGGGCGGATCGGGGCGCGGCAAGCACACTGGCCACCCCGCGTCACACAACGGCGGCGAAAAAGGCGGTAAGGCTGCTGCCAGCCGTACCGCCGCCGACCGCTCAGCCTCGGCCAAGAAAGGTGCCGAGACTCGCAAGCGCAACGCCGCGCAGGCTGCCCAGCACTAGAACATCGCGCCGATGAAGTCGGACAACAGCTTGATGTTGAGCAGCGCGATGACGATGGCGATGAGATAGGCGAAGGCGATCAGCCAGATGGGGGCGACGAGACCACCCATTTTCTTCTTGTCTGCGGTGAACATCACCAGCGGGAACACGGCGAACGACAACTGCAGGCTCAGCACCACCTGGGTCAGGATCAGCAATTGCCCGGTGCCCTGTTCGCCGAACCAAATGGTGACGATCGCCGCAGGCACGATGGCGATCGCACGAGTGATCAGCCGCCTGAGCCATGGGGGCAGCGTTATGTGGAGAAATCCCTCCATGACGATCTGTCCGGCCAATGTCGCGGTGACGGTCGAATTGATGCCGCAGCACAATAGCGCAATGCCGAACAGGGTAGGCGCGATTGCCAGTCCGAGCAGTGGCGCGAGTAGGTTATGCGCCTCGCCGAGTTCGGCAACTTCGGTCTGCCCCGTGGCGTGAAATGTCGCCGCAGCGAGGATCAGGATCGAAGCGTTGATCAGTAGCGCGAACATCAGCGCCACTGTCGAATCAATGGTGGCGAATTTCAGCGCCTCACGCTTTTCGGGCAAAGTGGTGCCGTAGTCGCGCGTCTGCACGATGCCGGAATGCAGGTAGAGGTTGTGCGGCATCACAGTGGCGCCAAGGATGCCGAGCGCTAGATACAGCATATCCGGGTTGGTCAGTATTTCGGTGGTCGGCGCAAAGCCGCGGATGACTTCACCCCAGTTCGGATCGGCGAGTGCGATCTGGATGCCGAAGCATACGGCGATGACTGCGAGCAGCGCGACGATCAGCGCCTCGACCCAGCGAAAGCCGAGCTTTTGCAGGAACAGGATGAGAAACACATCGAGCGCCGTGATGATGACGCCGAGTTCGAGCGGGATGCCGAAGATCAGGTTGAGACCAATTGCGGTGCCGATGACTTCGGCGATGTCGGTCGCGATGATGGCGATTTCGGCCAACATCCAGAGCACGAATGCCACGGGGCGGGGGAAAGCGTCGCGGCAGGCCTGGGCGAGATCGCGGCCCGAGCCGATGGCGAGCCGCGCGCATAGCGATTGCAGCACGATCGCCATGATGTTGGACACCAGCGCGACGACAAGCAGCGTGTAGCCAAATTTCGAGCCGCCGGCGATCGAGGTGGCCCAGTTGCCGGGGTCCATGTAACCGACGGCAACGAGATAGCCCGGCCCGACGAACGCTGCGGCGCGGCGCCAGGTTGGGCCACCCTTCGCCACCGGTATGGTACGATGCACATCTGACAGAGAGGCATCGCCTCCCGAACTGCGCCAGCCGCTGAACAGGTCGCGCTTGCCGATATCCATGCCGTTCCCCAAAGAATGCGTAAGATGCCGCATTCAACCTTGATAGTTGCGAATAGTTCCTAATAGCATTTGCAACTGGCGGCTTGTCAATGCGGATTCTAGCAGGGTGATCTCGCAGGCTGAAGCGGGGGATGCCATACAAAGGCTGAGATTTGCCGGCTCTCCTGCGACGTTGCAATCGCGTACGCGTCAACCTCAGGGGCCCGTTTTGAAATTCGTCATCGCCATTTTCGCCGCGCTTTTGGTGCTCGCCCCGATTGCCGCTGCTGCACAGCAGCAGTTCCAGATCGCGTCAGACAATTTAATCGTCGACGATAACGCCAGCACCGCAGTGTTTACCGGCAACGTCTTCGTCGTCCACCCGCTGGTTACGTTGCGAGCGCCGAAAGTCACTGTCGCCTACGCGCCAGGCAGCAACACTGACATTCAAAGTTTCGAGGCTGATGGTCCTGTTCAACTCAAGATGGTCGGGCAGGAGGTCAGGGGCGACCACCTCGTGTTCGAACCGGGCTCGCAGATGCTCTACGTCACCGGAAACGTTCTCGTGGTGAATGCCGAAGGTAAGGTTCGCGGTGCAGAGCTTGCTATCGATCTCGTCAATAACACGTCGGTGTTCAAGGGTGGTGCCGATGGCCAGGCGTCAGGAGTGTTCGGGTCGGACTGATTGTCCGCCGTACATTGTTGTGGACGCCTGCAACTGCACCCGCCAGCAGCGTCGCAAGACGGTTGCCACGCCGGGCAAACCCCGCTTGAATGACCTTCAAGACCAAGTCCGGAAACAGCGGATCGCCGGATCACTGCCATGCGCCGCTGCAGCGCCCGGCCGCGTCCGGAGTGTTCGCAAACGACAGCAGCCCGATGCCAGATTTTCGCCTGATCGACGCCAAGCTTCCGGATTTCGGCATACCGGCTGACCAACCGGAACTGTCCCACGACATCTACGCGGCGCGCTTCGAAGCATTGCGCCGCGTCCGGGCCGATGCGAGCCTTGACGCGCTGGTGATCTATGCCGACCGCGAGCATGCCGCCAATCTTGCCTGGCTGACGGGTTTTGACCCGCGGTTCGAAGAAGCGCTGCTGATTATTGTCCCCGGTCGAATTCCGACTTTGCTGGCTGGCCCCGAGAACCTCGGCCGCGCCGAGCGAGCCGGCATCGAAGTGGAAGCGCGGCTATTTCCGCCGTTTGGCCTGATGGGGCAGGACCGTTCGCAAACTCCGGCACTCGAAGAGGCGCTGCGCACCGGCGGGATCGAGCCGCGGCACCGCGTTGGCGTGCTTGGCTGGAAATATTTTGGCCGCCACGAAGCGCAAAAGCCCGACAACTGGTTCGAAACGCCGGCTTACCTCATCGACACCCTCCGGCGATTGCTGGGACCGGAGGGCAGGGTGGTCAACGCTAATGCACTGCTAATGGACTGTTCGACTGGCCTCCGCGCCGAAAACGAAGTGGTGCAACTGGTGCGCTTCGAGTTTTCCGCAATTGCCGCCTCCGAAGCGATCAAGCGGCTGATCCGGGGCGTCCGACCGGGGATGACGGAATACGATGCCGCCGGCTTGATGCGGCTCGGCGTGCTCCCGCACTCCTGCCACACCATGCTCTCCAGCGGGCCAAACCTGTCGGGCCTCGAAAGCCCGACGGGCCGGGTTCTGCAATCAGGCGATCCGATCTGCTCCGCGGTGGGCTATTGGGGCGGACTATCGAGCCGCCTCGGCTGGCTGGCGGCCGATTCGGGCGAGTTGCCGTCTGGTGCCACCGACTACGTCGAACGACTGGCGGGGCCATATTTCGCCACCGCCGCCGAATGGTATGAAACTATCGGTATCGGCACGAGCGGCGGCACACTCGACGCGCTGGTGCGCCGGCGGCTCGGCGCGCCGTTTTTCAACCTGGTGCTCAACCCCGGCCATCTGATCCATCTCGATGAATGGATGCACACGCCGGTCTATCCCGGGTCGACCGAAACCTTGCGGTCGGGACAGGCGATCCAGTGCGACATCATTCCGGCAGTCGGCGCACCCTATCATGGCGTCAACATCGAGGACGGCATCGCGCTACTCGACGCCAAGGGTCGCAACGAGTTGGAAATCGATTTCCCTAACGCGTTCGAGCGCATCATGGCTCGCCGCGATTTCATGCGTGGAGTGTTGGGGATAAAGCTGAAGCCCGAAGTGATGCCGCTCTCGAACCTCGCCGCCGCGCTGCCGCCGTTCTGGGCGGCGCCGGATCGGCTGCTCGCCAAAGCCTAGGGCCCGGACCCCGGCTTTGCCGTATTCGTGATCAGGCGCCAACTGCGCGCGCCGGTCCGGTAAATCCATAGCCAGCTAAGCGCTACAGCCAGCCGGTTCTTTACGCCGATGAGGAAATAGATGTGGGCAAAGCCCCACAGCCACCATGCCACCCAGCCGGTCAATCGAATCCAGCCGAAATCGATGACCGCATGGCGCCGCCCGATCGTCGCAAGGTCACCGGCGTGCGCATAAACGAATGGCTGGATGCCGGTGTCGCCCGAGAGCCGAGCGGCAATGATTTTCGCAGCGTGCCGGCCCCCTTGCTTGGCGGCGTCGCCGACGCCCGGCACCGGCTTCCCGGATGGTTGCGCGATGGCTGCCGTGTCGCCAACGACAAAAATCTCTGGATGCCCCGGCGCGGTCAAGTCTGGATTGACCTTGACGCGGCCGGCCCTGTCCGCCTCGACACCGAGCCATTTTGCCGCCGGCGAAGCTTGCACGCCGGCTGCCCACAACACGGTCCGTGCAGCGAGGTGCTGGCTGTCGATCGTCACGCCCTCGGCGTCAATAGCTGTGACCGGCTGGCCGAGCCGGACTTCCACTCCGAGCTCAGTCAATGCCTTTTGCGCATGTGTCGAGAGATCGGGATGGAAGGCCCCGAGCAGGCGCTCCCCAGCCTCGACCACGACAACGCGCGCGTCTTCGGGCTTTATGCGGCGGAAATCATCGCGCAGCGTCAGCCGTCCGAGTTCGATAATCGTGCCGGCAAGTTCCACTCCGGTAGGGCCGCCTCCGATGATGACAAACGTTAGCAATGCCTGCCGCCGCTCGGCGTCAGGTTCCTGCTCAGCCTGCTCGAACGCCATCAGCAATCGCCGGCGAATGTCCACCGCGTCCTCGAGGGTTTTGAGCCCGGGCGCGAACTGCTCCCATTCGTCATGCCCGAAATAGGCATGCCGGGCGCCCGTTGCGATCACGAGGCTGTCATAGGGCAGCACCAGGCCGTCAGCGAGTTGAACGGTCCGGGCATCGGTATCGACACCGGTGACTTCGCCCATCAGCGTTGTGATGTCCGGGCGGTTTCGCACCAGATGGCGGATCGGCCAGGCGATTTCAGAGGCGCCGAGGGCAGCTGTTGCCACTTGATACAGCAGCGGCTGAAACAAATGGTGATTGCGACGGTCGACGAGGGCAATCTCGACTGGCGCACCCTTGAGGTGCTGCGCCGCCCAGAGACCGCCGAAGCCGCCTCCGATAATCACCACGCGATGTCGCTGCGCTGTGTTGCTCATTTGAAACCCCCTTCTGCGTTGCCTATGTCGGTACTCTCTTCGACACCGACAACGTCGCTGCGGTCGAACCTGCCTTGCGCGCTATCGAGGAGCATCGGGTTCCGGTACCGCGATGGATCGCTTTTCCTGCGCAATTAAGCTAAGGCCTCGCTCAATGATCCCCCCGCTTGCTACAAACCTGTCCGACGCCCGCCGGTTCTCGGTTGCCCCGATGATGGACTGGACGGATCGGCATTGTCGGTATTTTCACCGGGTCTTGAGTCGGCGGGCCCTGCTCTTCACCGAAATGGTCACCAGCGCCGCCATCGTGCATGGCCCGTTTGAGCGGCTGTTGCGGTTCGATCCGGTAGAGCAGCCGGTGGCGCTGCAACTCGGCGGTTCGGACCCCGTAGAACTCGCAAAGGCGACACAGGTCGGCAGCGATTTTGGCTATGCCGAGGTCAATCTCAATGTCGGTTGCCCGTCGGATCGGGTGCAATCGGGCAAATTCGGCGCCTGCCTGATGGCGGAGCCCGAACTTGTCGCGGCCTGCGTCATGGCGATGAAGGCCGCGACAGATCGTCCGGTGACGGTGAAGTGCCGCCTCGGCATCGACGATCAGGATACTGGAGCACCGCTCGACCGGTTCGCCGATCTGATGATCGCGGCCGGCGCCGATGCGCTTTACGTCCATGCGCGCAAAGCGTGGCTCAAGGGACTGAGCCCCAAGGAAAACCGCAGTATTCCGCCGCTGGACCATCAGCGGGTATATCGTTTGGCGGAGCGGCTCGCGCCGTATCCGGTACTGCTCAACGGCGGTGTCGAAACGCTTGCCGAGGTGCAGACGCACCTTGCATATGTGGCGGGCGTAATGCTTGGCCGGGCCGCTTATCACTCGCCGATGATGCTGACTGAGATGGACGCGCTGGCATTTGGCGACCGGACGGCCCCGATCGCCTTGCCTCAGATCATGGCGCGCATGGCCGACTATGCCGAGCGGGAATTGTCGGAGGGCACGCGGCTCAACGCCATCACGCGCCACATGCTCGGACTCGCCAATGGCCTGCCCGGGGCGCGGATGTTCCGGCAGCTTCTCAGTGTCGACGCGGTGAAAGCTGGCGCTGGGCCGGAGCTGTTGTTCCGGGCGCTCGCCGCTATTGATATTTCGGTACTGCAGGCAGCTGGCTGAAAGAACTCTAGCTCCGGCCGGTCCAGAAATCTGCCTGCAATTGGGCGGCTTCCCATTCGAGCAGTGGGCCGACGATCTCGGTTTGCCGCTGGCCCGCCTCGAATACCGTGGCGCAGGGCAGGTCGAGCGTCGGATTTTCCTCGTGCGCGCCGGTCTGCAGCTTCAGCGCCTTTTCCGATTGCCCATAGACCAATCGGCCAATCCCCGCCCAGTAAATGGCGCCCGCGCACATGGCGCAGGGTTCTGCCGACGAGTACAGCGTGCAGCGGCTGAGGAAATCGAGGTCGTAGGCTTTGGCGGCGCGGGAGGCCAGCAGCCGCTCGGCATGGGCGGTGCGGTCGCAGCCTTCCGAGGTATACCCATTGCCCTGTTCCATCAGGACTTCGCCGTCCGGCCCGGCAAGGATCGATCCGAACGGGTGGTCGCCGCCCTCGCGTGCCCGCGTCGCAACGGCAAAGGATTGGCGCAGCAGTGCTTCGTCATTATCCCGGATCAATCGATTAACTCCAACTGGTCGCTCGACACCGAATAGCGTTCGAGCGTTTCAAGAAAGGTCATGCCGAGCAGACTGGTTTCGAGCGCCCCGTGTTCGGCGATAAAGGCCCGGACGCGCTTGCGGACGATCGGGCCGATGACGATCTGATCGAGCGTCACGACCGCCGCACGGCCGGTGCCGTTTGCCGTCGAAACGCGCACCGAATAATTGAGGCTCGCCGTATCGATCCCCGCCGCGTTAGCGTCCTCGACCGTCAGCACCACGGCGCTGGCGCCGGTGTCGAAAATCAGCGGCAGATCGTGGCCATTGATTTCAGCATTGATGACAAAGTGACCGCCCATGCCGCGGCGGAAACTGACTGTGCCGCCCTGCGCATCGACGATGGCGACGCCGGGCCGTAATTCGCCGAACACCCGTCCGGCAACGGTCATCAGGTCGTCGCGATAGCTATAGCCGATCAGCGCGACGGCAAAGATACCGACCCAGGCAATGAGGCTGCGCAGCATTTCCGGGAATTGTCGGCGACGGGCAAAAAAACTGCCTGCGAATAATACGAGAATGATAAGCAGCGGCAGCGCCTGACCCAATTGGGTCTGCGACACGCCGATCAGCGTCCCCGCATCGGTGACGATCAGCAGCGCGAGGCCGATGGCAAAGACCAGGGCGACTCCAATGAACAGCATCCGCTTGCGGTCCTCCTCGGCCCGTCAGGCCAGCGTGATCAGCGCGGTGAGGGCGGTAACTTCGAGCAATGCCTGTAGCGCTCCGATCATGTCACCGGTTTGACCGCCGAGGTAACGGCGGCTGACGAACGTCCATGCCAGCGCGACGAGAGCCATCGGCACCAGCATGACGAACGGCGCATACCAGTTGGTGAACCAGACCGTCAGCAGGTACGCGACAACGAAGGCGGCGAGGAAGCCGATGACGAAATTGAGCGGCTTTACGCGCCCCGCCGTCGAGGCGAGACCGTCTGCCCGAGCGGCAGACAGTACCGTTGGCAGCCACAGCGCGCCCGATCGTGCCACGACCATCGCGGCGAGCCAAATCAGCGCCGTGCCCCAGCTGCTGGAAAAGATGAAGGCACCGATGGCGCCGACGCGGATCAGCAGCAGCAGCGCCAGCGCCGAGACGCCGAAGGTGCCGTGCCGGCTGTCGCGAAAGATTTCGAGCCGCCGCTCGGGCGTATCGCCACCGAGCAGCCCGTCGGCCGCATCGGCGAGTCCGTCCTCGGCCAACCCACCGGTGACGATGATCAGCGCCGCGACGGCAATCGCTGCCGAGATCAGCGATGGAATCCCGAGCCAGGTGCCGGTCAGCAGCACCAGCACCGGGACGATGCCGATGATCAGGCTGGCGAGCGGCACGATCGGTGCCATCGCATCGAGTTCGGGTTTGACGTGGACTCCGCCGAGTGGCAGCCGCGAGTAAAATTTGAGGCTCATGGTCAGGCCAACGAGTGCGCGGGCAATTTCGCGCGAGGGATCGAAACGCCTGGCGCCGTCCGAGTTTCCTGCGCCCGGAGCCGCTGCCGGATCGATCCCGTTCTCGTCGGTCATTGGACCGCTCCTTGCCGTGACTCGCTGTCGCTGCCATGTATCCGCCGCCGCGGCGGAAAATGCCATGCCGCGCGACGATTTGCGCAACCTGCGCCGCTGCTGAGGTCCACCATGCCGCTCGATCCCGTCTATGCCGATTTCGTCGACCTGCTGTCGATCCTGCCGGAGGGCGACGAGGCGGCGGTGACTGCCGTGCGCGAACACGATGCGATGCTGACCAAGCCACCAGGGTCGCTCGGGCAGCTCGAAGGCATGGTCGAGTTCCTCGCTCGTTGGCAGGGTCTGAGCAAGCCGATCCTCGAAAATCCGATGGTCGCCATTTTTGCGGCCAATCACGGGGTAACCGATCAAGGCGTCTCGGCGTATCCGCGCGCCGTTACCGCGCAGATGGTAGCCAATTTCACTCGTGGAGGCGCGGCGATCTCGCGCATCTGCATTCAGCACGAGCTCAATCTGCGTGTCATCGAACTGGCGCTGGAACTCCCGACCGGCGACATCACGCAGACTGCGGCGCTCGACGACCGGATGTGTGCCGCGACCATCGCCTACGGCATGGAGGCGGTCGCCGGCCGGCCGGATTTGCTGTGCATCGGCGAGATGGGCATCGGCAACACCACAGTCGCCGCCGCGATCTATGCGGCGCTGTTCGGGGGCACCGGGGCCGATTGGGTGGGACGCGGCACCGGTGTCGATGATGCCGGGCTGGCGCGGAAGGCCGATGCGGTCGACCGGGCGCTGGCGCTGCACCGCGACGACCTCGATCATCCGCTGAAGATCGTCGCCCGGGTCGGTGGCCGGGAGATTGCAGCGATGCTCGGGGCCATCGTGGCAGCACGACATCAAAAGGTGCCGGTGATCGTCGACGGCTTTGTCGCCACGGCTGCAGCGGCGGTTGCCTATGCGGTCGATCCCCAGGCGATCGAGCACTGCCTGTTCGCTCACGTTTCCGCCGAAAGCGGTCATGCGCGCGCGCTGGCGGCGATGAACCGCACGGCATTGCTCGATCTCGGCATGCGTTTGGGCGAAGGCACCGGAGCGGCGCTGGCAGCGGTGCTGGTGAAAACGGCCCTGAACCTCCACAACACCATGGCAACGTTCGAGAGCGCCGGGGTCAGCGGCAGGGCGTAGCTGGGCCAGCCGCCGTCGACATCACGCTTCGGAGTAGAACTGTAACCGGTCCGGCCGCGTCGCCGGCACTGCGGCGACCGCATCCATTACCCGGGCGCGCGGGAAGGTGGCGATGACTTCGGTGCCGAAACGCAGCTTCGAGAACAAATCGAACCGCCCCTGATGCAGCTCCATGATTTTCTGGACGATGGGGAGCCCGAGCCCGGCACCCTGTTCGGCGCTTTTTTGCGCCAGACTACCCTGGCCGAACGACGACAGCACCGTGGCGATTTCATTTTCCGGAATGCCGGGGCCGTTGTCGCGCACCGACACCATCTGGCCGCTATCCGCCGTCCGCGATACTGCCAGCGCCACCTTGCCATGCTGGGGCGTGAACTTGATGGCGTTCGACAACAGGTTGAGCACCACCTGCCGGATGGCGCGCTCGTCCCCCCACAGTTTCGGTAGATTTTCGGGGTAGGTAAACGTCAGATCGAGGCTCTTGGAGCGGGCGCGGATTTCCATCATCCGTCGGCAATCCTCGGCAATATCGATCAACGATACCACCTCCTCGTTGAGCTCGTATTTGCCGGCTTCGATGCGGGAGAGATCGAGCAACTCGTTGATGAGATTGAGCAGATGCTGGCCGCTCGAATGGATGTCACCGGCATATTCGCGATATTGCGGCATGCCGAGCGGCCCGAGCATCTCGGATTTCAGCACTTCCGAAAACCCGATGATGGCGTTGAGCGGCGTGCGCAGTTCGTGGCTCATCGTGGCGAGGAACTGCGATTTGGCGATATTGGCCTGTTCGGCATGCCGGCGCGCTTCATCCGACATATTGCGGGCCGCCTCCAACTCGTTGATCAGGGCATCTTTTTCGGCCTGATGCATCACGGTTTCCAGCACCGAGGTATGCAATTGCCGGGCGAGGTAGACGAAAAAGATTTCGCCGCCAAGGACGACGACGGCCAAAGTGTAGTTCAGCGTGCCCCCCGACAGCACCAGGTGGGCGCACACGGCGGCGGCCGCCGGGATGGTGCTGACCAGCGTGGCGCCGGGCAGGGTACGCGTCGAAACGGCGTTGGCCGCGACGCAGACCAGCACCATGGCGAACAGCAGCACCGACAGGTTTTCCCCGCCGGCGAGGAACGGCATCAGCGCCAGCGTCGACCAGGCGAGGCCGTAGACGCTTTCGGCAGCGACGAACCGGGCGGTCCATTTGCCGGCATTGAACTTGGCGTGGTTGGCGACGCGAAACTGCCGGCTGAGCAACGCGACGCCGAGATTCGCGGCGATCACCAGCCCGGCCCAGACCCCGGCGGCGACTGGCGGGACCCAGACGCAGAGCAGGACCGCGAGGATGACCAGCAGCGCCGTGACGGCAAGCGCGCTGCCGAGGCGGGATTGCGCATATTCGTCGAGCAGTTCGAAATCGAATGCGGCCTTGGTTCCCGACGTCGATGTCAGCCGCTGTCGGGCGTCCAAGACGGTTTTTTGCGTGTCCAGCCGATGCTCACGGCCCATCCGCGCGCGCACGTCAGATTCGAGGGTCGCCGGGGCGAACGACATGCAGGAACTCGATTACTCAACTGCGAAGAAAAACGCCTTCGCGATACTCACGGAAAACCCTAAGCATTGCGTGGTTAGCGCGGGGTTAAATCGTGGTCGCAAGCCGTCTCCAGCGTCGAATGAAACGGCGGTTGTGGAGAACTGTCGGGATAATCGCCACCTTCGCAGTTGCGGCGGTGGTTTCAGCCCTGGTGGAACCCGGGCTCCCGTCGCTCGAAGGGACCGCCCGCGCCTCGGACGGCGACACTTTGCGCATGGATGACGAGCGCATTCGCCTGCTCGACCTCGACGCGCCCGAACTGGCCCAAACTTGCACTGACCGGGCCGGGCACGACTGGCTCTGTGGCCGCGACGCGCAGGCGTTGATGGGGCAGCTTCTGGCGGCCGGCGAGGTGAGTTGCGCCGGCCGCGGGCGCGACCAGTATGATCGGATCCTCGCTCATTGCCGAATCGGGGAGAGCGACATTGGGGCGGCGATTGTCCTCGCCGGACTTGCCGTAGCGCGCGATGGCTATCGGGCCGAGGAAAATAAAGCCCGAAGTGCCGGGCGCGGTATCTGGGCAGGAACTTTCGACGACCCGGCCGACTGGCGGCGGGCAAATTCGGGCGACCCGCAGGGCTTTACGCCACTCGCCTGGTTCCGCAGCTTGTTCTAGTTCTTCTGGCGATTGACAAGCGGGGTGCCATTGCCTTGAATCGCGCTCGCGGCGGGGGTCGTGCCAAACTCAACGGCGTTCAGCTATTCCCTGCAATTCAGACGAGGAGTAGCGGATGGCGCTCGACAAAATCGACCGCAAAATTCTGGCATTGCTGCAGAAGGACGCGACAACGCCCGTAGCGGAGATCGGCCGGAAGGTCGGGCTGTCGACCACGCCGTGCTGGCGCCGGATCCAGAAAATGGAAGAGGACGGCGTGATCAAGGGTCGCGTCGCGGTGCTCGATCCGACGAAGATCAACGCCGGCGTCACGGTGTTCATGTCGGTCAAAACCAACGAGCACAACGAAGCGTGGATGCGCAAATTCGCCGGTGTCGTCGATGAATTTCCCGAAGTAGTGGAGTTTTACCGAATGAGCGGCGACGTCGACTATTTGCTGCGCGTCGTCGTCCCCGACATCGCCGCCTACGATTCGTTCTACAAGCGGATGATCGGCAAGATTGCGCTGACCGATGTGAGCTCGGCATTCGCCATGGGGCAGATCAAATATACCACGGCGCTGCCGCTCGATTTCGTACACGTCGCGGACGACTAGTTTTGCGGCGTCGGCATCCGCAACAAAAAAGGCCAGCCCGCAGGCTGGCCTTTTTCACAAGCGGAGCAAGCTTACTGGCGGACGACGACCAGAGCGCCGACATGGACGCGGTCGTAAAGATCGATCACGTCGTCATTGGTGAGGCGGATGCAGCCCGACGAGACGGCCTGGCCGATGGTCCATGGCTCGGACGTGCCGTGGATCCGATAGAGCGTCGAGCCGATATAAAGTGCGCGGGCACCAAGCGGATTGTCGGGGCCGCCCGGCATGTAAGCCGGCAGATCCGGGACGCGCTTGCGCATCGCTTCCGGCGGCGTCCAGCCCGGCCATTCGGCAACGCGGGTGATGGTGTGCTGGCCAGACCAGCGGAAGCCGTCACGGCCAACGCCGATACCGTACTTCAAGGCCTTGCCACCTTCGAGCACCAGATACAGCCGACGCTCCGACGTCTCGACGATGATGGTGCCGACTTTGTAATCGGTCGCGTAATCGACGATTTCCTTGGGGATAGGGTTGGTGGTCGAAACCTTGCTCGCCGTGCGGGCGACCGGCTCTTCCCAGCTGTTGGTATCGGCATTATAGACCCGGGCCGCGGATGCCGGCAGCACTACTGCCACGGACATTAGCGCGGCAAGCGTTGCCGCTACCGCCATTCTCAACAGATTCATGACTTTGACTGCGCCTCTCGAGGGTGCCCCACGACCGAGTCGCGGACTTTCAATAGAGTTCAGGTGCTTACTGGAAATCGCGCAGCGGGTGAAGTGACCTGCCCCGATCTCGCCACACAATCACCATCAAGGATCATGGGGTGTTGCCGCAAAACGACACTGGCATTCACCACGACGGAGGAGCGGACGTTGACATGGCACCGAGCGGCCTCTAGCGACGCCACATGAGGTCCAGCAATTGAGCGATGCGCTGAAACGGGACGCTGCCGTGGCGTCGCTTGCGGAAGTCACGGACGGCATGCGCCTTGGACTCGGCACCGGCTCGACTGCCGCGCATTTCGTCGATGGCGTCGGCCGGCTGGTGGAGTCCGGGATGCGGCTGCTCTGCGTCCCGACATCCGAACGCACCGCGGCACAGGCGAGGGCGCTGGGCATCCCGCTCACCACGCTCGATTCGATTGGCGAGCTTGACCTGACTGTCGATGGTGCCGACGAGATCGGGCCGGGACTGGCCTTGATCAAGGGCGGCGGCGGCGCGTTGTTGCGCGAAAAGATCGTTGCGGCGGCGTCGCGGCGCATGGTGGTGATCGCCGATGACAGTAAGCTGGTCGGCACGCTCGGCGGCTTTCCGTTGCCGGTCGAGGTCAACGAATTTGGGCTCAAGGCGACGGAACGGGCGATTGGACGGGTGATGGCGGCGCATGGTGCGACCGGTGAGCTACTGCTCCGCCGGGCAGCAGGCGGCGAGCCGTTCGTCACCGATGGCGGGCACCTGATCTTCGATGCATTATTTGGCCGCATTCCAGCGCCAGAAGCCGTTTCCGCAGCACTTCTCGACATTGCCGGCGTGGTGCAGCATGGTCTCTTCATCGGGCTCTGCCAACGAGCCTATGTCGCCGGACCGGACAGAGTTTTAGTCGTCGATGCCTGAACGGCCGACGGATACTGGGGTAGAACGAGCATGACACTCACATCGGCGCGCAAGCAGCTGTCCCGCGTCGTGATGGCCGGAATGTTGGTCGTTTCTGCGATGATCTCCGTCCCGGCTTTCGCGCAGGAAGTTGCGCCTGACCATCTGGCGCTGGCCCGTAAGTACGTCGACCTGACCGACCAATCCGCGATCTACGAAGTGACGCTGGTGCAGACGGGCATCGAGACGATGCGCACGTTGATTGGCCAAAACCCTGAAATGCTAGACGAGATCGACACCGCCGTCGGCAAGGTGCTGGAACAGTACAAGGGCAAGAAGGGCGAGTTGCTGGACCAGTTCGCCCGCGTTTATGCGCTGAACTTCAGTCCCGAGGAACTGCAGCAGATCGTGGCATTCTACGAATCGCCGGTGGGCATCAAGCTCGCGACCTCGAATGCCGAGGTCAACCAGGATTTGCAGCGGGTCATGGGGGTGTTCGAGAACAACACCAAAACCGAATTTTTCGCCAAGGTTCGTGCCGAACTCAAGGCCCAGGGCATCGAACTCTAGACCTGCCTGACGCATCGCCGACCTGCCGAGCCCCGCCTTGTGCGGGGCTTTCGTTTATGCAATCCGATCGCTTCTCCGTCCAGACAGGTTTATCCCATGGCCGACCGCTACGATCTCGTCGTCATCGGCGCCGGCTCAGGTGGAGTACGCGCCGCCCGCATCGCCGCGACGCTCGGGGCGAAAGTCGCCATCATCGAGGAATACCGGGTCGGCGGGACTTGCGTCATTCGCGGCTGCGTCCCTAAGAAGCTGCTGGTTTACGGCGCGCGCTTTTCCGATCTATTCGAGGTAGCGGAAAGCTTCGGCTGGCAGGTCGAGGCGAGTTTTGACTGGCCGACGCTGATCGCCAACAAGGACAAGGAAATCGACCGGCTGGAGCGGGCCTATGGGGCCGGGCTCGACGCCGCCGGTGTCGAGGTTTTCCGCGATCGGGCGGAGATCGTCGATCTCCACACCATCCGGTTGGTCAAGGATGGTCGGCTATTGGAAACCGAAACCATCTTGGTGGCGACCGGCGGTCATCCGCGCATTCCCGACATTCCGGGCAAGGAACTGGGTATCACCTCGAACGAGGCGTTCCATCTGAAGCAGTTGCCGCGCTCGATCCTGATCGAGGGGGGCGGCTATATTGCCGTCGAGTTCGCGACGATCTTTGCTGGTCTCGGTGTTGCAACAACCATCGTCTATCGCGGTGATTGTCTATTGCGCGGGTTTGATACGGATCTGCAGCAGACGCTCGAGGCAGGGCTACAGCAGCATGGCGTCAAGTTGATCTACCAGACCAACGTCATGGCCCTCGCCGAGGCTGGCACCGATGTCGCGGTGACCTTTAGTGACGGTATTACTGCCCCTTACGGCGCGGTAATGTTCGCGACCGGCCGAATTCCCAATGTCGAGGGCTTTGGGTTGCGGGAAGCTGGCGTTGAAATCGGCCCGCTGGGCGAAGTTGTCGTCGACCAGTATTCGCGTACCAATGTTCCCAACATCTATGCCGTGGGCGACGTCAACGGCCACAAGGCGCTGACCCCGATCGCTATTCGCGAGGGCCAGGCGTTTGCCCAGACGCTCTATGGTGATACTTTGAGGACAGTTGATCACTCGATGGTGCCGACGGCGGTGTTTTCCGAGCCGGAGCTCGGCACCGTGGGCCTGACCGAGCTCGAGGCGGCAACTCATGGCGATATCGATGTGTATGTCGCCCGCTTCCGGCCGATGATCAACACGCTGTCGACCCGCAGCGAGCGGATGCTGCTGAAGCTGATCACTGAGGCCGATGGCGGCAAAATCCTCGGCTGTCACATCGCCGGTCATGGGGCCGCCGAGATGATCCAACTGGTCGCCATCCCGATGGTAATGGGCGCCACCAAGGGCGATTTCGATCGGACCGTGGCCCTGCATCCCTCGGCGGCTGAGGAACTGGTGACGCTCAAATCCCCCAGCTACCGATACAGAGACGGAAAAAAGGTCTGAACCGCCTCCGCCGAACGCTGTCGACTGCGCAAGCAGGCATACGCATCGGCATTTGTCTTGGCAGGCGAGGCTTCGAGCAGTATTGAGCCGGCGCAGAACCGATTTCGGGATATGATAATGAGCAGCCGGACCCCCAGCACCTGGACTCCGCACAGCTGGCGCGACAAGCCGATCCAGCAAGTTCCGGCCTATCCCGACAGCGTTGCACTGGCCGATGCCGAACGGCAATTGGCGACCTTTCCGCCGCTGGTGTTCGCGGGCGAAGCGCGGGATCTGAAGGCCCATCTCGCTGAAGTCGCCCGCGGCAATGCTTTTCTCTTGCAAGGCGGCGATTGCGCCGAAAGCTTTGCCGAGCACGGTGCCGACCACATCCGGGACTTCTTCCGGGTGTTCCTGCAGATGGCGATTGTGCTGACGCACGGCGCCAGCAAGCCGGTGGTCAAGATCGGTCGCATCGCCGGGCAATTCGCCAAGCCGCGCTCGGCCGATACCGAAACCATCGATGGTGTCACCTTGCCGAGCTATCGTGGCGACATCGTCAACGACATCGACTTCACGGCAACGGCCCGCACGCCTGATCCGCAGCGGCTGCTGATGGCTTACCGCCAGTCAGCGGCGACGCTCAACCTGCTGCGGGCTTTCGCGTCGGGTGGCTTTGCCGACCTGGCGCGGGTCCACGAATGGACCATGGGGTTCATGAAGGGCTCGAGCGCTTATCCGCGATTCGAGCAGCTGGCGACCAAGATCGATGATGCCATCGAGTTCATGCGGGCGCTCGGGATCACCCCGGAAAACACCCCGTCGCTGCGGGAGACGCGGTTCTACACCAGCCACGAGGCGCTGCTGCTCGGCTACGAGGAAGCGCTGACGCGGCGGGATTCGATCACCAATGACTGGTACGCAACCTCTGGCCACATGCTGTGGATCGGTGATCGCACCCGGCAGCCCGAAGCCGGGCATGTCGAGTATTTCGCCGGCATCATGAACCCGATCGGCATCAAGTGCGGCCCGACGCTGACCGCAGATGATTTGAACCGGCTGCTCGATATTTTGAGCCCCGACAATGAACCGGGGCGCATTACCCTGATAGCCCGCTTCGGCTCCGATAAAGTCGAAGACCATCTGCCGCGCCTGATCGAGACGGTCAAGCGCAACGGCAAGATCGTGGTGTGGTGTTGCGACCCCATGCACGGCAATACCATCAAGGCCTCGACTGGCTACAAGACCCGGCCATTCGACCGGGTGCTGAGCGAGGTGCAGTCGTTCTTTGCGGTGCACCGGAGCCTTGGCACCTATGCCGGCGGCATTCATGTAGAAATGACCGGCGACGATGTGACCGAATGCGTTGGCGGCGTGTCGGCGGTGACCGAGGGCACGCTCAAGGACCGCTATCACACCTATTGCGATCCGCGGCTCAATGCCAGTCAATCGCTGGAACTGGCCTTCCTCGTCGCCGAGGAGATCGATGCGCAAAAGCCGGCGCGGCAACGTGCCGCCATTGGCGCCTGAGCAGTCGGGCAGCAATAAACGGTAGAGACGACGGGAGTCGTGGCTGCTAACTTTAACTTGCGCCGCGCTATCGGCGCCGATGCGTCGCCAGCAGCCGCGACGGCCCGAAACAGGACCGATGCCCAAGACCTTTTTTCCGAATTCCGATCCCGCTACCAAGGCCCGCCTCGAAGAGAACGAGGTCATTCGTCTGGCAAACAGCTTTGACTGGTCCACAACTTCGCTTGGCCCGGTCCCGGAGTGGCCCGAAGCGCTTAAATCGGCCGTCCGGATGGTGCTGACCTCGACTGTGCCAATGGTTTTGCTAGCCGGAGAGCGGGACGGGGTCCTGATCTATAATACTGGCTATGCAGAATTCGCTGGCAACAGGCATCCCGAAATTTTCGGCAAGCCGGTGCTCAAGGCCTGGCCGGAAATCGCCGATCTTAACGCCGAAAACATGCGGCGCGGTTTTGCCGGCGAAACCTGGGCATTGTTCGATTTGCCGATGACCCTTGACCGTGACGGCACGCTGCAACCGCTGCACATCAACATGAGCTACAGCCCGGTACTCGACAACGCAGGCCATCCGCTTGCCATACTTGTCATCGTTCAGGAGACGACGGCACGCGTCAGGGCTGAAGTCGCTCGCGATGACAGCGAACTTCGTTTTCGTACGCTTGCCGACACCATGCCGCAAATGGTCTGGTCGACGCTGCCGGACGGCAATCACGATTATTACAATGCCCGCTGGTACGAGTTCACCGGAACAGTGCCGGGTACGACCGACGGGGAGGGGTGGAACGGTGTGTTTCACCCGGACGACCAGCAACGGGCCTGGGAGGTCTGGCGCGAGTCACTGGCGACCGGCGCGCCGTATCAGATCGAATACCGCTTGCGCCATCACAGCGGCGACTATCGCTGGGTGCTGGGACGGGCGCTGCCGGTGCGCAATGACAAGGGCGATATCGTCCGCTGGTTCGGGACGCTGACGGATATTCACGAGACCCGGCTCGCGGCCGAGGAGCGCGAACTCGTGGCGCAGGAACTCAGCCACCGGATCAAGAATATTTTTTCGGTGCTGTCGGGCATCGTCGGGCTTTCGGCTCGGTCCTACCCGGAAATGCGGGAACTTTCGAACGAGTTGCGGCAACGCATCCTGGCGCTTGGCAAGGCCCATGACTTCATCCGACCGCACAGTTCCGCCTCCCAGCCGCTCGCCAATCCCAGTTCCCTGCATGCCCTGGTGAGTGAACTGCTGAGCCCCTATCGCGACAGTGGCGAGCGGGTGCAGACAGTGGGCGACGATGCTCATATCGATGATGGAGCTGCGACGCCCTTGGCGCTGCTGTTCCACGAACTGGCGACGAATTCGGCCAAATACGGCGCCCTGTCGCAGCCGGACGGGTTCATCACGCTCACCGGCAAAGCCGATGGCGACAGCTATTTGATGACCTGGAAAGAGTACGGCGGACCGGCAATTTCTGGCCTTCCGCCGACGCAGGGAGGTTTCGGTTCGCGCCTGGTACAGCTCAGCGTGGAGGGCCAGTTGCGCGGCACCATGGCCCAGCACTGGGAAGCGGACGGACTGCGGGTCGAACTTGCGATACCGAAGGAATCACTGAGCCGCAGCAATCGGCTTACGCACTGATATCAGTTGAAAATCCGCATCCGTGCCGGGGGTGCTGCGTAACGATTCTGCCGATTTGAGACGGCGTAGTTTACAGCGCTGCGCAATTCATCATCATTTACCGGCTTCGGCAGTACGCCCAGGGTTCCGGGAATACCATGGCCAAGCTGCGCCGGGTTGGCCGTGAGATAAACCACGGTGATCCCATGGTCCTGCGCCAACCGCCGTCCGAGATCGGGCCCAGTCGGACCGTCCTGTAAGTTCAGGTCAATCAACGCCACGTCCGACTGCGAGGCGAGTTTCAACGCGCTGATGCTGTCCGCAGCGATACCGACGGGCTCGTAGCCGAGATCGATCAGCATATTCTCGATCCCAATGGCGACGAAAATCTCGTCCTCAACAACCAGTACGCGGCAGGTCATCTAAAAACTCTAAGTCTGGTGCGGGTCGCCTAGCATGGGCTCGGGATGTGAACACGCAAGGGGGGTGCGAGGTTGCACGTGGCGGACCTGCTTTACGTGCAATTTGAAGCAAGTTGTTGCAACAGGGTTCTCAATCAGTAAATGGCTGTCGTTTTGCCTTTGCAGTCTGGCTGAAAAACCGGGCGACGTTTAGCGGAACATTAACCCTAATGCCCCATGAATAGGACCAGACGCAATGTAAACCAGTGCTTTCTGAGGATCTCATGTTCCGCTTGGTCCCCTCCCTTTCCGTCGCCATGGCGACGCTCATGCTTGCCGCGCCCGCACTTGCAGCGGACTACGGCTTTGAAGATGAATTCCGTCCGGCCTATCCAGAGGATTGGGACGGCTCGAACGAAGGCGACTCGCTCGGCTTCGAACTCGGGGTCCGTTATTGGTACTCCTGGGGAGCCACCAAAGCCGATTTCGGCGGGCTGACCGTGGGCGTGAACGACCAGTCCCATTCAGGCGAAGTCTATGCCAAGATCGAGGACAGCGGTACCTCGACCTACCTCAAGGGCTATGCCGGCCACTCCTTCGCCATGGGCGGTACCTATGATTTTGCCGGTACGACAGGGGAGGTGATCCCTGGTCGTGTGGCCTATGCGGTCGGTGACTTCGGCTGGTTGCCGTTCGGCAATGGCGAGAGCATCCAGATTGGCGGCCTTGCCGGTTACCAGTATTGGAATGACTCGCCCAACATCGGCCGCGGCGACTTTGCCATCATCAATTCCAGCGACGATATCTCCTGGGCCAATGGCAGCCCGACCTACAGTTTTGGCGGCGACAGCGCCGTCGACAATCTCGACATCCATGCGCTGCGCCTCGGCTTCACTGCAAAGGCCGAACTGGGCGAGTTCTTCGATATCCAGGCGGAAGTCGCAGCAATCCCGTACGCCTGGATCAGCGGCACCCTCGGCGCACACGAACTCCCGCCCTTGAGCATCGGCAACACCACGACCTACAAGAGTTCGGCGACGGCGCTGAACGGGTTCGGGTTCGGTGGCGCCGGTGAACTGATGGTTGGGTTCCACCCGACCGAAAACCTGACCATCCGCGTCGGCGGTCGTGCCTGGTACCTGCAGGGCCAGCTCGATGCCAGCTTCGACACGGCGACGGTGACCGATCCGCAGGATCTCAATCCGGTTGATACCGATGCCGATGGCATCAACGACGCCATCGGCGATGGCGTCTATGAAATCCCGCCCTCGGTGTCGACGCAGCGCTACATCTTGGCCAGCGACTACGCCAACCTGTTCCGCTACGGCGCCCTCGCCGAGCTGACCTGGAAGTTCTAACGCCAACACTCTCTGGCCGGCTTGCGCCGCTTGCCCCTCCCGGGGTGAGCGGCTAAGTCTTTTCCGCTTCGTTTTCGACGCGGGAATTTCCAGTGACCAACCGCCTGCGCATCGCGCTTGCCCAGCTCAACCCCAAGGTCGGCGCACTTGTAGCCAACCTTGCGCTCGGCCGCACTGCGCTCGCCGATGCAGTTGCGGCCAAGGCCGATATCCTGCTGTTTTCCGAGCTGTTCCTTACCGGCTATTTCCCCGAGGATTTGCTGTTCAAGCCGCAATTTGTCGCCGACGCGATGGCGGCGGCCGAGGCACTGTGCGCCGCGACGGCGGGCACCGAAGTCAGCCTGATCCTGCCGACGCTGTGGCTCGAGGCTGGGAAACTGTACAATGCCGTGTTGCTGGCCGAGGCCGGCGAGATCGTGGCGCGGCGCTACAAGCGCGAACTGCCCAATGACGATGTGTTCTTCGAGAAGCGCTATTTTACCCCCGGTCCGCTGGCCGAACCGCTGAGCATCAAGGGTGTGTCGATCGGGGTGCCGATCTGCGAGGACATCTGGCACGCCGAGGTCTGCAGCCATCTGGTCGATCAGGGTGCGCGCATCCTGCTGTGCCCGAACGGCTCGCCCTACTGGAAAAACAAGCAGGATACCCGCAAGAAACTGGTGAAGGCGCGGGTCCGCGAGGACAATGTGCCGCTGCTCTACCTCAACCAGGTCGGCGGACAGGACGAACTGGTCTATGACGGGGCGAGCTTTGCCATCGAGCCGGGCGACCGGCTGGTGCTGCAGAGCAAGAGCTTCGAGACCGATTTCATCGTCACCGACTGGCAGCACACCGACAATGGCTGGCGCTGCGTCAAGGAAGACGTCGAAACGCTGCCATCTATCGATGAAACCCCGTGGCGCGCCTGCGTGCTGGGGCTCAGGGATTACGTGCAGAAAAACGGCTTCAAGTCTGTGGTGCTTGGGCTTTCCGGGGGCATCGACAGTGCGGTGGTCGCTGCGATGGCCGTCGATGCACTCGGGGCCGACAAGGTGCACTGCCTCATGCTGCCGTATCGGTACACCTCGAAGGAGAGTCTGACCGATGCGCTCGACTGCGCCGCCAAACTCGGCGTGCGCTACGATGTGGTGTCCATCGGCAGTCCGGTCGATGCGGTCAAGACCGAACTTTCGGGGTTGTTCCACGGTTTCAAGGAAGACCTGACCGAGGAGAATATGCAGTCGCGGATGCGCGGGCTCATGCTGATGGCAGTGTCCAACAAGTTCGGCCATCTGCTGATCACCACCGGCAACAAGTCCGAGATGTCAGTCGGTTATGCGACGATCTATGGCGACATGAATGGCGGTTTTAATCCGCTGAAGGACTTGCTGAAGATGCAGGTGTACCGGCTGGCCGATTGGCGCAACAAGCACCTGCCGGGCGATTGCCTTGGACCCGCCGGCGTCGTCATCCCACAGGCGATCATCGACAAGGCGCCGAGTGCCGAACTTCGGCCCAACCAGACCGACCAGGATTCGCTGCCACCCTATCCGGTGCTCGACGCCATCCTCGAAATGCTGGTCGAGGAGGAACTGAGCATCCGCGAGATTGTCATCAAGGGTTATGACCTGGCAACGGTCAAGCGCATCGAACATTTGCTCAGCATCGCCGAGTTCAAACGGCGGCAGGCGGCGCCCGGCGTCAAGATGACCAAAAAAGCGCTGGGGCTGGGGCGGAAATATCCGATCACCAATGGCTATCGCGACGACAGCGGCACGACCAAGGACCCGGCGCCTCCGGCTATCCGCCACCACGGTGTCGAGTGACCCGCGTCCGTTATGCGCCGTCGCCGACCGGCCGCATCCATCTTGGCAATGCACGGCCGGCGCTGCTCAACTGGCTGTATAAGCTGCGCACCGGCGGCAGTTACGTGCTGCGCATGGACGACACCGATTTCGCCCGTTCGACCCGCGACAGCGCCGATGGCATCGAGCGCGATCTCGACTGGCTGGGGATCACGCCGGACCTGCTGGTGCGGCAATCCGAACGCACGGCGCTTTATAATGCGGCGCGCGACCGGCTGATCGCCTCGGGGCGGTTGTACCCGGCGTACGAGACCGAGGATGAACTGGAGCGGATGCGCGCGCGGGCGCGGCTGGTCAACAAGCCGCCGCTCTATGACCGGGCCGCGCTGGCGCTGTCGGATGCCGAACGGGCGGCGCTGGAGGCCGGCGGCAGGAAACCGCACTGGCGGTTCCGGCTCGAAGGCAAGCCGGTGCAGTTCACCGACCTGATCAAGGGCCCGCAGACCGTCAACACCGCCTCGATGTCCGACCCTGTGCTGATGCGCGAGGACGGCAGCTATCTCTACACGCTGCCCTCGGTGGTCGACGACATCGATCTCGGCATCACCCATGTGATCCGCGGCGAGGATCATGTGTCCAATACCGGTACGCAGATCGAAATCTTCGAGGCGCTGGGTGGCACGGTGCCGGTGTTCGCGCACCATAACCTGCTGACCGACGCCGAAGGGCAGGGGTTTTCGAAACGCCTTGGGTCGCTGTCCCTGTCCGATCTGCGCGAACAGGGATTCGAGGCCCTGGCGGTGGCGACCATCGCGGTGCTGACCGGGACGTCGCTCGCCGTCGAACCCTACGCTGACCTTGCGGCGCTGGCGGATGCGCTGGAACTCTCGATGATTTCGCACGGACCGGCCCGCTTCGATCCAGCGGAACTGGCTGCGCTGAACGCCCGGATCTTGCACGGCATGGCGTTTGAAACCGCGACGCCGCGGCTCGAAGCACTCGGTCTCGCCGATGTGCGGCTATGGAACACGTTGCGGCCGAACCTGCAGAAATTCGATGATATCGTGGAACTGGCCAAGCTGGTGACCGGCCCGATAACGCCGGTGATCGAAGCTGCCGATCGAGAGTTCATCGCCACGGCGCGCGATTTGCTACCAGCCGAGCCTTGGGATGAGACCACCTGGGGCGCCTGGACCGGTGCGGTGAAAACCGCCAGCGGCCGCAAGGGGCGGGAACTGTTCATGCCGCTCAGAATGGCGCTGACCGGCCGTCACGATGGCCCGGAACTCAAGTCCCTGCTGCCGTTACTTGGGCGTAAGGCGTCTCTGGACCGACTATCCTGACCACTTTGTCGCCGAACTGTACCAGCCGCATTTCATCATTGGCGCCGGCTTCGACCGATTGCACCGGCACCGGTTCGCCATCCTTGGCGGGGCGTTTGCGGGGCAGGGGCACGCTGGCGTAAACGGTGGTATCGACCGCGGCGACCACTTGCGGAACGGAGCGCGGGTCCCGCATCGGCAGCGGGAAATTGGCGCCGCCGAATTCGATCACCGCGCGCGACTGTCCAAGCGTATCGGATCCGAGGTTGATGCTGCCGAGCGTTACCGCCGCCTTGCAGCTGCAGCTCGGATCGTATTCCGCCCGGTAGCGCAGGGCATTGGGCAGCGACATGTAGGCCTCGCCATAGAGCGACACCATTTGCTCGGCTTCCTGCCCGGGGTTGGAATAATAATACAGCTCGGTATCCGCGCCGGGGCATTGCTGGGCACATTGCTGTGCGTCATTGCCAGCGTAATCGACGAGAGTCGAATAGCTGACCGGCCAGTAATAGCCGTCGCATTTGCGGACGCAGACGGTGCGCACCGTGTTGTAATCGCGAAAGCCCGAGAACTCGTCGCCGTAAATCGCCCCATCCGGGATCGGCTCCTCGCCGCCGGGGGAGCCAAACAATTGCTCCAGCAGCGTCTTGCGCTGGCCGCCGCCCTGAAAATCGACGCTTGAGCCTCCATCCGTGCCGCAGCCGAAGCGGGCAATCTCCTGCAGGATGGCTTCGCGCTGTTGGGCGAGGCCATTGCCGGTTTCGAGGCTCGACGTTAGCTCGGTGTATTTGGTGCGGCCGCGAACGATGACGCGCGCGATCTGCTGGCAGCTTTTCGACAGCGTCTGGCCGGCGCGCGCGGCATCGTTGCAGCCATCGCTGACATAGCGGCTCTCGGCGTTCTGGACTTCTTGCGCGACCGCCGCAGCTTCGCTTTGCGTCCCGCCGAGATCGCGAAGCTCGGAATTGCGCTCAAGCGTGCGCAGCGATGCGGCGAGGCGGGCGCAGTTGTTCGATTGAGCTACCGCAGTGGTAACATCGAGACCAAGGATCAGCATGCCAAACGTGAGAAGGACCGCCGTGCGGGCGATATTCACCCAACCGCTCAACCGCCCATTCCTGTTCACGCTTTAGCTCCTGCCGCCGACGGCTCTATGTTGCGTTCAATAAAGGCGCGGTTGGGACAAGGGAAGCCCACGGGCTGCGCGGAACTGCATGTGAGGTAGGCGAGCATCACCTCATGGTCCAAGCAACCGCACCTGCGGAACCGCGCTGACGCTGCGAGCGGTCTCGACAACTCGTCGATAAGTTCGGCCCTTACTGGCGGCAATCGCGACTTCGTGGTTATTGCCTGCCAAGAGGCGTCTGACGTCGAATTGGGATTTTGGCTGAAATGAACAAGTTTGGGCTGGCGGTCGTGGCGGCTGCATTTTTTGCGTTTGCCGGTGCGCCGAGCGCGAGTTTTGCGCAGGCGGACATGTCGTCGTTCGCTAACGCCTGCCTCAACGATCCGGTGATCTACGACACACTGGTGGGTGCCTTTGACGGCCCGGATGCCGGTATCGAGCGCTTTTGCGCGTGCGTCGTCGTCGAGCTGCAGCCGCAGCTTTCCGATACCGACGCGGATATCTACGCCCGGTCGATGACTGGCGATGCCACCGACGAAGAACTGATGAATTACGGCACCTTCGAGGATCTCGACGCCGTCGTCACGGAAGCGCAGGACACCTGCATGGTCACTGAAGGCTTCGCCGATGGCTATGACCCGGGCGCCGTCGATGAGGATAACGTGAGCGAGGGTGACGGCCTCGCCGGGGGCTTCGACACCGCAGTGTTTTTTGATTCGTGCTTTGCCACCGACTGGACCGATTTCGGTATCGTCGATGAGGATACCCAGGGCTCGGTGTGCTCATGCATGACCAACGAACTGCCGCTCGACCAATCCGAGGTCGATCAGCTGATCGGCTGGTACGATGGCTACAGCGATTACGAGGACGTCGACGAAAACGTCATGGCGATCCACAACGAAGTGGCCGCGCAGTGCATCGGGCCGATGTGATCGATCTGGTCCGCTGATGCATCGAGGGCCGCTCTGCTGTTCGGTTGGCCAGGCAGTGGCCCTCCACATCTTCAGACCCCTTGATTTCCGCGCGCGTTCCCGCCAATGTCCCGCTCCATGAAGACCGTCGGCAACACCTGCATTATCGCGTGCCTCATTATTCGCTAACCCCTGGGTAGCGGCGCGGTTTTCTTCATCTCCAGTTTTCAGACCCGAAGAGCCCGTCAGCCAGCGCCCGATTTCGTGCGGCAGGAACTTTTCCAATGGCGTCGGCTACGACTGAAATCACGCTCTACAACACGCTGACCCGCGAGAAAGCGGCGTTCGCGCCGATCGATCCGAGCAATGTCCGCATGTATGTGTGCGGGCCGACGGTGTACGATTACGCCCACATCGGCAACGCCCGCCCGGCCATCGTGTTTGACGTACTGTTCCGACTGCTGCGCCATGTTTATGGCGTGGCGGCCGTCACCTATGTGCGGAACCTCACTGACGTCGACGACAAGATCAATGCCCGGGCGGCGCGGGATTTCCCGGACTTGCCGCTCAATGCGGCAATCCGCGAAATCACCGAAAAGACGGCAAACCAGTACCAGCAGGACATCAAGGCGCTCGGCTGCCTTGAGCCAACCTTCGAGCCGCGCGCGACTGAGCATATCGACGGCATGCAGGCGATCATCGCCGCCCTGCTCGACAAGGGTAACGCCTACAGGGCGGGCGGCGAAGCGCTGTTCGACACGGCATCGATGCCGGACTACGGCAAGCTGTCGGGGCGCCACCTCGAGGATAATCTGGCTGGCGCCCGGGTCGCCGTCGATGCGCACAAGAAAAACCCCGGCGATTTCGTGCTGTGGAAACAATCCTCGGCCGAAGAGCCCGGCTGGGACAGCCCCTGGGGCCGCGGCCGGCCGGGTTGGCATATCGAATGCTCGGCAATGAGTGAGCGTTATCTCGGCACGATGTTCGATATCCACGGCGGCGGGCTCGACCTGATCTTCCCGCACCACGAAAACGAGATCGCCCAATCGCGCTGCGCCCATGGGACGCCGGTGATGGCCAATGTCTGGATGCACAACGGCTTCCTGCAGGTCGAGGGCCAGAAGATGAGCAAGAGCCTCGGCAATTTTCTTACCATCAACGAACTGATGGGAACCGACAAATTTGGCGGCCGGAAATGGGACGGAGAAGTGTTGCGGCTGGCGATGCTGATGACGCACTACCGCGAGCCGATCGATTTTACGGTCAAGCGGCTGGAAGAGGCAGAGGGCAAGCTAAAAAAATGGTATGACTTTGCAGCGCATCGCACAACACGACCGAATAAAAGATACAATATTGCAGTGACTTCTATTGTCAGTGCAATATCTAAAGATTTAGATATGGGTGGGGCATTCAGAAAAATTGACGAACTTATTGAAACTTCTATAAAAGAGAATGACAAATATGCCGTATATTATGCGCTACGATGGCTTGGTTTCAAGGGTCCTAAGAGCGCATTTGTCCAGGCGGATCTGAGTGCTGTGGGAATTGTTAATGAACTTTCGGGGAGAACCGCTTCCAATATTAGAAACCTAGTAAAATCGACAATTGAGAACCCCACATGGCCTTCTGGAAAACTGCGGCCTCATGTTAGAATGCTCGCCGCCGTAGTGGCGCTTCGTGACTGGACAAACACTCATTTCCCGGTTTCGGAGACCTCAGAACACCCATTTTGGCTACAAGTAGCGTCTTTATCCAAAAAACTTGCCACCTCAGAAAGTCGAGCCGAGTTGCTCATCGAAGGAAAAATCGAAGCCCGGCTCGCTGCGCTAAGTTCAAAAGATTTCGCCGGCGCCGACCAGATCCGCGCCGACCTGCTGACACAAGGCGTCCAACTGATGGACTTCAAGGATCCCGCAACCGGGGAACGGCGCACGAAATGGGAGATCAAGCGATGAGCATTTTCGATCACATGGGGTATTCGGTCGGCGACATGACGGGCTCGGCAGCGTTTTACGACGCGGCGCTGGGGGCGCTGGGTTTCTCGCGTATCAGTGAGTTTCCGATCCCCGGCGGCTCGATCATTGGCTACGGGTCCGAGCATCCGCAGTTCTGGATCAATTCGGGCAGCAAGCTACGCGACCACGTGCATCTGGCATTTGCCGCCAAGAGTCGCGCCGAGGTCGACGCCTTTCACGCGGCCGGTCTCACTGCTGGAGGGCGCGACAACGGCGCGCCGGGCATCAGGCAACAATACCACCCTAACTACTACGCTGCCTTCGTGTTCGACCCGGATGGTCACAACATCGAGGCGGTCTGCCATGTCCCAGAGTAAGCGTCCCGAACTGACCGGGGGCTGCCAGTGCGGCCTCGTGCGGTTCCGCGTCAAGTTGCTTGGCCGGCCGTCGATCTGTCATTGCCGAATGTGCCAGAAGGCTTTTGGCGGGTTTTTTGGGCCGTTGGTGACGGCGCATGACGCGACCTGGACCCGCGGGATGCCAAAGTGGTTTCAGAGTTCGAACGCGGCGCGGCGCGCGTTTTGCGGCGATTGCGGTACGCCGCTGGGGTACGAAACCAAGTTCGGGCTCGAACTCGCCATCGGTGCCTTCGACGAACCGGAAATTGCAGCGCCGGTCATCCAGGTCAATCCGACCGACAAGCTGTCGTTTTTCGATACGCTGACCGCCTTGCCAGTCCGCGAGGACGAAAGCGAGGAGTGGGTGGATTTTATGGCCGGCATTCATTCGAACCAGCACCCTGACCACGATACCGAAGATTGGCCGCCCAACGCCGTGGTGTCGAAATGAACCGATATGCCATGGAGGTGAGTGGCGGCTGCCAGTGCGGCGCGGTGCGCTATCATACGACGCACATGCTCGACAATTCGCACCTCTGCCATTGCCGCATGTGCCAGAAGGCGGTGGGCAATCTGTTCGCCGCACTCGTTGCTGCGCCGCGCGAAACGCTGGTGTGGACGCGCGGCGAACCGGCTCGCTTCCGGTCGTCCGAACACGTCGATCGCGGTTTCTGCCGGGATTGCGGCACGCCATTGTTTTACGACAGTACCGCAGGCGGCCGGGTCAATCTGACCATCGGGTCGCTCGATCATCCCGAATTGTTCCCACCCGGTGCCAACACCGGCACCGAAGCGCAGGTGCCTTATTTTTCCGGCATCACGGGCCTCAAGGATGGCGGGGCGACTGAAGACGGGCAGGAGGCTTGGGCAGCTGCGATTAGCTCATCCAGCCGCCAGCACCCCGACCACGACACGGCCGAATGGCCGCTAACGAGTTCAAGCCAGTGACTAAAGAACGGCTCTATATCTTTGACACGACTCTACGAGACGGCGCCCAGACTGCCGGCGTCGAGTTTTCGCTCGAAGACAAAATCTCGGTGACGCGGCTGCTCGAGGAATTGGGCGTCGACTACATCGAAGGCGGCTATCCCGGTGCCAACCTTGTCGATAGCGAGTTCTTCGAGCGCAAGCGGACGACCAAAGCGATCTTCACGGCGTTCGGCATGACCAAGCGGGCAGGGCGCTCGATCGGCAATGATCCGGGTGTGCAAGGGCTGATCAATTCGGCTGCCGATGCCGTCTGTTTCGTTTCAAAGAGTTCGGCACATCAGGTGGCGCTGACCCTTGGCATCAGCAACGCGGAAAATCTCGCGAGCCTTGCCGAGTCCGTCACTGCTGCAGAAGCCGCCGGCAAAGAGGTGCTCGTCGATATGGAGCATTTCTTCGATGGCTACAAATCCGAGCCGGATTACGCGCTTGACTGCCTCCGAACTGCGCTCGGTGCCGGCGCGCGTTGGGTGATCCTGTGTGATACCAATGGCGGCACCATGCCGTCTGAAATCACCGCCATCGTCGGTGCGGTGTTGAAAGTTGCGCCCGGCGATAAGCTCGGCATCCATGCCCACGACGATACCGGGCAGGCCGTCGCCAATACCCTTGCGGCCGTGGCGGCCGGCGTCCGGCAGGTACAGGGCACGCTCAACGGCATCGGCGAGCGCTGCGGCAATGCCAATCTCATCACGCTGATCCCGACGCTGATGCTGAAATCGGAGTTTGCCGACCGGCTCGAACTGGGGATCACAAAGACCCAACTCGGCAAGCTGACCTCGATTTCGCGGCGTTTCGACATGCTGCTCAATCGCGGCTCATTCCGGCAGGCGCCCTATGTCGGGTCGGCGGCGTTCGCGACGAAAGCCGGCATTCATGCGTCGGCGCTAGCCAAGGATCCTTCGAGCTATGAGCACATTCCGCCCGAAACCGTTGGGAATGAACGGAATGTGATGGTTAGTCAGCAGGCGGGCAAATCCAACCTTGTTACTGCGCTTGCCCGGCATGGCATCGCCATCGGCAAAGATGATGTCCGGCTCGACGGGCTGCTGCTCGAGGTGAAAACCCGGGAGGCGCGCGGCTATTCCTATGACGGCGCCGATGCGAGTTTTGCCATCCTGGCCCGCCGGACACTCGGCACCTTGCCGGACTTTTTCGAAGTCGAGAGCTACCGCACCAGCGTCGAGCGCCGGCACAATATGCGGGGCGAGCAGGTTACGGTGACCGAAGCGGTGGTGAAAATCCGCATTGGCGAGGAGCTGCTGATGTCGGTAGCCGAAGGTAACGGGCCGGTGAATGCGCTCGACGTGGCGCTGCGGAAAGACCTCGGCAAGTACTCCGAGCAGATCGCCGATCTTGAATTGGTCGATTTCAAAGTGCGTATTCTCGACGGCGGCACGGGCGCGGTCACCCGTGTACTGGTCGAAAGTCGCGATGCCACCGGGGAGCGCTGGTACACCATTGGCGTGTCGCCCAATATCATTGATGCCTCGTTCGAGGCACTCTATGAGTCGATGACGTACAAACTGATGAAAACCGAGGCTGCCCCGGCGATTGCCTGAGGCGTGGCCATCTCGCCCCGGAGGCAAAACTGGCCGCTCCTTCTCCCGCCCCCAAGCCCGCGCCGAAGCCCCAGCCCGCGCCCCGACGGACCGCGACCCTGGCCGTCGGCGCCGCCATGGCGACCATACTCGTCGTGCTCGGCATAGTAGCGGGTCCGACTGCCCTTGGTTGCCTTGATGGCGCGCGGAGTTTTGGCGCGTGCTTTGCCGAGCGCTGGTCGAGCGCTGGGATGCTGGCGGGAACTACCGCGCCGGCGACGGTAAGCGACACGGCACCGGCGACTGCCATCGCTGTAGTTCCGGCGACGACTGTTGCGCCCGAGCCGGCAGTCGAGACCGTGGCGACGGCGATCCTGCCGGAATTCGGCCTGGTGCGTGTCGAACCCGATGGGTTCATGGTCGTGGCCGGCAGCGGCAAGCCGGGCGACACCATCGAACTGCGCGCCAACGGCGAAATCATCGGAACGACCGAAGTCGAGTCGAGTGGCGACTGGGCCATCGTCCCGGATGCCGCCGTGGCGCCCGACGGGGTCGAACTGACGCTCAACGTCGCCGGCTCCGAGGCGCGGGCGCCGCAGAGTTTCGTCGTGGTCATCGATCCCGAGCAGACCGCCGAACCGCTGGTTGTCGCCAGCCTGCCGGGCGAGGCGAGTTCGGTGCTGCAGGGGCTGGGCCGTCCTGATGTACCGGAACCAGAGACGGCGGTGGTGGCGGCGGTCGAGCCTGAGGCCATCACACCAGAGGCGACTGTTCCCGAAACTGTACCGGCTGCGGAAACGCCGGCGACGGATGCCATTGCCGATGCGCCTGCGGCGCCTGAGGTAGCGAGGACTGAAGCACCCGCCGAGCTAACCCCGCCTGTCGAAGAACAGCCCGCGACTGAGGAAGCGGCTGCGCCGGCTACCGAAGCGCCGGTGACCGAGAGTCCTCAGGCGCCGCCGGTCGAAACGTCGGTGGAACCTGAGGAGGAGACCGAACTCGCTGCGGTCGATCCCTCTGCCATCGTACCGGCCGAGCCCGAATTCGTGTTGCCGTCCATCGCGCCGAGCATCGACGCCATCGAGATTGACGGCGACCAGACCTTCTTTGCCGGTGCCGGCCCTGAAGGCTTTACCATGCGGCTCTACGTCGATGGCACTTATGTGGCTGATGCCACGGTGGCGGGTGGCCGCTGGCTGGTGGAAGCGGGCAAGATCCTCGACCAGCCGAGCCAGCGCGTGCGCGTCGACATGCTGCAGCCGGAATCCGCCGAGGTGGCGGCACGGGCAGAGGTGAACTTCGTCGTCGATCTGCCGGAGGTTGTCGATCCCGCTGCAGATGCGCCGATCGAGCTTGCGCAGGTGGAGCCTGAGGCCGCACCCGAGCTCAACACCGGCGTTGCACCGACTGAACCGGTAGCGGGGGGTGTCGAAACCGAGGCCGCCGTGCCGTTGACCTCGGACCCTCTGGCGACGGTGCCCGCCACGGTCGAGCCACCGGTAGAGACGCCCGAGCCGATTGTTGCTGCGGAGGAGCCCGCTGTTGTGGTGCCGGAAACCGTGCCGGTGGAGCCTCCCGCAGCCGAGGCGGATGAGCCTGTCGCGACAGCTGTTGCACCGACGGTAGCGCCTGAATTGCCGGTTGCCGAACCCGTCACTCCGGCCGCTGAACCGGAGCTATCGGCCATCGAGCCCGAGGTGGCAACGGCTCCTGCTGTCGAGCCGGAAGTTGCGGAAGCACCGGTTGCCGAAGCCGAATTGCCTGCAGTGGAGCCAGAGGCGCCGGCAATCGCGCCGGACGTCCCCGTTGTAACGCCCGACATTATCGACCCGATCGAGTCGCCTTCAGTCGAGGCGCCGGTCGTTGAGACGCCGAGCGATGCGGCGGTAACCGAGGCGCCGATTGCCGACGTGCCGGCAGTCGAGGACGCGGTGCCCGCGGCACCGGCGATCGCGACGCCGCTGCCGGAAACCGAGCCCGCATTGCCGGCCGAGCAGCCGACGGTGGCGGCCCCGGTCACGGTGGAGCCATCCGTTACTGTACCTGCGATTGTCCCTGAAACTCAGGTCCCCGCGGAAACGCCCGAAGTCGCGCCTATGGCTGATGAGCTCGTCGCGCCGACGCCCGATGGTTCGGTCGAGCCGGAACCTGCAACTGAAACGCCTCTAGTGGATGCCGCCGAACCTCCGCCCGTCGCCGATCCCGGGCCCCCGGATGTCGCAACAACTCCGGAGGAAACTCCGATAACAGAGCCGACCGACACGTTGCCAACCGCACCTACCCCGGACCCGGCCGAGACGAGGGCGGCCCCGCCGGTGGCAGAGCCGCCGGTCGCGACACCCAACCCCGAGACGCAGCCGGCCGGCGATGTGCCGCAGAGTTCGTCGCAGACCGCAGCACCACAGGAGACAGCAACTCCTGATGCTCAGGGTCCGCTGTCAATTGACGATGAGGCCAACGCCGCGACGGCCGAAACCTCGGCCAACCCGGTGGTCGTTCCGGTTGAGCCGGAGGTAACTGCGCCGATAGCAACATTGCCGCCGGTGGCAGACGTTCCTTCTGAGGAGAGGCCGGTAATCGCACCGCCGGTTATCGAGGCGCCGTCCTCCGATGTCCCGGTCACCGAGGCACCGCCGGCCGATACGCCGGCTGCCGAATTGCCGATGGTCGACGCTCCCTTGAGCGAACAACCAGCGATGGTGCCGGACAGTGCTCCGGTTGTCGCCGGCGTGGGCATTGCCACGGACGCCGTGCCCGAGGCGAACGATGCCGTTGTTCAGGCTGACACTCCCGCTGAAATTCAGCCGCTGGCTGATCCGTCATCGGTAGTGCCGGACGCTACTGGCCTGCCCGGTTCGGGCGAGGTCGCAACGGGGATTACACCGGAAGCCGACGGCACTGCCGTCCTGCCGGGTGATGCCACAGGTATTGACGTGCCGGTTGATACCGAGATGGCCGAACCGGTGCCCGAGCTGCCGTTGATGGTGCCAGGGGCAGGCACGGGGGAGACGGTGTCGCCGTCGGAATCAGTTGTGGCCCCGGCGCCGACAATTGCGCAAATACCCGAGGCGGCTATTCCCGAGGCGATACCCGAGGTGGCGATACCTGAGGTTGCGACGCCTGAGGTTGCGGCGCCCAAGGTTGTAGCGCCTGATGTTGCAGCCCCTGAGATCATACCACCCGAGGTCGCCACACTAGAGCCGGTGACGCCCGAGCCTGATACCGTTCCCACCGTGGTTGCAGAAGCCCCGCCGGCACCGGAAATACCGACCCTCCGGGCCGTGCCAACCGGCGATCCGGAGGCGCAGCGTTTCGTCTCGGGTAAGGCGATCATCCGGCGTGGCGATAATCTCTGGACCATCGCGCGGCGTGTGTATGGTCAGGGGATCAAGTACACGACGATCTATGAGGCCAATTCCGCCCAGATCGGCGACCCGGACATGATCTATCCCGGGCAGGTGTTTGAATTGCCGACGGGTGATTAGGCGCAACCGGCTTGCGGTTTGGGAGGAGTTCTTCTATCGGTAAACGCCGATGAAAGACCTGTTTCCCATGGAAGATGACGATCTGGCTGCGATGATGCGCGCGCTGGGGCACCCGGTGCGCCTCAGCATCCTGCGCATTCTCGCCCGGCCAGCGGCCTCCGGGTGTTGCTGCACCGATGTCACTCAATGCCTGCCACTAGCGCAGTCGACGGTGTCGCAGCACATCAAGGTGCTGCTCGACGCCGGGCTGATCGATCGGCATGCGCGCGGCACGCGTAACTGTTATTCGCTGCGCAAGGAACGCCTTGATGCGCTTGGTGCTTCGTACACTGGACTGATTTCGGGACTTGGCGCCCCGCTGCCACAGGTGGAACTGGCCTGATGGCTGTTGAGGATGACAAGGCTGCCCGTCCGACAGTCAATGCGGACGAGGGCAATTTGCTCGCTACCGTGCGCAATCTCTGGGTCTACATGTGGCCCGCGGATCGGCCGGACCTGAAGCTACGCGTCGTGCTGGCCGTGCTGGCGTTGCTGGCCTCGAAGGTCGCGACGACGCTGGTGCCGTTTGCCTATAAGGCGATCATCGACACTCTCGACACCACTGGGGCGGATGCTGGAATCATCCTGGGCGTTGCCGTGCCGGTAGTGCTGGTCATCGCCTATGGCGTCGGCAATGTGCTCGATGCCGGCTTCCAACAATTGCGCGATATCCTGTTCGCCAGTGTCGGACAGCATGCAGTTCGCGGCCTTGCACGTCGCACCTTCCAGCATTTGCACCGGCTGAGCCTGCGTTTCCACCTGGCGCGCCGCACCGGCGGGCTGAGCCGGGTGATCGAGCGCGGTACCAAGGGCATCGAAACGATCGTGCGTTTCACCATGCTCAACACGCTGCCGACGCTGGTCGAGTTCATCATCGTCGGCGTCATCTTCGTCGTGATGTTCGGGTTCAACTACCTGCTGGTGCTGGCCGTCACCATCTGGATCTACCTGTATTTCACCATCAAGGCCTCCAATTGGCGCATCTCGATCCGCCGGGACATGAACAATTCCGATACCGATGCCAATTCCAAGGCGATCGACAGCCTGCTGAATTTCGAGACGGTGAAATATTTCGCCAATGAGAAGATGGAAGCCGAGCGGTTCGATGCGTCGATGGCGACGTATGAGCGCTCGGCGATCAAGATCTGGACTTCGCTCGGCTTCCTGAATTTCGGGCAGGCGCTGATTTTTTATGCGGGCGTCATCATCATCAGCGTCATGTCGGTCCTCGGCGTGATGAACGGGACGCTGACCGTTGGCGATTTCGTGCTGCTCAACACCTTCCTGATGCAAGTGTATCGGCCGCTCAACTTCATCGGTTTCGTCTATCGCGAAATCCGCCAGGGGCTGACGGACATCGAGGAGATGTTCAAGCTGCTCGACCAGTCGCCCGAGATTGCCGACAAGGCCGATGCCAGGCCGCTGGCGGTAACCGGGCCGGTAGTGCGCTTCGAGAACGTGTTTTTCCACTACGACCCCGATCGGGCGATCCTCAAGGGCGTCAGTTTCGAAGTGCCGGCCGGCAAGACCGTCGCCATCGTCGGCCCGACCGGCGCGGGAAAATCGACCATCTCGCGCCTGCTGTATCGGTTCTATGATGTGACCGGCGGCGCCATCACCATCGACGGGCAGGATCTGCGCGATATCACGCAGGAAAGCCTGCGGGCCGCCATCGGCATGGTCCCGCAGGATACCGTGCTGTTCAACGACACCATCGGCTACAATATCGAATACGGGCGGCCCGGCGCGCCGACCGCCGATGTGCGCGCCGCCGCGGCCATGGCCCAGGTCGGGCCGTTCATCGATACGCTGCCCAAGGGGTATGACACGCCAGTAGGTGAGCGCGGGTTGAAGCTGTCGGGCGGCGAGAAGCAGCGCGTGGCCATCGCCCGCACCATCCTCAAGGCGCCGCCGATCTTGATCCTCGACGAGGCGACGTCGGCGCTCGATACCAAGACCGAACGCGATATCCAGTCGGCGCTCGATGTGGTGTCGGCCAACCGCACCACTATCGTCATCGCCCACCGGCTCTCGACCGTGGTCAATGCCGACGAGATTCTAGTGCTGCGCGACGGCGTCGTCGCCGAGCGCGGAAACCATATGGCGTTGCTGCAGCGGGCCGGGCTTTACGCCCAGATGTGGAACCGCCAGCGCGAGGCGACCGAGGCCGAGGAGATGGCCCGCCGCGTTGCCAATGACAGCGACGGCTTCGTCAAGCGCGGCCTGCCGGCGGCGGAGTAGGGGAGCGCGGCATGGTGTGGTGGCATTTTCTCGTAGCGATCCCGGTGGCGCTATTCCTTGTCAACGGGATTCCACATTTCACGCAGGGTGTCGCCGGCAAGCGGTTTCCGTCGCCATTCACGGGTGGGCCGCCCAAACTCGATTCGCCGGTCAACAATGTCTATTGGGGCGCCGGCAATCTCATCGTCGGCGGCCTGCTGCTGTGGGTCATTCGCGACGGGCTCGCCAACTGGCTGCTGGTGCTCGAACTGGTCGTCATCGGTGTTGCCGCTGCGGCGTTGCTGGCCAATATCATGAGCAAGGCCGAGCGGGAGTAGGGATTAAAGCTACGGCGTGTGTGCTCGCAGCCAAGCATCGAGAACATCCTTGCGGAATGTGCCAGCTTCCAGATGACCGTAGATGAAGGCGATGGCTTCATCCTCATCGCCTTCGATAACCAGCCCGTTTACGTCGAGGAAAGTCATCGTGCAGGCAAAGGCCACGCGCTTGTTGCCATCGATGAAGCCATGATGCATCGCAAGGCTTTCCCAAAGCGCCGCGGCTTCCTCGATCAGGTCGCTATAATATCCGGTCTGTGGGCGAAGCAGTGCAGAGAGGATCAGCCCCTCGTCGCGGATACCCGACGCCCCACCATAGAGTTGGAGTTGTTCGGCATGCACGGCGACAGCGTCTTCAAGCGTAATGTAAATGCGGTCCATGGGCTATTTCGCGAGCGCCTCGTAAACCTTGCCCCAGCGCTTGATGCTGCGCGCGTGAGCAGCCATCACCAACGGGTTGGGGCCGGGCGGGGTCTGTCCTTCGCGCAGGCGGACAAATTCCTCGGGCGAGACCAGTACACCGACGTCCCGGCCATTCTTCTTAATATGCACCGGCTCGCGCTGCGCCATTTCCAGCATCTGGCCAAAGCGGTTCTTCGCGTCGGTGGCGGTCACTTCACTCATCTCGGGCTCCTTTAGCTAATTTAGCTAAAATAGCTGAACGGGGGGCAAATGAAAAGGCCCGCATCGCTGCGGGCCTTTGCGTATCCAGTGGGTAGGGCCATCACTCGGCGGCTTGTCGCGAAACCACGGTTACGCCGTTCTTTTCGGTTTCGACGAGGCCGGTGCCGTCCGCAAGGATATAGCGGCGAGTGCTATCGGAATCCTCGGGGATTTCGACGGTCAGGCCATCGGCGGTGACAACCTTGCGCCGGCCGAAGCTGAAGATCCGCCCGATGCCACCAAACACCCAGGCAAAGAACCCACCGACTGACTTGATCTGATGCCAGATCACCGTCGGTGCGGTGATCATCACCGGCACCATGATGAGGGTCAGTAGAGTCGAGAACAGCAGACCCGAGACCAATGCGGCCGAGAGATTGATGAACCACGAACCGGCAAGGCCACCGAGCACGACTTCACGACGGATGAAATCGAACTCGATGTTGATCGCCATTGGGATGACGCCGAGGGCCGTCACCGTCGCTGTCAGCAGCACCGGACGAATACGCTGGGCGGCGGTTAGCAGCATGGCTTTGGTCGGCTCGACATGATCGTCGCGCCGGTAATGGTTATAGGTGTCAATCAGCACGATGCCGTTTTTGACCACGATACCGGCGAGCGCCACCACACCGAGCCCCGTCATGATGGCCGAGAATGCCATCCCGGTCGCCAGCATGCCGAGCAGGACTCCGGCGATCGACATCACCACCGTCGTGAGGGTGACGAACACCTGATAGAAGCTGTTGTACTCGATCAGCAGGATACCGGCGATCATCGCCAAAGCGGCAATCAGCGCGCCAACGATAAACGTGTTGGTATCGCCGATCTGCTCGTCGGCACCGCCATAAGCAATGTTGACGCCAGCCGGGAAAGTCTGGGTCGCTGCCCATTCCTTGAGCTGCGCGACCTTGTCGCTGGCGACGAGATCGGGCTGCAGATTGGCGGCAACGTCCATCACGTAAACGCCATTGCGACGGGCGATGCTGGCGACTTTCTGCACTGCTCGGCGCTGGATGAAATTCGACACCGGGATCAAGCCCTGAGCAGTGGTAATGCGCAGTGCATCGAGCGTATCGAAGGTCCGCTCGGCTTCTGGTAACCGCAGCCGGATGTCGAGCTGGTCCTCTACCGCGGGGTCCTTGTAGTCGCCGAGCTTCACGCCCTGCGTCACCAACTGCACATAGGGCGCGAGGTCACGCACGCCGATACCGTATTTGGCGGCCTCGGTCCGATCGATGGTTACTTCCCAATCGATACCGGGGGACGGGCGGCCGTCTTCGACATCGATGGCACCGCCAAGTTCGGTCTCGATGTAGTTGCGCACCTTGGCGACCACCGGCTCGATATCGGCATAGCTGGTGCTTTCGACGCGCAGGCTGATAGCCTTGCCCGAAGGCGGACCATTTTCCTGCGCCGCGATCTGAACTTCGAGACCCGAGATATGGGCAACGCGCTCGCGGATGGTGTCAAAGATTTCGGTTGCAGGAATGCGATCTTTCCACGGCAGCAACTGCAACTGGAACTGACCGATGGTATCCGGCGGGCCAGCGGACGAGAACATGTCGCCGCCGCCCGAGAAGGTCATGATGGAGTCCTGGATGCCCGGGGTCTGCAGGATTTCCTGCTCGACTTCGACTAGCAGGTCGCGAACTTCGCCCGGGGAGTAATTGCCGCGTGCCACCACCGACACCGTGCCGAACTCGGGCTCGGAGGCGGGAAAAGCGACGAAGCCCGTGGGATGCTGGATGTAGAATACGAAAATGAAGGCCACGAGGGCGAAGCCGATCGGCAGCACCAGGATCGGCCAGTGCAGCAGCTTGTCGAGCATCCGCACGTAAATCCCGGTCAAGCCGCGCACCTTTTTGGTGTCGAACTTGTCGGGATACATGACGATGTCGGCTTTTTCCTTTTCCTTCTCGTCGATGTGCGTCGAAGCGATGATACCGCCGATGATCGGCATGAAGATCAGCGCCGAAACCAGCGACGCCACCATCACGATAATGACGATGATCGGCAGATAGCTCATGAACTTGCCGATGATGCCCGGCCAGAACAGCAGTGGGATGAAGGCGCCAAGCGTCGTGAAGGTGGCGGAAACCACCGGCACGAACATCTTCTTGGCGGCCATGATGAAAGCTTCCTTCTTTGGAACACCCTCCATCAGTTTTCGTTCGGCGTATTCGACGACCACGATAGGATCATCGACGAGCACGCCCACGGCCAGCACCAGACCAAACATGATCATCATGTTCACTGTCATGCCCAGCATCTGGACGACGAGGAACGCGATCATGAACGAGATCGGGATCGAGAAACCGATCATGATGGCCGGGCGGAAACCAAGCGTCGCGACGCAGGTGATCATCACCAGCGCGACGGCAGTCAGTACGGCGGCCTCGAGCGACCGGTAGAGATTCTTGGTCGTATCGGCCTGGTCATTGAGGAAGCTGAATTCGACTCCCGCCGGCCACGCTGCTGTGAATTCATCGGTCGCTGCCCGCACCTCGTCGGAGATAGAAATGACGTTGGTGCCGATTTTCTTGATGATGCCGAGGGTGATCGCCGGCTGACCGTTGACGTGCGCGAACTGTGTCGCATCGGCAAAGGTGCGGGTAATGGTCGCTACGTCGCCGAAGGTCACGACGGTGTTGCCGTCCGATTTGATCGGCAGCGAGTAAACGTCGGCGGCCGTCGAGATCAGGCCGGGGACCTGGACGTTGAACGAGCCATTGCCGGTGTCGAGCGTGCCACCCGAAACGACCATGTTGTTTTTAGCCAGGGCGTCGAATAACTGGGCCGCGGTCAACCCATAAGCTTCGAGGCGGGCGATATCGATGGTGACGGCGAGCAGTTCGTCGCGGGCGCCCGAGATCGAGACGCTCTGCACGTCGCCAATATCCTCGAGACGGCTCTGCAGGGCCTTGGCGCTTTCGATCAGGGCGCGCTCGGGAACGTCGCCGTAGATCGCCACCGACATGGTCGGCATGTTCGAGAACGACACTTCGTTGACCGAGGGTTCGGTCGCGTCTTCCGGGAGTTCAGCCGAAACGCCATCGAGCGCCGCACGAACATCGGCCAGGGCCTGATCGCCGTCAGCGTTCGCATCGAACTCCAGCATGACTGAGGCGTGGCCGGTCGTAGAGGTCGACGAATAATTGACGAGGTCGTCGATTTCCTTGACGCGGTCCTCGATCGGTTGAGCCAGCAGGGTGTCCGCATCAGCTGGTGAAACGCCCGGCTGACTGACCGAAATGTAGAAATACGGGAAATCAACTGCCGGAAAGCTTTCCTTGGGCAGCGAGGTGTACGCCCCGAACCCGGCGATCAGCAGCAGGGCCATGACGGTCAGGACGACACGCGGCATCCGCAGGATGCGATCAATCAAATTGAGCATGATCAGATTTCCTCAGCCGGACTGGCGTTGACGGTCTGCCCGGCCTGGACGAAGTCCTGGCCAACGGTAATGATATCGAGCGACATCGGCAGCCCGGTCACCCAGATGCCGTCCCGCGTGTCACTGATGATGGTGACGGGATAGAACTGCACTTTGCTGTCCAGCACGGCCCGCACGCCAAGCACGCCAGCATCGTCGAGGGTCAAGACAGATTGTGGCAGGAGCTGCGCCGGCGAACTGCCGAGATTGACGATGGCCGTGGCGGTAACGCCGGCCAGCAGGGAACCATTTGGGTTCGGGATCTGGATTTCGACGGGGAAAGTGCGGGTTGCCGCATCGGCCTGCGACGAGATGTAAGTCACTTTGCCATCGGCAGTCTGCCCGCTGATCAGCGTGATCTTGGCATCGAGTCCGAGTCGGGCGAGGCCGATGCGGACTTCCGGGACGTTGCCGACGAACACCATGGGATCGAGTTGCACAATGGTGGCGCAGGGCTGGCCGGCAGCCAGCATCGACCCGACGGTAGCAACCGGGTCCTGCACGACGCCGTCGCTTTTGGCGAAGATGCTGGTGCGATTGAGTTCGGCGGTAGCGTTATCGAGGCCCGATTGCGCCGCCGAAACCTGCGCCTTGGCGGCTTCAAGTGCGACTTCGAAAGGGCGAGACGTGTTGGTCGCCGAAATGCCCTGCGCGACGAGCTTGGCGTTGGTATCGAAATCCGCCTGGGCACTTGAGAGCGACGCCTGCGCCTGGGCGAACCCAGCCTGGGCCTGCGCAACCGCGGCCTGCCGCGTGCCCTGATCAAGCGTGCACAGCAGTTCGCCGGTTTTGACCTTCTGCCCCTTGGCGACAAGGACCGTGGCGACGGTGCCGGTCGTTTCGGCGGCGGCGGTGACGCTGGCGAATGCTTTGGTCTGACCGCGAAGCGGCACTTCGAGCGAAAAAGCCTTTGCAACGTAGGTCTTGACCCGCACCGAGCGCAATTCGGCGCTCTCGCCGACGACTGCATCCTGACGCTGAGCAATGGTCAGGTGCGGATCAATTTCGGATTCTTCCTGATGGTCGGCGAGCACTCCGGTGCCCTCAAGCGCCGAATGCACCGGCCCATCCTGACCCTCGACCAGCGCCAGCACTGGCATTTCGCCATTGCCCGGCCCCTTGCCACCCTGCACGAAAGTGCCAGTTGCCAGCCACGCGCCGACGCCGAGGATGATGATGAACGCCAGACCGTATGAAAATAATGCGCGCATGGAAAAGTCCCGTTACTCGGCTGCGTCTTTGGTGACCGCGGCCGACCCAGCCATCGCAATCAATTCCGACATATGTGATTTAAGATGTTTTTCAGCTGCTTCTATGGTGGCAAGTCCGTAGCGGATCACCCAAGCATCCGGCGCATGCGCACCATGCTTTTCCAGTGCCGAAACCATGTGTTGCTTGCCATCGCCGATGCGGCTCAGATGTTCTTCCACCCGCGCCCGGACGATCTCGGCCGGCAGCAGGTGTGCAAAGCGCGCGAACAACAGGAAGGGGCTGCGGAACACTTCCTCGGAGAGCGGCTCGTGCAGGGCATCGATGAACGCGGCCCGGCCGGCATCGGTAATGGCATAAACTTTTTTCGCCGGCTTGCCGTCCTGCTGCTCGACCCGACTGGTAACCAGTTGTTCGAGTTCAAGTTTTGCCAGCGCCGGGTAAATCGAGCCGAAACTCGCCTCGACGAAATACGAACACTCGCCCTCAACCGAAAGGCGGCGGATTTCATAACCTGTCGCCTCACCCTCATAAAGGATCGAGAGGCAGAGCGTCTTGACGTTCATCTAGGGGGTCTCGCGCGAGCATATGCTCAACCAGAATATGACGGGCATATATATACCGGTCAGCTGTGGCGCAAGGTGGGCAGCCGCAATGAAGCTATGCAGTAGTTAGCTGAGTGTTGCTTCCGGCAGGAGAGTTCTTAACTCAGCAGCTGCCCGTCGGGCCAGCGGTAATTCGTTGGCCGCAATGAAGAACGGGTTAAGATGACGACCGCCCTTGCCGTAGTGCAATGGCTGGCCATCCAACGTGATGACAACGCCGCCGGCTGCTTCGAGTACCGCCTGGCCGGCAGCCGTATCCCACTCGCAGGTTGGCGTCAGTCGCGGATAAAGCTGAGCTTCGCCACGGGCCAGCAGGCAGAACTTTAGCGACGAGCCGATAGAAACATCTTCGGCCACCGCCATCACGTCACAGAACTTTGCCATGGCCGCATGCCCATGCGAACGCGAGGCGACGATCTTGAGCGGCCCGCCATGCGAAACTTTGAGTGCCGTACGAGCGCCAAGGGTGCCCTCGACCAGCAGCGCGGTGAACGCCCCGTCCGGCCCACCGGCGAACAATTCCCCGGTGGCCGGGGCGAGCACGACGCCGAGGGTTGGCCGGCCACTCTCGATCAGCGCGATGTTGACGGTGAACTCACCATTGCGTTTGATGAATTCCTTGGTGCCGTCGAGCGGATCGACGCAGAAAAATCTGTCGCCGGTAACCTGATCGACGACGGCGCTTTCCTCGGCGAGGAATGGAATTCCGGTACTCTTGAGATGGGTGATGATGACCGCCTCCGCGGCTGCATCCGCCTCGGTGACCGGTGAGCCATCGGCTTTATTCTCGGCGACGATCGGCAATAAATAGATGGCGTTGATGACGACGCTGGCCTCGATGGCGGCGACGATCATGGATTCGAGCAGAAGATGGGTCATCGGCTAACCTGAGGCTGTCGGGCCGCTTTTAGGCGGGCCGGGCGGACCTGTCCACCCGACGGCTCAACCACCGATATCGACGTCGAGCCCGAGATCGAGCGGCGGCGCCGCCATGGTAATCTGGCTGGTCGAAATCATGTCGACCCCGGTCTCGGCGATAGCGCGCACCGTCTCGAGCTTGACCCCGCCCGAGGCCTCAAGCACCGCCCGTCCAGCTGTGAGCCGCACTGCTTCGCGCAATGTCGCGACGCCCATGTTGTCGAGCAGCACGATGCGCGCGCCGGCGCCAAGCGCTTCTTCGAGTTCGGCGAGGCTGGTGACTTCGATTTCGATGCTGACGAGGTGGCCGGCAAAGGCCCGCGCGGCGGCGTAGGCTTTGGCGACACCGCCGGCGACCGCGATGTGATTGTCCTTGACCAGGATGGCGTCATCGAGGGCGAACCGATGATTGGCGCCGCCACCGCAGCGGACGGCGTATTTCTCAAAGGCCCGAAGCCCCGGGGTGGTCTTGCGAGTGTCGCAAATCCTGGCGCCAGTGCCAGCGATCTCGTCGACATAGCGCCGGGTCAGGGTCGCGATCCCCGAGAGGTGATTGACGAAGTTGAGCGCCACGCGCTCGGCCCCCATCACCATCCGCGCATTGCCCCAGACCCGCGCCACGACCGTACCGCGCTCGACGCTGTCGCCATCATGCAGAGCGGGTTCGAACGTCACATCGCCGCCGATCAGCCTGAAGGCTGCTGCGGCCATGGCCAGTCCGGCGACGGTTCCGGCCTCTCGCGACCCCATCACGGCCTGCGCCGTCGCCTCGATCGGCAGGGTGGCCTGGCTGGTGAGATCACCGGCAAGGCCCAGATCTTCGAGTAGCGCCGCTTTCACGGCGGCTTCGACCAGCAGATGCGGCAGCGATGGAAAAGGATTGGCCATCGCACAGCTTTAGCTGCCGCGGCGCAGTGCCGCCAGCCTGTTGTCGCAGCGCCTTTTCGTTTGAAAATCAGCGCCGGGCATGTTCTTTCGCAATCATGTTCACCGCCCTCACTCCCGTCGATATCGCGCTCTATGTCACTGCCCTGCTGGCCACCGGCGTCGTTGCCGGGTTCATCGCCGGGCTGCTCGGGGTGGGCGGGGGCATCGTCATCGTGCCCGTGCTGTATTATGTGTTTACCGCGCTCGGCGTGCCCGAGGACGTGAAGATGCACATCGCCGTCGGCACTTCGTTGTCGACCATCATTTTCACTTCCGCCATGTCGGTCCGCGCTCATAACAGCCGCGGCGCAGTCGATTGGGCGTTGCTGCGGCGCTGGACTCCGGGCATCGTCGTCGGGGTCATCATCGGCACCCAGCTCGCGGCGTTCATCAGCGGCGAAATGCTGACCGCGATCTTCGGGTTCGTCGCGCTGATCGTCGCCATTTACATGATCGTATCGCGCCCGGAATGGCGGCTGGCCAACCAGCTCCCCGGGACCTGGGCACAGCGCGCCATGGCAGCCGTGATCGGGTTGATCTCGTCGCTGATGGGCATCGGCGGCGGGACGCTGAGCGTGCCGGCGATGACGCTGGTGGGCTATCCCATCCACAAGGCCGTCGGCACTGCCTCGGCCATCGGCTTCGCCATCGGGGTGCCCGGCACCATCGGCATGATCATCGGCGGCTGGGGCAAGCCCGATCTGCCGCCGCTGTCGCTCGGCTTCGTCAGCCTCATCGGCCTGATCCTGATCCTGCCGACTTCGATGCTGCTGGCCCCAGTCGGCGCCCGGGCCGCACACGCGTTGCCAGTCCGCGCGCTGAAGTTCGCCTTCGCCGTCTTCCTCGCGCTGACGGCGATCCGTATGTTGTATTCCGTGTTTTTCGGGACCTGAACGATGACCAAGCACCTGATGTATCTCGGCGGCGTGTCGAGCCCGGTCGGCTATGCCAAGACTGCGACAGCGCCGGGTGTCTCGGCCTATGAATTCGATGATGCGACGGGGCAGGCGGTGTTGCTCGGCTCGGTCCCGTCAATCAATCCGACCTTCGTCGCCCGGGCGGGAGACTGCGCCTACGCCGTCAACGAGTTGTCCGGCGCGACCGAAGGTACCGTCTCCGCCTTCGACATGGCCAAGCTTTCAGCCCTCGCCGTGCAGCCGAGCGGTGGCATGACGCCGGCCCATGTATCGGTCGATCGCAGCGGCAAGTGGGTGTTCGCCGCCCACTATGCCGGTGCCGCGCCACGCGAGGCGCTCGATGCCTCGGTCAGCGTATTCCCGATCCTTGCCGATGGCAGTGTCGGTCCACGCGTCAGCGAAGTCCGCCACAGCGGCTCTGGTCCCAATCGCGACCGGCAGGAGCGGCCGCACGCCCATTGTGCCCGCGCCACGCCCGACAACCGCTTCGTGCTGGTGGCCGATCTGGGCATCGACCGGGTGATGATCCATGCCTTCGACGCCGCGACCGGGCAATTGACGCCGCATGGCGAAGGCGTCCTGCCGGCCGGCTTCGGGCCACGCCATTTCGATTTCCACGCCACTCAACCGCTCGTCGTCGTCAGTGGCGAACTGGCCAACGAGGCGGCGGTGCTGGGTCTCGACACCGCCAACGGCACGCTGACGCTGCTCGGTACCGCCTCGACATTGCCGCCCGATTTCACCGGTAATTCCGCGTGCTCGGAAATCCACTGGGGGCCGGACGAGCGGTTTTTCTACGTCGCCAACCGCTTCCACGACAGCATCTCGATGTTCAGCGTCCTGAGCGACGGGACGCCGAAGCTGCTGGAAGTCGTCGCCAGCGGCGGCGCCACGCCCCGCCATTTCGCCTTCGATCCGTCGGGGCAGTGGTTGCTCGTCGCCAACCAGGACAGCGACCGCCTTAGCGTCTTCAGCGTGAGTTCAGCACCACTCAAGCACCGCCACGATATTGCCGTAGGCACCCCCACCTGTATCGCCTTCTAGAGGGTGATCCCGCCATCCGCGATGACGTCGCTGCCGGTGACGTAGGACGATTCATCGCTCGCGAGCCACACCGCAATGCCGGCCATTTCCTCGGGCTTCGCCATCCGGCCGATCGGCTGGCGGGCGACGAAGGTCTTCATGATCTCGGTTTCCTCGCCGAGGCTGCGGGCGCGATCGTGCAGGGACGGGGAATCGACGGTGCCAGGGCAGATGGTGTTCACCCGGATGCCCTTGTCCATATAGTCCTTGGCGATGGATTTCGACAAACCGATCACCGCCGCCTTGCTGGCCATGTAGCCAACGCGGTTGACCACGCCCTTGATCGATGACGCGACCGAAGCGACGTTGATGATCGAAGCGCCGCCCCGCGCAATAAAGTGTGGCAGGAACGCCTGCGTTAGCACGAACATGCCGGTGACGTTGATATCGAACGAGCGCTGCCAATCGGCGATGGCGGTGTTTTCGAGCATGCCCTGATGCACCCAGCCGGCGCAGTTGAACAGCACATCGACATCGGCCCGCCCCTTCGCCGCTGCCTGCAGCGCCGCGTGATCGGTCACGTCGAGCGCGAATGCCTCATGCGGCGCCCCGAGTTCCGCGCCGAGCGCTGCGATCGCCGCCGCATCACGATCGGTCGCAATCACCCGCGCCCCCTCACGCGCAAACGCCACCGCCGTAGCCCGCCCAATCCCCGCCCCGGCACCCGTCAAAAACGCTACCTTCCCATCCAGCCGACCCATGCTTTCTCCTCCCAGAGTTATCGCGCACCGTGGCGGTGGAGGAGGGAATGGTCAAGGCGGAAGGGTGTGGGTGAGGCCGTTCGCAGACGGAGACCAAAGAGGGCGGATACATTGTGGGAAGAGCTGGCTGGGGAACCTGGATTCGAACCAAGATTGACGGAGTCAGAGTCCGTAGTTCTACCGTTGAACTATTCCCCAGCAGGGGACGGCTGCGTGCCGTTGGGCGCATGTGCGCGCGGCGCTCGATATAGCCATCGCTTGGCCGGATTGCAAGCGGCGGTTCAGGCGGTGTTGCGAATGGGCAATCGGAACAGCCAGCGGGAGAGTCCGGCGCGGTCGGCGCTGCGTTCTAGGGCGAGTGACGTGATCACGGCAATTGCGCTGGTGACAAGCGGCAGGATGAGCGCTGCAGAAGCCGTTTTGAGGGCAGTGCGATCGAAGGCAATGGCGAGGAACGCGACGATGGGGAAGTGGATGAGGTAGATCGAGAGACTGTGGCGGCCGAAATAGGCAAGCGTGCTGCCGAGGCAGGTGCCGCTGACGAGGCGGAGGGCGACGGGCACGGTGGTCGTGGCGAGTATGGCGGCAATGAGCAGGAAGGCGCCGGAGAGCCAATGGCTGTCGCTGGCCCAGTCGAGCACGAGCACGGCGGCGTAAATTGGCAAGGTGGCGAGAAACAAGCCGGAACGGCGCTCGACCATAGCGGTAATCGCACCACGATATCGCCAGCCCGCATAAAAGAAGAGAAAGAATTTCAGCAGGTTAGCTGCACTGAAGCTGATTGGCAGGATGTCGCCGAACCCCAGCAGGGCGGCAAAGGCCGCCACGGGTAACATGAATCTGCGGTCGATTCCTCGTGTCATGGCCGCAAGGAAAAAGAAAATCCCAAGCGCCCAAAGGAACCACGCGCCGTTATCGGGCTGCAGGATGAATCCCGGCAGGGACGAAAGATTGCGGCCTTCGCTCAAATTCGTCGGGTTGGGCACAATGGCAAAGAACGCAAAGCGGATCACCGACCAGAGGATGAACAGGTAGGCATAGAGGGCGATGCGGCGCAGCCAAATCCTGGACAGCGGCCACGACAATGCTGACCCGGCGACCAGCCCGGCCGCAAGGAACAACAGCGGCAGGCGAACGGGTTGCAGGGCGTCATTGACAATGCTCAGCGCCTGTACCGGCGCGCCCACCGCGGCCAGCGTCGTGGTCGCATGGTAGAACACGACCAGCAGGATGGAGAGGCCCTTGGCGCTGTCGATCCATTCGATCCGCGTCGTTTTCGGTTTCAAGTCGGTGACTGAAGGGATTGCTCCATGGTTATTCTTGGCAGTCACTCGCCGGTCAAGCCAGTGCAATGACTACGGACCGCGGCGACAGCGCGCGTTGCATGCGCCGACGGCTTGCTCTAGGATCGACCCCGACACTGAGACAGACCGCGCACGGGCGCATCCGGTTTTGGCCGGGCCTCGCGACCGCGCGGATGGAGATTGGCGAGTGACCGACGACGTTCGGTCCGTAGCCGTACCCGGCGGGGACACCGGGGCGGCTCTCCGCCCCGTTTCCGGCACCATGCCGGAGGTGGGTTCCGCAGACGACGGACAGGCACCGGCGAACGGCGGCGGAAAGCGGACGGCAGGCGCAGAGATAACGCCACAGCGGCGCCATCGCGGGCCGCTTTACGCGGCGCTCGACCTTGGCACCAACAATTGCCGGCTGCTGATCGCACGTCCCCATGACAACGGCTTTCGCGTCATCGACGGCTTTACCCGCATCGTCCGGCTGGGCGAGGGGGTATCGACCTCCGGCCGGCTCGGGGAAGCGGCGATGGACCGGACGCTCGAAGCGCTTCGGCATTGCCGCAACAAATTGCGCGAACATGAACCGGCGCGGATGCGGCTGATCGCCACCGAGGCCTGCCGGGCGGCGGAAAATGGTGCGGAGTTTATCGCGCGGGTGCAGGCGGAACTCGGCCTTTTGCTCGAAATCGTCGATCGCCGCACCGAGGCGGAACTCGCCGTTACCGGCTGCGCCGACCTCATCGAAAAGGAGGCAATGGGCGCGCTCATGTTCGACATCGGTGGCGGGTCGTCGGAGCTGGCCTGGCTCGATTTTCGCGGCGGCAGGCCGAAATCGCAGGGCAGCATGCCGGCTTCGATCCGCTCCTGGCAATCGCTGCCGGTGGGGGTGGTCTCGATTGCCGAGAAATTCGGCGGCATCGATGTAACGCCGGAATCCTTCGAGGCGATGGTGCAGTTCGTCGCCGGGCATCTGCGGCAGTTCCGTGGGCGCGAAAAACTGCGCCAGATGATCGGCCAGCAGCCGGTGCACCTGATCGGCACGTCCGGTACGGTGACGACGCTTGCCGGGCTGCATCTCGGGCTCGAACGGTATGAGCGCCAGAAGGTCGACGGGCTGTGGCTGACGACAGCCGAAGTCGATGCCACGATGCGGGCCCTGCTCAACATGCCCTATGAGCGGCGCGTGGCGCATTCCTGCATCGGCCGGGATCGCGCCGATCTGGTGCTGCCGGGATGTGCCATTTTCGAGGCCATCCGGCGCGAATGGCCGGCGAAGCGCGTCCGTGTCGCCGACCGCGGGTTGCGAGAAGGCATGTTGATTTCGATGATGGACGCGGACAGAACGCTCGGCCGTGGCCGCGTGCCTTACAGGAGCCGACATGGCTAAATCACCCGGCGGCGGCGCTGGCCGCCAATCGATCCACGATCTGAAGGTGCGGGTAAAAACCGCCCGTAACCGCAAGCACTCCTCGACGATTTGGCTTGAGCGGCAACTGAACGACCCCTACGTGGCCCGCGCCAAGGCCGAAGGCTACAAGTCGCGCGCGGCGTTCAAGCTGATCGAGCTGAACGAGAAGCACCATTTGCTGCACCCCGGCAATCGCGTCATTGATCTCGGTGCCGCCCCCGGGGGCTGGTCGCAGGTCGCGGCACGTGAAACCGGATCGCGGGAGAGCAATCCGCTGGTCGTCGGCATCGATTATATCGATATGGACCCGGTGCCGGGCGTCATCCTGCTCAAGCAGGATTTCACCGAGGAAAGTGCGCCGGCCAATCTGATCGCGGCGCTGGGTGGGCACAAGGCCGATCTGGTGATGTCGGACATGGCCTGGCCGACGACCGGGCACCGCCCGACCGATCATCTACGCATTGTCAGCCTTGTCGAGATCGCCGCCGATTTCGCCGTGCAGGTGCTGGCGCCGGGCGGTTCGTTCATCGCCAAGGTGTTTCAGGGCGGCACCGAGCATGAATTGCTGGCGATGCTGAAGCGCAGCTTCGCCACGACATTCCATGCCAAGCCGCCGTCGAGCCGGAAGGACTCGGCGGAGACTTATCTGGTGGCGAAGGGCTTCCGCGGCGACAACCGGGTTATCGGCGGCGGAGATTGATCCACCACAGCACGACAAGGCCGATAATCAGCACGATGATGCCGATATAAAGCCACATCGATTGTCCACTCATTGCGCTACCAGCGAGCATGTTGGAGCCCTGCAGGGCCCATAGCCCGCCGAGCAGAACGAGGATGATACCGAGGATATTGAGACCGATGCGCATGATGGCGACTCTCCGAGTGTCGCCTATTCTGAGCCGTCGCCGGTCGGATGGCTATGCAAAGCTGAGCCGGCGTTTTTCGGCAGGCGCAAGAACAATGCGGTCGACAGGGTACAGACCGCGGCGCAGACGAGAAACGCTGCCTGGAAATCATGGACATCGATTTCACCGCCGCGGATGAGGTGGCTCGCTTCGAGCACGCCGCCGCCGAGCGCCACGCCAAGGGCAAAATTGAGCTGGCCCCAAACCTGGCTGATGACATTGGCCTGGCCGGAATCCTTGTCATCAATGTCGGCAAACACGAAGGCGCTAGCGCCGGTCCAGAAGATCGACTGGGCGAAACCGAACCCGAGCAGCACCGCCACGACCACTGCAAGTGGAATGACCGGGTCGTAAAACGCCATTGCGATAATGCCGAGCGTCGCGAGGCCGGTCGCGGCGACGAGAGCGGCACGAAAGCCAAAATTGCGGAAAATCCAGCTTGCGGGGAACTTCGCCACGAGAGCGCCGACGGCGGTGGCGAAGGTAATCGATCCCGATTGAAACGGAGTCATGCCGTAGACGATTTGCAGCAAGAGTGGGAACAGAAACGGCGTCGCTCCAACGCCGAGGCGGAAAAACGTGCCAGCGAACACTGCCGAGCGGAAGAACGGGAAACGGAACAGCCGGAGATCAAGGATGGGATTTTCGACCCGGAAGGCATGCCGCGCATAGACCGCGCCGATGGCGATGCCGGTGATGGTCGCGATGATGCCAATGATTGGCGGCAGCGCCGGCAGACTGATGACGCTGAGGCCGAAGGCAAACAGCGCGAACGCCGTGCCGGCAAGGAAGAACCCGACAAGATCGATGCCGCGCGGTGTATTGCGCCGGGTTTCGGGCAGGAATTTCCCGACCAGCAGCATGCCGATAAGCCCGATCGGCACATTGATCAGGAATATCCAGTGCCACGACAGGAACGTGGTGAGAAAACCGCCAAACGGCGGGCCGACGATGGGGCCGATCAGCCCTGGAATCGTCAGCCATGCCATGGCGTTGACTAGTTGGTTGCGGGGCGTGGCGCGCACCAGCATCAAACGGGCAATCGGCGTCATCATCGCGCCGCCCATGCCCTGCAGGAACCGCGCGGCGACGAAGGTCAGCAACGAATTGGCGAACGCACAGGCGATCGAGCCGAGGATGAAAACAAGTATCGCCCAACGGAACACGTTTTTAGAGCCGAACCGATCGGCCATCCAACTCGACACGGGAATGAAGATTGCCAGCGCCACGAGGTACGCCGTCAGCGCCAGCTTGAGGGCAATCGGCTCGGTGCCGATATCGGTGGCGATGGCGGCGAGCGAGGTCGCGATCACCGTCGCGTCCATGTTTTCCATGAACAGCGCGACGGCGAGGACTAGCGGCGTGATCCGGTTCAATTGCGCTCAGATCTCGGGTTTGGGCAGCGGCGTCACCTGGTGGCCCGAAACATCGCTGCCGGCGTCGCGCGGCAGGCGGAAGAACTGCAGCGCCGAGGAGGCGGCGACCACCGCGACAATGTACCAGGCGAGGTGGAAGTCCCACACTGTCAGTTCGCCGCCATGCATGGCGCGAGACGCCTCCAGAACGCCGCCGGCCAGTGCCACGCCAAACGCGATGCTTAATTGCTGGGTGACAGCGGTGATTGCCGTCGCCTGGCTGGCCTCGGTTTCATCGACGTCGGCATAGGCGAAGGCATTTACCCCGGTAAAGAAAATCGACCGGATCAACCCCCCGAGGAACAGGACGAGGTAGATATAGAGGTGCGGCGTATCGGGATAAAACAGCCCGTTGATCGCCAGGATCGCACAGCCGAGAAACGCGGCGATGGTCAGCACTCGCGGAAACCCGGCAGCGGCGAACAGTCGCTCGGCGACGAATTTGGAAATGATTGCACCGATCGCGCTGATGAACGTGATCATGCCGGACTCGAACGGGCTCAGCCCGAACGTCAATTGCAGCATTAACGGCAATAGAAACGGGAATGCGCCGATGCCGATCCGGTAGAGGGAACTGCCGATTGTCGCGGCGCGAAACAGCGGTTTGCGCAACACTTTGGGGTCGAGGATCGGAAACTCGACCCTCCCAGTGTGCCGCCAGTAGAGCAGGCCGGCCACGATCCCGATAGCGACTGAAACATAGCCGGTCACGGTCGGGATGGCCGGCAGGCTGATGACCGAAAGGCCGAAGATGATGCCGGCAAACGTAATCCCGCAGAGAACAAAGCCGGTGAAATCGATCGGTCGCGGCGTGCGGGAATCGATGACCGGCAGGAAGCGGGTGGCGAGCGCGATGCCGATGAGCCCGATCGGCACGTTGATCAGGAAAATCCAGTGCCAGCTGACATAGGTCGTCAGGAACCCCCCGAGCGGCGGCCCGGCGAGCGGGCCAACGAGCCCTGGAATGGTCAGCCAGGCCATGGCATTGACCAGTTGATTGCGCGGCGTCATCCGGACCAGCAGCAACCGGGCAATCGGGGCCATCATCGACGAGCCGATGCCCTGGAAAAAGCGCGAACCGACGAAGGTCAGCAGCGAGTTGGAGAAGGCGCAACTGATCGAGCCAAGGACGAAGATGAATAGCGCGAGGCGGAAAATGTTCTTGGCCCCGAACCGGTCCGCCATCCAGCCGCTGATCGGGATAAAGATGGCGAGCGCCACGAAATAGGCCGTGAACGCCAGCTTCAGCGAGATCGGTTCAGCGCCGATGTCGGCCGCGATAGCGGGCAGCGATGTGGCGATGACGGTCGAATCCATCTGTTCCATGAACAGGGCGACCGCCAGCACGAGCGGCGTTACTTGCATGGCTCTGATGGGCATCGGCGGGATAGTCGGGGGCTTGTTACACAGGCGCGGGCAGGGTGAAACCCGAAATGGCGCAAATCCCGAAAGCCGCACTCATACTATCGTTGCAACGAGACAGTTCACGTCACTCGACTTCGGCGTCGCCCCCGGGCGCGATGATCCGGGCGCAGCTGGCGGGCGCGACTGACTGCAACTGGTAGGAATTGGCAACCGTGCTGGTCAGCAGCATCGCCCCCGTGCTGTCGCCGCCACAGGCCAGCAGGCGAATGAAGCCAGTATCGGTCAGATCGACGCTCACATCGCCATTGGCCAGTTTGCCGACATCGACGCCGCCGCCATCGCATTCGACGAGGCAGGCGATGGTGCCGCTGGCATTGGTGTAGCAATTGCCCTGCGCCACATGTTCGGCATCCGAGCCCCGCAAGGTTACGCCGAGCTCAAAATTCCACAGCGGCGGGCCGGGTGGATGTTCGACGGTTGCCGGTTCGGCTGCGAACTGAATGCCGAAGCGCATCGAGGTCACTTGCTGGCGCGGATGTTCGGCAAGGTACGATTGCCCGAACGCCGTCGCCCAGCAGGCACGAGCGTCATTGATCCGCGGCACAAAGGCTTCGAGGGCGCTGAGGTCCTCCTGCGCCGATGCGGGGACCGCGAGAAGTAACGTCAGGGCGACGATGAGGTGACGCATTGGGTGCTTCCTGATGCTGGGGCGCCGAGCGCTCATGCAATGGCCGCACCTCTGCCATTCGGCACCTGAACGCAGTCTTGCAATTGCGGGGCTCGATGCTATTGAACCGCGTCAACCTGAGTGCGGCGAGTCCGGTGCTCATTCCACAGCAGTTCTGATCGCGTATCAGAGGCGGAAGGGTCTGGCCTTGGCAAAAATCATTACCTCCATCACCGGCGACGCGGCGTTGACCTTTGACGACGTGCTGCTGCAGCCAGCACGGTCCGACGTGATGCCGACCGATGTCGACGTCCGGTCGCGCGTCACCAAGGATATCGAACTCAACCTGCCGATCCTGTCATCGGCAATGGATACCGTGACCGAGAGCGCGATGGCCATCGCCATGGCGCAGGCTGGCGGCATGGGGGTTATCCACCGCAATCTGACCCCGGAGCAGCAAGCGGAGGAAGTCCGGCAGGTCAAGAGTTTCGAGAGCGGCATGGTGGTCAATCCGATCACCATCGGCCCGGAAGCGACCCTTGCCGACGCCCTGGCGATCATGGCGCGCTACCGGATTTCCGGCGTTCCGGTGGTGGAAAACGGCGGCACTGGCGGGCGCACCAATGGGCGGCTGATCGGCATCCTGACCAATCGCGACGTGCGTTTTGCGACCAATGTGCTGACGCCGGTTGCCGAATTGATGACCTATGAGCGGCTGATTACCGTGCGGGACGGCACCACGCAGGAAGAAGCCAAGCGGCTGCTGCATTCCCATCGCATCGAGAAACTGCTGGTGGTCGATGCCGATGGTCGCTGCGTCGGGCTGATCACCGTCAAGGATATCGAGAAAGCCCAGCTCAACCCGATGGCGATCAAGGATGCGCAGGGGCGGTTGCGCGTTGCAGCCGCTTCAACAGTTGGCGATGCGGGCTATGAGCGGTCGATGAGGCTGATCGAGGCGGGGGTGGATCTGCTGGTCATCGACACGGCGCACGGGCATTCGGTGAAGGTGTCGGAGGCCGTGGAGCGGATCAAGCGGGAGAGCAATTCGACGCGGATCGTGGCGGGCAATGTCGCGACGGCGGAAGCGACGCGGGCGCTGATCGGGGCAGGCGCGGATTCGATCAAGGTGGGCATCGGCCCGGGCTCGATTTGCACCACTCGGATCGTCGCTGGCGTTGGTGTGCCGCAGCTTGCGGCGGTTATGGCATGTGCCGAAGAAGCCGATAAATCGGGCGTTCCTGTGATCGCCGATGGGGGCATCAAATTCTCGGGCGATCTGGCGAAAGCCTTGGCTGGCGGGGCGTCTTGCGCCATGGTGGGGTCGCTGCTGGCGGGCACCGACGAGAGTCCGGGCGAGGTGTATCTGTACCAGGGCCGTTCCTATAAAGCCTACCGCGGCATGGGGTCGGTTGGGGCCATGGCACGGGGTTCGGCGGACCGGTATTTCCAGCAGGATGTGAGCGATAGCCTGAAATTGGTGCCCGAGGGGATCGAGGGACAGGTGCCGTATAAGGGTCCGGCGGGTCATGTCCTGCACCAGTTGGCGGGCGGTTTGCGGGCGGCGATGGGGTATACTGGGGCCCATACGCTGGAGGAATTCCGCGACGGCGCAGTCTTCGTCAAGATCTCGGGCGCCGCGCTGCAGGAGAGCCATGTGCATGACGTCTCGATTACCCGCGAAAGCCCGAATTACCGGGGCGGCCGATGAGCGCTGCGACGCTGGCGCTGCTGTTTGCAATGCTGGTGACCGGCGCTATACCGCTCGTGCTGCTGTGGATCATGGGCCGCATCCGGCTGCCGATGGTGGCGGCAAAAGCGATCAGCATCAAGGACATAGCGCTGTCGCGTGACCCTTGGCCGGAGCACGAGAAACGGGTGTCGAACGCTTTCGACAACCAGTTCGAAATCCCGGTGCTGTTCTACCTTGTAGCGTTCATGTCGTTGTATCTCGGGGTAACGTTACTTGAGGCCGGGCTGGGGTTCCTGTTTGCGGTCAGCCGGATCGCGCATGCGGCGATTTTCGCTATTAATAACAATGTGTTCCGCCGGTTCTGGGCGTTCTCTACCGGGTATGTGCTGATAGTGCTGCTGTTTATCGAGCTCTTCGCTCGGCTGTTTTTTATTGCGTTATCGGGGACCTGATGAAACTTGCTGGACGGCTGGCCGCCGCGATTAAGGTCTTGGAAGATATGGAAGTCCGCCGCCGGCCGGTGGCCGAGGCGCTGAAGGATTGGGGCCAGCACAACCGTTTTGCCGGCTCCGGCGATCGCGCTGCGATCGGAAATCTGGTCTACGACGCCCTCCGCAAGAAAGCCTCGCATGCCGACGTTATGCGTGCGGACACTCCGAGGGCGTTAATTCTGAGCGTCGCTGTGCGCGACTGGCTGGAAAGCCCGGAAACCCTCAACTCTCAGTTCGAGGGCGACAAATTTGCGCCCGAACGGGTCACTTTGGACGAACAGGAATGCTTGTCGCTTGCCGGCGTGTTGGCTGCGACCGATCCTGCCCGCGCCGATGTGCCCGAATGGTGCGTACCCTCGCTCGAAGCCAGCCTCGGGGCCGGCTGGATCGAGGAGTGCCAGGCGTTGGCGTTACGGCCGCCGCTTGACCTTCGCGTCAACACGCTGAAGGCTTCGTCGGACCGGGTGTTGAAGGCCCTGTCGCGCTTTGATCCGCAGCCGACCGAGATCGCCCCGGACGGGGTTCGGATGCCGGCCGGCAGTCGCGATGCGCGCACCCCGAACGTGCAATCGGACGAGGGCTACCTCAAGGGCTGGTTCGAGGTGCAGGACCAGGGCAGCCAGATCGTGTCGCTACTGGTGGACGCGAAGCCCGGTGAGCAGGTGCTCGATTTCTGTGCCGGCGCCGGCGGCAAGTCGCTGGCGCTCGCCGCGGCGATGCAGAACAAGGGGCAGATTTTTGCCTATGACAGCGACCGCCCGCGGCTGGCGCCGATTTATGACCGGCTGAAGCGTAACGGCGCGCGCAACGTGCAGGTGCGGGCACCCGATGCCGGCGCGCTCGACGACCTGATCGGCAAGATGAACCGCGTTGTCGTCGATGCGCCGTGTACCGGTAGCGGCACCTGGCGGCGGCGGCCCGATGCGAAGTGGAAATTGACCCCCGAGACGCTGGCCAACCGCGTCGAGCAGCAGGCCGACATCCTCGATGAGGCCAAGGGCTTTGTGAAGCCGGGCGGCGTGCTGGTGTTCATCACCTGCTCGCTGTTCATCGAGGAGAACGCGGCGCAGATCGAGCGCTTCCTTCAGAGCAACGCCACCTTCGAGGCAATCGACATGGCCGCGCATTATCGGACAGTGTTTCCCGCCGCGACGCGACAGCCGCTCACCGGCCCTCGTCCGGGACTGACGCTGACGCCGCTGTCGACCGGCACCGATGGCTTTTACTGCGCGGTGCTGACCCGCAAGGCGTGAGGGTGAACCGAAGCGGTTGGCGCTACGTTAGAGTGCCTATGAGCACTTTGACGATGTCCGACTATCGCGCCCCCAGATCGCTGCTGATGCTGGGGGTTTTCCTCGTGGTGGTTATCGGGGTTGGGGGCGCAATCGGCGTCTCGACGGCGCCGGGCGAGTGGTATGCCGCGCTGAACAAGCCGCCGTTCAATCCACCGAACTGGATTTTTGGCCCGGTGTGGTTTGCACTCTATGTGCTGATCGCTATTGCTGGCTGGCGGACATTTTTGCGGGATTCCGGCGGCACGGCGATGAAGCTGTGGGTCGGGCAGATGCTGCTGAACTGGCTGTGGTCGCCGACCTGGTTCGCACTGCATCTGCTATGGCCGGCGTTCGTCATCATCATCGCCATCCTCGCCCTGATTGTCGCCTTCATCGGTGCGACGTGGCGGAAGGATCGGCCTTCGGCGCTGATGTTCCTGCCGTATGCGCTGTGGGTAGGGTTCGCGAGTGCGCTGAATTTGTCGATCGCGGTGTTGAATTAGGCTCGGTTGAATTCGGGAACAGCGCGTCGATATTCCCGAGAGCCATCAGACCCCTCATCCGTCAGCTTCGCTGCCACCCTCGGGTCGAGCCCGAGGGCAGGCTTTCTCCCCCTGTGGGGAGAAGGAAGACAGGCAAGCTCAGCCAACCCCGTGCAGCTCTCGCGGGATGGCAGGCGCCAATGTCATGTTTTCAAACCTGACCTTCAGCCCTTCGCCGACCGGGGAGCAGCACATTGGGCCGATGGAGACCGTGTCGGGCATGGTGAGGTAGGCGAGGCGGGCGAGCCACCAGGTGCCGTCGGGGGCGAGGCGCTCGATGCGGAGGCTTTCGCCGTGGCGGCTGAGGCGAAGGGTGACGGTGGGCGCAGTGTCGGGCGGGAGTTGCATGACGCTCCAGTCGGATTGATCGTCGCGGGTGACGACGACCGAGAAGTTCATGCGGCCATCGGCAAATTCGATGCCGGCCTTGAGCCAGTTTCTGGCATCGACATAGACCATGGCGCCGGCCTGATCGAACAGCGTTTCATAGGCGGCCGAAAAGCTCAGCGAGTAGGTGAAATCGCCGGTCGCGGGTTCGGCGCGGAAATGCCCGGTGTCATGCAGGAACCCGTAGAAGGTGTTGTTCCACCAATCGGTTTCCTTGCCGGTTTCGACCTCGAGGACGCCATCGGCTTCGTGCCAGACCGGCGGTTGGTTGATCCAGCTTGGTTCGGTCATGGCTTTGGCTCCCGGCGCTCCCGGTGGCGCGCCCATTGGATGACGGGGTTTTCGAGGTAACGGAAGGACAGGTGCGCGATCAACATGGTGACGACGATAATCGCCGGCGCGGCGACGACATATCCTGCGACATCGGTCATCCGGTAAGGGCTGAGGCCGGGGAACCAGAGGATGCGCGCCAGTTCGATGACGAGATAATGCCAGACATAGATGCCGAACGAAATGGTGGCGAGATAGCGGATCGGCCGGTTGTCGAGCAGCGGGCCGAGGACCACCGACGAGGGCAGTGCCGCGAGCGGGGTGGCGATGCCGAGGGTGAAGATCGGAAAATCATAGGGGATGCCGAACAAGCCATTTTCGATCGAGGGGCCCAGCACGGTGAGGGTCAGCCGCGAGACGACGATGCCAAGGCCGATGAGGCCGATGAGATCGAAGGCCCAGTGCCGTAGTCCTGCGAGGCGCGTCTGGACACCGGCGGCGAGGCCGCCGACGGCGAACATCGCAAAGAACGCGAACGGATTGTAGTGCGGCATCCAGGATTTTGCCCCGCCGACGAGGCCATAACCCCAGCCGCGATCGACATCATCGATGGGGTAGAAGGTAATGAACGCCCAGTGCAGCAGCAGCGCTATGCCGATGACGGCAAGCCAGGGCAGCCGGGCGAGCCAGCCGGTGCCGGTGAACGGACGCAGCAGGAACAGCGCTGCGAACCCGAGCGGCAGCATAACGTAGGATGAGATTTCGAAGCTGATCGACCAGAGCGGGCTGTTGATCTCGACGGGAAACAGCGTCACCCAGTGCCAGTCGGCGACGATAAACACGCCGGCGAGGTAACGGATGATCAGTTGGGCATTTGGCGCGACGCCGAACAGCGTGATGCTGAGGATGAAGGTGATAGTCAGTGCCAGCCAGAAGCCGGGCAGGATGCGCGCGGCGCGGCGCGAGGCGTAAATCCGCAGTGAGGGCAGGGGGCGTTGCGCATCGAGCGCCAGCCAGAACGGGTGCGCCAGCAGAAACCCCGACAGCACGAAGAAGATGCCGACGCCGAAAGTGCCGAACACGGTGACGCTGTGAAGCGCTGACAGCACGCCGAAATCGGCATCGCCCATGCGCTGGGAGATGTGATGCAGCATGACCATCAGGCAGGCAGCGGCGCGCAGGAAATCGGCGCCGTAGAGGCGGTTGGCGGTGGGGGAGAGGGGAGAGACCATTGGGGTTGAGTTTGCGGGATTTCGGGGGTGGAGTCACGGGGAGACGTGTGGGTTGTGTGGTTAAGGTAGGCCCTCACCCTGTCCCTCTCCCCTTTTGGGGCGAGGGGACGTTGGGGCGGGGTTTCGGCAGGCGGCTTGGGCGATGATAGAGGGGCTGGCGCTTGCGGAATCTTGGCTGGTTCCTTAAATGCCGGCCATGACAGTGAGTGACATTGCGCCTGACAGTATCCTGATCGTCGATTTTGGCTCGCAGGTCACCCAGTTGATCGCCCGCCGGGTGCGTGAGACCGGGGTGTACTGCGAAATCCATCCGTTCCAGAACGCCGATGCGGCTTTTGTCCGGATGCAGCCTAAGGGCGTGATCTTTTCGGGCGGGCCGGCGTCGGTGCTCGACGCGGGCAGCCCTCGGGCCCCGCACGCGATCATCGAGGCCGGGTTGCCCATATTGGCGATCTGCTATGGCCAGCAGACTTTATCACTGCAACTGGGCGGTACCGTCGAAGGCGGACATGCACGTGAGTTCGGCCGCGCCGACCTCGAGGTGCACGAGCCGAGCAGCCTTTATGAGGGCGTCTGGGAAGTCGGGCAGCGCTATCCGGTGTGGATGAGCCATGGCGACCGGGTGACCGCGCTGCCGGCCGGCTTCAAGGTGGTGGCGACCTCCGAGAACGCCCCGTTTGCGATCGCGGTCGACGAGGAGCGGCGGCTCTATACCACCATGTTCCACCCCGAAGTCGTGCACACGCCGGATGGCGGCAGGCTGCTGGCGAATTTCGTTCACAACATCGTCGGGCTCAAATCCGACTGGACCATGTCGGCGTATCGCCAGCATGCGATCGACAAGATCCGGGCGCAGGTCGGTAGCGGGCGGGTGATCTGCGGACTGTCAGGTGGCGTCGATTCCTCGGTCGCCGCAGTGCTGATCCACGAGGCGATCGGCGACCAGCTGACCTGCATTTTCGTCGATCACGGGTTGCTGCGGCTGAATGAAGCCGAGGAAGTCGTCACCATGTTCCGGGATCACTATAATATTCCGCTGGTGCATGTTGATGCCGCAGCGGAATTCTTAAGCGCGCTGGCCGGCGAAGTAGACCCCGAGACCAAGCGCAAGACCATCGGCCGGTTGTTCATCGAAACTTTTGAGGCTGAAGCAAAGAAACTCGGGGGTGCGCAGTTTCTCGCACAGGGGACCCTGTACCCGGACGTGATCGAAAGCGTCAGTTTCACCGGCGGCCCTTCGGTGACGATCAAGAGCCATCATAATGTCGGCGGCCTGCCGGCGCGGATGAACATGCAGCTGGTCGAGCCGCTGCGCGAACTGTTCAAGGACGAAGTCCGGGCGCTCGGCCGCGAACTCGGGCTGCCCGAGAAATTTGTCGGGCGGCACCCGTTCCCGGGCCCGGGGCTGGCGATCCGCCTGCCGGGCGGCGTGACGCCGGAAAAGCTCGATATATTACGGCGCGCCGACGCGATTTATCTCGACGAAATCCGCAAGGCGGGGCTCTACGACAAAATCTGGCAGGCCTTTGCGGTGCTGCTGCCGGTACAGACGGTCGGCGTCATGGGGGATGGGCGGACCTATGAATTCGTCTGCGCGCTCAGGGCAGTGACTTCGGTCGACGGCATGACCGCGGACTTTTTCCCCTATGACATGAACTTCCTCGGCCGCGCCGCGACGCGCATCATCAACGAAGTCCGAGGCATCAATCGGGTGGTCTACGACGTCACCAGCAAGCCCCCGGGCACCATCGAGTGGGAATGATCTAGGGTCAGGCGGGGCACGCTGGCCAGTCGGAAATAATTTCGCGGCCCAATGTCGATTTCCAAAAGCCAGGTTCGTCGTTCAGATATCAGGCCAACGTGGCCGGCTAACGAGGAGACGAACGATGCGTGTGATGGTGCTGGTAAAGGCGACCGAAGACAGCGAAAAGGGCTTTTTTCCCACGCCCGAGACCATGGCGATGATGGAGGCCATGGGCAAATTCAACGACGAACTTGAACAGGCCGGCATCTTGCGGACTGCCGATGGCTTGACGGAGTCCTCGCGGGGCAAACGGGTGGCTTTTAATGGCTCGAGCCGGACGGTCATCGACGGACCGTTCGCCGAAACCAAGGAACTGGTCGCCGGGTTTTGGATCTGGGAAGTCAAGGATATGGATGAGGCCGTCGCCTGGGTGAAGCGCTGCCCCAATCCGATGCCGGGTCCGAGCGAAATCGAAATCCGGCCGATACAGGACATCTCGGATTTCGCCTGAGACATTGACCCTTGCCAGCAGGCACGATCTTCAGCTTGGGCGTGGCGCCGTGGCTTTGGCAGGCGCCCGCCGATCCAGATGCTTTCGCCGCTTGCCGATTTTTTGTATGGTGACTATCGAAGGTGCGGCAGGTTCGATCATCGACCGTCGCATCGGGCCAGGTAAAGGTTCGAGCGGCAGGCCGATGTCGTCGCGCGACGTTGACGAATGAAAGAATAAATAGTGTCCAGCCGCAAGGATAGTGTCGCGGCGCGCGAGCGCGTGCTGAAGCGGATTGCCATTCGCTATGGCATACATGTGATGATGCCGTTGAAGCCCGAGCCGAAGGTCAGGGCCCACGGCGGTTATATGCTGCGCGACGGCAAGACGATGAAGCTGCTGATCGGCGAGAAGCCGTATTTGTTCGCCGCGACGCTCGAGGAGGCGGAAGCCTATATCGACGCGCTGGAAGCTGCCGCGGGGCGCTAACCTCGCTCCGATTGCGTTTGCCGACCGCCGTCACTATGGTGCCGCCGGTTTCAAAGCCCGTTGCACAAGGCCTTTCATGTCCCAGGACAATATCATCCGTGAAGTCGACGAGGAGCTGCGCAGCGATCGCATGCGCGCGCTGTGGCGGCGCTACGGGCCGATCATCATCGGCGCGGCGGTGGGCGTGGTGCTGATCGTCGCCGGCAAGGAAGTCTGGGAGTGGTGGCAATCGTCCAACGCGGCGCGGTCCTCGGACCAGTTTTATGCCGCGATGGACCTGGCCGATGGCGCTGATCCGGCCGCGGCACATGCCGCACTCGAGGACGTGATCGCTACCGGTTCGGGCGGCTATCCGACGCTGGCGCGGTTCAAAGCAGCGGCGCTGCTCGCCAAGGAAGGCAAACCCGCCGAGGCAGTTGCCGCCTATGATGCGCTGGCGACCAGCGAAAGCAATCCGCGCCTGCGCGAACTGGCGCTGGTGCTTGCCGGCAATATCCTCGTCGACAGCGGCACCCCGGCCGATGTCGAGACGCGGGTCGGCACGCTCGCCGTGCCCGGCAATGCGCTCTCGAACAGCGCCCGCGAGGCGCTGGGGCTGGCTTGGTACAAGGCCGGCGATCTGACCAAGGCGGCGGGGTTTTTCCAGGCGGTGATTGACGATCCGACAGCGTCTGCCGATATGGCGAGCCGCATGCAGCTATACATGTCGCAGTTGGTGGCGCAGGGTTTTGGCGATACTTCGACGGCACCGGTGGTTGATACCCCAACGGTGGAAACGCCGCCGGCCAGTGATGTGCCGGCCACTGATGCACCAGTAGTCGACGCTCCGGCAGCGGATGTTCCAGTGGAAACTCCGCCGGCGGCTCCTGCATCGCCGGTCGAAGCACCCGCGGCGGACGCACCGACGCCCTGATCGGGCGCGGCTAACGAAGAGACAGGATACGCCGATGAGCGTGACGGTTGCCATTGTCGGCCGGCCCAATGTGGGCAAATCGACGCTGTTCAACCGGCTGGTCGGCAAGCGCATCGCGCTGGTCGACGATACCCCGGGCGTCACCCGCGATCGTCGCGAGGCCGATGGGCGCATTGCCGATCTGCATTTCAAGGTGCTCGACACCGCCGGTTACGAGGATGTCCGCGACGGCAGCCTCGAGGACCGGATGCGTCAGCAGACCGAGACGGCGATCCGCGACGCCGACGTCATCCTGTTCATGATCGACGCCCGCGCCGGGGTAACCCCGCTCGACCAACGCTTTGCCCAGGTGCTGCGCAAGGCGGGCAAGGACGTGCATCTCGTCGCCAACAAGGCCGAGGGCCGGGCGGCAAACGATGGACTGCTCGAAGCCTACAATCTCGGTTTCGGCGAGCCGATCGCGCTTTCGGCCGAGCACGGGCTCGGCATGTCGGATTTGCATTCCATCGTCTCGCAGGCCATCGACCGGGCGGCCGAGGCCCAAACTGCCAGGATGCCATCGCTCGACCAGATGCCCGAAGTCGATGTCGACCTGCCGCCCGATGACGGCACCGAGGAAGATGCGCCCAAGCGCCGCTGGGACCCCAACCGCCACCTCAACGTCGCCATCATCGGACGGCCCAATTCCGGCAAGTCGACGTTGGTCAACCGGTTGGTGGGCGAGGAACGCGTGCTGACCGGGCCCGAAGCCGGCATCACCCGCGATTCGATCCTCGTGCCGTGGGAGTGGAACGGGCGGGTGATCAACCTCGTCGATACCGCCGGCATAAGGCGCAAATCGCGCGTCAATGAAAAGCTCGAGGTGATGGCGGTCGGCGATTCGCTGCGCTCGATCCAGTATGCCGAGGTGGTGGTGCTGCTGCTCGACGCCACTATCCCGTTCGAAAAACAGGATCTGCAACTGGCTGACCTGGTCGAGCGCGAGGGCCGGGCAATGGTCATTGCGCTCAACAAATGGGATCTGATCGAGGACAAGGGCAAGGCGCTGGTCGATTTGCGCGAGGCGTGCGAGCGGCTGCTGCCGCAACTGCGCGGCGTGCCGCTGGTAACGCTGTCAGGGCTGCACGGGCGCCACATCGACAAGCTGATGGCGGCAATTTTCACCATCGAAGAGGCGTGGAACAGCCATTACAGCACGGCGCGGCTCAATCGCTGGCTCGGCGACATGACCGAGACGCATCCGCCTCCGGCCGTGTCGGGCCGCCGGCTTAAGCTGCGCTACATGACGCAGGCCAAGACCCGGCCGCCGAGTTTCATCATCTTCGCCTCACGCCCCGATGCGGTGCCGGCTTCGTATCAGCGTTACCTCGTCAACGGCATGCGCGAGGCGCTCGACCTGCCGGGCACACCCATTCGGCTGTGGATTCGTGGCGGCGATAACCCTTATTCGACCGAAGGCGTGCGCAAGCTGCATTAAGCGAAGCGACGCTGTGTATTGATGGAAGCGGGAAGTGTACGGCGTCGGCTGTAGCGAGGCGGCGAGCGTCCCGCTATAATACCAGCGCCAGAGCGCCCCGCTGCCGAGTGCGGGCCGCATAACCAGTTCCTGATTCGTGTTCTTTGAAATTTTGATCGTCGTCGTGCTCACTGTGTTCAACGGTGCGCTCGCCATGTCCGAACTCGCCGTGGTCTCGGCCCGCACGGCGCGGCTGAAGGTGATGGCCGCCGATGGCAACAAGGGCGCAGCGGTCGCGCTCAAACTCGCCGAGGATCCGGGCAAATTCCTGTCCTCGGTGCAAATCGGCATCACGCTGGTCGGTGTGCTGTCCGGCGCCGTGTCGGGCGCGACCCTTGGCGCGAGGTTGACCGATTGGCTGCTGTCGCTCGGTGTGCCCGATAACATCGCCGATGTCGTCGGCGTCGGCGTGGTGGTGGTGCTTATCACCTATGTGTCGCTGATCATCGGCGAACTGGTCCCCAAGCAAATCGCCCTGCGCGATCCCGAGGGCGTCGCGGCGCGGGTGGCGCCGGCGATGGAGTTTATCGCCCGGGTCGCCGGGCCGCTGGTGTTCCTGCTCGATCTGTCGGGCAAGATGGTGCTGCGACTACTGCGGCAGGTCGGGGAATCCGAGGAGACGGTGACCGAGGAAGAAGTCCGCACCATCATCGCCGAGGCCGAAAGCGCGGGGGTGTTCGAAACCGGCGAGCGCGACATGATCTCGGGGGTGATGCGCCTTGCCGACCGTTCGGCGCGCGGGCTGATGACGCCGCGCGGCGATGTCGAGGTGATCGACCTTGCCGATACGCCCGAGGAAATCCGCAACGCGGTACTGAATTCCAACCGTTCGCGCCTGCCGGTGCAGGACGGTGATTCGGACTCGATCGTCGGGGTGATCCTGCGCAGCGATTTGATCGACGATTTTGCCGCCAATCGGCCGCTCGATATCAGGAAGCATCTCGAAAAAGCGCCGGTGGTGATGGACCGCTCGGAGGCGCTCGAAGTGGTGCGCGCCATCCGGGCCTCGCCGGTGCATCTGGCGCTGGTGTTTGACGAGTACGGGCACTTCGAGGGCATCGTCACCTCCGGCGACATCCTCGAAGCCATCACCGGCATCTATACCGAGGAGGATGGCGCCGAACAGCCGGTGGTCAAGCGCGACGACGGCAGTTTCTTGGTCTCGGGCTGGATGCCGGTCGACGAATTCGCCGAGCGGTTCAGCGTTCCGGTGGCGCGCGATGCGCGGTTTGAAACCGTCGCAGGTTATGTGCTCGACCAGATCAGCCATTTGCCCAAGGTCGGCGAGCACTTTGAGGCTGATGGGTGGCGGTTTGAGGTGGTAGATTTGGACGGTCGGCGGATCGATAAAGTGCTGATGGAGAAGGCGGGGTAGGCTCGTGTTCGCGGCAAGGTGGGCCCGCGAGTCAAGCCCGCGGGATGCGGGGTTTTGATTTGTGGTGGGGGTTGGGTTGCGCGAGGCTTTGGTTGGAGGCGGGGTTTGTGAGTGAACGGAGCAACCGCTGTTCTACCCTTCCTGCCCTACCTAACCTTCCTAACCTTCCTAACCTTCACTAACCTTCTCTACCTTCCCTACATCTCTCGCCTTCCGCGGGCTTGACCCGCGGACCCAGCTCAGAGGGTGATTTCGTCGTAGAGGTCGTTCCACTCCGGATTGTTTGCTTCGATGAGCGCAACTTTCCAGAGGCGCTTCCAATGCTTCATGGTGCGTTCGCGTTGCAGGGCGTTGTAAATGCCCGAATGTGTTTCGAACCAGACCAGGGTGTGGACGCTGTAATCCTTGGTGAAGCCGGGAACGACATCGTTCTTGTGCTCCCAGGTGCGCTTGATGAGATTCGTCGTCGCGCCGATGTAGATGGTGCCATTGCGTTGGCTGGCGAGGATGTAGACCCAGGCGCTCATCGGAGGATGGGACGGTAGATAGGCCCGCAGGTCAAGCCCGCGGGATGCCGAGTTTACGAACTGCCCGCGGGGCTCTGTGTGCGAAGGCCGAGCAACTCCCTTTCTCGCCTTCCGCGGGCTTGACCCGCGGATCCAGGAGCGGACTCATAATGGGCCCGCGGGTCAAGCCCGCGGGATGCGGGGCTCAGCATGACCCCTTCAGCCAGCCCCAAGCAGCTTCTCTGTCGTCCCGGTCGGGAAATCGATGAGCATTCCGGTGTATGCATAAGCTGGCGACAGCAGGTCGGCGATGGCGGGGGCTACGGTTTCCGGGGGACGTTGTTGGGCGGGGTCTTCGCCTGGCCACCCGGCGACGCGGAGGCGGGTGCGGAGGGGGCCGGGGTGGAAGGCGTTGATCTTGACGGAGGTGGATTTCATTTCGGCGGCGTAGGCGGCGGCGAGGGTTTCGAGCGCGGCTTTGGTCGCGTGGTAGGGGCCGAAATACGGGTTGGCCTTGACCAGCGGCCCGGCGGTCAGGAACACGACGCGCGCAGCGTTTGACTGGCGCAATAGCAAATCGAATGAACGCACCAGCCGGAAATTGACGGTGACGTTGAGCGCGAACAGCCGCTCGAATTCGGCCGGACGCATATGCCCGAGCGGCGTGATGGTGCCGAGCATTGCGGCGTTGCCGACCAGCCCGTCGAGCTTTTTGAACCGCTCGAAAATGGTGGCGCCGAGGCGGTCGATGGCATCGAAATCGCGTAGGTCGAGCGGCACCAGCGTTGCCGATCCGCCGGCGGCGTTGATCTCGTCGTCGAGTTCCTCGAGGCCGCCGACGGTGCGGGCGACGGCGACGACATGCGCGCCGCGCCGACCGAGTTCGCGCGCGGTGGCGTAGCCGATACCGCGCGAGGCGCCGGTGACGAGGATCACCCGGCCGGTCAGATCGTTTTCGATGGTCAAACTGCAGCCCTCAGCGAACGCCTGAGGGCGCATAGCGGCTGGGGGGCAATGGCGCAAGCCACCCCGCAGACCTTAGCGGGTCGGAATCACCCGGCTTCGCGCATCAGCGCGAATTGCCGGGGCTCGTGCCTGGTGCTGCCGTCGAGATCGGTCAGCGGGGTCGGATAATCGCCGGTGAAGTAATGGTCGGTGAATTGTGGGCTCAGCGGATTGCGCGGCCGGCCGCCGACGGCGTCGTAGAGCCCGCCGATCGACAGGAACTGCAGCGAGTCGGCGCCGATCCAGCGGCACATCGATTCGACATCGGCATGCTGGTTGGCCAGCAGTTTTTCGGGATCGGGCGTGTCGATGCCGTAATAATCGGAATGGGTGATCATCGGCGAGGCGACGCGGATATGGACTTCGCGCGCCCCGGCCTCGCGGATCATCTGCACGATCTTGACCGAGGTGGTGACGCGAACGCTCGAATCATCGACGAGGATGACGCGCTTGCCTTCGATTTCAGCGCGGTTGGCCGAGTGCTTGAGCTTGACGCCGAGGGCGCGGATCGACTGGCTGGGCTCGATGAAGGTGCGACCGACATAGTGATTGCGGATGATGCCGAGTTCGAACGGGATGCCCGATTGCTGGGCATAGCCGATGGCTGCCGGGGTGCCGCCATCGGGCACCGGCACGACGACATCAGCATCGATGTAAGCTTCACGGGCTAAGTTGATGCCCATCCGCTTGCGCGCGCCGTAGACATTGCGGCCGCCGACCACCGAATCGGGACGGGCGAAATAGACGTATTCGAACAGGCACAGCCGCTCGGGCCGCGGGGCAAACGGCTTGACGCTGTCGATGGTGATGCGGCCATCCGGCTGGATTTCGCAGATCACCACTTCGCCATTCTGGACGTCGCGGACGAATTTCGCGCCGATGATATCGAGGGCGCAAGTCTCGGAGGCGAAGATCGGCTTCCCGTCGAGGTCGCCGAGCACCAGCGGGCGAATGCCGTTGGCGTCGCGGGCGCCGATCAGCTTGGTGCGGGTCATGGCGACGAGCGAGAAGGCGCCTTCGAGGTGCATCAGCGCATCGACGAAGCGGTCGGACGACGATTGGCGGCGCGACCGGGCGATCAGGTGAAGAACGACTTCGGTATCGGAAGTCGATTGGCAGATGGCGCCCTCAGAGATCAACTGGCGACGGAGCGTCAGCCCATTGGTGAAATTGCCGTTATGAGCAATGGCGATGCCGCCGACTTCGAGTTCGGCGAACAGCGGCTGGACGTTGCGGAGGATGGTTTCGCCAGTGGTCGAATAGCGGACATGGCCCATGGCGATGGTGCCGGGAAGTTTCGCCAGCGTCGCTGGATCGGTGAAATGATCGCCGACGAGGCCGAGGTGCCGTTCGGAGTGGAACTGCCGGGAATCGAAAGTGACGATGCCCGCCGCTTCCTGGCCGCGATGCTGCAGCGCGTGCAACCCCAATGCGGTGAGCGCGCCGGCATCGGGATGTCCGAGAATGCCGAACACCCCGCACTCTTCGCGCAGCGTATCGCCGTCGAGGTCGAGATTGAAATGGGGTGAGTCAGTCACGCGGGGACACCTTGTGGTAACTGCGAAATCCCATACCGCATCGCGGCCGGCATTGTCGACGGCAGACGGGAAAATAGCCGCTGCAGGTCAGGTCTGCGTAGCGCTCGGCTCGAGCGGCGCGGCATCGGGGTCCGGGGTCGCATCCGGCGCAACCGTGCCCGGCGCACGAGGCGTCACCGTGCCATCGACCGGAGCGTCATCCGGGGCCACGGTATCGCCGCCTGTGCCGCGCTGCAGCAAATCGGTGACCTGCTTTTCGAGATCCTCGGGCAGCATGCCGATCAGGGTAAACCCGGCGTTCTCGAGCATCGGGAAGGTTCGCGCCTCGGCGGCCCATGGCGGCAGGGTCGGTAGCAGCCAGCTGCCGAATATCACCAGCACGATGGCGATGAGCATGCCGCGCAACCCGCCAAAGACGAAGCCCAGTGTCCGGTCGAGCGGCCCGATGCGGCTGTCGACCACCCAATCGGCGAGCTTCATGGTGAACAAATGCAGGATGATCAGCGACACGATGAAGACGCCGACGACGGTGACGATATCGGCGACGATACTCTCGGAGATGTACTGCCGGGCGATGTCCTGGTGATAGAAATAGGCATAGGCGGCCAGCGCCGCCGAACCTGCCCAGGTGACGAGCGAGAGCACTTCCCGGGTGAGGCCGCGCACAGCGGCGAGGATCGCCGAGATGAGCACGAGGATACCCACACCGACATCGAACGCGGTTAACATGTTGCTTTACGGTCCCGGAAAGTTGTCTTAACGCCCCGTTTACCCGCTTTGCCGACGGAATCCAAGCGCGTCCGCCGGACACGACTGGTTGTGCACCGGCTAGAGCGTTTTCAAGCGAAGTGGACACCGGTTCGGGTAGAGAAAACGCCGCTAGTCGACCGTCGGGGCCTTGCGACCATTGGCGGCGATGCGTCCAACGAGGTCGGCGAGTTCGGAAAATTCCGACACGACGATGCCGCCGGCCTTGTCGCCGGTGCCGAGCCGGCCGGTGATGGCCGAGGAAAACCCGAGCTTTTGCGCCTCGCGCAGGCGCAGCGAGGCGTGGACGACGGGGCGGACGCCACCGGCCAGCGAAATTTCGCCAAAATACACCGCGTCGGGGGGTAGGGGGGCGTTGGTCAGCGACGAGATCAGCGCCGCGGCGACGGCCAGGTCGGCGGCGGGCTCGCCGACTTTGAGGCCGCCGGCGACATTGAGGTAGATATCGTTGGCCCCGATCCGGACGCCGCAGCGACTTTCGAGCACCGCGAGTACCATCGAGAGGCGGGACGAATCCCAGCCGACGACGGCGCGGCGCGGCGTGCCGAGCGGCGAGGGGGACACCAAGGCCTGGATTTCGACGAGCACCGGGCGGGTGCCCTCCATGCCGGCGAACACCGCCGAGCCCGAGGCGCCCTTGTCGCGCTGATCGAGGAACAGCGCCGATGGGTTGGCGACTTCCTTCAACCCGAGCGAGGTCATTTCGAACACCCCGATCTCGTCGGTGGCGCCGAAGCGGTTCTTGACGCCGCGGAGGATGCGGAAGGTATGGCTGGTGTCGCCCTCGAAATATAGCACCGCATCGACCATGTGCTCGACGACGCGCGGCCCGGCGATCTGGCCGTCCTTGGTGACGTGTCCGACGAGAACTACGGCGGCGCCGCTTTTCTTAGCGTAGCGGGTGAGGGCCTGGGCCGAAGTACGGACCTGGGTGACGGTGCCGGGGGCGCTCTCGACGCGATCGGTCCACAGCGTCTGAATCGAATCGATGATGACGAGATGCGGCGGGCTGCCGGCGGCGAGGGTGGCGAGAATGTTCTCGGCGTTGGTTTCACTGGCGAGGGCGACATTGCGATCGCCGAGCCCGAGGCGCTGGGCGCGGAGGCGGATCTGGCCGACGGCCTCTTCGCCCGAGACATAGACCACCGAGCGGCCGCGTTCGGCGAGCGCCGCGGCGGCCTGCAGCAGCAGCGTCGATTTGCCGATGCCGGGGTCGCCGCCGACGAGGATGGCCGAGCCCATGACGAAACCACCGCCGAGGACCCGATCGAGTTCGGCGATGCCGGTTTCGATGCGCGCGGCGCTTTCAGTTTCACCGGCGAGCGGCACCAGCGGTACGGCGCGACCGGTGCCCGACACCGATTTCGGCCCGGCGCCGACGCCCGAATCGGTCAGCTCCTCGGCGATGGTGTTCCAGTCGCCGCACGAGTCGCAGCGACCCTGCCAGCGGGTGTAGACCGCACCGCAGACCTGGCAGATGAAACTGGATTTTGCTTTGGCCATGTGCGTCCGATCAGCCGGCGATCAGCCGCCAGATCAGGCCGCCGGCCATGACGAACAGCGCGAGCATGCCGGCGAGATAGGCATAGGAGCGGGCCGGCGAGATGGCGCGCATATAGAAGTAGAGATGCGCGATGCGCGCGACGACGAACACCAGCCCGGCAACGAAAGTGACCGTGGTTTCAGCGCTGTAGATGATGATCAGGATGCCGAGTGTGAGGAAGATCGGCAGGCTCTCGTAGAGATTGGCGAGGGCGCGGCGGGCCCGGCCGAGCTCGATCGTCGGCGGCGGCAACTCGTCGCGCGGTCCGGTCTGGGCCTCGGTGCCCACCTGCTTTGTCACGAGGCCACCGATCATGATGGCGATGAAAAACAGCAGGGCAAGCGAGGCGAGGAGCAGCCAGACCATGTAGCGAAACCTGTGATGACGGGGCAGTGCTTATTTCGAGGCTCGGAAGCCCGATGTCAAGAACGGAGCGGGAACATCATTTGGGCCGTTCGGGCCCGCCGACATAGGTACGGTTGTAGCGGCCCTTGAGTGCCGTCAGCAGTTCATAGCCGATGGTGCCGGCGGCATCGGCCTGATCGTCGACGGAGACGTTGGGGCCGAGCAGTTCGACCATTTCTCCGGGGACGGGGAGGTTGTCGCCAAGCTCGGTGACGTCGAGGACGATGAGGTCCATCGACACCCGGCCGGCGATCGGAACCAGTTGCCCGCGCACCAGTGCCCGCCCGCCGGCGCGGATGTTGGTGCCGGAAATCGAGCGCAGGAACCCATCGGCATAGCCGAGGCCGATCACCGCGAGGCGGCTGTCGCGATCGATGGTGTAGCTGGCGCCGTAGCCTACGCTCTCGCCGGTCTTGGCTTCCTTGACCTGCAGGATTGGCGCTTCGAGGGTGACCACCGGCGACATCGGGTTCTTGCGACCGTTGACCGCCCGCCCGCCGAACAGGGCGATGCCGGGGCGGACCATCTGGAAATGATATTCACGGCCGGTCATCAGCCCGGCCGAGTTGGCGAACGAGGCGGGGATGTTGGGGAATTGCTGCACCACGGCCTGGAACAGCGCCAGCTGGGTGCGGTTCTTTTCATGCGCCGGGCTATCGGCGCAGGCGAGGTGGCTCATCACCATCTGCGGCTGGAACCCGAGCTGCTCGCTGAGCTGGCGGACCACCGGTACATCGTTGTGCCGAAACCCGAGGCGGTTCATGCCGGTGTCGAAATGGAACGCCGCCGGGAAGGCCTGGCCGTGCTTGACGCAATGCGCGAGCCATTCCTCGAGCATTTCGAGCGAGGCGATGGCCGGCATCAGCCGCTCGCGGACATAGAGTTCGGCGGCCCCAGGATAAAGGCCGTCGAGCACGAAGATGTGGGCCTTTGGGAGGGCGCCGCGCAGCGCCACGCCTTCATCGGGCGTCGCGACGAAAAAGAACATCGCCCCGGCGGCCGACAATGCGAGGGCGGCCGGAACCAGCCCGGTGCCATAAGCATCGGCCTTGATCACCGCGCCGGTGAGTGCGCCGGCGCTGACCTTGTCGAGCGCGCGCCAGTTCCGCGCTAGCGCTCCGAGATCGACCGTCAGGCGCCCGCCAAGGCCCGTCGTCGTCATATCAACCCCACTCCCCGCCGCCGCGACGGGTCATCCCGACCGAGGGGATAGTATGCATTTATGGTGACGAAAAGCTCAACGCGCCGACGCCGATCCGAACGGAGGGGCGGCGGTGCAACAAGGGCACAGCGATTGTCGGCGGGAGACGGCTGCTATTCCTGCCGTTCGGGCAGGTAATCGCTGTGGGCGAGATTGGAAAACCGCGTCAGGTTGGCCTCGAACTGCAGCTGCACCGTGCCGGTCGGGCCATGGCGCTGCTTGCTGATGATCACTTCGGCGCGGCCATGCACCATTTCCATTTCTGCCTGCCAAGCGAGATGTTCCGGCGTGCCTTCGCGCGGCTCCTTGTTTTTGAGGTAATATTCCTCGCGGTAAACGAACAGCACCACGTCGGCGTCCTGCTCGATGGACCCCGAATCACGCAGATCGGCGAGTTGCGGGTGCTTGTCGTCGCGCGATTCGACCGCGCGGCTAAGCTGGGCGACGCCGATGATCGGCACTTCGAGTTCCTTGGCGAGCGCCTTCAGCTTCGTCGTGATCTCGGTCAGTTCCTGCACGCGATTTTCATTGGCCTTGCGCGATGAGCCCGACAGCAGCTGAACATAGTCGATGATCAGGAGATCGAGTCCCTTCTGGCGCTTGAGGCGGCGGGCGCGGGCGGCGAGCTGGCCGACCGAGAGACCGCCGCTGTCGTCGATGTAGAGCGGAATCTGGGCGAGGAGGTTGGAGACATCGACCAGCCGCCCGAACTGGCTTTCATGGATATTGCCACGCCTGATGTCCGAGGACGAAATTCCCGACTGCTCGGCAAGGATTCGGGTCGCCAGTTGCTCGGCACTCATTTCGAGGGAAAAGAAGCCGACGATACCACCATCGACAGTCTTGCGATGCCCGTCCGGGGTCACGTCGCCGCGCCAGGTTTTGGCGACATGGAAGGCGATGTTGGTGGCAAGCGAGGTCTTGCCCATCGCCGGCCGCGCCGCGAGAATGATCAGATCCGAGCGCTGCAATCCGCCCATCAGCCGGTCGAGATCGGTCAGGCCCGTCGCGGTGCCCGACAGCGAGCCATCACGCGAGTAGGCCTCGCCGGCCATAGCAATGGCGTCTTTGAGGGCCGAATTGAAATCCTGGAAGCCGCCATCGTAGCGGCCCTTTTCGGCTAGCTCGAACAGTGACTTTTCCGCCTCCTCGATCTGCTTGACCGGGGTGGTCTCGACGTCGGCCTCATAGGCGGTCGCCGTCATCTCCTCGCCGATCAGAATCAGCTGGCGGCGGATGGCAAGATCGTGGACGGCACGGCCGAAATCGGCGGCATTGATGACCGTGGTAGCTTCCTGCGCCAGCCGCGCCAAATACTGCGACATGGTGACGTCGGCAATGAGATTGTCGGGCAGGAAGGTCTTCAGCGTGATCGGCGTCGCAACTTTGCCGGCACGGATGATTTTGGCGCAAATCTCGTAGATTTCGCGGTGGATCGGCTCGTAGAAATGCAGCGGGTCGAGGAAGTCCGAGACCCGGTAGAAGGCTTCGTTATTGACCAGAATGGCACCCAGCAGCGCCTGCTCGGCTTCGACATTGTGCGGCGCGAGGCGGAAGGATTTCTCCTCGGCGGGACGGATGAACGGGAGCGGCTCGGCCATGTCGACTACTCTGGTCTTAACAATTTGTTAACGATTGGTACCGCCCCGGACCTGCCAAAGCGACTCGTTCCCGACCCGAATCTGGGGCTGGGCGGGAAGTGAGGATTGCGGGGAAAACTAAGAACAAACTGTGAATACTTGAAGGCAAGTGATGGCGCCTCTTATGGACTCAGCCGCGCGATTTCGTCCCACCTGCACCAAGCTGGCGCAGCGTAGCGGCACGTTTTGCGAGGCGAATGCCACGGGAAATGCCGCGGCCAACGGTGCTTAGCGCGGTGTGCTCGCGCTTCGGACGAGCCTGCAAGAGCGCGCCCCAGAGTTTCGTCGGCGAGCGCCGGCCGAGGGATTTAATCCGGTCGAGCACTGGCGCGGGAATCGGAACGGCACAGGCATCGTGCAGATAAGTCAGTGCGATCGCCGCATAGGCGTGAATGTCGCGGGTTTCGCAGAGCGCGACGAACAACTCCCAGTCGATCGGCTGCTCGACGATCAACCGGGCGCAATCGACCAGCCAGTCGCTGTGGGCGTGGCCATCGATGCCGCCATGGGCGATGGCGATGACGAGGCGATCCTCGGTGGCGGGGACGGCGACCGATTGGCCGAGAAATTGATGGCGCGTGGCGCGCTGCCAAATGCCGGCATCGACGGCGTCGCCGCGCTGCAACTGGTGCAGGGGATAGCGGTGAACGTCGAGCTTGCCATGTTCACCGCGCCTGATGTCGAGGGCGAAGGCCGTATCGGGATTGCCGGGCTCGTTGAGTGTCCAGCCGGCTGCCAGCAGCGTATCGATGCCGCGGCGGAATTCGGTTGGATGCAGCAGCAGGTCGATGTCATGGGCGATGCGGCCCCGTAAATCGTGGATGTCGATGGCGGCGCGGGCGGCGCCCTTGAATACCATGACGTCGAGGCCGGCAGCGCGGAGTTCGCTGACGCCGAGGCTTGCGACCTTCAGCGCCGCAATCGACCGGGTCCACATCATGCGCTCGATCCCTATGAGCCGGGCGCGCTCGGGGACGTCCGGGATGTCGGGACCGAGGCGCGTCGAGATGGCGACGAGCAGGCGCTGTTCGGTAAATGTCGAGGCCTCGAAGGCATGGGCGGCATGCCAGTCGCGATACGACGCAGCGGCGGCGTTGCGGTCGGGCAGGATCGCCGCGCGCAGCAACTGGTCGCGCCCGCCGGTCGGCCACGCCCAGGCGTAGCTGGGGAATTTTGCCACGGATGGGTTCATTGGCTGTCCCTGGCGCGACGGCGGAGCAGGGCGGCGCGCGCCGCGGCGAGATAACCGGCATTGTCGGCGGCGCTGCGCTGATAGGTGAGGCTGCCGGGGCGGATGCGGCGCAGGGCGAGGACTTCCGGCAGCATCAGCAGGGCGTGGCCGGCTTCGCGCACCCGGGCGAGCCAGTCGATCATGTCGCCGATCTTGCTCGGCGGATCGATGAGGGCCCCGGTTTGACGGGCGATATCGGTGCGGATCAGCATTGTCGAGCGGCTCCAGCCGTCGCGACCGGAGGCGAGATCGGCAGTGGTGGGGTCGTCGCGGAACGAGGCCATCTGCGCAAAGACTCCGGCGAGGTTGAGATCGGCGGCAAGTGCCACGAACTGGCGTTCGAGCTTGTGCGGTAGCCACAGATCATCGGCATCGAGGGTAGCGAGAAACTCGGACTGGATGGCGGCGAGGCCGCGCGTGGTCGCGGCTCCGGGCCCAGCATTGGCCTGCTGCAGAACCGTGGCGCCGGCGGCTGTTGCGGCTGCGACGGTGCCATCGGTCGACCCGTCATCGACGACGATGATGGCTTCGGCTGGCACTGTCTGTTCGAGGATCGAGCGGATGGCGGCGGCGATGGTCGCCTCGGCGTTGTAGGCGGGAATGACGACGCTGTAGCCCGGTGCCATCAGCCGACCCGCTGGTTGAAATTGCTGGCGTCGAACAGGCCCGGCGGGATCGGGGCCGTCGTGCCGCCGCGTCGCCGATGCGCCGATTTCATCAGCGCGCGGGCAAACTCGCGGCGAACGAGGGCGGTATCCCGGGTCATGTTGGTGTCGTGGCGGCGATAATACATGACGATGTCATCGGTGATTTCGAGCGCCGGGCCGGCCTCGAACAGCCGCAGCAGGAAATCGGTATCCTCGGCCTGCTTAAACGCCAGGTCGAAGGCGCCGACGGCGCTGAGCGTAGTGCGGCGGTAGATACCGGCGCCGAGGTGGATGCCGCGGGTGTCGATGACGGTGGATCGGGGGTCGGGCGCCAGGGGATCGTCGCCGGTTTGGCTGAACAGCCGCATGGTGCCATAGCGGACGGCGAGTTCCGGACGGGCGTCGAACCGCGCGAGATCGGCGGCAAAACGCCCGGCGGGGCTCAGATCGTCGCTGTCGAGGAAGCTGACGAAATCGGTATCGGGGGCGATGGCGGCGAGGAGGGTGTTGCGGGCGGCGGTGACGCCACAGTTTTCGGTTTCGATCAGGCGGATTTCGGCTGCGCCGAGGCTGCGGACAATGGCGGCGGTGGCGTCGGTCGAGCCGTCATCGAGGACCACGATGTCGAGCGAAGCGGCGTCGCGCTGGCGCAGCAGCGAGGCCAGCGCGTTGCCGATGTAGCGCGCCGCATTGTAGGCGGGCATCAGGACGGCGAGCTTTGCCACGGCTTGTCTTTCAGAAACTGACCGATGGTGGCGGCGATTTCGGCCGGATCGGTGCCGAGTTCGAGGTTATAGGCGGGGAGCCGGCGGACCAGCGCGGCGGTGGTCTGCAGCCCGGTTTTCCAGGCTCCAGGCAGTTGCTGGAGATTGCTCGGGGCGAGCGCGATCATCGCCGCGTGGGCGGTGGCGCGACTGATGGTCGAGCGTGCGGCGCGGGCGAGGCGGGGCAGGATGATGGCTTTGAGGTGGAGATGCTCGGCCCGCTGGCCGAGGCCGAGCGCGTCGAAATCGAACTCGTGCTTGCCCTGCCAGTTGGTGCCGCCGAACTCAGGTCGGCCGGCATCGAGACCGAGGCGGGCGAGGCCGCCGGCATCCTGCTTGACCAGTTTCAGCACCGGATAGGCCCGCATCGCTTCGGGATCGAGCGCCACGTAATCGTCGCCGACGCTCGCCAGGCCGTGGAGGATACCCGACAGCGTCGTGCCGGATTTGCCGGCGCCGCCGCTGCCGGCGAGCAGCACACCATCGCCATCGTGACCAAGCGTGCCGGCATGGATGAGCCGCATGCCGATGGTCTGGTAGGCCCAGTGGAGGAAAATCCGCAGCGGAAACGAGGCCTCCCACGGCGGCAGATCGGCGGGATCGGCCATCGCCTGCACGCCGCGTCCGGTCGTCGGGTCAAAGAATTGCCAGGTGCAGCGGTCGGCATCGTACCAGCCATTATAGCCTGCGGTTTCGAGCCCCGAGATGGCCGGCCCGAGGATGAAATCGGGCCGCTGCCAGATCGGCGGCGGCAGGTCCGGATGGCTGCCGTAATCGAGGTAGGCGAGCGCGATGCGTGCGGCGATCGGGCTTGCGGGGGCATCGACCAGCGCGCGGCGGCAGAGTGCTAGGTAGGCGGGATCAGCGGCGACGGTGAATTCGAGCCGCGGCAGGCGGAAGCTGGCGGTGTCGGCGGCGGGCGCGGTGCGGGCATAGGCGAGGAGGGACGCGGCGAAGCGCTGCCCCTCGCCGGCCTCGCTGACGATCGGCGCGGCGCTCACTGGCCGGGGCGATGCGGCCAGCCGGCGGTCGCTTCGACATCGTGGATCGGATCGGCAATGAACAAATCAGCGAGGTCGTCGAACACTTCGACGGTGAACTGCGGTTCGGCGGCTGCGAGATCGGCAGCGATGCCGGCATCGGTGACGGGCGGCGCGTCAGAGGCGATCAGCAGGCCGTTGGTGACAAGGAATTCGACGAGCGTGGCGATTTCGGCGTAACGGGCAGCGTCGGCCGGCAGCGCGGCGGCGAGCGTTTCGAGCGACAGGCCGGCGACGAGACCGCGCCAGACCACTGCTGCGGCCTTGGCGACGCTGAAATATTTGCCGGTTTCCATGTTAAGCACGACGAACTCGCCATCGAAATCCTCGGCGGCGATCTCGGGGCTGGCGATGGCGAAAGTCTCAGTTGGCAGATGGGCCAAGGCGGGTCTCCACGAAGGGGCGCGTCAACGCGCGAACCGCGACGTGAGCGCTTCCAGTGTCGCGCAAAAGCGCTCCTAGTTCAACTTGCCCGCGGGGTGACGGAGCAAAACGAACTTCATAATCGGTGAGAGTTTCGCTAAGGCAGAAAAGCTGGGTGGAATAGGAAGCAGCCTCGGCTTTATCCAGCATAGAAAAAGTAGACTTTGCCCCGCTCGGAATCAACTACCGTCACACTGCCACCCTTCCCCTTTGCATAAAAAGAACCCGATGTCTGAATTGCATGGTTCACTTCTAGCTCTCGACCTTCTTCGATGTCGATCGTGAAGCCATATTTTTCCAAATATTCGTGGAGTTCCGGTGGGTGAGGCGCCATCAAATCTGGAAGCTCATCGTCATACGGGTGCCAATCACTAGGCTTGCTCTTATCATCCACCGGCGTGGGTTGCCATGCACCCCGATCGCTTGATAGCGCCTCATCGAGAATCGACCCACGACTTCGCGCCCAATCAGCGCTAGCATCGGTTAGTCGATAAATAACTAAGCCGGTTTCATTATCACCGGGTCCCCCAATCCCCCAGCTTTGCTCGAGCTGATATTCGATTTCTGCAACTTCAAGCGGCGCGGGAACTCGACTTAGAACCGCATTGCGCATCCAAAAATAGTTAGCGGCAAACGGCGACGCGGCGATGACAACAGCGGAGCTGAGAATCATTGTGCGCTTTAGAAGTTGTTCCGGGCGGCTTCTTACCCAAAGCACTCGATGCAGGCGAACGATTTGCCAAACACCGGTTGCTGTTACGAGAAGAATCACGGCCAACACGAGCAGAAAAACCAGTATCGGGTTCATCGTCTGGCCTTCGGCTATTCGTCTGCAGCTGAGGTTGGCGCTAGTTTGAGTCTCAACAGTGCTGTAGCACGGCAATTCTACAGTGCGGCTTCAAAAAAAAGGCCGGGCACGTGGCCCGGCCTTGCGATGCGGTATGGCGCCGAAATTACTCGGAATCGCCGAAGCTGTCGTTGCGCTCGGCGGCTGCGGCTGCCTGGCCGGCGGCGAAATCGCCGTCGTCATCGACTTCATAGGTGGTGAGCTGCAGGTTTTCACCCTTCGCCTGCCGACCGGCTTCATCTTCGGAACGAGCGACGTTGACGATGATGGTGACTTCGACTTCGGCATGGAGGTTGAGCGGCACGGTGTGGACGCCAACGGCCTTGATCGGATCGGCCAAGACGACCTGCGACCGGGAGACCTGGAAACCATCGGCGTTCAGGGCGTCGGCGACATCGCGCGATGACACCGAACCGTAGAGCTGACCGGTTTCGCCGGCCTGGCGGATGATCATGACCGAGCGGCCGTTAAGGCCTTCGGCGATGCCGGCAGCGGCTTCGCGGCGTTCGGCGTTGCGCGTCTCGATATTGGTGCGCTCGGATTCGAACTTCTTGCGATTGGCTTCCGTGGCACGGAGCGCCTTTTGCTGCGGCAGGAGGAAATTGCGGGCGAAACCGTCCTTGACGGTGACTTCATCGCCGATGTGGCCCATGCGGCCGACGCGTTCGAGCAGGATGACTTTCATGTCGTAATTCTCTTGGGTGCTGTCCCGGCGGGATTGCCGGTTAGGAGCGCTGGACCATCCATCGCTCCAACGGCAGGCCGGCACCGCAATGGGCGCCGGCTGCCTAGATGGTGTAAAAACTCAGCCGACGGCGAACGGCATGATGCCGAGAAACCGCGCGCGTTTGATGGCGCGAGCCAGTTCACGTTGCTTTAGCGCTGACACGGCAGTGATGCGGCTCGGCACGATCTTGCCGCGCTCGGAGACGTAGCGCGACAGGAGGCGCACGTCCTTGTAGTCGATCTTGGGCGCGTTGGCGCCCGAGAACGGGCAGGTCTTGCGACGACGCTGGAAGGGCCGGCGAGCCTGGACGCCGGAATTGAGATCACGGATTGCCATGATGGATGCTCCTTAGAACCGGCGGGGAGGACGACGGTCGCCACGGTCGAAACCGCCGCGGCCACCACGATCGCCGCGATCATCGTCGCGGTCGCGCTTCTGCATCATCGCCGAGGGGCCTTCCTCAAGCTCGTCGACGCGGACGGTCAGGAAGCGAAGAATGTCTTCGTTGATGCCTTCCTGGCGTTCCATTTCGGCGACGGCCGCCGGCGGCGCATCGATGTTGATGAGCGTGTAGTGCGCCTTGCGGTTCTTGCGAATGCGATAGGACAGGGATTTGAGGCCCCAATATTCGGTCTTGGTGACCTTGCCGCCATTCGAGGTCAAAACCTCGGACAGCGCGGCATTCATCTCTTCGACCTGCTGGGGCGAAACGTCCTGGCGTGCGAGGACGATATGTTCGTAAAGGGCCATTAGACGCCTTTCTCGATCAGGGTTGCGTTATGCACACTTTCGGCGCGGAGCCTCTTTAAAGCCCCTGATGAGGCGTCAAAGCGTTTCTTTAGAAGAGCGGGAACACAGGAGGCCGGGCGAACCCTATCCGCAATGACGGACCCTCCGTTCAGCCCCCGGCCGAACGAATGCAAACGGGGAGATAGGGGAAAGGCCACGGAAACACAAGCGTTCATTGCCCTGGTGCGGACATTGCCATAGGTCACCGGCAGTGCCGACGCGAGAAAATCCGATGCCTGCGCCGCTGTCCAGTCCCCGAGTGAGCGTGATTATTCCAGCGCTGAACGCCGTGGCGACGCTGGGGCGGACGCTGGCTTCCGTTGTCGGGCAAACGGAGCGGCAGTTCGAAGTCATCGTCATCGATGACGGGTCGAGCGACGAGACGGCGGACTTGGCGCGGAGTTTTTCTGATCGGCTGCCGGGGCTGCAGGTGATTTCGCAGCCGCGCCGGGGAACGGGTGCGGCCCGCAATGCCGGGTTGGCGCTGGCCCGGGGGACGTATATCGCGCCGCTCGATGCCGACGACCTCTGGCACCCGACATATCTCCGGCAGTTGGCCGACCGGCTCGATGCCGCCGGGCCGGGAACCGTGATGGCCTACGCGTTCCATCGCCGGATCGACGCTGCCGACTGCGTCATCGTCACGCCGCGGACGGCGGCGATCGAGGGGTTTGGGTTTTACCGGATGGCGTGGTGGAATGTCGTCGGCAACGGCTCCGGGATGCTGGCGCGACGCGATAGCCTTAGGGCAATCGGCGGCTTTGCCGAGGACCCGCTGATCAATAATGACTATTATCCGCAATTGCGGCTGTGCTGGCTTGGCGGCGTCACCACGGTGCCGAGCTATCTCGTCGGTTACCGGTCGGTGCCGGGCACGCAATCGCGCGATCTGGTGAACCAGACACGGCGTGGGCTGCGCTCGGTGCGGCAGGCCGTCGCCGAAACCGGGGCGGACGAGCAGCGCCAGATCCGCCGCACGATTGCGGCGCGGGCCGGCTTTGCCATGCGGGCTGCGGTCAACGCCAAGGACTTCCGGGCGATGGCGGCGTTTGCCCCGCTTGGGGTGGCGAATGGTTTCGGCACGTTTCTGGGCACCGCGCTCGGGAGCAATCAGGGTAAGGCCTATGGCCTCGTCCACCACCAGCCTGGGCTCGATCGCTTCCTTGAACTCGATCCGAAAGTTCCGGACGGCAGGGTGCTCGGCGACAGTTTTGCGACGCGCGCGTTGCGTCATGCCGAGGCGGCGGACCGGCGCGAGGCCGGGCGGCGCGGCTTGACTTGATCGGAAGCGTCCGGCACACGCCGCCCGAAACCGGTTGCCATGCGGCTGAGGCGCGTTAGGCTGTCGGAAAAAGCGGGCAACGCTGTCGGGAGGACAAGATGAGCAAGCGGGCGTTCACGTTTCCGGGGCAGGGCAGCCAGGCCGTCGCCATGGGCAAGGAACTCGCGGCGGCGTATCCCGAAGCCCGCGCGGTGTTCGCGGAAGTCGACGCGGCGCTGGGGCAGCGGCTGTCGGCCCTCATGTTCGAGGGGCCCGACGAGATCCTGCGGCTGACCGAAAATGCGCAGCCGGCGCTGATGGCGGTGAGCATGGCGGTGGTCCGCGTGCTCGAAAGCCGCGGTGTGACGCTGGCTGAACATGCCGCCTATGTGGCCGGACATTCGCTCGGCGAATACTCCGCGCTGTGCGCGGCCGGGACGTTTTCGCTCGGCGATGCGGCGCGGCTGCTGCGGATTCGCGGGCAGGCGATGCAATTGGCGGTGCCGGTCGGGCAGGGGGCCATGGCGGCATTGCTCGGCCTCGATATCGCGCAGGCTCGTGAAGTGGCCGCGGAAGCGGCGGGAGACGGAGTCTGCGACGTCGCCAATGACAATGCGCCGGGGCAGGTGGTGGTCTCGGGCAGTGTTGCCGCGATCGAGCGGGCGGTGGAAATTGCCAAGGCCAAGGGGGCGAAGCGCGCTCTGCTGCTGCCGGTCAGCGCGCCATTTCATTGCCGGCTGATGCAGCCGGCGGCCGATCGCATGGCCGAAGCGCTGGCGGTGGTGTCGATGCAGGCGCCGGTGGTGCCGGTAGTGTCGAACGTTGTGGCGCAACCGATCAGCGACCCCGCCGAAATCCGCACGCGGCTGGTCGAGCAGGTCACCGGGCTGGTGCGCTGGACCGAATGCGTCACCTGGCTGACCGACGATGGTGGCGTGACGATGCTGGTCGAACTCGGCGCCGGCAAGGTGCTGACCGGCCTTGGGAAACGCATCACCCCCGAGACCCGTGCCGTCGCCATCGGCAACCCGACCGATATCGACGCGTTCATTGCCGAACTCGGTGCCTGATTCTTCTTCTCAGCGGAGACCGCCAGATGTTTGATCTTACGGGCAAACGCGCCCTCGTCACCGGGGCTTCGGGCGGCATCGGGCGGGAGATTGCCAAGGCGCTCGCTTCTGCCGGGGCTACGGTAGCCCTGAGTGGCACCCGGGTCGCGGCGCTCGAGGACGTGCAGCGGGAGATCGGCAAGCCGTCGCCGATCCTGCCGTGCAATCTGTCGAACCTCGATGAAGTCGACCGGCTGGTGCCGGCGGCGGAGGCGGCGCTGGGTGGGCTTGATATCCTCGTCAATAATGCCGGCATGACTCGCGACAACCTGTTCATGCGGATGAAAAACGAGGAGTGGGACGAGGTGCTGCTGGTCAATCTGACCGCCGCGTTCCACCTCACTCGAGCCGTGCTGCGCGGAATGATGAAGCAGCGATATGGCCGCATCATCGGGATTTCGTCGGTGGTCGGCGTCGTCGGCAATCCGGGGCAGGGTAATTATGCCGCGACCAAAGCTGGGCTAATCGGCATGAACAAGGCGCTGGCGCACGAAGTCGCCTCACGCGGCATCACGGTCAATTCGATCGCGCCGGGGTTCATTTCCTCGGCGATGACCGATGACCTGAACGACAAGCAGCGCGACGCCATCCTGTCCTCGATCCCGGCCGGGCGGCTCGGGACGGCGCCGGAAGTCGCAGCCTGCGCGGTGTTCCTCGCCAGCGACGCCGCGGCTTATGTTACCGGGCATACGCTCAACGTGAACGGCGGCATGGTGATGATCTGAGGCGAGAGGTGCGGTAACGGCGTCCGCTTTGGTACAGGCCGAAGCAATGGCATTGCTGAATTAATTATGTTAATGCCCGCCGACATTTGGCACGCGCGGCCACCTTGCGAGGGTCGCAAACCCCACCTAGAGTTGGGTTTGCGCCGGTAGCTCGAGTGACGTTCCGTCGCCGAATACGAGACTGAAACTGGCTTTGTAAAGGGAAGCAAACATGAGCGATATCGCAGACCGCGTCCGCAAGATCGTTGTCGAGCACCTCAACGTCGACGCGGAGAAGGTCGTGGAAAAGGCCAGCTTCATCGACGACCTCGGCGCCGACTCGCTGGACCAGGTTGAACTGGTCATGGCGTTCGAAGAGGAATTCTCGGTCGAGATTCCCGATGACGCTGCCGAATCCATCCAGACCTTTGGCGACGCCGTGTCGTTCCTGACCAAGGCTGTCGGCTAAACCACAGACAACGGGCCCAGACCGCATGGAATTGCGCCGTGTCGTCGTGACCGGAATGGGAATCGTCGCGCCACTCGGGTGCGGCGTCGAAACCGTCTGGGCCAATATCCTCGCCGGCAAAAGCGGGGCGAAACGGATCGACGACGTCAAGGTCGACGATCTGACCTGCCAGTATGCCTGCCGCATTCCGCTGGGTAACTACGCCGACGGCAAATTCAACGCCGACGAGTGGATGGAACCCAAGGAACAGCGCAAGGTCGACCCGTTCATCATTTTTGCGATGGCGGCGGCCGAGCAGGCGATCACCGATTCCGGGCTGACTTTCGCGACGCAGGAAGAGCAGGAACGCTCCGGCGTGCTGATCGGCTCGGGCATCGGCGGGGCCGGCGGCATCTACGAGGCGTCGGTGACGCTGTATGAAAAGGGACCGCGCCGCGTTAGTCCCTTCTTTATTCCTGGCCGGCTAATCAATCTGGCTTCTGGATATGTTTCGATCCGTCACCAGCTCAAGGGCCCGAACCATTCGGTAGTGACCGCCTGTTCGACCGGTGCGCACGCCATCGGCGATGCAGCGCGGCTGATCGCGCTCGGCGATGCCGACGTGATGGTCGCTGGCGGCGCCGAATCGCCGGTCAACCGTATTTCGATGGCCGGGTTTTGTGCCGTCCGCGCGCTGTCGACGGGTTTCAACGACAATCCTGAACAAGCCTCCCGCCCTTATGACAAGGACCGCGACGGTTTCGTCATGGGCGAAGGCTCCGGGATCGTGGTGCTCGAGGACTATGAACACGCCAAGGCGCGCGGTGCGCGGATGTACGGCGAAATCGTCGGCTATGGCCTGTCGGGCGACGCCTATCACATCACCGCCCCATCGCCGGATGGCGATGGCGGCTTTCGCAGCATGCGAGCGGCGATCAATCGCGCCGGCATCGTGCCGGCGGACATCGATTACATCAATGCCCATGGCACTTCGACGCAGCTCGGCGACGAAATCGAACTCGGGGCGGTAACACGGCTGCTCGGCGATGCAGCCGGGTCGGTGCTGATGAGCTCGACCAAATCGGCAGTTGGACACCTGCTGGGCGCTGCCGGGTCGGTCGAGGCAATTTTTTCACTGCTGGCGATGCGCGACGGGATCGCGCCGCCGACCATCAATCTCGACACGCCGTCGGTCGCGACGGTGATCAATCTGGTGCCGCATAAGCCGGTCAAAAAAGACATCAGCGTCGTGCTGTCGAACTCCTTCGGGTTCGGCGGTACCAATGCGACGCTGGTGATGAGGAAGGTCGCCTGACCGGGGGAGTGTTACGTGGCACGTAAGCAGAAGCGGCGGACCAACGGCTTTGTCGATCTGTTGAATGGGGCGTTGTCGCTGTTCGTCATCGCTCTCGTGGTGGTGGCCGGCATTGCGATCTACGGCATTCAGCAGTTTTACGCCGCCGGCCCGGTGAGTGAGGATACGGCGTTCCTCGTTGAGCCGGGCAATGGGCTTGGCACCATCGCCGACCGGCTGGAGCAGCAGGGTCTCGTCAGCAACGCCTGGCTGTTTCGCGCCGGGATGATGCTCACCGCCCGCGACGCCACCGTCCGTGCCGGCGAATTTCGCATTCCGCGCGGCGCCTCGATGGGCGACATCCTGCGCGAGATCACTGAAGGCGAGCCGGTGCAATATGCCGTCACCGTACCGGAGGGCTGGACCTCGTTTCAGGTGGCGGAACGGCTGAATTCGGAATCGCAGAAGCTGATCGGCGAAATCGAGATGCCCGCCGAGGGCACCATCCTGCCCAACACCTATGATTACGTCCCCGGCGCAACGCGGAAATCAGTGCTCGATGCGATGCAGGGTGCGATGGCCGAGGCCGTGGCGGCGGCGTGGGAAGGCTGCGATCCGGAGATTTGCGGGCCGGACAAAGTGGTGAAAACCCCCGAGGAACTGGTGGTGCTGGCGTCGGTCGTCGAGCGCGAAACCGGGGTGCCGACCGAGCGCAAGCAAGTGGCTTCGGTGTTCGTCAACCGGCTGCGGCAGGGCATGCGCCTGCAATCCGATCCGACGACGATCTATGGCATCACCAAGGGCCAGGCGCCGCTCGGTCGCGGGCTGAAGCGCTCGGAAATCGAAGCGGTGACGGACTATAACACCTACCAGATCGATGGCCTGCCGGCCGGGCCGATTGCCAATCCGGGTGTCGAATCGCTCGAAGCCGTCGCTCATCCGGATGCGTCGGGGTATCTGTATTTCGTCGCCAAGACCGCGTTGCCGTCCGATGGTCACCTGTTCGCCGAGACCTACGCCGAGCATCAGCGCAACGTCGTGCTCTATCGCGAGGCGGTGAAGGACGCGGCGGCGGAAGCCGAGGCCGAGGATGCGCGCGAAGCGATCGCCGCCGAGCAGGCCGAGGCGGCAGGGGACGCGCCGGCCGCCGCCACTACGCCGTGAACCCGCCACTGGCAAGCATGACCGGCTATGCTCGCGCGGCGGGCGCGGTCGCGGGTGTCGGCTATGCCGTCGAGATCAAATCGGTCAATGCGCGTGGCCTCGACATCCGCATGCGTCTCGCCACCGGACTCGACGCCGTCGAAAGCGAAATCCGGCGCCGCGTCGGGCTGGTCATCTCGCGCGGTTCGATCACCGTCAGCGTCAATCTCGACCGCAGCGCCACACTCGGCGAAGTCAGCGTCAACCAGCGCGCGCTCGCCACCGTGCTGGCGGCGCTAGCCGACCTCGGCACCCGGATCGATGCGCGTAAACCGAGCCTCGATGGCATTCTCGGGCTGAAGGGCGTGCTCGAACAGCGCGAGACCGAATTGCCAACTGGAGCCGAAGAGGCGCTGCAGGCGGCGGTGCTGGCCTCAGCCGATGTCTGCCTCGCCGATCTGGTGCGGGCGCGCCAGAGCGAGGGAATGCGGCTGGCGGCAGTCTTGACCGAGCGGATCGAGGAGATTGCCGGGCTGCGTCAGCGCGCCGAGACCCACCCGTCGCGAACGCGCGACGCAATCGAGGTGCGGCTCCGGCAGCAGCTCGCCGATCTCGGTATCGCCGGGGTGACCGTGTCGGAGGAGCGGCTGGCGCAAGAAGCCGTGCTGCTGGCAACCAAGGCCGATATCCGCGAGGAACTGGACCGGCTGACGGCGCACCTTGCCGCGGCGCGGCAATTGCTCGGTGCCGGTGGCCCCGCCGGGCGGAAACTCGATTTCCTGTCACAGGAATTTAACCGCGAGGCCAATACTCTCTGCGCCAAGGCCAACGCTGTCGACCTGACCGCCATCGGCCTCGATCTCAAGGCCGCGATCGACCAGTTTCGCGAGCAGGTCCAGAACATCGAGTAAGGTGCCCGCGGGCAGGACGGACATGGAATTCAAACGGCGTGGCGTGATGCTGGTGCTGGCCTCGCCCTCCGGCGCCGGCAAGTCCTCGATTTCGCGCGCCCTGTTCGGCGCCGATCCGCAGATCAAGCTGTCCGTGTCCGTGACGACACGGGCACGGCGGACCGATGAGGTCGACGGCAAGCACTATTATTTCCGTGACGTGCCGACGTTCGAGCACATGCGGGAAGCAGGCGAACTGCTGGAATGGGCGCGAGTCCATGACAATTTCTATGCGACGCCGCGGGCCCAGGTCGAAGAGGAATTGACGGCCGGCAACGATATCCTGTTCGACATCGATTTCCAGGGCACGCTGCAGCTGTATGAGAAGTGCCGCGAGGACATGGTGACGGTGTTCATCCTGCCGCCCTCGATTGTCGAATTGCGCGCGCGCCTGGAGCGCCGCGCCCAGGACAGCAAGGGCACCATCGACAAGCGGCTGAAGAATGCCCGGATCGAGATGGATCACTACGGCGAGTACGATTACGTGCTGGTCAACCGCGACCTCGAAGAGTCCGTCGGCAAGGTCAGGACTATCCTTGCGGCCGCACGGTTGCGACGCTCCCGGCTGCAGGGATTAGACAGCTTTGTCAAGGACTTGCAGGTGCAGATCGATATGCCGTGACACCTCGCGATCACGTTCCCGGGTTAAGTATCATTTGATATGGCGCTTGCCCGGCGCCGCCGTGAGGATCATCCCTCAATAAAACGCCACCGCGGCAATGGTGGCTGGAGGGTAGCCATGGCGTTCGAAATCCGAAACTGCACGTTGCAGGATGTCGCGGCGCACGCGACCATTCACGGCCGCACCAATGCCAAGGTCAACGTCAAGCTCCGCGAAATCCGGGCTAAGCAGGTGTACGACCACGATCTGGTGCTGCGGGTCAGCGCCAGCACGACATCTGACATGTCCGACGCCCAGATCCGCAGCATGCTGCTCGGCAAGGCGGCGATTATCCTCAACCGCACCGTCCGCATGGCCGATGGCGCCGAAGGTTCGGCAGCGCGGGCCTAAACCAGCTGGCGCCATGCCTTGGCGATGGCGAGGAACGCAGCGACCGGCAGCACTTCGGCGCGTTCGTCGCCCTTGAGTTCTGCCGCCGTGAGCAGATTTTCGACGGGAACGCCGAGCGATTTTAGGCTTTGCCGGATCATCTTGCGCCGCTGACCGAACGCCGCGCGGGTGACGATTTCGAGATCGGCCTCCGGGACTTCCGTAGCGCCGGGTCGGGGGATCAGATGCACCACGGACGAGGTGACGTTGGGCGGCGGCGTGAATGCTTGTCGACTGACGTCGAATGCGATCCGAGCGGTGGTGCGCCAGCCGGCCAGCACGCCGAGGCGGCCATAGGCTTCGGCACGCGGCGCGGCGCAGATGCGCTCGGCGACTTCGCGCTGGAACATCAGGGTGAGGCTGTCCCAGAACGGTGGCCATGGATCGGCAAGCCAGCCGGTGAGCAAGGGCGTCGCGATGTTATAGGGCAGGTTGGCGACGAGCTTGACCGGCCCTTGGGTCAGCGATCGGTAATCGACGGTGAGAGCATCGGCTTCGACGATGTCGAGGCGCCCGGGATAAGCGGCAGCGATTTCGGCGAGCGCGGGGAGGGCGCGCGGGTCGCGTTCGATGGCGATGATTTTCATTGCGCCCTCGGCGAGCAGTGCCCGCGTCAGCCCGCCCGGTCCGGGTCCGACTTCGACTACCGTGACCTGGTCGAGCGCCCCGGCAGTGCGGGCAATGCGGGCGGTGAGGTTGAGGTCGAACAGGAAATTCTGCCCGAGTTCCTTCCGGGCATTGAGGCCGAAGCGCGCGATCACGTCGCGGAGGGGTGGCAGTCCATCGGAACTCATGGGCATGAGATAGCCGCAGTCGGGCCGGGCGTCGATGCCGAAACGCTTGACCTTGCCATCATGGGAAGGATTACGAGGGGAAATCGCATGCAAGGAGATTCACCATGACGATCCGATTTTACGCTGCCGCTGCCCTGTTCGCCCTCGGTTCGGGAGCAGCATTTGCCGTCGACTTGCCGGCAATCTGTACCGCGAACGCCATGGATCACGAGATGGGCGCCATGGGTGGTTCGGCGATGGACATGGGCAATGCCACGCACCCGGAACTGATGGACGGCATGAACACGATGAACGCCGACATGATGGCCGGCAGCAGCGCCAGCGACTTCGATGTCGCGTTCGTTTGCGCGATGCTGCCGCATCATCAGGGCGCCATCGACATGGCGACTGCCGAACTCAAGAATGGCGACGACCCGTGGGCCAAGGAACTGGCGCAGCAGATCATCACCGCGCAGGAAGCTGAGGTCGCAGCGATGCTCGACTGGCTCGGGAAGCAGTAGTCAGCGCGCGGCGGTCAGGCGGTCGGCGAGGCGGATGGCGGCGAGTAACGAGCGCACCGACGCGGTGCCGGTGCCGGCGATATCGAGCGCCGTGCCGTGGTCGGGCGAGGTGCGGACAATTGGCAGGCCGAGGGTGACGTTGACCGCATCCTCGAACGCCACGGTCTTGATCGGGATCAGCGCCTGATCGTGATACATGGCGATGACGGCATCGTAGCGCCGCCAGTGCGGTGGATAGAACAGTGTATCGGCGGGCAGCGGGCCGGTGATGTCGATCCCTTCGAACTGCAGCGCCGCGATGGCTGGTCCGATGATATCGAGTTCCTCCAGCCCAATGCTGCCCTGCTCACCGGCATGCGGATTGAGCCCGGCAACGGCCAGCTTCGGCTCGGCGATGCGGAAGCGGGTACGGAGATCGTGGGCGACGGCGCGGCAGGTCTCGATGATCAGGCCGTGGGTCAGCAGCCCGGGGACTGCCGACAGCGGGACGTGGATGGTCACCGGAACGGTCCGCAGCGCGTCATGGCATAGCATCATCACCGGCAAGCGGCCAGTGCCGCACAGTTCGGCAATGAATTCGGTGTGGCCGGGGTGCCGGAAGCCTGCGGCATAGAGCGCGGATTTCTGGATCGGCCCGGTGACGAGGCCGCGACAGGTGCCGGTCATCGTTGCCTCGACGGCCTGCCGGATGGCTTCGATGACTACTGGGGCGGAGAGTGGGCTTGGCGCGCCCGGGTGATCGGGAACGAGGCCGACGATATCGACCACGGGGAGGGTGCTGGCAAACTCCGCGGGAGCTGTCGTAATGGGAAAATCGTAGCCAAGACGAGCTGCACGGGCGCGGAGGAATTCGGTGTGTCCGAACACCACGAACGGCGGCAGGTCGTGTTCCTGCCGTTCGGCGTAGAGCTTGAGGATGATATCCGGCCCGACGCCGGCAGGCTCGCCGATGCTGATTGCGAGCGGAGGCGGGGAAAAATCAGGCATGCCGTTACCGTTTATGCGCTGGCTGCAAATGCCAGCGGCGCGAGCCTAAGCCCGCGCCGCTGTTCGGCAAAGCGATGGATTGCCGGCAGGCTTAGTAGATTCTTGCCTTGGCGCGGAGTTCTTTCAGATATTTGGCGGCTTCCGCTTCAAGCGCGGCATTGCCCTGCGACTGGGCAATGCTGTCCTTGAGGAAGGTCAAGTCTTCGGCCTGGGCCTTTTCACAGACGGCCAGCATCGAGACGCCCTGGTCAATGACGCGGGGCTTGGTGATGCCGCCGACATTGAGGCCGGCCAGTTCATTAGCGATGGCCTCGGGCAACTGCGTTGCATGGCGACGGCCGACGTCGATCACGGCGGCATCGGTATAGCTCATCGACAACTGCACAGCGGTGTCGCACCCGGTGAACTTGCTGCGGTAGGAATTGGCCAGTCCAGTGCGGGCGCCGCCGATGAAGACGATTTCCTTGAGGATGTAATCAAAGCTGTTGGCGGCGGTGACCTTGCCTTGGGCCTGCTGATCGAGCGACAGGTCGGAGATCTGTACGCGGCTCATGACCACCTGCGAGACGACACTTTGCCAGGCGATGCTGGCGCGCAGGCGATCCTTCAACGTGTCGACATTGACGCCACTGTCGTTCAGCACCTGCCCGAGCTTGTCGAGGCTGAGCTTGAGATTGCGGGCTACCGACTGCAACGCATTGGTAACCTGGGCATCGCTGACGGTGACGCCGATGCGCTTGGCTTCGGACAGCATCAGCGCTTCGTTGATGAGCTCCTCCTGGGCCCCGCCTTTCTTGCCTTCGAGCTTCAGCAGCGCGGCGCGCTGCGAGATCTGCACATCGGTGATCGGAGTATCGTTCACGGTAATTTTGACTGTCGCAGCGCTGACGGCGGTGGCGAGAAACAGCACGCTGAACAGGACAGCGAACAGGGTGCGGGCAGTGCGGATCATGGAAGGCCCCAGATGGTGCGTGAGCGGCAGGTTGTCAGAGATGATTGCGGCCAAAATCCGTTGTGGGACCGAGGCGGGCAGGCGGTTTAGAAGCTGAAATTGATCCCGTCCGGGCCCTTGAGCCCGAAACCGACGGTAAAGCGATGGTCATAGCTCCCGTGACTGACGGGAGTTGAGACCGAATAGTTGAACCCGTAGGATAGATATTTGTCGTCGTATTTGACGCCGGCTTGCGCCTTTACCCAAGTGTTGGCGACGAGATCCCAGCGCAGCCCGCCATTGACATACCAGTAGTCCATGATCGGCACCGTGGCGATGGCGCCGATTTCATGCTGGTCGATGATCACCCCGGCTGCCGAGCCGGCGGGGATGTAGACGTAGTCGGCGTCGAGCGTATAGCCCCACTCATTGGCGTAGCCAAGCACCGCGGTGGCCCGACGTACGTTCCAGTCCGACGAATCGATCTGCAGCTTGGCGCCGACTTTCAGCTCCTTGAAAATCTGCGATTTGGCGCCGAGCACCAGATAGGAGGCAGTGTCTTCAAGCCCGCTGCCGGCGCCCGTGTTGACCTGATCGCCGACGGAGAAGGCATTGACGCCGGCAAGGTGGAACGACTGGCCCGCGATCAGGTCGAGATAGCCGCCATTGGCGAAGTCGACCTGGTAATGCCCGCCGACATTCAACCGCAGGCCGGTCTCCTGGCGGTCGGTGCCGGAAAAGCGGTTGTAGGAGAAGAGGTTGGTGTCGTCGAAGACAAAGCTCTGGGCGTTGTCGTTGGTGATGCCCGGATCGGTGACTGAACTGCCGCGATACACCGCTTGGATGATCGGCTCGACGATATGGGTGTTGGCCCCGTCAAAGCCGATGAACGGCCAGCGCAGATCGATCGCGGCGATCGGGGTGATGGCGTAAAGCGAGGCATCTTCGGGGTTCAGCGTGCTGGTGCTGTCGAACGAAGCCGCATCGCCGCGGAGGCCGAGGTATGGTGTCGCGACGACGCCGCCGGGAGCGATCCAGCGCGTCTGCCATGCAGCTTCGACTGTCCCGTGCAGCTTATAGCCGGCGTAACCGTACTCATAGGGGACGCCATTGACGGTGGCGGACTTGTCTGCCGCGCGCAGCACGCCGAGCAAGCGTCCACTGACATCGACCTGCCCAAACCCCTCGGCCAGCTTGAACACCGTATCAAAGCGGCCATTCGGCAAGGCAAGACCCTGCTGCTCCTGCGCGGCGGCGGAGACGTTGCCGAGGAGGTTGAACTGCTGCAGGCGGAAATCGAAGTAATCATCTTCGCCGAGATGAGTGACATAGGCCTCGTTGACCAGGTCATCGCCCGATCGGAGGCGATAGTTCGAGAGGTACGCTGCGTCGGTGAAGGCGGTGTACGACCAGCCGGCAGTCCAATCGGTAAACGGAGTAAAATCACCGGTGGTCTGGACCGCACCGCGCCATTCGCGCTGGCCGATCGGGCTTTCGAAAGCCAGCGGGTCGAGTTGATAGATGCCGGAAGCCTTGAGCGAAGCGACGCCCGTGAGCGGACCGCTGTGGAAACGCTGCACCACTTCGGCACCGAGCAGGAAGCCTTGTTTCGACAGCAGGGTGGGGGTGAAGATGAGATCGGTATCTTTGCCCACTGCGAGGAAATACGGCACTTCGAGTTTGACGCCGATACCGGCACCATAATCGATGCTCGGGAACTGGAAGCCGGTTTGCCGCTTGGTCGGATCGGGCAGATACAGGTAAGGCAGCCAGGCGACGGGAACGCCGAGCAATTCGAGCTTGGGGTTCTCGAGGTAGATGGTCTCGGATTCATTGTCGTAGACGATGACCGAAGCGCGCACGCGCCAGCCGATGGTGCGGCCCTTGTCGTCGACGCAATCGCCGCAAGGCGAATAAGTGGCGTCCGTCAGCACGGTCTTGAGTTCGTTTTCGAACTCGGCATCGGCGGCGCTGAGCGTCGAGCCGCTCGCCGTGCGGATGACCAGCGATTTAAGGAACGCCTGCTTCAACCCGCCGGTCAGCTTGAAATCGGTGGTTTCGTACTCGGTGCCCTGTGGATCGCGGATTCGGACATTGCCGACGAAATGCACATCGCCGCTGCGTTGATTGTAGACGACGCGATCGCCGGTCGCGACGAAGCCCGAATAGATGAACTCGACGTTCCCCGACGCCGAAATGGTGCCAGTCGAGGTATCGAACGCCAGCGTATCGGCCGAGATTTTGGCTGCGCCGGTGGTGGTTGTGGGGATCTGGCCTAGCAGCCCGATCGGCAGGCCCTGCGCCATTGCCGGCATCGCAGCACACAGCGACAGGCTGAGCAGCCCCGCAGTAAGCAGCGCTGTCGTACGTCGATGTCGCATTGGATTGCCCAAATTCATCAAACTCGTCCGTCTTCCTTGCGCAACAGTATTGTGGCCCCGATCACGATTGCCACCAGTGCCGGCCCCGCTGCCGCGAGGACCGGATCGAGGGCGCCGCTGGATCCTGCCCGATCTGCCATCTCCGTAATCACGAAGACGAGGAAACCGAGGATGATCGCCACGATAACGGATGCCCCATATTTGTTGGTCCTTCGATAACCAGCCGTAAACGCAAAGGCAATGAAGAGCGAACCGGTTAACAAAATCGGTAGGGCCAGCATACGCCCCGTCCGGTTGACCAGCGCGGCCAGTAATTCGGGCTCGCTGATGGTGCCTGTCAATGCCGTCCACAGTTCCGTCAGGGTCATCGTCGCCGGTGGGCGCAACCGCAACTGCAGGTCGAACGGCGTCGTCGCGGTGGGGAGGGAATAGTTCTCGACGGTCACGGCCGTCGCGCCGACCTTGAAGATCTTGGCGGTCGGAAACACCCACGCACCATTGGTAAAATTGCCTTCCGGCGCTTCGATGTGATCACCCTCGGGCCAATCGAACAGATAGGCCACGGCGTCCTTGATACGGTAGCTGGCCTCGGTGCCGAGCCCGCCGCCGGAGCTGACGCTCCCTGCCATCAGCACGTAGCGTTTGTCGCCGGCGAGCTGTTCGAGCCACAGTTCACCGGTCGGAGTGCGGGCCGAAGCTTCGTTACGGGCCTGGTAATTGTAGGAGCGGTTGATCGCCGTCGCGGCGCTTTCTGCATAGAATGTGACAAAAAGGCCGAGGGCAAACACCGCGAGCAGCGGGGCGCGCATTACCCGCCAGATCGAGAAGCCCGCGGTTTTGAGCACCGTCAGTTCGTTGCGCGCCTGCAGTTCGAGCATGCCGACGGTGGCGCCGAGCAGCACGGTGACCGGCAGAGTCTTAATACACCACAATACCGCCGACACGAACACCGTCAGCAGCGCCGCGTGAATGCCGACGGCTTCGGTGAGGAACTGGAAGCGCCAGGTATCGAGCGCCTCGACCAGCATGATCAGCCCGAAAACGATGCCGACGGTCAGCAGGATACGGCTGCCGATGCGGCCGAGCACGATGCGATCGAGCCGGTTCATGCCGGCACCAATGCGAGTTGCGGCATCCGGCGGCGGCGCATCCGCCAGCCATAGAGCGCCAAGGCGGCAGCGAACATCACGGCAGGGAACAGCAGCGGGCCGATGAATGGAGGCAGGGGAATGAGCAGCCCGGCGGCGGTCTCAACGAGCGCGACGAGCAGCACGCCGACTTCGAGTGGCAGCCGCCAGCGCGAGCGCTTGCCGGTCGGGAAGCCGGCGACGGCCAGCACCAGCAGGCACAGCGCGAACACCTTGAGTCCCTGTGCGAGGCGTTCGACGATTTCGGCCTGCGCCCGCAAGGCAAGATCGCCGCCGGCGGCGGTCGCAATGAGTTCCGGCGCCAGCATTTCGGTGATCGGATCGACCGCCTCGGCTGCACCAGCCAGGCGATCGAAGGCGATGTCGTACTGGCCGAACTCGACTTCCGACAGCGTGATGCCGTTCGACGAGTATTGCAGCCGTCCCTCGCTCAGCCGCAGCACATAGCTCTGGTCGTCGGCGGCGATGACGGCCGATTGCGCGACATAAATTCGGCGCTCCTCGGAGTCGCGGCGATCGTCGGCGAAGAAATCGGTGATCTGGCCATCGTTGAGCCGGCCGCCGATCAGCACCACGACGCCTGGCGACACCTGCGTGAACTGGTGCGGCTTCAGCGTCCGGCCGACGAGATCGGCGGCAACATTGGCGCTCCAGGTGTTAAGATTGCGCTCTGACAGCGGAGCGATGAACATGGCGACGCCGATGGCGATCACCGCGCCGATGGCGGCAAATCCGAGGGTCGCGGTGAACAGCGAGCGGGTTTCGCCGGCCGCATGGATGATCTGCAGTTCCTGCCGGGACGCCATGGTGCGGAGGCCACGGCCGAGGCCGATGGCCATCGCGGCATAAAAGAACGCCAGCAGCATCGGCGGCAAGCCGAGCGCCGCCAGGCCCGCAAGAGTTGTGACGCCCTGGCCCTTGACGGTGACGACGTCAAAGATCCGGAGGCACTGCACGATCCACAGCAGGCCACCGATGACAATGATCAGCCCCAGCGCGTCGCGCGCAAAGGTCCGGATCAGATAGAGAGTCAAACGCCGCATGCCCAGTTGTGCCCTGCCCCGGGGGAGTGAGCGGACGGTGCGGGCGAACCGCGGCATTGGCAAGGCAAGCAACAGGGCGAGGACACGCCGATGGGAATTAGCTTGCCACTGTTGCGGGATTGACGCGGTGGCCAAAGCTCCTATTGCTCGACGGCATCGCTGCGGAGCGGACGAAACTGCCGTCGCCCGGGCAACAACAGTCGGAATTGAGTGATGATCGAGATTGAAACCACCGAGGCGCCGGCGACCGGAACTGGCACGCTGGTCGTTTATGCGCGGCAAAACGAAGCGTTAGCCGGCACCGGAGCGGCGTTCTGGGCGACGACCGGGCTCGACTGGGATGCAGTGACACGGACGGCTGGGTTCAAGGGCAAGCCGGGCAATGTCCTCGACATCCTCGCGCCGACGGGCATTACCGCCAATCGGCTGCTGGTGCTGGGCGCCGGTAAGGCGCCTGACGTGACACTGCCGACGCCGATGAATGCCTGGACCGATCGCGGCGGCTCGCTGTTCGGCAAGCTCGAAGCCGCCAAGGCCACGGTGGTTGATGTCGTGCTGGACATGGCAGAGGCGACCCCGGAGGCGATCGGCGAACTGGCCGCCGGGCTGAGGTTGCGGGCGTACAAATTCGATCGCTACAAGGCGAAAAAGCCCGACGAGGATGAGGTCGCGCCGATGCGGATTACCCTGCACGTCGCCGACAAGGCGGCTGCCGATCTGGCGATTGCCGACCGTGGCGCCGTGGCCGAGGGCACGCTGCTGGCGCGCGAACTGATCAACGAACCGCCCAACGTGATGGGAACGCTCGAACTCGCGGCGCGGGCCGAGGCGCTGGCGGAACTCGGCGTCGAGATCGAGACGCTCGACGAAGCGCAGATGACGGCCCTCGGGATGAACGCACTGTTGTGCGTCGCGCGGGGCTCGCGCCAGCCGCCACGGCTGGTGATCATGCGCTGGAACGGCGCCGCCGCCGACGAGCAGCCGCTGGCCTTTGTCGGCAAAGGCGTGGTGTTCGATACCGGCGGCATCTCGATCAAGCCGGGCCTCAACATGGAGGACATGAAGGGCGACATGGGCGGCTCGGCCGCGGTGATCGGCCTGATGCACGCGTTGGCGCGCCGCAAGGCAAAGGTCAACGCCATCGGCGTCGTCGGCATCGTCGAGAACATGCCCGACGGTAATGCCGTGCGCCCTGGCGACATCATTCGCGCCATGTCGGGCACCACCATCGAGATCGTCAACACCGATGCCGAGGGCCGCCTCGTGCTGGCCGATGCGCTCTGGTATACGCAGGACCGGTTCAAGCCGCGGCTGATGGTGGATCTCGCGACGCTGACCGGGGCCATTGTCGTGGCGCTGGGCGTCGACCAGGCGGGGCTATTCTCCAACCGTGATGAACTGGCGACGCAGTTGCTGGCGGCGGGGATCAAGGCCAACGAGAAGCTCTGGCACATGCCGATGGGGCCGGCTTACGCCAAGATCATCGAGAGCCGGTTTGCCGACATCAAGAACAGTGGCGGGAGGCACGCCGGGTCGGTCACTGCGGCGCAGTTTCTCGCCCGGTTCCACAATGATGTGCCGTGGGCGCACCTCGATATCGCCGGGGTGGCGTTCGGAAATCCGGCAAACGAAATCAACACCTCGTGGGGTGCCGGGTTCGGGGTGGCGCTGCTCGACCGGTTCGTCCGCGATAATTTCGAAACGCCTAGCTGAGGCAAACCCGTCGATGGCCGACGTGCTGTTCTACCATCTCGAGATGCAGCCGCTTGAACGCGTGCTGCCGGTGCTGCTCGAAAAAACCATCGAGCGCGGCTGGCGGGCCGTGGTGCAGTGCGTGAGCGATGAACGCGCGGCGGCGCTCGATGCGCTGCTGTGGACGTTTCGCGACGACAGTTTCCTCGCGCATGGCAAGGCCGGCGATGGCGGGGAAGCCGAGCAGCCGATCCTCATTGTCACCGACGACACTAATGCCAATGCCGCGACCGTGCGGTTCTTCGTCGATCGCGCCGTCCCTCGCGCCGCGGATGATTACGAGCGGCTGGTGTTCCTGTTCTCGGGCCATGATTCCGACGCCGTCACCGATGCGCGGGCGGCGTGGCGGGCGCTGGGACCGGGCAATGTGCTGACCTACTGGCAGCAGGATGAAAGTGGCCGCTGGGCAAAGAAAGCCGGCGCCTGAGTTCGTCGACGCTTGACTAACCTATATCCCGTCGGTTATACGTTAATCCATAGCCACCGGGTTATCGGATTTTCATGACCATCGCTCAGGACATGCTGTTCAAGACGCTTGCCGATCCGACGCGGCGGGCGATTTTTGAACGACTGTGCCGTAATGGCGAACTGACCGTCCGGGCGCTGACGGCCGAGGCCGGGGTGTCGCAGCCGGCGGTTTCGAAACATCTCGGCGTGCTGAAACTCGCCGGGCTGGTGCGTGATCGCCATGCGGGTCGCGAGACGCATTACAGCGCGCAACTCGACGCGCTGGCCCCGTTGCTCGACTGGACGACCGAGATGGCCGGCTTCTGGCAGAGCCGGTTCGACGACCTCGAAAATTTGCTCAACAGGATGGACCAATGACTGATGCATCGACTGAAATCCGCTCCGTTGTTGTCGAGCGGGACATCGCTTTTCCGCCCGAGAGGCTGTGGCGCGCGCTGACGCAACCGCACCTGATCGAGGAATGGCTGATGAAGAACGATTTCAAGCCGGATGTGGGCCATGATTTCAAACTGAGCGGTGACTGGGGCGCCGTGGAGTGCCGGGTCGAGGCCGTCGAGCCGATCACTTTGCTGTCCTACACCTGGGCGGCGTTCGGCCTCGAGAGTGTCGTCACTTGGACACTGACCCCGACGAACAGCGGCACCCGCTTGCGCATGGAACAAACGGGATTCCGGACGGATCAGGAAGAGGCGTATCAGGGCGCGCAATATGCGTGGCCGTCGTATTTCACGGCACTGGAAGCCGTTTTGGCGAAGGCAGGCTGACACGCACCGGTGAAGTCCGGGGCAGGGGGGGCAACGATTCAGTTTTTGCTGTCGCCCTTGTCTCCCGGTTCGGCGGCGGACTGCAGCGCTTTGGCTTTGAGGTCGTAGAAATATGCCGCGTATTCGTAGCAGAACTGGATTTCGTTGAGGTCCTCGACATAAAACGCATTGGCCTCGTCGCATGACAGGGCTCGGAACTTGACGACCCGATCGAGCATGAAGCCATCCTCGATCCGCTTTGCGGCGGCTTCGAGCAGCGTGCTGGCGCGGACGTATTCGGCAACGTCGCGCAGCGATCCCCCGGCCTCATCATAGGTGACGACGACCCCCGGGCCCGCCCTGGCACCGACCTTCTCGTGGCCGATCAGCACCTTGCGGAGACTGCGCTCGGCAAGGTCGTAGTCGGTGGCGCATTCGTGAGCGCGCTCGGTGTCCATGCTGACCGTGCGGGCCACGTCACGGTATTTATCGAAATCCTTGCCCACCATCAGGCAGACAATGCCGTAGGCGCGCTGAATATCGAGCAGGTAGCGGCCGTAGAACTCCCATCGTTCGAAACCGCCGCGGTCGAGCCGCGGGTTGTCGAGCAACCAGCCATCGACCGTGTCTCGCAACACGGCATCGGCCTGCGGCGTCTCCTCGGCCAGCAGCAGCAGGGTGGCGATAGTATCCGCGGCATCCTCAGTACGCGCGCCGAGCACCGGCAGCTCGTACTGATCGATGAACAGGTGGCCGATCTCATGGTACATCGCCGCGAGGCCATTGTTGACGGCGAAATCGATCGCTCGCTTATCGACGGATCGCTCCGCCGCGAGCGTCGCGGCAGTCGCTGAAACCAGCAGCACGATGGTGAGAACGAGCGGGCGAAGGGCGGTCATGGCCGCGGCAAGTGCACGGCATATCGTCCCGCGTGTCAATCGCAGTGTCGCGTCAGCGCTTGTTCTTGTCGGCCTTGCCAAGCCCGGTGCTGGCGGGTGCAGCGATGATGATATCCTCTGCGACTTCACCCTTTTCGAGGCTCTTCGTCATCTGCTTGATGAAGCTGTCCATCAATTCGTAGCAGAAGATGATTTCGACGAGGTTCGGATCGTAAAAGGCATTTTCCTCGCCGCAGCGCTTGGCGCGAAAATTGACGATACCGGGAATCGAGTACTGCGTTTCGAGTTCGGCGGCGACCGCCTCGAACACGCCGCTGTTCTGGAAGGCCTCGGCGGCCGCGGCGAGACGCCCGGCACTCGTATTGTACTCGATGACGACACGGGTGCCGCGCGAGTTCTTTGCCCAATGCGGTGCGAGGACCGCATCAAAGCTCGCAGCAACCTGCTCGTAATCGAACCGGCAGGAATATTGCCGGTTGTTGTCCATGGCATAGGCCTTGGCGACTTTGCCGAAACTCTCCTCGTCGGCCCCGACCATCAGGCAGACGATCTGGAACGTGCGCTGCTGGTTGAGGCTGTGGCTGTCGTAAAAATCCTCTTTGACGAAATCGTCGCCATAGGCGGCGCCGGACAATTGCCAGCCCCGGGCAGCGTCAGCGAGGGCCTGGATGGCTTCGGGCGTGCCCTTTTTCAGCAGCGTCCAACTCGCCATGTTGTCGGCCGCATCTTCTTCCTTGCCGAGGACCGGGAGGTCAAGCTGGTCGACCAGCAGGTGAGCAAGCTCGTGATAGAGGACCCAAAGGGCATTGTTGGCGGCCCATTCGTTGACCCGCGCCTCCTGAGTCTTGGTGAGATCGGCGGCTTGCACGGCTGAGGCCAGCGGCGCGAACAGGCACAGGGTCGCAACGACGATGCGGACCAGTAGGCGCGGCATATGATTGTGAACCCCGAAGACGCTGTGCCGAGAGAACGGCCAATCACCCATCACTGTCAACTGGTGGCGCAACCGGGAGTTAATCGCTCCCCAGCCGCGTGAGGCTTAAAGGGTGGTATCGGGTTCCCAGCCCGGCGCTGCCAGCTCAAAGCCGGCGAATTCAAAGCCCGGGGCGACGGTGCAGCCGACGAGCGTCCAGTTGCCGAGACTGCGTGCACTCTGCCAACCGTGTCGCGGCACGATGCCCTGCGGGCGCTGGCCGGCAATGAAGTCATTACCGAGAATCAGCGTTTCGGTGCCGTGGCCGTTGCTGAGCCGCAGTTCGAGTGGCGCGCCGGCATGCCAATGCCAGATTTCGATGGCATCGACCCGGTGCCAGGCCGACTGCTCGCCGGCTTTCAGCAGATAATAGATCGCCGTCGAATGCGCGCGGCCAGTGGTCGTTTCGGTATCGGCGAAAGTCTGCCGATACCAGCCGCCCTCCGGGTGGGGTTCGAGGCCGAGCAGCGCGATGATCTCCTCGGCGGACATCAGGCGCCTTCGGCGTTCTCGAGGCTGGTGCTCATTTTCAACCAGCTTTCCTCGACTTCGGCGATGCTGGCGAGGAACCGCGCCTTGTCCTTGTTGAGCAGCACTACCCGCTCGGGCGCGCCATTATACGTCTGCGGGTTGGCGAGGATGACCTCGACCTTGCCCAGTTCCGCCTTGAGCCGGAACAGCTTTTGCTCGGCGTCCTTGATCTGCTTGCGCAACGGAGCAACGTCAGCGCGCTTCTGCGCGGCATCCTGGCGCTGCGCCTTGCGGTCTTCCTTGCTTTGCGGACCGTTGGCCGAGCCGCCGCGGGAATTGCCCGAGGTCAGCATGCGCTGGTAGGCATCGAGATCGTCGTCGAAAGATTTGACCGTGCCTTCCTCGGCGATCCACAGTTTGTCGACCGTCGCATCGATCAGATGGCGGTCATGGCTGATGATCAGCACGGCGCCTTCGTAATCATTGAGCGCCTGCACCAGCGCATCGCGGCTGTCGATATCGAGATGGTTGGTCGGCTCGTCGAGGATCAGCATGCCGGGGCCGGTGAAGGCGATCAGCCCCATCAGCAACCGCGCCCGTTCGCCGCCCGACAGGTGCTTGGCGAGCGTTTCCATGCGCGAGGTGGACAGCCCCATCTGCGCGACGCGGCTGCGGCGTTTGGATTCGCTGTCGTACGGCATCAACTGGATGACGTGTTCGAGCGGCGTCCAGTCGGGCTTGAGCTTGTCCATCTGGTGCTGGGCAAAATAGGCGATATCGAGCCCGCGCGACTTGCGCATTTCGCCCTGCATCGGCTGCAGATCGCCGGCCAGGAGCTTGGCGAAGGTCGATTTGCCGTTGCCGTTGACCCCGATCAGCGCGATCCGGTCCTCCGGGTCGATCCGATCGGTAATGTTGCGCAGGATGACTTTATCGCCATAGCCGACCGAGACGTTGTCGAAGGTCATCATCGGCGAGGACGGTTCGCGCTTCGGGTTGGGGAATTTGAACGGTGCGGAGAATTCATCGAACATCGCCGCCGGCGGCTTGAGCTTGGCGATCATTTTCACGCGGGCCTGCGCCTGCGCGGCTTTCGAGGCCTTGGCCTTGAAGCGATCGACGAACTTCTGCAGGTGCGCGATCTGGTCGAGGGTCTTTTCGCGCGACTTGTTATTGAGGTCCATCTGCATGCGGCGGGTGGCCTCGAAGGTATCGTAGGCGCCCTTGTAGAAAGTCAGCTTGCCGTTTTCGAGGTGCACGATCGAGTTGACCGCCTTGTTGAGCAGGTCGCGATCATGGCTGATCATCAGCACAGTGTAGGGATAGGTCGCGAGGTATTTCTCGAGCCACAGCGTGCCTTCGAGATCGAGATAGTTTGTCGGTTCGTCGAGCAGCAGCAGGTCGGGCTGGCTGAACAGCACGCCAGCGAGCGCCACGCGCATGCGCCAGCCGCCGGACAGTTCGGAGGTCGGGTTGTTCTGCTTGACCTCGTCGAAGCCGAGGCCCTTGAGGATGGTCGAGGCGCGGGCTTCGGCGGTGTGCGATTCGATATCGGCGAGCCGCATGTGCACCTCGGAGATGCGCAGCGGATCGGTCGCGGTTTCGGCCTCGGCTAGCAGGCTGGCGCGTTCGGTGTCGGCGGCCATCACCACTTCGAGCGGCGTCACCGTGCTGGCGGTGGCCTCCTGCGCGACGCCGCCGATGCGAGCGCGGCGGTTGACTTCGGTCGAGCCGGCTTCGGCGGCGATGTGGCCCTGGATCAGGTGGAACAGCGTCGTCTTGCCCGAGCCGTTCTTGCCGACGAGGCCGGTCTTGGCGCCATCGGGAATGACCATCGAAGCCCCCTCGAAGAGCATGCGGCCTTGAATACGATAGGTGAGATTATTGATGCTGAGCATTGCGGCGCCTTCGGCTAAGGCGGGTGACATAGGGATTTACCGGCTTTTTGGCAATCCGCGGTGGCGCCGCAGAGCCTTGCGCCTGTCACATGCGGTGGTTAAAAGGCGCCACCTTCCGGCCACCCACCACCTTCCGGCCCATCATCAGCCTTGGGCCCCTTAGCGAGACCAGCAGACATGGCGATCGAACGCACCTTCTCCATCATCAAGCCCGACGCGGTCCGCCGCAACCTCATCGGCAAGATCCTCACCAAGTTCGAGGATGGCGGCCTGCGCCCGATCGCGCTGAAGAAAATCCAGATGACCCGCGCCCAGGCCGAAGGCTTCTATAGCGTCCACAAGGACCGCCCGTTCTATGGCGAACTGGTCGACCAGATGATCGCGTCGCCGGTAATCATCCAGGTGCTGGAAGGCGAGGGCGCCATCCTCAGGAACCGCGAAATCATGGGCGCGACCAACCCCGCCAATGCTGCCGAAGGCACCATCCGCAAGGAATTCGCCCTGTCGATGGGCGAGAATTCGGTGCACGGTTCGGACGCCCCGGAAACCGCCGCCGAGGAAATCCGGTTCTTCTTTTCGGACGACGAACTGGTCGGCTGATCGCCTGCTGTAGTTACATTAAGACTGATGCCTGAATTCGGGGTCGCCAGCGGGCGGCCCCTTGCTTTCGCCGCCTTGTGAAGCGACATCGGAGCGGCGGCATGGTAGCAATCATGTCGGCCCGTAATCAGCGATCTTGAGGATCGTGGGAGCGATGCGTACCGTCTCCATCATCGTGTTGCTGCTGATCTGCGCGACTATTGGCGTGATGCTGTGGATTCCGGCCGACTTCACCGATCAGACCGTGGCGACGGTCGACGCCTCGGACGCGGTGGTGCAGACCACTGGCCTCGACACCGGCGCCGACGATACCGCCGACACTGCGGCGGTGGTCGATGCCGGCGCGCAGGTGCTGTGGACCACGGCGGAGTCGCTCAACATGCGCTCGGCGCCATCGACTACTGCCAGCCTCGTTGGCGGTTTCCCGCAGGGGACCCGCATCGAGGTCGAGGAAATCTCCGGCAACTGGGCCAGGGGCGTCGCGCCCGATGGCCGGGCGGGATGGTTGAGCCTCAAATACCTGAGCGACGTTGCGCCGTCCTGACGCTGCCTACGCCTCCAGCCAATTCACCTGCTCGGGCGTAAGCTCGATATCGAGGGCCGACAGGCTGTCGTCGAGTTCGTCGAGAGTGCGTGGGCCGATCAGCGGGACCACCGGGAACGGCTGGGCGAGGACGTAGGCGAGCGCGATTTGGATCGGGCTGCGGTTCAGTTCGGCGGCGAGTTCGATGGCCCGGTCGCGACGGCGGAAATTCTGTTCGGAGTACCAGGTGTTGACGAGTTCGGCATTGTCGCGCTTGTCGCGGCCGGCCCGGTCGGTGAAAAAGCCGCGGCCCTGGCTCGACCAGGCGAAGTTGGGGATTTGCGTTTCCGTGAGCCAGGCCTTGTAGTCGGCGTCCGAGCAGTGGACGCATCCTGCCCAGATCGGCTGCTGCATTTCGGCGAGCGAAAAATTGTTGGACAGCGCCGCAGGAGCCGTCTTGCCGGTGCGCTGCGCGTAGGCGATCGCCTCGGCCATGCGCGCCTGCGACCAGTTCGAGCCGCCGAAACTGCCGCGAATCCGGCCGGCCTTGACCTCGGTATCCATGGCATCGACGAACTCGCCAACGGGGACATCGAGATTGTCACGATGCATGAAATAGACGTCGACGTGGTCGGTCTGCAGCCGGTCGAGGGTTTGCGTCAACTGCCGGCCGATGACGTCCGGATAGGTCAGCGGCGAATGTGCGCCCTTGCCGATGACGAGCAACTCGTCGCGGCGCAGGCCACGGCTGACCTGCCAGTCACCGAATTGCTGCTCGGTCTTTCCTGACTGGTAGATCCAGCCGGTGTCGAACAGATTGCCGCCACGCTCGAAGAACGCGTCGAGCATGATCGAGGCTCCGGCGAAACTGGGAAAGAATTCAAAGCCGAGCGCGACCTTTGAGCTCTGGCGTGCGAGCCCGGCGATCTGGGTTTTCGAGATCGGCGCCGTGCCGACTGAGAGTGAGCCGCCATGCAGCGGCCGGGTGCGGCGGGCGGGGGTTTCGATGCCGAACTCGATGCCGGCATCGGCGCGCCACTTGTCGAGCACCGCAAGGTTGCCGAGCGTATCGGCCCAACTCATGCCCGGCGCTGAGAATTCCGTGCGACCGGCGCGGATCGCCTCGCCGACGGCATCGGCTTCGAAGGCGAACAAATGGCCGGTGTCGCCGACGCTGATGGTTTGTGTCGCGCTGTCCTTGGCGATGATGTCGATCCAGCCAGCGCCGCCATCGCGGGTGCCGTTGGCGAACCAGAAATTAGGGACTTCGATCCGGCCCTCGGACCCGATGATGCGCAGGACATTGTCCTGTTGCGCTTGGATCGAGCACGAGACTTCGGCGATGATGTCGTTGGGGAATTTGAGCACTGCCGAGGCCCATTCATCAGTGCCGGCGAGCCCGATATGGGCCGCGCCCATCACCTTGGTCGGGTCGAGGAATGGCAGGCCGGCTGCGGCGCCGGCGACCAGCCGGGCGATAGAGACGGTGTAGCAACCGACATCCATGATGCCGCCGCCGGCGAGATCATTAGCGAACAGCCGGTGTTCGGGCCGGACCGCGCCCATGTCGAAACCGAAGCTGGTCTTGATCAGCCGGACTTCGCCGATGACCCCAGATCCGATCAGCTCCACCAGCTTTTGCGTCTGCGGGTGAAGGCGGTACATGAAGGCTTCGCCGGCGAAGATTTTGGCCTTTTTGGCCGCGTGGAAGATTGCCCCTGCCTCGTGGGCGCTGAGCGCCATCGGCTTTTCGACAAGGATGTGCTTGCCGGCTGCAGCTGCCTTGATCGCCCACTCGGCATGGTTCGAGTGCGGCGTCGCGATGTAGATGGCCTCGACTTCGGCGTCGGCGAGCAGGGCGTCATAACCATCGAGGATGCGCGCGCCGGGGAAGGCTTCGGCAAGGCCAGGTTTGCCTGGATTGCGCGTGCCGATGGCGACGAGCTTGCCGGTGCGGGAGCGGGCAAGGCCGCGCTGGAAATCCTGGGCGATGGCGCCGGGCCCGAGAATGCCCCAACGGATCGGGTCGGTGTTGGTCATTGCTGATCCCCTCAGATCGAATGGCAACCTGTGTAGGGGATCGGCCCCGCCGGCGTCCAGCGAACCTCCGGCGGAGTTCCAGCTATTCCCCCGAATCCGGGATGTTGAGGATGTGCCCGCAGGCCTTGCAGTGCACCGCGTCCGGCTCGTGGCGGTTGAGGCCACATTGCGGGCAGGGGAAGAACACCTTGTTGGGCCGAAAGATCGCCTGCGCGAGGCGGACGAACAGCGAGATGCCGACGATCATCACGATGATGGCGGTCAGCTTGCCCCAGGTGCCGGGCAGGACGATGTCGCCATAACCGGTCGTCGTTACCGAGGTTACGGTATAATAGAGCGCATCGACATAGCCCTCGATGCCCGAGCCTTCGGAGAGGAAGACCGTATAGACAAAGCCGGTGACGACGAACAAGAACACCAGCAGATTGATGATGGCGCGGCCAGTCTCTTCCCATTGGGCATAGCCTCGCTTGCGCAGCGGCAGCCAGAGAAAGCCGGTTCGCGACAGCGTCCACAGCCGCAGGATGCGGAGGAAGCCAAGATTAGCGAACCACCACGGCATCAGCAGAGTAGCGAGGATGACGAGATCGACCAGCGTCGTCGGTTGCCGGAGCCAGCGTGGCAAATCGGACGAGGCTAGTGCCCGGGCTACTACGTCGCCGGTGAGCAGCAGGGCGATGCCGATGTCGAACCACAGGAAACTCGGATGGTCGCGCAGCAGCGGGGTCATGATGAAGAACCCGATGATGGCGAGATCGATGACGAGAACCCCGACCTGAAACCGGCGGGCCGCTGCGGAGTGGCCGTGATACGCCAGGCGCAACCGTTTGCGCAGGCTGCTCAGCCAGCGCGTGTCGTCATCTGTCGCAGCCATGGCGCCTCCTGCCGGGCTGCAGCAACGCATCATTTGACGTCGCGGTTCAAGCCACGCCTTGAGCACATATTTGATGGTCCCGCCAACGCCTTCACCTTTGCCGGACAGAACCTTATTTTCTCAACAACGGAGACGGCTCCGCCACTTTCCTCAACACCGGTGGGACGACCCGCCTGAATGGCCGATGATTTCGGCCAGACAGCGAGTTACGTCATGTCCTGGATTCTTCTCATCATCGCCGGCCTGTTTGAAATCGGCTGGGCGATCGGCCTCAAATATACCGAGGGCTTTACCCGTTTGGTGCCCTCGACGCTGACCGTCGCGGCGATGGTGTTCAGCATCGTGCTGCTGGGGGTGGCGCTGCGCGAATTGCCGGTCGGCACGGCTTATGCGGTGTGGACCGGCATCGGCACGGTCGGCGCGGCGGTGCTTGGTATGGTGTTGTTCAATGATCCGGCGACCATCGGCCGGTTGGTGGCGATCGGGCTCATCGTCAGCGGTATCGTCGGGCTCAAGCTGTTGAGCTAACCGGTTTTGCGGCCGAGCGGCGCCATCGCCGCTTCGATCTGCCGTGCCCGGTTGGCGATTTCGGACTTGAAACGCTCGTCCACCGCCGGCTGCTGGTCGGACCAGTTGGAGAAACGCTCGAGCAGCGGGATGAACTGCCGGCGCTCCTCCTCGGTCCAGCCATCGAGGAAGGCTCCGAGATGCATGAATTTATAGAGCCGAACCGCGTCGACGATGGTCTTGCCGGCTGCCGTCAGGGCGATCAGTGTGCGCCGTGCGTCAGTCTGCGACGCGATCCGCACGGCATAGCCGAGGTCGACCATCTCGGCGACCAGCCGGCTGGCCCGCGACGGATCGATGCCGATCCGTTCGGCCACGGTTTGCACCATGGTCTCTTCGTGACCAGTTTCGCCAAATTCATGCAGCGGCGCGTCGATGGCGACCAGCACATCGAGCTGCGCGAGATCGATGGTGAGCCCCAGTTCGGCGATGCCGCGATGGCCGAGTTCGCGCTTGGTGATGCGCCGGCGCCAGCCCTGCATGACACCATCGATCCGCATCAGGCCCTCGATCGTGCTAGCCGAAACGCCGGCAGCGGCGAGGGCAGGGACCAGCGGGTCGCGGGAATGGGGCATCGGAATTCCTCAGTTGCATGTGATCGACAGACGCATGCTATTGACATGTAACTGCCGGTAGCAGATATCAAGCCCACGTTCAATGGCGCGACGCATGGTTCGCGCCTTTTGCTTTTCGAGGCCCGACATGTCCGACACTACACTTCCAGAGGCCCGCCAACCGGTCGGGCTGATCATTGCCGCGGTCGCGGTGGTGCTCCTGCTGGCCTCGCTCGGCCAGACCATCGTATCGACCGCGCTGCCGACCATCGTCGGCGATCTCGGCGGGCTCGATCACCTGACCTGGGTGGTGACGGCGTATCTGCTGTCCTCGACCGTGGTGGCGCCGATCTACGGCAAGCTCGGCGATCTCTATGGCCGCAAGATCGTGCTGCAGGTCGCCATCGTCATCTTCCTGATTGGCGCAGTGATTGCCGGGCTCGCCAGTTCCATGACGATGATGATTATTGCCCGCGTGGTGCAGGGTCTCGGCGGTGGCGGGCTGATGGTGGTCGCCATGACCATTGTTGCCGACGTTATTCCGCCCCGCGAACGCGGCAAGATCCAAGGTATTTTCGGCGGCGTGTTCGGCATCGCCACGATTATCGGGCCGTTGCTTGGCGGGTTCCTGGTCGAACATCTGAGCTGGCACTGGATCTTCTTCGTCAACCTGCCGCTCGGGCTGCTGGCGCTTGTCGTTATCGGCATGGCGCTGAAGTCGAAGCCCGACCGCGTGGCGCGCAAGATCGACTATCTCGGCGCGGCGCTGCTGACCGGCGCGCTTTCGAGCATCGTGCTGTTCACCTCGCTGGGAGGCAGCACGCTGCCCTGGGGCTCGGCGCCGATGCTGGCGCTTGCCGCGCTCGCAGTGGTGATGCTGGTGAGTTTTGTGATCGTCGAGGCCCGTGCATCGGAGCCGATCCTGCCGCTGTCGCTATTCCGCAACAACACCTTCCTTGTCACCAACGCCGTCGGCTTCATCGTCGGCCTCGCGATGTTTGGCTCGATCACGTTCCTGCCGCTGTATCTCCAGGTGGTGAAGGGGATCAGCCCCACCGGTTCGGGCCTCAGCCTGTTGCCGATGATGATCGGCCTGCTCGGCTCGTCGATCCTCGCCGGGCAGGTGATGAGCCGCACCGGCCATTACAAGTGGCTGCCGATCGCCGCAACCGGCGTGCTCGCCATCGGCATGATGCTGCTCTCGACACTGTCGACGACCAGTGAAATCTGGCAGATCTCGCTGTTCATGTTCATCACCGGCCTTGGTATCGGTCCGGTCAACAGCGTCGGCGTCACCGCGACCCAGAATGCCGTCGAGCGTTCGATGCTCGGCGTCGCGACGGCCGGTTCGACGATGTTCCGGCAGATCGGCGGCTGTATCGGCGTTTCGGTGTTCGGCGCGATCTTTTCCAACCAACTGGCGGCCCAGCTTGGCTCGGTGATGCCGGCCGGAAGCAGCGCCAGCGCCAGCTTCAGTCCGGCCAAACTGGCGGAACTGCCAGGTCCGGTGCGGGAACTGGTAATGAACGGCTTCGTCAATGCCCTGCATCCGGTGTTTCTGGTCGCTACTGCCGCCGCCATCCTGGCTTTCGGGCTGACCTGGTTGCTTCGCGAAATCCCGCTCGCCACCAGCCTCCGGAAAGAACCCGAGGCTGACTTGGCCGCTGAAGAAGCCGCTGCCGCAGCAATGACCGGCGGACCGATTATCGCTCGGTGACTCTCGTCCTTCTTCCGCACGGGAGAAATTGAGCGGCAGGATGCCGTTTGCTTAAATCCTGTGCACCTGCTGTTGCTCTTTTGCACAGGCCGCGGACGAATTCTCGTCTGCGGCCTTTGTCTGTCGTCATCGCGAAAATATCACTGGCGTAGAGTGCCCATCACAGTGTGGATTCGATGCCTGTCTCGCAGGCGCCTGGGGCAGTAACACAATGTTAACCATGCCGGCATGAAATGGCCGGGCGTCGTCGTGTTCCTGGAGGTTCTCTGGTGCCCCTGCGCTGGCAAGAAGTGGCTGTGCCGCTCGCTGTGATTCTTGGCCTGATCATTCTCAAATACATTCCGGCGACGGCGTACCTGCCGCTTGGCCGTACGGCCGGCATCGTCAGTTTTGCCTACGCCATGTTCCTGGCGCTTCGCCTGGTGCAGCGCGAGGATCCGGGTGCCATGGACGGGCGCTGGTCTGAGCTTAGGGCCTCGCCGGTCGAACTGTTCGGGGCGATTGTCAGCGGGGGGTTTTCGGCCTTGCTGCTGCTGGCGGTGATCGTCAATGGCTCAACCGCCGATCTGCCCTATGGCCAGATGGCGCTGGGCATGGCGCTGTCCATCAGCTTTGCACTCTGCGCTGCGGGTATTGTCTACTTCTCGATCCTCGACAAGACCCGTTGGGACGGCAAGGGCGTCGAACATACGACACCGCGGGGCCAGGCGATCAAGCTGGCTTGGAGTGAAATCACTCACGTGCGGACCACTTGGCGCGGCATCACGCTGTTCGGCACGACCGGCCGCATCAGCTTCTCGCCGTTTCATTCGGGAGCCGCGGCATTGGTGAAACTCGCCAAGGACAAGATCCGCCGCAACGCCAGCCTCGCGGCGCGGGCGTTCACCGCCTGATTTGCGGCGGCAGGAGATTCTATCGGCGCTCCTGTGCAGGACATGCCGTCACCTTATCGATCAGGCAGATCGGGCGAGTTCGACGACGAGGCGGTCAAAGTTTTCCTCGTTACCGGGCACGACAAAGGGACGCACGCGGTCGCAATCCTCTGCCGACTCGTGCGTCATCTGCATGGTCATCTGCGTCCCGCTGCCCTCGCGCACCAAATCGATTGTCATGACGAAGGGATGGGGCGGGGCGTGGGCAAACGCAATTCGGCGTGACGGGGTGATCTCCCGGAATTCCGCGTCGTTGGGAAACTCACTGCCATCCGGCGCGCGCATGATGGTGGACCATTTGCCGCCGGCATTGAACTCGAATTCGACTATCGTATTCGAAAAGCCTGCCGGACCCCACCACCGCGCCAGGCGTGCCGGATCGGCAAACGCCTCAAAGATCGCTTCGGGGGCGAAGGCGAACCATCGCGTGGAGATTATGGTGAGGTCAGCTGACATGAATTATGCCCCGAGCGACGTGCCGAGAGCGTCCATCAATTGCTCGGTGCCGTCGCGACGCTGGGCCGAGTTGTCGAGGCCGTCGAGATAGGCACCGTGCTCGGTGACGGTCAGGTGCGTGCCAGCGCCCCGCGCGGCGATTTCGATCGTCGCCAGTGACACCGAAATGCGGTGGCCGTTGATCGTCATGTCGTAGGAATAAACGATCCGCTGCCCGTCAATGATGTCCTGATAAATCACATCGAAGGTGTAGAGCGTGCCATCGGGAAAACTGCCCTCGGAATGCTCCTTGCCGCCGACCTGAAAATCGAGCGTGTGCTTGGCGTTGCCCACTGCCGGGCTGCCGAACCATTTCTGCTTCTGTTCCAGTTCCGACCAGGCCAGCCAGACCTTTTCCGGCTTGACGGGGTAGGTCCGTTCGATGGTGAAGCTGCCATGGGCGATCGAGCGTTCGGTCATGATTGTACTCCTCGGAAACTGTTTCAGGCTTGGGCGAGCAACACGCCAAGGCGATCGAGCACGAACTCAGCGCCGCCCTGGCGCTCGGCGGGCACTTCGATGCCATCGAGAAATGCGCCGTGCTCGGTCATGGTGATGCGCGTGCCGGCACCGTCCGGTGTCAACTCGACTGTCGCGACGGATACCGACGTGCGAGCGCCGTTGATGATGACGTCATAGGCGTAGACGATGCGCTGGTTGTCGACGATGTCGTAATAGCGGCTCTCGACGGCATAGGTCGTTCCGTCGCCGAGGACGCCACTGCGCACTTCCCGCCCGCCGGGGCGGAACTCGAACACATCTGCAGGGCTGTCCTTTTCCGGATCGCCAAACCATTTCCCCTTGATCGCCGGATCGGCGAAGGCATTGAAGACCCGCGCCGGGGCCGCTGGATAACGGCGTTCGACGGTGAAGCTGCCATGGGCGACAGTGCGGTCGGTTTCAGCCATTGTGAGGCTCCTCATCTTCTGGTTCAGCGAGAAAGGTCTCGAGGCGGTCGAGCTTCCTCTCCCATTCCTGGCGACGTTCATTGAGCCACGTTTCGGCAAGGCTCAGGACGCTATTGTCGATGGTGCAGGTACGGACCCGGCCAAGCTTCCGGGTTTTCACCAGTCCGCTCTGTTCGAGTATCGCCAGGTGCTGCACCACGGCGGGGAGAGACATGCGAAACGGTTTGGCCAGTTCGCTTACCGACGCGGGCCCGCGGCTCAGCCGTTCGACCATCATCCGACGGGTCGGGTCGGCGAGAGCCTGGAACAGCGTATCAATGCGGTCGGTTTGGTTAAGCATGCACTTAAGTAACGCGGACTTCGGAGCCTGTCAAGGGTAAGTCGGCGGGTTAAGTCAGGTCCAATTTTAGAATGGAATTGCTAGATGCGGACTGGATGGTCCACCAAACGGAAAAATCGACTAATCTGGCGGTTCCTTGTCGATCGGCGCTAGGCTGCCTCGTCGTCTATTCGAAAGCGATGACGAGCCGGACCGGTTCTGAGCGCTAGCCTGAGGAGTTCGAAAATGAAGTTCATGACCACAGTCGTCACCACCAATGGCAACGCGGCCGGAGCGCCGCCGCCGGAATTGATGCAGGCGATCGGCAAATTCGGCATGGAGGCCATGCAGGCGGGAGTGCTGATCGAGACGGGTGGAATGGGTCTCGAAGCGACCGTGACCGTCACCGATGCAGAAGTGGTGGCGCAGGACGGCCCGTTTGCCGAGACGAAGGAACTGCTCGGCGGCTACGCCATCTACGAACTGCCGAACCGTGACGCCGCGATGGACTGGGTGCAGCGGTTCGCCGACCTGCATCGCAGCCACTGGAAGGGCTGGGAAGGTCGCATCGAAGTCATGCAGTTGATGAGCATGTCCGGCTCCGGCGCCCGCTGACCGTTAGCGAGGCGGGTCCATCATGAAATTCACCACGACCATCCTGCAGGTTGGCAAGAACAATACCGGCATCGTCGTGCCGCCAGAGGTGCTGACGGCGCTCGGCACCAGCAAAAAGCCGGCGGTGGTAGTGACTATAAATGGCTTCACCTACCGTTCGACGATCGCCAGCATGGGCGGCAAGTTCCTGATCAGCGTCAGCGCCGACATTCGCGCCAAATCAGGGGTGAAGGGTGGGGAGACCTACGAAGTCGAACTCGAACTCGACACTGAACCCCGGATGGTCGAGGTGCCGGCCGATCTGCAGGCGGCACTCGACGCCGAGCCGGCGGCGAAACTGGCATTCGAAAAGCTGTCCTACAGCAACAAACGCCAGCACACCCTGGCCGTCGAGGCAGCCAAAGCCGCGGAGACGCGAGCGCGACGCATCGAGAAGCTCATCGCCGACCTGACGGGCTGACGCGGCCCGCAGTGCTTTAATTTCCATCGACGCCGAATGCCGAGTACCCGACGGTCGGCGAAGCTTTGTCCGGAGAAGGGACCAAAAATGTTGAAATCCACGCTGCTGGCTCTCGCCACCACGCTTACCCTCGCGCTTCCCGTTCACGCTCAACAAGGATCACTCGAAATGCCCACGCCCAGCAAAAGCGGTTACGCCCCGGTCAATGGCGTCGAAGTCTATTACGCGGTCTATGGCGAAGGCGAGCCGATCGTCCTGTTGCATGGGGGGTTCGGCGCCATCGAAATGTTCGGTCCGGTGCTCGAACTGCTGGCCGAGGGGCACCAGGTGATCGGCGTCGACCTGCAGGCGCATGGACGCACGCTGCCGATGGACCGGCCGATGACCTTTGAGGCCATGGCGGACGACATCGCAGGTCTCATCACCTGGCTCGGCTACGAGAAGGCGGACATCATGGGCTATTCCACCGGTGGCGGCGTAGCGCTGCGCACCGCGGTCGATCATCCAGAAGTTGTGGACAGGTTGATCCTCGTCTCGACGCCTTACGCCTTTTCCGGCTGGCACGACTATAATCAACAGGGCATGCGGATGATCGGGCCCGAGGCCATTGAGCCGATGAAGCAGACGCCGATGTACCAAATGTACGCCCAGATTGCGCCGGATGTGAACAATTGGGGCCGGTTGATCACCAAAGTTGGCGAACTCGCCGGCCAAGACTACGACTGGTCCGCTGACATTGCCAAAATCCAGTCGCCAACCATGCTGATCGTTGGCGATTGGGACAGCGTCCGCACGGCGCACGCGGCGTCGTTTTTCGAACTGCTTGGCGGCGGCAAGGTCGATGCCGGGTGGGACGGCGCTAACATGAACGCCAACCGCTTCGCCATCCTGCCGGGACAGACGCACTACACCATTTTCATGGCGCCGGAGCTGGCCGAAACGGCGATCGGTTTTCTCGACGCGAAATGACTTTGATTGCCGAACCGTCACGCCAGTTTCGATCGGCGTGACGGGCACCAGCGTTGCCGCATTACCATCGGAAAAACTTTCGCACCGTGTCGATTTGCAGTCCGCCGGTTCGTCGTCTTGTCGAAGGCCGACGAAAAGCCTCATCAATAGCCACCGAGGAGTGAAAAAATGCGTTTCATGATTGTTGTTCGCGCCAATTCCGACACTGAAGCCGGCGTGATGCCCGGGCCCGAGATGTTCGAGGCGATGGGCAAGTTCAACGAGCAGATGATCGACGCCGGGATCATGCTCGCCGCCGATGGTTTGCATCCTTCGAACCAGGGCGCCCGGATTATCCAGAAGGGCGGCAAGCCGCAGGTCATCGATGGCCCGTTCGCCGAAACCAAGGAATTGATCGCTGGCTATTGGATCATTCAGGTCAAAGACAAGGGCGAGGCCCTCAGCTGGGCCACGCGCGTTCCCGGCATGGCCGAGGGCGAATATGTGGACCTGTTCCGCGTGTTCGAGGCTGCGGATTTCGCTGGGATGGTTCCCGATGCGGCAATCGCCAAGGAGGAGGCGTTCCGCGCCGCGCATGAAAAGCCGATCACCGGCTGAGCCGGCGGCGGGCCTTGCCGATGCGTGCCGAAGCTGGTGTAACCGGTGGTCGTGAGCCCGACCACCGACACCAACCGCGCCATCGAATCGGTGTTTCGCATCGAGCAGTCTCGGCTGATCGCCGGTCTCGCGCGGATGCTGCGCGATGTCAGCCTCGCCGAGGAACTGGCGATGGATGCCCTGGTCATCGCGCTGGAGCACTGGCCGAAATCCGGCATCCCGAAAAACCCCGGCGCCTGGCTGATGGCGGCGGCCAAGCGCCGTGCCATCGATTATTTCCGGCGCAACAAGATGGCGGCGCGCAAGCTCGAGGCCCTCGGCTATGAGCGCGAACTCGAGCAGGGCGACATGACGCCTGATCCGGACAAGGCGCTCGACGATGACATCGGCGACGAACGGCTGAGCCTGATTTTCACCGCCTGCCACCCGGTGCTGGCGCGCGAAGGCCGCGTGGCGCTGACGCTGCGGCTGATGGGCGGGCTGACCACCGAGGAGATCGCCCGGGCTTTTCTCGTGCCCGAGCCGACCGTGGCGCAGCGCATCGTCCGGGCCAAGCTCACACTGGCCGATGCCCATCTCGAATACGAAGTGCCGACCGGTCCCGAGCGAAATGCGCGCCTCGCCTCGGTGCTGGAGGTGGTTTACCTGATCTACAACGAGGGCTACTCGGCCACCGCCGGGAGCGACTGGCTGCGCCCGCAACTCACCGAAGAAGCGCTGCGGTTAGGCCGGATTCTCGCTCGCCTCGCCCCCGGTGAACCGGAAGTGCATGGCCTTGTCGCCTTGATGGAAATCCAGTCATCGCGCAACGCGGCGCGGGTCAAGCCCGATGGCACGCCGATCCTGCTGCTGGAGCAGGACCGGGCGCGCTGGGACCAGATGTTGATCCGCCGCGGCCTCGTGGCGCTGGAGCGGGCCGAGACGCTAACCGGGGGCCGGCGTGGCAGTTATACGCTGCAGGCCGCCATCGCTGCCTGCCATGGCCGGGCGCGAAAGGCCGGACAGACGGACTGGACCGAGATCGCCGCGCTCTATGCCGAACTCGCGGCGTTGGTGCCGAACCCGATCGTCGAACTAAATCGCGCTGTCGCGGTATCGATGGCGGAGGGACCGGCGGCGGGATTGGCGGTGCTCGACGATATCGAGTCGCCGGCGCTGGCCAATTATCACCTGTTCCCGACTGTCCGGGGCGACCTGCTCGAAAAGCTCGGGCAGCGCCAGGAAGCCCGTGCCGAGTTCCTGAAGGCTGCCGGCATGACCCGCAACGAGCGGGAAAAAGCCCTGCTGCTCGACCGGGCGAACGCCGCGGCGCAGTGATCCGAGCGATCACGGCAATTCATCGCGACGGGCACTGACAACGCCGCCGTGCCGGCATAGAGTTCGGGCCATGAACGCACCCCTCCTGCCGCGCATCGCCCGTTCCGTCTGTCCGCACGACTGTCCCTCGACCTGTGCGCTCGATGTCGAAATCATCGACGCGCACACCATCGGGCGGGTGCGCGGCGCCAAGGACGACCCATATACGGCCGGCGTTATCTGCGAGAAGGTGGCGCGCTATGGCGAGCGTATTCATCATCCGAACCGATTGCTGCATCCGCTTCGCCGCATTGGCAAAAAGGGCGCTGGCCAGTGGCAGCAGATTAGCTGGGACGAGGCGCTCGACGAGATCGCGACGCGGCTGCTGGCCATCGAAGCCGAGTTCGGCGCCGAGGCGATCTGGCCATATTTCTACGCCGGCACCATGGGCCATGTGCAGCGCGATGGCATCGAACGCCTGCGCCACGGCAAGGGCTACTCGCTGCAATACGACACCATCTGCACCGGCACGGCATGGCCGGGCTATCTCGCAGGCACCGGGCTGCTGACCGGGCCTAACCCCGAGACCATTCTCGACAGCGACTGTGTCGTGATCTGGGGTACCAACCCGGTCAACACCCAAGTCAATCTGATGACCCACGCGATGCGGGCGCGAAAGGAGCGCGGCACCAAAGTCGTCGTCGTGGACATCTACCAGACCGGCACGATGGAGCAGGCCGACATGGCACTGCTGATCCGCCCGGGCTCGGATGGCGCGCTGGCCTGCGCCGTGATGCACGTGCTGCTGCGCGATGGTCTGGCGGATCAACAATTCCTGCGCGATTTCACCGACTTCGATACGGAGTTCGCAACTCATCTCGCAACGCGCACGCCGGAATGGGCCGCGGCGATCACCGGCTTGGCGGTGAGCGAGATCGAAGCCTTCGCCCGGCTGGTCGGGACGACGCCAAAGACCTTCTTCCGCCTCGGCTACGGCTTTACCCGCCAGCGCAACGGCGCCACCAACATGCACGCCGCGCTGTGCATTCCGGCAATGACCGGGTCGTGGCGACACCGCGGTGGCGGCGCGTTTCACAGCAACAGCGGCGCCTGGGCGCTCGATAAATCGGCGATTTATGGCTCGTCCCTCGCCAAGGGCGCGCCGCGGCTGCTCGACATGAGCGAGATCGGCGCGATCCTCACCGGCGACGCGACGGCGCTGCAGGACGGGGCGCCGGTCAAGGCGCTGTTTATCCAGAACACCAACCCGGCTACTGTCGCCCCCGACCAGACGCTGGTGCGGCAGGGGTTACTCCGTAAGGATTTGTTCACCGTCGTCCATGAGCAGTTCATGACCGAAACGGCCGAACTGGCCGATATCGTGCTGCCGGCGACGATGTTCCTCGAACACAATGATTACTACACCCGCGGCGGCCACAACCGGGTGCTGTACGGCCCGAAGCTGCTCGAGGCGCCGGGGGAGGCGCGCTCGAATTTCGAGGTCGTCAACGCACTGATGCGTCGGGTTGGGGTCACGGACGCGACCCTCGACATGACTGACCGCGACCTCGTCGCCGAAACCTTCCGCCGGTCGGACTACCCGCCGATCGAGGTGATCGAGGCGACGGGCTTTTTCGACCGGGCTTTGCCCGATGACGAACACCGCTTCGCCTCGGGCTTTGCCTGGTCGGATGGCAAATTTCGGTTCCGGCCGAACTGGCAGGGCGTCGCCGACAAGCAGGGCTACCGCTGGGCCTGCGACCCGGCGATCATGCCACGTTTCGCCGATTGGTGGGACGTCAACGAGGCGGCCGATGCTACCCATCCGTTCCGGCTCGCCACCAGCCCGGCCCGGGCGTTCCTCAATTCGAGTTTCACCGAAACTCCGGGGTCAAAGAAGCGCCACCCTGAGCCGACGGTATTCGTGCATCCGGACGATGCGCTAGGTGCTGGCATCAGCGACGGTGCCCGGGTCCGGCTCGGCAACCAGCGGGGCAGCGTGGTGCTGACGGCAAAACTGTTCGGCGGCATCCGGCGCGGCGTGCTGATCGCCGAATCCATCCAGCCCAACAAGGCGCATATCGAGGGCAGGGGGATCAACACGTTGATCGGCGCCGACCCGGCGCCCCCGTTCGGCGGGGCCGCCTTCCATGATTGCGCCGTGTGGATGGAGCGGGTCTAGGCCGCGAAATAGACTGAGTAGAAAAAATACCCGGTCATGCCGAGTCCGTAAACGATGACCAGCGCCCGGATCAGCTGTGTCGGAATGTACCGGGCCAGCCGCGCTGCGACATAGGCGCCGGTCACGACGCCAACGAGGGCGATCGAGCCTTGATACCAGACAATGGCGTCCTCGATCGCGAAGCGGATCGTTGCGACCAAGGCGACGACGCTCGACATCCAAAGCTTGAGCCCATTCATCGCGTGAATGTCGGTAAAGCCCGCAACGGCGAAGAACGCTAGTTGCAGGACCCCGAGGCCAGCATTGAAAAACCCGCCATAGACCGAGATGCCGAACAGCAGCAAGGCCAGCAGACCGGCGCCGACGATTCGCAGGGAACGACGGCCCCCGCCGATGCCACCGAGGCGTTTTGCGAGGGCGCTCCCAAAGGCGAACAGCAGCACCGCAAACAGCATCAGCCACGGCACCGCCGTTTCGAACTGGGCATTTGAAACGCGCAGCAGCAATTCAGCCCCGAAATATCCGCCGATCAACGGCACGACGGTGTAGTAGGGCAGGCGGCTGCGATAGGGGGCGATCGATTTCCAGTAGCCAACGACTCCTGCGATGTAGCCGGGCAGAGCGGCATAAGTGTTGGACGCATTGGCGAGAACCGGCGGCACTCCGGCGAACAACAGCGCCGGAAACACGATGAACGACCCGCCACCGGCGAGCGAATTGATCGAGCCGCCAAGGAAGCCGGCGAGCAGGAGTAGGATCTCAGTCACGCGGGAGCACTCTGGAAACGCTGCTATGCCCTGTAGCGGGACGAGGACCTGCCGGCCAATGCATTGTGCTGATCGGCCCGATCAGCCCGGCAAATGGCCATTGACAGATGATCGCCGACGGAACATATCCGGGGTGGTTGCTGGCACCCGCCGCTCGCCGGAGTTCAATGAACTCCGTTGGTGAAGTTCAGCCGCGTAATTTGCGTTGCGCGCATCATTTCATGATCGTTTCCTGTGGTTTTCAGGCGGTTCATGGCAAGGCGAGCCCCATGACGAAGTTCCGCCCAAACCTTTGGAAGGATCGACCGTGTCGTTTTCCCTCGATACCCCGAGCCTGACCTCGCTAAAGGCCGAAGCCCGTGCTTTGCGTGATGACCACGCGGCAAAAGGCGCGCCCATCACCCAGTCGGCGGCGCTCGAAACTATCGCGAAGGCCCATGGCTATCGCGATTGGAACACCGCCCATGCCAGCGTGCCGGAGCGCGTCGTGCTGCCGTTCCAGGTCGGCCAGCGCGTCAGGGGACAATACCTCGGGCGCGATTTTGCCGGCGTGCTGCTCGGCGTCAACCTGTTGTCCGATATGCGGCATTTCAAGGTGACGGTGAAGTTCGACCTGCCCGTCAACGTGTCGCGCTTCACCTCGATGATCATCGAGCGTCAGCGCGTCATCGCCACCGTCGACGTGCACGGCCTCACCGCCGCGACGACCAGCGACGGCCAGCCGCATCTGCGACTGGTCGCGGCCTGAACAGGGGCCGGTGGCGGAGGCGGGGCGCGATCCCCGCTTCCCCATTGGACGATTGTCATCCATCGTCACCTGCCGATATAAGCGAGTGGAAGGCGGGCCGGACGGCGTCGCCGACCTCAGCCCTGGATTTTCCCATGCCGACGCAGACCAAGCCGATCGAGCTCCACTTCACCGCGACGCCCAATGGCCGCAAGATCACCATCATGCTCGAAGAGCTGGGCGTGCCCTATACGCTGATCCCGATCAACATCGGCAAGGGCGACCAGTTCACCCCGGAATTCCTCGCTATTTCGCCCAACAACAAGATCCCGGCGATCGTCGACCCGGAGGGCCCTGGTGGCGAGCTGATCTCGGTTTTCGAGTCGGGGGCAATCCTCAAATATCTGGCGCTGAAGTTCGGCCAATTCTATCCGGCCGATCAGCGCGCCCAGGTCAAAGTCGATGAGTGGCTGTTTTGGCAGGTCGGCGGCTTCGGGCCGATGCTCGGCCAGAACCACCATTTCAACATCTACGCGCCCGAGAAAATTCCCTATGCCATCAAGCGCTATGTCGATGAAACGCACCGGCTCTATGGCGTGCTCGACAAGCAACTCGCCCGGCAGGCGGCCGCCGGCAGTGATTACGTCGCAGGCGAGTTCTCGATCGCCGACATCGCCATCATCGACTGGTCGAACGGTTACGAGCGCCAACAGATCGACATCGCCGAATTCCCGGCCTTCGCCGCGTGGCGCGAGCGCATGCGGGCGCGTCCGGGAACAGCGCGCGGGTTGACGGTGACCGTCGACCTGCCAAGCGATCTCAGCACCGACAAGGACGCCTTCAAGGTGCTGTTCGGGCAGCGTTAAACCGCCGTTCGGCGCGGCGGCCTTCAGGGGCCGCCGACGCGCTCCCAGTTTTCGCCCCGGCATAGGATCAGCAGCACGCAGCCGCTGAGCTTGACTTCGTCAGGACCGATCACCTCGAGGTAGCCGCCATAAGTCTTGCCCTCCTCGGGGTTGTAGATCTCGCCCTGATAGACTTCGCCATTGCCTGAATGGAGCGCCAGGATCTGCAACCCGAGCATCTTGCGAGCGCGCAGCGCCGGGTCCGGGTTGCGCTGGTCGAACAGCTCCTCGACTGGCATGTTGGCGGCATCCGGCACGGTTTCGAGGATATAATCCGGCACCACCACCTTGGTCAGGTAACCGCACCATTCCCGGCCGCACGGCGCGATGGTGATCTCCGCCTCGAGCGGCGTGCGCCACACCCCTTCGATCGGCGCCTGCGCCACCGCGGCGGCCGATCCGAAGGCCATAGTCACCGACAGGGCTGCCAACAGCGCCCGCATGAGCTGAACCGGCTTCAAGTCAATTCCCCTTCGTTTGGACAACCGCCCGGCATCGCGACGCAGTTTCCGCAAAGCAAATTGAGCATATCGCCGCAGCTTGGAAAAGAGGAGCCATCACCCGCAGCAGCCGCGCCACGCCGGACGCGGAAAATTGCTTGCACTCCAAGCCGCATGCGCTAAAGGAAGCCCCGTGCGGAGAGGTGGCCGAGTGGCCGAAGGCACGCCCCTGCTAAGGGCGCAGACCTCAAAAGGGTCTCGTGGGTTCGAATCCCATCCTCTCCGCCACCTAGTCTTTCTCGCAGAGGCGGGACCCCCTGATTCGGCGAAAACCCCGGCATTCCGGGCGGCTTTGGCTGCCCAATCGAACGCTGAGAGTGCCTGAACATCGGCAGTCCGAGGCAATTTTCCCTCAATTCTCACGGCGTCTGACCGGTGGTTCGGTTGCCCAATCACCGGCCTAAAACCGATAACAGGGAAAGAACAGGGAAAACTTTCCAGGAAGCTTTGTCCGACCGTCTAATACACCCGCACAATCAATAATTTACGGGCGCTAAGGCTAATTGCCGCGCCAAAATAACAGGGAAAGTTTAGCGACCGAACAGGGAGCACATCTGCGCTTTCAGGGAAAATCGACTCAACGCGAAATTTGCTTGGCCCGCAGGAGCAGGCAAGCAGTCGCTAGCGTTCGCGCGGAGGGCTACGCGGCGTGCCGCGCGGTCGCGTTGGATTAGGGCGACTCTGCGTCGGCGCCTTTTCGGCTCGCGGCATATGTCTGGTCAGGTAGGCCAAGGCCTGGGAGGTGCTGTCGACCTGATCGTCATTCCGTCCGCTAGGGAACGCCAGAAGTTCACCAACATAGTTCCCGAGCCAACTGGCTTCGGAAGGTATCCATACCTGACCGGCCTCAAACTTTGGCGCGTGTGCAATCAGCCTGGCTTGCTTGTCTTTTGTAACCGGGATGAGAATCGGCCGGATTCGACTCTGCCGACGCATCTCGGCTCCGACAGCATCGCCAATGCCGGCCTTCTCGATGACAGTGGCGTGGGCATTATAGCGGAAGTGAGTGTCCTCGATCAGCCGGCGCAGGTCAGGCGACTCCCAACGGTCGCGTAAGACGTCGAGCAGGTAAAAATCTCGATCGATGCGGCCCCAGACAGTGCCGACGGAATAGTCCGAGTCTTCCGCAATGGTGCTGGCAAGGTCCCAGCTCACCATAACGAACTCGAACTCATCAGGGCGCTTATCGAAATAGTGCAGCCAGCTGCGCTTGATGACTTGGCCATCGGCAGGGGTGGGGTTCTGCTGGTACTGGGCTTCAAAATTGATGCTGCCCGTCGTTACCCGGATATCGTTGAGGACGTCCTCATCATAGATCCCGGGCAGGAGAATATCTCCGGTCGACCGGTGAAACAGCTGATCGGCTCGACGACCCATGCGGAAGGACTTGGGTTCGGTCGCTTTGACCGGGATCTGCGAGACCGTCCAGGTGCCGCGCTCGAGGATATGCCCGACCAGATCGTCCTGATGCAGCCGCTGCATCACGACGATGATCTGACCGCGCTTCTTGTCATTAAGGCGGGTGAACAGCTCCTGATCGTAATAGGCATTGACCTTGTTCCGATGGGCTTCGGAATAGATGTCTTTTGCCCGATTGGGATCATCGATGATGATCATGTCGGCGCCTTGACCGGTGATGGTTGCGCCGACTGAGGTGCCGATGCGGTGGCCGTTTAGGGTGGTCTTTTGCTCAAAGACCCGGTCCCCCGCGGGAGACAGGACGTAGCGTGGAAAGATCCGCTTGTAGATCGGCGACTGAGTGAGGCGACGGAAGTCCGCGGCATGTTTACGCGCCAACTCGCGGGTGTTGGACGCGACGATGATCTTGAGCCCAGGATCCCGGCCGAGAAGAAAAGCCGGAAACACCACAGCAATAAGGATGGACTTCAGCGAGCGAGGGGGCACGGCAACGATAACACGTCGTTCCCGGCCGGACGCAACCTCGCCAAGTAGCCAGGCGAGGTGTTCAAGGTGCCAACTCTGCATGAGCTGGCGGCCTGGCTCGATGATTGCGAATGCCTCCTCGAGGAAAACCATCAGGTCGTCCTCGAGGTAAGCTTCGTAGAGTTCGGACTCGGTGTAGTTGGTGACGGCGGACACGATCGTTACTCACCTTGGTCCGGAGAATCCGGCAGTGACCGGTTAGCCGCTTCCCGCAGGCGGCGTCGGCGCTCCTCGGTCATCTCGATATCGTCCGCCTCGGTTGATTGCGGATAATACATCTGCATGAGATCGATGTAGGTCTCGACCCCCTTCATCTCGCCTTTGAGCATGCTGGCGTTGACCGCTCGGACGGCCAGTTCGATGGGCGCGATCGAGCGCCCGTCGGACAGAATTATTGGCTTGACCAAGAGCTTCCGCATCTGGGTCTGGTAACTGTGTCGACCCTTCGGCCGCCCCTTCGGGTTGCCAGAGGTTCCTTTCTTGAATTGATGGTCGGGTGGCGGATTACCCCACCCGACTGGTTGATCCGCTTGGACACGGCTGCCATCCAGCTCGGAGAACTCATCATCATCGTCAGCGCGAGGTGGCTTTTCCATGAACCGCCTCCTCGCTCGCAATGGCCACGTCAGAGG
>JAQGJK010000025.1 GCA_028290665.1 Devosia sp. | reverse complement strand
GCAGCCGGCGACCTTGCCGACCTTGGTGATGTTGAACACTTCGAGGACCTGGGCGTAGCCGATGAAGGTTTCGCGGCGCTCGGGCGTCAACAGCCCGCTCATCGCGTTCTTCACGTCGTCGACGAGGTCATAGATGATGTTGTAGTAGCGGATTTCGGTGCCGTCGCGCTGCGCCAGTTCGGTCGCCTGCTTGTTGGCACGGACGTTGAACCCGATGATGATGGCGTTGCTAGCCTGTGCCAGCGTCACATCGGATTCGGTGATGCCGCCGACGCCGCTCATCAGGATCTGCGCCGACACTTCATCGGTCGAAAGCTTGTTGAGCGAAGCGTTGATCGCCTCGACCGAGCCCTGCACGTCGCCCTTGATGATCAGCGGGAACTTGGCAATGCCCGATTGCTTGAGCTGGTTCATCATCTGCTCGAGGCTCGTTGCCCCGCCACCGGCTACCTTTTCACGCACGAGGCGCTGACGGTATTCGGTGATTTCGCGGGCCCGGGCTTCGTTCTCGACTACCGAGAAACGATCGCCGGCACTTGGTACGCCGGCAAAGCCCAGCACTTCCACCGGGGTGGAGGGGCCGGCTTCCTTGACCTGGATGCCCTGATCATCGATCAGCGCGCGGACGCGGGCGAACTCGGTACCGGCGACGACGATGTCGCCGATGGCCAGCGTGCCGCGCTGCACCAAGACAGTCGCCACCGCACCACGGCCTCGATCGAGCTTGGCTTCGATGACGAGGCCCTCGGCCCGGCCGTTGCGGGCCACCTTGAGTTCAAGCACTTCGGCCTGCAGCAGGATGGTTTCGAGGAGCTTGGCGAGGCCGGTGCCCTTGGTGGCCGAGACTTCGACGTCGAGCACGTCGCCGCCCATCGATTCGACGAACACTTCATGCTGCAGCAATTCGGTGCGCACCCGCTGCGGGTTCGCTTCGTGCTTGTCCATCTTGTTGATGGCGACGATGATCGGCACGCCGGCAGCTTTGGCGTGTTTGATCGATTCGATGGTCTGCGGCATGACGCCGTCATCGGCGGCGACCACCAGCACGGCGATATCCGTCGCCTGAGCGCCGCGGGCGCGCATGGCAGTGAACGCCTCGTGGCCCGGGGTATCGAGGAAGGTGATGCGGCGGCCGTTCTTTTCGACCTGATAGGCGCCGATATGCTGGGTGATGCCACCGGCTTCGCCCGAAACGACACTGGTTTCGCGAATTGCGTCAAGCAGGCTGGTCTTGCCGTGATCGACGTGGCCCATGATGGTGACGACCGGAGCGCGATCGGTCAGATCCTCGGCCTTGTCGTCGGCGACGATGTCATAAAGACCCTCTTCGACATCGGCATCGGAGACGCGCTTGACCACGTGGCCGAGTTCGGTCGCGATCAGTTCGGCGGTATCGCTGTCGATGACGTCGTTGATCGTTGCCATCGTGCCTTGCGCCATCAGCATCTTGATGACGACAACGGCACGTTCGGCCATGCGGTTGGCTAATTCCTGGACGGTGATGGCTTCCGGGATGACGACTTCACGGGCGAGCTTGGGCGCATCCTGCTGATTGCGGCCCATCTTCTTGTCGCGGCGGCGACGCATGGCGGCTAGGGACGGACCCTTGTCGCGATCGCTTTCCGAACCGGCATTGGAAACCGTCAGGCGACCGCGCGAAGCGGCATCGACGACGCGGCGGGTTGGCCGTTCGGGCGTAGCCCGCGAAGCGCGGCGGGCGTTTTCAAGCTCGTCGGCGGTGGTGACGCGGGCGCCGGGAGCGGGGGCCGCGGCACGCACCTTGCGGCCATCGGCTTCGCTCGGCGGGGCCGGCGGAATATTGCCTATCGGCTGCATGCCGCCACCGGCGGGACGTGCACCCGGACGGGCCGTGGTCGGACGATCACCGGGACGCGTCGGACGCTCGCCGGGACGGGCGGGCGTGGCAGCGCTGGGACGCGGCGCCGGACGGGCGATCTGGCCGGGACGACCAGAAACGGTGCGCACCGAGGTCGGGCCGGCAACTTCCCGCTCGCGCAGGGTCGGCTGGGGGCGCGGGGCCTCGGGGGCAGCGGCGACGGGGCTGGCGCTGGCGGTCGGCGCGGCAGCAGTAGCGGTTACTGCGGGGGCGACCGGGGCAGGCGCCTCTACGACGGGCGCCGCTTCGATCTCGGCGGCACGATTGGCATCTTCGATGGCGCGGGCGCGGTCTTCGTCCTGGCGGGCGGCGGCCTCGCGCAGTTCGCGGCGACGCGAATCTTCCTCGACGCGGCGCGCCTCGTCAGCGGCAAAGCGCGCGCTATCTTCGGCCTGGCGGCTGGCAGCTTCACGCAGGACGCGCTGGCGCGCATCGGCTTCGGTGCCGGTCAGCCCCATCTTGGCCGAGGGCGCCGAACTGCGATGCAGCGGGCGGCTGCCATTGCTTTGCGGCGATGATTGCTGTGGCCGGGAACTTGCCGGCGCAGTCGCAGGAGCAGCGCCCGGCACGCGCCGGGTCCGCTTCTCGACGACCACTGTGCGCGATGAGCGCGCCACGCCCGGGCGCATGCCCATCGCTGGTCCGCCCTTCAGCGTCAGTGTCTTCTTGCCGCCGGCGCCCTGGGCGCCCTGGTCGTCATTATCAGCCATGAACTCGCGTCTTCTCTTCTGTAGCGCCAAATCCGGCAACGTAACGGGCCAGTCTCTGAGCCCGTTTCACTGCCGTTTGTGCCGCTTTCCCTTTTGGGAGCGCAGCATGTATCACATTTTCAATCCCGAGTGCCAAACCCATTTGCTCTGAACTCAGCAATTCGAAGTGGGCGACTTTCTCGCCCGTCAGGCCGGCTTCTTCGGCGGCACGCTCGTGACCCCTGAGGGACGAGAGCACCTTGTTGCGGCCATCCTCGGCGGCGTCGGTCGCGGTCAGCAGGGCGGCGACTTCACCGCGTCCGAGCGCTTCCTTGACCCGGGTCGAACCGGTGATCAGCCAGCCGGCCTTGCGGGCCATGCCGAGAGCACCGAGTAACCGCTGCTCGAGCCGCAGCCGCGTCAGTTCGACCAGATCCTCGGGCACCGTCACCGGTTCCTTGAGGCTTTTGGCAAACGCCTTGCGCTTGACCGCCTGGGCCACCGCTTCCGCCGTACCCGTCACCCAGGCGCCCCGGCCCTCGGCCTTGGCGTCGATATCGGGAACCAGCACGTCATCGGGGCCGACGACGAAGCGGATCAGCTCATCGGTCGGCCGGACCTCGCGGGTCAGGCAGCATTCACGCGTACGGTCTTCGGGGCGGGCCACTGGTGGTGGTGACGGCCCATCAGGCCGTCGCCCCTTCCGCTTCGTCGGTCACGTCGCCGTCCGTCGCTGCCTCGTCCGCCTGTTCTTCGTCGGCCAGGTCTTCGCCTTCTCCTGCCGGCACTTCGTCGGCAGCGATCCAGCCGACCTTGACGCGGGCCTGCATGATCATGTCCTCGGCTTCCTCGCGGCTCACCGGGAAATCCTTGAAGGTGCCTTCGAAACGCTTGGTCTCGCCGTCTTTCCGTTCGCTCCAGCCGACCAGATCATCGGCAGCGCAGCCGGCGAAATCCTCGACCGTCTTGATCTCTTCCTTGCCGAGCGCCACCAGCATGGCAGCAGTCAACCCGGCAATTTCGTAAAGCGCGTCCTCGACCCCGAGCGCCACGCGCTCTTCGTCGTTGGCGCGCTCGATGGCGTTGAGGTACTCGCTGGCGCGGTTCTGGATTTCCCCAGCCGTCTCTTCGTCGAAGCCGTCGATCGAGGCGATTTCCGGCAGGTCGATAAAGGCCAGTTCCTCGACCGAGGAGAAGCCTTCCGAAGCCAATAGTTGGGCAAGCGTCTCGTCAACATCAAGGGCGTTCATGAACAAAGCCGAGCGTTCGGTGAATTCCTTCTGCCGGCGCTCCGATTCTTCCTGTTCGGTCAGGATATCGATGTCCCAGCCAATCAGCTGCGATGCGAGCCGCACGTTCTGGCCGCGACGGCCGATGGCGAGGCTGAGCTGTTCATCGGGGACGACCACTTCGATGCGCTCGGCCTGCTCGTCGAGCACGACTTTCGCGACATCGGCCGGTTGCAGCGCCGACACGACGAGGTCGGCGATCGAATCGGTCCACGGGATGATGTCGATCTTTTCGCCCTGCAACTCGCCGACCACCGCCTGGACGCGGCTGCCGCGCATGCCGACGCAGGCGCCGACCGGATCGATAGACGAGTCGTTGCTGGTCACGGCGATCTTGGCACGGCTGCCCGGATCCCGCGCGATCGAGCGGATGGTGATGATGCCTTCGTAGATCTCCGGCACTTCCTGCATGAACAGCTTGGCCATGAACTGCGGATGGGTGCGCGACAGGAAAATCTGCGGTCCGCGCTGCTCGCGGCGGACATCGTAGATATAGGCGCGAACGCGGTCGCCATAGCGATAGAGTTCGCGCGGGATCAGTTCGTCGCGGCGGATGATGCCTTCGCCGCGGCCGAGGTCGACGACCACATTGCCGTATTCGACGCGCTTGACCGTGCCGTTGACGATCTCGCCGACACGGTTGGTGTATTCCTCGAACATGCGGTCGCGTTCGGCGTCACGTACCTTCTGGACGATGACCTGCTTGGCCGACTGGGCAGCAATGCGGCCGAATTCGATCGGGGGCAGCGGCTCGGTGACGAAATCGCCGTATTTGGCGGCGTCGTTCTTGGCCTTGGCGCCCTTGAGGTCGATCTGCCGGCCGGATTCCTCGACCACTTCGACGACTTCGAGCAGCCGCCACATCCGGGTTTCACCCGAGCGCGGATTGATCTCGACCTTGATCTCGGTTTCGCTGCCATAGCGGGCCTTGGCGGCCTTTTCCATGGCGTCCTGCATCGCCTCGATCACCACCATGCGGTCGATGGATTTTTCCCGGGCGACCGCATCCGCGATCTGCAGCAGTTCGAGCCTGTTTGCGCTGACGGCCATTTAGTGCGTCTCCTCGGAGATATCATCGTCGTCGGTGATCTCGATCGTCTCGATGTCGTCATCGTCGTCGATCGGGCTGACATCCTGCCGGGTCTTGGCCAGGGCAATCAGCGCGTCAGTCATCATCAGCTTGGCTTCGGCGATATTGCCGAGCGGCAGCCGATGTTCGGGTTCGGCATCCTTGGGCGCATCCGGCAGGCGGATGGTGACCGTGTCATCGTCGGCCGCAGTGATGATGCCGCGGAAGCGCTTGCGGCCATCTAGCAGGTCGATCAGTTCGAGTTTGGCTTCATGACCGATATAGGTCTTGAAGTCACGCGCCCGGACCAGCGGCCGGTCGATGCCCGGCGAGGACACTTCGAGGCTGTACGCCCGATCGATCGGATCGTCCACATCGAGCGCCGGCGACACGTCCTTGCTCAGTCGTTCGCAGTCCGCAATGGTGAAATGCCCTTCGGCATCCTCGGCCATGATCTGCAGCGTCGTGCCGTTCTCGGCCAGGATCTTGATGCGCACCAGCGCGTAGCCGAGGTCGTTGGCGACCGGCTCGACGATCCGGGCCACACGCGCTTCGACTGCAGTTTCCTTGATGTAGCGTTTTTCGGTGAGGTCGAAACCCATTGAACCTTTTGCCAATAAAAAAGAGCGGGGCCCGACGGCACCCACTCTCGCATGAGAGACAGTGATGTTGGCTGGTATATAATCCGGTTCGACCGGACGTGCAAGTGGAGCGGTTAGCGGAGGAAGTCGATCACCGCGGCGCTGAATTCAGGAGTGACACGCGCCGCCCCGTGATCGCCGGGGACGAGAACGCACCGGGCCCCGGCGATGGCGGCCGCAAGACGCTCGGGGCGAACGGCCAGCGGATCCGCATCGCCGGCGATGATTAGCGTCGGCGCGACTACGGTTTCGAATGGGATCGGCGTCGCGTGGACCCGTACCGCCTGCGCCGCGAGCGCAAGGAGATCATTGCCCCGCGCCACGGCGCCCTCGCGGAAGCCGCGGACGAAAGCGGAAAACCCGGTGGTATCCTCGGCACGCATCACCGCGACGAGGTCGCGATTGTCGATGACGCGGGTATCGACGCCGCCGCAGACCACGGCGCCCTCGCCGATGCCGCCGAGTACGAGACGATGGAGGCGGGGTTCAGCGGTTCCGACCAGCAGGGAAATCACCGCGCCCATCGAATAGCCGACGAGGTCGAAGCGCTCGAACTGCAGGTGCGTGACGAGCTCGGAAATGTCGCGGGCCATCCGCGCTTCGCCATAGACGGCTTCATCGTGCGGCTTGTCGGACTGGCCGTGCCCCAGTGCATCGAGGGCGATGATCGGCCGGCCGAGGGCGGCCAACCGCTCGACGATGCCGCAATCCACCCACTCGTCGCGTGTCGACGCGGTAAAGCCATGCTGCAGCACGATCGGCACGCCGGTGCCGGGCAGGAGATCGTACCAGGCGAGGCTGAAACCGTCGGAAGTGGTGAAGCGTTGGGTCATGGCGGTGTTCCTGAGCAAGGCTGCGTAGCGGTTCGGGATCGTGCGACGCAAGGCTCGCTTGTCGAGCGGCGCTGATCTGCTAACACACCGGGCCTCTGACCGCCCATGAAGGACAACAATTATGGACTACCGACGGCTTGGCAAATCGGGACTGAAGGTCTCGGAATTTTCGTTCGGATCGTGGGTCACTTTCGGCAAACAAGTCGATGGTGGCGACGCGGTTTCGCTGATGGGCGCGGCCTATGAGGCCGGCATCAACTTCTTTGATAACGCCGAAGGTTACGGGCAGGGCGCTTCCGAAACCCTGATGGGCGAGGCGCTGCAGACCCTCGGGTTTACGCGCGACAGCTTCATCGTTTCGTCAAAAGTGTTCTGGGGCGGCAGCAAGCCGACGCAGCGGGGGCTCAGCTTCAAGCACGTCGTCGATGGCTGCCATCAGGCGCTGAAACGCCTGCAGGTCGAGTATCTCGACCTGTATTTCTGCCACCGGCCGGACGTCGATACGCCGGTTGAGGAAACCGTGCGGGCGATGCATACACTCGTGATGCAGGGCAAGATTCTCTATTGGGGCACGTCGGAATGGACGGCGCAGCAGCTGACCGAGGCGTACGCCGCGGCGCGCGCGCATAATCTCACGCCGCCGACGATGGAGCAGCCGGAATACAATCTGTTTAACCGCAACAAGGTCGAAGGCGAGTTCCTGCCGCTCTACGAACTGATGGGGCTTGGCACGACGATCTGGTCGCCGCTGGCCTCGGGCATCCTCACCGGCAAATACAATGACGGCATCCCCGCCGACAGCCGGATGAATTTGCCGGGTTATGAGTGGCTCAAGGATTCGCTCGAAAGCGATGGCGGGCAGGACAAGCTGCGGAAAGCCCGGGAACTGACGACGCTGGCCGGCGAAATCGGCATGTCGGTGACGCATCTGTCGCTGCTGTGGTGCCTCGCCAATCCGCATGTCTCGACGGTGATCCTCGGCGCCTCGCGGCTCAGCCAGCTCCAGGAGAATCTCAAGGCGCTCGACCACAAGGCGAAACTGACGCCCGAGGTGCTGGAGCGGATCGAGGCGATCGTTGGGAACAAGCCGGAGGGGCTGAAGCGGTATTGAGGGGACGCTGGCCCCGGAATCAAACCCGCCGGAAGCTGAAGTAGAAGCTGGTCATCCGGCCTTCGCGGCGGGCTTTTTCCTCGTAGCGGGTGGCGACCCAGCCGGGGAAGGGGGTGTGCCAGCTTCCGGGCAGCTCCGGCTTGAAGGCGAAACCCGGCTCGCGCAGCAGGTGCGCGAGCGTCCAGTCGGCGTAATCCTCGATATCGGTGGCAAAATGGAAAAACCCGCCGGGCACGATGATGCGGGCGAGTTCGGCCAGCGTCAGGGCCGAGACGAAGCGCCGTTTGTGGTGCCGGGTTTTGGGCCATGGATCGGGATAGAGCAGATAGGCGGCGTCGAGGCTGGCAGCGGGCAAGCGGGCGACCAGCTTCAGCGCATCGTCAGTGAACAGCCTTATGTTGCCAATGTCGCGCGTGTCGATGGCTTCGAGCAGCTTGGCGATGCCGCCAGTGAACACTTCGCAGCCGATGAACCCCGTATCGGGTTGCTCCACCGCCTGCCGCGCTAGATGCTCGCCGCCGCCATAGCCGATTTCGAGCATCAGTCGGCGGGCGTCGGGGAACAGGGTTCGGGGATCGAGCGGCTCATCGCCGAGCGTAATGGCCAGTGCCGGCAGCACGTCGCGATACAGCGCGTCCTGCCCCCGATGCAGCCGCTTGCCCGACCGGCGGCCGAAAAACGCCCGGGGCTCGCCGGCAAGGTTGAGGGGATGGGGGCTTTCGGTCAACGGATAATGACTACAGCTTCGCCCGACTGGATGGCGGCAATGGTCGTCTGGAGATCGGCTTTGACGGTTGTACCGCAGCAAAGTCTTCGCGCGTCAGATATGGAAAATCGACGAGTAGTTCATCGATTGTATCGCCTGATGCCAGTGCGGTCAGCATGTCATGTACGGTCAAGCGTGTGCCTTGCAAACGTGGCCGTCCCCCGCAAACGCCGGGGGTTGCAACAATTTGTGGTTCGCGTGCTTCGGACATTGTCGACCTTTCGACACTGGCGCGCCAGTCTAGCGCGCCAGGTCCATTTGGTAAATCAAGCAACCTCGGAATTGGGCACCGAAGACTGCCTTGAAGGCTGATCAAGCCGCCTTCACCGCGGCCTTCAAGGCCTGGACCAGATCGATCTTTTCCCAGGAGAAGCTGCCGTCGCGGCCGGGTTTGCGTCCGAAATGGCCGTAGGCGGAAGTGCGGGCGTAGATCGGCTTGTTGAGCTGCAGGTGCTCGCGAATGCCGCGCGGGGTTAGGTCCATCACCACGCCGAGTGCTTCCTCGAGCTTGGCCTCATCGACTGAGCCGGTGCCGTGCAGATCGACATAGATCGACAGCGGTTTGGCGACGCCGATGGCGTAGCTGAGCTGAATGGTAACGCGATCGGCGAGACCGGCGGCTACGACGTTCTTGGCAAGGTAACGCGCTGCGTAGGCCGCCGAGCGATCGACCTTGGTCGGGTCTTTGCCCGAAAACGCGCCACCGCCATGCGGAGCCGCGCCGCCGTAAGTGTCAACGATGAACTTGCGGCCGGTCAGGCCGGCATCACCGTCGGGACCGCCGATGACGAATTTGCCGGTCGGGTTGACGTGCCAAACGGTGTCCTTGGTGATCCAGCCCTCGGGCAGCGCCGCGCGGATATAGGGCTCGACGATGTTGCGGACATCCTGCGAGGTCAGCGTTTCGTCGATGTGCTGGGTCGACAACACGATTTGGGTGACGCCGACCGGCTTGCCGTCCTCGTAGCGGATGGTGACCTGGCTCTTGGCATCGGGGCCGAGCTTTTTCGCTTCGCCTTCCCCGGCCTTGCGGGCGAGGGTCAGCACTTCGAGGATTTTGTGGGCATAGTAGATCGGCGCTGGCAGTAATTCGGGAGTTTCGCGTGTCGCGTAGCCGAACATTATCCCCTGGTCGCCGGCGCCGACATCCTTGTTGCCGGCTTCATCGACACCGACGGCGATATCGGCCGACTGGCCGTGCAGCAGCACGTCGATGCGGGCCTTTTTCCAGTGGAAGCCGGCCTGCTCGTAGCCGATGGCCTTGATCGCTTTGCGGGCCGCGGATTTGAACTTGGCGGGGTTGATCACCGGCTGGCCGGCGGCGTCGAGCACAACCTTGCCGTCCTTGCCGTGCTTGAGCAGCGTATCGGGAACGCGGACTTCGCCGGCGATAACGACGCGGTTGGTGGTGGCCAGCGTTTCGCAGCCGATGCGCACCTGTGCCGGGTCCATCCCGACCTTTTTGGCTTCCCTGAAAACCAGATCGACGATCTCGTCGGAGATGCGGTCGCAGACTTTGTCCGGGTGGCCTTCAGAGACCGATTCGGAGGTGAACAGGTAATTTGCCCGTGCCAATTGCTACCCCTAGCTGGATGCGCGCCCGATGCGATCGGCCCCGCGAAATACCGTCAACTGCGCGAAAATGCGCATTTCGTGCCGGTTTCTGGCATCAATGCCCCACAGGGTCAATGGGGATATAAAGAAAGCTTGATATGTTCCAGGAGCGGATCGAGCAAAATCTACCGGCTGTTGCGGGCGCGCCAATGCGCCACGATGGAGAGCAGCAACCCGAGCCCCAGCGCCGCAAGGAACGGCCAGTAGCGGAGCCGTTGGAAGGGCGTGCTCTCGAGTTTTTCAGTCGGCACCACGTCCATCAGCGCCGATTGGCCGGGCGCCAGTTGGGCGGTGATCCGGCCGAGCGGATCGGCCATGAAGGTCAGCCCGGAATTGGTGGCGCGGATCAGCGGCAGGCCCTCTTCGATCGCCCGCATCCGGGCGTGATGGGCATGCTGAGCCGGGCCGATCGAGCCATCGAACCAGGCATCGTTCGAGATGTTGAGGATGAACTGCGCCGCGGTGGTCGCCGTTCGATCGATGCCGCCGAGATCGCCGGAAAACACTGCTTCATAACAGATCAGAGCAAGGAACGCCGGGGTGCCGGGTGCCAGCATCAGGCGCTTGCCATCGCCGGGAGCCCAGCCGCTGGCACCGGGTACGAAGGGCGCGATGCCGATGGCAGCGAACAAGTTTTGGAACGGCAGATATTCCCCGAACGGCACCAGATGCGACTTGTCGTAACGCGCCACCTGCTCGCCGTCGCTATCGATGGCGAGCAACGAGTTGTACCCGGGGTGCTGCTCGCCATCGGCGGCGCTGGCCTCGTAATCCTCGCGCGGCGCCCCAGTCAGCAGCATCACCCCGGCGGGCAGCATCCGGGCGATCCGCGCCAGCCCCTCAGGGTATTCGGAAAAAAAGAACGGCAGCGACGATTCGGGCCACACCAGATGGGTGATGCCGGCAAGCCCCGGATCATCGGGGGTGATACGGGTCTCGCTCAGTGCCAGCAGGCTGTCGATTACGGCGCTCGGCTCGGCGCGACTAAACCCGGCGTGCTCGAGCATCACCGGCTGGATCAGCCGGAATTTGACATCGGTGCGATCGGCGAGCAGCGTCGTGTCGAGCCGCCAATTGCCATAGCCGACCTGTGCCGCGATTGCCGAAAGTGCGACAAAGAACGGCAGCAGGCGGCGCGCCAGGCCGCGCTGATCGGCGGGCCAGATCAGCGCCGGGGTCATCGCCAGCAGCAGCGCCAGCGCGGTCAGCCCATAGATGCCGATGACGCTCGTGAGCTGCGCCATCTGGTCGTTGGCCGTCAGGGCATAGCCGACGAGATCGAACGGGAACCCCGAAAAGGCGTGACCACGTACCCATTCCGCCCCGGCAAGGCAGGTGGCGAGGGTGATAATGCGAATGGCGCCGGGCGACCACAGGGCATGCGCCAGTGCCGTACCAAAGCCCCAGAACACCGCGATCAGCGCGGCCAGTGCGGCGACGCCGAAGGGCATCGCGATGAGCATCGCGCCGCCCTCGACGAAGAACGCCGCGCCGAGCCAGTGGAAAGCGACGAGGAAATAGCCCCAGGCGAAGGTAAAGCCGATCCGGAAGGCCGGGCCGAACACCAGCCCGAGGCCGCGCCGGCGCTCGGCGCCATCGAGCGCCCATACCAGTACCGGCAGGGCAACGAACAACGCCGGGACGATGAACAGTGGCGGCACCGACAACCCGGCGAGCGCCCCCGCCACCAGCAGCAGCAGGAACCGCCGCCAGCCATGGCTGAGCATCGCGAATTCGGCGAGGAAGGTCACGGGGTCGGGAACGAATCAGGATGCATGCGCGCGACCGTCGCCGCGTGCGCCATCAAGGTCAAGCAAAGCTCGGCAAAGGTTATTCCGCGGCGTTCTGCTGCTCGCCGCCGGGGCCGGCTTCGGGGGCCGGGAGCGTCGTGGCGCGGATGCGGCGGACCCGCAGGCGCTTGACGCGGCGGCTGTCGGCGGCGAGCACTTCGAACTCGAAACCCGGCAGTGTGCCGATCTTTTCTCCGCGCACCGGTACCCGCCCGACAAGGTCGTAGACCAACCCGCCCAGCGTATCGATGCCATCGCCGAGGTCACCGATGTCGAAATCGGGACCGATAACCTCGCGTACTTCGTCGAGCTCGGCCCGGGCGTCGGCGACGAACACATCCTGCCGAACGCGGCGGACCAAGGCCTGATCGAGCGAATCGTGTTCGTCCTCGATTTCGCCGACGATGGCTTCGAGCAGATCCTCGATGGTGACAAGGCCATCGGTGCCGCCATATTCGTCGACCACAACCGCCATGTGGACACGGCTGGCGCGCATCGATTGCAGCAGGTCACCCACGGGCATCGAACCGGGGACATAGACGGCGGGACGGATGATATCGAGCTTGTCGATCTTTTGTTTCAGTACCGCCGACAGCAGCTTGACCGGCTGGTCCTTGCTTTGAGCGTCCTTGCCCGGCTCGCTGGTAACCGGCGTCGAGGTGATCCGGTTGAGCGCATCCTTGACGTGGATGAAGCCCGAAATGTCGTCGAGCCCTTCGGAAAATACCGGCAGCCGCGAATGGCCGACCTGGCGGAAGCGGGCGATCAGCTTGCCGAGCGTAGCATCGGCAGCAATGGCCTCGATGTCGGAACGCTCGACCATCACATCGTCGACGCGCTTGTCGCCGAGCTTCAGGACGTTCTGCAGGATCGTCCGCTCGCTCTCGGTGAAATCGGCGCCCTCGGCGCTGCCGCGCTCCTCGAGGGCGACTTCGAGATCGTCGCGAAGCGAGATGGTCCGGAGCGTGAGAAGGGATTTGATCCGGTTCCACAAGCTCTGCCCCCGTGCCGGCGGCAGGGAGGCGGGAGTAAGCGGAGGCTCGGGCGTCGGTTCTCGGGAGGCGGGAACCAGGCTTCTAGAGTCGGTGTCGTTCATGGTCGAGTGCCGCGCGGCGCGGCGTCTTTCCTGTCAATCGTCGGCATAGGGATCGGCAATATCGAGCGTCTGGAGAATCTGGGTCTCCAGCCGCTCCATCACCAGGGCCTCTTCATCCGACAGGTGATCATACCCGAGGACGTGCAAAAAGCCATGGACCACCAGATGGGTGAAGTGGTCGTTAAAGGCAATGCCCTGTTCCGCCGCCTCGCGTTCAAGGGTTTCCCGCGCGAGGCTAATGTCGCCGATCAACCCGACAACGGGGCCGAACGGCTCGATTTGCGGAAAACTCAGCACGTTGGTCGGGGTGTCCTTGTCGCGATACTGGCGATTGAGTTCCTGCTGCTCGGCATCGTCGGTGAGCAGGATGGAGAGTTCTGCCACGCCGCTGAGTTTTGGTTTTGCCTGCCGCAATGCTTCCGCCACGGCGCGCTCGGCCAGTTCCTCGAGTCCCTCCGGCCAGGATTCGTCATGGCGGATGATCTCGACGACGAGGGGTGAAGTGCTCACGGGCAGGGGCTCAGGTGCGCAGCGCCGTCTTGGCCGCCGTCGCTGCCTCGTAGGCGCGGACGATGCGGGCGACCATGGCATGGCGCACCACGTCGCGATCGGTGAAGCGCGAGATGTGGACGCCCTCGACGCCATCGAGCAGGCCGAGCGCTTCGACAAGGCCGGATTTCTGTCCCGGCGGCAGATCGATCTGCGTTGGATCGCCGGTGACGATCATCTTCGAGCCCTCGCCTAGGCGGGTCAGGAACATCTTCATCTGCATCGAGGTGGTGTTCTGCGCCTCGTCGAGGATGACCACGGCGTTGGCCAGCGTCCGACCGCGCATGAACGCCAGCGGCGCGACTTCGATGATGCCGGTCTGGATGCAGCGCTCAACGTGTTCGGGCCGCATCATGTCGTGCAGCGCGTCATAGAGCGGCCGCAAATACGGATCGACCTTGTCCTTCATGTCGCCGGGCAGAAAACCGAGGCGTTCGCCGGCTTCGACCGCCGGACGCGACAGCACGATGCGGTTGATGTCGCCGCGTTCGAGCAGCGATGCGGCATAGGCGACGGCGAGATAGGTCTTGCCGGTGCCGGCGGGGCCGGTGCCGAATACCAGTTCGGAGCGCTCCATGGCGCGCATGTAGCCGTCCTGCGCCGGCGAGCGGGCGACGACGGTGGCCTTGCGGGTGGCGATCTGGGCCATGCGCACGCGGCCCTTTTTCTCGAGCGTCGGCAGCGACAGCTGGGAATCTTCGGTTTCGATCATCCGGATCATCGCATCGACATCCGAGATAGCGAGTGACTGGCCATCTTCGAGCTGCCCATAAAGCGATTCGAGGACACGACGAGCCTGGTCGACGCCACTGGCGCCACCTTTGAGCATCACATGATTGCCGCGTGGTGTAGCGGCAATACTCAGCCGCTGTTCGAGCAGCGCCAGATGCTGGTCGAAATCGCCGTAAAGCTGGGAGGCGAGGCGGTTGTCGTCGAAAGCCAGCTCGAGCTGGGATGCGGTTGCACTATCGAGGGTAGGGGCCAAATGCCTGCTCAAACCTTTTCTGCTCCGTCAAGCGGGGAGGGACTGGCGAACGCTACCAGATTTAACGGAGCTTGCATCCGACAATTCACCGACAAGCGAGTTGTTCCCGACCGCAACGATCCGCACTGGCTGGATGGTGCCGATGAGGTCGACCGGGCCCTGCATGTGCACCGCCTGCAGATAGGGCGAGCGGCCGCCGATCTGGCCCGGCATGCGGCCGGGCTTTTCGATCAGCACGTCGAAAACGCGGCCGACCGAGTCGCGATCGAATTGCTTGGTCTGCCCGGCGATCTGGGCGTTGAGGCGCGCCAGCCGCTCGGCTTTTACGGCTTCGGGGATTTGATCGCCGAGTCCGGCACCCGGCGTGCCGGGGCGAACCGAGTATTTGAAGGTGTAGGCCGAAGTGTAGGCAGCGTCGGCGGCGATCTGCAGCGTCGCCTCGAAATCGGCGTCGGTCTCGCCGGGAAAGCCGACGATGAAATCACCCGAGAGGGCGATGTCGGGCCGGGCGGCGCGGATGCGTGCGATGACGGCGAGGTATTGCGCGGCCGTGTGCCGGCGGTTCATCGCCTTGAGGATGCTGTCGGAACCCGACTGCACCGGCAGGTGGACATAGGGCATCAGCGTGGGCTGTTCACGATGCGCGGCGATCAGATCGTCGCTCATATCGAGTGGGTGGCTCGTGGTGTAGCGGATGCGGGCAAGGCCCGGGATCTCGCCGAGCCGCCGGCAGAGTTCGCCGAGTCCGACGGTGCGGCCGCCTGCATCGAGCCCGTGATAGGCGTTGACGTTTTGCCCGAGCAGGGTGATCTCGCGCACCCCGGCAGCGGCGAGGCCGCGGGCTTCGATCAGCACCTGTTCGACCGGCCGGCTGGTTTCGGCGCCGCGTGTATAGGGCACGACGCAGAAGGCGCAGAATTTGTCGCAGCCTTCCTGCACGGTGAGGAAAGCCGTCAAGCCGCGGGCGATGGTCACTTCCCGGCGGGGTGCGGGGAGGTGAGCGAATTTGTCCTCGAGCGGGAATTCAGTATCGACCACCGGTACGCCGCGCCGGGTCCGCGCCAGCAGTTCCGGCAAGCGGTGATAGGCTTGCGGCCCGAACACCAGATCGACGCCCGGGGCACGTCGGGCGATCTCCTCGCCCTCCGCCTGGGCGACGCAACCGGCGACACCGATCAGGAAATCCTCGCCTACCGCCTGCCGCTCGGCGCGCAGCTCGCGCAGCCGGCCAAGCTCCGAGAACACCTTTTCGCTGGCTTTTTCACGGATGTGGCAGGTGTTGAGCACGACGAGGTCCGCCTGCTCCATGGTGAGCGTCGGCTCATAGCCGTGCGGCGCCAGTGCATCGGCCATCCGGTCGCTGTCATAGACATTCATCTGGCAGCCATAGGTCTTGATGAAGACCTTCTTGGCATTGGGCCGCGCCGTGTCGGGCAAGGAGGCAGGAGGCGAGAAAACTTCGGTCATGGGCGCGGCTTCTAGCAGAGAACCGGGGCGGCTGGAAACCGGCAGCTAGTTGCAGGCGGTCTCGCCGAGTTCGAGCGCAAATTCGCGCGGCCCCGTAAAGCCGGCGGGATGCGTGCTGGGCGCATCGACGATGGTGACATCGAGCGTACAATTGCCGCCGGTCACCCGGTAGCGATCCTCGCCGAGGTACTCGACGGACTCGATCCCGTCCATGCCAAATTCTTCGTTGACTGCCTCGCTCTCGACGATCGCCAGCAGTTCCTTTTGCCGCTGATACTGCGGGGGCAGCGCCGCGAAGGCGGGGAGAACCGTCGCGAGGATCAGCGGCAGGGCGAGAATGAAGGGGCGCATGGAAGTCTCCTTGTAGATGGGGCCAAGCCTGACCCGCCGGGTGTTCTTGCCACGGAGGCCTTGGTCCCGTCACGTCCCTGCATTACATTGAACATCGGGAGTGAAGCCATGTCCGAAACAGCTATCATCGAAACCCGCATCGATGCCGAAATCCAGCGGCGTGCCAGTGCCGTGTTGGCCGAAGCCGGCATGAGCATTTCCGATGCCGTTCAACTCCTGCTGAAACGTACCGCCGATGAAGGAGCGCTGCCGTTTGCCGCGCCGCCGGAGGACCCGGCTTATGACGCCTGGTTCCGCGCGAAGGTACAGGAGGCGCTGGATGATCCGCGACCGCCGCTTTCTGATGAGTTCGTGCGGGAACATTTTGCGAAACGCCATGCAGAACTAGAGCGCCTTGCGATAGAGCGAGGCGAATGAGGCGGGTTTGGTCGACGCAGTCTCTCGACGACCGTAATACCATTATCGACTATCTCGCCGAACAAAGCCCCCGTGCGGCTCTCCGGCTTGATGCCGAAATTGAACGGCAGACAGATCTACTTCTCGATTTTCCATTTGCCGGCCGGAGTGGAAAACACGCTCACACGCGCGAACTTGTCATCAGCACAACGCCATATGTAATCGTCTACAGCGTGGAATCCGAACACGTTTTGATCGTGCGGGTGCTTCATAGCGCCCAAGAGTGGCCGCCTAACGAAAGACGCGGCTAGTCTTTACTCCACTGCCGGCAAAGTCTGGCCGCGATTCAGCGCCACCAGCATGCGGCGGACGTCGTTTTCAGCTTCGCGGGTGACGACTTTGCGGTCGGCGCCGGCGGGCAGGGGCTTGGGGATGCCGAAGGCGACGGTGACGCTTTTGGTGCCGCCGGTGAGGATTTCGCGGATGTTCTGGCGGATCGACTTGGATTTGATCCAGGCGATCAGCGATCGCTCGGTGCGGGATACCGGCAGGCCCTGCAGATGCGTGTAGGCGATGGTCAGCGGCTGGATCATCACATCGGTGGCCCCGGCTTCCTCCATGGCGTGCTGGGCCGCGCCGACGAGGGCGGTCTTGAACGGCATGACATGGGTGCCAACGTCGGACTGACCTTCGGCGAACAACAGCACGGCATTGCCGGCCGCCATGTGGCGCGCCATTTCGCGGCTGGTGCGGCCGGCATCGGAGCGGCGCTTGCGGTCGACGTAGATGGTGCGCTGCAGGTCGGCCAGCATGCCGACGAAGAACCAGCCCTTGACTTCGGTTTTGGCGACGAAGGTGACATCGGCCACCGAGCCGATGGCGACGATGTCGGTCCACGAGATGTGGTTGGCGGTGACCAGTGTCGGCCGCCCGGTCGCCGGCTTGCCGATGACCGTGACCTTGAGCCCGAGGAAAATGCAGCTGAGGCGGTGGAAAAACTGCGGCAGCAGGTTCCAGAATGGCGGGTTGAACAGGTTGATGACGAACTGCACCGGAATGACGATAATCGCCACCGGAATGAAGACAAAGATCAGAAACAACAGCCGGAAGATCACGATTTGACCTCGGGTGTGAGGGGCACGGCGTAGAGTTCGAGCCGGTGATCGACGAGCTTGTAGCCGAGGCGCTTGGCGATGAGGTCTTGAATCGCCTCGATCTCCTCGTTGCGGAATTCGATGACCTTGCCCGAACGGATATCGATGAGGTGGTCATGATGCTCATCGGGGATCGGCTCGAAGCGCGCCCTGCCGTCCTTGAAATCATGCTTGGTGACGAGGCCGGCTTCCTCGAACAGATTGACTGTGCGGTAAACCGTCGACAGCGAGATGCGGTCGTCGATCTCGGAGGCGCGGCGATACAGTTCCTCGACATCGGGATGGTCGATGCTGTCCTCGATCACCCGGGCGATGACGCGCCGCTGATCGGTCATGCGCATGCCACGCGCCGCGCACTGCGCTTCGAGCGACAGGTCGGAATGGGTCTTTTCCGTCATCATCGCCCCCGTATCACCCATCCGGGTTAGCCAAGATCGCGTCCCATGACAAGGGCGGTGGCAGGCTTGCCGTTGTCGCGGAGATAATAGCCGTCGCGCCGGCCGATCTCGGCAAAGCCGGCCTTGCGATAAAGCGCCAGTGCCGAGGGGTTGTCGGCGGCGACTTCGAGGAACAACCGCCGGGCGGGCGTAAGGCGCAAATCCTCGATCGCTGCCCTGAGCAGTGCCGCGCCGACACCCCGTCCGCGCCAGCGGGGATCGACGGCAATGGTGATCAGTTCGGCCTCATCGGCGGCGAGGCGGAGCATGATGAAGCCGGCGATGCGGCGCTTGGCATCGCAGGCGACGTAGATCGGGGTATCGTGCCCGATGATGTAGGCGGCGAAATCATCGCGCGGCCAGCCGCGATAGAACCCCTGCGCATGCAGCAGCGCCAGCGTTTCGGCATCGGCGCTTTCGGCGGGTTCGATGTGAAGCCCGGCGGGGGCCAGCCAGAGTTTTTCCATTGATCAGGATCCGACCAGGGCGACGCGGCCCTTGAGCTGCGGCTTGGCATCGGCATCGCGCACATAGGCGGCGTGCGGGAGGTAATCGGCAGGGTCGACTGTCGCGGCGAAGCGCGCCACCTGGGCGATATCGACGAAGGGAGCCTGCAGCAGTGTCACGCCGGGCCGGAGCCGCGAGCGGGCTTCGGCCATCGGCAGGATGCGTGCGGTGTCGAGCGGCACTCCGGGGCCGGCAAACGGCTGGAGATAGGCTTCATCGCGCCGGGCATCGATCAGCACATCGGCGGGGCCTTCGGCGGCGAGCGCAAATGCGAGCAGGCTCGGGATCCCGACGACGGGTACGCCGAGCGCGAGGCCAAAGCCGCGTGCCGCCGAGAGCCCGATGCGGAGGCCGGTGAACGAGCCGGGGCCGGTGGTGACGGCGACACGCTGGAGGTCGGCATAGGCGAGGCCATGGCGAGCCAGCAGGGTGGCGATACGCTCGAATAGAATTTCGGCGTGGCCCTTGGCGATGTCATCGACCAGCGTATCGACGGTGCCGTCGGCCAGCAGCAGCGCCAGTTGCACGCGCGGCGCGGCAGTGTCGATGGCAAGAAGGATCGGCCCGGTCATGGGCGATGCTCTAGAGCGAGGTGGCCCGGGAGTCGAGATGCAGCCGAGCCGGATAAGTTAGCTCAGACCTGCTGGACGTGCTCGACGCCGGGAACGAAATGCCGGAGCAGGTTTTCGATGCCGTTCTTGAGCGTCGCCGTCGAGGACGGGCAGCCCGAGCAGGCGCCCTGCATGTGGAGGAACACGGTGCCCTCCTTGAAGCCCTTGAAGGTGATGTCACCGCCATCCATGGCGACGGCGGGGCGGACGCGGGTGGCGAGCAGTTCCTTGATCACTTCGACGGTTTCATGGTCCTCGGCGGCGAAGAATTCACCTTCGAGTTCGATTTCGGACGCTGGTGCGCCATCGGTAACGACGGGCTTGCCCGAGAGGAAATGCTCCATGATCACGCCGAGAATCGCCGGCTTAATATGGGCCCAGTTGCTGTCATCCTTGGTGACCGAGATGAAATCAGCACCGAGGAACACCCCGGTGACACCCGGTACGGTGAACAGGCCGGCGGCTAGCGGCGAATTATCGGCGGCATCGGCCGTGCGGAAATCGCGCGGTTCACCGAGCAGCACGTCACGGCCGGGCAGGAATTTGAGCGTCGCGGGATTGGGCGTAGCTTCGGTCTGGATGAACATGTTGGTGCCGATCAGTGCAGTTAGAACAATTCTAAAATAGACTTTTGGTCCCCGTCGCGCAAGGGCGGCGAGCGGCGAATTCAGCAGACGGCGATGATCTGTTCGTCGGTCATCGAGCCCGGCACGATGGTCAACAGCACTGGTAGGGTGTTGGCGCGTGTAGCGAAATGCGTCACCAGCGAACCGGGCCCCTCGGGGCCGGTGCCGGCGGCGAGCGCCAGGATCGCGATGCCCGAATCCTCCCGGATCAGCGTGTCGATCTCCGTCGGCCCGTCGCCTTCGCGGATCACCGTCTCGATGCGGATGGTGCCGATGCTGTTGATCCGCGCGATGCGGGCGTCGAGGTTGCGCTCGGCCTCGTCGCGGGCTTCGGCCCGCATCACCTCGCCGACCCCCATGTACTGCTCGAATTCGCCGGTATCGATGACGCTCATCATCACCACCGTGCCGCCGGTGCGCTTGACGCGATAGGCAGCGAACGTCACCGCCCGGTCGCACTCGGGAGTGTCGTCGATAATGACGAGGAATTTTCGTGCGTAGTCAGTCACGGGCTCAGCCAAGGCGCCGCTCCTTCGCTGGTTATAGCCCGGCATAATTTCATTGCTGTGGCGGCGGCGCAAGCCGGCTCGCTAGCGGACGAAACCAACAATTTTCCGGATTTCATCCATGTGCGGCTGAGCGATGGCCCGCGCGCGGTCGGCGCCGTCGCGGAGGATGCGGTCCATTTCGGTGAAGTCGCCGACGAGGCGGCGCATTTCCCCGGCGATGGGCGCGAGGACCGATACGGCAAGATCTGACAGCGCCGGTTTGAAGCGGCCCCAGCCGGCGCCGCCGAATTCGGTGAGCACGTCGACAACGCTGGTGCCGGCAAGTGCTGCATAGATGCCAACGAGATTTTCGGCCTCGGCCCGGCCTTCGAGCCCCGCGGCCTCGCTCGGCAGCGGTTCGGGGTCGGTGGTGGCGCGCTTGATCTTTTTGGCGATCGCATCGGCATCGTCCATCATGTAGATGGTCGAGAGGTCCGAGGCATCGGACTTGCTCATCTTGCGCGCGCCATCCTTGAGGCTCTTGACCCGCATGGCGGGGCCCGTCGCGAGCGTCTCGGTGATCGGGAAATAATCGGCCTCGTAGCCCAGCGCCTTGGTTTGCCTGCGGAAATCGTGGTTGAATTTCTTGGCGATATCGCGCGTCAGTTCGAGGTGCTGCTTCTGGTCGTCGCCTACCGGCACGCCGGTCGACTTGTACAGCAGGATATCCGCCGCCATCAGCGAGGGATAGGCGAACAGCCCGAGCGACACGGCCTCGGCGTTCTCGCCCGCCTTGTCCTTGAACTGGGTCATCCGCTCCATCCAGCCCATGCGGGCGACGCAGTTGAAAATCCAGCTGAGCTCGGCGTGCTCCATCACCTGGCTCTGGTTGAAGATGATCGAGCGTGTCGGATCGAGCCCGGCGGCGATGTAGCCGGCGGCGATTTCATAGGTCCAGCGCCGGAGATCCTCTGGCTCCTGCCACACCGTGATGGCGTGCATATCGACGACGCAATAAATCGTCTGGTGAGTGTCCTGCAGCGGCACGAAGCGCTTGATGGCCCCTAGGTAATTGCCGAGATGCAGGTCGCCACTCGGCTTGATGCCGGAAAAGACGCGCGGAACGAATGCCATGTTTTTTGGAACCGGAGGTAGTTTGCGACCGCGGTCTATAGAGGGTTCGACCGGGGCGGTCCACTGCGTCACCCCATTGGCCAAGCGCCGGGCATCTGCTTTAGTGCCTTTGAGCCAAAGGCTGAAAACACTGGGAGACCCGCCGCATGTCCGTCGTGAAAACCTTACTGGCCGCGACAGCGCTGGTAGCCCTGCTGGTGCCTGCCGCCCATGCCCAGTCGCTGCCCGACCTTGCCGGGCGCGCCATCGTGGCGGTGACGGAAAACGCCTATCCGCCGCTCAATTTCGCCGATCCGGTGACGGGCGAGGGTGTTGGGCTCGAATATGATCTGATGAACGAAGTGGCGAAACGCCTCAACGCCACCGTCGACTGGCAGCTGTCGAGCTGGGACGTGATGATCGAAGCGGTGCGGACCGGCCAGTTCGAAGTCGGCATGGACGGCATCACCATCAATTCCGAGCGCGAGGCGCAGATCGATTTCAGCGCGCCGTACCTGACCAGCGAACAGTTTATGCTGGTGCGGGCCGACGAAGACCGCTTCACTGATGCTGCGAGCTTTGGCGCCAATGCCGACTTCCTCGTCGGAGCGCAGGCCGGCACCACCAATTTCTACGTTGCGGTCTATGACGTGCTCGACGGTGACGAAACCAATCCGCGGATCAAGCTGTTCGATACCTTCGGCGCGTCGGTGCAGGCGCTGATTTCGGGCGACGTCGATACCGTGCTGATGGATTCGACTTCGGCCGCCGGCTATATCGGCGCCAATCCCGATGCGCTCAAAGTCGTCGGAAATCCGCTCGGCACCGAGAGCTTCGGCTTCATCCTGACCCCCGGGTCCGACCTGCTCCAACCGATCAACGCCGCGCTCGCGGCGATGGTCGCCGATGGGACGCTCGAGGCGCTGAAGACCAAATGGTTCTACGAGCATAACGCCAAGCAGTAGGCAAACCGGCCGCGCGACGGGTCTCCTGTCGTGCGGCTTCTGGTCGGGAATGTCGCTGCACCGCGGCCTTTGACATCCCGCTCGAACGCCCATACCCACCAAACCCATGGCGCCTTCCCGTTCCCGCTCCCGCCGCGAGTTTCCGCTTTGGCTGCTGGCGGTCGCGCTGCTTGGCGTGTTGCTGTCGTGGCGCATCGTCGCCGACGCCGGCTACACGCAGATCTTCAACGCCCTCGTGCGTGGCGTATGGACGACGCTGTGGGTGACGCTTGTCGCTTTCGCGCTGGCGGCGACGCTCGGGCTGATCGTTGCCATGCTGCGCACCTCGCGGGTTTACCTGCTGCGGCAGGTGGCGACGTTTTATATCGAGGTGGTGCGCGGCATCCCGGTGCTGGTGCTGCTGTTCTACATGGCGTTCGTCGGGGCGCCGTTCTTCATCATGCTGGCCAATATGGCCGCCAGCCCGCTGGTGTCCGCCGGCTGGATGCCGGAATTCCGCATCCGCGATTTCGATTTCACCTGGCGGGCGATCATTGCGCTGACCATCGCCTATTCGGCATTCATCGCCGAGATTTTCCGCGCCGGGATCGAGGCGGTCGATGACGGCCAGATCGAAGCCGCCGAAGCGCTTGGGTTGTCGCGCTGGCACATTTTCCGACTGGTGATCGCGCCGCAGGCGTTCCGGATTATCCTGCCGCCGCTCGGCAATGATTTCGTCGCGATGCTGAAGGATTCGGCACTGGTCTCGGCCCTCGGGGTCCAGGACATCACGCAGATCGGCAAGGTGTATTCCTCCGGCAGTTTCAAATTCTTCGAGACTTACAATGTCGTGGCGTTTCTCTATCTGGTGATGACCATCTCGCTGTCACTGGTGATCCGTGCGACCGAACACTGGCTCAGTCGCCACCGCAACTGAGCGCAACTCGATATACGGGCAACGCGTTGGGCGGGCTCGGGAACTGGGGGATTTCGCATGAGACGCCTCGCCGCTGCACTGGTGCTGCTCGCAACACTCGCCAGCTGCTCCAACCCCAATACGGTCGGGACCGTCGGGGTCGACTGGACCGGCAACGATATCGCCATCGAAGCGGTCGCCGATCCCGAGATCGCCGGGATCATCTGCCATGTGGCGTATTTCAACCGCTCGTTCATCGACCGGATGCAGCAGGGCAACTGGCTCGAGGACCCGTCCTTTTCGGCGATCGATTGCTCGGCCAACGGCCCGCTCACCATCGGTTCGATTGCGATGAACCAGGGCGGCGAGGAAATCTTCAAGCAGGCCCGCAGCCTGATCTTCAAGAGCCTGCGCGTCACCCGCGTCTATGACCCGGCCAACAAATCGATCATCTACCTTGCCCATGGCCGGGAAATCCAGCAGGGCTCGGGCAAGATGAGCCTCTCGGTGGTGCCGCTGACGGGCCTCGACGTCACCTGGACCAATGGCGCGCCAGCGGGGTTTTAATACGTCCAGAGAACGATGCAGCTTGAGTGGATGCTGGGAGAAAAGCTGGGTCTCGGTATTCTGGTAGATGGCCTTTGAATCAAAAGCCGCGCTGGCTGCCTACGGCTTCATAACGCAGCGCCGCGCACGATGGCAGCGTTCAGCAGTGAGGCCCGTCATGCAACAGTTCGCCAGCTATCTCGAGGTCAACGCCCTCGGCATCCTGTTCAACGTGACGCTGCTGATCATCTGTTTCCTGATCGCGCGGCTGGCTCGGGTCAAGCCGATTCCTGCGCTGGTACTCGGGTTCCTGCCGATCCTGTTCGTGCTTGCCATGGGCGTCGGCAATGGCGGCGAGATCCTCACCACCGCCGGTTGAGCCGGAACGCGACCCGGCACCCTATTGCGCCGCGACCCCCGATCGTGGAAAGGGCTGTTGCGGCCCGTCGCCAATTCACAAAAAGAATTCGCTAGCGCGCGCTTCATTGTGCGGCGTCAGGGCCGATATAGTGTGCATCACACGTGGCCCGATACGGGCCGGCGAGGAGTCTACTCAAAATGGCCATTCTCATTGGCGACATCGCCCCGGATTTCGAAGCTGAAACCACCGAAGGGCACATCCGCTTCCACGATTATATCGATGGTCACTGGGCGGTGCTGTTCAGCCACCCCAAGAATTTCACCCCGGTCTGCACCACCGAACTCGGCGCCACGGCCAAGCTGAAACCCGAATTCGACAAGCGCGACGTCAAGGTGCTCGGCTTGTCGGTAGACAAGCTCGAAAACCATGCCGGCTGGAGCAAGGATATCGAGGAAACCCAGGGCGTTGCCCTCAATTTTCCGCTGATTTCGGATGCTACCGGCGATATCGCCCGGAAGTACGAAATGATCCACCCCAACGCCGATAACTCGATGACGGTGCGGTCGGTGTTCGTCATCGGCCCCGACAAGAAGATCAAGCTCAAGCTCGAATACCCGGCTTCGACCGGCCGCAATTTCGATGAGATCATCCGCGTCATCGACTCGCTGCAGCTGACCGCCAAATACCAGGTCGCTACCCCGGTGAACTGGAAGAACGGAGAGGACGTGATCATCGTCCCGGCCGTCTCCAATGAAGACGCCAAGGAAAAATTCCCCGGCGGCTGGAAGGAGATCAAGCCCTATCTCCGCATCGTGCCGCAGCCGCGCGCCTGAGTTTTCGTCCCCTCCCTAAAGAACTGGGCGGCCCCCTTGTGGGTCGCCCTTTGTTTTTTGGGCTTAGTCTCGCCTTAATCGCCACGCGCTTAAGCTCGATGTCGACGAGGCGGGCAGGGTCGACAGGTGCCGGAACTGGCGGGAGGGTTGGCGCGGCGACGAAGCCGCCTGCGCGAAGCGCTGCCGCTGCTGGCGGTGTTCGTTATCCTCGCCACCGCCCTGATCGCCCGGGCACTGTTCAATGCCGGAACCGTGCCGCTGCTGGCCGATACCGATGATGCCATGCGGCTGGTCACGGTGCGCGATCTGCTCGGCGGGCAGGCCTGGACCGACATCGTCCAGCACCGGCTCAACACTCCTTTTGGCGCCGAAATCCACTGGTCGCGACTGATCGACTGGCCCATCACCGCGCTGCTGCTGCTGTTCCGGCCGTTTGCCGGGGCCGAGACGCTGGTGTTCTATGTGTGGCCTCTGCTGCAACTGCTCGGGCTCTTGGCGCTGAGCGGCACCATCGCGACGCGGCTCGCCGGTCCCGAGGGGCAATTGCCCGGGCTGGTGCTGCCGGCGTTTTCACCGGCGCTGATGGCCGAATTTTCCCCCGGACGGCTCGATCATCACGGCGCGCAGATCCTCTTGGTACTGGTGATGCTGCTCGGCGCGCTCGAAGCCCTGCGCCGTCCGCACTTTGCGGCGCTCGCCGGGCTCGCGGCCGCGACTTCGCTTGCCATCGGCATCGAGGGCCTGCCGAGCGTCATCGCCACCACCGGTGCGTTTGCGCTCGCCTTCGTCAGGCGTGGCGATCGCGGCCCGGCGCTGCAACTGTTCGGTATCAGCTTTGCTGCGGCGAGCGTCGTCCACCTGCTGCTGGCGAGCGCCCCCGAGCGCTGGTTCGTGCCCGCCTGCGATGCGCTATCGATCGTGTTCGTCGTAGCCGCCATCGGTCTCGGTGCGCTCGCTGCCCTGCTGCCGCCGCTGCTGGCCCGCACCCGGTCGCCTGTTGTGCGCGCCACCGTGCTCGGGGCCGCAGCGCTGGCACTCGGTGCCGGGCTGCTGCTCCTGTTTCCCGAGTGTCGGCTCGGCCCCTACGCGGCGCTTGATCCCTGGCTCATCGCCAATTGGCTTGATCGGATCGTCGAGGCGAAGCCCGCCTGGACCTCGTTTGCGAGCATGCCGGCCTATGTCGTTGCCGTAGCCGTGCCGCCGGCGCTGGCGGTGTGCATTCTCGGCGCGACGCTGGTGCGGAACCGCGAGGCGCGCGACGAATGGCTGGTGTATGGCGCCTTCCTCGTGCTCGCCGTGCTGGTGATGTTGCTGCAATTGCGCGGCGCCCGGCTGGCCGCACCGCTGGCCATTCCGGCCGGCGCTGCCTTCATCGTCTGGGCGCGAACGCGCTACCTCGCGGGTAACCGTCTGCGTTACCTCATGGCGCTGCTGGGCGGCTGGCTCGGCTTTGCCGGCATCGTGCTCGGCGTAGCCGTCAACCTGACGGTCGCCCAATTCGAGGATTCGGGGCTCGCCGTCGTCGCCACGGCGCAGGGCGAAAAGCAGCTCTGCCTGATGCCGGCGGCGTTCGAAACACTGGCCGCGCTGCCGCCGGGCCGGGTGATGGGCTTCATTGACCTCGGTTCACACCTGCTGGCGTTCACTCCGCACAGCGTTGTCGCGGCGCCGTATCACCGCAACATCGCCGGGGTGCGCGATACCTTCGATTTCTTCAACGGCCCGATCGCCGCGGCACGCGACATACTGGTGCGCCGCGGCGTCAACTATGTGGTGATCTGTCCCGCGATGCCGGAAATGCGCGGCCTTGCCGATGCCGCCCCGGACGCCTTCGTCAGGCTCCATGCCCTTGGCGCGCTGCCGTCGTGGCTCGAAGAAATCAGTCCGCCGGGGGCGCCGCTGACGCTGTACCGGGTCCACCTCTAGGTAGGTCGTCGATGCCGAGTTCCAGACGCAGCTTGCGAGTCAGCTTGCCGGCGATGATCCGATGCGCCTCGACGATGTAGGCCTGGAGGTCCGCTTCGCTCAAATCGGCATCGGCCGCGACGCTGACCCATTGCCGCTTGGCGCTGTAGGCGGCCTGGCCGATGCCCGCAAAGCTGGTCAGCCCCTCGAAGGCGAGTTCGGATACCTTGAACGAGATGTGTCCGTCGGTCAGCGCACTTTGCGCGAACACCTTGCCGCCGCTTTGACCTCCGACCTTGGCGACGCTGCTGCCCCATTGCTCGACCAGCGTCACCGCCGGCAGGCCGAGAACAAAGGCCTCGAACCCGGGGCGGGTGAACAATTCGCGTGTCATCGCTAGAAGCTGTCCTGCCGGACATAGGCGTTGATGTAGCGCGAGCGTCCAAGCAGGGCAAAGATGATCCCCGGTACGCCGACGATGGCGAAGGTCGGGAAGGTCAGCAGCGCTTCAAACCCCGGGGTCAACAGCGCATTAAAAAACCGCGTCAGCAGGAATTCCGACACCGCAGCAAGGCCTTGGGGGTTCAGCGCCTGCCAGGTGTCGACCAGTGGCGTCATCACCAGCGCGTTGGCGGCGAGCGACTTGGTGCCATCGATGACCAGCAACACGACGGCGAGGCCAACAAGCCAGGTGCCGATGATCCTGAAAACCAGCCGCATAGTTTATCATTCCAGTACCGGGGGCGCGCGCCGCACGTCGCCCATAGCCGGCAATGCCGCCCTTTTGCCATGCGTCCCGGTCAAGCCACAAGCCGATAACGCAGCCGGAGCAGTGCGGTATACGCTGCGGGCCTGCTGATCGAACCATTGCGCATGATCCGCCCTTGCGGCGCACCCGCCGATACGTATAGTGCGCCGCGCTCGCCCGGGCCCTTCGGGACCCAGCTGCCGGACCTCTTCCACCGGCAGTTCAGCGCAGCGGAGAGGTGGCCGAGTGGTCGAAGGCGCACGCCTGGAAAGTGTGTAGGCGGGTAACCGTCTCAAGGGTTCGAATCCCTTTCTCTCCGCCAGTCTCTTTCCCAAAACCATTCTCCGCTGGGTGGTCGTGGCCTCAAAAGCCCCAGCATCTGCGGGCCTTTCGCCTAAAACCTCTGCACCAAGCACCAAGCGAAAGTGACCAATTTCGCTCTCTCCGGACGGTTTCTCTCCGAACCTGGGCACTTGGGCATTTAGGTGCCCGGCTTTTTTCTCAATGAAAGCAATGCGGAGGTCCCGAAGGAATTGTGCTGACCGACCGCTAAGGGAAGGTGCCACCCATCTAATGGAGCAGCTTCAGTTTTGTGGCGTAGAATATGGTATCACGAGGCGCTTATTAACTTCGGTGCCGCTAGGAGTGGTCAGTGCGACTCTTGCAAAACACCGGCAATGAACGTGTGATTGATCGGCTTCGTGACTGGCTGGCGCCTGGTGCGTCGCTCGATCTGATGTCGCCGACGTTCTCTGTTAACGCATTTGCAGAAGTCCGCGAATTCATCGAGAAGGCCGATAACTGCCGACTGCTCCTAGGCGATCAGGCCGCCTTGGCAGCTTCCCTCTTTGGCGGCCCCGCCGATATATCGTTTCGCGGTCAGCTTCAGGGGCGCTGGCTTGCGCGCTTCGCTGCGGACTGGATAAGGAAGGCGGCAGAGGTGAGAGGTGCGGCTACCCCGCTGCCCCAGTCGCTTATCGTCGTTCAGAGGGCGGAGCGGAAACGCGCCTTGATTGGCACCTGTTCTTTTACGTCGGAAGGGCTGGGAATCACGCCGGGCGGTAACTTGGGGTTGGTTCAAGCTTCCGAGGAGAATGACGAAGCCGCCGCCTTTGCTAATTGGTTTAGCGCCAACTGGGACGGCCTAAAGGCCGGTGCCGAGGCAAAGGACAAGCTTGTCGGCCTGCTTGACGAGGCTGGATCGCAGCGTGCCCCTTCACTTCTCTACTTCCAGATCCTATTCCAGCTATTTAAGGACCTCGGTGACGAACTCGATGAAGAGCGTATTATCAAGTCGGCGACCGGCATAAGAAGCACGGTCGTCTGGAAAAAGCTTTTTCGCTTCCAGCGTGACGGCGTTGTGGGCGCCATCGACAAGCTCGAACGCATCGGTGGCTGCATCATTGCCGATAGCGTAGGCCTCGGTAAGACGTTTGAGGCGCTGGCAGTCATCAAGTATTACGAGCTTAGAAACGACCGCGTGCTGGTGCTCTGCCCGAAGCGTCTGAGGGACAATTGGACGCTATACAAGGCCAATGACCGGCGTAACATCCTGGCCGAGGATCGTCTCAACTACGATGTCCTGAATCACACCGACCTGTCCCGCGACGACGGATTGTCAGGCGATATCGACCTTTCCTATGTGAACTGGGGAAACTACGATCTCGTGGTAATCGACGAGTCGCATAACTTCCGAAACAAGGCGACCCACAAGGAACGCGACACGCGATACGACCACCTCATGAAGCGAGTTATCAAGGCCGGCGTGAAGACCAAGGTACTCATGCTATCTGCGACGCCGGTGAACAATCGCCTAGCGGACCTCAAGAACCAGATCGCCTTCATAACGGAGGGCAACGACCTGGCGCTGATCGGCCATGGCATCCCAAGCATCGAAGCGACGATCAGGAAGGCCCAGGCGCAATTTAACCGCTGGCTCGATCTGCCCGAAGCCGAACGACGCCCGGCCCGGCTAATGGACATGCTCGGTTTCGACTATTTCAAACTGCTAGACATGCTTACAATCGCGCGATCCCGCAAGCATGTGCAGCGATACTACGGCACGGCCGAAACAGGGCAATTTCCGGAGCGGCTTCGGCCCTTCAACATCAAGGCGGACGTCGATCTGGCCGGCGAGTTCCGACCGATCCGCGAGATCAACAACGAAATCCGTCGGCTGACACTCGGCGCTTACGCGCCCTTGCGCTACGTGCTCCCGCACAAACAAGCCGCCTATGACGAGAAATACAGCACCAAAATTCGCGGAGGCGAGAGTTTCTTTCGGCAGGTGGACCGCGAAGAAAGCCTAATCCACCTGCTTCGGGTTAACATCCTGAAGCGCATGGAGAGCTCGGTCGCCTCGTTCGCGCTGACGATTAAGCGCCAGCTTACCGACGTGGAGTCCATACTTTCGAAGATCGACGCCCACGACGAGGCAGTGGACGAGACCACGATCGATGACATCGACGTTGACGATCCGGCATTCGAGGCCCTGCTCGTCGGCCGCAAGGTCAAGGTCCTGCTTCAGGACGTGGACCGCGTGCGCTGGCGGCAAGACCTCATCGAGGATCGCAATCGGCTTGCGACACTGCTGTCGGCCGCACGCTCGGTGACGGCGGATCGGGACGCAAAGCTCGACGCATTGAAGCAAGTGATCGCCAAGAAGGCGCACCAGCCCGTCAACCCCGGCAATCGAAAGCTGCTGCTCTTCACCGCGTTTGCGGACACGGCGGACTATCTTTATCGCGAGCTGGCGCCTTGGGCAAAGAAGACGCTTGGGTTCAACGCAGCTATCGTCACCGGTACCGGCTCAAACAAGACCACTTTGCCTGGCTTGCGCAGCGACATGAGCACGATCCTCAGTTCTTTCTCTCCGCGCTCAAGGGAGCGTCCGGTGGAAATGGCCGCCGAAGGCGAAATCGATCTCTTGATCGCCACGGACTGCATTTCGGAAGGCCAAAATCTCCAGGATTGCGACTTCCTCATCAACTACGACATCCACTGGAACCCAGTTCGGATCATCCAACGCTTCGGCCGCATTGACCGGATCGGGTCACCCAACGCCCAGATCCAGCTTGTGAACTTCTGGCCGAACATGGAGCTCGATGAATATCTCGATCTCGAATCCCGCGTGAGCGGACGCATGGTGCTGCTGGACGTGTCCGCGACCGGCGAGGAGAACGTGATCGAGTTCCAGGCGGGCAACCAGATGAACGATCTGGAGTATCGCCGCGCCCAGCTTCAGAAGCTTCAAGACGCCGTAATCGATCTGGAGGATCTGTCGAGCGGGGTGTCGATCGCCGACCTAACGCTCAATGATTTTCGCATCGATTTGTCGGGATACCTGCGCGAGAACAAGGAGCGGCTGGAAGCGCTGCCGCTCGCTACCTATGCCGTCACATCAGCGCCGCCGAGCACCACAACCAACGGCGACGCGGGCCTTCTGCCTGGCGTTATCTTCTGCCTCCGCGCGGTCGGCGACGCCGCCCTAAAATCCCCAGAGCCCGGTTATCCGTTAAGCCCCCACTACGTTGTGCATGTCGGTGAGGACGGCGAAATAAGGCTTCCCTACACGCAGGCGAAGCAGGTGCTGGATGCCTTGAAGAAGCTGAGCCTCGGGCGTGATCTGCCCGACGCTGAAGCCGGCGCCCGCTTCGATAAGGCTACGCGCTTCGGCCGGGATATGGCGCCCTACCAGAAGCTTCTCGCCCGCGCCGTTGCGTCGGTCGTCGGCAAGAAGGAAGAGCGCGCGGTCGCCAGTCTTTTCTCGCCGGGCGGCACGCATGCGATGAAGGGCGAATTCGCCGGGATCAATGACTTCGAGGTCGTGGCGTTTCTGGTCGTGCTGCCCGACGCGGAGAGTGCGGTGGGATGAACACGAATGCCAGCATCGTTGCAATCGTCGACGCCTTGGGCTTGCCGCCCGACGCCGGCGTCGATGCGCGGGTGCCGAAGAAGTTGCTTGTGGAACAGGGCGCACCTACTTCCGCCGACAAGCGCGCCATTCAGGACGGCATCGATGAACTGCAATGGCTTGCCGCCTGCAAGCCCACCACGATCGGCGTGCCGAGCTTTACGGACGACACACGCGAATACCTTGAGATCGCTGTCGTTTCCTGCGCCTTCCGCCCGGCCGCGAAAGCTGCGCGGCTTATCGAATTGATCCACCGTGCCATTCCCTATCCGGTGCTTCTGGTGGCGACCGACGAACAGGGCCTTGCGCTCTCGGCGGCGCACAAACGCCACGCCCAGAATGAAGCCAATAAAGTCGTGATCGAGCGTCTCGTTTCTGTTGTGGGAATAAGAACAGACCAATTGAACACTAGTGAAAAGTCGTTCTTGCAAAGTCTTGCCCTTGCCAAGCAGCCCCGCCGCAACCTATTCATTTTGTATGAGGGATGGTTGGCCCGAATCGAAGCGCTGAATGCGGCGCGTCTTAACGGCGCCTTCGCCGAAAGCGACGAGCCGGAAACGATCGAGCGCCGCCGCGAAGCCCTTGAAGCGCATTCACGGCTTACGCGTGAGATCACTAGTCTTCGCGCCAAGGCCACCCGCGAGAAACAGCTGAACCGGCGCATCGATTTCAATCTGGAGATCCAGCGCCTGCAAGCCGAAATTTCCGCCCACAATAAAAACCTTTGAATACGGAAGATCGCCCATGCCCGGAATCAAGAAGCTCGATTTGAACGATCCCGACACCAAGAGCGTCGATATCGTCGCGGGAAATATCGATGCCTTGAAGGCGCTGTTCCCGGACGCCTTCACAGAGGGAAAGATCGACTTCGAGGTATTGAAGGGCCTGCTCGGCACGGCGGTGGATGAGCGCGACGAAAAGTATGGGCTGAACTGGCACGGCAAGCGACGCGCGCGGCAGATCGCGCTGACGCCTTCGGCCGGAACCCTATTGCCCTGCCCAGATGAAAGCGTCGATTGGGACACAACGCAGAACCTGATGATCGAGGGTGACAATCTCGAAGTGCTCAAGCTCTTGCAAAAGAGCTACGCCGCCAAAGTGAAGATGATCTATATCGATCCGCCTTATAACACGGGCAAGGATTTCGTTTATCCCGACGATTATCGGGACAGCATGAACAACTACCTTCAGCTAACAGGCCAGTTGGAAGGCGGACGCAAGATTGGCTCCAATACTGACGCATCAGGCCGGTTTCATACCGACTGGCTGAGTATGATGTATCCGCGACTTCGACTAGCACGAACACTTCTCAGATCGGATGGCCTGATTTTTGTCAGCGTTGACGACTCTGAGGCCGCTAGTTTGAAGCAGATCATGTCTGAAATATTTGGCGAGGAAAACTTCCTCGCAGCGATCGCTTGGGAAAAACGATATACACGAAGTAACAATGCAAAGCGATTTTACTCTCTCAAGGACACGATCATTGTCTTTCGGAAGTCAGAGTCGGTTTCTGTGTTGCGAGAAGCGCGAACCGATAAGTCGAAAGACATTTATTCTAACCCAGACGATGACGAACGAGGGGATTGGACCAGTTCGTCTTACGTCAATCCGGCGACGAAGGCACAAAGGCCGAACCTCGTTTATCCGGTACAAAACCCTTTCAATAAAAAGATGGTCGATCATCCGACCCACGCTTGGAAGTATGGAATTTCTGAACACCAACGTCATGTCCAAGAGGACAGGCTTTGGTGGGGGCAGAAGGGCGACGCGAAGTTTCCTCGGCTGAAAAACTTCCTCGAGGAAATGCAGGATGGCGTGGTCCCCATCGATCTATGGGATTACAAAACAACCGGCACAACAGACGAAGGCGGTGCCGAGGTAAAATCGCTTTTTGGAGAGGCGGTGTTCGATAACCCAAAGCCGACAAAGCTCGTTCAGAGAATGCTTGGTTTGGCCCCCAACTCTCAAGGCCGCGAGATAATAATTGATTTCTTTGCTGGCTCCGGGACGACCGGCCACGCCGTGATGAAGCAGAATGCAGCGGATGAGGGCAATCGCCGATATATTCTCGTTCAGTTGCCAGAACCGCTTGGCCTGGAGAGCAAGGAACAGAAAGTAGCGGCGGAGTTTTGCAAGAAGCTCGGCAGGCCCCGCACGATTGCCGAATTGACAAAGGAACGCCTGCGCCGGGCTGCGGCTGAACTGCGAAGCGAAAACCCGATGTTCGTGGGTGATATCGGCTTTCGCGTATTCAAGCTGGCTTCTTCAAACATCCGCGCATGGGAATCAGACGCGGCCGACCTCGAAAGCAGCCTGCTGAAGAACGCCGAGCACCTTGTGCAAGGTCGCACGGAGCAGGACGTTCTCTATGAGCTATTGCTCAAGCTCGGGCTCGATCTCTGCGTGCCGATAGAGGTGAAGACGATCGCAGGCAAGTCCGTGCATTCCATCGGCGGAGGCGCATTGATCGTCTGCCTTGGCGACGGTTTGACCAAGGACGTCATTGAACCGCTGGCCTCGGGAATCGTAACGTGGCGGGCAACGCTCGCTCCTGCCGTCGATATGCGCGTCGTGTTCAAGGACTCCGGTTTCGCCGACGATATCGCTAAGACCAATATGGCGGCGATCCTGAGCCAGAATGGCATCACCGACGTGCGGAGCCTCTGATGAAGCTCCATTTCGAACCCGATCTCGACTACCAGAAGCTGGCGATTGAATCCGTCGCCGATCTGTTTCGTGGTCAGGAAATTAACCGCACCGAATTCACTGTCACGCGCCGGCCGGTGGTCGATCGCAGCGGGCAAGGCAGCCTTGATCTTGGCGGCTTCCTGGGCGCGCAAGGTGAATTGGGACTCGTCGAAAGCGAACTCGGTATCGGCAACCGGCTGACGCTGCTCGATGACGAGATCATCGGCAATCTGAAAGACATTCAGCTTCGAAACGGCCTCGCGCCGTCAGCGGCGCTCACCTCCGGCGATTTCACCGTCGAAATGGAGACCGGTACCGGCAAGACCTACGTCTATCTGCGGACCGTATTCGAGCTGAACCGGCGCTACGGTTTCACTAAATTCGTGATCGTCGTGCCTTCGGTCGCGCTCAAGGAAGGCGTCTACAAGACCCTTCAGATCACCGAGGAGCATTTCAAGGGGCTCTATTCGGGCCAGCCCGTCGATTATTTCCTCTACGATTCTGCTAAGCTCGGGCAGGTGCGCAATTTCGCGACCAGCCCGAACATCCAGATCATGGTGGTGACCGTCGGCGCCATCAACAAGAAGGACGTGAACAACCTCTACAAGGACAGCGAGAAGACTGGCGGCGAACGCCCCATCGACCTGATCCGCGCCACGCGGCCGATCCTGATCGTGGATGAGCCGCAAAGCGTGGACGGCGGTCTCGAAGGTCGCGGCAAGCAAGCCCTTGATGAGATGAACCCGCTGTGCACGCTGCGCTATTCGGCGACGCACACGAACAAGCACCACATGGTGTTCCGCCTCGACGCTGTGGACGCCTACGAGCGAAAGCTGGTCAAGCAGATCGAGGTCGCCTCGATGGAAGTCGAGGGCGGGCATAACAAGGCGTATGTGCGCTTTGTTTCGGCCAGCAACGGCAAGGGACCGGTGACCGCTCGCGTGGAGATCGACGTTCAGGAAGGCCAGCATGTGCGCCGCAGGGAGGTTGTCGTTCAAGACGGCGATGATCTTCAGGAGATTACACGCCGCGCCGTCTATGCCGATTGCCGGATAGGCGAAATCCGCGCCGCAAAGAACGACCAGCTTCTAGAAGTGAAGCTTCCAGGCGGCCAGTCGTTCCTATCGCTCGGCCAGGCGGTCGGCGATGTGGACGCCGACGCCATGAAGCGGCTGATGATCCGCCGCACGATCCAGGAACATCTGGAAAAAGAAAAGCGCCTCGCGCCGCTGGGCATCAAGGTGTTGACCCTGTTTTTCATTGATGCGGTCGAGCACTATCGGTCCTATGACGAAGACGGGAACGCGGTAAAGGGCAAATACGCGCGCATCTTCGAGGAAGAATACCGGCGCGCCGCGAAGCTTCCGGAGTTCGTGAGTATGTTCAAGGAGGTCGATCTCACCTCGGACGCTGAAGAGGTTCACGACGGGTATTTCTCGATCGACAAGGCGCGGCGCTGGACCGATACGGACGACAATAATCAGGCCGGCCGCGACAACGCCGAGCGCGTCTACAACCTGATCATGAAGGACAAAGAAAAGTTGCTGGGCTTCGAGACGAAGCTCAAATTCATCTTCTCGCATTCAGCCCTGAAGGAAGGCTGGGACAACCCGAACGTCTTCCAAATTTGCGCGTTGCGCGAGATGGGCACCGAGCGCGAGCGCCGCCAGACTATCGGCCGCGGTTTGCGCCTATGTGTAAACCAGAACGGCGAGCGCCTGCGCGGGTTCGAAATCAACACCCTGACTGTTATCGCCACCGAGAGCTATGAGGAGTTTGCGGAAAACCTGCAAAAGGAAATCGAGAACGACACCGGAATCAAGTTCGGCATTGTCGAGAAGCACCAGTTTGCCGCGATCCCCGTGGCGAAGGTCGACGGCTCAACCGGGATGCTTGGTTTCGACGAGTCCGCCGCCATCTTCGAGCATCTGAAGACGCAAGGCTTCGTGGATGCCAAAGGCAAGGTGCAGGACACCTTGCGCACAGCGTTGAAGGACGGAACGTTCGCCCTGCCGAAGGCCCTGGAAGGTCACCTTGCGGCAGTTCGCGACGTTCTGAGGAAGGTCGCCGGCAAGCTCGATATCAAGAACGCCGACGAGCGCGTCGTCGTCAAAACCCGGCAGGCGATCCTTGAGAGCGCCGAGTTCCAGGCGCTCTGGGACAGGATCAAGCATAAGACGACGTATCGCGTTCACTTCGACAACGAGAAGCTAGTCACCGACTGCGCCAAGGCCATCGCCAATGGCCCGCCAATCTCCAAAGCTCGTGTACGGATCAGGAAGGCCGATTTGTCCATTGGCCAAGGGGGTGTGGAGGCCAAAGAGCGAGACAAGAACAGCGGCACGATCGTGACAATCGAGGAGGGCGACATTGCCTTGCCCGACGTGCTGACCGATCTGCAGGACCGCACCCAACTCACGCGCAAGAGCCTAGTGCGCATCTTAATCGAATGCGAGCGGTTGAATGATTTCAGGCGAAACCCGCAGGCTTTCATCGAAACCGCAGGCGAAGTCATAAACCGGACCAAGCGCCTGGCGCTCGTCGATGGGATCAAATACCAGAAGATCGGCGACGACAGCTATTATGCACAGGAGCTTTTTGAGCAGGAAGAGCTGATGGGTTATCTGAAGAACATGCTGAAGGACGCGACGAAATCGGTCTTCGAGCACGTCGTCTATGATTCCGGCGGCGTCGAGCGAACGTTTGCCCAGCAGCTTGAGAAGAACGAGTCCGTCAAAATCTACGCCAAGCTTCCGGCTTGGTTCAAAGTCCCAACGCCGCTTGGCACCTACAATCCCGATTGGGCGGTTCTGGTCGAAGTCAGCGGAGAGGAGCGGCTCTATTTCGTGGTTGAAACCAAGGGCAGCCTGTTCACCGACGATCTTCGCGACAACGAAGCGGCTAAGATTGTCTGCGGCGAGGCCCACTTCAAAGCGCTCGCTACTGATACAAACGCCGCCCGCTATATCAAGGCGACGAAGGTCGATGACTTGATGGCGCACAGTTTGAAATAGTGATCCTATTCTTCGTAGGGGCGCCCTTTGGCTGTTCAAATGTTTTGTTTGGACTTTGGTCCGTCCAAGTGCCTGTAAATGGTTTGAGCACTTGAGGCAGCGTGAAGAAGATCTCGGTGCCATCCAAAACTGACTCAACAATCGCCGGAGCCAGCAGTGTCAGCCGTAGGACCCGGGTGAGATAACTGCGTGCGATCCGTTCATGCTTCGCCAGTTCGGTGACGGTCGCAAACTCACCACTTTCCAGCATCCGTTTCCACCGATGCGCCCGAGCAATGGCCTTCACCAGCGCATCATCAACCCGCGGCACCGTCGGTGTGGCAGACCGGTCCAAACCGTCGCCATCGGGCGAGATCACCAGCTTCCGCCCGCCACGCCGGCTGATGGTGAGCGGCACATGCACCTCGAGTGTCGTCTGCACGTTGGCCATCACGCCGCCTCCTGCACCATCGACGCTGCTGTCACCACCGCGTCGGGCAACAACGACGTCAGCCCCTCGGTCCGCAGCGTGATCCGCGTGCCATCAAGCCCGACGTCGACCCTCGCCACCAGCAACTGCACGATCCGCGCCTGCTCAGCCGGGAACAGCTCATCCCAAAGGTCATCGAACTGGACGAGGGCGGTGCGGACATCCGCCTCGGTGATCACGCTTTTATCGTCATGCGCCCTTGCTGCTTCCCAGGTTCTGACAATGATCTCCGGCGACCGCAGCAGTTGCCTGACCTGCCCGATCACCGCGGCTTCGATCTCGGCTGCCGGGATGCGCTGGATCGGACAGGCATCGGGTCCCTGTTTGATGACGCTCATGGTGACGTAGTACCGGTAGAGCTTCTGGCGGCGCCGGGTGTGGGTCGGGGTCATGGCCGAGCCATCGGGCGCAAAGATCAGCCCCTTGAGCAGGGCCGGGGTCCGGGCCCGGGTCTTGGATGCTCGCGTCCTTGGGCTTTCCTGCAGCATGCCATGAACCTTGTCCCAGAGGTCGCGAGAGATGATGGCCTCGTGCTCGCCCTTGAAGCTGTCGCCCTTGTGCACGGCCTCCCCGATATAGATGCGGTTATGGATGAGCTTGTAGAGCACCCCCTTGTCAAACATCCGGCCGCTGCGGGTGGTAACGCCCTCACCGATCAACTGCCGGGACAGGATGGTGGCACTGCCGGTCTCGAGGAACCGGGCAAAGATCGAGCGGACGAGTTTTGCCTCGGTCGCCTCGATGAGGAGCTTGCGGCTCTCGACCCGATAGCCGAGCGGCACCTTGCCACCCATCCACATGCCTTTCCTCCGCGATGCGGCGAACTTGTCCCGGATACGCTCGCCAATGACCTCGCGCTCGAACTGGGCAAACGAGAGGAGGATGTTGAGGGTGAGCCGTCCCATGGAGGTCGTGGTGTTGAACGACTGGGTCACCGACACGAAGGTCACGCCATTGCGATCAAACACCTCCACCAGTCTTGAGAAGTCCATCAGCGAGCGGGACAGGCGATCGATCTTGTAGACCACCACCACATCGACGAGACCGTTCTCGATATCGGCCATGAGGCGTCTGAGGGCAGGGCGCTCCAATGTCCCACCCGAGACCCCGCCATCGTCATAATTGTCATGGACGGCAATCCAGCCTTCTGGCTTCTGGCTCACGATATAGGCATGACAGGCTTCGCGCTGGGCATCGAGGGAGTTGAACTCCATCTCGAGACCCTCCTCGGAGGACTTCCGGGTATAAACCGCACAGCGGATCTTGCGGATGACCTTGGGCACAGGAACCGCGGACTTCGCCGACTGCACCACCTTCGTGCTCATCTCGCACCAGCCGGGCTCTTGAGCCCAAAGAAGGTCCAGCCATTCCAGCGCGTGCCGGTGATGGCCCGGGCCACCGCCGAGAGTGAGAGATACGGCCGACCCTGCCATTCATAGCCCTCGGCGAGGACCGTGACGGTCTCCTCGATCCCCCGCCACTCCCGGATCAGGCGCGTGCCGGCCACTGGCCGTCCGGTACCAGCCCGAAGCTTGCTCCGTGCGCGATTGCCGCCATCGAGTTGTTCACCGAGAGCTTCAAGGCGCTTGAGCGTCTGTGGCTTTAACCCGCCATAGACCAGTTCCTGGATGCGATAGGCCAGCCGGCTCTCAAGGAAGCGGCGATTGAACGGGGGTGGCTCGGCCAGAAACAGTTCGCGCCACCTGGCCTTGAGGGCAACGATGGTCATGGTCCTGAGCGCCGCGATATCGGCAATGATGCTCGGATCATGAGGGTAAGGGTCAGGCATGGGCATCAGGGCTCTCCAGTCGGTTCCGGACGACATCACCGCTCCGATCCCCGACACAGTCCACGCCACTCTCTGCACCGAGGAGAGACAGTGCGCTTGACTGTGCCGAACGCAGGCGGTGGACCCCAAGCGCCAGGATCTCCGCGAGGGCGGAAAGCCGTTCGTCAGTGGTCATGCGCTCGGAGGAAAGTGGGTTCATCTGCGGCCTCGCTGGCAGCAGGATGACTATTGAAAACCAGAAGCACAAATGAAAACAGGTGCTTAGCGTTGTTGTGCGCAGGTATGCGTTGCATTGTCTACATTTGTCGGTTTCGACTCCACCAGTCGGAATGTTCCTGTTAAGTTCCCTTTTGAGATCTAGGAAGGGAGCTTTCGAATGGGACATGTACGCCTGGGACGGTTGCCGGCATCGCGAAAATGGAAAGAGGTCATCGGCTATCTGTCCGCGGCTGACTTTTCAGCCGCAGAGCTCGCCGAGGCCGTCGCGAGCGCCTGCGACCAGTCTCTTGAGCGCAACAAAAAAGACCCCGCACTCATCGAGGCGCTCTGGCTGCTGATAAGGATTCCTCAGGCTGCGAAGTCGAAGGAATTCGCAGACGCGCTGAGGGAACTGGGCGTGTTCGTCGGCGAGAAGCCGACGGTCCTCGACGTTGTCGTCGGGTTCGACGCGGCAATCGAGGCCGTGCAGAAGCGTGCCCGGAACGCCTCGCGGGATCTGGGGCAAATGGCTCGAGAGGCCGGGGTCACCGCCTTGTGGGAGTTGGCTTCAGGAGAACTTCCCCCGCTCTGGGCTGCCCATGCCGAAGATGTGAGAACCGCCTTTGCCAAGTTGGCATCGACGACGCTGTTCAGTGAGCTGGCCCATCGGTTCTTTGGCGAGCTGCTGACCCGTAACCTGAAGTACTACACCGACCGCGAGATGCCGCGTCACATCGGCCCAGAACAGGCTTTTGCTTCTGCCAGCGATCATGAAGTGTTCGATCGAATGCTGGCTCGGCATTGCGACGAGTCGGCCGTCATCATCCGAACCTTCATGAAGGAATGGCTTGGGAAAACCGCATTTCACCTCGGCAAGGACATTCACCGAAAGGATGTCGAGGGGTTGACTGTTATCGCATTCGACAAGGTCAGAAATGAGCTTCGAGTCCGGAGCACGGTCCATTGAGCGAGTTCCTGATCCTTTGTGGCGCTCCAACGTATGGAGCCAAGCCTCGCAACGCCACGGTCATCGAACTCGCAGTCAGCGGCCGGAGTAAGAACGTCAAACTGCAAGTCGACGACATCTGGCAACCGCTGCTCGGCAATGTGCCGGATGTGCTCATGGATCTGCTGGAGGTCGCGGCCTATGTCTATTGCGCCGATCAACGGGCATCCCGAGGTTCGCTGAACCTCACGGATTATGGGGTCGGTTGGCGACGCTCCATGCGGTTCGTAATCGCAGTCCGTCAGCCAGATATCTGGTCCGATCCTGACGTAACCGCAGCCCTCGAGAACGTGCTGAGCTTTCTCTCTGGCGAGCATTTCGAATTCAGCTTTGTTCCGACCATTTCCCCAGTCGCGCAGAGCGAGCTCTATTTCAACGGCATCGATGCCGCCGCATGGGCTCCGGACGAAGTTGCCCTCTTTTCGGGCGGCATCGATTCCTTCGCCGGTGCTGTGGAGGCACTAGTGGGCAATAACCAGCGCGTTGCGCTCGTCGGTCATTGGTCATCGTCCAAAGTTGCCGCGGTGCAGCGGCATCTTGTCGATGGGTTGGTCAATGCCGGGTTCGCCAGTCAGCTGAGGTACATTCCGGTCACTGTCACCAATACCGATGCACGTCCCGTGGAGTTTACCCAGCGAACGCGGTCTTTCCTGTTTGCGAGTCTCGCTGTCGTCATTGCGCAGATGGCCGGCCGGAACGCGTTCACCTTCTACGAGAACGGCGTACTCAGCCTCAACGTAGCGCTCGCCGGGGATGTGCTTGGCGCGCGTGCAACCCGCACTACGCATCCCCGGGTCCTGCGAGGCTTCGAAGCATTCTTCTCCGCATTGCTCGATGTGGAGATGACAGTCGAATCGCCATTCCAGTGGCTGACCAAAAAGGAAGTCACCGGGAAGATCGCTGACCATGGTTTCGCAAAGCTGCTTGGCACTACCAACAGCTGTACCCGGCCCCGCAGCTGGACCGGAAAGCAAGATCATTGCGGAGTTTGCTCGCAATGCATCGATCGGCGTTTCGGAGTTCTGGCGGCCGGTCTCGGCGACTTCGAACGTGCCGATCGCTATAAGACGGATGTACTCCTGGGGGAGCGCCACACCAGCGACGACCTCCGCATGGGGCATTCGTTCGTGCAGACCCTGCGCACCCTGATAAACACGACGCCTGAGAGCCTGATTTCGACCTATCCGGCGCTCACCACGGCGTTCGGAAGTTATCCCGGGATGACCAACGAGCAGGCGATGTTCACGGTCCATGCGCTGCTTGCGCGGCATGCTGACCAAGGGCTTGGCGTTGTCGCTACAGCCCAACGTGAGCACGCACTTGCAATCGCCAAGGGCAGCCTACCACCGCGGTCGTTGCTCGCCATATGCTCCCACCGCCAGTTGGTCGAAGCGGTAATCGCCTCCGACCTCGCAGCGCAGGTTATAGATTTCGTCGATCGGCTTACGCCGGCGCGCTGCGAGTTTGCAGTCGATACGGCGGCCAAGGCGGTCAAGTTCGCCGGAGGGTTCCAGCTTGAGGGCGCCAACTTCAATATCTTCGAAGCGCTGCTGGATGGTCACCGCGCGGCAAAGGCACTGGGCGCCGAGGTGCCATTCCTTTCGAACTCAAGGCTGTCGGAACAGCTCGGCTACGAGGGGCAAAGCTTAAGACAGCAGGTGACTCGAGCCCGCGATGTCGCCAACAATCGGCTATCGGTCGATCTCGGTGTGGTATTCCCCGAAGGCGGGATAATCGAGAACCAGAAGGGCCACGGTTACCGACTCAGTCCGGTGCTTCGAGAAGTGGCACTGGCGGACCTCGAGCAACTGTCGTCACAAACGCCACGCCCCGATGTCACAAACGGTGGCGCCACAGCTTAGTTTTGCTGGCCTCCGGAGGCGGTCGTGTCACATTAAAAATCCAGCCTGACTATATAAACCGAGGCGTAACCCGTTGAAAATGCATGTACTTCGCGATTGGGCGGAGTAGATCGCAACGGAGTACGCAGGTGATCAAACCTCACCATACCCAGAAGATGCTGGCCGGACGCTGGCAGATGAGCGTCCGCACCCTCGAGCGCTGGCGGCATCGGGACCTTGGTCCGAAATACATGACCCTCGGCGGCCGGATCTGCTACCGGATCGAGGACATCGAAGCCTATGAGCGCGCCAGCCTCAATGACGAGATGAAGTTGGCACCGCCGCGCCTTGGCCCCAGGAGGGTCAAGTGATGGCCACCCCCATCCCTCGCCGCGTCGTCGATCTCCTTGAACGTGCCGGATTCCGCGCCGGCCAGCAGCTTGTTGCCATGACCGGCGAAACCTCCGCCTCGTTTGTGGCTGTGCTGCCCGATCTCGAGCGTGTCGTCGAACAGCTCAAGGTGCGTTGCAAAACCATCTGCCGGGAGCGCTTCATCTACGAGCCCGAGATGCAGCGGGAGTGTGAAGCCATCGCCCGCCAGGCGTTCCTCGACTACCTCGGCACGTTCATCCCGGTGACGGTGGGGGTCGCAGATGGTCCCGCCTGATCGTGATCGACTGCCGCAGCGCCGGGAATGCCGGGTGACGGCATTCTCTGACCACGGCAGCCCCTACCTCGCGACCATCGGGTATTATCCTGACGGTCGCATCGGGGAAGTGTTTGTCGACGGTCCCCGGATTGGCAGCGATGTCTGGCACCTAATGCAGGACCTCGCAGTGCTCATCAGCATTGCCATCCAGTTCAGTGTGCCCCTCGCCGTCATGCGCGACGGCATGGGGCGGAGCGATGGATCGGGGTTGCTGAGCGGGCCGCACAGCCTTGCCGGTCGCATCCTCGACCTTCTCGTTGAGGGGCAGCAGTCATGACGCAGCTCCCCTCGATCCTTGCCGCCCAGTCCGAGTTCTACGATCGCGCGATAACGACCAAGGCATACCTCGCCTATGTCCGCCAGCACGGTATCGACGTCCGGCGCATCACCGACTTCGCCGGCGCCACCGGGCTGATGGAGATCGTTGACTGCGGCAACGGTCGTTTCGACTGGACCGGGTTGGGCATCTCCACAACCGGCTTCGTCTGCGAGGCAATTGATGCAGACGGCGAGACCGTCATCGACCTCGTCGCCTGGCCCATCGAACGGCCAACGCAGGTAATGACGATGTTTGGTCGTGCGGCGCTTCTTGGTCTGTGGGAGGCGGTAAATCCAGCGACATTTTGCCTGGGCAAGTCGCTGACCATGCACAGGACGACACTGGAGTGGCTCGTCGCCGGCTGCCAGGGCGCAGCAGTCGTGCATTCCGGTCGGGCAGCCTGGGCGTTCCTCGATATTCCTGGTCCCATTGCTGCACGCGATCGAATCCACGCAGCAAAGCTCCTGGACATTGCTCGCACCGTTGTCGACGAAACGCAGATCGTCGTCGCCACCCAGCGCTTGGCAAGGGCGGCATGACCGAGGCCCAGTGGGATCCGCGGGATTACATGCCGTTTGTGGCCGATGCCCCAGCTGCGCCGCCGTTGCGGTCCAGCCGGCCACACCAGCAACAGCGGCTGCGCCTACCGGTTGTCGCAACGCCCTATCTCTGGACTGAACCGTGCACCATCCCGCCGAGGGAGTGGATCTATGGTCGTCATCTGGCACGCAAGTTCGTTAGCGCCACGGTGGCGCCGGGGGGCGTCGGCAAGACTTCCCTCGCAGTCGTCGAGAGCCTTGCCATGATATCGGGGCGGGACCTCCTCGGTATGACGCTGCCGTATGTCGGACTGCTGCGTGCCTGGTACCTCAACCTCGAGGATCCGCGCGAGGAAGTAACCCGGCAGGTCCAGGCCGCGGCGCTCCGCTATGGCCTGACGCCCGACGATCTTGGCGATCGATTGTTCGTAGACAGTGGTCGCGAGCAGGAGTTCATCATTGCCGAGACCGTCGGGCCGGCAACACTCGTTTGCCGCCCAGTAGTTGACAGCATGGTCGAGCAGCTCAAGACCCGCATGATCGATGTCCTGACTGTCGATCCGTTCGTTTCCTGCCACGATGTCAGCGAGAACGACAACGGCGCCATGGATCTAGTGGTCAAGGAGTGGGGTAGGGTGGCTGACTCGGCAAACTGCGCCGTGCACCTCGTCCATCATACGAGAAAGACACAGGCTGACATGGAGGTTACCGCCGAGAGTTCCCGCGGCGCCAAGGCTCTTACCGATGGGTGCCGCTCGGTACGCGCCATCAACCGCATGACGGGCGAGGAAGCCGAGCGGGCCGGTGTCGACAACCGCCGTCTATACTTCCGGACCTTCAACGACAAGGCCAACTTGGCCCCGCCATCCGACAGGTCCGATTGGTACCGGCTCGAAAGCGTCCATCTCGGCAACGGTGGCGTCCGTCCCGGGGACCAGCTGGGTGTGGTCACGACCTGGCAATGGCCTGACCCTTTCGCTGACATCTCTGTCGACGATCTTCGCCAGGTTCAGGCTGCAGTCGCTGCCGGTGAGTGGAAGGAGAGCGTCCAGGCCAAGTCTTGGGTCGGCTACGCAATTGCCGAGGTGCTGGAACTTGATCCTGACGAGCCGGTCATGAAGGCGAGGATCAAGAGTTTGCTTAAGACTTGGATCAAGAACGGCGTTTTGGCGGTCGAGCGGCGGCTTGGGCTTGACCGACACCCCTGTCCCTATGTGGTTGTCGGGGAGCCTGTTTGATGGCCGCCAAATGCAAAGTGCGGGACCTGCGGGACTTCCGATGCAGGATTTTCTGCTCCTCCCGCAGATGTGTTTGCGGGACTGCGGGACCTGCGGGACCCCCCTTTAGGGGGCCCGAAGTCCCGCGGTGCTGCAGCAGGCCCGATTGGCCGTTGTCGCCGACGTCATGATCGGTACCCGATCTTCACTAATTGAGTGCGGCGACGTCGATATAGACGTGGTGAACATAACGGCTCAGCGGATGACGCTTGCCCACGCCCATAACGTGATTGACGATCTGGTAGGCTGCTATCCATTCAGCCTTTGTCGTCGGGCCTCCCATCTCGGCATCTCCTGTGAAGTTCAGCAAGATGAGATGGGCATCGACGTCATGCTGACGAAGGAAGTGCAGGTGCGCCAGTCGGTTTGCCAGCTGGTAGAACGTCCTACCCCAAGGAGCCCGGGGAGTGGCCCTGACTGCACTAATCGTAGCAGCGAGAGCCTGTTCGATCAGAATGGCTGATGGCGCGCTGGCCATCGTGCCAGGTGAACAGATTTCCTCTATGTGCGCTTTTGCCTCGACCAGCAGCACCTGACCTCCCGCGTTTCTTCCCAACGCGTCCCATTGGGGTCCAAGGCTCGGCCAGAATTCAGTCAACGGCCCCTTGAGATGCCCAAGCTGAAGAGCATCTAGGAAAGCAGCATCACGGTATTCGGCGAACGACTCGTGGGCGAGTGGCGAGACCCAGGTAACGGGACCATTGATACCGCGGACACCTTCAAGCTCACGCGCCAGCATCTCGGGGTATTCATTTACCGAACGCTGCATCCAGCGCAGGCTCCCTTTCCCGTTTGATGGCTGAGAGACCCGGTCCATCACGAGGCTTTCATTCCTTAGTCGACAATGCGGACACTAAGGTATCGACCGCCAGCTTCCACCCCAGAAGTGTGACACGAAACGCTTTGGCTTCGTCATCGGCAGTCGCATATCCCAACTTCACCAGAGATCCTGCAACCCAGGCATCAGGCCGGAACCAACCGCCACCCACTGGCACGCCAGAATATGGAATGTGTCCGCCCGACATCAGCAGGTAGGCGAGCAGAAGACCTCTGCTCCTGGTGGTAATCTCGTGGCTGTTATTTGCCTCCTGTTTCCATGTCTTGTACGTAATCAGGTCAGCGAACGGCTTTGGTGAGAAAGTTTTTGCTGACGCAGGCTTGCCGTCGATGGCAACCGCAAAGGCATCTACGATGCGACGCGCTGTATCCACGTCTAACTCTGGCATGACAGGCTCTCCAGCCCAAGGACTAGCCGTTCTGGCTGTGCTCCTCAAGTTGGGTAGGCAGGCATACTTGCTGCTGCGTTCCAGCTAGCGCGCCACGGGATTGCGTATTTCAGCGTATTCCTGCGTTTAAATGACGTGATTCCAATGAGTTAGGAGAACTGTTACGCTTGTGACCATGCTCATTTCCTTCGATGACCGAGCGGGGGGCTTAAACTCTGGAAGAGCTTGGTCCATCAGACCCGCCGCCTCTCCCACGCACAGAATATTTCCCGGCTATAAAAAACACTAAGCTGGAGCTTTCCCGATGACCACCCGCGGCAGACCGGCCTACGAGCCGAGCGAGAAGAACCAGCGTATCGTTGAGATGATGGCTGGCTGGGCCATACCAGAAGACCGCATCGCCAAAGTCGTCGGTATCGATCCAAAGACCCTGCGCAAGCATCATCGTGATGAGCTCGACGTTGGGTTCGCCAAGCTCGAGGCGCAGCTTGCGCAGAACCTGTTGCGCATCGCCCAGGGTCACGACCGCCAAGCGCTGATCGCGACGATCTTTGCGCTAAAGGCTCGGTTCGGCTGGGTGGAGGCTGGCGTCCAGCGCAGGGAGCCGGAGCTTGGCAAGAAAGCTGCGGCCCAGCTTGCGGCAGAGTCGGCAGGCGGTAGCAGCAACTGGGGTGATGACCTCGTCAGCGTCACGTTTTCGACGAATTAAGTCATCTGATACATGTCCAGTCTGCTCGACATTTTCCTTCAGGCCGAGCAGGCCAGCGGCCGTCTCGCATCGCGAGATGTATTGGGAGACGGCGGCAGCGTCTGACCTTGGTCCTGGCTGAGCGGAAAACAGTACCGGCTGGCTACACTGAGGTAGCCGTTCGGAGGCGAACTGTTCACCAGGTGACTGGGCATCTCATTGGGCAAGTCGTCGACATTGGCCATGAAGGTCTTGGTGCAGTAGTGAGCGGACCCGGTGCTGGCTAAGCGCGACAGACGACGTCAAGGGCAACATTTTCACGCCGCTTCCCAAACTTGATTAAGTATTTTTGCGGCTATTGCTGCCTTGTCCTGTGGCAAGAAGCGTCCGTAGTGCTTGGCCACCATGTCAGGTGTATCTTGGATTGCATAGCTCGCTTGCTCGTAAGAGCCGGTCTGTTTGAGAATGTGGGTGGCTAGCACGTCTCTCACATTGTGAGGTCCATGAGGCAACAGTCCGCGGATGACACCGCGCCCGGTGTAGGGATTATAAATGCCATAGCGCTGAATCGTTAGGCGCCAAGCTTCGTAAAAGGTGTTCTGGTTGTAGGACGCGTCGGCACTGGTGCGCTTGACGGACTTCACGAAGAACGTGCCGGGGTCGATAGCATCACCAATTAAGCGGGCACGGTGACGATCGAGGTAAGCGTCGATCATGTCGTAAAGACCTGCAAGGTCCGGAAGCACCAGCCGGAACGGCTTCGACCCGAAGAAGGATGATGTAGAGTTCTTGAAGGCGATAGCCGGTATCAGGACCTCCCAGCCTTCCTCGCGTTCACTCCAGCGTAATTCGCCACGCTTCCTGTCCTCGAGGTGCCGTTCCGATGTAGGCATGCGGCCCCGTGGACACATCAAGAGTTGGCGCAGATTCCGCTGACGCAGCCCAAGGTGCATTCCTAAGCGGAGCATCAGGAATGACCTGACGGCTTCGGCTGCGGCTCGCGGGTACCGACGTTCGTCGGGCATGTGCCGCACGATCTCCTCGGTAATCTTGCGGTACTCGCCCAGCGGGCTGTCTGCTTCGAGCACAGGTAAGATGGGTTCGAAGGGGTCGCGGTGGATGCGCGCGACGCGCTGGATCTCCTTGATTCTGTGCCGGGCATGCTTGTGAAAAGTCTCGCAGGCAAGATTCCAATCTGCCTTTGCCACGGCGATATCCTGTTCGGAGAGCAGGCCAGGAATAGGCTGTAACCGATCCGCCAGTGCGGGCGTTTGCCGTATCCAGCCGGTTTCGGCGCGCGTCATGCCCAAGACCACGCTGAGCATGTCGACTTCCCATTTGGTATAGAATCCACGCCGCCGTTCGCGCCATTGCAGGTACCAATCCCACACGGCAGGAAACACGAGCATGGCAAAGCATAGGCTATTCACCGGCACGCCGCAGCCTCTGACAGTGCTTCGGGGATCGCACCCAAGTGAGCCGAACATGAGGCCGAGGTGCTCGACTTTCTGGGATGCCGTTTCCTCGTTCCAGACGCCGTTGCGCTGGAAGCCAAAAGCGGTAAGCGTTGCCGTCTTGAACCGTAGCAGTTCATTCATCTCGCGATCGAGCTCAACTGGTGCGTCTATCACCGCAGATTCCAGCTCGGCGTCCAGATTATCGAGGTCGATGTCCCGGTTATCGTTGGCAGTGACCGGTTTACGCTGACGGCCCAAGAATGCGGTGAAGCGCACGGCATACTTTTGCTGGAGCGCCTCAGCTTGGTAGCGGCGATAGTCTGTCGAACCAGTAATGATGACGCGGCGCACCCAGGTCAGGATCTCGTCCTGTTCGGCTTTCGATCGGCGGACGAAGTCGTCTGGTAGATGCCAGGCCAGTCGGCGGCGTTCACTTTCGGAGATGCCATCGATACAGTGCCCGTAAGTGGCGCGGCCGCGGTTTGGCAACTTCGATTTGAAGTAGCCATCGGGCAGTTGATAGCGGCGTTCGACCTTTGCCAGAACAGCTAGGCTCTGAACGGTAAGCGGCACGAGCTCGCCGGTGCTCCACTTCATCAGTGTTCGCTGGTCATTGGCGTAGCCATTGCTGGCCAACGCCCGGAACAGGTGCCGCACGGTATCGCCGTGCCGCCGCATGTGCAGGTTAAGTGCTTCGGAAAGCGACTCTGGCTCCTCCCACTCGCTCCACAAAGGTTTGGGAAACTCAACGATGACCTTCGGCTTCGGCCCTCGCTTGCGCGGCCCCGGCTTCTCGTCGGTCGATTTCTGCTGAGGTTGAGATATCGTACTTACCGCAGGTCGGTCCAGGGATCGAATGTCAGCAGGCAGCGTCGGCGGAGATGGTAGGACGTCCTGCATGGCAACAGCGCGGGAGACCGCATCAAACACTGGCTGGAGCTGAAGCCCGACCGCTTGCAGCCGATATTTGTCCACCCCGACCGCGACCGCGATTTGTGCCCAGTCAATCCATTTACCGCGATACGGCGGGGATGCGAGCCTCGCCAGGAGATCCGTGAGATACTCACACACTGCCGACCGCTCGTTTTCCGTAAGGACATTCACAAGGCGCAAGCGGCAGAAATGGGAGATCATTTGTGGGGTCAGGGCGACTTTCGGCATCAGTATCTCGCGTCGAAGATTTGGGCGCGGATGCACATGACCGAATCGGCTTTACGAAAAGCTAACAAGGCGGTGTGGTCGTTCTAGCGTTCCACTCGGAGAGAACTGCTGGGTCTTCATTGCAAAGGCTGCCTCGCCTTAGCCCGCACCAGGCCGACGCGTCCAATGCCCAGTGATGGGCTCTGCCACCTGTCCGGTCGACTGGCACCGGCTCAAATCAATCATTACCCAGCTATTCAACCTCGCATCGTTGACCGGAGCGTACTCCCGCGTAGGCCTGCGCACAAATGTCAGGATTCACAGCGGGTTAGCTTGGGTGTAGAGTGGCATTTGCAGTTGGTGCTGGAGGAGACCCCGGGGGGCGGTTCAAACTCTGTGACCCTTCGCTTCCGTGACCGGTGCTGCCCAACGCTTACGATAAACGCGAAATTGGCTAGGGGGGGTCTGCGATGGCTGGAACAGCGAGAGCCCCGGAAACCGTGGCATCTGAGGCTGGGGCAGGGGGCATAACAGCCCCAAACCACTCGACTAACTCTGGGTCAGTTGGCCCATTGTCGGTCGAATATCGCGCAATCGAGGTTTTGATCCCCTACGCCAGGAATGCCCGCACCCATTCCGATCGCCAGGTCGCCGAGATCGCAGCATCGATCGAAGCCTTTGGCTGGACCAACCCGATCCTAGTCGACGGCGACGATGGCGTCATTGCCGGACACGGCCGGCTGCTGGCGGCACGCAAGCTCGGGCAGGGAACGGTCCCGGTCATTGAACTGTCGGGGCTGAGCGAGGCTGACAAGCGGGCGTACATCCTCGCGGACAACAAGCTGGCGCTCAACGCCGGCTGGGATGAAGACCTGCTCGCAGCAGAGGTTTCCGACCTCAATGCCCTCGGTGTTGACCTTGGCCTTGCCGGCTTTGCCGAAGCCGAGATCGGCTCGCTGCTTGACCACTTCCTTGCGGGGACCGGGCAATCGTTTGCCGATGAGGCACCCGCTGTGCCTGACGTAGCCATCACCCGGCGCGGCGACCTGTGGCTCATGGGCGAGCATCGGCTACTCTGCGGGGATGCGCTGTCGGCCGAGGATGTCGCAACGGCCCTCGATAGTCGGTTGGCCGATATGGTGTTCACTGACCCGCCCTATAACGTTGCCTATGAGGGCAAGACGGCAAGCCGGATGACCATCGCCAACGATGACCTCGGGGCAGGTTTTGGTGCTTTCCTGCGCTCAGCCTGCGACGTCATGCTGCCGGTCTGCAAAGGAGCGCTCTACATCTGCATGTCCTCGTCCGAGCTGCCACGGCTCAAGGATGCGTTCGAGGGCGCAGGCGGGCACTGGTCGACAACGATCATCTGGTCCAAGACCGCGTTCACCCTTGGCCGCTCGGACTACCAGCGCCAATACGAGCCGATCCTCTATGGCTGGGCCAAGGGGAACACGCACTACTGGTGCGGCGCAAGGAACCAGGGCGATGTCTGGGTGTATCCACGGCCCCGTGCCAATGACCTTCATCCAACGATGAAGCCTGTTGCGCTCGTCGAGCAGGCGATCCGCAACTCGAGCAAAAGCCGGGACACGATCCTTGATCCGTTCGCCGGGTCAGGCACGACGCTAATGGCAGCTGAGGCCCTTGGTCGTCAGGCGGCACTGGTCGAGCTCGATCCTGGCTATTGCGATGTCATCGTTCAGCGCTGGCAGGAGGCAACTGGCAAGACCGCAACTAGGTCCGCGGACGGCAGGACGTTTGCCGAGTTGCAAGCAGCGGCAGGGCAGCGTGGTGGCACTGTAGCGGCCTTCTCCAATGACGAGGCAACCTGATGCGTGGACGCAAACCCAAGCCCAACACGCTGCATGTGATCGATGGCGGCATCGGTCGGACTGTCTCTGGAAAGCCGCGGCCGCCGACCTGTCCATCCCATCTCAACCCCAGCGCCAAGGTGGAGTGGAGGCGCTTGGCACCATCGCTGTTCCAGCGCGGTATCATCGGGGAGGCTGACCGAGCGTCGCTTGCCGCCTACTGCCAGGCTTATGGCCGATGGGTGGAAGCCGAACGAAAGCTCGCTGAAACGCCGCTGCTGATCAAGCTGCCGTCCGGCTACATCCAGCAAAGCCCATGGCTGACCATCGCCAACAAGCAGCTTGAGATCATGGCCAAGTTCATGAGCGAACTGGGGCTGTCACCAGTCTCCCGGACGCGGGTTGCCATCAAGCCCAGCATCGGACCCAAGCCTTGGGAGTTCGGGCAGGAGAGGGCGCCGCGGGCGGCGGACCGGTATCTCAATCCAGCGAGGCGATAGTTGGATTCGGCGTGTCGCCGATCCGCATTAGACCGGCGCTGTCGTGTGTAGATCACAGACTGTCGACCTTACGCCCTAGGCCGGGCCCCAAATAACCTGTGGCAGTTCTGATCATTATCCATCCGAGAACGGTGGAAACGGCGCACTGGGCTTCGCCTCGCCCATCACAGGGTGTGCTGGTCAATTTCCATGAAGATCCCTCGATATTTCGGTAAATGCGCTCGATGTGGGGCTACTGCGACTTTGGAACGTAAGAATTTATCTTGCAGAAGTTCATATTCTTCCCGCGTGTGGGAGCGGCGATACTTATCGGACTCAATCTCCGCTATTACGGTCATGCCATCAAGAACGACAATGTGGCAATAATCGTAATCACGGATAATCTGACTGTGGTCTCCGTAGTCTAGAAGAAGCCTCATCAAGGGCCGAAATCGGGCCAAGATGCGGTTGAACAGTGCGCTGACTATTGGTTTCCGAATTTCTCTAAACCTCTCTCTTGTGAACGGTATGTGTACGCGCTGTTGACGGACAACTCGCTCGCCCCGAATTTCGCTTCCACTGGGAAGCCAGTTCTGCCTCGTCCTGCAAAGGCTGGGATAAGATGTCGAAAAGCCAGAGATCAAGGTTCAGTTTCCCAAAGGAAAAGCCGAAGTCCTCCTCCATCAGCGTGACCACGCCGCAGCACGAGGTCAGGCTTCTAATCGCCTTTCTTCCCCCTGACGTTCGCGTCCGGGCCGAAATACGCGGACGAATTCCTGAACGATGATGCGCTCGGCTTCGGACAATTCCCGCTCGGCCGAGAAAATTACCGAGAGCGAACCCGACAGCTCACCTTCCCGGATCGGCACGGCCACGAGATTGCCCGCCTCGATATCCCGCCGAACCGATGACGCCGGAAGCACTGTGCAAAGCGGTGCTTGCCGGACCATGGCGATGGCCAAGGCCAGCGATCCTACCTCGACAGCGGTCTTGAGCCGTAGCGAGCGTTCCCGTGCCGCCTCGACAAAGCTCTGGTGTATGCTCAGGTGGAGCCGGCCAAGCACCAGCGGCAGGGCGCAAACATCCTGGAGGCCAAGCACCTTGCGGCCGCCGAAATCGATCGCCGGATTGCCAATGACCGACAGCGGTTCACTTGGGCCGAGGCCAATTCGCGCAACCTGCGCATTGACCATGCCGACGACGGCGAGGTTCAGGTCGCCGTGCCGGACGCGCTCGTGCAGCACGGTGTTGGAGTGTTCCACAACGTGCAATTGCCAGTCCGGGTGCCGGGCATGTATCTTGGTCACCACCTGAGCGATCTTCTCAGTGAGCGCACTGTCGTGTCCGGAACTGGGCAGCGTACCGATGGTGACGCGCGCCTGCGAATGGGCAGCAATGTCATGCGCCTTGCGTATAATCCAATCCTGCCTCTCTTCGATACCAGCCATGAATGGCCGCACGGACCGGCCTAGTTCGGTCAGGCTGGCGCCGTCCTCGCGCCGGCTCAGCAGCGGGGTACCCATTACCGTGTCCATCTGCGAAATATGCTTGGAGACGGATGATTGTGCCGCATTGGCAATGCGGGCGGCGGCTGAAATGCTGCCGGCATGCGCGGCAAGGTTGAAATAGTGCACCTGCCGTGCCGTCAGTTGCGGAGTGAAGATGACGCTCTGCTCATCGGCGAGGTTGTGACGCAGCCTGTCGAGGAACACCGCCCCGTGCTGCGCCGCAGCACCACTCACCTCACCATAGAGCGTAGACACGAAGCGGGGTTCAAATGGCGCCGATTCATGCCGCGCCAGACCCAGCCGGGTCGGCAGCAGGTTGGATGGCATCAGCAGACGCATCTGTGGATTCTCGAGCAGCAGCGGCGCCAATTGCGAGGGATCTTCGTCGCGGAATTGCAACTGCCGGATAAAGCCGCGCGCGGCGGCAAAATCGGTCATAGCTGCAATAACTTCGCTACGCATTCGCAGCAACGTCAGCGGGTCATGGGAGAAGGTTTGCGCGACCGAACTCCCCTGGCTGCCGACAACGATCCACGGATCGTCATAGAGAGGCATGGAAGAACTGGCGCCCGCCTTGGCCGAACGGTAGAGAATCCGGATTTGCGCCACTTCCGCAGGCAGCAGTTCGGGGGCCGCAAGGCCCGTCGGCTCGCCGAAATCGTCCTGGGCCAGACCGGCAAAGCGCCAGTCCAGCAGGATCTCCGGATGACTGGCAATCAGGTCCTGGCCCGTGCGAAGCAGAGCTTTGGAGACCCGCCCGATGGCAAAGCTCAGGTCAACCTCGATGGTCAGCCGGACGCGGGTCTTGCTAAGATGGTGATGGGTCTGGCGGGCATGTTGTTCGAGATACAGCAGTTGAGCACTGGAGCGGAACAGCCAGAAAGCCGCCGGGAGCAGATCCAGCCCACCGCCCCGGCGAATGAACAGCTTGAGCCCCAGCCGGTCCTCTAGACCGTGCAAGGCGATACTGAGCGCCGACGGCGTCTGGGCCAGCTGGGCTGCGGCATGGGCAAGGCGTGGGAACTGGCAGGCCAGGACGAACTTCGACAGCAGTGAAAGCTCGATGCCCACTTTGTCCATGACCGGCACAATAGTGCGTGGCGCTACAGTGCTCAAGTTCAAACCCGATCACGCAAGTGAGATGTGGACCCGCGGCAGGGAGAACATGCCGCGGGTCCTGAGCCCGCTTAGTTCAAGGCGCCGACGGCACCCTGAGCTGCATCCAGAACCTTGCCGTCATTGAGCAGCTTGATCATCGGCAGGATCTGGTCCTGCATGTAGCCGTCCTGCTCCTGCAGCGGCACCACGTCGGCCACGGCATCGTAGATCGCCTGTGTACCCTGGCCGAGGGCGAACTGGCCCAGGGCATTGCGCGTGAGGAAGATAGCCTTTGTGGCCAGCAGGCACTCGACGGCGATGATCTTGGGCAGGTTGGACAGTACCTGCTGTGCCTTGCGGCACGACCAAGGAGCCATCGAAACGTGATCTTCTTGACTCGACTTGGTGGGGATAGTGTCGGCGACTGCAGGGAAAGCCAGCGTCTTATTTTCCGAAGCGATGGCGGCAGCGGCGGTGGAAAGGATGCCATAGCCGTAGTTGAGCCCGATCGGGTGGCCGGCCAGGTTGGGCGGCAAGCCGTAATTCAGTGTGGTGTCGCAGAGGGCGAACAGGCGACGCTCGGAGATATTGCCGATTTCGATCAGTGCGATAGCGAGGAAATCCATGGCGAACGCGATGGGCTCGCAGTGGAAGTTGCCGCCGGAGAGGAATTCTAGCGCGCCCGCGTCGTTCCAAAACACCAAGGGATTGTCTGTGGCGGCGTTGAGCTCGCGTGTCATCAGCACCTTGGCGTGATCCAGCTGGTCGCGGCAGCTGCCATGAACCTGCGGCAGGCAGCGGAACGAGTACTGATCCTGAATGCGCGGGTGGAAGTTGGGGTGCAGGATATCATCTTCTAGATGCACGGCACGCGCGGACTCCGAGGTGCGGCGCGAACCTTTTACCATACGGCGTACGTTCTCCGCGGCGTTGATCTGGCCAGGCTGCTTGCGTACTGCATGGATGCGCGCGTCGAACGCTGCCTGCTCGCCCCGGATGGCTTCAAGGCTGAGTGCGGCGACGGCATCGGCGGTCTTCATCAACTGCTCGGCATCCCAGATAGTGAGCGAACCCATGCCGGCGCAGAGGCTGTTGCCATTGATCAGCGCCAGACAATCCTTGGCCTTGAGATCGAACTTGATCGGCGAAATGCCGGCCAACTCCAGCGCCTTGGGAGCTGACATACGCTCGCCTTTGTAATACGCCTCTGCCTTCTCGTAGCCGATTAGCACCGACACCATATGGGCCAGCGGTGCCAGATCGCCGGAGGCGCCGACCGAACCTTGGATCGGCACAACGGGATGCACGCCATTGTTGAGCATCGCAACCAAGCGATCGACGACCTCGATGCGCAGGCCGGAAACGCCGACGCAGAAGGCATTGATGCGCACGGCCATCATGGCGCGGACGATTTCCTCGGATGCGGGATCACCGAGCCCCGAGCAGTGCGACAGCACGATATTAAGCTGGAACTGCTCATTGTCCACTTGGGCAATCTTGTAGTCCTTGAGCTTGCCGACGCCGGTATTGAAACCATATGTCGCCGGAGCGTTCTCGGTCAGCCAATTTTCCTCGATATAGGCGCGCTTCTTGATGATTTCGGCGCGGGCTGCGGGCGCCAATTCGACCTTGACCCCTTCACGCGCGATACGGACGACCTGCTCGATGGTGAAGCTATCGCCGTCCAGGATTATGCTGCTCATTGAATTCTTTCCTTTGGGTGAGGTCGCCGTAGACACCGGCGCCGGAAGTCAGGCGGCTTGTGTCAGCGGCCGCTGGTCGAGGGTTGCGAGGGTCGACGCCAGTACATCGGCGGCGCGGGCGATGGATTCGGTGTCCGTCCACTCCTCGGGGGCATGGCTGATGCCGCCTCTGGAAGGCACGAAGATCATGGCAGCAGGCGCAATGCGGGCCACGAAGGCCGCGTCATGCCCGGCGCCGGATGCAAGGGGACGGGTGGCCAGGCCATGGATCTTGGCGGCATCGCCAATGATCGCCTGCAGGCGCGGATCACAAGCAACGGCCCGGGTCTTGCTCAGTGTTTCGACCGCGGCCACCCGGCATGCTTCTGCGGCAGCAGCTGCAGTGGCATGATCTGAAACGGCAGCCAGATAGCTATCCATGGCCGCATCATTTTCGGCCCGAATATCGACAATTGCCTCGGCCGCGCCCGGCACTACATTGGCGCCATTGGGTTCGAGTTTTATGACGCCGATGGTGGCGGTGAAGTGGCCGCGACCCTTGTCCGCTTCTTCCCGGGCAGCACCTCGCAGCGAAAGCATCAGGCGGGCCAGGGCCATGCCAGCATCGGCCCGCATGCACATGGGCACAGTGCCAGCATGACCGGCTTTGCCTTCAAGCCGGAGGCGGACGCGGGCAATGCCGGCGATGCCGCTGACGATTCCGAGCGAAATGTCTTCGGCTTCGAGTACCGGCCCCTGCTCGATATGAATTTCGACGAATGCGCCTACATCCTGGCGAACCGAAGCAGCAATCTGCGAGGGCTCTCCCCCCATCCGCGCAATCGCTGTATCGAGGCGTTCAGCATCGGGTCCAAGCATGGCAAAGTGATCTTCGCCCAATGCACCCACCATGCCCCGGCTGCCGATACAGGACAGACCCCATTCGCTCGGCTCTTCAGCCAGGAAATCGACCAATTCGATACTACGGGCCGGCTGGTGACCCGATAGCCGCAGCGCCCGAATAGCCGCGAGGCCACTAAGAATGCCGGCAATGCCATCGAAACGGCCGCCGCTAGGCACGGTATCGCTGTGCGAGCCGATCATCAGCACCGGCGCATTGACATCAGTGCCGGTCCAGCGACCGAGCAGGTTGCCGGAGGCATCGATCGATACGGCCAGCCCCTCTTCCCCAAAGCGACGGGCAAGATATTCACGGCCCTTGAGAAACATCGGCGTGAACGAGCGACGCGTCCACGGTCGACCGGGCTCGGTCAGTTCGGCCAGCGCATCGAAGTCACGCTGAAGCTGGTCACGATCGACCTGAACCGGGGTGTTCACTCGCAGATCGGTCATGCGGCGACACTCGCCGGGGCCACCGGCCGGTTCGGCTTGACGAAACGGCCATTCCCTGGCCGCGCCAACACATTCGTGCCATCGAACACCAGGCCGCCACGCAGGAACGTCGCCACCGGCGCATGCCGGATCAAGCGGCCTTCGTAGGGGCTCCAGCCAACGACGTTGTGCCCGCTGGCAGCCGCGTCGTAATAGCGCGGCCGTTCGGCAAACACCGCGAAATCAGCATCGAGACCAAGACCGAAACCACCCTTTTGATCGGCGATGCGAAACAGCCGTGCCGGGTTGGAGGCCAGCAGTTTTGCCGCATGGGTCAGCGGCAGGCCACGGTCGGTCAGGCCATCGAGAAGCAGGCTTGGTAGCACTTCGAGGCCGGGCATGCCCGACGCGTTTTCTAGCATGACCGGCGACGACTTGCGGGGGAGTCCCCAGGACACGTGGTCGGTCGAAACGATGGTGATATGCCCTGCCGCCAAGTGCTGCCAGAGTTTCTCGCGCTCGGCCATCGAGCGGATCGGTGGGTTGCACTTGGCACGGCCGAGCATGCGAGAGACGTCCTCTTCCTCACTGCATACCAGATAGTGGATGCAGGCCTCGATGGTCGCGTCGACACCTTGGGAACGATACGACTGGGCCAGTTCATAGCCCCGACCGACCGAGCAATGCACGATGTGGGCGGGGCATCCTGTCGCCTCGGCAATCTCGTAGACCTCGGCAATGGCCAGGGTCTCGGCAATCGGCGGACGGCTTTCGCCATGGGTGCGATAGTCGGTGCGGCCCGTCGCCATAATGGCTTCGCTCCAGACCTTGACGCACTCATCGTTCTCATTGTGCACTCCGGCGATCAGGCCGCATTTGGCTACCTCGGCAAAGGCAGCGTAGAGCAGTGGCGTCGGGATGCGCGGGAAGCGGTTGGGATCAGTATCGAAGGTGGAGAATTTAAAGGCGGCCGCGCCGGCCTCGGCCATGGCGGCGATATGGGCCGGACCTTCGGATGGGCGGATCGTGCCGTACAGCGCAAAATCGACCCGCGCCTGCTCGGCAGCGCTACGCGCCTTCTCGCGGATCAATGCGCCGGTCGAGATCAGCAGGCCAGCATCGTATGGCATGTCGACAATAGTGGTCACGCCTCCGGCCGCCGCCGAGCGGGTCGACCAGAGGAAGTCTTCCTGATCCTTCTGCGAGCGGGAATGCACTTGGCCATCGATGACGCCAGGCAGCACGATGGCATCGCCAAAGTCATGCACATCCCCGGCAGCGGGCGGCGTGCCAGTGCCGAGATGGGCGATCTTGCCGTCGCGAATGGCGGCAAAGGCATTTTCGACAATGCCATCTTCGCCGACGAAGCGGCCGCGGATCACGCTGTCAAAGTCACTCATGTTCTACTCTTTCGATCTGCGCCGCGTAGGCGGAGGCAAAAGTTTCGATGAAGTCGTCGGCCGCTGCGTGCGTCAGGCCGCAGGCCGCAAGATAGTGACGCGCGGCGGATGGCATCGCCGCAAGCGGTGCGGGCACGAGTTTCGCCAGGCGCAGCACGTGCAGGTGTTCGGCTTTGAGTTCGGCACGCTTGATATCCTCGCGAAAAGCCACTTCAGCAGGCGCAGTAAAGCGGTACTTCATGACCTGCCGGGTCTGGCGCAGCGGCACGATGACCGTGTCGCGCCAGGTTCGGGCACCGCTTTCCAGCGCTGCGATGGTGTCCGGCGCCAGGCCATAGCTGGCACGGTCGGCCAGGCTCAGAACTAGCAGCAGCGGCACATCGACCGAAAAGGCCTGCTGCAGGGCCAGGCAGGCCCCCGCCAAATCCGTATCACGGTAAGCGGCGCACATGTCAGGCCAGGCCTGCGCCGGAAAATCCAGCTTGTTAATGGTCCGTCCTCAAGCCGCAGCTATGCCAGGCGCTGGCTCGTCATGCGGATGGTGGCAAGCGACCATCTGCCCGCGTGGCGCCTGCCCCAATATGGGAATGGTGGTTTCGCAAATGGTGCTGGCGCGGGGGCAGCGGCCGCGGAACGCACAGCCTGACTGCGGCCGGTTGCGCGACGGCATTACCGTGCGCCGGCCATCGGGTTCGAGCTTGCGGCTAGCATCGACCACTGGCACCGCTTCAAGCAGCGTCCGGGTATAAGGATGCGCCGGCCGCTCATAGATTTCCGGCCCGGTGCCGATCTCGACGATGCGGCCCATGTAGAGCACGGCGACGCGGTCACTGACATTTTTGACCACTGCAAGATCATGCGAGATGAAGATCAGCGCCAGCTTGCGCGACTCCCGGATGTCCTGCAGCAGGTTGATCACTTGCGCCTGCACCGACACATCGAGCGACGCCACCGGCTCGTCGCAGACGATCAGCTCCGGCTGCACGGCGAGTGCTCTTGCAATGGCGATGCGCTGGCACTGGCCGCCGGAAAACTGGTGCGGCCGGCGGCCGGCGACGGCTTCGAGGTCGAAGCCCACATCGGCAAGAGCCGCCTTAACGCGCTCCCGCCGGTCCGTAGCTGGCCTGCCTTGAATTACCAGGCCTTCGGCGACAATATCTTCGACGTTGCGGCGCGGATTGAAAGAGGACAGCGGGTCCTGAAAGATCATCTGCAGACGGCCGCGCATGTTGCGCATATCGGTTTTGGACAGGCCGGTGATGTCAGCGCCTTTATAAGTAATAGAGCCCTCTGATGTGGTGTTGGCACTGGGGAGCAGTCGCAGGATGGCGCGACCGATTGTGGTCTTGCCGCTGCCGCTCTCGCCAACCAGACCAAGCGTTTCGCCGGCGGCGACGCTGAAGGAAATGTCATCGACTGCCTTCATTTCCTTGCCTCCGCGCATGAATCCGACAGAGAGGTTGGTGGCAGTGAGGATCGGCTCCGCCATCGTGGTGTCACTGGACATTGGCGAACTCCGCTATAACAGGGCGAGCGATCTCGGGGAGAGGAAAGTGGCAGGCGAAGCGGTGTCCGGGCGCCAGGGCAGGGCTCATCGTGGGCATCACCTCGTGACACTTTGCCTGGGCCGCAGGGCAGCGCGGCGCGAATGGGCAGCCCTTGGGCCGGCTGGTCAGGTTTGGCGGCTGACCAGGTATGGTTCGGAGGCGCGTATGGGCCGGTTGGTCCATACGCGGCATGGCCGAGAGCAACGCCTCAGTATAGCGGTGGCGCGGATTGCGGAAGACCTCGGCGGTCGGCCCGTATTCGACCACGCTCCCACCGTAAAGCACGAGGATTTCGTCGGTCCGGCCGGCCACCACACCCAGATTGTGTGAGACCAAGATCATCGACATTTGCCGTTCGGCTTGGATAGTCTGCAGCAGGTCCAGCACTTCCTTTTGCACGGTCACGTCGAGTGCGGTGGTTGCCTCGTCGGCAATCAGCAGGTCGGGCTCGCAGATCAGCGCCGCGGCGATCATGATGCGCTGCTTCATGCCACCCGAGAACTGGTGCGGATAATAGTCGTAACAATCCTCCGGGTCAGCAATGCCGACTAGGGATAGCAGTTCAATGGCCCGGCGCTTGGCCTCGCGATGGTTGAGCCTGAGGTGAACACGGCCACTATCCTCGATCTGCCGGCCGATCTGCACGAAGGGATTGAGCGAGGTCATCGGATTCTGGAACACGATGCCAACCCGGCGGCCTATCAGTTTCTGGCGAACCTTTGGGCGCAGCTTGGACAGGTCCTGCCCGTCGAGTTCGATCTTGCCGTGGATGCGCAGGCTCCGAGGGGCGATGCCCATGATGGCTTTTACCAGCATGGACTTGCCGGCGCCCGATTCACCGACGATGCCTAAGGCACGGCGTGGGTTGATAGAAAAATTGATGTCATGCAGGATGTTGAGCGGACCGCTCACGGAGTCCAGCTCACAGGTCATGTTACTGCACGACAGGATGGCACGGCTGGTGACAGATGCATCCATCTCAGTTCTCCCGCTCGCGATTGTTGAGACGCTGGGCGAGATAGTCGCCGATTGTATTGAAGGCATAGACTGTGATGACAATAGCGAGGACGGGGCCGAGGATCAGGAGGGGGAAGCGGCTGAGCAGATCGGTGGAGCTGGCAATCATACCGCCCCAGCTCGGCGCAGGAGCCGGGATGCCGTAGCCAAGGAAGCTGAGCGACCCTTCAGTGATGATCAGCCCGGCCATCAGGGTAGGCATTACGGCGGTGAGGGCGGGGATGAGGTTGGGCAGGATTTCCCGAAGCAGGATGCGGCCGTCGGTAGCGCCCATTGCGCGGGCCGCCAGCACATAGTCGCGGTTGCTCTGCGAGATCACGCCGGCCTTGGCGACTCGAGCATAGGTGCCGATGTCGAAAATCCCCAGCACGACGATGATGGTCACCACCGACGGGCCGGTAACTGCAACGAAAGCAAGCACTACCAGCGTCGATGGCATGGCCGCGAGCGCATTGGCAAACAGATCGACGGCACGTTCAAAATAGCCCCGATAATAGCCTGCCAGCAAGCCAAGCATTAACCCGGCGACCAGCGCGATGGTGGTTGAAATTGCCACGATCGTCATCGAGGTGCGCGCGCCATACAGCACGCGGGAGAAAATACTGCGGCCGATATCGTCGGTACCTAGCAGGCCGTTGAGCGACCAGTCGGGCAGTTGCGAGAAGTCGCCATAGGGTAGTTTGGGACTGACCAAGCCAGGAATGAAGTTGACGAAAAGCGCCACCAGGATCAGCAACACCAAGAAGACGGCTGCGATGATCTCGGAGGTGGAACCGCTTGATAGCCTGAGCTTGCTGGACCATGGCGTCGCCGCACGGACGATCTCGCTGAGCTTGGCGTCGGGGCCAGGATTGAACCCCGGATTGTTGCCGATGTCGGTCATGATACTTTGACCCGCGGGTCGATAAGGGCATAGCCGAGATCGACCAGCATGAAGACGATGACGAAGACGACGACGGTCAGCGACAGGATGGCCTGGACCAGCGGAATGTCGTGGCTCTTGACCGCACTGAGCACGGTCCAGCCGATGCCCGGCACGGCGAAATAGCTTTCCACAACGAAGGAGCCGGCTAGCATGTAAGTCAGTGACAGCCCCATCACTGTCAGGATCTGCGGCATGGCCGGGCGGAGCGCGTGATTGAACAAAATATAGGCCAGCGGCAGGCCTTTGGCCCGCGCCACGGCGATATAGTCTTCCTGCAGCGTGGTGACGAACTCGTTGCGCGCGACACGATATAGATAGGCGGTCTGGTGCAGGCTGAGGCACATCACCGGCAGCGCCACGTACCACAGGTTGGCCAGCGGATTTTCGGTGAACTTGACCCAACCCGTCGCCGGCAGCCAACGCAGAGTTAAGGCGAACAGATAGGAAAACAGCACGACGATCACAAAAGTCGGCACCGCCAGCAGCAGGGTGGAGACCGAGCGCATTACCTTGTCAGTCAGCTTGTTAGGGTGGCTGGCCGTGTACATGGCCACCGGCACACCAATTAACGATACCGCCATGGCCAAGAAGGCAATCTCGAAGGTTACAGCAGCGCGTTCCAGCACTACATCGAGCACGGGTTGTTGACTGAACATGGTCACGCCGAGGTCGCCGCGCAGCAGGTCGCCGAGCCAGTCTAGATAGCGCTGCCAGATCGGCAGGTCATAGCCATAGGTGGCGTTCAGCGTGGCAATCTGCTCAGCCGTTGCATAGTCGCCGAGGATCAACTGGGCTGCAGAACCGGGCGCCAGACTCGAAAGCGCCGTCGCGCTGAAAGTTACCAGCAGGAACACTAGGACGCCGGTAATCAGCCGCGTCGAGATAGCCCGCAAATAGGGCTTAACGCTGTTCAGCACGTCATGTCCACTTTTTGTTCTAGGCGGCGGATGCAGGGAGGCACCCACTGCCAATCGTCGTTCAATATTGTGATACGGCGCTTAGCTCAGGCGTTTCCACTCTTCCTCGGCGTCCATCCAGCCAATGTCGCGCTCGAGCAGGTTGCGCTGCTCTTCCTTGGTGTAGCCACCCATATTGTGTTCATCGGAGTAGCGCGTGCTCTGTTCGCCGAAGACGTGCTTGCCGAAGTCCATCATGCCGTACATCGACCCTTTCTCGAGATAGTGCATGGTCACCAGGTTGAAGCCGAGTTTGGCGATGTCGTTGAGTTCGACGAAGGGCTTGCCGTTGACCACGGCGACGTCGCCAAACATCTTCCAGCCCGGCAGTGCCCTGTTGACCTTCTGGCATTCCTCAAGGGTTCGCAGTCCGTGCACATAGGTCATTTCTGCGCCAAGTTCTTCAGCCTTGAGGCAGCGTTCGATGGCGTCGTCGAGGCCCTTTTCCAGCTTGGACTCGGTACGGGCGATCACCACGCAATCAGTATCGGCACAGGCATCGAGCGCTGCCTTGATCTTGGCCAGCCAAAGCTCCTGCGATACGACCGGATGATCGATATTGCCATCGAGCTTGCCTTCCAGCGTCGCCCTTTCCATTGCGCGGCCAAAGCGGGCATAGCCGCGCTCGTTGGGGGTATCTTCGAGCAGGATGGCGGCGGCGCCCGCTTTGGCTAGGCGGCGACAGGTACGATAGGCCTGCGCTACGTCGCCGAAACAGTCGTCGGCATCGACGATGAGCGGAAGTGGTGAAAAGTCGGCGATACGGTCGGTCGCCCAGACTAGCTCCTCCTGGTTGTGCAGGCCCATGTCCGGGACGCCGGACATCGAGAAACCCAGCGACGCGCCGCTCAGCAGGATGGCTTCAAAGCCGGCCATTTCGGCAGCCTTGGCCGAGTAGCAGTCCCATACGCATGGGGTGAACACCTGCTTTTCGCCGAACAGCTGGCGGAAGGTTTTTCTGGGACGCTTGTCGAACATGGGATCAGCCTCGAAGGGGGTGTTCGGCGCATCTGAGAGCACCGACGGGAAACCCGGCCCGGCACAGACCGTCGCCTAGGCATGGTGGCCCCGCCCTCAGCGGGCGGGACCGGAATTGCGTACCTTACTCGGTAGCAGCGCAAGCGTCTTCGCAGAGGTAGAGATACTGCTTCTGCAGAATACCACCGTTGGACGGGACGATACCGCCAGTGTTGTCGCGGAGCAGCAGGAACCGGGTCTCAGAGCCGAAGATGTAAAGGGGCAGATCTTCTGCCACGACCTTCTGCACGTCGGCATAGGCGGCCTTGACCTCAGTCATATCCATCGTGGCATTGGCTGCCGCGAGGTATCCGTCCATAGCTTCGCTGCTATATTGGCCCCAGTTGTCCACGCCGCCGGTCTTGAGCAGATTGCTGATAATTGGCTCGGCGCCGTTCGCCACCAGTACGCCACCATCGACACAAAGGTCGAAGTTGACCTGCGTCTGGCACTGCGGCTTCAGCATGGCCTGATCGACCAGCTCAAGCTCGACTTCGACATTCTCGTAACCGGTCAGAACCTGCTGCAGGTAGGATGACAGGCGCTTCAAATCGGAGTTGGTGTAGGTCACAAGCTTCATCTTGAACGGCTTGCCATCGGCGGCCAGCGCATCGAACAGCTCCTGTGCCTTGGCCGGGTCGTAGGTCGGCAGGACGTGAGAAGGGTCGTAGAAGGGCGAGGCTTCGGTGAAGTAATTGGTCGGCGTGACGTAGCCATCCACCTGGGTATAGGCCTGCATCAGGCGAGCCGGATCGACCGCATGGTAGAAAGCTTCGCGGGCGCGGTGGTCGGTGAATATACCGGCCTTCTGGTTGAAATAGGCGCGGTAAAGGCCGGGGATCGGAATCTCGTGGGTGGTCACTCCAGCCGCTTCGGCATTGGCGCCGAACTGGTAGGGATAACCTGCCATCATCTGTGCGCCGCCCTGCACCACGGTCGAGATACGGCTGTTGGTTTCAGGAATGATGGCGAATTTGAGCGTATCCAGATACGGGCGCGGCTCGTCCCAATAATCGGGATTGCGCTTGAAGCTCAGCGAAATGCCCTGGTCCCAGCTCTCGAACAGGAAGGCGCCTGCGCCGACCGGCTTGATCGCGGCCTTGTCGGTCCCCGCGGTTTCGAGCGCGGCTGGCGATCCGACGAATGGCGCGGCCTGTGCCAAGGTCGTGCCAAAATTGCGGTTCGGTGTTGGCAGCGTTATCTCAATGGTCAGCGGATCGATGATCTTGACCCCATCGATCCAGGACGAAACGAATGGCTGTGCCGGCGCCAGCGTGTCCGGATTGGCAGTGCGCTTCCAGTTATAGACGACGGCTTCGGCATCATAGGCATTGCCGTCGGTGAATTTAACGTCGGGGCGGAGCTTGAGGGTCCACACCTTGGCATCGGGACTGGACAGGCTTTCGGCCATGCCGCCCTGCACATTACCCTCAAGGTCGACATACACCAGGAAACCGTAAACGGCATCGAGCTGGTCCATCGGGCCACCGGGAAAGGTGCCCGAGGTAATTGCCGGATCCCAGCTTTTGATGTCCGAGCCGGCAATAATGGTCATTTCGCCGCCACTGACGGCATTTTCGTCGGCCTGGGCATAGGCCAGGGTCGCAATGCCGCTCAGCGCAGAGGTGCCAAGCAGCAGGACGGCAAGCGCAGCGGCACGACCTATCTTGATAAAATTCATGTTTCTCTCCTGTGTAGGCCCACATTATGCGGAGCCACGTTCCCTTATTTGCTCTTGGCTGGCTGGTGCATGACCGCCAACCGCGCATTGTGCTTGCTAGTCTGCGCCTACTTGTTTCCAGCGCCGAACGCTGGGATGCGCAAAACCAAACAGGTCCAGCGCGCGACCCACGGTCTGGCTGACCATGTCGTCGATAGTGGCAGGGCGGGTGTAAAAGCTTGGAACCGGTGGCATAATGATGGCGCCATTGCGCGTCGCGGCGTCCATCAACATGATGTGACCCGCGTGCACCGGGGTCTCCCGAACCATGAGGACCAGTTTCCGCCGTTCCTTGAGGCATACATCGGCAGCGCGGGTGATCAGGTCACTGCTGTAGCAATTGGCGATGCCGCTCAGCGTCTTGATCGAACACGGCGCCACCAGCATGCCTTCGGTGCGGAACGAGCCCGACGCGACGGCGGCGCCGATATCCTTGTGTGCATAGTAGACGTCGGCCAGGTCGCGGATCTCATCGGCCGTCTTGCCGACGCCCTCTTCCATCGCAGTGCGCAGCCCGGCATTGGAGATGATCAAATGGGTTTCAACCCCGTCAATCTCGCGCAGCATTTCCAGCGCCCGCACGCCATAGCAGGCGCCGGAAGCACCAGTAATTGCAACGATCATGCGGCGCTTTGCCATGGCTTCAGCGCTTCGTGTGAGCGTTGTGTCGAGCGAGGACGGCGCGCATGCGATCATAGGAGTCGGGTGGCGGCAGTGCTTTGCCGAAGCCTTCCTTACGGTCGCCTGCATGGCAGGTTGCGTCATACCCAACCTTAGCGACCACGCCGCTGGCCTCCTGCGGCTCAGACCGGTCGGCCGGCATATCAGCGATGATCAGGATGTCGCGATCAGCCCGCATGCGCGTCGCCTTGGCCAGTTCCACCGCCTCGGTGTTCCAGGGATCGACGTCACCGTCGACGATGGTGACGTTCTTGACGATGCTGACAGCGCCCCAGCATATGGCCATGGCGCGACGCGCCTGGCCAGGGCGGGGATCGTGGATCTGCACGACCACATTGTTGCGGCCGGACCCGGCAGTGGTCACCGCCACTTCTCCGACGTTGAGGATGAAGCGCGCCAGTTGCAACCTCAGGCCGGCCGCTATCGGGATGGCGCCGAGATAGATGTGTTCGGCGTGGTGGCCTGGCTCGATCACCTGAAACATGGCGTCGCTGCGCGTCGTCATATGGTTGAAGGTGGCGAGAACGCCGACACCATAGTCCTCGTACATGCCATGATATTCCGAAACCAAGCCTTCATGGATCGGCCGGTCGGCGTGGATAAAGCCTTCGATGATGATCTCGGCATCGGCGGGTACCATGACGTCGCTGGTCTGGCACTTGGCGATGCGTACGGGCTCGCCCAACAGCGCGCCGGCGCAATGCATCTCGTCATCGCCCAGATCAAGATAGAGACAGGCCGCTAACTGGATGGCGGGATGGGCACCCAGCACCACGGCGAAGGGCAATGGTTCGCCCATGGCAGCGGCCTTGCGCGCCATGATCGCCAGATGGTGGTTTGGCGCGATGCCGATCAGCGCTTCGGTCGGGCTGAGAATTTTGAGCCGCGCATAAGAGGCATTGCCCAACCCGGTTTCCGGATCTTTCGCAATCATCATGCCCGCACTAATATAAGGTCCGGTTTCCTTTTCGAAAAAGGTCGGCACCGGCAGGCGAGCTAGCACGCCGTCGCTGAAAGAGAACGCCTGCGCCGGCGCATCGGTGACGCGCTGAGGCACAATCGGCTTCTTGACGGAGTCGAGCAAAGTTGCCTGGATCTCAGTGCACTTGACGCCTAGCACCATGGCTATGCGATCACGATCGAGCAGCAAGTTTCCAAAGGCGGGCATCTGGTAGCCCTTGATGCAGCTAGCCTTCACCGCAAAGCAATCATGCGTCAGCGACAGCAGCGCGGACAGATCGAACACTGGATCGATCTCGTCATCAATGACGAGCAGTTCGCCGCGCGCATCGAGCGCTTGCAGAAAGCTACGGCAGGATTGATCGCTCGCGCGGTCAATTTCCACAGCGGGCCTGTCCAGGGCGACAGCGGAGCCAATAACAGTCACTTGCGATACCGGTGTGAAACTCTGCCTACTTCACGAGCATGATCGCTCGGTGGCGACGTGTGTAGTCAAGCTTCGCTTAAGTCGGGTATCGCGTATGTTAAGTTAGCTTGCTAGTAACAACGTTTCCATGTCTGCCTGGGTCACTCTCCGCCATGATGATAGCCAAGCTATTGTGCTTCAGTGTAGGCATGGGCCTCAGCGCCGCAAAGGCTGGAGAACGTTAGACGTGGGGACCTTTCCCTCCGCCACCTAGTCCTTCTCGCACAGGGGGCGCCCCCTGATTCGGCAAAAACCCCGGCATTTCGGGCGGCTTTGGCTACCCAATCGAACGCCGAGAGTGCTTAAACATTCGCTGTCCGAGGCAGTTTTCCCTCAATTCTCACGGCGCCCGGCGGGCGGTTCGGTTGCCCAATCACCGCCCGAAAACCGATAACAGCGAAAGAACAGGGAAAACCTTCCAGGAAGCTTTGTTCGCCCGCCAAATACGCCCGATAAATCAATCCGTTACGGGCGGTGAAGTTGTTCGCGGCGCTAAGATAACAGGGAAAATCTAGCGACCGAACAGGAGCGCGTCGCACTTTTCAAGGAATTCGACTCAACGCGAAAATGGCTGGGCCCGCAGGAGCAGACAGGCAGGCGCTACCGTTCGCGCGGAGGGCTACGCGGTGTACCACGCGGTCGCGTTGGATTAGGACGGCTCAGGGTCAGCGCCTTTTCGGCTCGCCGCATATGTTTGGTCAAATAGGCCAGTGCCTGGGAAGTGCTGTCGACCTGATCGTCATGGCGGCCACCGGGAAACGCTAGAAGCTCGCCGACGTAGTTCCCGAGCCAAGCGGCCTCCTCAGGTAGCCATACCTGACCGGCCTCAAACTTTGGCGCGTGCGCAATCAGCCTGGCTTGTTTATCTTTTGTGACCGGGATGAGAATCGGCCGGATTCGACTCTGCCGCCGCATCTCGGCCCCCACTGCATCGCCAATACCGGCCTTCTCGATGACGGTGGCGTGGGCATTGTAACGGAGGTGAGTGTCCTCGATCAGCCGGCGCAGGTCAGGGGACTCCCAACGGTCGCGTAAGACGTCGAGCAGATAAAAATCTCGATCGATGCGGCCCCAGACAGTGCCAACGGAATAGTCCGAGTCTTCAGCGATGGTGCTGGCGAGATCCCAACTCACCATGATGAACTCGAACTCTTCGGGGCGCTTGTCGTAGTAGCGCAGCCAGCGGCGTTTGATGACTTGGCCATCAGCAGGGGTCGGGTTCTGCTGGTACTGGGCTTCAAAATTGATGCTGCCGGTCGTTACCCGGATATCGTTGAGGACGTCCTCGTCATAGATCCCAGGCAGCAGGATATCTCCAGCCGGCCGATAAAACAGCTGATCGGCTCGACGACCCATGCGGAAGGACTTGGGTTCGGTCGCTTTGACGGGGATCTGCGAGACCGTCCAGGTGCCGCGCTCGAGGATATGCCCGACCAGATCGTCCTGATGCAGGCGCTGCATGACGACGATAATCTGACCACGCTTTTTATCATTGAGCCGGGTGAACAACTCCTGGTCGTAGTAGGCATTGACCTTGTTCCGATGGGCTTCGGAATAGATGTCTTTAGCGCGGTTTGGGTCATCGATAATGATCATGTCGGCGCCTTGACCGGTGATTGTCGCACCAACCGAGGTGCCGATGCGGTGGCCATTGAGGGTGGTCTTTTGCTCAAAGACCCGATCGCCCGCAGGAGACAGGACGTACCGTGGAAAGATCCGCTTGTAGATCGGCGACTGGGTGAGGCGACGGAAGTCCGCGGCGTGCTTACGCGCCAGCTCGCGCGTGTTGGACGCGACGATGATCTTGAGCCCAGGATCGTGGCCGAGGAGAAAGGCGGGGAATACCACAGCAATGAGGATGGACTTGAGCGAGCGCGGCGGCACGGCAACGATGACGCGTCGTTGCCGGCCGGACGCAACCTCGCCGAGTAGCCAGGCCAGGTGCTCCAGATGCCAACTCGGCATGAGCTGGCGGCCTGGCTCGATGATTGCGAATGCCTCCTCGAGGAACGCCATCAGGTCGTCCTCGAGGTAAGCTTCGTAAAGTTCGGACTCGGTGCAATTGGTGACGTCCGACACGATCGTCACTCACCTTGGTCCGGAGGATCCGGCAACGACCGGTTTTTTGATTCTCGCAGGGAGCGTCTGCGCTGCTCGGTCATCTCAATAAGATCATCGTCAGCGAAAGGTGGCTCATAGACTCGCTTGAGGTCGAGATAGAGTTCGACTGCCTTCAAATCTCCCTTGGTAACCCGCACGAACAGTGCTCGTACTGCCAAGTCCTCACCCGAGTAGGATTTTCCATCGGATAGGGTGATCGGCTTGCAGAGCAGCTTCTGCATTCGACTTCGGTGAGTTTGGCGGCCCTTCGGTCGGCCCTTCGGATTGCCAGAGGTTCCCTTCTTGAACTGATGTTCTAGCGGTGGACTACCCCACCCGACTGGTTGATCCGCTTGGACACGGCTGCCATCCAGCTCGGAGAACTCATCATCATCGTCAGCGCGAGGTGGCTTTTCCATGAACCGCCTCCTCGCTCGCAATGGCCACGTCAGAGG
>JAQGJK010000017.1 GCA_028290665.1 Devosia sp. | reverse complement strand
CGCGCGCCGATGCCAGCCTGACCGACGCCGAAGTGCTCGAAGCCTTCATCGGCCAGTTCTACGAAAACCGCACTCCGGCCCGCCTCGTCCTGATCAGCCATGACCTCGCCGAACCCGACGTCATGGCGGAGGCCCTCAGCTCTCGCGCCGGCCGCCGCGTCTATATCGAACAGCCGCGCCGTGGCGAAAAGCGCGACCTGGTCAACCACGCACTCAACAACGCCCGCGAAGCCCTCGGCCGCCAACTCGCCGAAGGCGCCACCAACCGCACCCTTCTGGAGGGCGTCGCCAATTGCTTTGGCCTCGACGAGCCGCCCCGCCGCATCGAAGTCTATGACAACTCCCACATTTCGGGCACTAACGCCGTTGGCGCCATGATCGTGGCGGGCGAGGAAGGCTTTTCCAAAAAGCACTACCGCACCTTCAACATCAAATCCGACATCTCTGCCGGCGACGATTTTGGCATGATGCGCGAAGTCCTGACCCGCCGCTTCACCCGCCTGTCCACCGAAAGCCCGACCGACACCGAGGATGTCGGCGGCATGCCCGACTGGCCCGATGTGGTGTTCATCGACGGCGGCGCCGGCCAGCTTAGCGCCGTCCGCGGCGTCATTGCCGAGCTCAATCTCCAAAAGGAAGTCACCTTCATCGGCATCGCCAAGGGCGAAGACCGCGACGCCGGTCGCGAGAAATTCTTCATGGAGGGCCGCGAGCCGTTCATGCTGCCGCATCGCGATCCGGTGCTGTATTATGTCCAGCGCCTCCGCGACGAAGCCCACCGCTTCGCCATCGGCACCCACCGCGCCAAGCGCAAGAAAGACCTCATCCGCAACCCGCTCGACGAAATCGACGGCATCGGCCCCACCCGCAAGCGCGCCCTGCTCAACCATTTCGGCTCCGCCAAAGCCGTCGGCCGCGCCTCCCTCCTCGACCTCGCCTCGGTCCCCGGCATCTCAGGCCAGATGGCCCAACTGGTGTACGACCACTTCAACCGGGCGGGCTAGTAGCCGAAACGTCCGCCCCAACGTCCCCTCTACCCGCCAGCGGGGAGAGGGACAGGGTGAGGGGCCGTCTTGAGCATTTAGCCATCATCCCGGATGACAACGCCAAGAACCTGCGCTACACACACCGCATGACCAACCCCCGCCCCACCGCAGCCTATTGGTATTTTACCACCCGACTGCAGATGGCGGACGGAGGGACGCTGCTGGCTTAGACGAACGGGCCAACAGACAAACAGCACCCAAAGAGCCGCCGCCAGGGCGGCTTTTTTGTCGCCCGGGGCCAACCAGACGATCCTGAGGAGACACTATGAAAACCACCGACGATCTGCGCATCACCGACATCCGCGAACTCCGCACCCCTTCGGAAGTTATGACGGAATTCCCCCGCAGCGAGGCCGCGACGCGCACCGTGCTCGCCGCCCGGCACGCGCTCCACAACATCCTCCACGGCCATGATGACCGCCTCGCCGTGGTCGTTGGCCCCTGCTCGATCCACGATCCGAAGGCCGCGCTCGAATACGCCACACGCCTCGCCGATTTGCGCAAGCGCCTTGCCGGTTCGCTCGAAATCGTCATGCGGGTGTATTTCGAAAAGCCGCGCACCACCGTCGGCTGGAAGGGTCTGATCAACGACCCCGACCTCGATGGCAGTTTCCACATCGACAATGGCCTGCGCCTCGCCCGCAGCCTGCTCGCCGACATCAACGATCTCGGCGTGCCGGCCGGCTCGGAATTCCTCGATATGACCACCCCGCAATATTTTGCCGACCTGGTCAGCTGGGGCGCCATCGGTGCCCGCACCACCGAAAGTCAGGTCCACCGCGAACTCGCCTCGGGCCTCTCCTGCCCGGTCGGCTTTAAGAACGGTACAGACGGCAATGTCCAGATTGCCCTCGACGCGGTGAAATCGGCTGGCCAGCCGCATCACTTCCTCGCCGTCACCAAGGATGGCCGCTCCGCCATTGCCACCACCTCCGGCAATGGCGATTGCCACATCATCCTGCGCGGCGGCAAGGCGACCAACTACGACGCGGACAGCGTTGAAGCTGCTGCCGTCGCCTCCCTGAAAGCTGGCGTCCAGCCCGCCATCATGATCGATGCGAGCCACGCCAATTCGTCAAAGCAACCCGAGAATCAGCCGCTGGTCCTCGCCGATGTCGGCACCCAGCTCGCCAATGGCGATCGCCGCATCGTCGGGGTAATGGTCGAATCCAACCTCGTCGCCGGCCGGCAGGACCTGAAGCCCGGCCAGCCCCTCGTTTACGGCCAGTCGATAACCGACGGCTGCATCGGCTGGGACACCACCGTCGCGGCGCTGGAGAAACTGGCCGAAGCCGTCGAAACCCGCCGCGAGGCCACCCGCCAAGTCGCGTAATTTCAACGGCAAGACGAGCGTGTGGCACCCGCTTCCCCTCTCCCCACCAAGGGAGAGGGTGGCGCGCAGCGCCGGGTGAGGGCCTACAGCTAACCCCAACCCCCTTAGCTCCCTCCCCCCCTTGACCCCACCCCCCAATCCCGCTCACCTGTCCCCATGCCAAACGCCTCGCCCTATTCGGTCCCCAATCTCCTGACCTACGCCCGCATCGTCGCCATCCCGGTGATCTGCGTGCTGATCCTCATGGCCGACCCGACGCTCCGCGCCATCGCACTAGTGCTCTACATCCTCGCAGCAATCACCGACTGGCTCGATGGCTATCTCGCCCGCGCTTGGAACCAGTCCTCGCCGCTCGGCCGCATGCTCGATCCGATTGCCGATAAACTGCTGGTCGGGGCACTGATCGTCGTCCTCGCCTACGATCACAGCCTCTCGGCGCTCGATCTCATCCCGGCCATCGCCATCATGATTCGCGAAATCTTCGTCTCGGGCCTGCGCGAATTCATGGGCGCGACCAATGTCGTCGTCCACGTCACCCCGCTCGCCAAGTGGAAAACCACCATCCAGCTCGTCGCCATCGTCGCCATCCTGCTCGAACGGCTGCTGCCGCTGCCTTACCTCGTCGGCGATGTGCTGTTGTGGGCCGCCGGCATCCTGACGGTCTGGACCGGCCTGCAATACTTCCTCGCCGCCCAGCCGCATCTGCTCGGCGACCGGCCATGAAGATCCTCTATTTCGCCTGGCTGCGCGAACGCCTCAACCGCTCCGACGAAGAAGTTTCTCCGCCCCCGGAAGTCGTGACCGTATCCGATCTGATCGACTGGCTCGCCGGCCGCGAGGAGGACGGCGACCTCGCCTTCGGCAAGAAATCGCTGATCAAAGCCGCGATCGACGCGCGCGTCGCCGATCATTCGTCACCCATCGCCGGCGCCAAGATCATCGCCCTGTTCCCCCCGATGACGGGCGGCTAACGATGACCGTTCGCATCGGCACCGAGAAATTCGATCCGGGTGCCGAATCCAACGCGTTTCTCGAACACAACGCCGGCGCCGGCGCGGCCGTCACCTTCACCGGCCTCGTCCGCTCCTCGCCCGGGGATGCCGTTTCATCCCTGACGCTCGAATGCTACCCCGACCTCGCCCGCAACGAGATCGCCGCCATGATCGCCGATGCCATCACCCGCTTCGGCCTGATCCGCGCCACCGTCATCCACCGCTACGGCGACATGCAGCCCGGCGAACCCATCATGCAGGTGATGGCCCTCGCCCCCCACCGCAAAGCGGCCTTCGACGCCGCCGAATTCCTGATGGACTATCTAAAAACCGGCGCCCCGTTCTGGAAGAAAGAAGCGACGCCCGAGGGCGAGAAATGGGTCGATGCCAAGCCCGATGACGACAACGCCCGCGATCGCTGGCTGGAAAAGTAAAGCCCCTCGCCTCCATCCCTTCGCCCCAGCGGGGAGTAGGTGGCCAAAGGCCGGATGAGGGGAAATGCAAAGGGCCGGTCGACCCGGCCCTTTGCATACGCTTCCCAGTAAAGCGAACCTACTCCGCCGCCGCCCGCCGCAGCAGCACTTCCGCCGAATACGCATCGATCAACGTCCGGCACGCCTTGCCCGGGCTGAACCGATATTCCCCGATCTCGCTCACCGGCGTCACTTCCGCCGCTGTGCCCGTCAAGAAACACTCGTCGAAATCGGCGAGTTCACCGGGCAGCATGTGCCGCTCGGTCACCTTGAAGCCATTGCGCTTGGCGAGGTCGATCAGCGTCTGCCGGGTGATGCCGTTGAGGAAGCAATCGGGCGTCGGCGTCACGATTTCATCGCCCTTGATGAAAAACACGTTGGCGCCCGTCGCCTCGGCCACATACCCGCGATAGTCCAGCATCAGCGCGTCGGCATAGCCATTGGCCATCGCCGCGTCCTTGCTCAGCGTACAGATCATGTAGAGCCCAGCGGCCTTGGCCGACGAGGGAATCGTCTCCGGACTCGGGCGCTTCCACTTGCTCCATTCAAGCCTGATGCCCTTGAGCTTTTCCTCGACGGTAAAATAGCTCGGCCACACCCAGGCGGCGATGGCGAGGTGCACCGTGTTGTTGCGCGCCGGCACGCTGAGCTCTTCCGAGCCGCGCCAGGCGACGGGCCGGACATAGGCATCGACCAGGCCATTGCGGTCGAGCACCAGGCGCTTCGCCGCCTCGATTTCCTCGACCGAATACGGAATCGTCATGTCCAGCGTCTTGCCCGAGCGGATCAGCCGGTCGGCATGCTCGCGGGATTTGAAGATCTCGCCGCCATACGCCCGTTCGCCTTCGAATACCGAGCTGGCATAATGCAGCCCGTGCGTCAGCACGTGGACCTTGGCATCCTTCCAGGGAACCAGTTCACCGTCAAACCAGATCCAGCCCTCGCGCTGGTCCATTGGCACGCCTGCCATATTCCCTCTCCCATATCAGGTGGCCGCGCCTTCATGGAGGCGGCTGGCCGCGTATCGAGCGGATCATGCCCCACCCCATAGTGCTTGGCAAACCCAAGCCCCTTTGGGATAAGTAACGAAAGGACAGTGATCCTGACAGGAGCGAGAATGCCAGCCGTCGAAATAAATGTCAACAAGGCTGACATAAATTTGCGCTCCGCCAATGGCGATCCCCTGCCCCTCGACATCATGGGGTTGTTCTTTTTTGCCTACCGCGATTTCGTCGGCGACGCCGACCACATGCTCGAACATCAGGGCTTTGGTCGCGCCCACCATCGCGTGCTGTATTTCGTCAATCTGAAGCCCGGCATGCCAGTCGCCGATCTGCTGGATATTCTCAAAATCACCAAGCAAAGCCTCGCCCGGGTGCTGCGGCAACTTCTCGACAACGGCTATGTCGAGCAGAAGACCGGCGCCGTCGACCGCCGCCAGCGCCTGCTCTACGCCACCGACAAGGGCCGGCAGTTCTTCGAGGTGCTGTCGGAATCTCAGGCCAGCCGTATCGACGAGGCCATTGCCGGCCTGCCCGAAGCCGGTCGCACCATCGTCCGCCGCTTCCTGGTCGCCATGGTCGAACCGGGCGACCGGGCCACTCTCGACCGCCTGAAACTGACGGACGGGCTATAGGGACGCGAGGCAAAGCCCAATGAGCGCGCGTTAACTCCTAAAGCTCATCCGCGTTAAATCCGTACACCCGCAATCGACCAGCACTCAGTCATTCCCGCGAACGCGGGAATCTCTGTTTGACGACGGCAAACAAGTAAACTGGGATTCCCGCGTTCGCGGGAATGACTGAAGTTGCGGCGAGACGCGATTTCAAGGGACCACTGCCCGCCGAATAACACTCACCCGCAGCCGGCTACAGCAGCTTCTGCCCGTTCGGCACTAGCTGGTCGACTGCCGCCAGCACGATCGCGCCTGTCGCATCCTCGAAGCCGAGCGTCAGCACTTCTGACCGTAGCGGCCCGATCTGGCGGGGCGGGAAATTGACCACAGCCATTACCTGTCGGCCGACCAATTGCTCAGGCGTATAGTGCACCGCGATCTGCGCCGAGGATTTTTTGATGCCGATTTCAGGGCCGAAATCGATGATCAGGATGATCGCCGGCTTGCGCGCCTCGGGAAACGGCCGCGCTTCAATCACGGTCCCGGTGCGGATATCGACCTTGGCGAAATCATCATAGCTGATCGTCTCGGCCACTAGCCCCGCCCCAGCTCTTCGCTTCGCCGCCGCGCCGCATCAACTGCCCGGTCGAGCAGCGGCCCGAGCCCGTCATCGGCCATTAGCACCGCGAGCGCCGCCGCCGTGGTGCCATTGGGTGAGGTCACGTTCTGCCGCAACACCGCAGCCGGCGACGGATCGGCTTCCATCAGCGCCGCCGCGCCGATCACCGTCTCCCGTGCCAGCAGCATTGCCTGTGCCTGGGTCAGCCCCTGCCTCACGCCAGCCGCAGCCATGGCTTCCACCAGATTGAACACATAGGCCGGCCCCGAGCCCGACACCGCCGTCACCGCATCGAGCTGCGCCTCCGTCTCGAAAAACACCACCGTCCCATTGGCCGACAGCAGCGCCTCGACTACATCCCGGTCGCCGTCGGTCGCCCGCGGACCGGGCACCACGCCGGTGACACCCTTGCCAACCTGTGCCGGCGTGTTGGGCATGGTGCGGATCAGCCGCCCGGTCCCGAGGCCTGCCGTCAAAGTCGCCAGCGAAATCCCCGCTGCGATCGAAATCACCAGCGTATCGGGCCCAAGCGCCGACTGCACTGCTGCGAGCACCGGCCCGATGACCAGCGGCTTGACCGCCAGCACCAGCACGCTCGGGGCCGTCCCCTCGGTACTCGCGATCAGCTGCACGCCATGCTCGCGCGCAAATTCAGTAGTCGCCTCGGATGGATTGGGATCGACCAGCACCAATTGCCCCGGCACCAGGCCCGCATCGAGCCATCCCCGCGCCATCGCTATGCCCATCTTGCCGGCGCCGACCAGCACGACCGAACCGATACTTGCCAGCGTCATGCTTCGCCCACGGTTTCGAACAGCACCTGCTCAAGCGCATCCTTGGCGGTGCGGCCCGCCCACACCACGAATTGGAACGCCTGGTAATACTGGTCGCACGCCGTGGTTGCCGAGCGCAGCAACGCCTCGCACTGCTGCGGCGATATCTCCGCTCCGCCAGTCAGCAGGTGCGAATTACGGAACAGCACCACGTCCTCGCGCCGCCAGCGATCGAAATGTCCGATCCACAATTGCTCGTTGATGGTGGCGATCAGCTTGCCGATTTCGGCCTGGCGTGCGTCCGGCACCTTGAGGTCGAAGGCCGAGGCGATGTGCAGGCTCTCAAGGTCTTCCATCCAACTGAACGACACATGGTAATCGCTCCAGCCGCCGCGCACCGAAATCGAAATCTCGTTGTCGTCCTGCCGCTCGAACGACCAGTCGTTCACCGCGGCGATGGTCTCGATCATGTCGACCGGATGGACGTGCCGCTCGAAATCGGCTTCCATAAGTGAAGTCATCAGCTTGGCTCCCGCTGGGGCCGAGAGGGAAACGCGCTTTGGGCGGCGAAATACTTCTGCCATCTAGGCAGATTCGCTGCCAAAGCACCCGGCTTTCTTCTGTGGATGATCGAGCCGGGACGGTTAAGAAGGGCTTAACGGCGGTGTCATCATGCCGTCACGGGTGCTCCGATTCGGGACAGACCCTCACCCGCAGCTCCTCTCCCCTCTTCCGCTCGCGGGAGAGGGTGCCGTGCAACGCAGGGCGGGTGAGGGCCTACCACCACCCCTCACCCAAACAACCCGACCGGTGTCGCCCAACCGCCAATCAACGCCTCACGCCACTGCGGAAACCCGTTCGCCTCGGCCGCCCGCGCCGCCGCCTCGGTGTCATAGGCAACGGTGCGGAACGACGCCGACCATCTACCGTCTCGCCGATCCAAGATCGCGTACCGCGCGTCGGGCGAACCGTGCATCGTCTGCAGCCCGACGCTTCCCGGATTGATCACCTGCCGCCCATCATGCAGCCGCACGGCACGCGGAATATGCGTGTGCCCGCAGAGAATCACCGGATAGACGATGCCATCGGCCTTGCGGGTCACCTCGTCCTCGTCCGGCAGCGTCGTCGTCCGCCCGTCCCACAGCGTGTCGAGCCACATCGCCTCGTCGCTCGTAGGGGTGGCGTGGCAGAGGTACACATCCTCGACCACCGCTGTCGCCGGCAGCGTCGCCAGCCAGTCGTGCTGCGCGTCCGTCAATTGCGCCGTGGCGAAGCGGTCGACCGGCGCCTGCGCCTCGACCCGCAGCGTCGTCATCCAGCGATCGTGATTGCCGCGGATGGTAACGATGTTCCGCCCGGACAGCAACTCGGCGGTTTCACGCGGCGCGATTGGGCTGGCCAGCACATCGCCCAAATTGACGATCTGGTCCGGCGCCTGCCGCGCAATATCGGCGAGTACGGCCTCGAGCGCGAAGCTGTTGCCGTGAATGTCGGAAATAACGGCGAGGCGCACCGGCGAAGCTCTTAGTTCGAGGGGGTGGCCGCTCCGGCGCGTAACAGCGTCACTTCGGCTTTCAGCGCCGCCAGCTCTTCCGATTGCGTCATTACCAGTTCGCGCAGCGCGTCATAGTCCTCGCGCTTGACCAGATCCATGTCGGCGACGAACCGCTGCACCTGCGTCTTGACCCCGGTCTCGACCTCACGCCTGACGCCATCGGCAACGCCGGCGGCGCCGGTCATCAGCCGGCCAAGTTCATCAAATATCCTGTTGCTCTGAGCCATCGTTGTCATCCGTCCACACTGTCGCGCTCCCTTTTAGGCTGCGCTCCGGCGCTTGACCAGTGCCGGACGAAGCGCCAAATGTCGCCGAACCCTGCCGGAGTCCGCTTTGCCGTTTCCCAACATCGACCCGGTCGCCTTCGCCATCGGCCCGTTTGCCGCGCGCTGGTACGCCCTTGCCTATCTCGGCGGTGTGTTTTTCGGCGCCCTGTATGGCGCCATGCTGCTGCGCAGTCGCTCGCTGTGGCGGGACAATTCACCGCCCTTTGCCCCCGGCGCCATCTACGATTTCGCCTTCTGGGCCGTCATCGGCATCGTCGTCGGCGGCCGCGTCGGCTATGTGCTGTTCTACAATCTGCCGTATTACCTCGCCAACCCGCGTGAAATGCTTGCCCTGTGGGATGGCGGCATGAGCTTCCACGGCGGCATGCTTGGCCTGATGCTCGCGATGCTCCTGTTCACCCGGGCCCGGGGCGGCAATCTCCTGTCGTCGATGGATTTGCTCGCCTCAGTTGCCACCATCGGCATCTTCCTCGGGCGCATCGCCAATTTCATCAATGGCGAACTGTGGGGCGCCGAAACCGACCTGCCCTGGGGCGTGGTGTTTCCCGCCGGCGGCGACGTGCCGCGACACCCGAGCCAGCTCTATGAGGCGTTGCTCGAAGGCCTGCTGCTGTTCCTGGTCATCCGCATTGCCACTCATGTGTTTCACGCCCTGCGCAAACCCGGCCTCGTCGCCGGCATCTTCGGCATCGGCTATGCACTGGTGCGCATGCTGATAGAATATGTTCGCGTCCCCGATCCCCAGCTCGGCTATCTGTTCGGTGGCTTTGTCACCATGGGCCAGTTGCTCAGCCTGCCGCTCCTGCTTGGCGGGATCGTGCTGATCGCCTATGCCAACCGGCGCCGCCATGTCCGATAGTCTCAAGGATCGGATCGCGCTCGAAATCCGCACCACCGGACCCATGTCGATCGCCACCTATATGGCGCTCTGCCTAAGCCACCCGCGCGACGGCTATTATCGCCAGGGCCGCCCGATCGGCAGCGCCGGCGACTTCATTACGGCGCCCGAGATCAGCCAGATGTTCGGCGAACTCATCGGCTTCTTCTTCGTCAATCTCTGGCAACAGATTGGCGAGCCCAAGAGCTTCACCCTGCTCGAACTCGGCCCCGGCCGCGGCACGCTGATGGCCGACCTGCTCCGCGCCGCAACCAAGGCCGATGGCTTCGCCGATGCTCTCCACCTGCAACTGTTCGAATCGAGCCCGCCCCTCCGCACCGAACAGGCGACCCGGCTCGGCGATTACCACCCCTACTGGTCCGAGAGCCTCGACGTCGCCGCCGGTGACCCGGTGTTCGTGATTGCCAACGAGTTCTTCGACGCCCTGCCGCTCCGCCAGTATGTCAGGGCCACGGATGGCTGGCACGAGCGGCTTGTCGGCCACGATGGCGACACCCTGATGTTCGGGCTGTCCCCGATTCCCATCGCCAACGACGCCATGCCCGTCGCCGTCCAATCAGCCGCACCAGGCGAGATTTACGAAACCAACCTCGCCGCCGCCCGCGTTATCCAACAGCTCAGCACCACAATTGCCCGGCAAGGCGGTGCCCTGCTCGCCATCGATTATGGCTACGCCCGCACGCAAACCGGCGACACCCTGCAAGCCGTCCGCGACCATGGCTTCGCCAACGTGCTCGACCGGCCCGGTGAAACCGACCTCTCCGCCCATGTCGATTTCGAAACTCTCGCCGCGGTCGCAACCACCGCCGGCCTCGTCGCTCCGCCCCTTGCCACGCAAGGCGATTTCCTGATGCGCCTCGGTATCGCCGAGCGCGCCAAAAGCCTTGCCCGTGCCAATCCGCAAACCGCCGACGCCATCGCCACGGCCCTCACCCGCCTGACCGCACCCGAGGCGATGGGCACACTGTTCAAGGTGCTGTGCATCATGAGTCCCGGCCTGCAGCCCGCCGGATTTGCCGCATGACCCCGCGTTTCGACACCAGCCTCGCCCTATCCGCCCTGCCCTCTATCCGACACGGCTTTTTCGGCCGCGAGGGCGGCGTCTCGGTGGGGGACAACGCGACGCTCAACCTGTCGCAAAACTCCGGCGACGATCCGGCGTTCGTCACCGAGAATCGCCGCCGCGCGCTCGCCGCCACCGGTGCCCCCGACGCTGCACTGATCATCATTCGTCAAACGCACTCATCCACAGCTCAAACCGTAACTTCGGCGCCGGTTATCGGCACCGAAGGCGACGCTCTCGTCACCCGCACCCCCGGCTTGGCGCTCGGCATCCTGACCGCCGACTGCACTCCCATCCTCCTCGCCGACCCGACGACTGGAATCATCGGCGCCGCCCACGCCGGCTGGAAAGGCGCCGCCAGCGGCATCGCCTCGGCGGTGGTTTTGGCCATGGTCGACCTTGGCGCCAGCCTCGAAAACATCGTCGCCGCCATCGGCCCGACCATCTCCGTCGCCAACTACGAAGTCGGCAACAATTTCCGCGCAGACTTCCTCGCCGCCCAGCCAGACGCCGCCGCGTTCTTCTCGGAAGCCTATGGAAACACAGTGCATTTCGACCTGCCGGCCTACGTCGCGTCCCAACTCCGCGGCGCCGGTGTCACAACAATCGACAACCTCGACCTCTGCACTTACGCGCGACCCGACCGGTTCTTCTCCCATCGCTACGCCACGCATCAAGGCACCGGCGCCGGCCGGCAACTCGCGGTGATCACGCTCGCCCCGTGAAGGCCGGCGTCATCCATTTGTTACATTGCCGCGCCCCCACCGCTGCGATAACAAGACGCCGCCGCCAAACCTCAGGACAGCACCATGAAACTCGTGACGGGCAATGCCAACCGCGCATTGGCTGAGGCTGTTTCGAGCTACCTCGAAATGCCGCTGACCGACTGCACCGTCAAGCGCTTCGCCGACAAGGAAATCTACGTCGAAATCCACGAAAATGTCCGCGGCGAGGACGTCTTCATCCTGCAGTCGACCAGCTTTCCCGCCAACGACAACCTGATGGAATTGCTGATACTTTCGGATGCGCTGCGCCGCTCGTCGGCCCGCCGGATCACTGCCGTGGTGCCCTATTACGGCTACGCCCGGCAGGACCGAAAATCAACGCCGCGCACCCCGATCTCGGCCAAACTGGTCGCCAACCTCATCACCGAGGCGGGCGTCAACCGGGTCATCACGCTTGATCTGCACACGGCGCAAATTCAGGGTTTCTTCGATATCCCGACCGATAACCTCTATTCGGCCCCGGTCATCACCCGCGACATCCAGGAAAAATACGAAAACAGCAAGGTGATGATCGTTTCGCCCGATGTCGGCGGCGTGGCCCGCGCTCGCAACATCGCCGAACGCATCAATGCCGATCTCGCTATCGTCGACAAGCGCCGCCCCCGCGCCGGCGTGTCGCAGGTCATGAACATCATCGGTGAGGTAACCGGCTTCCACTGCATCCTGATCGACGACATCGTCGATTCTGGCGGCACCCTGGTCAACGCTGCCGAAGCCCTGCTGAAAGCCGGCGCCACCGGCGTCTCCGCCTACATCACCCACGGCGTCCTTTCCGAAGGTGCCGCCGAGCGGATCGCCGGTAGCCAGCTCCAGGAACTGGTGGTCTCGGACTCGATCGAGGAAACCGTCGCCGTCAGGGCCGCCAAGAACATCCGCCGCATCACCATCGCTCCGTTGATCGGCGAAGCCATCGCCCGCACCGCCAGCGAACAAAGCGTCTCGTCGCTGTTCGACTGACCAGGTCATATGCTCCGGACGGTGTCGAAATTGACCGGGCTCGTGCGACATTGTCCCGACGCCGCGGCGTCTTCAACCGAAGGGACAACGCCATGAAATACCTGCTGATGCTGTTCGCCGACGAGCAAGTCGGCTTGTCGATGCCGGCCGATCAGATGGCCGCCGCGATGAAAACCATGTCGGCCTATGCCGACGCGCTGAAAAAGGCGGGGGTTCACATTTCGAATGCCGCCCTGATGCCAACCTCCGACGCCAAGACGCTCCGGATGAGCGGCGGCGAGGTCAAGCTGCAGGACAATCCCGCCCAGGTCTTCGTCAACGAGGGCGGCGACCTTCAGGTCCATGACGGCCCCTATGCCGACACCCGCGAGCAACTCGGCGGCTACTACATCATCGACGTTCCCGACCTGCAGGCCGCCCTCGACTGGGCAGCCAGATGTCCGGCGGCACAATGGGGGTCTATCGAAATCCGCCCCTTCCGCGAAGACGTTTGAGGCCAAGCCAAGATATTTCGGTGCCGAAAGTCGAAATCCACCACCCCTTCCCGTCATTGGTGCATCGGGGCATGGTGCCCGGAAGACTTCACGGGAGACGACGATGCAATTCATGCTGCTTATCCACGGCGATGAACTCGCCATGATGGAAAATACCAAGGTCGATTCGTCGGGCATGAGCCCCGAATACGCAGCCTATAACGAAGCCATGGCCAAGGCCGGCGTGGTGCGTGGCGGCGAGCGGCTGCGGCCAACCGCGACTGCGACGAAGGTCAGCATTCGCGACGGCAAGACTGAACTGCTCGACGGCCCTTACGCCGACACCAAGGAGCAGTTCGGCGGCTACTATCTGATCGACGTCGACAGCATGGACGATGCCGTGGCCTGGGCCGCACGCTGCCCGGCCGCCCAGTTCGGCACCATCGAAGTCCGCCCGATCTGGCAGACCCGGTAAAACCTGGCGGCCGAAAGAAAAAGTAAAAATCGGCGCGGCCGCTCCGTCATAGCAGCACCCGGACCTTTCGGCCCGGGCCTCTTATGGGAAACTCGACCATGCGATACATGATGCTGATCCACCACGACGAAACCGCGCTCGCTGCCGCACCTCAGCAGGAGCTGTGGCAGGAATATGCCGCGTTCAACGAAGCGCTGACCAAAGCTGGCGCCAGCAATGGAGAGCGCCTCAAAGGCAGCGCCGCCGCCACCACCATCCGGGTGCAGAATGGCAAGAAGCACGTTCTCGACGGGCCCTATGTCGATACCAAGGAGCAATTCGCCGGCTATTTCTTCGTCGAAGCGCCCGATCTCGATGCCGCCATTGCCTGGGCGGCCCAATGCCCCAGCGCCCGCTATGGCTCGATCGAAATCCGCCCGGTCGTCGCGCCCGGCGCCTACTGACCGATGTCGGGAGACGAGGCTGCCTGCACTGCCGAACGCGTCGCGCGCGACAGCTATGGCCGTCTCGTCGCCTTCCTCGCGGCCCGCACCCGCGACGTGGCGGGCGCCGAGGATGCGCTCGCCGAAGCCTTCACTGCCGCACTGCGGATGTGGCCCGTTGATGGCGTACCGCTCAATCCCGATGCCTGGCTGCTTACGGCGGCGCGCCGCCGCCAGCTCGACGCGGGGCGGCGGCGACAGACTCGCACCGCCGGCGCGGCGCAGCTCAAGATCATCGCCGAGGAGCTGGATGAAATGGCTGCCAATCCCGAGCCAATCCCCGACCGCCGCCTCGCTTTGATGTTCGCCTGTGCCCACCCGGCAATCGAGCGCGGCATGCGCACGCCACTAATCCTCCAGACCATACTCGGCCTCAACGCCATCGAGATTGGCGCCGCATTTCTCGTCTCACCTGCCACCATGGGCCAGCGGCTGGTGCGCGCCAAGGCTCGTATCAAGGACATCGGCATCCCATTTCGCATTCCCGAACGCGAGGAACTCCCCGAACGGCTCGACGCTGTGCTCGACGCCATCTATGCCGTTTATTCCAAGGGCTGGGCCGAAATCGGCGAGGCCGACGCTCCGGCACTGGTCTCGGAAGCCATCTGGCTTGGCCGCCTCATCGTGTCGCTGCTGCCGGAACAGCCCGAAGCAAAGGGCATGCTGGCACTGATGCTCTATGCGGAGGCTAGACACGGCGCCCGGCGCGACCCTGGGGGCCGTTATGTGGCACTCGAACAGCAGGACACCACCCTATGGGACATCCCCCAAATCGACCTTGCCGAGGAATTGCTTAGCGCCGCTAATCGCAGCGGTCCGAGCGGTCGCTACCAGATCGAGGCGGCGATCCAGTCCGCCCACGCTGCCCGCCGCCTGCTCGGTGTCCGCAACTGGCCTGCCATCGTCGCACTCTACGATCATTTATTGGCGCTCACCGGTTCTCCCGTCGTGGCGCTCAACCGGGCGGTGGCTCTGGCCGAGACCGAGGGGCCCGATGCTGCGCTTGTGGCAATTGCGGACATAGCACAAGACCGGCGGCTGCAGACATACCAGCCGTTCTGGGCGGCACAGGCGCACCTGCTCGCCCGCGCAGGCAAAAAGAGCGAATCGCATCAGGCTTTTACCCAAGCCGTCGGTCTCACCGCCGACCCGGCAGTGCGCCGGTACCTGCTCGCCCGTCGGCTGGCGCTTGCCGATGCCTGAAGGTCCGCAGCGCATTGGCAACCGGTCTCCAGCCGCGTAGAGGTCCAGGACCTGATCTCGAGACCATCACCGCATGGATACCGCTTTCGACCTCCGGACCCTGCCCGCTTCCGGCAAGCTGCTCGGCCTCGACCTCGGCACCAGGACCATCGGCGTCGCGCTTTCCGATGGCATGCGTTACTCGGCGACACCCATGGAGACCATCGCTCGAACGAAATTCACCGCCGATGCCGAGCGCCTCATCGTCTTGGCCGCCATCCATGACGCCGTCGGCATCGTGCTGGGCCTACCCCTCAACATGGATGGCACCGAGGGCCCACGCGCCCAGTCAACCCGGGCCTTTGCCCGCAGCCTCGCCCAGAAGCTACCGTTGCCGCTGGCGTTTTGGGACGAGCGGCTGTCGACCTCGGCAGTCACCCGGATGCTGATCGCCGCCGACACCCGCCGCGACCGCCGTGCCGAAGTGGTCGACAAACTGGCCGCCAGCTACATCCTGCAAGGTGCCCTCGATCGGCTTCGACGCGAGGACTAGCGGGCTTTTTTGGGCTTCAGCATGCCGAGCCGAACGACACTCTCCGCCGCCGACAGCGTCGCTTCCTCGGCCGAGCGGAACGGCCGACCGAGCAGCGCCTCGCCCTTGCTGCCATCGAAATGCTTTTCGTTGCCGATGTCGTTGATGATCTGCCGGATCGGCCCACCAAAATAGGCCAGCGTCCGCATCAGCCAGTCGGGCACCGTCTTCTGGGTAACGTTCCGGTCCGGATAGACCGGCCGCAGGATATCAGCGATCTCGCGGAACCACAGATATCGGCCGGTCGCGAGGTAACGCTGGCCCGCCGCCTCGGGCTTTTCGAGCGCCGCAATGTGCAAGTCCGCGACGTCACGCACATCGCTGACCGAGAACCCCATATTGGGCATCGCCGGTGTCGAACCGTCGAGCAGGCCTGACACAGCGAGCAATGAAATGCTGGCATCAGTATCTAGCGCCGGCCCAAAGATCATCCCCGGATGGATGGTGGTCAATTCCATGCCGTTGGCCCTGGCATACTCCCACGCCGCCCGCTCCGCCTGGGTCTTGCCGATGCAATAGGCCCACTTCCACTTTATCCCATCGAGATTGGTGAAATGCGTCTCATCATACACCCGCTTGCCGGTGGTGTGGCCGTGGCCATAGCCCACAGTCGCGATCGAAGACGTCAAAACGACACGCCCGATACCCGCGGCGTGGGCAAAGCGCATCACCCGCGCCGTGCCTTCGACGGCGGGGCGAATGACCACACTCTGGTCCTTGGGTTCATCACCACGGATCGCCGCCGCGACGTGGAGCACCGCCTTAACACCTTGCATCGCCTCGGCCCAGCCGGCATCATCGAGAATATCAGCCGTCACGAGTTCAAGCCGTGATGCCGGCTCCTCGCCCAGCAGCGCCACGACGGTGTCCCGGACCTGCATCGCTTTCTCGGCGCTGCGGATCGTCCCACGCACCCGATAACCATGCTCCAGCGCCCGCACAACGCACCATTTACCGACGAAGCCGCTGGCACCGGTAACCAGGATCAGATCGTTGGAATTCATGGCGGCCCCCGTGTAAATCTCGACGCTTCAGCGTTCGCGTTCATCAGTCGCAAGCTCGAACTTCAGCAGTCTATCGCGTGTCCGAACCGTAGTCGCAAAAAAACGGCCACGGAGCGAACCGTGACCGTTGTTAGATAATCTCGACAGAATTCGCGATTCAAGCGGCGAGTTCCTCGTCGTCTTCCAGTTCGCGGACCTGCACCGGGCCGGAATCGAGGCCCTTGGCGCTTTCGTCACGATCGACGAACTCGATCACGGCTATCGGCGCATTGTCGCCATAGCGATAACCGGCCTTCATGATGCGGATATAGCCGCCCTGGCGTTCCTTGTAGCGCGGACCGAGCACGTCAAACAGCTTCTTGACCTGCGTCTCGTCGCGCATCTGGCTTATCGCCTGGCGGCGGGCGTGCAGATCGCCGCGCTTGCCGAGGGTGATCAGCTTTTCGACGATCGGCCGCAGTTCCTTGGCTTTCGGAACCGTGGTGATGATCTGCTCATGCTTGATCAACGCGGCGCTCATGTTGGCGAACATGGCCTTGCGATGGCTGGCAGTACGATTGAGTTTGCGGTTGGCGTTACCGTGGCGCATTTTTAGTCTCTCCCAGAACGGGGTGCGCCACGTTGGCGCTTAGGGTTTCGGATCCGGCGCGATCAATAATGATCTTCGTACCGCTTGGCGAGGTCGTCGATGTTCTCAGGCGGCCAGTTCGGCACGTCCATTCCGAGGTGCAGGCCCATCTGAGCCAGCACTTCCTTGATTTCGTTGAGCGACTTGCGCCCGAAATTCGGCGTCCTCAGCATTTCGGCTTCGGTCTTTTGGATCAGGTCGCCGATGTAGACGATATTGTCGTTCTTTAGGCAGTTCGCCGAACGCACCGACAGTTCGAGTTCGTCGACCTTCTTGAGCAGCGCCGGGTTGAAAGCCAGTTCCGGAATGGCATCGAGGGCCTTTTCCTTGGTCGGCTCTTCGAAGTTCACGAATACCGTCAGCTGGTCCTGCAGAATACGCGCGGCATAGGCCACGGCGTCTTCCGGTGAGATCGAGCCATTGGTTTCGACCGTCATCGTCAACTTGTCATAGTCGAGAACCTGACCCTCGCGAGTCGCCTCGACTTTGTACGAGACGCGCTTGACCGGCGAAAACAGTGCGTCGATCGGAATGTAGCCGATCGGGGCATCGTCGGGCCGGTTACGATCGGCCGGGACATAGCCCTTGCCGTTCGAAACGGTGAACTCAATGTTGATTTCGGCACCATCGTCGAGATGGCAGATCACCAATTCGGGGTTCAGCACTTCCATATCGCCGGTGACGCGAATGTCGCCAGCGGTCACGGCGCCCGGACCTTGCTTCGTCAGCGTCAGGCGCTTGGAACCCTCGCCGCTCATCTTGATGGCGACTTCCTTGATGTTCAGCACCATGTCGGTGATGTCTTCACGGACGCCGGGGACCGACGAGAATTCATGCAGGACGCCGTCGATCTGGACGGCGGTCACAGCTGCACCCTGCAGCGAAGATAGCAACACGCGCCGCAGCGAATTGCCGAGCGTCAGGCCGTAGCCCCGCTCTAGCGGTTCGGCGACGACCGATGCCTGACGGGAATCGTTGCTGCCCGGAACAATCATCAGCTTGGTCGGCTTGATAAGTTCCTGCCAGTTCCTCTGGATCGTCACGGTAATGTCCTTTCAAATCCGCGGCCCTGCCCGGCCGCATTCCGCCGCAAATCATTCAGCGCCAAGCACCCCTGTGGCGGGGGCACTGGCGCACCGACTCGAGAGCCTAGACGCGACGCCGCTTGCGCGGACGGCAGCCATTATGCGGGATCGAAGTCACGTCACGGATCGAGGTGACGTTGAAGCCAGCGGCCTGCAAAGCCCGCAGCGCCGATTCACGCCCCGAACCCGGGCCACGCACTTCAACCTCGAGGGTCTTCATGCCGTGTTCCTGCGCCTTCTTGGCGGCGTCTTCCGCGGCCACCTGGGCAGCGTAAGGGGTGGACTTGCGCGACCCCTTGAACCCCATCACTCCAGAGGACGACCATGAAATGGTATTGCCCTGCATGTCGGCGATGGTGATCATCGTATTGTTGAATGAGGCGTTCACATGGGCGACGCCCGACGTGATGTTCTTGCGTTCCTTGCGCTTGACGCGCGCAACTTCGGTCTTGGCCATTTAGGTCCTCTGTTCGATATCGTCGCCGCCGTAATTCCAGCGGCTCCATCCGGAGCGGGCAACGCATGCCGACCAGCGCATCGAACCCGAAAGTCCGCTCCGCCGCCGACACTGCGTCAGCGGCCCACTACTTCTTTTTGCCGGCGATCGCCTTTGCCGGACCCTTGCGGGTGCGAGCATTGGTATGGGTCCGCTGACCACGCACCGGCAGCCCGCGACGGTGACGCAGACCACGGTAGTTACCGAGATCCATCAGCCGCTTGATGTTCATCGCCACGTTGCGACGCAGATCACCCTCGACGACATAGTCGCGGTCGATGGATTCACGGATCTGGATCACTTCGGCGTCAGTCAACTCATTGACGCGACGCTCCGCCGGAATCCCGACCTTCGTCGTGATTTCCTCAGCGAATTTGGACCCGATGCCATGGATATACTGCAGCGCGATAACGACGCGCTTATTGGTCGGGATGTTGACGCCAGCGATACGAGCCACGCCTGTTCTCCTTTAGTCAGCACTGAGAAGTCTCGTGCCGTTCAACAACAAGGGACCGGAATTCGACCCCAACACATAGTGAGGAACCGAATCCAGCCCGATATTTCGTGAAGCTGGCGCGGTTCTTATGATTTCACCCCTCCCTTGTCAACAGGAAGGGCAGCTACAGTCTAGCCTTCGATGGCGCGCTTGATTGCCGCGGTAACGACATTGACCGGCTCCATCCCGTCAACGGTCTTCAACAGACCTGTGCCGCGATAATAGTCGACGAGCGGCGACGTCTGCGCCACATAGACCTCGAGGCGCTTGCGCACCACGTCTTCATTATCGTCCAGCCGGCCGCTTTCCTTGGACCGCATGCTGATCCGCCGGACCAGCTCGTCCGGGTCGACACTGAGTTCGACAACGGCATCGAGCGCCATGGACTTTTGCGCCAGCATCAGGTCCAGCGCCTCGGCCTGCGGAATGGTCCGCGGGAAACCGTCAAGGATGAACCCCGGCTTGCAGTCGGCCGCATCGAGCCGTTCAGAGACGATACCATTGACGATGGTATCCGAAACCAGATCGCCACGATCGACGATCGCTTTGGCTTCGAGCCCGAGTTGTGTCTTCTGGGCGATCGCCGAGCGGAGAATGTCTCCGGTCGACAATTGCGGAATTCCGTAGGCGTCGATCAGAACCTTGGCCTGGGTGCCCTTGCCGGCACCCGGCGGTCCGAGGAGGATAAGCCTCATCGACGCTTGCCTCCGCCGAGCCGCGACTTTTTGACCAAGCCTTCATACTGCTGGGCAATGAGATGGCTCTGGATCTGGCTGATCGTGTCGAGCGTCACCGTCACCATGATCAGCAGCGACGTGCCGCCGATGAACTGCGATACCGCCAACTGGCTGACCAGCAGTTCCGGGATCAGTGCGATCACCGTCAGATAGATCGCACCGACCAGGGTAATGCGCGTCAGCACGTAATCGATGTGCTGTGCCGTCCGTTCACCCGGACGAACCCCCGGGATAAAACCACCAGAGCGCTTGAGATTATCCGCCGTTTCCGTCGGGTTGAACACGATTGCCGTATAGAAGAAGGCGAAGAAAATAATCAGCGCTGCTTGAATGACCATATACAGCGGCTGGCCTCGGCCAAGCGAAGCCGTGATGTAAGTCAACCAGCCGGGCGAGCCGGCCTGCGCGGTAAAGCTCGCGATCGTCGCTGGGAGCAGTAACAATGAAGATGCGAAAATCACCGGGATGACGCCTGAGGTGTTCAGCTTCAGGGGCAAGTGCGAGGTATCGCCCTGGAACATCTTGTTGCCAACCTGGCGCTTTGGATACTGGATCAACAGCCGGCGTTGGGCCCGCTCGAAGAACACAATCGCCGCGATGACCACGATGGCTAAGATTAACAACCCGAACAGCGCGATCACCGGTAGGGCACCAGTCCGGCTCAGCTCGAGAGTCTGGACGATAGTGGTCGGAAGGTTGGCGACGATGCCCGCGAAAATGATCAGCGAAATGCCGTTGCCGACGCCGCGCGAGGTAATCTGCTCGCCTAGCCACATCAGGAACATAGTACCGCCAACCAGCGTCACCACGGTCGATAGCCGGAAGAACCAGCCCGGATTGAGCACTACGCCCTGGCTCGATTCCAGCCCGACGGCGATGCCGTAAGCCTGCACCGTACAGAACACCACCGCGAGGTAGCGTGTGTACTGGTTGATCTTCCGACGACCCGACTCACCTTCCTTGCGCAACGCTTCGAGGCGCGGCGAGGCAGTAGCGATCACCTGGATGATGATCGAAGCCGTGATATAGGGAATGAGGTTCAGCGCAAAGATCGCCATGCGCTCGACGGCACCGCCGGAGAACATGTTGAACATGCCGATGACGCCCTGGCTCGCCTGCTGAAATGTCGCGGCATAGGCATCGGGATCGATCCCCGGCACTGGAACGAAGGTGCCGAGCCGATAGACCAGCAGCGCTCCGAGAGTAAACCAGATCCGCTGCTGCAGCGCCTTCGCCTTGGAGAAAGTGGCAAAGCTCAGATTGCGGGCAAGCTGTTCAGCGGCTGACGCCATGTTCGTTCCTTGGACTAGAGGCGAGGCGCGTTAGCCGATCACTCGGCCGTGGCGTCGACGCGCTTCTTGGTCGCCGTCATATTGACCTCGCCACCCGCCGCTTCAATAGTGGCGACTGCGCCGGCCGAAGCATGAACGACCTTGAACGACAGCTTCTGGGCAGTGAAATCGCCGCCAGCCACCAGCCGGATCCCATCGCGTTCGCGGCGGATCACGCCGGCAGCTACCAGTGCCTTCCCATCGATGACTGCGTTGATCGGCAGCTTGCCGGCGTCGATCGCCTTCTGGATGCGCTCGAGCCGCACGCCCACGTACTTCTTGGCGTTCGGCACGTTGAAGCCGCGCTTCGGCATACGCATGTGGAGCGGCATCTGGCCGCCTTCGAAACCATTGATGGCGACGCCGGAGCGCGCTGTCTGGCCTTTACCGCCACGACCGCCGGTCTTGCCGACGCCCGAACCGATACCACGGCCGACGCGAACGCGGACCTTGTTAGCGCCGGGATTGTCGCGGAGTTCGTTCAAACGCGTCATTTGCGTCACCTGACCTGTAGAATAGTTATTGCTCGCCGACGACGCGGACGAGATGCGGGAGCTTACGAATCATGCCACGGACTTCGGGCGTGTCCTTCAGCGTCGACTGCTTGCGGATCTTGTTGAGCCCGAGGCCGATCAGCGTGGCGCGCTGATCCTGCGGACGGCGGGTCGGGCTCGCATACTGCTCAATGGTAACGGTCTTGTCGGCCATGTCTATTCTCCGTCCTTACCGATCAGGCTTCGACAGCAGCTTCGCCGCGGCGAGCCTGCAATTCCGAAACCTTCAGGCCACGGCGAGCCGCAACCGAACGCGGGCTATCGACGCGCTTCAGCGCATCAAAGGTCGCGCGGACCATGTTGTAGGGGTTTGCCGAGCCCTGCGACTTGGCGACGATATCGTTGATGCCCAGCGTCTCGAACACGGCGCGCATCGGACCACCGGCGATAATACCGGTACCCGCAACTGCGGCGCGGAGAATGACCCGACCGGCGCCATGCCGACCGACCACATCATGATGCAGGGTCCGCGCTTCACGCAGCGGCACGCGAATGAGCTGGCGCTTGGCCTGCTCAGTTGCCTTGCGGATTGCTTCGGGAACTTCACGCGCCTTGCCGTGACCAAAGCCGACGCGGCCCTTCTGGTCACCGACGACGACGAGCGCCGCAAAACCGAAGCGCCGGCCACCCTTGACCACCTTGGCCACACGATTGATGTGGACCAGGCGATCGACAAACTCGCTATCGCGTTCTTGAACGTCTCTCATAGCTTTTTAGGCTTTCCTTGTTTCGCGAACCGGGCTCAGAACTGGAGTCCGCCCTCACGGGCGGCATCCGCCAGGGCCTTGACCCGGCCGTGATACAAATAGGAACCGCGGTCGAAGATTACCGTCGACACGCCGGCCTTGGTACCACGTTCCGCGATCAGCTTGCCGATTTCGACAGCTGCCGCAGACGTTGCGCCATTCTTGACTGCGGCTTTCACGTCCTTGTCGAGCGTGGATGCGGCAGCAAGCGTACGGCCCGATGCATCGTCAATGATCTGGGCATAGATGTTCTTGTCCGAGCGGAACACGCTGAGCCGCGGGCGGCCAAACGCCCGTGCCTTGAGCGCCTTGCGGACACGGGCTTTGCGGCGCTCTGCGCCTTTTGTCGAAACGGCCATGGTCCGGCTCCCTACTTCTTCTTGCCTTCTTTGCGCGCCACGAACTCGCCGACGTAACGCACGCCCTTGCCCTTATAGGGTTCGGGCTTCCGCCACGAGCGAATATCGGCGGCAACCTGGCCAACCTTTTGTTTGTCGATGCCGGTGACCGTCACTTCGGTCTGCGTCGGCGCCGCCAGCGTAATGCCTTCCGGCGTCACGATGACCACATCATGCGAAAAGCCGAGCGCCAGTTTCAGGTCTTTGCCCTGCATCGTCGCACGGAAACCGACGCCCTGGATCGCCAGGCGCTTCTGGAAGCCGGCGGTCACGCCGGTCACCATGTTGGCGAGCAGCGCCCGGGTCGTGCCCCAGGCGGCGCGCGCCTCGCGGCTGTCGTTGGCCGGGGTGACGGTCAAGCCATCGGCGCCCTGCTCGACATTGACCACGTCCATCAGGTTGAGCGACAGCTCACCCTTCGGACCCTTTACGGCGACCTGACGGCCATCGATGGTAACAGTAACGCCGGACACTGCGGCGATCGGCTTCTTGCCAGTACGGGACATCTATATTTCCTTCGGAGTCATCGTCTGACCGCGCCTTAGAAGACGCGGCAGAGTACCTCGCCACCCACGTTCTGCGCCTTGGCTTCGTGGTCGGCCATCACACCCTTGGGGGTGGAAAGGATCGACACGCCGAGGCCGGACGCCACCTGCGGAATATTCTTGACCGACGCATAAACGCGGCGACCGGGACGCGACACGCGCTGGATTTCGCGGATTACCGCGGTACCATCGGCGTATTTCAGCTCGATCTCGTATTCGCTGGCGCCATTCTCGTACTTGGTCTCGCTGTAGCCGCGAATATAACCCTCGGACTTCAGCACGTCGAGCAGGCGCGCGCGCAGCGTCGAAGCGGGCGTCGTAACGGTGTTACGACGGCGCATCTGGGCATTGCGGATGCGGGTCAGCATGTCGCCAAGCGGATCAGTAAGGCTCATTCTTGTCTCTCCTTACCAGCTCGACTTAACGAGGCCAGGAATCTGGCCGCTGTTACCGAGTTCGCGCAGCGCGATACGGCTCATCTTGACCTTGCGATAATAGGCACGCGGCCGGCCGGTCAGTTCGCAACGATTGCGCACGCGGCCGGGGGCCGAATTGCGCGGCAGCTCAGCGAGCTTCAGCTGCGCCGCAAAGCGCACTTCGAGCGGCTGCGATTGATCGGTCGTGATCACCTTGAGGGCGGCACGCTTGGCCGCGAAGCGCTTGGTCAGCGCCTTGCGACGGTTGTTCTTTTCGACGGAGCTGGTCTTTGCCATGTCCTAAATCCTCTATCCTTCCTGCCGACTACTGCCGGAACGGGAAGTTGAAAGCCTTGAGGAGCGCGCGCGCCTCATCGTCGGTCTTTGCCGTGGTGCAGACCACGATGTCCATGCCCCAGACCTGATCGATCTGGTCGTAGATGATTTCCGGGAACACGATGTGCTCCTTGATACCCAGGGCGTAGTTGCCGCGGCCATCGAAGGATTTCGGGTTCAGGCCGCGGAAATCGCGAACGCGCGGCAGGGCGATATTCACCAGCCGGTCGAGGAACTCGTACATGCGCTGCTTGCGGAGCGTCACCTTGACGCCAAGCGGCATGTTTTCGCGAACCTTGAACCCGGCGATCGAGTTGCGGGCGAAAGTGATGATCGGCTTCTGGCCGGCGATCTTCTCGAGATCGGCCGCCGCGGCCTTTACCTTCTTGGTGTCGTTGACCGCCTCGCCGACACCCATGTTCAGCACGATCTTGTCGAGCTTGGGGGTCTGCATGACGTTCGCGTAGCCGAACTGTTCCTTCAAGCCCTGCTTGATGGTCTCGTCATATTCGACGCGAAGACGCGGAATGTACAATGTCTCAGCCATCGATCACATCTCCGGTGCTCTTGGCGACGCGGACTTTGACCCCGTCGGTGATCTGGAAACCGACGCGGGTCGGCTTGGGCTTGTCGGAGGGCGACTTGGGGTCGACCAGCGCGATGTTGCTCAAGTGGATTGCGGCTTCCTTGGTGAAGATGCCGGCATCCTGGCTTGCGCTTTGCTTCGTATGACGCTTCACCAGGTTGATCCCCTGTACGAACGCCTTGGTTTCGGTCGGGACAACGCGCAACACATTGCCCGTCTTACCCTTATCCTTGCCTGCGAGGACGATGACTTTATCGCCCGTCCTGATTTTGGCAGCCATTACAGCACCTCCGGTGCCAGCGAAATGATCTTCATGTGATTCTTGCTCCGCAACTCGCGCGGTACCGGCCCGAAGATACGGGTTCCGATCGGCTCGGACTGATTGTTGATCAGTACGGCGGCATTCTTGTCGAAGCGGATGACCGTGCCATCGGCCCGACGGACCGGGAACGCGGTCCGGACGACTACGGCCTTCATGACCTGGCCCTTTTTGACGCGCCCGCGCGGTATCGCATCCTTGACCGACACCACGATGATATCGCCGACGGATGCGTACTTGCGGTGCGAGCCGCCAAGCACCTTGATGCACATGACACGACGGGCGCCGGAATTATCGGCGACCTCGAGGTTGGATTGCATCTGGATCATTACATTAGGCCTCTAGTTATCCGGCGTCGCCAAGCGGCTCCGGCCCAGTCAGTTAAGTTCATTGCGCCTGAACGAGGGTCCAGCGCTTCAATTTCGAAATCGGCACCGACTCTTCAATCATCACCGCATCGCCGACCTTGGCCGAGTTCAACTCGTCATGGGCGTGATACTTCTTTGACCGGCGCACGGTCTTCTTCATCACCGGGTGGGTGAAGGCGCGATCGACCCGCACCACCACGGTCTTGTTATTCGTGTCGGAGACCACAGTCCCCTGCAATACGCGCTTGGGCATCGGTTTCTCCTACTTCGCTACGGCTTTTTCGCCAAGGATCGTCTTGATCCGCGCGATTTCGCGGCGGACGATACGAACCCGGGCGGGGCTTTCCAGCTGCTGGGTAGCGCGCTGGAACCGCAGGTTGAACTGCTCTTTCTTGAGGCCGGTCAGCTGGTCTTTCAGCTCGTCGGGGGTCTTGGCCCGCACATCGGCATTCTTGGTCTTCAAAACGGGTTTCTTGGCCATGTCCGTCAGTCCGCAATGCGGGTGACAACCCGCGTCATGATCGGAAGCTTCATTGCGCCGAGACGCAAAGCTTCCTTGGCAGTCTCTTCCGATACGCCATCGATTTCGAACACGATGCGGCCCGGCTTGACGCGAGCGGCCCAGAACTCGACCGAGCCCTTGCCCTTGCCCATGCGCACTTCGGTCGGCTTCTTCGACACCGGCAGATCCGGGAAAATCCGGATCCAGACGCGGCCCTGGCGCTTCATTTCACGAGTGATCGCGCGGCGAGCCGCCTCGATCTGCCGTGCGGTGACGCGCTCGGGTTCGGTCGCCTTGAGGCCGTACTGGCCGAAGTTCAGATCCGTGCCACCCTTGGCGACGCCATGGATGCGGCCCTTATGGGCCTTTCGGAACTTGGTCTTCTTAGGTTGCAGCATTTATCTGATGCCTTCTCAGTTCGCCGGCGCGCGGTCGCGGCGATCTTCACGATCATTCCGCTCACGACGCTGCCCGCCCTGCCCTTCGCCGGCACCACCTTCAGTGGCGCGACGCTCATGGGCCGTCGGATCATGCTCGAGGACTTCGCCTTTGAAGACCCAGACCTTGATGCCGATGATGCCATAAGTCGTCTTGGCTTCGGCAGTCCCGTAATCGATGTCGGCGCGCAGCGTATGCAGCGGCACCCGGCCCTCGCGGTACCATTCCGTACGGGCGATATCGGCACCGCCGAGACGACCACCAACGTTGACGCGAATGCCACCGGCACCCATGCGCATCGCCGTCTGCACCGACCGCTTCATCGCACGGCGGAACGCCACGCGACGCTCGAGCTGCTGGGCAATGCCCTGCGCCACGAGCATGGCATCGGTTTCCGGCTTCCGAATTTCGACGATGTTGATGTGCACTTCGCTGTCGGTAAATGCCTTCACCTTGGCGCGGATTTTGTCGATGTCGGCGCCCTTCTTGCCGATCACGATGCCCGGACGGGCAGTGTGGATCGACACGCGGCATTTCCGGTGCGGCCGTTCGATGACGATCTTGGAGACCGCCGCCTGCTTGAGGTCTTCGAGCAGCATCGTCCGGATCTTCAGGTCTTCCTGCAGCAGCTTACCGTACTCGGCGCCATCAGCATACCAGCGGGAATCCCAGGTGCGGTTGATGCCGAGGCGAAAACCGATTGGATTGATCTTCTGGCCCATTATGCGGCCTCCCCAGCTTGCCGGACGATGATCGTCAAGTGCGAGAAATCCTTCTCCACCCGTGCCGAATGCCCACGACCACGCGCCAGGAAGCGCTTCAGCTTCAGCGAATTGCCGACATAGGCTTCGGAGACTACCAGCGTATCCGTATCGAGACCGTGGTTGTTCTCGGCGTTTGCGATAGCACTCTCGAGGGTCTTGCGAACCTGAGCCGCGATGCGCTTGCGCGAGAAGCTGAGCTCGGCCAGGGCCTTCTCGACCTTCTTGCCACGGATCAACTGCGCCACGAGGTTGAGCTTGATCGGGCTGACGCGAACCATGCGCAGCACGGCCTTCGCCTCGGTTTCCTTGAGCGCGCGCTCTGTTTTGGGCTTGCCCATGTTACTTCCTCTTGGCCTTCTTGTCGGCCGAGTGCCCGTAATAGGTACGGGTCGGAGCGAACTCGCCGAACTTGTGACCGATCATTTCCTCGTTCACCAGCACTGGAATGTGCTTGTGCCCGTTATGGACGCCAAAGGTCACGCCGACGAACTGCGGTAGGATCGTGGAACGGCGGCTCCACATCTTGATAACTTCCGAACGACCCGATTCCCGGACCTTCTCGGCTTTCTTCAGCAGGTAGCCGTCAACGAACGGACCCTTCCAGAGCGAACGTGCCATCGCTTAGCGTCCCTTCTTCACGTGACGGCTGCGGACGATGAACTTGTCCGTTGCCTTGTTGTTACGCGTCTTCTTGCCCTTGGTCGGCTTGCCCCATGGCGACACCGGATGGCGTCCGCCCGAGGTGCGGCCTTCACCACCGCCATGCGGATGGTCGACCGGGTTCATGGTCACGCCGCGGTTGACGGGCTTCTTGCCGAGCCAGCGATTACGACCGGCCTTACCAATCGAGGTGTTGGCGTGATCCTGGTTCGACACGGCGCCGACCGTTGCAAGGCAGGTGCCATGGACGCGGCGCTGTTCGCCCGAATTGAGCCGCAGGATCGCCCAGCCGCTGTCACGACCGACATACTGTGCATAGGCACCTGCAGAGCGTGCCACCTGGCCACCCTTGCGGGGCTTCAGTTCGACGTTGTGCACGATGGTGCCAACCGGCATCCGCTCGAGCGGCATCGCATTGCCCGGCTTCACGTCGACGGTGGACATCGACGAGATGACCTTGTCGCCGGCTGTCAGACGCTGCGGCGCGATGATGTAGGCCAGCTGGCCGTCTTCATACTTCACCAGCGCGATGAACGCCGTGCGGTTCGGATCGTATTCAAGCCGCTCGATGGTGCCGACCTGATCGAACTTGACCCGCTTGAAATCGACCAGCCGATACGACCGCTTGTGGCCGCCGCCGCGATGATACGCAGTGATGCGACCGTGATTATTGCGCCCGCCCGACTTGTTCAGGCCTTCCGTCAGCGATTTGACCGGCTTGCCGCCCCAGAGTTCGGAACGATCGACGGTAACCAGCTGGCGACGGCCAGGCGAGGTCGGGTTGTAAGTTTTGAGAGCCATTTTTCGTGTCTCTTCCCTTAGAGGCCGGTCGAGATGTCGATCGTCTGGCCTTCGACCAGGGTCACGACGGCCTTCTTGATGTCACTGCGCGTACCCAGCTGGCCACGGAACCGCTTCACCTTGCCCTTGCGGACCAGCGTGTTGACAGCCTTGACCTTCACCGAGAACAGCTGCTCGACGGCGGCCTTGATCTCGGGCTTGCTGGCACCGACGGCGACGTCGAAGACCACTTGGTTGAACTCGGAAGCCATCGTCGACTTTTCAGTCACGACCGGGTTCCGGATAATGTCGTAAGCAGCGAGCTTGTTCATGAGGCCGCCTCTTCGCTGGTATTGAAGCGCGCTTCGATTGCTGCAAGCGCCGCCCGGGTCAGCACCAGCTTTTCGCGGCGCAGAATGTCGACGACATTGATGCCCTGTACCGGCAGCACGTCGATCATCGGGATATTACGCGCCGCCATGGCGAAGTTCGCGTCGACGACCGCGCCATCGATGATCAGCGCGTTGGACCAGGCCAACTTGCCGAACGAGGCGCGCAGGCTCGAGGTCTTGGCTTCGCTCTGCGCGACGCTGTCGACGATGATGATCTCGCCGGCATGCGCCTTGGCCGAGAGCGCGTGGCGAAGCGCCAGTGCCCGGACCTTCTTGGGGAGGTCGATGGCGTGGCTACGGGTCTCGGGACCAAAGGCACGACCACCGCCACGAAACTGCGGAGCCTTGCGATCGCCGTGGCGGGCGCCGCCTGAACCCTTCTGCTTGACGAACTTCTTGCCGGTGCGGACACCGTCCGAACGATGCTTGACCTGATGGGTGCCCGACATCGCCTTCAGCTGCTGATATCGCACCATGCGGTGCAGGATATCGGTGCGGACTTCAAGGCCGAACACTTCATCGGTAAGCGTCACGCTACCGACAGACAGACCGTCTAGATTGGTTACCTGGAGTTCCATTTACTGTGCCTCTCCAGCGACAACTTCGACCGCAGCAGCAGGCTTGAACTTGCCCGGCAGCGCGACATTCTCGGGAGCCGGCTTCTTGACCGCATCCTTGACCATGATCCAGCCACCCTTCGAGCCGGGAACTGAACCCTGCACCATGATCAGGCCGCGCTCGACATCCGTCTTGACGACCTTGAGGTTCTGCGTGGTGACGCGCTCGGCACCAAGGTGGCCGGCCATCTTCTTGTTCTTGAACACCTTGCCCGGGTCCTGGCGACCACCGGTCGAACCGTGCGAGCGATGCGACACCGACACGCCGTGGGTTGCCCGCAGACCGTGGAAGTTCCAGCGCTTCATAGCGCCGGCAAAGCCCTTGCCGATCGAGGTCCCGGTCACGTCGACCAGTTGACCCTCGGCGAAATGATCGGCCTGCATCGTCGCGCCAACCTCGATGAGGTTGTCGGCGTCGACACGGAACTCGGTCACCTGCCGCTTGATCTCGACCTTGGCGACGGCAAAGTGACCGCGCTCGGCTTTCGAGGTATTCTTGGCCTTGGCCTGCCCGGCGCCGAGTTGAAGGGCGACATAGCCGTCCCGCTCCTGCGTGCGCTGGCCAACGACCTGGCAATTCTGCAGCGCCAACACAGTCACCGGCACCTGTGCACCGTCTGCGGTGAAGATGCGGGTCATGCCCAGCTTCTGTGCGATCAAACCAGAACGCATCGGTTGTACTTTCTCCATCTGGCGCAGAGCCGGGTCATGGCTTCAGAGGACCCTCAATATGGCTCGCGCGGATTCCTTGGTCGTAACAGAGCTTGTTAGCTCTAGAGCTTGATTTCGACGTCAACGCCAGCGGCGAGGTCGAGCTTCATCAGCGCATCCACCGTCTGCGGCGTCGGGTCGACGATGTCGAGCAGGCGCTTGTGCGTCCGGATTTCGAACTGCTCACGGCTCTTCTTGTCGATGTGCGGCGAACGGTTGACGGTAAACTTCTCAATCATCGTCGGTAGCGGGATCGGGCCGCGCACTTGCGCGCCAGTCCGCTTGGCGGTGTTGACGATCTCGCGGGTCGACGCATCGAGCACACGGTGATCGAACGCCTTGAGACGAATACGAATATTCTGGCCGTTCATCTTGTCGTTTCCTGAGGGAGGAAAAAAGGGGCGCGGCGCGTTTGAAGCGCGCCGCGCTGAATTGCGAATTACTTCAGGATCTTGGCGACGACGCCGGCGCCGACGGTACGGCCGCCCTCACGGATAGCGAAGCGCAGCTTCTCTTCCATGGCGATCGGCACGATCAGCGTGACATTCATGTTGACGTTATCACCCGGCATGACCATTTCCGTGCCTTCCGGCAGGGTCACGACACCAGTCACGTCCGTGGTCCGGAAGTAGAACTGGGGACGATAATTTCCAAAGAACGGCGTATGACGACCGCCCTCTTCCTTCGTCAGGATGTAGGCCTCGGCGATGAAGTCGGTATGCGGATTGACCGAACCCGGCTTGCACAGCACCTGCCCGCGCTCAACCTGCGTACGGTCGATGCCACGGATCAGCGCACCGATGTTGTCGCCAGCCTGGCCCTGATCGAGCAGCTTGCGGAACATTTCGACACCGGTGACGGTGGTCTTCTGCGTCGCCTTGATGCCGACGATCTCAACTTCTTCGCCAACCTTAACGATGCCGCGTTCGACACGGCCGGTCACGACGGTGCCACGACCCGAGATCGAGAACACGTCTTCGATCGGCAGCAGGAACGGCAGATCGATCGGACGCTCCGGCTGCGGAATGTACGCATCGACAGCAGCCATCAGCTCGATGACGGCGTCATGGCCGAGCTTCTTGTCGCCATTGTTGAGCGCTTCGGTAGCCGAGCCCTTGATCATCGGAATGTCGTCGCCCGGGTATTCATAGGACGACAGCAATTCGCGGACTTCGAGTTCGACGAGTTCCAGCAGTTCCGGATCATCGACCATGTCGCACTTGTTGAGGAACACGACGAGGGCGGGAACGCCAACCTGGCGGGCCAGCAGGATATGCTCGCGCGTCTGGGGCATCGGGCCGTCGGCGGCCGACACCACCAGGATCGCGCCATCCATCTGGGCGGCGCCGGTGATCATGTTCTTCACATAATCGGCGTGGCCAGGGCAATCGACGTGCGCATAGTGACGGTTGGCCGTCTCGTATTCGACGTGCGCCGTGTTGATCGTGATGCCGCGCGCCTTCTCTTCGGGCGCTGCGTCGATCTGATCGTAGGCCTTGAACGTCGCGCCGCCGGTTTCGGCCAGCACCTTGGTGATGGCAGCCGTCAACGACGTCTTGCCATGGTCGACGTGACCGATGGTGCCGATGTTGCAGTGCGGCTTATTGCGGGAAAACTTTTCCTTACCCATCGCTTCTCTCCGTGATCAGCCAGCCGATATGCCGGGCCTGATGCAGTTTGGTTCAAATTAGGCGTATTTGGCCTGGACTTCTTCGGCGACCGCTTGCGGCACCTGCTCGTAATGGTCGAAGGACATCGTGTACTGCGCACGTCCCTGGCTCATCGAGCGCAGCGAGTTGACGTAGCCGAACATGTTGGCCAGCGGCACGAGTGCGTCGACGATCTGGGCAACGCCCCGGTTTTCCGTGCCGCGGATCTGGCCGCGGCGGGAATTCAGGTCGCCGATCACATCGCCCATATAGTCTTCGGGCACGACAACTTCCACCTTCATGATCGGCTCGAGGATCTTCGGACCGGCCTTGCCGAGAGCTTCGCGGAAACCCGCGCGGCCGGCAATTTCGAAGGCCAGAACCGAGGAGTCGACATCATGGTAGGCGCCATCTGTCAGCGTGAACTTCACGTCGACGATCGGAAAGCCGATCAGCGGCCCGGAATTCATGACCGACTGAACGCCTTTGGACACGCCGGGGACGTATTCCTTGGGAACATTGCCGCCGACCACCGCCGAGACGAACTCGAAACCCTTGCCCGCTTCATTCGGCTCGATGCTGAACTTGATGCGCGCGAACTGGCCCGAGCCACCCGACTGCTTCTTATGCGTATAGTCGTGCTCGACCTTACGGGTGATCGCTTCACGGTAAGCCACCTGCGGCTGACCGATATTGGCTTCCACCTTGAACTCGCGACGCATGCGGTCGACGATGATGTCGAGATGCAGTTCGCCCATGCCCGAGATGATGGTCTGGCCGGATTCTTCGTCGGTCTTGACGCGAAAGCTCGGATCCTCGGCAGCCAGGCGGCTGAGCGCGAGGCCCATCTTTTCCTGGTCGGCCTTGGACTTCGGCTCTACGGCAATGTCGATCACGGGCTCGGGGAATTCCATGCGCTCGAGAATGACGCGATGCGCCGTATCCGAGAGCGTGTCGCCCGTCGTCGTATCCTTGAGGCCGACGATGGCGACGATGTCACCGGCGAAGGCCTCGTTGATCTGGTCGCGCGAATTGGCGTGCATCTGGAACATCCGGCCAACGCGTTCGCGCTTTTCCTTGACCGTGTTCTCGAGCATCACACCAGCTTCGAGGTGACCCGAATAGACCCGGCAGAACGTCAGCGAGCCGACATGCGGATCGTTGGCGATCTTGAACGCCAGCATCGACAATGGCTCTTCATCATTGGCATGGCGCTGGATCGGCAAGCCGGTCTTGACGTCGATGCCCTCGATGGCAGGAATATCGATCGGCGACGGCAGATAGTCGACGACGCCATCGAGCAGGGGTTGGACGCCCTTGTTCTTGAAGGCCGAACCGCAGAACACCGGGAAAAACTTACTGTCGACAGTGCCCTTGCGGATCAGCCGACGGATCGTCGCCTTATCCGGCATTTCGCCGTTGAGATAAGCTTCGGTCGCCGCATCGTCCATCTCGACGGCCGCTTCGATCATCTTTTCGCGGTACTCGACGGCTTTCGCCTTGAGATCCTCGGGAATCTCGACGACGTCCCACTGCGCACCGAGCTCTTCGTTGCGCCAGACCAGTGCGTTCATCTCGACGAGGTCGACGACGCCCCTGAAATCGTTCTCGGCGCCGATCGGCAGTTGCATCACGACATAATTGATGCCGAGACGTTTCGTCAGGCTGTCGATGCAGGCGTAGAAATCAGCACCGATCTTGTCCATCTTGTTGACGAAGATCAGCCGCGGCACATTGTACTTGTCGGCCTGGCGCCAGACGGTTTCCGTCTGCGGCTCGACGCCCTGGTTGCCGTCGAGCAGCGCAATGGCGCCATCGAGCACGCGCAGCGAGCGTTCGACTTCAATGGTGAAATCGACGTGGCCGGGGGTATCGATGATATTGAAGCGGTGCATGGTGCCATCGCGACCCTTCCAGAAGGTCGTGGTAGCCGCGGACGTGATCGTGATCCCGCGTTCCTGTTCCTGCGCCATCCAGTCCATGGTGGCGGCGCCGTCATGGACTTCGCCGATCTTGTGGCTCTTGCCGGTGTAGTAAAGCACACGCTCGGTGGTCGTGGTCTTGCCCGCATCGATGTGGGCCATGATGCCGAAATTGCGATAATGGTCGATTGCGTATTCGCGTGCCATTTTAAGCTCCAACTACCAGCGGTAGTGCGAGAAAGCACGGTTGGCATCAGCCATCCGGTGCGTATCTTCGCGCTTTTTCACGGCCTGGCCGCGGCCGTTCATGGCATCCATCAGTTCACCCGACAGCCGCTCACGCATGGTGTGTTCGCCACGCTTGCGGGCTGATTCGATGAGCCAGCGGATCGCCAGCGCCTGTTGCCGGTCGGTGCGGACTTCGACGGGCACCTGATAGGTGGCACCACCGACGCGACGCGACCGGACTTCGACGGCGGGACGGACGTTTTCGAGCGCCTGGTGGAACACGGCGACCGGGTCTTGCTTCGACTTGGTCAGCACGATTTCGAACGCACCGTAGACGATGCCTTCGGCGGTCGACTTCTTGCCGTCTTCCATGAGCGAGTTCATGAACTTGGTAACGACGAGATCGCCAAACTTGGGATCGGGAATAACTTCGCGTTTTTCGGCGCGGTGACGACGTGACATGTCTCGATTTCCTTACTTCGGCCGCTTCGCGCCGTACTTCGACCGGCGCTGCTTGCGATCCTTGACCGACTGTGTGTCGAGGACGCCGCGGAGGACGTGGTAACGGACGCCCGGCAGATCGCGAACACGGCCGCCGCGAATGAGCACGACCGAGTGCTCCTGCAGGTTGTGGCCTTCACCGGGGATGTAGGAAATGACTTCACGCGAGTTCGTCAGGCGAACCTTGGCGACCTTGCGCAGAGCCGAATTCGGCTTCTTCGGCGTTGTAGTATAGACGCGGGAACACACGCCGCGCTTCTGCGGGTTTGCTTCCATCGCCGGGACTTTGTTCCGCTTCGGCTTTGAGGTCCGAGGTTTGCGGATCAACTGATTAATGGTCGGCATTCAGCTCTTTCCATCGTCCAATGCGTTGCTCTGAGACAAAAACAAACCAGAAAGGCGCCCGCCCAAGTCCCGAGGGATTGGCGGCGCCTTATGTTGCAGCGGACCACCCCGAGGGACGGTCATGCGCACAAGTCTGTTTCAGTCAGCTCCCAGAGCGCTGTGTTTGTGGTTTCCTCGATGCCCGCCTAGACGGCAGACACCGGTGTGAACCACACGACCGATCGCTAAGGTGGGGCCCCTATAGCCCGGACCCCCTACCCCGTCAAGCGTAACCGCCCAAAAACCGGGTCAATGGGTGAATAGGCGCCCTGCACTGCCCGCGATGCTGGTTTGAAGGGGCTAAACGCTCGTTTGTCGACAATATCAATTGCCGAGACCAGCTCCAAATCACAGCCAACGCCTTGAAACGAATCGTCGATTCCGACTCGGCTCCGGTGTCGCCGCGGCTTTCCGCGAAGAGAGTTGTCGGCATGGGAAGAATGTGTAGGATCGGAGCGAGGGTCGGCCACGCGGCGACAATCGCGCGGTCCAGGCGGATTGAAGGAGAAAACTCTATGATGATGAAATCACTGGCACTTGGCGGGTTGCTGGCCATGGGCATGGCAACCACCGGGTTCGCCCAGAACATGCTCACGGCCGCCGACGTCGATGCCATCCTCGACATTGCGCGCGGCTATGGCGACGCCGAGATTGGCGAGCAGAGCAACGGCGATCCCAAGATCAGCGTCACCCTAGCCGACGTGAACGGCAAGGACGTGACCTACCAAGTGTATTTCCGCAGCTGCGATGACGACAATGCCAATTGCGAGGATATCCAGTTCTATGCCGGTTTCCTCGACGTTCAGCCCGGTATCGAACGCGCCAACGAGTGGAACCTGACCAAGCGGTTCGGCAAGAGCTACATCGATGGCGATGGCGACGCCTGCATCGAATGGGACATCGATCTCGTCGCTGGCGTCAGCGAAGAATATCTCAGCGGCGCCTTTGACCTGTGGGGTCAGGTCCTCGACCAGTATACGGCGTTCGTCGACTTCTAAGCTCCGACCTCACTATCGATATATCGAGGCGGCTACGGCCGCCTTTTCCATATGTTGCAACACGACTGTATTCAACGTGCAGGAGGGAGTTGAAAAACCCTCACGGCAATGTAAAACCTATGCCGCTACAGGGATAAGCCGGGGGGCTGGCTCATTATGAAAAGGGAACATTCCATGATTAAAGCGATACCGGCGCTGGCGCTCACCGCCGCACTGATGCTCGGCACTGCCACGACCAGCTTTGCGCAGGAAGATATCATCGACGCTTCGATGGGCAAGGAGATCACCAAGATTGCCAAGGGCTTCGGTAAAGCCAAGCTGGAAGAAGACAGCCGCGGCGATCCGATGATCAGCGGCGAAGTCGACAAGACCCTTTACACCATCTATTTCTATGGCTGCGATGAGGAAACCCACGAGGGCTGCACCTCGCTGAGCTTCTATGCCGGCTTCACCTGGGACGAGGCGAGTGCCGAAGTCGCCAACCAGTGGAATTACGACAAGCGTTACGGCAAGGCGTTCGTCGCCGATGACGAGGGTCCGGGGATGAAGGGCGATGCCAAGGAAGCCTACATCGCGCTGCAGTGGGACGTCGACCTGACCAGCGGCGTAACCCGCGACAACATGGATGCGGTGATCGATACCTGGGTCACCAATCTCGGCCTGTTCAACGATTTCCTCGCCGAAAACACCTGATTTCATCATCACCGATGAGCGTTTCGAGGGGGCCGACTGGCCCCCTTTTTCTTAGCCGGAATAATTGGCCCCGAAGCCGGCTGTCCCCAAAATGAAAAGGGGGCCACTCGGCCCCCTTCCCCATTCAATGTACTCCGAATTACTCGGACTTGTTGGCCGGCACGCCTTCGATCGGCGCGATCGGTGCGGCGATCGCCTGGGCCTGCGACTGGCGACGGCGTTCCTCGAGGATGAGGTCGTCGCGCTTCTGGGCCACCAGCTTGGCCAGCGTGGTGGCAGCGCCGGTACCGGCCGGGATCAGCCGACCGACGATGACGTTTTCCTTGAGGCCTTCGAGCATGTCGGCCTTGCCTGAAACTGCCGCCTCGGTGAGGACGCGGGTGGTTTCCTGGAACGACGCCGCCGAGATGAACGAGCGGGTCTGCAGCGACGCCTTGGTGATGCCGAGCAGCACGGGGTTGCCATGCGCCGGCTTCTTGCCATCGGCAACCAGCTGCTCGTTGAGCTCGTCGAAATCCAGCTTGTCGAGCTGCTCATCCTTCAGCAGGCCGCTCTCGCCCGGATCGGTGATCTCAACCTTCTGCAGCATCTGCCGGACGATGACCTCGATGTGCTTGTCGTTGATCAGCACGCCCTGCAGCCGGTAGACTTCCTGGATCTCGTTGACGAGGTAGCGCGCCAGCTCCTCGACGCCCTTGATCGCCAGGATGTCATGCGGTGCGGGGTTGCCGTCCAGCACATACTCACCCTTTTCAATGCTGTCGCCTTCCTGGAGATGGAATGGCTTGCCCTTGGGGATGAGGTACTCGACCGGCTCCATCGTATCGTCATGCGGCTTGATGATGACGCGACGCTTGTTCTTGTAGTCGCGCCCGAAGCCGATGATGCCATCGATCTCGGCGATGATGGCGTGATCCTTGGGACGCCGTGCCTCGAACAGTTCCGCCACCCGCGGCAGACCGCCGGTGATGTCCTTGGTCTTGGCGCTTTCGAGCGGAATCCGCGCCAGCACGTCGCCCGGTGCGACCTTCTCGCCCGGTTCGACCGAAATGACCGCATCCACCGAGAGCAGGTAGCGCGCATCGCCACCGCGTTCGAGCTTGGCCACCACGCCCTTGCGGGTGATGGTAAGCGCCGGCTTCAGGCTGTCCGAACGTTGGCTGGTCCGCCAGTCGATCACGACGCGCTTGGTGAAGCCGGTTGCCTCGTCCGTGTTTTCTGCCACCGAGACACCGTCGACCAGCTCTTCGAAGGCGACCTCGCCGTCGACTTCGGCCAGCACCGGACGGGTGTAGGGATCCCATTCGGCGAGACGCTGGCCACGCTTGACGTCATCGCCGTCCTTGACGCGGATCTTGGCGCCATAAGCCACGCGATGCACCGTGCGTTCCTTGCCTTCCGGATCAAGGATCGCGAGGGCGACGTTGCGGCCCATGGCGACGAGGAGACCCCCGTCCACCTTGGCGACATTGGCGTTGCGGATTTCGATCTTCCCTTCGGCACCTGCCTCGAGATAGGACGAATCCACCACCTGCGCCGTGCCACCGATATGGAACGTACGCATGGTCAGCTGGGTGCCGGGTTCACCGATCGACTGCGCCGCGATGACGCCGACGGCTTCGCCCATGTTCACCTTGGTGCCACGTGCCAGATCGCGGCCATAGCATGCCGCGCAGCAACCCTGTCGAACATCGCAGGTCAGCGGCGAGCGGATGCGGACCGACTGGACCTTGGCGGCCTCGACGATCTCGACATGCTTTTCTTCCATCAGCGTGCCCTTGGTCACCAGCACGTCGCCGGTGGGGCCGTAGATGTCGTCAGCCGCGGTACGGCCAAGGATACGCTGGCCGAGGGTGGCGACGATCTGCCCGGAGTCGACGATCGGCTCCATGGTCAGGCCACGCTCGGTGCCGCAATCGACATCGGTGATGATCGCGTCCTGCGCCACGTCGACGAGACGACGGGTCAGATACCCCGAGTTCGCGGTCTTCAACGCCGTATCCGCGAGACCCTTGCGGGCGCCGTGGGTGGAGTTGAAGTATTCGAGAACCGTCAGGCCTTCCTTGAAGTTGGCCGTGATCGGAGTTTCGATGATCGAGCCGTCCGGACGCGCCATCAGGCCGCGCATTCCGGCGAGCTGCTTCATCTGCGCCGGCGAACCACGCGCTCCTGAATGGCTCATCATGTAGACCGAGTTGATCGGCTTCTGGCGACCGGTTTCCTTGTCGTACTGGATCGCGGCAATACCGGCCATCATCTTCTCGGCAACCTTGTCACCGCACTTGGCCCAGGCGTCGACCACCTTGTTGTACTTTTCGCCCTGCGTGATCAGGCCGTCATTGTACTGCTGCTCGAATTCCTCGACCTGCTTGCGCGCGGCTTCGACGATCTTCGCCTTATCGGGCGGGATCACCATGTCGTCCTTGCCGAAGGAGATACCGGCACGGGCGGCGTGCTTGAACCCAAGGTCCATCACGCGATCGCAGAAGATCACCGTCTCCTTCTGGCCGCAGCCACGATAGACCGTGTCGATCATCTTAGAGATCATCTTCTTGGTCATCAGCTGGTTCGCGGTCGCGAACGGCACCGTGTGGCTCTTGGGCAGCAGCTTGCCAAGGATCATGCGGCCGGGTGTGGTTTCGACGATCTCCGTCGTTGCCTTGCCTTCGGTGTCATAGACGCCGACGCGGCCCTTGATCTTGGTGTGCATGGTGACGGTTTTATTCGCCAGCGCGTGCTCGAGTTCACCCATGTCCGAGAAGGCCATGCCCTGGCCCGGCTCGTTCTCAGCCATCAGGGTCAGGTGATAGAGACCGAGCACGATATCCTGGCTCGGCACGATGATCGGCTGGCCGTTGGCCGGGTGCAGGATGTTGTTGGTCGACATCATCAGCACGCGGGCTTCGAGCTGCGCTTCGAGCGACAGCGGCACGTGCACCGCCATCTGGTCACCGTCGAAATCGGCATTGAAGGCGGCGCAAACCAGCGGATGCAGCTGGATTGCCTTGCCTTCGATCAGCATCGGCTCGAAGGCCTGGATGCCAAGACGATGCAGCGTCGGGGCGCGGTTGAGCAGCACCGGATGTTCGCGGATGACTTCGTCGAGGATATCCCAGACCTCGGGCTTCTCCTTCTCGACCAGCTTTTTCGCCTGCTTCACCGTCGACGAGAAACCCTTGGCTTCAAGTCGCGAATAGATGAACGGCTTGAACAGTTCGAGCGCCATTTTCTTGGGCAGCCCGCACTGGTGCAGCTTTAGTTCCGGGCCGACGGTGATCACCGAGCGCCCGGAATAATCGACGCGCTTGCAGAGCAGGTTCTGGCGGAACCGGACCTGCTTGCCCTTGAGCATATCCGACAGCGACTTCAGCGGCCGCTTGTTGGCGCCGGTGATGGTCCGGCCACGACGGCCATTGTCGAACAGCGCATCGACGGCTTCCTGCAGCATGCGCTTTTCGTTGCGGATGATGATGTCCGGTGCCTTGAGCTCGATCAGGCGCTTCAGCCGGTTGTTCCGGTTGATGACGCGGCGATAGAGATCGTTGAGATCGGACGTGGCAAAGCGGCCGCCGTCCAGCGGGACGAGCGGGCGGAGTTCGGGCGGGATGACCGGGACGATGGTCATGATCATCCACTCGGGCTTGTTGCCCGAAACGATGAACTGCTCGACGATCTTTAGCCGCTTGGCGAGCTTCTTGGGCTTCAACTCGGTGGTCGACTCGGCAATCTCGATCCGCAGTTCGGCGGCGATCTTTTCGAGATCGAGCCCGAGCAGCAGGTCGCGGATGGCCTCAGCGCCGATCTTGGCGGTAAAGGTATCGGCGCCGTACTCGTCCTGGGCATCGACGAACTGCTCTTCGGTCAGCAGTTCATTGGTGGTGAACGGGGTCAGCCCCGCGTCCAGCACGACGTACTGCTCGAAGTACAGGATGCGCTCGATGTCCTTCAGCGTCATGTCGAGCAATTGCGCGATGCGGCTCGGCAGCGACTTCAGGAACCAGATATGGGCGACGGGCGCGGCCAGTTCGATATGGCCCATGCGCTCGCGGCGAACGCGGCTCAGCGTCACTTCGACGCCGCACTTCTCGCAGATGACGCCCTTGAACTTCATGCGCTTGTACTTGCCGCACAGGCACTCGTAATCCTTTACCGGCCCAAAAATGCGCGCACAGAACAGGCCGTCGCGCTCGGGCTTGAACGTACGATAGTTGATGGTCTCGGGCTTCTTGATCTCGCCATACGACCAGCTGAGAATTTTTTCGGGCGATGCGATCGAGATTTTCATCTGATCGAACTGCTGCACCGGGACCTGCGGATTGAACGGGTCCATGACGTGCGAATGTTGATTCATCAGTAATCAGCTCCTCTTTCCCGCGTGGTCCGAGGCGTTTCTGCCTGGACCGCTTGGGAAGTGAATGGGGGTAGGAAGTGCCGGATTATTCCGCCGCTTCCTGAGGAGGTGCGAGCTCCGCTTCGGCTCTGCCGTCGGGTGGCGGAAGCGCGTCGTCTTCGCTCATGTCGAGTTCGACATTGAGGCCCAGCGACCGGATTTCCTTGACCAGAACGTTGAAGCTTTCCGGGATGCCCGCTTCGAAAGTATCGTCGCCGCGAACGATGGCTTCGTAGACCTTGGTGCGGCCTGCCACGTCGTCCGATTTGATGGTCAGCATTTCCTGGAGCGTGTAGGCGGCGCCATAGGCTTCAAGCGCCCACACTTCCATTTCGCCGAAACGCTGCCCACCGAACTGCGCCTTGCCACCCAGCGGCTGCTGGGTAACCAGCGAGTACGGCCCGATCGAGCGGGCGTGGATCTTGTCGTCCACGAGATGGTGCAGCTTCAGCATGTAGATGTAGCCAACGGTCACCTTGCGGTCGAACGCCTCGCCGGTACGGCCGTCATAAACGGTCGATTGGCCCGAAGCATCGAGACCGGCCTTTTCCAGCATCTCGACGATGTCCTTCTCCTTGGCACCATCGAACACCGGAGTGGCGATCGAGATACCATTGGAGAGATGCTCGCCGAGACGAACCATGCTGTCGTCATCGAGATCGGTGACCGAGGTGTCGCCGGCGAAGAGGGTGTTGATCTCCTTCTTCAGCGGCTTCATGTCGCCCTTCTGCTGATAGATTTTCAGCATGTCGTTGATCTTCCGGCCCATGCCGGCGCAGGCCCAGCCCAGATGCGTCTCGAGAATCTGGCCAACGTTCATGCGGGATGGCACGCCGAGCGGATTGAGCACGATGTCGACCGGGGTACCGTCTTCGAGATACGGCATGTCCTCGACCGGCACGATGCGCGACACCACGCCCTTGTTGCCATGCCGACCGGCCATCTTGTCGCCCGGCTGCAGCTTGCGCTTCGTCGCGACGAACACTTTGACCATCTTCATGACGCCCGGCGACAGTTCGTCACCGCGCTGCAGCTTGTCGACCTTGTCGATGAACCGCTGCTCGAGCAGCTTCCGGCTCTCCTCGTACTGAGCGTGGAGCGCCTCCATCTCGGTCATCACCTTGTCCTCGGCGATGGCGAACTGCCACCACCGCGAGCGCTGGTGCGCCTCGAACATCTGATCGTTCAGCTTGGTGCCCGGCACGAAGCCTTTCGGGCCCGCATTGGCGGTCTTGCCGAACAGCATTTCCTTGAGCCGCGCATAAACGTTGCGGTCGAGGATCGACTGTTCGTCGTCACGGTCCTTGGCGAGGCGTTCGATTTCCTCGCGCTCGATGGCCATGGCACGCTCGTCCTTGTCGATGCCGTGGCGATTGAACACCCGCACTTCGACCACGGTGCCCGCATCGCCCGGGGGGACCCGAAGCGAGGTATCGCGGACGTCCGAGGCCTTCTCGCCGAAGATGGCGCGGAGGAGTTTTTCCTCCGGCGTCATCGGCGACTCGCCCTTCGGCGTGATCTTGCCGACGAGAATGTCGCCAGCCATCACTTCGGCGCCGATATGCACGATGCCGGCTTCGTCGAGGTTCTTCAGCGCTTCTTCCGAGACGTTCGGAATGTCGCGGGTGATTTCCTCAGGCCCAAGCTTTGTATCGCGGGCCATGACCTCATATTCCTCGATGTGAATCGAGGTGAAGACGTCGTTCATGCTGATCTTTTCGGACAGCAGGATCGAGTCCTCGAAGTTGTAGCCATTCCACGGCATGAACGCGACGAGCACGTTGCGGCCAAGCGCCAGATCGCCGAGTTCGGTCGAGGGACCATCGGCAATGATGTCCCCGGCTCCGACATGATCGCCAACCACCACCAGCGGACGCTGGTTGATGCAGGTCGACTGGTTGGAGCGCTGGAACTTCATCAGGTTGTAGATGTCGACGCCGGAACGCGAGGCATCGGTTTCTTCCGTGGCGCGAATGACGATACGCGTCGCATCCACCTGATCGACGATGCCCTTACGGCGCGACACGATGGCAGCGCCCGAGTCACGGGCCACCACCGATTCCATGCCGGTACCAACGAACGGAGCATGAGCCCGGAGCAGCGGCACGGCCTGGCGCTGCATGTTGGAGCCCATCAGCGCGCGGTTGGCGTCGTCGTTCTCGAGGAACGGGATCAGCGCCGCGGCGACCGACACCATCTGCTTGGGCGAAACGTCCATCAGATCGACGTTTTCCTTGGGCGTCAGGCCGTTGTCGCCGGCGTGGCGAGCCACCACCAGTTCGTCGGCCAGTTCGCCCTTGTCGTTGATCTTGACGTTGGCCTGCGCGACGTAGTGCTTGGCCTCTTCCATCGCCGACAGGTAGACGACGTCCTCGGTGATCTTGCCATCGACGAACTTGCGGTACGGCGTCTCAATGAAGCCGTACTTGTTGACGCGGGCAAAGGTCGACAGCGAGTTGATCAGGCCGATGTTCGGGCCTTCCGGCGTCTCGATCGGGCAGATGCGGCCATAATGCGTCGGGTGTACGTCGCGGACTTCAAAGCCCGCGCGTTCACGCGTCAAACCCCCCGGTCCAAGCGCCGACAGGCGACGCTTGTGGGTGATTTCCGACAGCGGATTGGTCTGATCCATGAACTGGCTCAGCTGGCTCGAGCCAAAGAACTCGCGCACCGCAGCCGCGGCCGGCTTGGCGTTGATCAAATCCTGCGGCATCACCGTGTCGATTTCGACCGAACTCATGCGCTCCTTGATGGCGCGTTCCATGCGCAGCAGGCCAAGGCGATAGGAGTTTTCCATGAGTTCACCGACCGAACGCACGCGGCGGTTGCCGAGATTGTCGATGTCGTCGATTTCGCCACGGCCATCGCGGAGATCGACAAGCGTCCGGACGACTTCGACGATGTCTTCCTTGCGCAGTGTGCGCATGGTGTCGGGCGCATCGAGTTCGAGCCGCATGTTCATCTTGACGCGGCCGACGGCGGACAGGTCATAGCGCTCGCTGTCGAAAAACAGCGATTTGAACATGGCTTCGGCGGTGTCGACAGTCGGCGGCTCGCCGGGACGCATAACGCGGTAGATGTCGAACAGTGCGTCTTCGCGGCTTTCGTTCTTGTCGATCGCCAGCGTGTTGCGGATATAGGCGCCGATGGTCAGGTGATCGATGTCGAGCAGCGGCAGTTCGTCAAAGCCAAGGTCGACCAGCTTGGTCAACAACTTCTCGTCCAGCTCATCGCCGGCTTCAACATAAACTTCGCCGGTCTGCATGTTGATCAGATCTTCAGCGACATACATGCCGTGCAGGTCTTCATCGATAGCGCGCAGGTGCTTGAGGCCATCGGCCGCAAGTTTCGCAGCCTGGCGGGCGTTGAGCTTCTTGCCGGCTTCATGCACGACATCGCCGGTCTTGGCGTCGATCAGGTCGGCGCTTGGCTTGGCGCCTTTCCACTTGCTGGCATTGAACGGCACGCGCCAGCCGGTCTTGGTCTTTTCGTACTTCAGGGTTGCGTAATAGGTGCTGAGGATTTCCTCGGCATCCATCCCCAGCGCCTTCAGCAGCGAGGTGACCGGAATCTTCCGGCGGCGATCGATGCGCGCATAGACCACGTCCTTGGCGTCGAACTCGATATCGAGCCACGAACCACGGTACGGAATGATGCGGCCGGCAAACAGCAGCTTGCCCGACGAATGGGTCTTGCCCTTGTCGTGATCGAAAAACACGCCCGGCGAACGGTGCATCTGCGAGACGATGACGCGTTCGGTGCCGTTGACGATAAACGTCCCGTTCATGGTCATGAACGGCATGTCGCCCATGTAGACGTCCTGCTCCTTGATGTCCTTTACGGACTTGGCGCCGGTTTCTTCGTCCACTTCGAACACGATCAGCCGCAGCGTCACCTTCAGCGGCGCCGCAAACGTCATGTCGCGCTGCCGACATTCGTCGACGTCATACTTCGGCGCCTCGAACTCGTATTTCACGAATTCGAGCGAGGCCGTGTTGGAGAAGTCCGTGATCGGGAATACCGACCGGAACACCGATTGCAGCCCTTCATCAGGGCGCCCGCCCTTGGGCTCGTTGACGAGGAGGAACTGATCGTAAGAGGCCTTCTGGACCTCGATCAGATTGGGCATCTCCGTGACTTCGCGAATGCTGCCAAAGGATTTGCGTACCTTACGGCGGCCGTTGAACGTGGTAGCCATACCAGCTCCTGTTTGTTCTCGATGTCTCGGAGGCAAATGGCCAAAGATCCGACAATCCGCCGTCGGTTCTTTGGACATGTGCCCACTTGGGGTCAGTCTAGTTATTCAGTAAGTGCCGCCCTGCCCGCGCGAGGGTGGCGGCCGTCCCTATAGTCGAAACTGGGACGGGAATGAGGCGGCACCCACCGGGCGCCGCCCTGGTATGCATTCTTACTTGAGTTCGACCTTGGCGCCGGCAGCTTCGAGCTTTGCCTTGATCGCTGCGGAATCGGCCTTGTTGGCGCCTTCCTTGACGGCTTTCGGCGCAGCTTCGACGAGGGCCTTGGCTTCGCCGAGACCGAGGCCGGTGATGGCACGGACTTCCTTGATGACGTTGATCTTGTTCTCGCCAAAGGAGACGAGGATCACGTCGAATTCAGTCTTTTCTTCAACCGGAGCAGCGGCAGCGGCAGCAGGGCCGGCAGCGGCGGCCGGAGCGGCAGCGGACACGCCCCACTTTTCTTCCAGCATCTTCGACAGTTCGGATGCTTCGAGAACGGTCAGGGCAGACAAATCGTCTACGAGTTTGGCGAGATCGGCCATTTGTTAAATCTCTCTCTTGAGGTGTTCAGTTCAAACCAGGATGGCCCGGGATGGGCCGATGGGATTACGCCGCTTCGGCGTTGCTCTTTTCCGCATGCGCGGCCAACACGCGGGCGATGCCGCTTGCTGGCGCGACGATGACAGACGCGATACGCGTCGCGGGCTGCTTGAGCATCCCGGCGAGCGTGGCGCGCAATTCATCGAGCGACGGCATGATCGACAGCGCCTTGACGTTGTTGGCGTCGAGCGCGGTCTTCCCCATGGCGCCGCCAAGAATCACGTATTTCGCGTTCTTGTCAGCGAACTTTGCCGCAATCTTCGGCGCAGTCATCGGGTCGTCCGCATAGGCGATGACGATCGGCCCGGTAAACAGGGCCGACATGTCCGCGTTGTCGGTATCGTTGAGAGCAAGCTTGACCAGGCGGTTCTTTGCGATTTTAACCTTCCCACCGGCCTTCTTGATCTCGCGACGCAGCGCTTCAAGGTTGGCGACGGTGAGACCGTTATTTTGCGCGAGGACGATCGATCCAGCGCCCATCAGGGCTGACTGGAGCGAAGCGACCAATTCGCGCTTTTCCGCTCTTTCCACTGCTAGTCTCCACATTGAGCCCGGCATCGCTGCCGGACCATTGCCAATTGCCGCTTCCCCTTGGGAGGCAAGACGGCGGTTATGCCTGTCAACCGTGTACCCGGAATCGTAGGGCAACTGGCCTGGTTCGAACCGTCTCGGCTGCCACCTCGCGGCGACAGAAAATCTGGTCTTCCCCCGTCTATTGCTGGTCCCTCGGAATTTGAGGAATTAAGTGCCTTGCGGCGCACCGGCAGTCTCGGACAGGACTTGCGGCCCGGCAGCGTGCCGGTCCGATCAGCCGGGCGAACCCGACTGAATTCGCAGCGGTCCTTAGTGGACCGAAGACGGATCGACATGCACGCCGGGGCCCATGGTCGAGCTGACGGCGACGCGCTTGACGTAGGTGCCCTTGGCACCCGCGGGTTTGGCCCGGGTCACCGCATCGGTGAACGCCTTGATGTTCTGGAGCAGCGCGTCCTCGGTGAACGAGGCCTTGCCGACGCCGGCATGCAGGATGCCGGCCTTTTCGACGCGGAATTCCACAGCGCCGCCCTTGGCGGCTTTCACCGCGCCGGCGACATCGGGAGTGACCGTACCGACCTTGGGGTTCGGCATCAAATTGCGCGGCCCGAGAATCTTACCGAGACGACCGACCAGCGGCATCATATCCGGAGTGGCAATGCAGCGATCGAAATCGATCTTGCCGCCCTGGATGGATTCCATCAGGTCTTCCGCGCCGACGATATCGGCACCGGCCTTGCGGGCCTCCTCGGCCTTTTCGCCACGCGCAAACACGGCGACACGCACCGTTTTGCCCGTGCCGTTCGGCAGATTGACGACGCCGCGGACCATCTGGTCCGCATGGCGCGGGTCGACGCCGAGGTTGATCGCCACTTCGATGGTCTCATCGAATTTGGCTTTCGCCCGCGTCTTGACCATCTTCACCGCTTCGTCGAGCGCGTAGAGCTTCTTGCGGTCGATACCCTCACGGGCAACATTGGTTCGCTTACCGAGATTTGCCATGTGATCAGCCCTCCACCTGGATGCCCATCGAACGGGCCGAGCCCGCGATCATCGATACGGCAGCGTCGACGCTGTCCGCATTGAGATCCTTCATTTTCAGTTCGGCGATCTCGCGCAATTGCGCCGTCGTGATCGTGCCGGCCGATTCCTTGCCCGGGTTCTTCGAGCCGGCTTTGAGGTTGACGGCCTTCTTGATCCAGAAGGTAACCGGCGGCGACTTCATCACGAAGGTGAAGCTCTTGTCGGCGTAGGCGGTGATCACGACCGGGATGGGCGAACCCTTTTCCTGGTCCTGCGTCGCCGCATTGAAGGCCTTGCAGAATTCCATGATGTTGAGGCCGCGCTGACCGAGTGCCGGCCCGATCGGCGGCGACGGGGTAGCCGAACCAGCCGGCACCTGCAGTTTCACATAACCGGTAATTTTCTTTGCCATGATCGTCCTTTCAAGTTGCGTCCCGGGTCAGCGGGACATTTGACGCCGTGGTGCGAAATGTGCCGATGGCTGGCCGCCATCCGCGTCTCTCCCACGGTTTTCACGCCGCATCGCTGCGGCGCGCCTCCGGATTGCTCCGGAAATTGCTCGGCCTAGACCTTTTCGACCTGGCCGTATTCGAGTTCGACCGGCGTCGGCCGGCCAAAGATCGAGACTTCGACCTTGAGGCGCGACCGCTCCTCGTCGACTTCCTCGACCACCCCGTTGAAGCTGGCGAACGGTCCGTCCGACACCCGCACCTGCTCGCCGATCTCGAACGAGATCGAGGGCTTGGGATGCTCGACGCCTTCCTGCACCTGCTGCAGGATCGCCATCGCTTCTTTTTCCGAGATCGGCATGGGCTTATCGCCCGAACCGAGGAACCCGGTGACCTTCGGCGTGTTCTTGATCAGATGAAACGCCTGGTCGGTCATTTCCATCTTCACCAGCACGTAGCCGGGGAAAAACTTCCGTTCCGCATCGACCTTGCGACCGCGACGCATCTCGACGACCTTCTCGGTCGGCACGATGACGTCTTCGAACAGATCCTCGAGTTTCTTCTGCGCAACTTTCTGGCGGATATCTTCCGCCACCTTGCGCTCGAAATTCGAATACGCCTGAACGATGTACCAGCGCTTGGCCATGCCGCGTCGCCGCTCCCCTAAAACTCAAGAACCGTCCGCTTTAGCGGATCGACAGCAAATACCGCACGCCCGACGAGATGATCCAATCCGCCAGCAGGAAGAACACGCTGGCGAACGCCACCAGCACCAGCACCATGATCGTCGAGATCACCACTTCGTTGCGCTTTGGCCACGTGACCTTTGAAACTTCCTGCCGCACCTGCTGCAGGAAGAGGATCGGGTTAGTCCGGGCCATGGGCTACTTCACGAATTTGCACAAAACGAATTGCCGCGCGACTCGTCGCACGGCTCGAAGGGCCTTATCTAGACACTTCGAGGGCACAATGCAATGTTGCGCCGCACGCTATTATCACCGTCCCCGAGCGCATGGTCTTTAGTCCGTTTCACAGCGCCGGCAAGGCGGCAATCGGCGCCTTCATCGGCTTCCGCATCCGCCGTTCGGTGCGCAACGCCGCCGGCAACCGCCCCTTGGTACTCGTTGACTTCACCACCGATACGCCCCCCTTTGATGTAGCAATCCGGCGCGACGGCCAAGCTTTCCGCGTCTCCTACAGCCACGACGCCGATCGCCAACACGCCGTATCGTTCAACCCCTATGTCCGCGCTGCGCTCTACTGGTTCAGCCTCGCCGGGCCGGAGGTCGAGCGTTTAACCGTCAACGGCTCGGACGGCCACGCCTTCTCCGCCGCCCGTTTTGCCCCCTCCGCCGATCCGGCGCGTCACGTCCTGATCCCGGACCCCCACTTCTTTTCCGGCCGCGGCTATCGCCATGATCGGCAACTTAGCGAGACCTCACCCGCCTGGAACACTAGATCGGACGAAATTGTCTGGCGCGGCGCCGGCAATGGCGACGGCCGGGTCAGCTTTGATCCCCGCGACATCGCCGACCCCACCGTCGTTCAGCGCCTCCGCCTCGTCATGACACTGCGCAACGTCCCCGGCACCGATGTAAAACTCTCCGGCCTCGCCAGCGACCGCGCCATCTGGACGCCAACCGCAAGGCGCCTCGGCTTCGTCGGCGACCGATGCGCCCCGACCTCGTGGCTGTCCCGCAAATTCGCCATCGATATCGACGGCTTTACCAACGCCTGGTCCAACTTCCTCGTCCGGATGCTCTATGGCTGCTGCGTCTTCAAGGTGGCGTCGCAGTTCGGTTACCAGCAATGGTATTACGACCGCCTTCGCCCCTTCGAGCACTACATCCCGGTCTCTTCCGATATGAGCGATTTCGCCGAACGGATCGACTGGGCCCGCAGCCACCCCGCCGAAGCTGAAGCCATCGCTGCCGCCGGCCAGCGCTTCGCCCGCGCGCTTGACTTCGAAGCCGGCACACGCGACGCGGTGGATATCATCACCGCGCACTGGAACGACCCCTGACATGACCGACACCCTCGCCGGCCGGACGCTACTGGTCGCTGGCGGTGCGGGGCTCATCGGCCAGCATCTCGTCCGCGCCTTGCTTGCCCGCGCCGCCACCGTCATCGTCGCTGACAATCTGTCGACCGGACGGCAGTCCGCCGTCGCTGCCTTCGCCGACAACCCCAACTACCGCTTCATCCACCACGACATCACCACCCCGCTCGAAGTCGAGGTCGACGGCATCTATAACCTCGCCTGCCCCGCCTCCCCGCGCGCCTATCAAGCCGACCCGATCGCCACCTGGCGCGCCAGCGTCATCGGCACCGCCAATCTGGCGACGCTCGCCGAACGCCGCAGCATTCGCCTGCTCCACGCCTCGACCAGCGAGGTCTATGGCGATCCGCTGCAGCACCCGCAGGCCGAAACCTATTTCGGCAACGTCAACCCGATCGGTGTCCGCGCCTGCTACGATGAGGGCAAGCGCGCGGCGGAAACGCTGCTCAGCGATCTGGCCCGCCTCGGCCGCGCCGATATCCGCATCGCCCGAATTTTCAACACCTACGGCCCCGGCATGACCGCCAGCGACGGCCGCGTCGTCTCGAACTTCATCGTCCAGGCGTTGGCCGGCGCGCCGGTTACCATCTATGGCAGCGGCGAACAGACCCGCTCGCCTTGCTACGTCGCGGACACCGTCGCCGGCCTTATCGCGCTGTACACCTCGGATTCCGGTCCCGAGCCGATCAACATCGGCAACCCCGAGGAAATTACCGTCCGGGCACTCGCCGAAACCATCATCGAGCGCTGCGACAGTCGCTCGACGCTCACCTTTGAGCCCCTGCCCGCCGACGATCCGCACCGCCGTTGCCCCGATATCACCCGGGCTCGCGACCGCCTTGGCTGGGTCCCCACCACGCCGTTGCTTGCCGGCCTCGATGGGACAATCGCCTGGTTTCGCCAGACGGATGCCTAATGCGACGAGCGCTGCCGGGCCAGCCAGCTATTGAGCGCGTAAAGTCCTAGCCCGAACACGATCAGCAACAATCCGGCGGCGAGCAAGGTGATCGAATTGGCGCCGAACCAGATGAACCACTGCGTGTAGAAATGCAGACCGGCAAAGGTCGCGGCGACGTTCACCACCCAGCGCCGGTTGGCATACACCCCCCAGCCGCCGACCGCGAGCAGCGCCGCCGCCCAGCCATAAACGAACATCGTCGGCGAAATTCCGGCCTGGCTGTCGCCGAGAATCGCGCCGATCAGGAAGGCGAGGTTGATGATCAGGATCGCGGTCCGCGCCCCGATGATGGCCAGGCGCTCATACCGTGCCGGCACCCGCAGCGACACGAGATAGAGACCAAGCGTCAGCACCGAGAACACGCCGATCGTCAGCGTCGGCGCCGGTAGCCCGACGAAATAGTACGCCTGCATATAGCCGGAGAATGCCCCGAGCCCCGCCGACAGTGTCAGCACCGCGACTGCCGCCAGCGTCCCCGAACCGGCAAATGCCGCGGCCACGGCAAATCCCGCCGCCATCACGAACAGCAACGGCGTCCAGCCCTCGGCCAGCACATAAGCGCCGCCGCCAAGCATCAGTGCCCCGATCGGCATCAGAATCTGCGCGAGCAATCGCCACGCCGCGACCGCGCTCAGCGTCAACGCAAGGCCGGTGCCGAACAGCAATCCGCCAAGCACCACGGCCGTCAGCGGCGACGGCATCACCGCCAGCAAACCGAGCGACACGGCAATGATGCCGAACGCCAGCACGACGTTAATGCCAAATGAACCGGTGTCAGTCGCCGCGAGGCCCTTGAGCCGCTCGGCCTCGACGGCACTGAGCTTGCCGCTTTCGATCAGCGCCGTCAGATCGAGCGTGATTTTCATCGATCGTTCGATCCCGGCGGAACTGGCGCCGCTATGGTATGAAAAATGGCCTGGCAGGGGCTGGGGGACTCGAACCCACGACCCTCGGTTTTGGAGACCGATGCTCTACCAACTGAGCTAAACCCCTACGGCCAAGGCGAGGTTTGCTGTAAGGGCAAAGCCGCCGCCGCGCAAGAGGCGACGCGCTGCCGCCCCTACTCCAGGCCGATATCGCGGCGCAGATGCGCACTCAGGCCCAGCCGGTCGAGTTCGGCTCGCAGCAGGAAGCGTTTCCACTGCACCGAAGTCAGCGAGTACAGGGCAGCAATACGCACAAAAATCGAACGACGCGGCTGCGGGTTGTACAACATGATACAGATCTCCTTATCCGTGCTGTAAGCTTTGCACCCACGCTGCCTCGCTTTCCAACCAATCCTCCGCTATTGTGCATAAGTGGAGCTTATGCCAAATGACCGATCGCCTGCCGCCCCTCGCTGCCATCCGGGTGTTCGAAGCCGTCGCCCGCAATTTAAGTTTCACCCGCGCCGCTGCTGAACTGGGCATGACCCAGGCCGCGGCCAGCTACCAGATCCGCATCCTCGAAGAACGCGTCGGCACGCCGTTGTTCCTGCGTCTGCCGCGCCAGATCGCGCTGACCGAAGCCGGTCTCCGCCTCGCGCCGCGCGTCATCGAGGCATTCGATGGCCTGCGTACTGCTTTCAGTTCCGCCATCGGCGGCGATGACGCGACACTGTTCATCTCGACGATGCACACCTTCGCCGCGCAATGGCTGGCACCCCGCCTTGGCGGCTTTCATCTGGCCCACCCAAAGCTCGCCGTTCGTCTCGACACCACCGATCGCCTGGTCGATTTTTCGCGCGAGGAAGTCGATATCGCCGTTCGTTCAGGCAAAGGCGAATGGCCCGGTCTCACGTCCCACCGCGTCGCCACTACCGATTTCTCGCCGATGCTGAGCCCGGCGCTGCTGCAGGCTCGCGGTCCGCTCGCTCATCCGCGCGACCTGCTGAACCTGCCATTGCTCGAACCAACCGACACCTGGTGGATGCGATGGTTCGATACCGCCGGCGTCGATCATGGCAATCTGACCGGCCGCACCGAGGCCAGCCTCGGCACCCAGACACTACTGGCCAGTGCCGCGATGGCCGCTCAGGGCGTCGCCATGCTGAGCGTCAGCCTGTTCGAAACCGAACTCGCCAGCGGCCGTCTGGTCCAGCCGTTCCCGATTACGGCCAGCGACGGCCTTGGCTATTTTCTGGTTTACCCGGAAACCCGTCGCAATACTCCGAAGGTAAAGGTCTTCCGTGACTGGATGCTCGCGCAAATGGCGCTCGACAATCGAAACTGACGATTACAGCTGTCTGAATAACGAAGCAGCTGGAGCGGGCAAGAGCTGGAGCGGGTGGAGGGAATCGAACCCTCGTATTCAGCTTGGAAGGCTGCTGCTCTACCATTGAGCTACACCCGCTTGTGCGCAGTCGTCCGTTCCTGCCTCGAACGCCGCCGTTCACACCCGTTGTCAGGTGCGATGGGGGAACCTGCTGACGCCATGACCACACCACGCTCGATTTCCTACCCTGCCCCCGGAATTGAAGTCAAACGGCATCTGCCGCTGCCGCGACCGGTTGCCAGACCGCCCCGCCTTTCATAGTGATCTCCGTCACTCGGAAAAGCACATGACCTTCGACATCCACGCGCGGCGCCCGTTTATCGATGGCATCCGGGCCATTGCCGTGACTGCGGTAGTTGCATTTCACGTCGGGCTGCCATTCGTCGGCGGCGGCTATGTGGGCGTGGACATCTTCTTTGTCATCTCCGGCTTCCTGATCATGGGCCAGATCTGGCAGGATCGGCAGGCCGGCACTTTCAGCTTCGCGGCGTTCTGGGCTCGTCGCGCCATCCGTATCCTGCCGGCCTACCTGCTGGTCATCGCCGCGTCAGCGCTAATCGCACCGTTTATCCTGGTCTTTCCCCGCGAGCTCGAGAGCTTCGGCAACGAGATCCTGTATTCGGCAGCGATGGCCGCCAACCATCTGTTCCTGTCGCAGGAGGGATACTTCAACGGCGCGGCGGAAATTAAACCGCTGCTGCATCTCTGGTCGCTGGCCGTCGAGGAGCAGTTCTACCTGGTCGCGCCGCTGGTGCTGTTCACCCTGTGGCCGGTCCATCGGCGCTTCGGCCACGGTCTCGCGCCGGCTGTCCTCACCGTGCTTCTCCTCGTCTCGTTCGCGCTCTGCGTGTTGTTCACCGGCCCCAACGCCACGGTCGAAATCAATTACAGCTTCTACCTGACGCCGCTTCGCTGCTGGGAATTCGTTGCCGGCGGCCTGGTGGCGATGCTGCTGGCACGCCTTCCCCGCCTGCCGCGCCTGGTTTCCGAACTCGGTGCCATTGTCGGGCTGGCGCTCGTCCTCGGCGCCATAGTCTTCTTCACGGCCAAAACACCGTTTCCTTCATTCTGGGCCGCGATACCCGTGGTCGGTACCGCAATGCTGATCCTTTTTGCGAGCACCCACCCGAATACAGTCGTTGCAAAAGTCCTCGCCCTGCCCCCGCTGGTCGGCATCGGGCTCATCTCTTACGCCTGGTATCTTTGGCACTGGCCGCTGTTGGTGTTCGGCCGAATTTACAACTTCGGCGAGTCCAGCCTGCCGATGGACCTTGCGATGGGCGGCGTGTCGCTCGTCCTCGCCGTACACACCTATTTGTGGATCGAACGACCGATCAAGGCCTGGCGGAAGCGCGCGCGGATCGAGCTGAGCTGGGGCCTCGTTGGGATCGGCATCGTAGCGCTGCTGCACGCAGCAGTTCTCGGTTCATTGTTTACTGGCGTAATTTCCCCATCCGTCGCGCGGACCCTCACTGCCGCAACCTTGCCTCCGCCGACAGTCCGGAAAGTAGAGTGTAGCCTCGGCAACCCTGATGACGGCGTTTGCGGCGCCGTTGCCGGCCTAAACAACGGATTGATCTGGGGTGATTCACACGCTCGCGAAGCTTTTGCCACGCTCCGTTCACAAGGCGTGCGGCACGATGCCCACCTCTATGTCAGCACCGCCTCTTCCTGCCCGGCAATCCTGGGCGCGACGATCACGATCAACGAGACGGTTGCCGCCACCTGCACGGCCGCCCTGAAGAATACCGAGAGTCTCCTGGTGTCGAAGGCGGCCGACCTCCAGTTTGCGATCCTTTATGCACGCTGGAACATCTACACGCCCTGGACCGGGCCTTCGGCCGGTGGGAGCGAACGCGTGGTAATCTCTGGTCCCGGCGACGCTTCCGGAGAAGCAGCCTTCGTGGCTGGGCTGCAGCTGACGTTCGAACGACTTCGGCAGCAGGGCGTCGAGCGAATCCTGGTAGTCGGACCCACCCCCGAACTGAAGCGACAGGCAGCGGACTGCGTGCTTCGCGCTACTCGATATGGGCTCGATCTGGACTCGACGTGTTCGATTAAAAGAACCGCAGTCGACGCCCGACGGAGGTTGGCGATCGACTGGCTGGCCAAGGCCACCGCCGACCAGCCGATGGTTCGCTTTGTCGATCCTCTGTCGCTGTTTTGCGACGGCACCTGGTGCCGCCCGTACGCCGACGGTGCAACGCTGTTTTCGGACGACGATCACCTCAGCGCCGCCGGCGTCGAGCGCCTCTACGAGGGTTTGCAGTCCGATTTCAACTGGGCGTTCGGCGACCCGCCTGCAGCGACCGCGCCGTGACCGCCGCAACTGAACGGCCTGATCTGAGTCGATCATCAGCGTCGTGGTGGAGGGGACTGGATTCGAACCAGTGTACGCTAAGCGAGCAGATTTACAGTCTGCCGGATTTAACCACTCTCCCACCCCTCCATCGAGACGAGAGCGACGGCGTTTTGGCACCGTCGCGCGGCTTTATGGTGATCGTCGCCAAGCCTGTCAACCGTTTATCCCATGGCAGACAACGCCTTGCTCCCCATCGGCAAAGTCGCTACGCCAAGCCCATGAGCCGCACCAAATGAGCCGCAACAAATTTCCCCCGAGGCCGCGCCACGATCCCGACGAGGGTCCGGTCTATCTTTATGGCCTGCACACCGTGCGCGCCGCGCTCGATAATCCACTGCGCGAAAAGCGCGTCCTGCTGGTGACGCCCAACGCGTTGTCCCGCCTGCGCGAGACTGGCGAGATCGGTCGCGTGCCGATGCAGGAAACGACGCCGCGGGATCTCGACAAGCTGCTGGGCGATGATGCCGTGCACCAGGGCGCTGCGCTCGAAGTCGATCCGGTATCGCGTTTCGGCCTCAGCGACATCAAGCAATTGCGGCTCGTCGTCGTGCTCGACCAGATCACCGATCCGCACAATGTCGGCGCCATCCTCCGCACCGCCTGTGCCTTCGGCGCCGATGCCGTCATCACCACGGCGCGTCATGCCCCGCGCGAAACCGGGGTGATGGCCAAATCCGCGTCCGGCGCGCTCGATCTGGTGCCGCTGATCGAGGTCCGCAATCTGGCCGATACCCTAGAAAAGCTGAAAGAGCGTGGCATTACCGTTATCGGCTTCGACTCAGAGGCAGCCGAGCCGTTGAAGCCGCGCACGGCAACCGGCCCGGTGGCTGTGGTGATGGGCGCCGAAGGCAAGGGTCTCCGCCAGCGCACCCGTGAACTCTGCGATGAAATGGTCCGGCTCGACATGCCGGGGCCGATCAAGTCGCTCAACGTCTCGAACGCCGCCGCTATCGCCCTGTTCGCCGTTACCGCGGCCGGTTCGTCTTAATAACCGCCGCGCAGGAAGCCCGAATCTGCGACCTGCAGCGGCCGGTCGAAGAGCGCGTCGGAGGTCGGCACCACCGACACCACTTCATAGCCGCGCTCCGCCAGCGCCTTGAGGAAATCCGGCAGCATCGCCACGGTGCGCTCATGCGTGTCGTGGAACAGGATGATGCCCCCACCCGCCGCATCGAGCCGCGCCAGCGTGCGGTTCAGCACCTCGGCGGGCGTCGAATCCCAGTAATCGCTCGAATCGATCTGCACCCCGAAGATCACCCGGTCTTCGAGCGCGAGGCTGGCCCGTAGGAAGCTGGTGCTCGACAAATACGGAAACCGGAAAAATGGGTCCGGATGCAGGCCGATCGGCGCCAGTGCCGCCGCAACTTCCTGCTCGCCCTTGGCAATTGCCGCCAGCGCTTCCGGCCGTGTCAATTCCGATAGATCGCCATGATCGTGCGTGTGGGTGCCAATGGCATGGCCGCGCAGCGCCACTTCCTGCACGATTTTCGGGTTCGCCAGCGCCGATTGTCCCACCATGAAGAACACGCCCTTGACGCCATAGGCATCGAGCGCATCGAGGATGGCGCGGGTCTTGCCGACGCGCGGACCATCGTCAAAGCTCAGCACCACTTCGCCAGGCCGCAGCATCAGGTCTGTGCTTTTGCCGACCGCCAGCGTGCGCCCGGCCAGCGGTGCGATCACCGGCGGCATCGGCTGGTCCGCCTCGAATGGCCCCACAGCACCGATGGCTCCGGTCGTCCCTGCGTCCATCAACCGGGACTCGCTCGTTGTCAGGCGAAGCTCGTGCCGCTCAGGTGCCTTGGCGCAGCCCGCAACGCCCATTCCCAACACCAGCATGCACACCAGGAGACGCAATACGACCACGACCAACACTCTGTCCGACGACGGCTAGAGAATTGCCCAGTATGGTTAATATTCGCTTGCCGGCGGCTCTCCCACGTACGCCTGCGCACAAAAAAGCCGGCGCCTCGCAGGACGCCGGCCACTTTTCTTCCCAGGCCGTTACGGCTGCGTGCAGCGAACCAGCGCCTTGGGCTCGCCACTCGCTGGCGTCAGCGAAATGGCGTTGGCACTCGTAGTCTCGATGCTGAACGTTTCGGCCGTAGCGGCTTCACCGACGCCGCAAACCGCGGCGATCGAAGTCGTCGTCCCGGTGGTGGTCGGCGTCGACGTGCAGATCTTGCCGTCGGCGACGATCGCCGAATCGAGGATCACCGCGAAGTCGGCGTAATCCCCCTGGTCGATCAAGGCGCAGCCAGCCGCACTAGTGGCCCACACGCCGACATAGCCCGCCGCCCCTTCAGCACTTGCCGCAAGCGCGGCAGCGCTGGTTGCGGGCTTTAGCCCGCTCGACGCCAGCGTCCCGGGGCCGGCCGGAGCGGCTGCCTCCATCGCCGGCGCCTCGACGGCTGGAGCTTCGACAGTCATCGCAGGAGCTTCTGGCTCTGCCGCCGGAGCCTCAGCGCTCATTGCTGGAACCTCGGCACTCGTTGCGGGTGTCTCGGAGGGAGCGTCAGCCGTCATTGCCGGAGCGGCTGCTTCAGCCGCAGGCGATTCGGCACTCATCGCCGGTGCCTCAGGCTCTGCAGCCGGGGTCTCTGCCGTCATAGCAGGAGCATCCGGCGCGGGCGCCTCGGCCGTTGTCGGCGCAGTTATCGGTTCAACCGGCGGCGTCTCGGCCGAAATCGGCGGCGATTCGGCAGTCGGAGCTTCCACCGTCACTCCCGGGGCGTCGCCGACCGGCGCTTCGATCGCCGGCACAACCGCTTCCGCCGTCATCGCGGGCGCATCTGCTACAGGGGCTTCGACTCCAGGCGCAGGAGCTTGGGCCGTCGTCGCCGGGGCATCTGCAGCAGGCGCCTCGACTGCCGGAGCCGAAGCCTCCGCCGTCGTCGCCGGCGAATCGGCCACCGGGACCTCGACAGCCGGAACTGCGGGAGCCGGGGCCTCCGCCGTCATCGCGGGTGCGTCCGCAGGAGCCGGCGCCACTACGGCCTGAGCTTCAGGTGCGGGCGCCACTTCCGCCTCAGCCGCCGGAGCCGGCACCGGCTCGACCACCGGTGCGGGCGCCTCGACTGCCGGCGTCACCGCAGGCGCTTCAACCGGCGGCTGCATAACCTCCTGGGGCGGCGGTGGAGGTGGTGCGGGTTGCTGGCATGCAGCCAACGACAAGCCAAGCCCCATCGCCGCAGCCAACCCGGCACATCTCAATGACTTCATTCCGAAATCTCCTCAGTTTTCGTTGTTTAGTCCTGCTCAAGTCTCGGGTTGCGGCGCGGCTCATGCTGGCCGTCGCTGCTCAATAAACCACCACGCTCCGGATGCTTTCGCCCGAACGCATCAGCTCGAAACCGCGATTGATGTCTTCGAGTCGCAGCAGATGAGTGATCATCGGATCGATCTCGATCTTGCCCGACATGTACCAATCGACGATTTTCGGCACGTCGGTGCGCCCCCGCGCCCCGCCGAACGCCGTACCCATCCAAGTCCGGCCGGTTACCAGTTGGAACGGCCGCGTCGAAATTTCCTGACCCGCGCCGGCGACGCCGATCACCACCGATTTGCCCCAGCCGCGATGGCTGGCTTCCAGCGCCTGCCGCATCACATTGGTGTTGCCGGTGCAGTCGAAGGTGTAGTCGGCACCCCCGAAAGTGTCGTTGCCGCGCTTCGTCAAATTGACCAGGTACGGCACCAGCTCGCCGCCGACTTCGCTCGGATTGACGAAATGCGTCATCCCGAAGCGCTCGCCCCAGGCCTGCTTTGCCGGATTGAGGTCGACGCCGATGATCATGTCGGCCCCGGCCAGCCGCAGCCCCTGGATCACATTGAGGCCGATACCGCCGAGCCCGAACACGATTGCAGTCGCGCCGATTTCGACCTTGGCGGTGTTGATCACCGCGCCGACACCCGTGGTCACGCCGCAGCCGATGTAGCAGACCTTGTCGAACGCTGCGTCGGGGTTGATCTTTGCGACTGCAATCTCCGGCAGCACGGTGAAGTTCGAGAACGTCGAACAGCCCATGTAGTGGTGCAGTTTCTGCCCATCGAGCGAAAACCGCGACGTCCCGTCCGGCATCAGCCCCTGCCCCTGCGTCGACCGGATCGCCGTACAGAGGTTGGTCTTGCGGCTGAGGCACGCCGCACACTCCCGGCACTCCGGCGTATACAGCGGAATGACGTGGTCCCCCGGCCGGACGCTCGTCACCCCCGCCCCGACCTCGACGACGATCCCCGCGCCCTCATGGCCGAGAATCGCCGGAAACAACCCCTCGGGATCGGCGCCGGACAACGTGAAATCGTCGGTATGGCAAATCCCCGTCGCCTTGATCTCGACCATCACCTCACCGGCCTTCGGGCCTTCGAGGTCGACATCAAGGATTTCAAGCGGCCTGCCGGCCTGCACGGCCACTGCGGCGCGAGTTTTCATGGCATCTGGTCTCCGCAAATAACTGCCCAACGGGTGCCACGCGAACCGCCAGTACGCAAGTTCAGCTGCCGAGCGAAACCACGATGTTGATCGTCGCCGCCACGATCACGGTGTTGAAAAAGAACGCAAATATGCTGTGCATTGTCGCGATGGCGCGCATCTTGCGGCTGGTAATACTGACGTCTGAAACTTGCGCCGTCATGCCAATGACGTAGGAAAAATAGAGGAACGCCACTCCATCTGGATCGTCGGTGCCGGGGAAATTAAGTCCCCCGACCGCCTCGCCCGGCCCATCGCCGCTGGCGCTCGGGTCCTCGTAGAACTCGAACGCATAATGCATCGCCGCCATGGTGTGGACGGTGAACCACCCAAGCACCACCGAGGTCACGCTGATCAGCACCTTGCCCATATCGGCATGGCTCGCATCGTTGAGCACGAGGAACAGGAACACCGTCGACACCGCCACCACGCCGAGCACCACGAGGAAAATCGCGAGCGGAGGCGTGTCCTCGTCCTGGGCGTGTTCCCGGAGGAACGCCGGAGTCAGCCGCGGCAGATTGAATGCCATCACCGCCAGATAAGTAGCAAACATCACATCCGCGCCAATGCCGATAGCATAGGCCGGAAAGAACAGCGCAGCGATCGCCGTCGCGATTGCCCCGAGCGCCGACGCCATGACAAACGGTCCATGCCGCCGATGCAGAATTCCGCCTTTCGGCTTCCTCGCCGGCGCCGATTTCGATGTTGCCTTCGCTGTCGCGCGTTTTGTCGGCTGCCTAGCCATTCGACCCTTGCTCCGCGATCCACTGACGATACCACGCGACGAACGCCTCGACTCCCACCGCCACCGGCGTGGCCGGGAGATACCCGGTCAGCGCCTGCAGCAGTGACGCATCGGCCCAAGTTTCCGCCACGTCACCCGGCTGCATCGGCAGCATCACCTTCTGCGCCGTCCGTCCAGTTGCGGCCTCGATTGCTTCGACGAACTCCAGCAATCCTACTGGCGCCCCGCCGGCGATATTGACCGTCCGCCACGCCGCTACCGGCGACAGCGAATCCCCCGCATTTTCCGGCTTTCCAACCTCCGGCCGCACCGGCACCAGCCGGACGATCGCCTCAATCAAATCATCGACATAGGTGAAATCCCGGCGCATCCGACCGCGGCCATAAATATCGATCGGCTGGCCGCCGAGCATCGCCGCGGTGAACTTGAACAGCGCCATGTCCGGGCGTCCCCACGGTCCGTAGACGGTGAAAAACCGGAAGCAGGTCGTCGGCACGCCCCACAGTTGGCTGTGCGAGTGCGCCATCGCCTCGCCAGCCTTTTTCGTCGCGGCATAGAGTGACACGGGGAAGTCGGTGCGGTCGGTTTCCCGGAATGGCAGTGACGCATTGGCGCCATAGATCGAACTGCTTGACGCCAATAACAGATGTTCAGGCCTTGCCATCCGCGCGGCTTCAAGCACCGCGAACAGCCCATCGAGATTGCTCGACAGATAGGCTTCTGGATGCTCGATGCTGTACCGAACCCCCGCCTGTGCCGCGAGATGGATGATGATCTTTGGCTTGAACGCCGAGAATTCCGCTGCCAGCCGACCGCGATCCTCCAGCATCGCTTCGACGAAACCAAAGTCCGACGCCGCCAGCAGCCGTGCCAGTCGCGCCCGCTTCAACCCGACATCGTAATAAGGGGTTACCCCGTCATAGCCCAGGATCTGATGCCCATCCGCCAGCAGGCGTCTCGCCAGATGGTACCCGATGAAGCCGGCAACGCCAGTGACGGCAATCCGCATCGCCGTTTCCCTTACGGCGCCGGCCGCTCGCCCTCACTCAGCAGCTTGGCCAGCAGCACTTCCGCCTCCGCATCGCCGGCATCGGCCGCACTGCGCAGCAGATCCGCGGCCCGAGCCCGATCGGCCGGCACCGCCTCGGCACCATCGATCAGGATTTCCGCCAGCTGACGCATCGCGTAGGTGTCGCCATCCCCGGCCGCCTCGGCATAGTACGGCACCGCCTCGGCAACACTCGCCGCCAGCCCCGGCGCTCCAGTCCGGTAAAGATCGGCGATCCGGACCAGGCTCGAAAACTCACCGGCCTCAACTGCCTGCTCGTAATATTCCACCGCGCGCGCGCCGTCCGCCTCGGTCACTTCGCCAGTGGCGAACACATCACCCAGTTGCACCAGCGCCCCGGTTTGCCCGGTCGCCGCCAGTTCCTCGAGCAGGGCCACCCCTGCCTCGACATTGGCAGCCGCCCCCTCGCCCCAGAAATACATCTCCGCCAGCGCCTGCTTGGCGCCGACATCCCCATTTTCAGACCCCTGCTGATAGAGCGACACAGCCCGCGCCGGGTCCATATCCAGCCCCGGCGCTCCATATCGATAGAGATCGCCCAACCCCCTCAGCGCCACCGTATAGTCACCGACGATCGCCAGTTCATAAAGGTCGCGCGCCTTCAGCCCATCGCCCGGGACGATGTTGCCGATGGCATAAATCTCGGCGAGATCAATCGCCGCATCGAGATCTCCGGTCATCAGCGCGTCGGTCAGCAGCACGATTGCGCGGTCCGCATCCCCCGCTTCGCCCCGGCGCAGCAGCAGGTCGGCAAAATTCCGCCGGGCGCCATTGTCGCCCGCTTGCGCCGCGAGGTCCAAATGGGTGACCGCCTTGGTTTCATCCGCCGCGATCGGTCCAACGCCTGTGACGTAGATCACCCCAAGCATGGTGTGCGCCGCAAGATTACCCGCCGCGGCAGCGGTTTCAAGATACGCCACCGCCTTGACCATGTCGTCCATCGGCCGGCCCGGCTCGACCAGTTCACGCGCCAGCACCATGGCGGCGACCGGATCGCCGGCATTCGCCAGCACGGTCATACGCTCGAAAGCCTCGGCGCTGATCGCAGCGTAGCCGACCGGAGCGCTGCCGCCCTCCGCCGTCGACGGGCCGACCTCGCTCGCTGCTCCGGTCTCGGGGTTGCTGCGCGGCGCCTGCTGCGCCCAAGCTGGCGTAACGGCTGCAAATACGGCCACGACGATGATCAGGCGGCTCAACGAACGCATGGCACGAAATCCCCAATGGTGCCGGCAGAGGGACACGACCCCGCCCCCCTGATCACAAACAGGTAAAGCACCCTTAATAACAGCGGTCTTCCTTCGGGCGTGCGCGATTTGTGCGCCATGTCCGACAGACAGTTCCTAGAGTTCTCACGCAAAAAGGTCGTTGGCAATCTTGTCCATGGCCGATCGATGATCGCCGTTGGAACAAGTGACCCTTTCGGTCGATCGTGACCGACAAGTTCGAATGCCCCGCGAAGCTTTGGATCGACTTTCGGGCCATTCCAGCCTCAATCCACATCGACAAGCGAAGTGTCGGAGGCATGCCAACGCGACGAGTACCGGGAGCGCAGGTGTCTTGGTCCAGTCCGTCCGGCAGCACGAAATCCGTCGCGGTGAGGGTCTTCAGCCCCAACAGATCAAGGGCAAAGTCGGCCGTGCCTTCCCCGTCGATGTCGCCGTAAATATAGGTGTGATCGTTTACCGTCCCTGCGGCATCGACCTGGTCCCAGCGCAGTTGGCCACGGACCCCGCTGACAAACAAAACACCTTCGCCGGCGATAAAACTGAACACACCGTTCCCTGAGACACCGCCATTGGCATCGATCGCGTGACCCTTTGGCAAACTGACCCCATGAACTGTGGATCCAAATGGTCGCAGGCATTTAGCGTGAGGCGCCTCGACAGACTTGCAGAGCTTTGAACCGGTCTTGCGGCGGACGGCATTTGACGTCCGGCGGCTCACGCTGCAATTCCGAAGTCACTTGCACTGGCAGCAGCCGGTGCTAGGTTCGGCCCATGTCAATTCTGACAACAAAATAAAGGAGCTGAGCCATGTCTTATTACACTCTGACAAATACGGCGAATACCTTGACCGGCCTCAGCGGCGCCGATTTTTTTTCGGGCGCTGCCGGGGAGAGCGATACCCTCAAGGGCGGGGCCGGAAATGACACCTTCGATATTCAGGTCGGGCAATACGGCAGCATCGACGGCGGCGCGAATTATGACCGGCTTCACCTGACCGGACCTGGATTTAATAATGAGTTCCACAGTTTACTGTCTATCAGTAATATTGAGGAGCTTGTCATGGATGCGCAAAATCTTTTTACGACTGTAACGCAGTTGAGCGGATTTTCGAAATTTAGTATAAATAATAATAGTGAAGAATTTCATTTTTTCCTGCAGGGCGCGGGCGGTACTCTCGATTTTTCTAACAAATACTTTGAACCAAACCATCTGGTCGTCGATGCCGCAATGACAACGTCCGGCGTAAAGATTATTGGGAGTACATATGCGGACGATCTATTCGGATCGGATTTCAATGATCAGTTGAACGGTTTTAAAGGTGCCGATGAAGTTCGAGGCGGCGCCGGCAACGACACCCTCAATGGCGGCCTTGGCAACGACTATCTGTACGGTGATGACGGGTTGGATTATTTTGCGTTCGATACCGCTCTTCCCGGAAACTTCGACCACATCGGTGACTTCCGTGGAGTCGACGACACTATCAAGCTTGACAACGCCATCTTCACCGCGCTGGGCCTGGCGACTGGCACGCTCTCGTCCTCGGCCTTCAAGGTATTGGGGACAGGTGACTCGGTAGATGGCACTGATCGTATTATTTACAATTTCAACAATGGCGTCCTCTATTATGATCCTGATGGCAGCGGAAGTATTGTACGCCAGGCAATCGTGGCGCTCGATAATTTTTCCGGCGATATTCCGACGCTGACGAACCTTGACATTTATATCAGCTAAGCCCTCTTTTTGCTTGGGAACTGAATACGATGCAGCCGCTACGGGCGACACGGGAGGGCGGACTAACCTACGCTTGGGACCGGATCGCTTGGGCCCCGACGGCCTCTCTGCTGGCGCCACACAGCGGAGGGGTGCTCCTGTGGGAGCACCATGCGCCACTTATGCCCACATAGTGCCGGCTCCAACCTACGAAACGTTGGCATTGCTGGTAAAGCCAGGCAATCCACGGCGCACGAATTCGGAGCGAACACCGCGCGCCAGCGACTAAACTCGTTGAGACTATTGAGTTTTTCATGGTGCCGGCAGAGGGACTCGAACCCCCGACCCCCTGATTACAAATCAGGTGCTCTACCAACTGAGCTATGCCGGCCTTTCCGGCTGGCTAGCATTGGGGTGGCGGCGATGCAAGCACAGCCCGCCGTCAGTGCAACCGGACCAAATTCGCGACGTCGCTCCGCCGCTGGATCAGGCCGTGCCGCGGACGGGCGACCACCGCCCGGTTACGGCCATCACGCTTGGCCTCATATAGCGCCACATCGGCCTCGACCAGCCATTGATCGACCGCCGCAATATCGCGTCCAAGCGGCGCCAGCCCGAAGCTCGCGGTCAGCGTCAGCGACCCCCGCCCCGTGCGCACCACCAGATCGGCGATCAACTGCCGCAGCCGTTCGGCGACCAGCAACCCGTCCTCGAGTTCGGTCTCCGCCAGCAGCAGCCCGAACTCCTCGCCCCCGAGCCGCCCGAACAGGTCGCTCTTGCGCATCGTTTCGCTGACGCATTGCCCGATCGCGGTCAGCGCCGCATCGCCCGCCGGGTGTCCGAAGCTGTCATTTATCGCCTTGAAGCGATCGATGTCGAAAATGATCAGCACCGCCGGCCGCCCGTAGCGCCTGGCCCGCGCGAACTCGCGCTCGACCCCGGTCAGGAAGCCGCGCCGGGTCAGCGCCCCCGTCAGCACGTCGGTTTTCGCCGTCTGTCGCAGTTCCATCAGCTCGACGGCGAGCCCCGCCAAATGCTCCAGCATCGCCGCCTGCCGGCTGTCGAAGCTTCGCGGCATGGTGTCGACCGCACACAGCGAGCCGATATTGTAGCCATCGGGCGTCGTCATCGGCACCCCGAGATAGGCGCGTACATAGGGCACGCCGGTCACCAGCGGATTGTCCCGAAACCGCTCGTCCGCCGCTGCATCAGCCACCATCAACGGCTCCGATTGCCGGATCGTGTAGGCACAGAAGGCGACCGAGCGCGGCAGATCGTGCCGCGCCAGCCCGAGGATGGATTTGAAATGCTGCCGGTCGCGATCGATCAGCGACAGCGCCGCGATCGGCACATCGACAATCAACTGCGCCAGCGCGGTGATCCGGTTGAACGCCTCGTCCTCGGCGGTATCGAGGATTTCATACCGTTGCAGCGCCGCCAGGCGCCCATCTTCATCCGTGAGCCGGCTGTCTGTCATCTGGCATCCGATCCAACATTGCAGTTGGCAGGCTAACGCCGCAACGCCCCAAACATCTCGCTCCGCATTCCCGCACGGTTAGCAAAACCACCCGCGATATAGACAATTGCGCCTAGTTATTCGGGCAAACTGGTCAGGCCGGCAGCGCCTGTGTTAGGCCAGCGCTCGCGAGAAGCTGGAGCGCCGCCCGTGCCTGTCCCCACCATCGGCGTTCACTTCGTCTCGAACGGCACGCCGGTGGCCGAGGCGGCCAAAGCTGAACTCGTCGCCATGCATGGCAATCTGCCGATCAGCGAGGCGACAATGGTCGTGGCGCTCGGCGGCGATGGCCTGATGCTCGAAACGCTGCACAACGTCATGAGCCGCGACCTGCCGGTGTTCGGCATGAATTTCGGCTCCATCGGCTTCCTGATGAACGATTACGCCCCGGAAAACCTCGTCGCGCGCCTCTCCGCCGCCAAGCCGACGATGATCTATCCCCTGTCGATGGTGGTACGCGACGCAGCCGGCGATACCCATCACGCGCTGGCCTTCAATGAAGTCTCGCTATTTCGTGCCTCTTATCAGGCAGTGAAGCTCGAAATTTCCATCGATGGCAAAAGCCGCCTCGGCGAACTGATCTGCGATGGCGTGATCATCGCCACCCCGGCCGGCTCGACCGCGTACAATTTGTCCGCGCACGGTCCGATCCTGCCGATTGAATCTCCATTGCTGGCGCTGACGCCGATTTCCCCGTTCCGACCCCGGCGCTGGCGCGGCGCCATCCTGCCCAACACCGCCGAAGTCCGCGTCGAAACCCGCGAAGCCGAAAAGCGCCCGGTATCCGCCGTCGCCGACAATATCGAGTTCCAGCAAGTGCTCGATGTCATCATCCGCGAAGACCGTTCGCACGGCGTCACGCTGCTGTTCGATCCTGGCACCGATCTCGAAGAACGGGTGCTGAGCGAACAGTTTCGCTATTAGAGCGTTTTCAAGCGAAGTGGTTACCGGTTCGCGTCAAGAAAACGCGGCTGGGTGAGCTTACGCCGCCGGCAGCGCCAGCAGTTCCTGATACTGCAGTCCCGGCAGGCTGCGCTCCTCGGCATCCCCGTCGACGAACCCCAGCATGACGCCGCGCGCCGCCCGGCGAGCGAGCGACACGTTCTGCTCCGAGAGGTAACTGAACGCATCCTCGAGCTCGGGCGGAATGAGTCCGGCGGTCTCCGCGATCAGTTCCTCGGTCAAGGCCGTCACCACGTAATGCCGCGCCGCGACATCATCGGCGAGGTCGGCCGAACGGGCATAAAACACCAGCCGGGCGATGAGATTGCGCACCGCCTCGCCCAACCCGCAGCGGGCCAGCATGGCGTTGAGCGCCGCGCGGCTACCGATTTCGAGCAGGGTGAACACCTTGTCGCGCGGCGTATTGCTCAACTCGGCGACGCAATCGGCGAAAAACAGCACATGCCCGTGGATGATCGCGTGCAGCATCAGCCGTGTCGACACCCGGTCGCTCTCGATCAGCTGGTTGGCATAGCTCGGGTCGGCCTGCGCCGCCTCGCTTTCGCCGATCACCGTCACCGCCATGTCCGTCGCATCGCGCAGCAGCCGCTGCAGCCGCGCCGGCGCAATGGCGCCCTTGACGATTCGCGCGCCAAGCAGGGCCGTTCGCACCGCTTCAACCAGCCGCAACCGCGCTACTGCCGGCAGATCGTTCCGCGCTAGCATGGCGCCCCGCAATTGCGCATCATCGCCATGCGTTTCCGCCAGTCGCGACAGCACCGCCTGCGGCACCACCACATCGCTGCGTGACAGCAGCTTCTGCGTCACCGGCTTCTGGTCCCGTACGATCAGCGCCTCGGCCAGCCGCGACGACACCGTCGCCCGCATCGACAGCGCCACCAGCAATCCGAGTTCCGCCGTGCGCGACAGCGAAATCAGATCGGCATCGATCAGCGCTGGCGAGTACTGCGCCACGGCTTTGGAAATGACTTCGCTGTCCTGCAGCAGCGCATGGAGAATCGGGCGCGGCGCTTCGGGCGCATGCAGCAGCCCGTACGCCAGCGCTGCCCGCACTTTGACCGACGGGTCGTCGAGAAAACTGATCAGCGCCGCATAGAGCGCCGCCTGTTCGTCGAGCGGTCCGGTGTGCCCGAGATAAGCCATCGCCGCCAGATGCGCCGCCTGCCCCCGGGCCTCGCTATCGTCAGATTGGCAGAGTGACAGGAACTGATGATACGCAACCATGATACTCTCCGACACGCTATGTCTTCGAGCCTACCGGCCAAGTTTTAAGGAACGGTTCACCATGCGGGTTGACCAAGTTTTCAACCACTACCCATACGTGTGTGTGGCCATCCCCACCCAAGCCCTCCCCTCAGGGGGGAGGGCAGGGTTCGCTACACCCGCCCCCCCACATAACTGTCTGATACGGCTGTAGTAATATAACGCATGCGCCAACCCCATCGCCTCCCTCCCCCTTGAGCGGGCTTTGGAGCGACCCGCAGGGGCAAAGGGCGCCAGTGGCGCGCTTTGAGCGAGAAAGGCCATGAGGGCTATGCCCGAATGGCAGGGGATCGAGGGTGCGCGTAGCCGCGGGTGCAGGACTCGGCTGCAAGAATTACTGGCCGTAGAGTTGCGTGAAAAACGCCGCGCCCTGCCCGGCTGGTATCGGCTCTACCGGTGAAGCGATGGCGCCTTCGAGCCCGGTTGAAAACAGGGCAGTGAAGGACATGTCCTTTGGCCCAAACCGCGACTGCGGCGCCGATCGGGCCATCCCCTCTAGGGGCTGCAGCGGTGTAACTGGGGCCGCAAGTGCCGGCAAGGTCGCTCCCCCCTGCAATTGCTGGGTGGAGAACGCCGCCGCGGGCTGCCCGTCATGCTTGGCAACCAGGGATTTATAGACCTCTCGGATCGTGCGCGCCGTCCCATGATCGTAAAAAATCGACGGATTAGCTGCCGCCTGTCGCGGAAACAGCTTGGCCGCAATCTGGTCCGGATTTTCGAGCCCGGCGCTGAACAGTTTCCCCGCTCCGCCCGCTCCAAGGAAGTGCGCGATGTAGAGCTCCCCGGCGCTCGGCATCCGGCCGAACTTCTCATAGAGGTACGCGCCGTTGTTCCGCGTGAACGCCGCAGCCATGTCGGCAGCGATCGCGGGATCCTCGCGTAGCTTCAGAACTTCCGCCCTTAACTTCGGGTCCTTGATGACATAATCGCCATCGCCATTCTGGGTGATCGCGTCGGCATAACTCTGATAGCCGAGCCGCGGTCCCTCATCCTTCATCACCTGCAGCCAGGTGCTGTCGAGAAACTGGAACAGCCCCGTCGCCGAGGAGGTTGCGGCCTTGGCCGTCGGATTGAGGCTGCTTTCCCGGATGGCGGTCTGCAGCAGGTAATCGAAATCAACGCCGCTACGCTCGCCCGCGGTATTGAGGATCTGCGCCAGCGCAGTCGGTACGGTGATGGGAGTGACGCCCACGGCTGAGCATTCCGAGGTTGACTTCGATGGTTAATAAACCGTTGCGCCGGTTAACAGCCGGTTAACCGTTCCACCGCGTTACTACGCTTTCCAACAACGGCCGCGGCCGATCCTCGGGTTTGACATCGGTCGACCCGATATGGACGAAACCGACAAATCGCTCGCCGGCCCGGGCTCCCAGCATCTGTTGAGCCTCTGGGTCGAAGGCATACCACCGCGTCACCCAACTCGCCGCAAAGCCCAGCGCGAACGCCGCGTTAACGAGGTTGAAACACACATTGCCAGCGGAGAGCAGCTGTTCCAGTTCGGGCGCCTTGGGCGATGGCCTGGGCGAAAAGATCACGCCGACGATTAGCGGCGCCGGCATGAACCCTCGCCGTTCGATTTCGAGACTCGCCGCATCGAGGGCCGGATTGCGCTGGCTAGCGATTGCCGCGAGCAAATCCCCAACCCGCTCGCGCGCCGCGCCCTCAAACAACACCAGCCGCCACGGCACGATCTTGGTGTGGTCGGGCACGCGCGTTGCAATGGTGAGCAGTTCGTCGAGTTCGGCAGCATTGGGGCCGGGCTCGTGCAGGAACCCGGTACCGACGGACCGCCGCGTCTTGAGATAGTCGCGCAGTGCGTCATTGGTCGGCATCGGTTTTCGGTCCCTTGCGAGTGCGGCACCCTTATGACACAGCTTTTCCCCAATCCAAGCGCAGGAAGCTGGCGTCCGGTCCGGGCATCGCGGCTCATCGGCATTTGGCAAGAAGGATTTCGGATTGCAGTTACGGGTAATGCGGCTGGCCGCCGTGGCTTTCGCGCTGTTGGCGATGCTGTTCACCAGCCTCGCCATCGCGCAGGAGAGCGACGGAATGCCGCCGCTGCCGCGCCCCCGCCCCGACCGCGAGGGCGATCAGGCGGCGACTTCGGCACTCGGTCCCGATGGTCAGCCCACCCCTGCCACCGACGCAATTACCGCGCTGACCTCGGTCCCTCAGCCCGTGCACCTCACCGCCCAGGTCACCGAAGGTGGCACCAATATCGCCGCCGGCCTCGTCTGGCGCATCTTCGATACCCGCACCGACAACACCGGTGAACTCGCCCTCGTGGCGAAATCCGATGAGGCGGATGCACAGCTCACCCTGCCGCCCGGCGAATACGTCGTCCACGTGGCCTATGGCAGCGCGCAGGCAAGCGACAGCCTGACCGTCGCCGTTGGCGACAACGACAAGACCCTGGTGCTCGATGCGGGCGCCATGCGGCTGACCGCAGCCATCGCCGGCGATATCCCGATCCCGCCTGAACTGATGCATTTTGACATCTTCACCGGCGGCGTAAGCGAAAGCGACCGCAGGCTGGTCGCTGAGAATCTGGCGCCCAATGACATGGTAACGCTCAACGCTGGCACCTATCACGTCGTCGCTTATTTCGGCGACGTCAACGCCATGGTACGGGCCGATCTGCGCGTCGAACCCGGCCAGTTGACCGACGCGACGCTCTACCACCACGCCGCCGTGGTCAATTTCAAGCTCGCGTCCGAAGCCGGGGGCGAAGCCATTGCCGACGTCGAATGGACCGTCAAAACCTCCGATGGCGAGACGGTGTTTTCCGAACTCGGCGCCTTCCCTACCACGGTCCTCGCCGAGGGTACCTACCTCGTCCTCGCCAAACGCGGTGACCAGGTTTTCAACCGCGAATTCGAAGTTTTGCCGGGCGCCGCGCGCGATATCGATGTGTTGACCGACGTCTACGCGGCGCCAACTGCTCCCGGCTGAAATTCGCTCCGGCGCGCTGACGTGATGCCCATTAGTTGCATCACGTTTCTGGCATTGTTCTGCAAACTTCGCATATAATGACGATGACCGGTGCGCAGTCAGGCGCACCACGGGGAGCGCGCGACTGCAATGCCGAAACCGGATCGTCGGCTCGTACCGATCGTATCCCTCGATGTTGTCGGGTATTCGCGCCTCGTCGAAGTTAACGAGCGCCAAACGCTGCGCCTCGTCCAGCGCGGCTATGAGCAACTCGTCGCCGCCACCATCGGCAATTCCAACGGCAAGGTCTTCAAGACTATGGGGGACGGCCTGCTGGCCGAATTCCAGAGCGTCATGGACGCCGTCGAGTGGACCACCAAGCTGCAGAAAAGCCTGCACGAGCGCCAGATACCCGCCCCCGGCGGTGGCTTCTTCCAGGTTCGCGCCGGCATCGTGCTGGCCGATGTGCTGGTCAATGGCGACGATCTGTTCGGCAACGGCGTCAATCTCGCCGTTCGCGTCCAGAGCATAGCGCCGCCCGGCGGCATGGCCATCACCAAGTGGATGCATGAATATCTCGGCGGCCGCGTCGAACTCGATTTCCACGATGTCGGCCCCCAGCAGCTGAAAAACATTCCGAAAACCGTGCGGCTGTTCGTCTGGCATCCGGGTGGACTCAACGAGCCCTCGAACATCGCAGCTGTCGCACCGGTCCCGGCCCTCAAGGTATCGAGCCGGCCTTCGCTCGTCGTGCTGCCCTTCGACAACCTGTCGGGCGAAGCCGACCAGGCCTATTTCGCCGACGCGGTCGTCGAGGAAATTACCTCCACCCTGTCGCGGGTTCGCGATTTCTTCGTCATCGCCCGCAATTCTGCCTTCGCCTACAAAGGCCGCTCGGTCGATGTGCGCCAGGTCGGCCGCGAACTCGGCGTCCGCTATGCCGTCGAAGGCTCGGTCCGTCGGGTCGGCGAACGCGTTCGCATCACCGCCCAATTGGTTGAAACCGATAGCGGCAACCATGTCTGGTCGACCAAGGTCGATGGCCAGGTCGCCGATCTGTTCGACCTGCAGGACCGCGTCGCCGCCGAAGTCGCCAGCGCCGTATCCCCGTCGATTCGCCGCGTCGAGGTCGAGCGCGCCCGGGCCAAGCGCCCCGAAACCCTTGCCGCCTATGATCTGGTGATGCGCGCCCTGCCCCATCTGTGGGCCCATCGCATGGCCGAAAATCCGCACGCCATCTCGCTGCTGGAAAAAGCCCTAGAGCTCGAGCCCAACTATGTACTGGCCGCGGCGCTCGGCGCGTGGGCGCACGGCCAGCAGGTGGTCTACAGCTGGTCCGACGACGTCGCCGGCGAGCGTCGGAAGGGCGAGCGACTGCTGGAAATCGCCAGCCAGACCGTCGAGGACGACCCTACTGCACTGACCGCTCTCGCCACCGCCATGATGCAGCTTGGCGGCAACGTCGAGCAGGCCATCGCCTTCTGCGACCGCGCCCTGTCGCTCGATCCCAATCTCAGCTGGGCCTGGATGCGCCTCGGCTTCGGCCTGACCTATATGAACCGCGCCGAGGAAGCGCTCACGGCCTTCGAGAACGCCACCAGGCTGTCGCCGCTCGATCCGTTCACCTTCAACATCCATGTCGGCATGGGTCTGGCCCATTTCACGGCCGGCCGACCGCAGCAGGCGATCCAGTTCGCACGCCGTGCCCTTGCGGAACGCCCCGGCCTCACCTGGCCCTACCGCGACTTGGCCGTGTATTTCGCCCACCACGGCGATCCCGCCGCCGCCCGCGATGCGCTCGACAAGTTCCGCTACCAGCGGCCGCCGATGACCCTGCACTCCGCCGCCGACACCCTCCGCTTCATGAGCCCGTCGCTGCTGTCGCGCTACCTGCAGGGCCTCAAGATGGCCGGGCTGGAATAGGTCGATCCGCAGGCGGCGACCAAGGGGCAGTGATGTAATGCAACCCTGCCACACCCACCCCTGTCATTCCCGCGAAAGCGGGAATCTCCGTTTCAGTTGTCCGCCGTCAAACAGAGATCCCCGCGTTCGCGAGGATGACTGTGTGGAGGGATGGCCGAGTGGGAAAAGCGGCCGACTGAGTGTGTGGGAACGCCCATGTGCCACACCCCTCAGGCAGCCCGCGCCCTCAAATCCGGCGGCACGACCTCGGCGGTCAGCTCGGCAATTGCCACATCCGCCGCCATCACCCGCTGCCCTTCGGTCCCGAGCCGGCGGACCGACACCGCGCCCTCCTCGGCCTCGCGCTTGCCGACGACGAACAGCAGCGGCACTTTCTGCACCGAGTGCTCGCGCACCTTGTAGTTGATCTTCTCGTTGCGCACGTCGAGTTCGGCCCGAATCCCCGCCGCCTTCAACTGCCGTACCAGCCCCTCGGCATAATCGTCGGCATCCGAAACGATGGTCGCCACCACCACCTGCACCGGCGCCAGCCACATCGGCATCCGGCCGGCATAGCTCTCGATCATCATGCCGATGAACCGCTCCAGCGACCCGAGGATCGCCCGGTGCAGCATCACCGCATATTGGCGCGAGCCGTCTTCGGCGACGTAAGCCGCGTCGAGCCGTTCCGGCAGCACATAATCGAGCTGCAGCGTCCCGACCTGCCACGATCGCCCGATGGCGTCCTTCAAGTGGAATTCGAGTTTGGGCGCATAAAACGCCCCCTCGCCTTCGGCGATTTCGAAATCATAGCCGGTGGCCCGCAGCGCATCGCCCAGCGCCTTCTCGGCCGCGTCCCAGCGCTCGATGGTGCCGCCGAACTTTTCCGGCCGCGTCGCCAGCTTGATGACCACGTCATCGAAGCCCATGTCCTGGTACACCGAATACAGCAGGTGCACGAAGTGCTCGGTCTCGCCCTGGATCTGGTCTTCGCGGCAGAAGATATGCGCGTCGTCCTGCGTCATCTGCCGCACCCGCATCAGCCCGTGCAGCGCGCCATGCGCCTCGTTGCGATGACAGCAGCCGAACTCGGCCATCCGCAGCGGCAGGTCGCGATAGCTCTTGGTGCCCTGATTGAAAATCTGGATGTGGGCCGGACAGTTCATCGGCTTCAGCGCCATCAGATCGCCCTTGCCCGACAGCACCGGACCTTCTTCCTCGGTCCCCGGTACTTCGTCGGGCACGACGAACATGTTCTCGCGATACTTGCCCCAGTGCCCCGACGCCTCCCAGAACTTCGAGCTCATCAGCTGCGGCGTCTTGACTTCCTGATACCCCGCGCCATTCACCCGGCGGCGGATATACTCTTCCATCTGGTTGTAGATGACGAAGCCCTTGGGATGCCAGAACACGCTGCCCTGCGCCTCCTCCTGCATATGGAACAGGTCGAGGTCGCGGCCGATCTTGCGATGGTCGCGCTTCTCCGCCTCCTCCATCATGTGCAGATAGTCATCGAGTTCCTTCTGATTGGCGAAGGCCGTGCCATAAATCCGGCTCAGCACCGGGTTGCGGCTATCGCCCCGCCAATAGGCGCCCGCCACCTTGGTCAGCTTGAACGCCTGCCCGACATCCTTCGTCGACCGCATATGCGGCCCGCGACACAGATCGAACCACTGCCCCTGCTTGTAGATCTTGATCATCTGGTCTGCCGGAATCGCATCCACCAGTTCGACCTTGAAGTCCTCGCCCTTGGCGGCAAACACCCGCTTGGTCTCGTCGCGCGTCCACACCTCCTTGGTGAACGCCGCGCCGCGCTGGATGATTTCGCTCATCTTCTTTTCGATGACCGGGAAATCATCCTCGCCGAACGGCGTCTCGCGCTTGAAATCGTAATAGAACCCGTTTTCGATCACCGGCCCGATGGTCACCTGCGTCGTCGGCCATAGCTCCTGTACGGCCTCCGCCAGCACATGCGCCGCATCATGCCGGATCAGCCCGAGCCCATCGGCACTGTCGCGCATGACGAATTCGATCCGCCCATCGGCCTGCAGCGGATCGGCGAGATCGGCCAGCACGCCGTTCCATTTCATCGCCACGGTCTTCTTCGCGAGGCTCGTCGAGATGCCCTCGACCACGGCGGTCCCGGTGGTGCCACGCGCATAATCGTGAACCGCACCGTCGGGAAACGTCACCTTGATCGTCATGGTCTGCTCCAATGAGTTTGTAGCCTGCTAGGGTCGCGAAGCCGGGCGGGTCTCTAGCATGGTGCGAGGCGCACTGTCATCCAGACCGGCGCGGTCGTGCTACGCGACATACGCCGCCAGATTATCCAGCGACGAGTTCAGTCCCGCATCATGGTCGGCCTTGCTGATCCCCGGGGGCACGTCACGCGCGGTGATCGTCACCCGCGTGCCATCAGCGGTGCCGACCAGTTCCCAGATCATCGTCATGGTGCCGGTGAAAGCCGGGTCATCGGACACGAAATCAACGGCCTCCGCCACCAGGCGCCCCGGATTCAGCGCGACGAAACGCGCTTCAACGATGTCCTCAGCCGCCGAACTCTTGCCCGGCGCATTTGCCGCGTCCCCATACATCAGCACCATTCGATAGCCGCCACCGACCGAGGCGTCGAACCGCTCGAAGCGCCCGGTCATTCCGGTCAGCGGCAACCATTGTTTCCGTGCCTCGGCCTCGGTCAGCGCCGCATAGATTTTGCCCGCCGGTGCATCGATCACGCGCTCTGCACTATCGACCCGCTTGTCGGCCACAGCTACCTCCTGCCCTACTGCCACCGCCCATACCGCCACGGCTGATACCACTGCGCCGTGGCCGGCACCGACTCCGGCACCGGATCGTACCCGTGCGTCCCCCCCGGACGGCAGCGGACGATCCGTGCCAGCCCCATCCAGCCTCCCGGCCAGAAGCCGTGTTGCCAGATCGCATCGCGGGTGAATTCCGAACAGCTCGGGGCATGCCGGCAATTGCGGCCCGTGAACATCGACAGCGAGTGCCGATACACCTGGATCAGCCCGAACGCCGTCAGCTTAAACGGATAGTCCACCGCCCGCCAGAACCCGCTCACGGCACCACAGCCCGTTCGGCCGCTTCGACGGCGTCGACCACGGCGTCGAACACTAGCAGCGTCGACATATGCCGCGGCCGATACTCCCGCACCGCTTCGAGATACCGCAGGTCAGCCCATTTACCGGTCGGCGGCGTGCCATTGTCCTTGAGCATGGTGTGCATTTGCGTACGGAGCGCCCGCAGTTCATCGGGCGTCGACCCGACTACATGTTGCGCCATCACCGCCGCCGAAGTCTGCCCCAGCGCGCAGGCGCTGACATCGGCGCCATACTCGGCCACGACGCCATCCCGCAGTTTGACATCGACCTCGATCACCGAGCCGCAGACCCGGCTGACTTTCCGCGCCGAGCCATCCGCATCGGCTAACCGCGCCGCTGCCGGCAGGTGCATGGCAATTTCGAGGATCTTGTCCGAGTAGAGATCGCTCAGGTCCATCGCACTCACTAACCGGCTCTTGGGGGTTGGCAGCGGACACTATATAAGGTGACGGAGGCGGCGCGGAAAGTGCCGGGCCCCATGGTCCGTGCCCGCAGCGCCACCGTATCTCCACGCAGCAGCGTCACCGCGAGGAACCAGCATGGATGTCAAGATCAAGCGTGACGTCATCGGCACGCCGAAGCGTCCAGCGCCCCGCCCCACCCAGGCCGAGGCCGAAGCCGCCGTGCGCACGCTGATCGCCTGGGCTGGCGACGATCCAACCCGTGAAGGCCTGCTCGAAACCCCCGCCCGCGTTGCCCGGGCCTACGGCGAATTCTTTTCCGGGTACCAACAGGATGCCGGCGAAACGCTGAAGCGCACCTTCAAGGACGTCGGCGGCTACGATGACATCGTGCTGGTCAGGGACATCCCGTTCGCGTCCCACTGCGAGCACCACATGGTGCCGTTCATCGGCAAGGTCCACATCGCCTACCTGCCGCATGATGGCGTCGTCGGGTTGTCAAAGCTCGCCCGGCTGGTCGAAATCTTTGCCCGCCGCCTGCAGGTGCAGGAGAACCTCACCGCCCAGATTATCGATGCCGTCAACGAGCACCTCAATCCGCGCGGCGCAGCGGTGATGATCGAGGCCGAGCACATGTGCATGACCATGCGCGGCGTCCGGGCCCATGGCGCCATTACCACCACCCAGCGCTTCACCGGCGTCTTCGCTGAAGATCGCCATGAACAAGACCGCTTCTTCGCCCTGATGTCTCGCCGCTGAAGCAGCACTTATTTTAGCTTCGCGGCGTACCCCGAATCTACCACTACTACTTCGCTATCCCTGCGGAAGCGGGGACCCAGCTAGAACCAAAAGCACAGTTCGCTCCACCAAAGCACTCGATACCAAGGCAGCTGTATACGCAGCCACTCCCCCACCCCCAGTCATCCTCGCGAACGCGGGGATCTCTGTTTACGGATGGTAAAGCAAACCGAGATTCCCGCTTTCGCGGGAAAGACGAAAGTGCACGCGGCGAGGCTCCGGTAGCCCCCTAAACCCGCCTCTTCCTCAACAACTGATCCTTGGCAGCATTGATCTTCGTGGCCAAATAATTCGACCCACCCTGGTCCGGATGCAGCTTCATCATCAAGCCGCGATGCGCCGCGCGAATCTCCTCGGGACCCGCTCCCGGCTCAAGCCCCAGCACCTCGAACGCTTCCGCATCCGGATCGGCCGCTACCCCTGCCGCCGCCGGCCCGGCTTCGCTTTCTCCGAAATACTCGCGCCAACCCGCCCTATTGCGGTCGAGCCACGTCTCCAGGAGCGACAGGCTGTCGGCGTCGCCGCCGATCTCCGCTAGCAACAGCCGCGTCTCGTCCTCGCCAAGATCGAACAAGTCGCGCCCCTTGAACCGCCCACCGATCACCCGCCCGACGACCTCGCCGCTGTCATGGTCGAGCGTCATCGCGAAAAACCGACTCTTGACCGTCGAAGCCGTATCGCCACTGGGCGCATCCGACCCAAAGCTGAACCGCCCGATCCGCCCGTTGGTGAAAATCCCGTAGGCAATCGGCCCGGTAATCGTGGCAATGAAAATCTGCCCGCGAAACAGCAGGAACAGCGTCAACGCCGCCACCGCCGCACCGGCAAACCAGCGCATTGCCTTGACGATCTTCCGGATATCCGCCGTGAGATACAGCCGCCATAAATACCAGGCGCCGAGCAGCAGCACACCGCCGGCAATTGCGTAGATCATTTGAGCTGCTCCAGCAGCAGTTTGGCCGTCGCCGTGCCCTCAAGCTGCAGCGATTTCCGCCCGCCCGCGGCATAAGCGGCCACCGCCCGCAGCAGCGCCGCTAATTCTTTGGGTGCATTGGTGTCGAACCGCGCATAGGCGCCCTTGCTCACCCGCGCAAACTCCTTGAACGCCCGCTCAGCCGAAGCATCGCGCCCCTCTTGGAACACGAACACCGGACACCCTAGCAGCCCCAGCTCACCGGCCTTCTGCACCAGCCGGTCGACCTCTTCTTCCATGGCGTCGCCGACATAAACCACGGCGTTGATCTTCCGCTTCGAATGCTCGGCCCGGGCGTGCGAAAACACCTTGGAAATTTGCGTCTGCCCGCCGCGCACCGCGATCGCGGTCATCAATTGCTGCAACTTGCTCGCATCGCCGACCCATTTCGAGGCCCGGCATTCGCCGATGCCGCGGAAATACAGCAACTGCACATCGAGCCCGACGCCGCCCACCGCCTTGAACATCTCACCCTGCAGCGAACACGCCAGATCCCAGGTCGGCTGCCGGCTCATCGTCGCATCGAGTGCAAACAGCAACCGGCCACGGCCCTCGCCGGGCGCCACATCGCCGAGCGCTTTGACCTTGGATATGAAGTCGGCAACGCTGCCCGATGGTGACCCACCCGTCGGCGTCAGCGGCTTCGATCTGTCGGCTCCGGCCACGTTCTGGTCCCCCACGCCGCAAATATGGTCCCATGCGGCCCGATCAACAAGGTCACGGGCTTTCACCTCTCCGCGCGCAGGCGTATCAAGCGATCCGCCAAGGATACCCGCCATGCCGCTTGCCTTTACCGACCCCGCGACTCTTGATCACGACGCGCTCGAGGAGGGCAGGCTGTTTGCCCCGCGCTTCGACGCCACCGGCCTGATCACTGCCATTGCCATCGACGCCACCGATAACGCCGTGCTGATGGTCGCCCACATGAACGCCGAGGCCCTGTCGCTGACGCTCGAAACCGGCGAGGTCCACTATTGGTCGCGCTCGCGGAACTCCCTCTGGAAAAAGGGCGAAACCTCCGGCGAAATCCAGCGTCTCGTCGAGATCCGCACCGATTGCGATCAGGACGCGCTGCTCGTTACCGTCCATCAAACAGGCCGTGGCGCCGCCTGCCACACCGGCCGTCGCACGTGTTTCTATCGCCGCGTCGAAGGCAGCGCGCTCATCGACACCGGCGAGCCGCGCCTCTTCGACCCCAAAACCGTCTACCGCACTCAGTAATGCGGCGGCGGCGGCTCCGCGGCCCCGGCAAACACCGGATTGTCGCCGAGTTCCCGCAGTCGCTCGCCGAGATTACCCGCGAGGCGGCGCAGCGCCGAAATCTCTTTCCACTGTTCGGTGACGATGCCGTTGAGTTCCTCGATCGCCTGCTCCTGATAGGCGGCGAGCATTTCGAGTTTTTCGAGCCGTTCGCTAACGTCGGTCATCCGGCACTCCGTCGTTCGAGCCATGGCACGAGGAAAAACCCGGCAAAAAATCCCCCGAGATGCGCCTGCCAGGCGATCTCCACCGTGCCGCCACCAAGCAGCGGTAACAGCGGCACCGCGGCGTTCAGCACCAGCCACAGCACGGTAAACGCCCGCGCCTGCTTATGCGCCAGCATTTCCCGGATGGTCGCCGCCCGTCGCGCCACGAGGTAACGTCGCCCGGTTTCGGGCTCCGTGACGATCACTGGCGCCTGGAAAATGAACCGCACCGCTGCCCCCGTCAGTCCCGCCACCGCGCCCGATGCACCGATCAGGATTTGCAGGCTCGTTGCGCCGATCGCCGCCAGCAGGAAGGCCAGCGCGCCGGCGATCGCCGAGGCCAGCAGGATCACGAGAAACCCCGCCCAGCCATAGCGCCGCGCCACCGGCGTCCCGAAGATCGCAAACCACGCGGTGTTGAAGATCAGATGCATCCAGTCCGCATGCAGCAACCCGTGCGTCACCGGCGTCCACAGCAGCGGCAGCCAGTCGCCCGGCAGCACCCCCGCCGGCAGGAACAGCCGCGTCGGCACGAAGGCAAACCACACCAACAGGTTCTCGTCGCCATCCGGCGTCAACACGAACTGCCGCGCCAGATGCACCGCGACCAGCAGCCCGATCCCCGCCGTCACCGCATTTGGCAGCAAAAACACCGGCTCGCGACCGGGCGATTTTTCCACCGGCGATTCCTGCGAGTCGCCTTCGTTCGCGTCGCTCATGGCAACTCCTTGACCGAAGGCGGCAATTCGCACTGTTCCCCGGGTTTATCAACATGGCGCGCCGGCATTAACCTTAACCAATGTTTAAGAGCGCTTTTACCGCACGCTTTTGGCAGTTTGGCGTTGGGCAAATGCGCAGCGGATTCGTTGAGAATTTGCGGCTGGCGGGAACGGGTCGAAAACTATGCAAAAAGCCAGCACCAAAGCGCTTTATGACTACTGGAATAGGCTACGGGGCGCCCGCAGTGCGCCCGACCGTCGCGACATCGACCCCGCCCGCATCCGCGAGGCTCTTGGCAACACGTTCATCCTCGAACTCGACGACGACAATGAATTCACCTTCCGCCTCGCCGGCTCCCACCTCTGCACCGCCTATTGCCGCGAACTGAAGGGCCGCTCGTTCTCCAAGCTCTGGCACGTCCGCGATCGCGATGCCGTCGAAACCCTGATCCGCGCCGTTACCGAGGATCATGCCGTGGCGCTGGTCAGTTTCCAGGGCACCACCGCTCTCGGCACCAAGGTTAACTTCGAAACCGTGCTGCTGCCGCTCCGTCACAATGGCACCACCCAAACCCGCCTGCTCGGCGCCCTGACGGCGTTCGACGAACCATACTGGTTCGGCACCCAGCCAATCCTCGAACAGCGCATCACCGGCCTCCGGCTGATCTGGCCCGACGATGTCTCGCTCGAGGAAATGGCCCGCGACATTTCGTCCTCGGTCGCCAACGAGGTGGTGTTCGCCTCCGGCATCCCGCCTGCCCCGACCGCCGCGACGGTTTATGGCCGCTCCGCGCGCCGCTACGCGCACCTCGCGGTAATCGACGGCGGCCGGTCGGAATCTTACTAAGGGTTAACCAAGACTGGTTACCGTGCTTGTGTCCGCCTCCGGTACCACAACTACGGTTCCCACCATGCTCAGCGACGATCTCCCCACTCGCCCCGTTGTGGCGCGCAAGCGCAGCCAGGCCGACATGCCGCGCTTCCAGCGCGTGAAAATTTCCGTGCTCGGCCGCTACATGCTCGCCGACCGCCGCGAATTCCCCTGCCAGGTCCTCGAAATGTCGCCCGGTGACGCCGTCGTCGTCGCGCCCGTCGCCGGCAATGTCGGTGAAAAGATCATCGCCTATCTCGATCACATCGGCCGCATCGAAGGCGTCATCCTCGAAGGCGTCGAAGGCGGCTTCCTGATGGAAGTCTCCGCCAGCCCGCGCAAGCGCGACAAGATGAGCGCGCAGCTGACCTGGCTCGCCAACAAGGAGATCCTCAACCTCCCCGAGGATCGCCGCCACGAGCGCGTCGTTCCCGACAACCGCCACTCGACAGTCGTGCTCGACGACGGCCGCCGCTACAATTGCAAGATCATCGATATCTCGCTCTCGGGCGCCGCCATTGAACTGGCCGTCCGCCCCGCCATGGGCACCCCGGTAACCCTTGGCCGCATGCGGGCGCGAGTGGTGCGGCACTTCCAGGACGGTGTCGCCGTGGAGTTCGCCGCGTCCCAGGAAATGCTGAGCGTGGTCCAGCAGAACCTGCGGATAAACTAGGTCAAGCGCCCACGCGGGTTCCTATGCCTAACGGGCGCTGAATCGATCCCCTAAAACACACATAAAAACTGCATCGCAGTTTTCGCATCGACCTAAATCCCTAAGCCTAGCGTCGTCTCCGTCACGGGGGACACGTCATGCAGGGCAAACATTCAATCGGCTGGATCGCGGCAATGCTCGCTTTCGCCGTACTCACCACCACAGCGCTCGCCGATCAGATCGATACCACCAACGTCGCCTTCGCCACCGTCGCCGGTGCGACCTCGGTCCCGGTCGGGCATATGGAGTTCTGCAAGACCCATCGCGGCGAATGCACCGTCAACGCCAACCCGGTCGCGGTCATCCCGCTGACCGAGACGCTGTGGAACCAGCTGCTGGCCGTCAACACCGCCGCCAATGCCCAGATCACTCCGATCACCGACAACGACCTTTACCAGGTCGCCGAGTTCTGGACCTACCCGAACGGCTATGGCGATTGCGAGGATTTCGTCCTCGCCAAGCGCCGCGCCCTGATCGATCGCGGCTGGCCGGCCAGCGCGCTGCTGATCACCGTAGTGCGCCAGTCCAACGGTGAAGGCCACGCAGTGCTGATGGTCCGCACCGATCGCGGCGACCTCGTGCTCGACAACCAGCGCGGCAGCATCGATCTGTGGAACACCACGCCTTACCATTTCCTCAAGCGCCAGTCACAGGCCGATGCCGGCCAGTGGGTCGACATCGTGGACGAACGCCCGACCATCGTCGCCGCCATCAACTAATACCCCGACAGACGAAAGGCCGGCATCCGTGGGGACGCCGGCCTCTGCATTTTGCACATGTGACGTGTGCTGGAGAAATTTCGAGCGATGCTCGCCGCACCGCGTGAAAACCGCTTCTACGGGAAAATCGCAATATAAACGCCGAGCACCAGAATGCCGGTGATGAAGGCCCACCCGAACGCGACCAGCGCGGCGATCAGCACCGAGGTCAGCGCGATGGTGCCGTTTTCTTCCTGCTTCCAGCCCATCTGCAGCATGATGTACGGCCCGCAGAGGAAACTCAGCGACAGATTGCCGAGCATCCCGACATAGGTCTTGCCATCATAGCGCAGCATCGCCTGTTGCTTGGCCACCCCCTGATAGAGGTGCGTCAGCGCTGCCGAAACGCTGAGGCCGACCGCCATGATGAACGCCACGAGCACCAACTCGTTCTGCATTTCGCGTCCCCATTCCAGCTACGCGGTGCGGAGCTCGTTAACTGTTCATTAGCCATATGGGGCGTCCTATCGGCTGTCATCCACCAACCTGCCGACTGGTTAATGTCCACATCGAGCGCCACCTTATCCGGCTCGCAGACCCGGTTCGCGCCGGTCTTTTACCCGGCTGCGATCATCGCTATTTTCCTCGTCGCCATCGGCATCGGCGTCGGCTACTGGCTCGATGATGTGTTCAGCGACGGCCCGCCGCCGGTCACCCTCGCTGACACCGGCAGCCAGCTCATCGTCCGCACCATCGCCGGCCGCGAACTCACGATCCCCGAGCCATGGTTCCGCGATGGCGAGACCGGCTCGCCGGGCTTCACCACCCGCATCGATCTCGATCTGTCGCTGCCGGTGGGCAAGGACGGGGCGCTCGCCTCGGTGCAGGTGACGTTGCTGCCGCGCACCAAGGCGCAGCCGAGCGCTGCCCTGCTCGACGGGGTCTACCTGCATCAATTCGAGGATGGTCTGCTCAGCGGCCCACCTGGCCTTGTCGGCAAGCGCCTGAAGGGCTTAGGCGGCTTCCAGGGGGAGACCGTCTGGTACGACGCTGTCTCGCCGCGCCCGTTCGTCGCCAAATGCAGCGCCCCGGTCATCGCTGACGCGCCGCCCCGTTGCCTGCGCACCGTGCTGATCAGCGCGGAACTCGCCGCGGTGTTTTCATTTGATGCCGCACTGCTCGATCAGTGGCCAAGCTTTGACGACAGCGTCGGCCCGTGGCTCGAACGCATCGGCGCGCTCTAAGCCACGGCCGGCTTATTTGACCTCGTCGAGGTCGATATCGAGAATCGACATCGAGAACATGTAGGACCGGTCGCCGTCTTCGTCATCGAGATGGATCAGCCCCACCGACTCGTCGCCGACAAACACTTCGACGGAATCGTTGAGCTTGGCGCGCGGCCGCACGTCGATGTGCCGGTTGTTGAATTTCAGCTGCAGGAACTTCTGCAGCTTGATGATTTCCGGATGGTTCACGGTCGTACAGGCCTTTCAAGATTCGCCGCCACAATAGGGAGAACGGTGCACGGGGCAACCCCGTTGCACCGGTCCCTAGCAGGCTCGCCGGTCAACCGTCGAGATCGTCGACCGAGACGATCTGGTCCATCACCGACGCCGGCTGGTCGCATCCGGCCCGCCCGATGATCTTCGCCGGAACACCGGCCACGGTCACGCCGGGCGGCACTTCCTTCAGCACCACCGACCCAGCGCCAATCCGCGAGCAATCGCCGACGATGATGTTACCCAGCACTTTCGCGCCTGCCCCGATCAGCACGCCATTGCCGATTTTCGGGTGCCGGTCCTGCTCGGATTTGCCGGTGCCGCCAAGGGTGACACCCTGCAGGATCGAAACATTATCGCCGATCCGCGCCGTCTCGCCGACGACGAACCCCGTCGCATGGTCGAGGAAAATCCCCCGTCCCATCCGCACCGCCGGGTTGATATCCACTTGGAACACTTGGCTCGACCGGCTCTGCAGATACAGCGCAAAGTCCCGCCGTCCCATCCGCAGCAGCGCGTTAGCGAACCGGTGGGTCTGGATGGCGTGATAGCCTTTGAAAAACAGGAACGGCTCGATTGCCCGGTGGCAGGCCGGATCGCGCTCGAGCGTCGCTGCCAGATCGGCGCGCGCTTCCTGGGCAATGTCCGGCCGGAACACCAAGGCCTCGCCAAACGCCTGCCGGATCAGATCGGCCGACACATCGGAATGATGCAGTCGCTCGGCGACCCGATGCGCCAGCGCCGATTCGAAGCCGTCATGGTTGAGAATGCTCGCCATCACCAGATTGGTAAGCGACGGCTCCTTGCTGCAGACATCGCGCGCCCCGGCGACGATCGCATCCCAGACGGGATCGATACTCTGGACGTGGTGGGATTTGCTCGTCGCGCCGCTCATGGAGATCTCCATTCTGGGACGGTCGATATAGTGCAAACCGTCTTCCAAAACAAAGCCCAGTTGTAGAAAAGGTTCACGCCGGCTTTGCAAGCGGCCATTGCGTTCCTAGAAACGCCAAGGTCGCCGCCTTGAACGCCCGGTCGCCGGTGGCCAGCATGTGCGTGCGCTTGGGGATCACGAAGGCCTCGGCATCTGGCATCAGTGCTGCCAGCGCCACCGGGTCGCCAGCCATCTCGTCGGCCTCGCCCACTGCCACCAGCACCGGCACTCCGATGCCGCGCACTTCGGTTTCGCTCATCGGTTCGCGCGAGGTCACCATGCACGCCGCCAGTGCCCGGCGGTCGGCTTTCGAGTGGTCAGCGAAAATCCGAAACATCCGCGCCGTCGGATGGGTGATTTCGGCCAGCGTCAGCGCGTTCAACCCATCGATGATCGCGTCCGAATCGCTGAGCCCGGTAATGAGGTTATGCCCCATGCCCCCGAGCACCGCGGCGCCGACCCGTCCGGGATGCCGTGATGCGAGGAACGCCGTGATCCGCGCCCCCATCGAATAGCCAAGCACCGCCGCCCGGGAAATCCCGAGATGGTCGAGCAGCCGCGCCGCATCGTCCGCCATCAGATGTGCCCAATAGCGCTCGGAATCGTGCGGCTTGTCCGACCTTCCATGCCCCCGGTTGTCGATCGCCACCACCCGGTACCCGGCACCGATCAGTGTCTCGACCCACCCCGTCGCCACCCAGTTGATCTCGAGCGACGAACCGAACCCATGGATTGCCAGGACCGGCGGTCCCTCGCCAAAAACTTCATAGGCCAGCGACAGGCCATCTGAATCAAAACTGGGCACGAGTAACCTCCGCGACGGCTCAGCTTAACGCCCAGTTCGCCTCACAAAATCAAGTCGACATCCCCAGAATCAGCGCACCACCCTGCGATGCGAGAAACCGACCGTCTGAAAACCAATGGCAGTTCGAAGCAGCCCGCTGATAGAGTGAGACCACACTCAGGAGACTGTAGGCATGACGATCAAGCGGATGGACAATGTCGGAATCGTCGTCGAGGATCTCGAAGCGACGATCGCGTTCTTTCTCGAACTCGGCCTCGAGCTCGAAGGGCGGGCAACTGTCGAAGGCGAATGGTCCGGGCGCGTCACCGGCCTCACCGACCAGCGTGTCGAGATTGCCATGATGCGCACGCCCGACGGCCACAGCCGGCTCGAACTCTCCCGCTTCCTCGCACCGCCGGTCATCGCCGATCACCGCAACGCCCCGGTCAACGCCCTCGGTTACCTCCGCGTCATGTTCGCCGTCGATGACCTCACCGACACCCTCGAACGGCTCCGCAAACACGGGACACAGCTCGTCGGCGAAGTCGTCGACTACAAGGGCGTCTATAGTCTCTGCTACATCCGCGGCCCCGAAGGCCTCCTCATCGGCCTCGCCCAGGAACTCGGCTAAACCCTCAAGGCTGACAAAAGCCAAACAGCGCAGCGCACTTTCCTCCCCTGTCATAGACGGGGGAGGGGGCCATCCGCAGGATGGTGGAGGGGGCGGCGCGAACTCCGCCTCGACTTTCGTCGCCGTGTCTGTGGCAGCCCCCTCCGCCGGCTTCCGCCGGTCTCCCTCCCCCGTGCTGTGCACAGGAGAGGAAAGAAGACCGCCACCCCCAGCCTTCCTTTCCGCCCAGCGCTTCGATAAACTCGCCCCCGTCCACTCGCCGCCGATTTGCAAGGTTCCTCTCGCATGGCCCACACCAGCACCCCGCACTTTCACAACACCGATGGCTTGCGCCAGATCGAAATCGGGGCGCGTGAGTTCCAGTGCATCGGCGCCCTGCCCCCGTTCGACCACCCGCATGTTTACCTCGACATGGGCAGCGACAGCGAAATCGTCTGCCCGTATTGCTCGACCCACTACGTTTATTCCTCGCGGCTGCAGCCGGGCACCTCGGCACCACTTTCCGCTACCTACAACGCCGAAGCCGTCTGACCGCCGGCCACCATGGCCACCCGCACCATCTTCATCGCCGGCGCCGGCATCGCCGGGATGACCCAGGCCCTGGCGCTCGCCAAGTTCGGCGCTACCGCCATCGTGCTCGAACGCCATGCCGGCATTGCCGAGGCCGGCGCCGGGCTGCAGCTCGGTCCCAACGCCCGCCGCGTCCTCAACCATCTCGGTCTTGACCGCCAGATCGCCGAGCGCAGCTTCGTCCCCACCGGCATCGACATCTACGGTTTCCGCTCGAAGGCGCCGATCCAGACCTTACAACTCGGCACCACCATCGCCGATCGCTTCGGCGCCCCCTATGCGGTAATGCACCGCGCCGATCTCGCCGAAATCCTCCGCCTCGCCTGCCGGCGCTTTGCCAATATCGACATCAGTTTCGGCATTCGTGCCTATGATACCATCCAGCACGCCCGCGGCCTGTCGGTCGAAATCGAGGAAGCCGACGGGCGCACCCGCACCGGCCGCCCCTTCGCCTTCGTCGGCGCCGATGGTGTCAACTCGCCTACCCGCACCAACATCCTCGCCGGCCCGCCCGCCCGGTTCGATGGCACCGTGGCCTGGCGCGCCCTGGTTGATCTCGATGCCCTCAAGGGTCACATCGCCGACGATCGCGTCAGCGTCATTATGGCCCCCGGCTTTCACGCCGTCTGCTACCCGCTGGCCTATCGCAACCGCCTCAACGTCGTCCTGTTCGCGAAGTCTCCCGCGAAATCCGGCACGGTTGAACGGGATGAACCCAAACTCCCCTGGGCCGCGCTGCGCAGTCCGCGCATCGACGCCATCCTTGCCGCGGCGAAAGGCAGCTGGGGCGCCTGGCCGCTCGGCCTCGTCGATACCCCACGCTGGCACGAAGGCGCTGTCGGCATCATCGGTGACGCCGCCCACGCCATGCCGCCATTCCAGGCGCAGGGTGCCGCCATGGCGATCGAAGATGCCGCCGCGCTGGCACCTCTGTTGATGTCGGAGTCCACCGCCGAAGCCGCCTTTTCGGCTTACGAAGTGCAGCGCCGCAAGCGGGTGCGCCGCGTCACTCAAACTTCCGCCGCCAATGGGCGTGTCTTCCATATGGAATGGCCGCTGACCGTCGCCCGTAATGCCGTTATCCGCGTCCAGGGCCCTCGCGGCCACTTCCGGCGCCTCGCGTGGCTCTATGATCACGATCCGCTGCAGGACCCGCTGCACGCCACTCAGCGCTTGCCTTGACCACAAACCGTGTGTCAACTGCCGCCGATTTCAAGGACATCGTTCGAGCATGCCTTCGGTAACGCGCAGCCGCCTGACCCTCGCCTGTATCCTCATCACCATCCTGCTCGACATGATCGGCCTGGGCATCATCATCCCGGTGCTGCCCAGACTGCTCGAGGAATTGACCGGCGGCAGCGTTGCCGACGCAGCCGTCATCGGCGGTTATCTGGTGTTCGTCTATGCGCTGATGCAGTTCGTTTTCGCCCCGGTGCTCGGCAATCTGTCCGACCGCTACGGCCGCCGTCCCGTGCTGCTCGCGTCATTGCTCGGCCTGACCTTTGATAACCTGATGATGGCCTTTGCGCCGTTCGTTTGGTACCTGTTCATTGGCCGCATCATCTCCGGTATCTCCGGCGCCGCCGTCGGCACCGCGACGGCGTTCATGGCCGATATCACCCCGCCGGAAAAACGCACCCGCCGCTTTGGCTTGATTGGTGCCGCCTTTGGCCTCGGCTTTATCATCGGCCCGGTGGTCGGTGGCGAACTCGGGGCGTTCGGCCCCCGCGCGCCGTTCTATGCCGCCGCCGGTCTCGCCTTCGCCAATTTCCTGTTCGGCGTCTTCGTGTTGCCCGAGAGCCTGCCCAAGGCCAATCGTCGCAAATTCGATCTCCGGCGGGCCAATCCGTTTGGCGCCGTCCTCCATCTCAGCCGCTACCCGGCGCTGATGTGGCTGCTTGGCGCGCTATTCCTGTTCTCGCTCGCGGCGCAGGCCTATCCCTCGGTGTTCAACTATTTCACCATCGAGGTGTTCAACTATTCCTCTAGCCAGATCGGCCGTGCGCTAGGCGCCTTCGGCCTGGGCTTCGCCATCTGCCAGGCCGTACTGGTTGGCCCGATTGTCAAGCGCTTCGGCGAAGTCCCGGTGGTGCTGTTCGGCTTTGCCGCCGCCGCAGTCGCCTTTATCGGCACGTCGTTCATCACGCAGGAGGGCTATCTCTGGCTGTTCCTGCTGGTCGGCGCGCTCAGCGGCCTCGGCGTTCCCGCCATCAATGGCCTGTTATCGCGTACCGTGCCGGATAATCAGCAGGGCGAATTGCAGGGCGCCGTCAACGCCGCCAATTCCCTCGCCACCATCATCGGGCCGCTCGCGGCGACGCAGATCTTCAGCGCCTTCACCCGCGCCCCTGACACGTCGGGCTACTACCCCGGCGCCCCGTTCCTCGCCGCCGGAATCGTCGTCATCGCCGCCATCGGCGTCTTCTTCTTCGCCGCCATCCGCTTCGACCTGACCCACCGCCAGAGCCTCGCCGTCAACCCCATCGTTCCCGACATGGCTCCGCCCGGCCAGATCAAAGTCCCCAACCCCGACGATGCCGATGAAGCCGAAGCCGAAGCGGGAATTCAACCGCCCGCCGGACCGCCGCCGAAGGGCAGCCGCTAAGTCGCTGCGCTGGGCTAAGTCCGGGAGGCTCAAAACCCCAGCGTGCTAGGCCATTTCCCGTGCTGGTCCGCCCCGCGGCCCTCGATCTCGAACCCATGCGCCCCAAAGAAATCGCGCAGTCCCTGGATCAGGTTCGCCGTGCCGCGGCCCTGCCGGTAGCTGTCGAAATACGCCAGTGACGCCGAGAGGCACACCAGCGGGAATTCGCCCAGCGCCCCGGCGGCGACAATCTTGCGGAGCGACGGGTGCGCGTCCTTCATGATGCCGATGAAGTCGGGCACCATCAGCAAATTGGTCGCCCCGCCCTTGACGTAGGCGGCCGACATCTGGTCGAGGAACCGCGACCGGATGATGCAGCCGGCCCGCCAGATCTTGGCGATAGTCGCCAGCGGCAGGTTCCAGCCATTCTCGGCGCTGGCTCGCGCCATCACGTCGAAGCCCTGCGCATACGACACGATCTTGCCCGCCAGCAGCGCCTTTTCGAGGTCGCCGAGATCGAGCTGCCCGGAAATCCCGGTCCGCTTACCGTACACCGCCTCCGCTGCCAACCGCTCGTCCTTGCGCGCCGAGATCGCCCTCGCCGCCACCGCGCCCTCGATGGCAGTCGCCGGCACGCCCAGCAGTTGCGCCGCGATCGCCGACCACACCCCGGTGCCCTTTTGCCCGGCCTTGTCGATGATCAGATCCACCAGCGGCTTGCCGGTCTGCGGATCGACCGCCGCCAGCACGTGCCCGGCAATCTCGATCAGGTACGAGTTGAGCGGCCCCTTGTTCCACTCTTTGAACACCTCCGACGCCGCCGTCGGGTTCATCCCGAGCCCGTCGCGCATCACGCCATAGACTTCGGCGATCATCTGCATGTCGCCATATTCGATACCGTTATGGATGGTCTTGACGAAGTGCCCGGCCCCGCCGACGCCGAGATAGGCGCAGCACGGCTCGCCGTTGAACTTTGCCGAAATCGCCTCGAGGATCGGCTGGGCGTTCTTCCACTGCTGCTCGGCCCCGCCGACCATGATCGACGGCCCATGCCGCGCTCCCTCTTCGCCACCCGACACCCCGATACCGAGATAACCGATGCCCTTGGGCGTCAGGTAATCGAAGCGCCGCTGCGTGTCGGTGTAGAGCGAATTGCCGCATTCGAGGATCGCATCGCCCGCGTCGAGATGCGGCAGCAGGTGCTCAATCATCTCGTCGACCGGCGCGCCGGCCTTGACCATGATGATCACCGAACGCGGCTGCTTGATCGTTGCGATGAACGCCGCGAGGTCGGCCTCCGGCACCACTTTGCCGTCGAGCCCCTGCGCCTTCGCCATCACCATGAAATCGTCGATGCGTGCGGCGGTGCGATTATGCACGGCAACCGTATAGCCCTTTTCGGCGATATTCAGCGCGAGGTTGGAGCCCATCACCGCCAGACCGATCAGGCCGATATCGGCAGTCGTCATCGTAATCTCCACTTGCCGTCATAATCACAATCGTGCGGCGTTTTGGCACGCGCCAAGGGCGAATGCCATCCAAATACGCGTGTTCCCAACGCGCACTGAGCCGACACCGATGACGGGTTTACCGCGACGACCGCATTGCCATAAGGTGCCCTCAATCTGGCCTTGGGAGGGGCATCGGTGTTGGATTCGCTTTCACTTTTCAGTCTGGCCGGCAAGCGTGCGCTGGTCACCGGTTCGAGCCGCGGCATCGGCTATGCCATCGCCGCCGCCCTCGCCAGCGCCGGTGCCTCGGTGATCATTAACGGACGCGATCAGGAAGCCCTCGGCGCCGCCGCGGCAAAACTCGCCGACACCGGCGCCACCGTCCGCGCCCTCGCCTTCGATGTCACCAGCGCGGACAGCATCGGCGAAGCCGTCGACTGGGCGGAAACCGAACTCGGCCCCATCGATATCCTTGTCAACAATGCCGGCATGCAGCACCGCGTCCCGCTCGAGGATTTCCCGCTCGACCGCTTCGAGCAGGTGATGTCGACCAATGTTACCTCGGTATTCATGGTCGGCCAGGCCGTGGCCCGGCGCATGATTCCGCGCTGCACCGGGAAGATCATCAATATCTGCTCGGTGATGAGCAACGTCGCCCGCCCATCGATTGCGCCTTACGCCGCGAGCAAGGCGGCCGTCGCCAATCTCACCCGCGGCATGGCGACCGATTGGGCCAAGCACGGCCTCAACATCAACGGTATCGCGCCCGGCTACATCCGGACCGAACTTAACGAAGCACTGCTGCAGAATGCCGAGTTCAATAGCTGGGTCGAAAGGCGGACGCCGATGGGCCGCTGGGCCGAGCCTGCCGAACTCGGCGGCGCTGCGATCTTCCTCGCCTCGGAGGCCGCCAGCTTCGTCAACGGCCACATCCTTTACGTCGACGGCGCCTTCACGGCGACAGTCTGACCGTGCCGCGCGCGCTCGTCCCGGCCCGCGTCATCATCGTGATGGGCGTGTCCTCGTCCGGTAAATCGACCGTCGGCGCCGATCTCGCCCGCGCCCTCCACGCTCCGTTCCTTGACGGCGACGGCTATCATCCGCCCGCCAACGTCGAAAAAATGCGCTCCGGCACGCCGCTGACCGACACCGATCGCTGGCCCTGGCTCGAAACCCTCGCACGGGCGCTGCACGATGCGGCCGAAAAAAAAGGCGTCGCTGTCGGCGCCTGCTCGGCCCTCAAGCGCGCCTATCGCGATTTCCTCGTCGAACAGGCCGGCGAGCCGATCCTGTTCGTCTACCTTGAGGGGACCAAAGACGTCATCGCCGCCCGCATCGCCAAGCGCGCCCATGAATTCATGCCCGCCACGCTTCTCGACAGCCAGTTCGCCACCCTCGAAATCCCCGATCCGGAAACCGAAAACGTCATCGTCGTCCCGGTCACCGACCCGGTCCGCAGCATCACCGCCGCCGTGACCAAAGCCACGCCGCACCTCAAAGCCTTCGTGCGCAAGCAATAAATCCGGCTCACTGTCTGCGCCTCACGGTGTCAATCTCACACCCGCCGCGGCACCACACCCCGCCGCGGCACCACCCGCTGCGGCACCACACCCACCGCCGTCATTCCCGCGAAAGCGGGAATCTCCGTTTCGCTTGCTCGCCCCCAAACAGAGATCCCCGCGTTCGCGAGGATGACAGTGTTCGCTCTTCAGCGCGCGTCTTACCGCACTCGCAAATTGACAATGGTGGAGGCCAGAGAACGCCCACTGTCAAACTCCCCCATGCCTCAAAACCCGAACGACAGCTGCCCGTTCGGCGTCATCGCCCGTTCCAGCACCAGCATCTCCATTTTACCGACGGCCCCGCGCGGCGCCGAAAACCCGCCGATCCGTCCATCGGCAGCGAGCACCCGATGGCAGGGAACCACCAGCGGAATCGGGTTGGCTCCCATCGCCGCCCCCACGGCCCGCGCCTTGCCGGCATCGCCGAGCCAGCGCGCGATCGTCCCATAGGTCGTCGTCTCCCCCCAGCCGAGGCCTCGGATATGCCGGTAAATTCGCCGGTTGAATGTCGACACGCCGCTGAGGTCGACCACCACATCGGCGAAATTGTCCGCCACGCCCTCGGCATACAAGACGATGCGCGCCGCGAGATCGGCCGAACCGCACGGCTCCTCGACGCCGTCCACCGCGTCGAGCTTTGCCCGCATCGTCTCGACCGGATCGCCGGGCAGCAGCACTCGCGCCAGCCCTACTCCGGACCAACCAATGGCAACAAAGCCAAGCCGAGTTTCAATGATCCGGTAGCGCATGCGCCGAGGAATAAAACAGGAACGCCGTTCGGTCCACACACATCAGCACGAGGACAGCACTATCTCGGCAATTGACCATCCGGCAGCACCACCGCGCACCACTCGCGCAACTCGCGCGTCAGCTTCGAGGCGACGCTGGCGCTCTGTGCATCCCCTGGCCACAGCAGCGCGCCCAGCCACTGGCTCGCCATCAATCGCCCGAGCGTCGTTTGCGCCGCCCGCACCGGCGTCAGCCGACGCCCTAGCGCCACCGCCAGCACCTCGCCCCACGCAACACCGCGCGCCCGCAGCACCGGATCGCGAACCCCCTCGCGCATCAGCAGCAAGCCCACCGGCTCCATATCGGGCTCGCTGCCTGCCGATAGCGCCACCAGCAACGCAATCGCCCCAGCCGGGTCAATGGCCTGCCCCGCATCGGCCGCTGCCGTGCGCTCATCGAGCCCATCCCACAACCGCAACAGCGTCGCTCGGAGCAACGCCTCCCGGCCGCCATACCGCTGCACCAGCGTCGCCGCCGCCAACCCCGCCGCCGCCCCCACCGCGGCAAACGTCAACGCCGCCGAGCCACCCCGCCCGACCAGCACACCAGCCGCATCGAGCACAGCCTCCTCGCTCACCGTCCGCGGTCGCGCCATCACATTCCCCATTATAAACGAACGTTCGTTTATATAACTGTACTACGGATGTCTAGCTGATACGCCCTGCAAATCCTCCCCAATGGCGTCACCCCTTCTCGCCTTCTAGCCTTCCCGCCTCTCGCCTGTGCTGTTTTGCTCCCGTACCCTCACTGCCTCCACTACCCGGCCGCCGTCATTCCCACCGCCCCCACCCCCCACCGCCGTCATTCCCGCGAAGGCGGGAACCCAGTAAGCACCGAATCCAAAATTAAACTCCGCCTCGCCACCCTTCCTGCCCTGCCCACGCCACCCGCAAATGCCATCGATGCGATTAAGCCGCCGTTCATCACTCGTTAAGGCTCGCGGCGCTCAATACTCGGGTAAGCCGCGCCTGTGGCCGGCAGAACCGGAGGACTTCGCCATGACGGTCAAGTCGCGCCAACCGCGCCTTCCCGAAGCCGATTTCGAAGCCGTGCCCGCCTGGATGGCCGATGCCATCAGCCGCGCTCGACCGCAGCCCCAGCAGCAAATCCCGCTCTACGCCGAACGGCCCCGAGCCCCGCGCTACGAGGATGAACTCGCGGCCGAGGAATCGGGCGACAAGGCCTGGGTTTACCACTTTTAGGACCCTGCCTGCCGAGCAGCGGCGGCAGCGGAGGCCATCGGTTGGTGCCAATAATCCGCGGCTATACCGGAAGCGTCTCGCCCGCATAGTGCAGGCGGATGATGCACAAATCGCCGTCTTTCATCGTGTCGAGCCACGCCCAGAACGCCGCGAGTGATGGAAACCCAGCCCGCTGCACATCGGCCAGCTGCACGTCTTCGAGCCGGATCGGTTCGATCGAGTCGATCGCCAGAATCCCGACCCGCGTCTTGAGCGTGCCACCTGCCCGCACCGATGCTCGCTTCCAGCGGCGGAACACCGTATCGATGGCCCCGGCCTTGATCTCGTCCAGCAGGTCGGCTTTCAGCAGCATCGTTAATCCAGAAGTTGAACCGTACTGCAGTATCCTGCGAGCCGTTTTCCGGCCACAGCAGAAATAGCAACGGCCCCGGATTGTCGTCCGGGGCCGTTCTTGCTGATCAGATATGACCGGTCGTGTTAGCGGTTTCCGCCCTGGTTGCCGCCACCGCGCGAGTTTTCCCCGCCCTTACGGCCCGCTTCCGAAGCGAGGTCCGGGTCCTTGGAAAAGCTGCGCTTTTCATCAGGCACGCTCTCGCCGCCCTTCTTGGCAATCTCGCGCTGCTTGTCTTCATCCATGGACGCAAAACCACGGTTCGAGGTGTTACCACCCTGATTACCGCCCTGGTTTCCTTGATTGGCCATTTTAGAACTCCTCTTTGATGGCGCCCTGCGTCGGGCGTGAAAATAACTTCAGCGGCCGCAGACCGGTTCCTGTTGCGTACGATTTCATACAATCCCGTTGACAGAGGCTTCGGCGAAACGCCACGACAATGATCTCCGGATTCTACCGCTACTGAACTGGCAGCCCGGCACATCAACGGCGTCGACTTGGACGCCAATGCGCGCAAATTCGTCGTCGGGCTCCTGAAACTCCCAGAAGCTGGTTTGACCTGGGTGATATCTCACGACAGTTGTCGGCGTGAGCGAGGTACGATCCCCTGTGCCGATAGTAAGGCGAAAGCCTATCCGGCCCTGACTGCGGACATCCACTTCTCCCAAGGCATCGCTGGAGCCGTTTTCTGGCTGCCGGCCGATTCTTCACCCCCTCCTGACCAGATAACCGGCCATCGAAGATGCGACGAATCCTGACACTCTGGCTGCCACACCGCCTTGGCAAAGTGCGTATGCACAAATTTCGCCGTAGCCCGTCGAGGCGGTGAGCTATGCTTGCCTTTGCGCCCAGTTTTGCATCGCTGTAGCGAGATAAGCAGTGAACCCTGGCGCTATACCTTCATAGCGCTTTATGAAATCGGGATGGGCGCGGTAGGTCTCTGCCAGTCCGGCATACTCTTCCGGCGTTGGCTTCCGGGCCCATGCGGTTTCTACCCAAAGGCAGTGCCGCTCAAGCAGCGGTGCCAGGGACGCCGCCTGTGGCGGTATTCCGAGGCGCAACCCTTCGGCAAGCCCCAGTTCGATCACCTCGAGTTCGGCCATCCGCCGCTGCATCGGCTCGGTGCCAGGTGCTGCTACTATCACATGACCGTCACCGATTTCACTAGCGACACTGTCGCCAAAGCGTTGGATGAGCCAGGCTTCGTATTCAGCCTGCTTTTCGGGCGATACCACGCCCGAGTATAGATCCGCGTTCGGCATAGAATATGTTCCTTTCAAACGAGCGATCGTTCGGTCAATCGTCCTGACGAGTCGGACATAGTGGCGAGCTTGCTTTTTCAGCCTTGAGCGTTGCACGTGCAGCACCTCCAGCCGATTGAAGTCTGGAGCATCGAGCAAGGCCGCTATTTCCGCCAAGGGAATATCCAGCTCACGAAAGATCAGGATTTGCTGAAGTCGCAGCAATTCTTCTTCTTCGTAATACCGATAGCCATTTTCGCCACTGAAGGCCGGTTCGAGCAGTCCAATTTCATCATAATGATGCAGCGTGCGCACAGTAATTCCTGCAAGCGTCGCTAGCTGCTTGACTGTATATACTGTGCTCATTTGCGACCCGCGTTTACACCCTGCCCGACTGATACGGGCTCACGCCACGTAAGGGTCAAGCGCTACTTCACCGTCGAGCGGAACTTGCCCATCAAATACGGCCCCGATAGCACCGGCGAATATTTCGGCGTTTCGCCCGGTTCGAGACAAGCCGGAATACAGGCGATTTCCGCAAACCAGTTCGGCTGGTGGAAGAACGCGAACGACTGCCGCCGCGCCTTGGCGTCATCGGCGCTGGTCGGGTTGACCACGCGGTGCACCGTCGAAACCCAGCGGTCATTGGTCCAGCGCGCCATCAAATCCCCGAGGTTGATGACGAACGCCCCCGGGATCGGCGGCACGTCGATGAAGCTGCCGTCGCGCCGTTCGATCTGCAGGCCTTTCGAGCCCGCCTGCGGTAGCAGGATGGTAAGGCTGCCATAGTCGGAATGCGCCCCCGCCCGGAGTTGCCCCGGCGCCGGCGTCGCCGCAAGTTCGGGGTAATTCAGCGCCCGGAGCGCACTGACGGGATAGTCGATGACGTCGGCAAAATAGTCGTCGGGCAATTCCAACGCCGCGGCAAACAGCGTCATGATCCGCGCCGCGAGTTCCTCCATCGCCTGGTAATACTCCTGCCACGCTGTCCTGAACCCCTCGGGTGCCGCCGGCCAGATGGTCTCGGCGTAGCAGAACGACAATGCCTCGGTGTCGGTCAGGCCCGGCGGCGTCCGCAACGGCCCACCGTTGAAGCTCTCCTTAAGGTCGGGCGGCGTCGCGACCCCGCGGGAAGCCGCCAGCGCTTCGGAATTGGGCCCGAGATAGCCATAGGGATACCCGGCATAGGGCGCCCGCGCCGCCTGCTTGGTCTCGACCGGCTGATCGAAGAACCCCTGCGCCCGGCTCCACGCCGCAGCGATCACCGCTTCCGGCACGCCATGATCGGCGACGGCGAGGAAGCCGGTGTCGCGGCAGATGCGATCGACCTCGGCTGCCAACCGCGCCCGCTCCTCGCCGCTAGCGGCTTCAAAGGCACTGAGACTGACGATGGGGAAATTTGAATCGGACACGCGGAACCTCGAAGTTGCCAAACGACCGTCATCGCTCCTCACGTCCTCGTCAAGCCGCCGGCGGTGAGAGGGTGTCCAGCAGCGCTGGAAGTTCGCCAAGCTGGTCAATCTGCCGGAAGCGCTCCCGGTCGGTCGGAGGCTCGGCATGTTCCAGCGCCCACATCAGCGCGTGCGGCACATGCACCCCGAAACTCCCCGCAGCGATAGCGGGCAGCACATCGGATTTCAGCGAATTGCCGACCATCAAGGCCCGCTCCGGCCCGTCGCCATACCGCCGGAACACGCGATCATAGGTGGCTGCGGATTTGTCCGAGACAATTTCTACCCCGGTAAACAGTTCGCCCAGCCCCGATTGCGCCAGCTTGCGCTCCTGGTCGAACAGATCGCCCTTGGTGATCAGCACCAGCCGGTAATCGGACGTCAGCGCTTCGAGCGTCTCCCGCGCTCCCGGCAGCGTTTCGACCGGATGGCTCAGCATCTCGCGACCGATGGCGAGAATCTCCCCGATCACCGCCGCTTCGACCCGGCCATCAGTGACCTCGATCGCCGTCTCGATCATCGAAAGCGTGAAGCCTTTGATGCCAAAGCCGTAATGCTGCAAATTCCGGCGTTCGGCGTCGAGCAGCCGCGTGGTGATCTGGTCGATTTCACGATGCTCGGCCAACATGGCGACGAACCGCGCCTCCGTCAGCTTGAAGAACTGCTCGTTCTGCCACAGCGTATCGTCGGCATCGAAGCCGATGGTGGTGATCGCGTTGGTCATTGTCGAATACCATAACAGGCTCGCAGCGCCGCTTTGCGCTGCATGCAGTATACGATTCTCCTCAACGCCGAGCTAGCGCCCGCCCTGCCCCAAAAGAGAAAGGCCGCTCCGGGGGCGCGGAGCGGCCTTCTAAAACTTCACCCGCAACAGCCGGGTCGATGCAGTGGGTTCCGTTGCAATGCCAGACGACTGTTAAATCGTCGGGTCGCGAAACCGGTTCCCACTTTCGCGACCGGCCGTGCCGGGGTGAAGCTTATTTCTTGAGCGCGTCGCGCGCCGCGTCTTTGACTTGGCCGACTTTCGATTGAACTTTGCCTTCAACCTTGTCTGCCGCGCCGTCGACCTGCAGCTTGCTATCGCCAGTGACCTTGCCGACGGCTTCCTTGATCGAGCCGCGTGCCTGCTTGCCAGCGCCGGTGACTTCATCTTTGTGCATGGTGATCTCCCTCCGTTTGCTGATAAAATAATGCGTTCCCCAGACATAAGTTCCGCCACAGGCAAACTCGCAGGCAAAACGCCGGCAAAGCGCCGCAAGACAACGCACTTGCCTGCGCTTTTTCAGCTGTTATGACGCCCCATGCTAAAGCCCATGCCCGCCAGTTTCGACTACCGCCCACCGCTTGAGCCCCACCTGACCATCATCTATGAGGACGCCGATCTCGTCGTCCTCGATAAGCCGAGCGGCCTGCTTAGCGTCCCCGGCAACCATCCGCATTTGCAGGATTCGCTGAAAACCCGGGTGCAGCAGCGCTTCCCCGAGGCCGAAATGGTGCACCGCCTCGACATGGATACCTCGGGTATTCTGGTCATGGCGCGTAACAAACCGGCCCTCGCCCGGACCGGGATGCAGTTCGAAAAGCGCACCACGGAAAAGCAGTACATCGCCCGCGTCTGGGGGAATTTCCTCAACGATTCCGGGCTTGTCGACTTGCCTCTCGCGACCGATTGGGAGAACAAACCGCGCCAGCGCGTCGACTACGAACGCGGCCGCGCCTCGCAAACCGAGTGGCTGGTGCTCGAGCGCGAAGCCGCCGCCACCCGCGTCGCGCTGAAGCCGCTGACCGGCCGCACCCACCAGCTTCGCGTCCACATGATGGAAATCGGCCACGTCATCCTCGGCGACGTATTCTACGCCGAGGGCGAACCACTTGCGGCAGCGCCCCGCCTCCAGCTGCACGCCGAGCGGCTCAGTTTCTTGCACCCCACCACCGGTGAGGTGCTTGATTTCCACATTCCGGCGCCGTTTTAGGCCTTGATAGCCATTGCCTCGATGTCGTCGAGGGTGAAGCCATGCCCGAAGCCGGGCGCATCGCTCGGTACGCAATAACCGTCAACCGGCGTCGTCATGCCAGGAAATCCGGTGGTTTGTGCCAGTGGCACGCCCGGTCCGCCGCCGACGAAATACTCGCCCCAGGTGGAATTGGGGCTCGAATAGACGAAATGCTGGCCATACGGCGTGTTCATTCCGGCGTGCAGCATCACTTCGATCCCCGCCGCCTCGGCGATGTGGGAAATGCGCTGGCAGGCGGTGAAACCGCCGACCCAGTGGATGTCAGGCTGGAAAATATCGACCACCCGATCAGCCGCCGCTTCAAAAAACGTATATGGCGTATACCAATGTTCGCCGGTGGTCAGCGTCTGCCACGGCAGGCGCTGGCGCAGGGCGCGGTGGGCGCCCATGTTCTCGGGAACGAGGCAATCCTCGATCCACTTCATGTTGTAGGGACGCAGCCGCTCGGCCATCCGCACGGCGAATTCGACGTCGAACGCCATCCAGCAATCGAGCATGAGTTCGACTTTCGGGCCGATCAGCTCGCGGTTCTTTGCAACGAATTCCTCATTTTTATCAATGGCTTCTAGCCCATCCGCCACACCATACGGGCACGCCAGTTTGGTGGCGGTGAAGCCCAGTTCCATGTGCCAGTCGGTGTCGTTGCCGGTGGCGTAGCAATATTGCTTGTCGCGCACCGGGCCGCCGGCGAGCTCGTAGACCGGGGTGTTCAGCACTTTGCCCTTGAGGTCCCATAGCGCCAGATCGATGGCGCTGATGGCGTAAGAGCCGACGCCCGAGGACGAATAAGGCGAGGCCATGCGCATCATCATGTCCCAGCATTTGTCGGTCGCCAGCGGGTTTTCGCCGACCAGGCGGGGGCCAAGTGCATCATTTATCAGGGAAATCGACGCGCCGCCCTGGGTGGTGGTGCCGAAGCCCCAGGTGCCGTCATCGGCGATGACGATGCAGCCGACGTTGGGGAGATTGCCCATCCAGCTGGCCCGCAGCGCCCGGTATTTGGGGTAGCGGGACATCGGATTGGCGACTTCGGCGCCTTTGGTCCAGGGGTCGCGGCGGAGTAGGCCTTCGGTGCCTTCGCGGACGCTGTAGGTGCCGCCCGAGGTCGGGTTTTCGATGGCGAAGGCGCGTATCTCTTTGATTTTCATAGGTATTCTCCTCGGGTCGGTTTAGGCTTGAATGGTGGCGACTAGCGGCCGCTCTTCGGGGTAATGACAGGCGACAAGCTGGCTCTGGCTGTGCATTCTTGCAAGCGTAGGTGGGGTTTGCTTGCAGTTTGCCTGTGCTTTCCAGCACCGCGTATGAAACCGGCAACCGGATGGCGGACGGGCGGGACTCGGCAAGTCGCCCGACAGCACGATCCGCTGCGTCTTCCCGCGCAGGTCCGGGTCGTCGATCGGCACCGCCGAAAGCAGTGCCTGCGTATAGGGGTGCAGCGCCCGCTCGAAAATCTCCTCGCGCGTCCCGACCTCGACGATACGCCCGAGATACATCACCGCGACGCGATCGCAGATGTGGCTGATGACCGACAAATCATGGGCGATGAACAGATAGGCCAGCCCGAACTGATCCTGCAGGTCTTCGAGCAAGTTGATCACCTGCGCCTGGATCGACACGTCGAGCGCCGACACCGGTTCGTCGAGAATCAGCAGCTTGGGGTTGAGCGCGAGGGCACGAGCGATGCCGATGCGCTGGCGCTGCCCGCCCGAAAACTCATGCGGAAACCGGTTGCCATGCTCGGGAGCGAGCCCGACGAGCCGCATCAGCTCGGCGACCCGGTCGCGTATGTCATTGCGGCGCATGCCGGAGAGGTAGAGCGGTTCGGCCAAGGTCGAAAAGACCGTCATCAACGGGTTGAGCGACGAGTACGGGTCCTGGAACACATACTGCATGTCGCGGCGGATTGCCTTGAGCTGCCGTGGGCTGGCCGTCGCCACGTCCTGCCCGTCGAATACCACCCGGCCCGCAGTTGGGCGCTCGAGGCCGATGATGCAGCGGCCGGTGGTCGACTTGCCGCAGCCCGATTCGCCAACCAGCCCCAGCGTTTCGCCGGCCTTGAGAGTGAAATCGACTCCGCCAACGGCCTGGATCGCTGGTGGCGTCGCAAAGCCATGACGGGCGCCGCCATAGTGCTTGACCAAACCTTCGACGCGCAGCAATGCGCCATCAGCGGCGGCGGGCGCTGTAAGCGGCCCAGTCATGCAGGTGCGCCTTCCCGGTTTGAGACCGCGAGTTCCTCGGCGAAATGGCAAGCCGAATTGTGCTGCACCTCGATCTCGCGCAGCCCGGGCCGGGTCATCCGGCAGGGCTCGCGTCCCTGCGACTGGAAACAGCGCGGGTGAAACGCGCAGCCCGATGGCAGGCGGATCAGGCTCGGCGGTGCGCCGGGAATGGGCGTCAGCCGGCCGGCGCGGCCGTGAATGCGCGGCAGGCTCTTGAGCAGGCCGACGGTGTAGGGATGGCGCGGCGCGTGGAACAACGTGCGCACATCCGCCGTCTCGACCACCCTTCCGCCATACATGACGACGACGCGGTCGGCGAGTTCGGCGACGAGTCCCAGATCGTGGGTGATGAGAATCATCGCCGCTTCGGTTTCGGCCTGCGCGAGCTTCAGCGCCTCGAACACCTGGGCCTGGATGGTTACGTCGAGTGCCGTGGTCGGCTCATCGGCAATCACAAGGCGCGGCCGGTTGGCAATCGCCATGGCGATCAGCGCCCGCTGCCGCATGCCGCCGGAATACTGATGCGGGAACTGGTGGTAGCGCTCGGAAGCATTGGGCACGCCAGTGGTTTGCAGCAGGGCGATCGCCCGCTCATGCGCTTCCCGCCGCCCGACTCCACCATGCGCCAGCATCGCCTCGGCGATCTGGAAGCCGACGGTCAGCACCGGATTGAGCGAGGTCATCGGGTCCTGGAAAATCATGGCGATGGATTTGCCGCGTACCGCCCGCATCTCGCGCCGCGACAGCGTCAGCAGATCCCGCCCTTCGAACAGCACCCGGCCGGCGGCAATCCGGCCCGGCGGCTGCGGAATGAGCCCGAGGATCGACATGGCGGTGACGCTCTTGCCCGAGCCCGACTCGCCGACCACTGCCAGCGTTTCGCCCGGCCACAGCTGGTAGGAGACTTCATCGACCGCATGGACGATGCCGTCAGCCGACCGGAATTCGGTGACGAGGCCTTCGACCGAAAGCAGCGGCGCGCCGCGATGTGGTGCCATCGGGGTCAACTCCGCTGCGCCTGGCGAGCGTCGAGCGCATCGCGCAGCCCGTCGCCGATGAAATTGATGGTGAGGCAGATGGTGATGATCATCAGCCCCGGGAACGTCACCAGCCACCACTGCGTCGACATCGAGCCGCGTCCGGCGCTGATCAACTGTCCGAGGGCCGGGGTCGGCGGCTTGACCCCGAAGCCGATAAACGACAGCGCCGACTCGATCAGGATTGCCGTCGAGATGGTCAGCGTCGCGTTGACGATGATTGGCCCAAGTGCGTTGGGCAGCATGTGCCGCCAGATTACCCGCCACGGCGAGGCGCCGGCAAGGATGGCGGCCTCGACGAATTCCCGACGCCGCAGCGACAGGAATTGCGCCCTGACGATACGTGCGATCAACGTCCACAACAGGGACGACAGGATCAGCGCCACCTGCAGCGGCGAGCCTTCGCCGAGAAAGGCGATCATGATCATCAGCAGCGCGAGGCCCGGCAGGATGATGACGAGGTCGGTGAAGCGCATTAACGCATTGTCGATCCAGCCGCCCGCATAACCGGCGACGGCACCGACAAGCGTCCCGAACAGCGTCGAAATCAGCGCCACGACGATGGCGACGAAAATGGTGGTGCGTGTGCCGTAGACGACGCGGGTGAAATAATCCCGCCCAAGCTTGTCGGTGCCAAAGAAATGCCCGCCCTCGACCGTCGGCGCGAGGTTGGAGTCCTTCAAATTCATGCCGTCGAATGGGTATGGCGTCAGCCGCTCGGCGTTCAGCGCCGCCAGCACGATGGCAATGAGAATGACGAGGCTCACCATGGCGACGCGGTGGCGGAGGAAGCGCTTGATGAACAATTGCCATTGCGAGCGCGGCTTGACGTTGAGCCCTTCGCGTTCGGCGATCAGTGTCGCGGCCGTCGGTTCGATGGTCATGCGCGCAACCTCGGATCGAGCAAGCCGTAGACGATGTCGGTGATGAGATTGAGGGTCAGCGCCATAGTCGCCGTCACCATCAGCCACGCCATCAGCGGATAAATGTCGCGCGTCGTCAGGGCGTTGAAGAAATACAGCCCCATGCCGGGCATGGAGAAGATCGTCTCGATGATGATGGTGCCGCCGAACACCGTGCCGAGATTGACGCCCACAACGGTGGCTAGCGGCAGCGCGGCGTTTCGCAGCGCATGCCGCAGCGTCACCACGCGCTCGCTGAGGCCCTTGGCGCGGGCGGTGCGGACGTAGTCGGAGTTGATGACTTCGAGCATCGACGCCCGCAGATAGCGCGAATACGTGGCGATTGAGGTGACCGACAGCGCGATGATCGGCAGGATCAAGTGCTGGGCCCGATCGACATAGAAGCCCCAGCCCTGCGGGACGTCGACCGATGACAGGCCCGAGATATAGACCGCGCGGATGCCCGTCACCTGGTAGAAATTGACGGCGACGATCTGCAGGATGAGTGCAAACCAGAAAATCGGAATCGAATAGCCGATGAAGCTGCCGATGGTCGTGCCGTAATCGAAGATTGAATACTGGAAGCGGCCTGCCAGCACGCCGATGCCGATCGCCATGGCGATGGCGAACAGTTCGGCCAGCACCACCAGTTGCACGGTGTTGAGCAATGCCCGGCTGAGTTCGGGCCAGATCGGCCGATCGAATTTCATGTCGGTGCCGAACTGAGCGGTGGCCATGTCTTTGAGCCAGTAACCATACTGGACGACCAGCGGATCATCGAGGTGCTTGCGGTCGATCAGCCGTTGCAGCGACTCGGCGCTAATGTTGGAATCATTGCGCAATTCGCCGAGCGGATCGCCAATGGCGGAAACGCCGAAGAAAATCACCGCCGTCGCCGCGAGCAGCACGAACAGGCTGAAGAATACGCGGTTGACGATCAGCCGAAGCACAGCGGCGGTTCCTCGGGCATGGGCCTCGACGGCCTCAAGTTAAATACACCCGGGGGCCACCGCCTGAGGCGGCCCCCGGTGCGGGAGGAGACTTATGGCGAGACGAGGTAGAACTCGTTCGCATTCCAGTTCCAGTACCAGCCGCCGGGGCCGACACCGTTATCGGTGTACTGGCTGACGCTGATGCCACCGATCTTGTTTGAATTGTAGACCACCATGCGCGGCAGCCCGAAGATCGGGAACAGCGGCAGGTCGGTGGCGAGGATGGTATCCATGTCGTTGAGCAGCGCGGCGCGCTCCACCGGGTCGGCGGTGACGGTGATCTTGTCCATCAGCGCGTCCAGTTCCGGGTTGCAATAGCCCGAGGCGTTGAGCGTGCCTTCGCACTTATAATAGGGCCCGAGCGGGATCGGATCTTCATAGAGGCCGCCCTGATTGAACAGGTCGTAATCGCCCTCGGGACCACGCGTCCCGAACTGCACGGCGGCCGGCGAGAAATCGGCGTTCATCTGAATGCCGATTTGCGACATGTAGGCCTGGATGATCTCAAAGGTCAGCTCGCGACGTTCGCTGCCGGCGGTCGAGACATAGCCGAATTCGAGCCGGTCGCCCTGGCACTCGAAGATCGTATCGGCGCCACGGGTACAGCCATTGTCCTCGAGCAGCTTGATGGCCGCTTCGGGGTTATAGGCAAGCTTTTCGTACTTGGGCTCGAAATATGGGCTGGCGGGGCCGAACACCCAGCTCTGCGGCGGCACGGCGGTCGGATCGACCGGATGCATCAGCTGTTCGACGATGGCATTGCGGTCGATACCCATCAGGATCGCCTGGCGGACATAGAGCTTGTCGAGGCCGGGGGTCTTGAAGTTGAAGCGCAGGAATTCGCTCAACAGGCCGGTCTGGGCGTCCACCTTGATGCCGTCCATATTGGCGACGGTCGAGATGATCTCCGGCTGCGGCTGCGGATCGGAGGCGTCGATTTCGCCCGAGCGCAGCAATTCCAGCAGCGTGTTGGTTTCCGGCACGAAGCGCATCACGATGCGATCGAGGTTCGGGCCACCACCGAAATAGAACTCGTTCTTGACGAAGGTGATCTGCTGGCCTTTTTCCCAGCTTTCCATTTTGAAAGCGCCGGCGGATACCGGCACGGTGTCCTGCCAGGCAGTGTCCCAGTTCTTGCCTTCGAGGTCATGCTTGGGCAGCAGCACATAGAACATCAGTTTGTAGGTCGGCACCGGGGCCGAGAAACTGAACTTGATCACCTTGGGCGAGATGATCTCGTAGCCGGTGATCAGATCGTAGGGCTTGCGGTTGGCGATGGTCCATTCCGGGTTGACCAGCGTCTCATAGGTGAACGCATAATCCTCGGCCGTAATATCGACGCCGTCGTTCCACTTGGCGTCGTCGCGGATGGTGTAGGTCACTGTGAACGGGTCAGTGGTGACCTCGGCTTCCTTCGAGATGATGAACGGAACCGCCTCGCCTGTCGGCGGGAATTTGTAGGTGCCCGAATGCATCAGCCCGCCAGTTGCGGCCACGGCGCCGCTCTGGCCGCTCGGGTGATACACGTTGAACGTGCCCGGCTCCTGCTCGTGGGCGAACACCATGGTGCCGCCCTGCGGCTTATCCTGCGCCGCTGCCGGCAGTGCGACTGCGGCCAGCGACAGCAGCGCCGCGGCAAATGCCGAGCGCATGAATCGACCGCGTCCCGATCGTGTGACCGGGCCCAAAGGTATGGACATTGTCTTTCCTCCACTGGGCCAGCCGCGACGGGATTGCCGCTCCAGCCTGGTCCTTTGCCCCCGCGTAGGAGGGCTGCAGCCTGTTGACGGCGGTTCAGATGCCCATCCGGGGCAACTGAACTTTCGCCTTCAATGTTCCATATTCGGAACGGCTGTTTCAGTTTTGGATTATGTTGCGGGGGTCTTGGAACGTCAATAGCCGGCTCCGGCAGCAGGCGTCACACTTAAGGATGATTGGTCGCACACTGTCGGTTCCCCGGGCAGTCCGCATTTCGTCGCGATTGACTTGACTGAAACCACACCGCTAGTTCATCCTAAAGTGAAACATGCGTTCCATTAATGGAACTTTGACGGCGCTGAGTTCGTCACAAAGGGGAGGTTGCGATGAAGATCACCGATGTGTCGGTCAAAGCCTTTCGCACCCGTGCCGACCGGTGGGATACCGGGCACGCGCTGCCCCTGCCGAAGGCCGAAATCCGGCAGACCATCACCACCATCGAAACCGATGAGGGCATCACCGGGCATTATCTCGGCGGAGCTTTCCACGGCATCGACACCGAGGGGCTGACGATCAGCGATGCCGAGATGCTCAATGGCCGCATCCGGGCGCTGCTGCTGGGCCAGGATCCGTTCGATCGCGAATTGATCTGGAAATGGATGTGGGTCGCCAACATCCAGGAAAACGTCGCCTCGGTGATCGACAACTGCCTGTGGGACCTCGCGGGACGCGCCCATAACGCCCCGGTGCACAAGCTGATGGGTGGGGCGCGCGACCGGGTGAAGGCCTATGCCTCGACCTATCCCAATATCGGCAAGCCGCAGGTTTACGCCGACCACGCGCTGCAGTGCATCGCCGAGGGCTACCGCGCCTACAAGATTCATCCGCACTATTTCTGGAACCCCGAGACGGGGCAGCCGACTCCGGGCCGGCCGTCCAACATCAAGGCCGATATCGAAACCATCCGGCTGGTGCGCGAGGCGGTGGGGCCGGATTACGTGCTGATGTATGACCCCTGGGGCACCTACATGTCGCTCGAGGAGGCGATCTTCGTTGGCCGCGAACTGGAGCGCCAGAATTATTACTGGTACGAGCACCCGATGCCCGAATATCGCGTCGAGAGCTATGTCCGGCTGTCGCGCGAACTGACCATCCCGATCCTCTCCCCCGAGATCGCCGCCGGCGGGGTGTTCACCCGGGCCGAGTGGATTTTGCGCGGCGCCGGGGACATGACCCGCATCGACACCATCCGCGGCGGCGTTACCGGAGCGCGGAAAACCGCCGTTGTCGCCGAAGCATTCGGGGTGCGCTGCGAGTATCACGTCGGCGGCTGGGCCAATCTGCAGGTGATGGGCGCGACCTCCGAGGACACTTCGGAGTTTTACGAGAAGGGCCTGTTGGCGCCCGGGGTCGATTTCGACGCGCCGCATCCCTATCTCGGGGCGATCTGCGACAAGCTCGACGCCGAAGGTTACGTGACCGTACCGCAGACGCCTGGGCTCGGGTACGACATTATCTGGGACTATATCGACGACAACCGGATACCATGACCGAGAGCACCCTGCCCGACCCTGTCAGCAAGACTTCGAGTATTCGCCGCGCCGTGCAGGTGATGGATATCCTTGCGCGCAAGGGGCCGCTCGGGGTGCGGGCGCTTGCCAAGGAAGCCGGGCTGCCCGCGGCCTCGGCGCTGCGCATCCTCGCCGATCTCGCCGCCGAAGCCGTGGTCGAGCAGCACGAGGGTGACTGGAGCCTGTCCTACCGGTTGCTTGAAATCGGCGGGCTGCAGCTCGACAACATCGAAATCCCGAAACTCGCCCGGCCGTTCTGCGAACGTATCGCCGAGGCCACCGGCGAGACGGTCAACATCGTCATGCTGAGCGGCCACAACGCCGTGTGTGTCGATAAGGTGCGCGGCGACACGGGGATGCAGCTCGACTGGCGGGTCGGCACGCGCGGCCCGCTGCATTGCGGCGGCTCGGCCAAGGCCATCCTAGCGTTTTCGCCGGAGGCGCTGCAGGCGGATATTCTCGCCGGTCCGATGCCGGCGCTGACGGAGCATACGCTGACGACGCCCGAGGCGCTCGCCACCGAGTTGGAGCGCACGCGGCAGCGGGGGTACTCGATCGACGATCAGGAGGTGGTGCTTGGGGTGTGGTGCGTCGCCGTACCGATGCTCGATCGGGCCGGCAATGCGGTGGGGGCAATCAGCGTCACCGGCCCCTCGAAAAAGCAGCCGGGCCGCAGTGTTGCGACGCTGAAGCGCCAGCTCGACGAAGTGTGCAGCCTCATTAGCCGCCAGCTCGGCTACGCCGGCGACTGGCTCGCCTAGAGCGTTTTCAAGCGAAGTGGCCATCGGTTCGCGTGAAGAAAACGCGGCTAAGCAGGAGGCTCTAAGTTGTGGTGCGGGCGGCGGGACTCGAACCCGCACGAGCATACGCTCTCAGGATTTTAAGTCCTGTGTGTCTACCATTCCACCACGCCCGCGATGGGTTTTAGTCGGTGTCGCCCGAGATCGGTGCGACATAGGCGACGTCGAGATCCCAGGGGAAGAAGATCCAAGTGTCCTGGCTGACCTCGGTGATGAAGGTGTCGACCATCTCGCGGCCCTTGGGCTTGGCGTAGACGGCGGCGAAATGCGCGCCCGGCAGCATGTCGCGCACCGCCCGTGCCGTGGCGCCAGTATCGACGAGGTCGTCGACGATCAACACCTTGCCGCCGGCCCGAGCCTTGGCGAGGATATCCTCCGAGATGCCCTTCAGGATCCGGACGTCACCCTTGTTCTGGTGGTCGTAGCTTTTCACCGAGACGCTCTCGACCACGCGGATGTTAAGTTCCCGGGCCACGATCGCCGCCGGCACCAGCCCGCCCCGAGTAATGGCGACGCAGGCCTCGAACGGCCCGAGGCTCTGCAAGCGCCACGCCAGCGCCCGGCTGTCGCGGTGAAACTGGTCCCAGGTAACGGGGAAGGATTTCTGGTTCGGATTGTTCACGCTGATCTCCACGGGACGGGCGCTCAATAGGGGTCGGGCGCGGGCAGGCCCGCCTTGGCATGCACGTCGGCCACTAAAGTATAGACTGCGGCAGCCGCATCCTGCAGCGCCGCATCGTCGGACGAACGCAGCACCAGTTCGGTCATCACGAAATTCTGCCCCATCTGCGGATAGCTGCCCATTTTGACGGTGGGGTACTGCTCCTGCAGCCGGCCGAGCGGCCCGCCAATGGTGCCCTCGCCGACGCCGCAACGGATGGTGATGGATTTGACTTTCTTGCCGCCGGTCAGCGTCGGGGCGATGGCCTCGAGCATGGCGCGCATGATCACCGGGACGCCGGCCATGACGTGGACATTGCCGATACGGAAACCCGGCGCCGCGCTGACCGAATTGACGATCAGCGTGCCGCCCTCCGGAATCCGCGCCATGCGCAGCCGCGCCTCGTTGACCTCGGTGCCCATCTGCTTCCAGCGCGACTCAAGCATGGCCCTCGCTTCATCATTGATCGGCAGCGCCACGCCGAATGCCGCGGCAATGGCATCGGCGGTGATATCGTCATGCGTCGGCCCGATGCCGCCGGTGGTAAACACGTAGCTGTAGCGCGCCCGCAGCGCATTGACCGCCGCGACGATGTCCTCGTGTACATCGGACACGACGCGGACTTCAGTCAGGTCGATCCCGAGATCGGTGCAGAAATCGGCGACCGCACCGATGTTGACGTCTTTCGTCCGCCCCGACAGGATTTCATCGCCGATGACCAGCATGCCGGCGGTAACGGTGGCGGTTGACGACATGGCCGGAACTCTTCCTCGCGAACGAACCCCTGCAATGCCCGCGCCAACGGTCAAAATCAAGCGATCCCGCGGCGTTTCCGCCCTTGTTTACGCCGGAAGCCCTTTCCATGCCCCGCAGCCATGATTAAGTCACAGGTACCGAACGCATGAGATGATGATGGTCAACTACGTCGAAGCCAAAGGCAAAGCTCGCCGCACTGCCGGAATCATTCCGCTCCATGGCGAAGCCGGGTTTGCCAGCATGCGCAAGGCAAGCCGACTGACGGCGGAGGCGCTCGACCTGCTGACCGACCATGTCCGCCCCGGCGTCACCACCGCCGCGCTCGACAAACTGGCCTATGATTTTGCCCGCGCCCATGACGCGGTGCCGGCTACGCTGTTCTATAAAGGTTACCGCCACTCGATCTGCACGTCGATCAATCACGTCGTCTGCCATGGCATTCCCGACGAGCGACCACTGCGCGAGGGCGATATCGTCAACATCGACCTGACGCTGATCGTCGACGGCTGGTATGGCGATTCGAGCCGGATGTACGCGGTGGGGGAAATCTCGCGTAAAGCCGAGCGGCTGATCGAGGTCACTTATGAATCGCTCGAAGCCGGTCTTGCTGCCGCCAAGCCCGGCAACACGACCGGCGATATCGGCGCCGCCATCCAGCAGCATGCGGAAGCTGAACGCACCAGCGTGGTGCGCGACTTCGTCGGCCATGGCCTTGGGCAATTGTTTCACGACGAGCCTAACATCATGCATTTCGGCACCCCCGGCACCGGGCCGGAACTGAAGCCGGGCATGATCTTTACCATCGAACCGATGATCAATCTGGGCCGCCCACACGTCAAAATCCTATCGGATGGCTGGACGGCGGTCACCCGCGACCGCACCCTGTCGGCGCAGTGCGAGCATTCGATTGGCATAACCGAAACCGGCCACGAGATTTTCACCGCTTCGCCGCGCGGTATCTTCAATTCACTGGCCGCTCGGCCTTAGGCCGTGGCGCCGCGCAAACCAGAATTTCAGGCCGGCCTCGCGGAGCCGCCACCCGATTATCTCGGCCATCGCGAGCGCGTCCGGCAGCGTTTCGAAACCGTCGGCGGCGAGGCGTTCACCGACACTGAACTGCTCGAAGCCGTGCTCCACATCGTTATTCCGCGCCGTGACACCAAATCCATCGCCAAGGCGATGATGGCGCGGTTCGGCAGCTTTTCCGCCGCCATCGCAGCGCCGCCCGAGCGACTCGGCGAAATCGGCGGACTCGGCACCATTACCGTCGGCCACCTTAAGGTCCTGCAGGCCGCAGCACAGCGTTTTGCCCGTGATCGCGTCGCCAAGACCGATATCGCGCTCGGCTCGTGGACGGCGCTGCTCGACTACTGCCGGGCGCAAATGGCGTTCGAGGACAAGGAACAATTCCGCATCCTGTTCCTCGATAAAAAGAACAAGCTAATCGCCGACGAAGTGCAGCAGCGGGGAACGGTGGACCACACCCCGGTTTACCCGCGCGAAGTCATCAAGCGGGCGCTGGAGCTTTCGGCTACGGCACTGATCCTGCTCCACAATCACCCATCAGGCGACCCCAACCCCTCAACCGCCGACATCCAGATGACCCGCGCCATCGCCGACATCGCCAAGCCGCTCGGCATCGCGGTGCACGATCACCTCATTATCGGCCGCGACGGGCATGTGTCGATGAAGGCGGGGAAATTGTTTTAGGGGTCTGAGGAGGATTCCGTACGGCGGTCGTACCGCAGGCAAAGCGATGCAAATAATGAGTTGGGGGCGACATACCCTCCCCTCCCCCTTTGAGGGGAGGGCTAGGGCGGGGGTAGTGCCACATATGCATGGCGAGGGTAGCTGAATTCGGCTTATCCACGACGGGTCTTCAACAGAGGCAAGACACATGGGGATGATTTCGGCCGACAGCCCTGCTGAATTTCAGCCCTAAGCAAGCGCAACACGCACTGGAAAGTCCGCGCCCTTAACCACCACTCCCGCATGTGGAGCTACCCCCTCCCTAGCCCTCCCCTCAAGGGGGAGGGGAGGGTTTGTGGCATCCGGTCCCCATCTAACAGGTTGATCTGACTGTGGTTTGGAGCGCATGTGACGACCCTAGCGCCTCCCTCCCCCTTGTGAGGAGGGATCGAGGGTGGGGGTAGCCGCAGATGCAGGATGTGGGTTCACCCACACTCGCTTCTTCGATGGATGTTCACGATCCGTTGGACATTGATCGTCCCGGCAAGGCCAGCTAAGTATTCACGCCCCATACCCGCAGCCACACCGAACGGGCGTTCATCAGGGCGGTCTTGATCGACTTGTTGGCCTTGAGCTTTGCGCGCGTTCGCTGATAGGCGCGGTGCGTGCTCGAGGCGATGCGGCCCTTGGTGTTGAGCGGGATGTAATGCTGGCGCAGCGGCACCTGGACGTTGCACCAGTGGCGTTTCTCGTCGGTGTAGCCGGCACCCATGTCGAAGGATTTCAGTTCGCCGTCGAACAGGGTTTCCATGACTTTGAGCAGGCACTGCTTGCCGGGCGAGCCCTGCTGGATGTCGGGATCGACGCTCATCGAGGAAATCAGGCAAAACATCCGTCGGCCTTCGACGATGTTGTAGCGCACCGCGACGATCTCGCCATCGAGCCGCAGCACATGCAGCCGCACAGCGACGCCAGAATTCTCGGTGACCGTGCTGTTGTAGAAATCGCGAACTCCGGGGGCGACGAACGGATCGTCGACGCCCATGGCGAGGAATCGGATCGCCCGCTGCCGGAACATGGTGTCGAGCACCGTCACGGCGTCACAGCCATTGCGGACTTCGGCGAAGCTCACCTGCCCCATGGCTTCGAGTTTTTCGCCTTGCTGGCGATCATGCTTGCGGCGACTTTTCGTCCGCTGCACGGCGTTGCACTCGTCCCAGCTGGCGAACTCGGCGCGATAGAGGGTCTCGACTGGCAGCGACGCACCGAATTCCGCGAAGAGATCGCCGCGGCCATCGACGATCTCCGGGATCGAGCGGACATACAACATGTCCGCGCCACCGAGCCGCGAGATCATCGCGGTCCACAGATCGCAACGCTGGGCGCTGTCGAGCGCGGCGAAGCGGGCGATATCGATGAGCGGCGCGTAGCAGCCGGCATGGGCTCCGGGGAACCAGGTGTAGAGTCGGATGCCGCGGACGTTCTTGCGATGCAGCGGCAGCAGCGCGATCGGCTCGCCGTCGAGCCGACCAACGACGAACATGCGGTTTTTCGGCTGAATTTTTTTTGCCGCGATCCACAGCCGGATGAAATCGAAACTCTGGCCGGGCGACTCGACGCCGGCGCTTTGCAGTGTCCGCCAGGCCGCTTCGACCTCGCCGATATCGTTGCTGAGTGAAATCGACAGGCGGGCTTCGAACGCCTTTGAAATGGCCGGGGTCCGCGAGGTGATCGCGGCTCCGAGTACGGATTTTTCGGCGAGGGCTGACTTGATGTTCATATCGATGTGCAAACTGCCGCGCGCAAATGAATGATGCGTTGACGTGCGCGTGAACGGCGATGTGGAATAGCAGATTCAGCGCTGACGGTTAATGGCCGTCGCGGTCAGCCGAAGTTTGCAAGAACTGGAAAGGTCTCGAGAAACCAGTAGGATAGCCGGGTGAACTGGCCGGTAACGAACAGCAGACCGGTTAATACGAGCAGCCCGCCCATCAGTTTTTCCACGGTGCCGAGGTGCCGCCGGAAGCTATCGAAAAACGTCAGGAACGGCCCGAGCGCCACGCCGGCCAGCAGAAACGGCACGCCGAGCCCAAGCGAATACACGCCGAGCAGCGCCGCGCCCTCATAGGCGGTCTCGCGGCTCGCCGCGACCGACAGCACGGCCGCCAGCACCGGTCCGATACAGGGCGTCCAGCCGATGGCAAAGGCCAGCCCGAGCAGGAACCCGCCGAGCGGTCCACTAGCCCGCGCCGGTCCGTTGTGCCGCATTTGCCGATCGAGAAAGCCGATCCGGAACACACCGAGGAAATGCAGCCCCATGGCAATGATAAACAGTCCCGCCACGGGCATCAGGATCGGCAGCAGCTGCCGGAAGGTCTGACCAAACGCCGTGGCAGTGGCGCCGAAGGTGACGAACACCACCGAAAAGCCGAGAATGAAAAATAGCGCCGTCCAGATCATTCGGAGGTAGACCGCAAGAGGCGGTTTCCCCCCGCGAACCTGCTCGAAGCTCGCGCCGCTCATATAGGTGAGGTAGGGCGGTACCAGCGGCAGTACGCAGGGCGACAGAAAACTCAGCACACCGGCGCCGAATACGAGGGGTAGCGAAAAACCGAACATCTGCGCCCACCAAAGCCTGTGACCCTGTGTAGTCGCCTCAGGCCGCAAAGCAATGTGGGCCAGCGTCGCATCGCCCCGTTGTGATGCCGGTTGCAGTTGCATGCAGTGGGACACGCGGCGCTTCGCAAACCGCCCCGCTTCGTGTTAGTGCGACCGGCACTGTCAGCGAGACTATCCGATGCCTCAAGCTCACCAGCCGGGTGCGATTTACATCGCGCCATCGATCCTCTCGGCCGATTTCGCGCGGCTCGGCGAGGAAGTGCGCGACATTGATTCCGGGGGCGCCGATTTCATCCATGTCGACGTTATGGACGGCCATTTCGTGCCGAATATCACCATGGGGCCGGTGGTGGTCGCGGCGCTGCGTCCGCTCACCAGCCGGATGATCGACGTGCATCTGATGATAGCGCCGACCGACCCGTTCATCGCCGCCTTCGCTCGGGCCGGCGCCGATATCATCACCGTGCATGCCGAGGCCGGGCCGCATCTCCATCGCTCGCTGCAGGCCATCCGCGCCGAGGGCAAGCAGGCCGGCGCGGCGATCAACCCGGCGACCCCGGTGTCGGCGCTCGCCCATCTGCTCGATGATATCGACCTGCTGCTGGTGATGAGCGTCAACCCGGGCTTCGGCGGCCAGAGCTTTATCCGAGAATCGCTGGTTAAGCTGCGGCAGGCCCGTGACCTCGTCGGCGGTCGGCCGATCCTGATCGAAGTCGATGGCGGGGTGACGCCCGACAATGCCGGCGAAATCGCCGCGGCTGGGGCCAATGTCATGGTTGCCGGCAGCGCGGTGTTTGCCGGCAACGACGCCGCGACCTATGCCGGGCGCATCGCCGCCATCCGCGGCGCCGCCACGAACCTGCGTGCCTGACCTCCAACCACCGGACCAAGCCCGATGATCCCCCGCTATTCTCGCCCCCAAATGGTGGCGATCTGGTCAGCCGAGACCCGCTTCCGCATCTGGTTCGAAATCGAGGCCCACGCCACGCAGGCGCTTGCCGACATCGGCGTGGTGCCCGAGGAAGCGGCGCGGGTGATCTGGGAAAAGGGCAATGTCGCGACCTTCGACATCGAGCGGATCGACGAGATCGAGCGCACCACCAAGCACGACGTCATCGCGTTCCTGACCCATCTTGGCGAAATCATCGGCCCCGAGGCGCGTTTCGTGCATCAGGGCATGACCTCGTCGGACGTGCTCGACACCTGCCTGAACGTGCAGCTGACGCGCGCCGCCGACATCCTAATCGCCGACACCGACAAGCTGCTCGCCGCGCTCAAGGCGCGCGCGCTCGAGCACAGGATGACTCCGACGATCGGCCGCTCGCACGGCATTCCCGCCGAGCCGGTGACGTTCGGTCTCAAGCTTGCTTACGCCTACGCCGAATTCGCCCGGAACCGCGCCCGCCTTGTGGCGGCGCGTGAGGAGGTCGCCACCTGCGCCATCTCGGGCGCCGTCGGCACCTTCGCGCAGATCGATCCGCGCGTGGAGGCGCATGTCGCCGAGGCGATGGGCCTGCGCGTCGAGCCGATTTCGACCCAGGTGATTCCCCGCGACCGCCACGCGATGTTCTTCGCCACGCTGGGCGTCGTCGCCTCCTCGATGGAGCGGCTCGCGGTCGAAATCCGCCACCTGCAGCGCACGGAAGTGCTGGAAGCCGAGGAGTTCTTCTCTGAAGGCCAGAAGGGCTCGTCGGCGATGCCGCACAAGCGCAACCCGGTGCTCACCGAGAACGTCACCGGCCTCGCGCGCATGGTCCGCGCCTATGTCACGCCGGCGCTGGAGAACGTCGCGCTCTGGCACGAGCGTGACATCT